>CAYOQS010000001.1:0-70573 GCA_964406185.1 uncultured Methanosarcinales archaeon
CTCTTTGACAAATTTCTCGTGCACCGGAAGGTCTGAGCCCTCATCCACTTCGTATGTCTCTTCTATCTGTTTCTCGAGTTCTGTCTTTTTCTTCTTTCGCTTGAACAGGTCCATATTTTCACCTTTTTCTTGATGCGTTACGTGCCTATGCGTGATATGTGTTGTGATATGTTACAGGAATATTTAAATAATATGGTGGTCTATGTTACACCACCAAAAACATTGGGGGGAATATTATGCCAGAAGAAGAGATAGGCAGGATAACTCACTTCTTTGACAGGATCGGTGTAGCTGTCCTGAGCCTGGACGGCGGGCTTAAAGTTGGTGACAGGATAAGGATCGAGGCTTCTGAGCCTTTCGTGCAGGACGTGAAGTCCATGCAGGTGGAGCACCAGCCGGTATCCGAGGCCAAGGCAGGCGATGACGTCGGCATGAAGACGGACCAGCTCTGCAAGGAAGGCGATAAGGTGATTAAGCTTACTGAGTAATCTTTTGTTTATTTTATCTTCTTATGCATATACTGTAGTGCTCTGTTATAACCCCACTTCTCGTACATCTTGAGCGCAGGATTGGGATTGAAGACCTCAAGCCATACAGAGGTGCATCCTCTCTTCTTGAACCAGGAGATAAGTTCATCATGCAACCGGGCAGCTATCTTCTGGCCGCGACGGGGTTTCTTGACCACAATCGCATTTATGTATCCCATCTTGGGATAGATAAAGAATGGAGACTTAGTGGGCACCATAGAGCCCAGACCATAACCTAATACTTGTTTTCCTTCAACAGCGACAATGAAACGCTTTTTCCTGTCTTTTACATCTGAAAGAAGATCCTTTTTGGAGCTGCGTTCAAAATCAGGCCTTCTTTTCCTTATCCTTCTCATTGATGCGCTGACTTTGGCTGAAGCTTTATCCTCAGCTTCAACAAGATCAAGAAATACCTCATATATCCCCTGGATATCGTCCTTGCGCGCATTGCGGATCTTCATGAGGAATCACTTGAACTTCATCTTCTTGCCGCCTTTCATGCCTGGCATTCCGGGCATGCCTTTTCCGCCGCCCATGCGTTTCATCATCTTCTCCATCTGCGCCGGTGATCCGCCGCCCATGCCTTTGAGAGACTTGACCATCTTCTTGCTCTGCTTGTACTGCTTGAGCAGTTCGCGGACCTCGTTGGCGTTGACTCCTGCCCCTTTGGCTATCCTGTCTATACGTGATGCGTTCATGTTCTTCTCAGGGTCTTCAAGCTCTTCTTTTGTGCAGCTGTCGAGTATGAACTTCCATTTCTTGAGTTTCTCTTCCTGTACCTGCAGTGCGTCCTTGGGCAGCTTGAGCTGTCCCATTCCGGGCACCATCTCCATGACTTTTGACAGGGGGCCCATCTTCTTCATCGCCTGCATCTGGTCGTATAGGTCGAGAAGGTTGAAATCTCCTTTTAGCAGTTTCTTGCCGAGATCCTGTGCCTCGTCTTCTGTCATGGCTTCGCGTGCTTTCTCGAGCAGTCCTTCAAGGTCTCCCATGCCGAGAAGTTTGCCGACGAACCTTTCGGGTGAGTAGACCTCAAGGTCTTCTACCTTCTCGCCGACTCCTATGAACTTGACCTTGGCTCCTGTGACGCTGCACGCGATCAGTGCTCCGCCGCCTTTCGCAGTGCCTTCAAGCTTGGTGATTATGACTCCTGTGACATCACATGTCTCGTGGAAAGTCTTTGCCTGCCTCTCTGCTGCCTGACCTACATCGCCTCCGATAACGAGGAGTCTCTCGTCTGCCTGGACTGTTTTGTTTATGCTGTTGAGTTCCTCGATGAGCTCGTCTGAGAGCGCGTCCCTTCCTGCGGTGTCTATTATGACCAGGTCAAACTTTTGCAGTTCAGGCTCAAATTCCTTGTATATCTTCGCTGGATCCTTGAGTTCTGGCTTGCCGAAGACAGGCACGTTTATCTGCGCTCCGAGCTGTTTGAGCTGTTCGAATGCGGCAGGCCTCCACGTGTCTGTGGATATCATCGCGACTTTGTATCCGCGTTTCTGGTAATACTTGGCCAGCTTTGCTGTGGTTGTGGTCTTTCCGTGTCCGAAAAGGCCTACGAGCATTATCTTTGTCGGTTTTTTCTTTATCTCTATGGTGGATTCTTTCTCTCCGAGGAACCTGACCAGCTCTTCGTAGACTATCTTGATGAGGAACTCTTTCTTTGTCAGGCCTGCAGGCGCTTCTTCCTTGAGCAGCCTCTCCTTGATCTCTTTGGTGAGGCTGAACACCATCTTGACATTGACGTCTGACTGCAGCAGCGCCCTCTGGATGTCCTTGATCAGCTCGTTCACGAGTTTTTCATCTACAAAGACCGCTTTGCTTATCTTCTGGAACGTGTCCTTCAGTGAGCTGCCTAGCTTTTCCAACACCATGCTCCATTCACAATCCCTCTCTGTTTATAAAGGTTTTTGAGGTTTAAGACTTGGTAAAACAGGTGTTGCCTTCCACCGCCCACCACAAACTTTATAAATCTGATAAGGTCTTTTTAAAGGATATGGCAGGTAAAAAAGAGGTCGATAAAGCTTCAGCTGGACCTGATGCAGCTGGACCTACTGATTCTTCTGAGGATAAGCCTATCATGATGATCCGCAACATCTCGAAGAGCTACAGGAAGAAGTTGGTGCTCAGGGATGTGAATTTCGAGGTGCATCCGGGGGATGTCTTCGGGCTTATCGGCATGAGCGGGTCTGGCAAGACCACCATATTCCATATGATGTCCGGTACGCTTAAGGCTGAGGCTGGTGACGTGCTTGTCAGGAGGGATATACTTTTCAGCGATAACAATAAGGGCAGGAAAGATAAGAAAGACTTCCCTGATTTCGTCTCTGTGTTCCGGAACCAGAACAGGGTCAAGAGGAATTTCGGCTTCGCTACACAGACTCCTTCTTTCTATGAGCACCTGACTGTGGAGGAGAATCTTTTCATGTACGGCGCGCTTTACTGCATGAAAAGGAAGAAGGTTGAGGAGAACACAAAATACCTGCTTAAGCTTGTTGACCTCGAGGCTGAGCGGGACACGATATCCTCTGAGCTCTCGGGGGGGATGCAGCGCAGGCTTGACATCGCGTGCTCTCTCATCCATGAGCCCAAGGTCCTTTTCCTTGACGAGCCCACTTCTGATCTTGATCCTGTGATGAGGAAGCAGATATGGTCGCTGATAAAGGAGATCAACGGGAAGGGGACTACGATCGTGCTCGCTTCGCACATACTGGAGGAGGTTGAGAATCTCTGCAGCAAGGTGGCGATACTTCATGACCGGAAGATACTTGGCTACGGGACGCTGAAGGAGCTGAAGAGGCTGTTCAGGAGGAACCAGCAGGTAGAGGTTGAGTTCGAATCTGGTGATTACTCTGCGCTGATGAAGAGGATCAGGAGAATCAAAGGTGTTGAGAAGGTGTTTGAGAAGGACAGTAGGCTGGTAGTTTTTGCCCCTCCCGGCGACAAGGCGGTGAGGGAAGTCATCAAGGCGGTAGACTCTGTCAAGGAGCGGCTTGTCAGCCTTGACGTGGCCGATGCTACCCTGAATGATATTTTTGAGGCTTTGATGGAGAAGGATTGAGAGTATGGACAAGCTTTTCGAGCTGATAAAGAAGAATTTCAAGCTTTTGGTGAGGGCGAAGGTCTCTTCGCTCGTGATATTCATAGGTCCTTTGCTGCTCGTCTCGCTTCTGGGTCTGGCTTACAGCCAGTCCAGCGCGTTCACTCTTACCGCGTCAGTATATTCAGAGTCTTACTCTGAACTTTCTGAATCTCTTATGACAAAGATGGATAACCAGGATTTCCGTGTGATCAGGCAGGACTCTTTGGAGAGCTGCGTGGGGTCTGTTAAGATGAAGGAGGCAGAGGCATGCATAATGTTCCCTCCTGGGATGGAGGTGAAGGAGGACAGCACGAATGAGATAACTTTCTATGTCGATTATTCACAGATAAACCTGGTCTGGGTCATGCTTGACGTGATGTCCGCACGCGTCTCTGAGCGTTCTGAGGAACTCTCTGAGGAGCTGACCTCCGACCTTCTTGACAGGATGCTCTTTGTTGAGGAGAAGCTGCATTCAGGGGAGGCGACGCTGGACTCTATAAGGGATGCCGGGAACAGCATAAGGAATGCCAGCGGGACGATGAGTAAGGGTTTCAGCAGGCTTGATATATCTGTAGATTTCTCCGGTATCGATATAGATGACACAAAGAACGTGACAGACAGGATCTCGTCCCTGCTTTCACATATGAAGGCCGCTGCCGCCAACATGTCTGATGAGGTGGACTCGGCGGTCGACAGCATCGAGGGTTCTGCTTCTGCTGCGCAGGGTATGATAAATGATTCTGATGTCATGGAGGAGCTTGATGATATCGATGACGCGGCTGACGAGGTCCAGGACGCGGTCGATAACGTGACCGCAATAATCGATTCTGATGTGACCAACGCTAGCGGTGATGTAGCCGCGGTAGGTGCTGCGCTCGAGAGCATAAGTGCCACGCTCTCGGCCACGAAGAGCAAGATAAGCGATGTCAAGAAGCGGCGGGATGACCTTCTCCCTGAGTTCGAGAGGGTAGAGTCGAGCATAGACAGCATGATATCGGACATCGAATCTTTGCAGGGCACGCTGGATGAGGCGCTTCAGCGCGTCTCTGTGGCAAAGGGTAAGAGCGCGGACAGCATAGTCTCTCCTATCACGACGAGGATTGAGCCGGTCGCTACACAGAAGACGCATTTTAACTCCCTGTTCCCTACTTTGCTGGTGCTCATCATAATGATTACAGGCATCCTTCTCGCGTCCACTCTGGTGATCGTGGACAAGAAGTCGAAGGCGTTCTTCAGGAATAATTTCACACCTACGTCTTACTTCACTTTCAACATTTCAAAATACGCGACATCTTTGGCTGTGATACTGATCCAACTGCTTCTTTTTGTCAGCGTCAGCGCGTTCTTCTTCGAGACAGAGGTCTTGGCGTCGATATGGATGGTCCTGCTGCTCGTTTTCCTTGTGGCTACTGTCTTCATCTGTATCGGCATGCTTGTGGGTTTCCTCTTCAGGACTGAGGAGACTGTCAACCTGGCTGCCATCACTCTCGTTGCTGTTTTCCTTCTTTTCTCAAGCGCTGTGATACCTCTTGAGAGCCTGCCGTCTTACCTCCAGGAAATCGCCGCGTTCAATCCGTTCGTCGTAGGTGAGCTTGCATTGAGGCAGAGCATAATATTCCATCTGGGCTTCTCGGAGATGGTGGGCGGTCTTGTCATACTGGTCTCGTATGCTGCGGGGATCTTCGTCCTTTTGACAGTGCTTCAGAATCTTTTCAGGAAGATTTCTTTCATGCACTTCCACGGTCCGCGGGTAGGGGGAGGATTGGCCAGGGAGAAGAAGGCCAAGCTGAAGTTTTTCTGGAGAAAGGGTAAGGAGAAGAGCGGGAAGAAAGAGTGATCCTGAAAGAATCTCGTCCCAGAATTGATCGCACGTCATTTCTTGCAGGCAGTTTTCAGGCATATTCTGGTAAATAATACCCACATGTATAGTTCAAAAAAGGAATCCGTAGTTTTTAGTAAAAAAAACCACAAAAGTATTTATATATTTCTCAGGCGTTATTACCCTTACCGGCATGGTTAATCATAGCTATGCATTCAGGGAAAGAAGAAGTAAGAAGGCTGCAGTTATACTGTGACTTTGTAGAAAAAAGGGGAGCGAAGATTCACGTTGATTACAGTTTCATCACCTGCACGGGCTGTGCGATCAAGGGGAGTATTGATTCACACTCCTTCGGAGATAGCTCGATGTCAGGGGTCAGTCCTGCCAAGGACGGCCCCCTGACTTTTTTCCTTAGGGGGATCTGTCCGCGCTGCATGGGGGGAGCGCGGCGTTCATGCAGGGATGTTCAAAATATATTTCCTGGTCTAGCTAGCTTTCTCTTTCGAGGCGAAGGGAATAGCGAGAGCTCCGAAGAGACACACCATGGGGTGAGTTGAAAAATGCGAGGCGTGCAGACAGCACATGAGGAACGGGCTATCAGACGGAGCGAGGGACGGGCTATCATTAACAGCAGGCCTTTTGACGGCGAGGATCTCTTCGCGGCCGAAGGACGGGCCGCTTTCGAGGGGTACCGGACGGAGCGTCAGAAGCCGGAGAGCGAGCAGATCACCGAAGAGGAACGTCCGAAGATGAAGGCGCGGCAGAAGAAGGGACCGATACATGAGAAGGGATCAGAATATATCCTTCCGAGCGGTGACTTCATGATAGAGGATGTCAACAAGGATCCGAAGCTTCATTGCGCAAGCCCTTACGACGCAGGAAAAGTGGTGCATATCTTCGGAAAGTCTACAGGGCTGAAGGAGGACACACCGGTCTTTCGTCTGGTAAACGACGGAAGAAGAGATTCTGAGATTATAGGTAATGTTAGAGAGGCTAAAGAGGGATCGGGGTATTTCGCGAGACCGGAACTGTCTGACAGGTTGAACCTTATAGGGTTGGGATCGTCCGGAGATGAAGTGTATGAGTCTGGTGTGTATGAGGTGATGTCTGATTCTGACATCATCGGGGACCTCAACCTTACCGCAGACGATGGCGTGCTGGAAGAGGAGGATTATGAGGAGATCGGTGATGACTGTATCGTGGCGCGGCTTGACGAGTGCATCACGCCGGGACAGACAAGGAGGTTCCACGAGTCAAGCCTGTTCGAGAAGGTATTCTCGAAAAGGAAGGAGCTCGGCATGAACATAGATTACTTCACACGCACGAACAAGGACGGCAGTACAAGGCATGACTTCAGGTACAGGAGACGGAAGCGTGATGGTTTGGCCGGCGGATGGGTGTCAAGGGCCTATGTCGGTGAGGCGATAGTCGCGCTGAGCAGTTACGACAAGCTGGTCGGGTTCGCCGAGGACAGGACGAACTGCAGCATGGATGACCTTGTCGAGGGCTGGCACGGCCTGAAGAAGGCGAAAGGTATCGCCGGGAAGTACTTCACCGACGAGGCAAGGGAGTCTGCTGATAAGAGGATCGAGGCAGGGCTTGACCTTAAGGCTGGTGAGCTTGCAGAGTATGCGAGGACGTCTCAGCTGGACTACAGGACTGCGATCCAGGTCTTCTCGAGGCTGGCCAGGTCTGATGAAACCACTGACCTGATCAAGGCGAGGGATATCGCGCAGAACTATCTCTGTGGTGATGCGCGGGTAGCACTTGCTGAAAGGCATTCTGGAAGGCAGAAGCAGGACTACCTGACTGGTAAGATAGGTAAGAAGATGGTCGACGCTCTGAACAGGAAGATATCCTCATCTCTTGGAGTCACACCTCTTGACGAGAAGTGTGTTCCTGAGGATGAGGGCACAAAGGACGTGAGGGTATGTGATGTGCCGCCGCCCGTGCTTCCGGCAAGGCCGCGGGTCATGTATTTTCCTCCGCCGGACCTGTCAGGGGCGCCTGCAGATCTGCCTGTGACCCTGCCGCAGATGCATGGGCCTATATTGACTTATGAGTACAGGCCGGATCCTGCGCCTGCAGTAAGGATGCCTGCATAGGCCTGACCGTCGATACAAGAAACGATAAGGCTGGAAGCAACAAGACAATTTTTATTTCTTCTTTTTTTTTGGGTTTTATTTTTTGCTTTTTTTCGCGGGTTTATCGTCTTTCCTTTATCTCTTCCAGTATCTCTTTGAGGAATGTGTCCGGCTTCTTCTCTCCGTGCACGACATTATCGCGCGTGCGGACGTTGACCGTCTCGTTCTCCTGCTCCTTGTCTCCTACGACAAGGATGTAGTTGACCTGCTGGAGCTGCGCTTCCCTGACTTTCTTGGGTATGGACTCTGCGCGTGAGTCGAGCTCGACCCTTATGCCTGCGTCGAAGAGTTTCTGCCTGAGCATCTCTGCGTACTCGTCGTGCCTGTCCGCCACCGTCAGTATGCGTGCCTGTACAGGGCTTAGCCATAAAGGGAACTTGCCTGCGTAATGTTCTATGAGCACTCCCAGGAATCTTTCCATCGAACCATAGATGACCCTGTGTATCATGACCGGCCTGTGCTTCTTTCCGTCCTCCCCTTCGTAGGTGAGGTCGAAACGTTCAGGGAGGCTCATGTCGAGCTGTATGGTGCCGCACTGCCATGTTCTTCCTATCGCGTCTTTTATGTGGAGGTCTATCTTCGGCCCGTAGAAAGCACCGTCGCCTTCGTTTATGTTGTATGCCCTGCCCTTCTCTTCTAGGGCTTTCTTCAGTCCTTCTGTCGCTTTCTCCCATTGCTCGTCCGTGCCTATTGATTTTTCCGGCCTTGTGGACAGCTCGAGGTGGTAGTCAAGGCCGAACATGGCGTAGAATCTTTCGCACAGGTTAAGCACGCCCAAGACTTCCCTGGTTATCTGTTGTTCTGTCATGAATATGTGGGCGTCGTCCTGGTGGAAGCATCTGACACGGAAAAGTCCTGACAGTACGCCGCTGAGCTCGTGCCTGTGTACGAGTCCTATCTCCCCGACTCTCATCGGCAGTTCCCTGTACGAATGAACTTTCTCGTTGTACATGAGCATTCCGCCAGGGCAGTTCATGGGTTTTATCGCATATTCCATATCGTCTATCTTTGTGGTATACATGTTTTCCTTGTAGTTCTGCCAGTGACCGCTGCGCTCCCATAGCAGCTTGTTGAGCATTATGGGTGTCTTGGATTCTGAGTATCCTGCTTTGCGGTGCTCTTCTCTCCAGAAGTCGATAAGCTGGTTCCAGATGACCATACCGTTAGGCGTGAAGAAAGGCATTCCCGGCCCTTCTTCATGGAATGAGAAAAGTTCGAGCTTCTTCCCTATCTTCCTGTGGTCGCGTTTCTCTGCCTCTTCAAGGAATTTCAGGTGTTCCTTGAGCTCTTCCTTTGTAGGGAAGCTGATGCCGTATATTCTCTGGAGCTGTTTGTTCTTGGCGTCTCCTCTCCAGTAAGCTCCTGCTATCTTGGTGAGCTTGAATGCTTTTATCATTCCTGTGTTCGGGACGTGCGGTCCTCTGCAGAGGTCGGCGAAGCTTCCCTGCCGGTAGAGTGTGATCGTTCCTTCTTCGAGCTCTTCTATCATCTCTTTCTTATACTCGTTGTCCCTGAACATCTCGAGCGCGTCTTTTTTGGATACCTCTTCCCTGACGATGGGCTCTTTGCGTTTCATGATCTCGTGCATCTTCTTCTCTATCTTCTTGAGGTCTTCCGGCTTGAACGGGTCGTGGTCTACGTCGTAGTAGAATCCTTCTTCGACGACAGGTCCTATTGTGAGCTTTGCGTAAGGGTAGAGTTCTGTGATCGCGTGCGCCATGAGGTGTGCTGTGCTGTGCCTGAAGACTTCCATACCCGCAGGGTCTTTTGGTGTCAGTATCTTGACTTCTGAGTCTTCCGTCACCGGAAAGTCGAGGTCCATCACCTGTCCGTTGATCTTCATCGCCACTGCGTTCTGCGCAAGGTCTTTGGAAAGGTCTTCAGCTATCTTCGTGCCTTTGACTGTCTCTTTGTATTCTTTGGTAGAACCGTCGGGGAACTTCACTATTACCATTTTTTATCCTCCTGATCTGCCCTACAACGGCAAATCATGCTTTGAATGTAGTCTGGAGAAAGGCATATTATTAAAATGTTGTGCTTGATTGGTCTCTGCTGGAGATTCAGAGCATCTTTGCCTTCTTGAAATACAGGTATACCATGAGTATGGACAGTATCATGAGACCGAGCGAGAACGGGTAGCCCCATTTCCATGGTATCTCTGGCATGTACCTGAAGTTCATGCCGTATATGCTCGCTATCAGCGTGGGTATGAGCACGTATGACGCGACCACTGTGAGCTTTTTTATGACCTGGTTCATCTGGTTGGAGACTTGTGACGTGTAGATGTCGAGCACTCCTGTCAGCACGTTGCGGAGGGTGTCTTCTGTGTCTATTAGCTGCATTATGTCTTCGCGTATGTCCTTGAAGTCGTTGATGTTCTTCTTTGCTATCCTGCTTAGGTGCTGTTTCTCTAAAGAGAGCAGAACTTCCCTGTTCGCCACGAGCGCCTTGTGGAGCATGAGTATTGATTTCCTTATCTTGAATGTCTCTTCGACCGCTTCTTTTCTTGGGTTCTTGAAGAGTGTGGCCTCTATCTTGTCTGCTGTCTCCTGGAATGTTTCGAAGTGTTCGAAGTAGATGTCGATGAGTTTCTCCATGAGTATCTGTATCGCCAGTGTGGGTGAGTCTAGGTATTTCGGGTTCTTTTCCTGGAGCTCTTTCTTGAACTTCTCTATGCTCTCCAGCTCTTCTGACCTGAGAGTGAGTATGTTGTCTCCTTTGAATATGAATATCGCCAGGGATGTCGCGTCCGCGCCTTTTTTCTTTATGACCGGTGCTCCGAGGACGATTAGAGAGAAATTCTCGTGCTCTATGGTCGTGGGCCTTTCATAGCTTACAGTGTGTTCTTTGAGGTGCCAGACAGGTATTCCTGAGAATTTTGACAGGCTCTCCATTTCCTGTGCAGATGGTTTGTAGCAGTCTACCCACAGGTTTTTCTTTTTTTTGACTGATTCAAGCTTTTGGGATACTATCTTGTCTTTTTTTCGTCGGTATGTTGTTATCATGGCCTGATTTGGCTTTCCAGCGTATATAAACTTTTGTCTCTACTATGGAGGGAGACAAAACAAGAAGGTTTATATATTTTTTACTGCCGATATTTATCTGACATGGACGACTTTTTCAGGCTGAGCAGGATCGATATCCATCTGCAGAGGATCATCAATCCTGTGAGCTTCTTTGATGTGAATCCTTTGAATATAGATACTGAGAAGGAGCTTGTGATGAAGGATCCTGATTACGATCCTTATTTCATCTATCCTGAGCCGAAGTTCGATTTTGACAGGGTGCAGGACATGCTACATTCTGTCGAGGAACATGACTCCCCTCTTGGCGAGCTTATCCACAAGAAAAGGAACCTGTACATAGACAAGTGTGAGATGCTGAGGAGCCGAGGCTCCCCTAAGTTCACCGTGTTCGCGAAGAAGGTGTACGGCCTTCCTTCGATGGATGTCCTTGAGCGTGCCATCGGCTTCCTGTCTCTTGAGTCTGAGAGGTTCCCAAAGACTCTTAGCTCTTTGAAGACATCCCACATGTTGCAGGCTGAAGTGAATCATTACGGTTTTGACTATTCCGTGCGGCTGAAGAACATGAGCGCGAGCGCGATGGTGCTTGTGGCTAAGAAGAGGATCTATGTGAAGGACAGGTTCACCTTCTCCGAGAATTTCGTCAAGCGTCTTGTGATCCATGAGATAGGCACCCATGTGCTTCGCGCTGAGAACGGCAGGGAGCAGCCGTTCATGATATTCTTCCATGGACTGCCGAACTACCTGCCGACTGAGGAGGGTCTTGCTGTCGTGAATGAGGAGCGTTTCGGCCTGTTGAACAATGAGAACCTGAAGAATTATGCTGCTAGGGCGATAGCTGTGAGCATGGCGATGAGCAAGAGATTCTCTGAGATCTACAATTATTTTCTTGAGTTCTTCAGCCCTTCGACAGCTTTCAGGCTTGCGCTGAGGGCGAAGAGGGGCATCGCTGACACGTCCAGGCCTGGAGGTTGCCCAAAGGATTATGTTTACATCGACGGTTACGTGAGGGTGAAGGAATTTCTGGAGAAAGGGGGTGACATCAACCGCCTTTTTGTCGGCAAGATCGGTGTCGAGCACGTGCCTCTTGTGGACGAGATACACGGGCTTAGCAAGCCGCGTTACCTTCCGAAAAACCAAAGTTTTAAAAGTCTACTTAGTTTTTAAATGACCATGGTCATGGATATGAAAATGGTGATCCTTGTCAGGCAGGATCTTAAGCTTCCTAAGGGCAAGCTTGCTGTTCAGGCCGCCCATGCCGCTGTGGAGGCCACGCTCAGGTCTGGTAAAGTGAAGGTCAGTGCCTGGAGGGTACAGGGGCAGAAGAAGGTTGTGCTTAAGGTCAAGGATGAGAAGGAATTGCTTAAGTTCATGCAGATGGCCAAGGACGCTGGCCTGAAGACCGCGCTGATAACCGATGCTGGCAGGACTGTCATCGCTCCGGGGACCAGGACTTGTGTCGGTATAGGGCCTGATTCAGAGCAGAGCATAGACAGCATCACTGGCGAGCTGCCGATGGTGTGAGCTGGTTTGTGAGGTGTGTTTCATGGTTAAGCCTGACAGGAAAAAGGTCGAGAAGCTCAAGAAGCAGGATGAGCTGCTTGATGATCTGCCGTCTATCGAGAAGGAGAAAAAAGTTTTCAGCAAGGGTGAGTCCAGGCTTGAGCATTGGGCAAAGAAGAGAAGTGTCAAGCCCCGGCGGGTGAAGACAGTGAAGAAGCGGGTGAAGGACGCGTTCAAGGGCATGAGTAAGATTAAGAAGAATTCCGGGAAGACCAAGTCTAAGAAGAGGTAGAAATTGGCTAAGTTAAGGGAGTTTTTGAAGTGGTACTTACATGTTGACTGGAAGGACATAACAAACTGGATAGCGCTCCTTCTCGCGATACTTCTTTTCTGGTATGGCATCAAGAACATTCTTGCTGCTGTTTCTTGAGATTTGTATGCTTTGTATGCAAGTCTTTTTTAAAAGAGATATGCGAAACATTTAAAAGCTGGCTTCTTACTTGGTGCTGCACATATCATATACTATTTTGTTAGGGGTGCTTTATGATGGAAGACGATGATAAATCCGGGTCTCACGGGCACGATAAGCATAGTGGGAGCCACGGACGTGGCAGGAAGAGCCACAAAGGCCGTAAGAAGAGCGGAGAGAGGTCAGGTAGGAAGGATTACAAGCCGTACATTATCGGCGCGGTCCTTTTGATCGCCATAATAGCTTTTATAGTCAGCAGGTCTGGCGGGCAGGGTCCTGCTCCTGCTGTTGATGACCCCGGACAGTACGGGTCTGTTGATGTCACGTTCCACGTGATGAGCCAGTGCCCTTACGGTATCCAGGTCGAGAATGCTATAGAGCCTGTGCTTGAGGAGCTTGGCGACAACATCAATTTCAGGCTTGAGTTCATAGCTGGCGAGACTGATTCAGGTTTCAGCAGTCTTCACGGCCAGCCCGAGGTTGAGGGTAACATGATCCAGCTTTGCGTCCAGGAGCTCTATCCTGAAGAGCTTATAGATTTTGTCGTGTGCCAGAATGACAACCCACAGGACCTTAAGGGCAGTGTTGAGGACTGTGCTGAGGAGGCTGGAATCGATGATCATTCTGATATCAAAGCGTGTGCTGAGGGTGAGCAGGGTGCCGAACTCCTGAGGGAGTCCATAAGGAAGAGCCAGGAGGCTGGAGCTCAGGGAAGCCCTACTATGTACATCTCTGGTGAGCTTTACCAGGGGGCGAGGGATCCTGATTCTTTCAAGAGGGCTATATGCACAGGTCTTTCCGCGCATCCGTTGTGTGAGAGCCTGCCTGCGTGCAGTACTGACATGGACTGCATGGGGAAGCAGCCTGGCAAGATCGGAGTGTGTGAGAATCCTGGCGAGGCTGATGCTAAGTGCGTTTTCAGCGATGATGAGCCTGTCAAGCTTACGGTGGTAAATGCTGAGGATTGTGACACTTGCGATCCGTCGCAGCTTCTCGCTTTGCTCAATCAGGTGTTCCTGAACATGGAGATTGAGCGGGTTGACGTTTCCAGCGTGAAAGGCAGGGCGTTCATAGAGAACCTGGGTGTTGAGCACGCCCCGTCTTATGTGTTCCAGGGAGATCTTGAGGAGACGTACGCCTGGAAGAACAATGAGCGTCTGCGCGGCGCTTTCAGGCATGTTGAGGATGGCAATTTCCATGTGATGCTTGACGAGGCGAGCGGTGCGAGTTACATCCTTGATGAGGAGAAGAGGGCTGAGTTCGAGGAGCTGACCGGCGTGACGAGGGGTGACAACAGGCCGCAGATAGACTTTTACGTGATGAGCTACTGTCCTTATGGTAATATCGCTGAGGAGGCTATCGAGCCTGCGTACCGTCTGCTCAAGGGCAAGGCTGATTTCAATCCTCATTATGTGATATACAGTGACTACCAGGGTGGCGGTCCGCAGTTCTGCCTTGATGACGGGGACAAGTACTGCTCGATGCATGGAGTCCAGGAGCTGAACCAGGGACTGCGCGAGTTGTGCGTCGCGAAGCACATGGGTATGGATGGGTATTTTGATTTCGTGCTTGCGATGAACAGGGAGTGCACTTACCAGAACGCTGACCAGTGCTGGGAAGGTGTCGCTGAAGAGCTGGGTCTTGATACTGCGAAGATTAGGGATTGCGAGGAGAACGAGTGGGATGATATCCTTTCTGCTGAGCTTGCCCTTAACCAGGCTCTTGGTGTGAGGGGCAGCCCGACTATTTTTGTGGAGGGCGCTGCTTACAGTGGTGCAAGGACTCCTGCTGCTTATGCGCAGGCCTTGTGCGGCGGTTTCGACACGCCCCCCACTGAGTGCAGCCCGTCGAGCATATCGACACTGGATGATACGCAGGCAGGCGCTTCTGGCAGCTGCTGAGAAGTTTTTTATTTTTTCTTTCTGTTTTTTTCTTTCTGTTTTTTCTTGTTTTGAACTCTGCTGGTTGTCCAGGGATCAGGATTACATTCTCTTTTCCAGCTCTTTCTCGTCGACAAATACTTTTTTCCCTGTCTTGACGTCCGTGCCTGTGACGTTATTTCCGACAGAGGTTATCTTCACTTTCTTTCCTCTTGTCTTCACTATGTCACCTACCTTGTATGACCTCATCCTGAACAGGACGTTCGTGCGGTAGACTTCCTTGCTGGTCTGCTTGTCTCTTGTGAAAAGCTTGACCGATTCTTTGAGCTCGCCGTTGAACCTTGCCTTAAGTCTCTTGCCGAGCTGTCTCATGTACTTTGTCGAGGTGAGCTGGAAGTCCCTGTTCCTGCCTTTGCCTGTCTCTTTGGTGACGTGGACGCCTTCTTTCGCATGCTTTGCGATGTCATCCCTTACAAACTGAAGCAGTTCAGGCGTCACGTTCCTGAGCTGGAGCGTGCCTTCGTAGTATTGGCTTCCTGCCTTGGAGCATTTGTCGCAGTAAGTGAACTGTATCTTCGCAGGTATTATGAATTCCTGGTCTTCTGCTGTTATGTGGAGTTCGATTTCCTGCTCCGCTCCTGGCTTGTCTTTTAGCTTGTCATGGACTGGCTCGATCCCGAGGGGGATGTTTTTGGGGTTGTTTATCTTTGTCTTTGCTGCATCGACGATCCCTTCTTGCGTGCTGCTGAATGCTTTCCATGCGTTGCGTATCATGAACCGGTCGCAGTCTATGCATTTCTTTATCTCTATGTCCTTGAAGGCAAGGCCTAGCTCTTTCTCTGCGCATTCGTTGCAGAATTTGCTTTTGATGCCTTTCTTTCCGCACTTGGGACAGAATGCCATTTTATTGTTTCACCTGCTGCCGGATGCGTGACCGTAGCCGCCTGCTTCTTCGGTTCGCGAAGCGATATCAACCAAGCACGTACATAAGCGGTTTATTGGGTTGCGTGCTTCGGCGGCACGAGAGCATTTTCGAGTCTTGCGAGAAAATGCGGAGTAGGGTGCGCATTCGGTATTTGATGCTGTATGAACCGAAACTTATTAAAAGCTTTCCTCAAAAAGGATGTGCATGGACTGGAAGAAGGTTAAGCGGACCTGGAAGAAGGTTTGGTATTTCGTCTGGGAGGATGATTCCTGGGCTAGCTGGTTCGTGAACATCATCCTTGCTTTTGTGCTGATCAAGTGGGTGGTCTATCCTGTTCTGGGCCTTCTGCTTGCTACGTCTCATCCGATAGTGGCTGTGGTCTCGAGCAGCATGGAGCATGATGGCAGCTTTGATGACTGGTGGTCGAGCAGGGCTGTCTGTGGAGAGGGGTATTCCTGTACCCAGTCCGAGTATTATTCTGCTCTTGGCATATCCAGGGATGAGTTCCGTGATTTTGATTTCAGGAACGGTTTCGACAGGGGGGATATCATGGTTTTGCGCGGGACTGACCCTGATGATATCGAGATCGGTGATGTGATAGTTTTCATGGCGAACCGGCCTGAACCGGTCATACATCGTGTGACGCAGACTGTTCAGGATGATTCGCGGTACGCCTTCTCGACAAAAGGTGATCATAATGTGGCGTCTTTCTATTTTGAGAGCTACATACCTGAGGAGAATTATATCGGCAGGGCGGTGTTCCGTGTGCCTTTCCTTGGTTATATCAAGATAGGTTTTGTCAAGCTGCTTGATGTGGTGGGGATATTGTGAGTTGCATTAGATGCTTTTATTGTCTGAGGAGGTCGTATGTATGATCCTGTTTTGTCCTAAGTGCAGGGCTATCTTGAAGCCTGTTAAGGAGGATGGCAAGGTGGTTATGGTTTGCTCCTGCGGTTATAGGAATGATGCGAGCGACGCTGGCTCCCTGAAAGAGACCCGTAAGAAGAGGGAGAAAGAGGAAGTGGAGGTCGTGGAAAAAGAGATCGAGACACTTCCGGTCACAAAAGCAGAGTGCCCGAAGTGCGGCAATGACGAGGCTTTCTACTGGACTGTCCAGACCCGTGCAGGCGACGAGGCTGAGACCCGTTTCCTGAAGTGCACCAAGTGCAAGAAGACCTGGCGGGAGTATGATTGAGTTAAACGGCATTGCCACTGCCATATCCTGCGTCGCCGATACCGCCCAGCGACGCATCAGGAAAAGAAGAAGTAAGAAGCTGCGTGGTCAGTTCATCCTGAAGATCATAACACAGGAGCGCTGTATTGGCGACGCTGCGCTGTGTCAAAATGGACATCAACAAATACATCACCGATGGAATTCTAAAAGTCATAGTAAAACCCAATTCTCCAGAGACCCGAATCATCAAATACGACCACACCAAGAATGCCCTGCGCATAGCTGTCGCTGCAGTGCCTGACAAAGACAAGGCAAACACTGAACTTCTCAAGTTCCTGAAAAAACAGACGGGCAGGAGATGCGAGATAGTCTCCGGCGCCAGGAACCGGGAGAAAAAGATTAGATTTATAACTACTTAAAAGTAAAAACTTATAAAGGATTTCTTGGTTACAGAGCGCATGCCTATCTTGACAAAAAATGACATAAATGCAGCGAGGTATCTTGGCCTTATCGAGATAGACGGGCTTACAGACATCAGCGCGACCTCTCTGGATGTGAGGATAGATAAGCTCCTGACGCCTGGGATGGAAAGGGAGGACATGAAGGAAGTGCCTGTGGACCAAGACGGCTGCTGGGTCGTGGGTCCTGATGATTTTTACCTGTTCGAGACAGTGGAGAGTTTCAGGTTAGAGCCCGGCTTCCACGGCCATATAAACTCGCGGAGCAGCTGGGCCCGTTATGGCGTCGCTTCAAGGGAGGCTGACGACGGTTTCGCCTTGCCTGCCAGGACATGTTTTGAAGGTAAGGTTATCTGTATGCTTAAGACGCTGGGCACCGCCGTTAAGATAAGGCCTGGCGACGCGATTGCGCAGGCGCATCTCGCTTATGATGGTTTCGTGCCTGTCAGGGATGATGAGCTTGAAACGCTTCTGAAGAACGGCATGCTGGAGATAACCCGCAGAGGGAAACATCTGAAGGGTCTTGTGCAGCCTCACATAAGGGATGACATGGTGGTCATCGGCGGCAAGAGGACAAGAGGTCGTAGGATGAATGGTGGTTTCACCCTCACACATGATCCTTTCATAAAGATTTATACAGGAAAGACGATAGATCCCCATGATATGGATCCTGACTGTTTCTACGAGAAGCGTCTTTCCAACAGGGGGAGCAGGATAGCTGGTGGGACGTTCTTCCTGTCTTGCAGTGCGGAGGAAGTGAAGATCGGCAGGCATTTTGTCGGCTGGGTTCATGAGATGAACCATCTGCTGATGGTTTCAGGGGATAAAGAAAGCCAGGCCATACATCCTGATGAGCAGTACTCGACCCTGCAGACGCATGCCAACGCGCCTAAGATCGATCCTTATCCCCGCTTCCATGGCAAGATAACGTTCGAGAACTATGCGGTGTGTGATGTGACTGTAAGGCCTGGGTCAAGGATAACTGAACTGTATCTTTTCCGTCTTAACAACCCTTATTTTTCGGAGAATGAGGAGGTCTCCCGCTTCAAAGGTCAGGATAAGGCCATGCGTGGGAGGGCGCATCTTGATGCAAGGATCTGCCAGCTGGAACTGCCGTTCGGGAAGAATTGCTGAGTTCTTGATCCTGGTTCTTAACCGTTTATCTCCTTGACTATGCCTTCTACTTTCTCCCTGAGCTGTTCCAGTGTGCCGTCATTCTGTATCATGTAGTCCGCCCGTTTCATGCAGGCATTGACTTCCTGTCCATGCCCGCCTTTGTTCTCCCTGTCGTCGACCTCTTTGAACTCCTCGAACGTCTCCAGGTCGCCGTGCCGTCTTCTTTTCTTCAGCCTTTCGAACCTCAGTTTCTGCGGCGCGTCTACAGCGACCAGTATGAAGCGCATCTTCTTGCTCTCCATCTCGTGCTTCCTGAAGAGGTCTATCTCGTCGATGTCTCTAAGTCCTTCGAGAACCCATTTGTTCTTTCCCTTCTCCGCTTCTTTCTTCACCTTTTCCAGGAGCCGCGTTCCCAGTATCGACTTGCCGGGGCTTTCCTTCCTTAGGTCGCGCCCGAGTTCGCTGAGGTTCTCCCTGTTCACTTCTATGCCTCTTTCCCTGGCCACCTGCCTGAGCTCTGCTGAGAATGAGTGATGAGTGAAGCCGTCGTCCCTGAACATCTCTGCCACCTTTCCTTTGCCTGCGCAGATCGGACCTGTTATCGCGACTATCATTATAGCCGAAGAAAAAGATTGTTGCGCTTATAAATCTATTTGTTCATTTCATGTCTGCGTATGTCTGCATCTCGTCTTTGAGGACGCGCAGTTTCACTCCTGCTTCCTTGAATACCCTTCTGGTCTCTTTGGCTCCGTGGTAGCGTTTTTCGCAGACCACTCTTTCGATGCCTGCATTTATTATCATCTTCGCGCAGACATAGCACGGCTCCATAGTGCAGTAAAGTGTCGCTCTGTATATCGGTATCCCATAGCGGGCCGCCTGGCATATGGCATTCTGTTCTGCGTGTGTTGTCCGGACGCAGTGCTTCGAGGTCGTGCCGTCCTCATGCATTGTCGTCTTCAGTTCGTGTCCGATCTCATCGCAATGTTTGATGCCGACAGGACTTCCGACGTATCCTGTTGTCATGATCCTCTTGTCTTTGACTATCACACATCCGCTCCTGCCCCTGTCGCATGTCCCTCTTTTGCCTATCTCTTTGACCAGGTTCATGAAGTACTCGTCCCAGGTGGGCCTGACATATACAGGCATCTTCTTGGCTTTCTTTCGCAGGTCTGCGAGGAGCTTGTCGACTTTCTTCCGTTGCTTCTGTTTGGTGCTGTCGTTGTTCAGGACGTACTTTGCCATCTTTATGACGTTGGTGAGCTGCTGTCCCGGTCCGCGTTCCTGGCATTCGAGCTTCTCTTTCTCCTTGAGTTCCTTGAGTGTTTTGGGGTCCTTTTCTCTGTTGCGTTTCTTTATGCGTTGGAACCGCATCTTGATGGGTGCTCTGACCTCGACGAGGAAGAAGTGGCCATGCTGCATCAGCGCTTTGGCCTCTGCAGGATGGCGTATGGATGTTATGACGTGGTCTCCTTCTTTCTCTTTCATGCGGTGTAAAGCTCTTTCCCCCAGCACGCCGTGACCGTGTTCGGCCCTCATCTCATTAGCTACTCTGATGAGATTATCCCTCGTCACCTCTATACCTCTTCTACCCAGCTCTTCTCTTATAAGATCAGAAAGCGATATGTGTGTAAATCCTTTTTTGACCAGGTGCTCTGCGACAGTGTCTTTGCCGGAACAGTACATTCCTGTTATGCCTATTATCACGTTTATTATCCTCCGCAACACCACCTCTTTGTTCCACCCCTTCCTATATCCGAAAATTTTTCTTTATTTATTTGTTGTGTTGTCAAGGATGTGGGACGACGGAATCATGTTTATAAGTGTTTTAAAGATATTTGCTGGGAGATATTTGATGGATCTTGAATAGATGTTGAATAGATATTTAATAGATATTTAATAGATATTGAATTAGAGAAAGTTATTTATATCTCGACGCGGAAATGCATCCTGAAAATGATGAGGCATCTGAAAGACAGGGATCCGGAGATACATTCTGTCATCCTTGATGAGCATTCACGACAGCAGAAGGGCGCTGAGCTGATCGCTTCTGAGAATTATGTCTCACGCGCTGTGATGCAGGCGATGGGCTCGGTCCTGACGAACAAGTACAGCGAGGGATATCCTGGCAAGCGTTATTATGGTGGCAATGAGCACGTTGACGTTTCGGAGCAGCTTGCTATCGACAGGGTGAAGAAGCTGTTTGGTGCTGAGCACGCCAATGTCCAGCCGCACGCGGGAAGCCAGGCGAACATGGAGGCTTACTTCGCGCTTCTGGAGCTTGGAGATAAGATACTTGGGATGGACCTTGCCCATGGCGGCCACCTCACTCATGGCAGCAGGGTCAACTTCTCAGGCAGGTTCTACAATTTTGTCAGTTATGGGGTGGACAGGGAGACCATGACGCTTGACATGGATGAGGTGCGGAAGATAGCCCGGAGAGAGAAGCCGAAACTGATGCTTTCCGGCTTCAGCGCATACCCGGGAAAACTTGATTTCAGGGAGTTCCAGGATATTGCTGATGAGGTCGGTGCTTACCACATGGCTGACATAGCGCACATCGCGGGATTGTGCGCTGCAGGCCTTCATCAGAACCCTGTTCCTTTCTGTGATGTTGTCACGACGACGACGCACAAGACCTTGCGAGGGCCGAGGGGTGCCATCATACTCTCGAAGATAAAAGACCGTCTGCGTCCTGATGACAAGAAGGACCTTTCGCGCAGGATCGACAGTGCTGTGTTCCCAGGGATGCAGGGCGGGCCGCTTGACCATGTCATAGCTGCCAAGGCTGTCGCTTTCGGTGAGGCTTTGCAGCCCGATTTCAAGGAGTATCAGACGCAGGTGCTGAAGAACGCGCAGGTGCTTGCCGAGACATTGATGGACAACGGCATCAGTCTTGTCTCTGGCGGCACTGACAACCATCTCATGCTCATCGACCTGACCAGGACAGGGCTCGGCGGGAAGGAGGTTGAGAAGGCCCTCGACGAGGTATTCATATTCACCAACAAGAACATGATTCCTTTTGATGTGCGAAGCCCTTTCGACCCTTCAGGTATCCGTCTGGGCACTCCTGCCCTGACCACGAGAGGGATGAAGGAGGGGGAGATGCGTATGATAGGGGTTTGGATCTCCAGGATGATAAAGCGACCTAAGGATCCTTACCTTAAGTCTAAGGTTAAGGCTGAGGTTCTTGATCTCTGCAGGAATTTTCCGATATACGAAGGTCTTCTGCGATGACAATGAAGGTTCTTGCCGTCTGCGGAAGCCCGCGGAAGGGCAACACAGAGCAGATGCTGGACTGGGTTCTTGATTCCTGCAGGGCGGGAGGGGCTGACGTTGATATTGTCAACTTGCGCGAACTGAATATCGGGCACTGCACAGGCTGTGATGTGTGCTTCGGAACCGGCAGGCCGTGCGCTGTGGACGATGACATGGAAGGCCTGGTCACCAGGCTGTTGGAATGCGACGCCCTGATTCTCGGCACGCCGAATTACTTCACCAATGTCTCTGGCCTTATGAAGGTGTTCATTGACCGCACCAATCCTCTTTGCGACCCGCCTTTGCTCAAGGATAAGGTTTCCGCTTTTGTCTGTGTTGGAGCGCAGCCTGTCGGGAATTGGAAAGTGATAATTGAGAAGATATATCTGAATTATGTGAAAGGTATGGGTTTGGTCGATGCGGGTTCTGTCCTTGCCAAAGCGGAAGACCCTGGCGAGATATCCAAGAAGGAGGATACGAAGCTGTCCTGTACCAATCTGGGCAACATGATCCTGGAAAAGGTCAGGGGCTAGTCATCCTCTGGCTGATCCGTATCTGCCTGCGTCGCTGCCTTCACATCTCCTATGAGGAATATTGAGCCGCACACCACTATCAGGTCTTTCTCTCCTGCAAGCTCTTTTGCTCGGGAGAGTGCTTTGGACGGGTCGCGCACTTTCTCGCATTCTACCTCTTCTGGCACTTGGTCGATCGGCAGCCGCCTTGCGATGGTTGACTGTGTGAATATTAGCTTCTTGTGTTCGGGCAGGAGCTGCAGCATCCTGTTGTAGTCCTTGTTCTTGCTGACGCCGAAGACGATGTACAGGTTGTCATGACTCAGCGTCTCGAGATACCTTACCAGGGCTTTTATGCCTGCGGGGTTGTGTGCGCAGTCGAGCAGCACGTTCTTCCCGATGAATTCTGCCCTGCCGGGCCATTTCACTTCAAGCAGTGACTCTTTTATTGTCTTGTCGTCGATGCCAAGCCCCTCTGCTGCCTTGACCGCGAGTCCTGCGTTCTCTTCCTGGAACTGTCCGTGAAGCGATGTCCTGTATTCTGATTTTCCCGTCTTAAGAAGTTTGGCATGCTTTTCTGCGGCTTGGTTCTCTATAACATCCATTGATTCTGCGTTGGATTCCGTGGTGATGACTTTCTGCTCTGGTTTTATCATCTCGCATTTGTCTTGTGCTATCTTCTGCACTGTGTCACCGAGTATGTGGGTGTGGTCAAGCGATATCCTTGTGATTATGGTCATCATCCCGTTGTTGAAGTTGGTCGCGTCGTATTTTCCGCCCAGTCCTGCCTCGAATATTGCGTAGTCGACTTTCTTCTTTGAGAAGTGCAGGACTGCCATGAGGGTGATGAGCTCGAAGAACGTGAGTTCTGTGAGCTTTGACTTCGCTTCAAGGAATGCTTGCCTGAACTCGTCTTTTGTTATGGGTTTGTTGTTGACCTGTATCCTCTCGCGGACGTCGACGAGGTGTGGTGAAGTGAACATACCTGTCTTGTGTCCTGCTCTCTCAAGTATCTTGGAAAGCATGGCCGCGACAGATCCTTTGCCGTTCGTGCCGACTATATTGATTATCTTCAGGTCTTTCTGCGGGTTGCGGAACAGCTTGAGCGCCTTGCGTATCCTGCCTATGCCGAGCTTCATGCCTGAGAATTCCATGCTGTTCATGTAATGGACTATGCTTTCGTATGTGACTGCCTGCATAAGAAGGCGAAGAAAAAAGAATCATTTAAAAGTGTTCCTACAGCTGACTCTATATGCTGCTGCCACGCCGCAGCCGTCCTGCGAGCATATTGAGGGGATGATTGCTCTCGACAGGTGATGGTTTGACAGGTTGTTGATCGTATTGCTGGCTCGCGACGCTGCGGCGTGGCGATTATACTGGTGCTATTCCTAGCGGCTCTGTCCAGGATGAGACTGATTAAAGCAAGTTGCGATGCTGCTGGCGCCTGACAGTATCGCAGATGCAGATATAGATGATTCCTACTTTCTGGACAGAGCCACTACAGCTTGCCTTTGGCTGCCTGGTTCCTGAAGTGTTCTGTCTCCATCCTGATCGTCTCAGGGAGCCTGCCCAGCTCGTGGTACTCGTTGTCGAACGGTATCAGTCCCTGGAATACAGGCATCAGCTCGAGCAGTTTGTTTATCTCCTGCTGTGCTATTGACCTGTATGAGTCTATGCCTGCGGGCTGTGTCCTGAGTCCTGCTTCGTAGAAGCACTGCACAGGGTCTTTTGTCGCTACGTGCCGTATTACGTTGGCCATGACAGGGACGTATTCTGCTGCGGAGTGCATGCCTTCTTTCCTGAAAAGGTCATATACTTCCTTGACCTCGTGCATCATGGCGACGAACTCGTCTTTCATGCCTATCTCTTCTATCTCTTTTGGCATGTTGTATCCTATGACTGAGTACCTGTTGGTCTGCTGCCTGTCGCCTCTCTGTCTCTGCAGGTCCCTGTACGCTCCGATGTCGTATATCCGTTCGAAGATTACTGATCCGATCTCTGGTGATTTGTTGAATATGTCGTATCTTGCTTTTCCTTCTGCGACTGCTCGTGCTATCTCCTGCTTGTCTTCCAGCTTGAGCTTGCCTGCCAGTTCTTTGAGTTCTGTCATGCTTGCCTTGCCGTCGCCTCCGTTGAGGAGTATGCTGGCTAGCACGAGGTTCTGGAGGTCGTCCGGCGCCTCGAGGAGGGTGGACCTGCAGTCGTAGTGCTGGTACCTGAAGTCTTTTCCTGCTCCTGCTGCCTGGACGTGTTTCCTGTGCAGCGCCCTCAGGGTAGTGGGTATTTTGGCATGGTATTCGCTCCTGCTGCCGTACTTCATGAGAGTCGGGCTTATCTTCCTTGCTTCCGCCTGTGCTACAACTCCCAGCACCTGCATCTCCATGATCTCTTCTGACTGCCATTGTGTGAGCTGGTCCTGGAACCGTCTGGTGTTGAGCGTCACGCCGAGTGATGTGGTCATGTTCTGGGGCAGGAGGTATCTTGCCACGTCGAATGCCTTGCTTTTTATTATGCCTTCCCATGCGCGGTCTCTCATCTTGACGTCTGTCCTGCCCAGCGCTTTCTGTATCTGCTGGTCCGCTTCTGCTCTCTTGTGCGCGAATTTCTTGTCAAGGTGCTCGAGCAGGTTGTCGTATATCCTTTCGTAGAGCTCTATGAGTTTCATGTCGAGCTCGAGGAGCATCTTCTCGTATTCTTTGCCTTTCAGCTCGTAGGGTATGCCCAGGTTTTCCGCCCTGAACGGCAGGGCTCTTGTGGACTGTTCCTGGTATGCACCTTCCCTTGCTGACTCGAGGAATTTTGTCGCTCTCTGGCTGACGCCTTCGAAGCATATCCTTATTGTGCCCGAGTCCCTGAGGGATGCGTGGCCGTACTTGACTCCCCATACATCTATGAACTTTCCTGCTTTCTTGAGGTGTCCTTTGAGCATTGCTGAGACGTCTTTTCCTTCCTGTATCATCTCTGCGAGTTTGCCGACGGACGCTTCTCCTTCTTTCTCGTGCATGTCATTGAAGAGCTTGAGCAGCCGGTCCCTTCCTGTGAGGTTGCTTCTTGCGTACTGTCCCATGACTAGGGCCCATAGCTCGTTGGGCATGTTGTCTGTCGCGCAGTACACGTTGGAGTGGGTGTTAGTGAAGAAGTGCTCGAGGACTGTCCTCTCGTCTTTGGTATAGTCGTCTCCGTTCTTTCCGCGGAGCCGCCCTATACCGTGGAAGCCTGGCTTGAGCTGGCCTTGAGAATCTAGTATCTGTTCGGTTATCTGTTCCAACGTCATTACCCCCATTTTTAGTGCCTTCTTTTTTACCTTCTTTTTGTTG
The DNA here is from genome assembly GCA_964406185.1 of uncultured Methanosarcinales archaeon. Classification (GTDB taxonomy): domain Archaea; phylum Nanobdellota; class Nanobdellia; order Woesearchaeales; family UBA11576; genus JABMQF01. The sequence continues at coordinate 25,202 of CAYOQS010000001.1, forward strand.
CTGGGGATGATGAGGTATAATATTTAAAGTATTGGGTTGGTTTAAAAGATTATTAAGATAGCTTCCCTATTGCGTAATGGATAATTATAAATAAGATTGTGATGACTTGCAGGGTATAAAAATGGTGGTTGTGGATTTTGACAGCAGGACTGGGCTTTACCTTGTGGCGGAGTCTGTCGACTGCGGTGGCAAGGGCTCTATAGTGAGCGCTATCAAGAGGTCTGAGCTGGATGCAGGCAGCACTGTTGTGGACCTCCGTCTTCTATGGCCTTCGAATGAGAAGGATAAGATACCTGCGGGGCCTGGCAATCCTCTGTTCGATATCTACGGCACTGATGATGTCATCCCTGAGTATGAGAAGCTGAAGTTGCATTATCTTGAGAGGTACGGAGAGGGTATCGATGTTATCTTCGCCTGTGAGCCGACTTGGGCGAGGACCGGCCTGAAGATAAGGAACAAGCTCATCCATGAGGTGAAAGGAAAGGATTATACTGCGCGTGACGCTGCAGAGGCTTATGCTGAGGACCGCCAGGAGCTGATATCAAAGCTGATACGCCCGGCCATCCTTGATGGTGTTGATGTTTATTGCGAGCGCAACTTCTGTTCGAGTGTGGTGTACCAGTCTTCTATGGACAACCCTCTTTCTGTGAAGCAGATCCTGGCTCTTGAGGGGAACAGGTATGCTGCTGAAAACTCTCCCCATCTTTACATCGTCTGTGACGTGGGTGCGGATACTGCGATGGAGCGCAAGTCTGTGCGTGACAAGAAGGACTGCTGCAAGTTCGAGACTTTGGGGTTTCAGCGCAGGATCGAGGACAAGTACCGTTCCTCTTGGCTGGCCGATATTCTCAGGTCTTATGGTTCCTTTGTGGTGTATGTCAATACTGAGAAGCCGACCTCTCCTCGTGACACTTCTGCTGCCGCGCTGAGGATAGTGAGCATGTTCCGTGATAAGAAGTTGGATGACGGTGCAAGGTTCAACTTTGACTTGAAGTGAGAATTAGGGATTTATTAAGGATTTTTATGGGGTCATTCGCCTGATTCTTCTTCGTTCTCTTCTTCTGCGTCGTCGCTGCCCAGCCACCCGGTGAGTGCCTGGTTCTTCTTTATAGTGTTGTAGCTTATGTTGCTTTGCGGTATCAGGTTGCACACCTCCTTTTGTTTTCTTTGCCTTTACGTTTGCTTTACCTTTACTTTACTCTTTGGTTCTCGCGAAGGTTAAGGTTGGGGTGGTTCTGAAAATCTTTTTAGAAATCCAGAACCATGATTGTATGTTGGCATACGGGAACCTCATATTTAAATTAATTCAGACTGAAAACTATCGTTAGCAAAATATAGTCTCGAGTGCGACATCCCTCGGGAGTGAAAATCGTGTTCACTACTCTGTGTGTTTTGTAAAATTTAAGAAAGGGTTTTTCTGGTTTCCTGCGGTAGACAGCTCTCCAGTATTATCCGAAGCTGAATATCTGGTGGAGATCGTCCTCCACAACTTCTCCTGTCTCTGCGTCGACCTTGATATTCAGTGTCTGGAAGGTCTTTGTGATGTATGTTATGTTCCATACCTGGCCTTGTTCAAGTTTCTGCAGTATCACCACTTCCTTTAGCGGTTCGTGCTTTGCGTATTTTTCCTGCTGCAGCTTCCTGCACGTCTCCATGGCTTGTTCGAAGGATGTCTTGACCTTGCTCATGTCCAGGGGGTTTATGCTTGCTGTGTCTTTGGTGAATATCTCTTTTGATTCTGATATCTCTATGTCTTTCATCTCCCCGTCTGCCACGAACGATGTCATGAGCTTCTTCTTCGGGTCGTAGAATCCGATGTCGTACTTTGTGTCTTTGCCTGGGTCCAGGAGCAGGAAAAGATGTACTATCTTCGCGTCAGGGTTTTTCTCCTTCCACTCCCTGAACGTCTCTGTCTCCTCCAGTGCAGGTATCAGTTCAGTCGGGTGCATATTTTTTTAGTCATATTTCAACTTTATAAGTTTTACCCATGTAAGGGTCAGTACCATTCCCGCAGGCCTTTGACCTAATCATAAAGGCCGTTGCTAGGGGAAGCCTCCGAGCGTAGCGAAGCGTAGCAGGCCTCAATTCCCGACCAAAACCCTTAAAAAATCTCCCCCACCAATTCTCGACATGGTCAAAGACGCATACAAAGCACTCCTTGAGAAGCAGCAGTATGAGTTCATCGGAAACCACTCTGCTGTCAAGGTCTGTACATGGACTAAGAAGTCGTTGCGGGATGAGGGTGTATGCTACAAGGAGAGGTTCTACGGCATCAGGAGCCATCGCTGCTGCCAGCTCTCTGTGACTGTGAATTACTGTGACATGGACTGTGTGTACTGCTGGCGCGAGCATTACAACGAGCCTTTCACTGATATCGATGACCCGAAGGAACTGGTCAGCAGGGCTATAGCTGCCCAGCGCAAGCTCCTCTCCGGCTTCGGCGGTCTGGACAGGACAAACAGGGACAAGCTGAAACAGGCCCGGGACCCGGACCAGTTCGCGATATCGCTCACTGGCGAGACTCTTTACTATCCTCACCTTAGCGGTTTCATCAGGGAGATCAAGGCAAGGGGCTGGAGCTGTTTTGTCGTGACGAATGGCATGCTGCCTGATGTCATGGAGAAGCTGGAGCCGCCCACCCAGCTTTACCTTTCTGTTGACTCTCCGGACGCTGCACTCCAAAAAGAGCTCTGCAGGCCGGACCATCCTGATGCGTGGCAGCGGTTGCTGAAGAGCCTTGAAATACTTAAAGCGATCAGGGGTAAGACCCGCACCTGTCTGCGAATAACCTGCATCAAGGGTATGAACATGAAAGACCCTGAAGGCTACGCAGGACTCATAAGGCGCGCAGAGCCTCACTTCGTGGAGGTCAAGGCGTACATGTTCGTCGGAGCCTCAAGACTCAAGCTCAGCATGGAGAACATGCCGCGCCATGAAGAGGTGAAAGAGTTCGCAGGGAGGATCGCAGAAGCTGCGGGCTACAGGGTCATCGATGAGCACTCTCCCTCCCGTGTGGTGTTGCTGATGAAGGAAGACTTTCCCGGAAGAATCATGGGTTTGTGAGTTTTTTTCAGGTTCTATTAGTTTTTTCGGGTTCTATTTTCATATCACTTTTCATATCACTTTCAGCTTCTTTAGCCAGTACTGCCATACAGGTTCGAGCTTCAGCTCTTTTATCTGCTCTGGCGCGTACCAGCCGATGGATTTCGTCTCGCGCTCGTTCCTCTCGATCTCTCCGGACACTGTGCATTGGTAGAGGTACCAGTGGTGTGCGTCTATGCCTTTGCTGCAGCGGTTCCATTCGAGCTCTTCCTCAAAAAGAAGGTTGTGGCTCTCGACATGCAGCCCTGTCTCTTCCCTGACCTCGCGCACCAGTGCCTCTATCTCGCTCTCGCCTTGATCGACATGCCCTGCGGGACCTGCGAACCCGTATGGTTCTATCGCCCTGTCTATGAGGAGGTACTTGCCGTCCTTTTTTATCAGGGCGCCGACTGAGTAGTGCATTGGGTTGCCGTGCTTGGTAAGTCCTTGTTTGGGTTTCGGCATTTTTGGTGTATCTCATACTGTGAGTATCATTCCCCAGGGTCCTGGGTTGATTATCTTTGTCTTGTCTATCTTGTCTTTCATGCCTGCGTTCTCGTGCAGATGTCCTGATATCGCAAGCTTGGGCTGTACGAGCTTTATGAATTTCCTTATCGACTTGCTGCCCGCTGGCTGGTCGAGTATCATGTCTATCTTGGTGCCGTACGGCGGCGCGTGCGTGACGAGCAGTATCTTCTTGCTTTCGGGTATCTTTTTCATTGCCTCGTCCGCCCACTTCTCGAATTCCTTGTCTTTTGTGGAGAAGCCTCCTCCCCCGTAGAAAAGCATGACGCAGTCGCCGTGCTCCAGCGTCTCCTTGTGCAGGAACTTGACGTTCTTTGTCTTCCTGCAGAGCTTGCGGGTCTCTTCCTCGCTTTCGTGGTTTCCGTGCGTGAGCAGTACCGGCAGGCCTATGCTGTCGAACTGCTTTATTATGTCTTCATGGGAATCGCTGAATATGGTGTGGTCGCCTGCTGATATGACATAGTCGACCTTTTCTTTGCGTGCCAGCTGCGCTATCTTCTTTATCATCTTTGTAGAGCCGTGAAGGTCGACCAGCGCGAGTATCTTCATACGCGCGGATAATTCCGCTTATCTTATAAATTTTGTTGTTAGGCCTGGTCGCGGGCTTATCAGAAAATATTAAAAATGCTGGAGGTTTCCGACCTTCCAGGTGATAGTGGATGAGGGTTAAGGATATCATGAAGAAGGCGGTGACTGTGGATTCTGGGGTGTCGCTGAGGGACGCTGCTAAGCTGATGGTGAAGGAGAGGATCGGTTCGCTAATTGTTATGGATGGAGACAGTATTGGCGGGATAATAACTGAGAGGGACATGCTCAAGAGGGTGTGTGAGAGGAAAGATACTCTTGAGAAGAAGGTGGGTCTGTTCATGTCCAGGAAGCTTATTACTGTATCTTCGAACAGGTTCATCGACCATGCTGCTACGGTGATGAGCGAGCACAACATCAAGAAGCTGCCGGTGGTGGATGACGGCAAGCTTAAAGGGATCATAACATCTACAGACATCGTCGCGCATCATGATGAGCTTGACGACCTGAGTGTCTTCTAGTATTGCGCGTTTGCCTGCCTAAAGATTTATAAATGGTCATGGCTTGGATAGTAGCATGCATAAGCTGAAGGAAAAGAGAGGGAAGAAGACGGTCACGCATCATTTCAGCCACGTGACTGATAATGATGGTTCTAAGAAGCATGTCTATCTGGGCACCAGTCCGAAGAAGGCACGGAACAAGCTCACAAAGCTGCGCGTGGAGCGTGTCCGCTCGCAGGACAGGCTGGTCAGGGAGATGGATAAGGTCCAGTCAGAGCTCAAGAGGCTGGGCCATCATGAACGTTCTTATGATGAGGTCATGTCCGACCTCAGGAAGCGCCATTACAGGGAGAAGCACATCGACCGTATGTTTGGCGATGACCTGAAGTACGCTTTTCCCACCAATGCTTTCGTGATCACCTTGGCGGTCGTGCTTTTCGTGGGCGGCCTTGTGTATGTTGCGTATTCTGATCCTGAGGTCACTGGCGCTGCCGTGAGCATCACGAGCTCTCTTGCCGCGCGCCAGCTCATGGCGACTTCTGCCGGCATGCTCGTGATAATCCTTGTCCTCGGGGCGGTGATGCATTATGCTGACCACAGGCACCGCCACAGGCATGACAGGTACAAGCATCCCAAGATGCTGGAGTGACAGGAACAGCAGAAGATCACATCACACTGTAATAATCCTCGAGCACTATCTTGTCTATCTCTTTGAGGTCCTTTACGATGTAGAGCTTTCCCCGCCCTATCTGGACGACCTTCTCGGCGAGCTTGGTCCCTTTGTTGTCAAGGTTTATCCCTATGACCGATATGGTTATGCCTGCGGCTTTTGCCATGGACGCTGCTTCGAGTGTGGCTTTCTCAGGGTCTTCTCCTTTTGTGGGCAGTGCGTCTGACAGCAGCAGCAGGTGCTTGGTGACTTCCCTGCTGGGAAACATTGTTATCGCTCTCCTGATGGTGGCTGCTATGTCTGTCTCTGCCGACGCCCTGACTCTTGTTATAGCGTTGAGTATGGTGGGAAAGTCTTTGGTAGGCTCTATCACGTCTTTGATCTCTGTGCCGAAGACTATCAGCCCGACCCTGTCTTTCTCCTGTATCGCCTTGTATGCCAGCGCGACTCCTGCTTTCTTGCACGTGCCTATCTTGTCTCCTTTCATGCTTCCGCTGGAGTCGAGTGCGTATACCATGTACACCTCTCCTTTGCTCTGCCGCTCGTGTGTCTTCAGGTCTTCCATATGTATCCATAAGTGCCCTCGCCGTATCGCTGTCTTCGCTGATTTCTTGACCGCGATGTCCTTGTACCTGTCGCCTTTCCTGTAGCTGCGCGCGTACTGCCTGTCTCCGTAGTGGGATTCTTTCTTGTGTATCTTCTCTCCGCTTATCCCGCGGGGCACGATATTGTCCAGTTCCTGGATATACAGTATCAAGGATGCCAGTTCTATGCCTTTTTCTGTTATCGCGCCCTGCCTGTCGAGCACTCCGTCCTTCTTGAACCTTTCCAGTCTCTCGTCGAGCTTTTTCTTGAGCTCTCTCTGGAATTCAGGTATGCCTATGTTCTTCTCGATATAGTCAGGATCATACCCTGAGACTGCCCGTATCAGAGCCTCTCCGAACAGGCTTTTCGTCATGCTGTAGTTCTTGACGAGCTTCTCGAACATCATGTCAGGTGTGAATGCCCCGACTCCCCTGTTCAGCGCTTCTTCTATCATCATGCCTTCATCTATCTTCTCCTTGTCGTTCTCGAGGACTGAATGCATGAGCTTCTCATCTATGTCGTCCATCCGGAGACTGCCGTCCAGCTCTTCGACCCTGGACATGTCAGAAATATGTGCTTGTCCTTCCTTCTTCTCTTCAGCGCCTATGCTAGGGGCCTTCGCCTTCTTCTGTCTCTTTCTCGAGGCCCTGCTGCTCCCTGAAATCCTGGAGCTTCTCCTTGACGAGATCCTGCGGTGACTGCAGGTATTGTGCTGAGGGTTTGAGACGTATCCTGTGGCTCAACACAGAGACTATGACATCCTCTATGTCTTTCCATCCGACCTGTTGCTTGTTTTTGAGTAGCGCGTTGGTCTGTGCCCTTTCGCACAGACCTATTGTCGCCCTTACGCTTGGGAGTTTCTCGAGCTTGTCGCTCTCCCTGAGAAGTCTTACGAACATGACCGCGAGTTTCTTCGTCGGTTCGGGAAAGTCAATGAACTTCTGTGCTTCCTGGTCGACTATCTGCTCTTCATGCTCTTGGGTCTCAGGATATTGCATGTATGCTATGTCAAACCGGTCCATGAGCACGTCTGAGAGCGTCTCTGTGCTTGTGTCTTCAGGATTCATGGTCGCTATGAATATGAAGTTGGCTTCAAGGTCTACATCATAAGAACCGATCGTGACTGTCTTCTCCTGCAGCGCCTGCAAGAGTGCGTTCTGGAGCTTCTCGGGAGCCCTGTTTAGCTCGTCGAAGAAAAGTATTCCGTTGTTTGCCTTGAATATCTTTCCTGGTGTGAATGCCTCTATGGATAGCGGTCCGAACTTTATCGCTTTTGCAGGGTCTATGTCTCCTATCAGGTCTTCTGCTGTCAGGTCAGGGCTTCCCTGTACCCTGACGAACCTGTCAGCTCCGGTCACCGTCTTCCTGCCCTGTGTCTTGCCTGCCCTGCATTCAGGACATACTGGGCTGTCCGGGCTGCAGTGGTATGGGCAGTCGTTTACCTCGACCTCGGGCAGTGTGCTGGCGATGTTCTTTGCCAGGGTTGTCTTGCCTATGCCTGGCGGCCCTATTATCAGGACGTTCCTGCCTGCGAGGAGTGCTGACTTTACCTGTCTCTTGACCTCGTCCTGGCCTATTATGTGTGCGAATCCTCTGTCCTGTTCGAGGAATGATTGCCTTAGCTGTTCTGCAAGTCTCATATTGTGTCAGAAATGAGGAATGTTGTTTATATACCTTTTCGGATAGGTTTTTATATGTTCCTGTCTTGGCTTCAACGTTTTGTCTTCTGTCCTGGCGTCTTCTTTTTCTTTCTCTGTTTCTTTCTCTGTTTCTTTCTCTGTTTCTTTCTCTGTTTCTTTGTCTTTGCAGTCCTCTTTTGCTTTGTGCCTGTAGCTGTCCTGCGCCGCCTTTTCTTTCGCATAAACAGGTCAGGATACTCCCTCTTCAGTCTCTTGTTGAGTTTTTCGAGGAAAGGGCAGTCAAGCCTCAGCTTGAGTATGCGCTCGCTATCATCATCGCACTTGTACGCCTTCAGCATGATGTACGTATCGTCGTCGATAGTGCCCTTTATGCACTTGTCTTTCTTGTCATACTCCCATCTCGTCTGCTTCTCTGCCGGCTCTATGGAGATTATGACAGATATTCCCGGGCCTGATTCTTTCATGTCCTTGATGTCGTGCCTGCTAAGCTTGCAGTACGAGTCAGGGTGGGAATGGAACTCACCTATGTACCTGTACCCCTTGAAGAAGTTGATGGTCTGTATGAGCTTCTGTTCTCTTTTCTTGGTGACCTGCACGCCGTAAGAGTACCTGTATGCAGACTGGTGGGACACTGCGTACTGGATGTAGTAGTCCTTCTTCCTCCTGCGTCCCAGGATGAATCCGTACGTCTCCTTGTCGTAAACTTCAGCCGCGCTTGCGACCATCATGACTAAGGCTTCTTCGCTGATTATTGCTTTTGGCACGTGTCTGGCCATGGATCATCCTCTTCTGTTGAATATCTCTCTCGCTTCCTCGAGCTGCTCATGGCTTCCGATATCGTACCAATGCTCTTCGAAGGGATACGCGAAAACATCCCTGACTGTCATGAGGTGCTTGACGAAATCCCCTGTGTTGTCAGGCATGCCCACTTCCTTTATGTGTTTCTCGAGCTCTTCTATGTCCTGCTTCGTGTACATGTACACGCATGTGGACGCGAGGGATGATCGGGGCTTTTCGGGCTTTTCCTCAAAGCTGATTATCTTGTTTCCTTCATCTATCTCTACCGTTCCGAATTTCTTGGCGAGCTTGGCAGGGTCTCCCAGGTCTCTTGCCGCGTTGACAGGGCCTTTCTTTGCGGTGAACAGGGAGTACATCCCGAGAAGGCTGAAGTCGAAGAGGTTGTCCCCGCCCACTATGACTATATCGTCGTCGATGCCCGCGTTCTTTATCACAAAGTGTATGTCACCTACCGCGCCGAGCCGGTCATCGTTGGTCTTGGTGCCGTCGTTGTGTATGACGATGTTCTTGTTGCAGGAGAACCCGTTCCTCCATTCGAGGAAGTTGTCGTAGAACTTCTCGTTCGTGACTATATGTATCTCATCTATGGGGTCGAGATCCTCAAGCTTGTGTATGATGTGCTCGACCATCTTCTTCTTCCCCACCTCGAGCAGTGGCTTCGGGGTGTTCAGGGTCAGAGGGTAAAGCCTTGTTGCATACCCTGCCGCAAGTATTATCGCTTTCATCTTCTCACCACCTTCTTCACCTTCTCATACAGGTGTTCGCTGTTCCTGATTATGTCGTCTATGAGCTGTTCTGCCTTGATGTATCTTCTCTTCACGTATGTGCAGACCCGTCCTTTCTCTATGAATGTCTTGCCGTGCTTATTCCTGAAGTTCTTCACCCTTTCCTTCTCTCTTAGGGGAGGCCCTATCCATTTTTTTATCGGGACCAGGTCCTTTGGCTCCACTATGTACCAGAATACCGCTTTCCTCTTCTTGTTCCATTTCCACCCTGCGTCGATGACTTCAAAGTCGTAGAATTTGAGCTGGTTCCTTATCTGCTGGTATGCCTTGAGAAGCTTTGCGCCTACCACATCTTCCTTGCCTGTCGGAGCTGTCACGTCAAGTATCATCAGCTTGTTCTTGCCTGCCTCTTCTTTGATGTCCTTCTCTGTCTTTTCCGTCACGACAAAGAAGTCTTTAGATGGGCTGGTCAGGAATTCCTTTGCTGCTTTCCTGAATATCTCTAGCTTTTCATAAGATAGGGCGGCGGCTGCGTTCCTCTCCGGCAGGACAGGATCTATGATTATGATCGGGCTGTCTGTCTTTGACCTGTTGAGCTTTTTCAGCGCATCCCGCCTGTAGTGCTTTTCCGGGTCGATGACCTGCTTGTCCTTCCACCCTTGTGATGCCCTCAGGAGCTTCATGAATCCCTTGTGATGTATGACTAGTATGTCGAGCACGTGCCCTGAGAATCCCTTGATGTAGGATTCTGCCCCGTAGACGTGCGCGGCCTTGCAGAATTGTTTGGCAAGCCTTATGTCGTCGTTGAACCCGGGGTGCTTCTTGACCCATTTTACATGGAAAGGGCTCATGTCGGTTACGTTCACGGCTTCTTCCGGCCGCTTGATGTCGAGGACAGGGACTATTTCGTAGTTTATCCTGTTCCTGATCATGTAGTAGTCCCTGCTGCCGTGGACCTTTTCAGGCCTGAACAGCCTGAGAGCTTTTGCGAGGAGCGACGAGATGTCTTTGTCCTTGTAGGTCTTGCTGAACTTGACGAACATATCGCAGTCGTGGTCGCCTTTTAGGTATGTGTCTTTCGCTATGGATCCGCCCAGCACTGCTTTTGCCTTGAGCCCTTTCTTCTTTATTTCAGAATTCAGTTTATGCTGGAAATCCTTGACTTCCTTGAGAAGAGTCTTGTCTGTGGGCTTTATCTCTTTTATCACGTCGTCCAGTATGTTCTTGGCGCTCATACTGCCGACTGTGAGATATTCTTTTTATAAAGGTTATGCTTGTTTTTTGTGCATCTGTGCGAATTTTAAGCGCCTGCCGGCGCACCAGCATAATCTGTATCTGTCAGGTATCTTGCTGGTGGCCTTCCTTTGTCAGCAGGTCTTTCATTTACGATGCCCTTTTCGGCCTCCTGTTTCTCTCTCGTCGGGGGAAGCCTTTCGGCTGCTTCCCAGCGCATCTGTCTTCCTGCGCTGTTGTACAGCCTGTCGCCACAGTAGTAGAGGTTTATCTGCCCTTTTGTTTCGCCCGGATGGTTTTCGCCCAATGTAAGGATTGCGACTGAGTCGCCTATCAGTTCTGATGAGCATAGTGCGCTTATGGTCCTTCCGCCAGGCCCGTCCTCTTCCTGTGTGAAGTCCATGAACTCCGATATGTCGCAGTCGATGCCGTGCCTTTCCTGGTATGCGACGTCGTCTGCCGGCAGGTAAACTCCTGCTCCGACGATGCGCCCGTCGGAATTGACTATGGTTGCGAGGTCGCGTTCGCGCTTGGAAGCTACCACGTCTGCGATGTCCTCTTCGTGTATGTTGTGCGTCCTTCCGTTGTATGGCTTGGCGTTCCTGAGGTGCTTGTCAAGCCGGGATAGCTCTTCATCGCGTCTTATGACGAAAGTTATGCCATGACCGTCTGTCCTGTCGCGTACATTCGTGAGGATGTCATACACCCTGCATATGTTGTTGTAAAAATTGCTTCCCTCTGTGACATATCCTGTGAGGGCCTGTCTGAATCCGTTTACCTCGGTATTTGTCATCTCTGGCACCTGCTTATTTGTTGATATTTAAGTCTCTGAATCGCATTTAAACGATTATTTTGACTTTTCGAAAGACATAAAAGGTATAAAAGAGCTCAGATAATTTTTAAAGAACCTAAAATGGCCTCTTTTTTATTTTAAATCTTCCAATAATTATTATATTAGTCCTAATATTTAAAATTTACCTTTCAATATTACGAGAAATCGCAAAAACCTGATTTTAAGCCATTTTGAAGGACAAAAACAACGTTTGATCTCAGAATGACAAAATTAATAAGAGACCAGGCAATCACAAAAAACCATAGCAGGGAGCTTCTGGAGAGTATTTAAACCACGTATCCGGGCGATAGTCCATTTTGGCCTGGACGCGAAATAAACGAAAGCTTTAAATATAACTTCGATTTTGTTACTACTAATCTGAGGTAAATTAACTTTAAAATGGCATCTGCTGACAAGGTAAAAAGGCTGATAGCGAAGATAAGGTCCCAGTCCACAAGACTGCAGGTCCTGAACGAGCTGATAGAGATAGAGACCTCGACCAAGGATGTCTACCAGATGCTCAAGGAGATGCTCCTTCTGACCGTCAAGGCGATAGGTGTAGAGCATGGTTTCATAATCCTATACAGGAAGGACTCGCAGAACCCTTTTGAGTACGGTGCGACCAACACTTCTGATCAGTTCGAGGACAAGACCCTTGTCAGGGACATCTGCAACAACATAATCAAGACGCACAAGCCGGTCATCATAAATGATACGCGCATGCATAGGCGCCTCAGGCGGTGCAAGATCAAGAACATGCTTGCCCTTCCGCTCATGTCAGGCAAGATACCTGTTGGCTTGTTCCTGGTGATGAACAAGAACAAGCATCTTTTCAAGAAACGCGACCTCATACTTTTCAGGATGATATGCAAGTTCGTAGCTGGTGCTGTCGAGCACGCGAAGGACACGCAGGACCTTGAGGAAAAGGACAAGGAGCTTGCCACTATCTATGCCATCGATAGGATAAGGGATACTATCAAGGATTTCAACACGATGATGGAAGCCGTGCTCCAGGAGCTGACGCAGGTAATCGACGCTAAGCTCGCTTTCTTCCTTTTGTACAACAAGAAGACCAACAAGACAGAGCTGAAGATCTCAGGCCAGCTCAAGTCGTCCAGCTTCGTGCATAACAATGCCAATTATATATATGAGATATCAAGATCTACGCTGAACAACGGCGAGCTCATCGAGTTCAATGATGTCAGCAAGGAGATAAAGTCCGCGATATGCACACCCATAGTCGTGAGTGATGATACGATGGGTGTCTTCGGCGTGATAAACGCTAACTCCCCGGGCGGGTTCACCAGGGTGGACAAGAAACTGCTCAACGCGATCGCGAAGCAGTCCGACTCGGCTGTGTTCGAGGATCTTGAGAAGAACGAGATCAAGCAGGCGTTCGGGCGTTATGTGAGCCCTGATGTCATCGAGGAGATCCTTTCCGATCCTGAGAAGAACTATATGAAGACAGACAAACGCGAGATCACTGTGCTGTTCTCTGACATAAGGGGCTTCACGTCCATGTCTGAGAACCTGAAGCCTGAGCAGGTGGTAGAGATGCTGAACGAGCATTTCGAGGTTATGTCTGAGATCATCATGAGGAACCGCGGGACTCTCGACAAGTTCGTCGGGGATGAGATTATGGCTCTTTTCGGCGCCCCGGTATACAGCGAGTCCCATGCGCTGAAGGCGATCAAGACCGCGCTTGAGATGCAGAAGGCGCAGACAGAGCTTTCCAGGAAGTGGAAGAAGAAGTTCGGCAGGGATGTTGACATAGGCATCGGAATCAATACGGGCGAGATGATCGTCGGGAACATAGGCTGCAAGCAGATGATGGACTACACTGTCATCGGCGACAGCGTCAACACAGCGGCAAGGCTCTGCGGCGCTGCCAAGGCAGGGCAGATACTGATAACTGAGAACACCAAGGCCGAGGTGAAGAAGCTCGTCAAGACGAGCGAGATTGAGCCGATCAAGGCGAAGGGCAAGTCCAAGCCGCTGTCAGTCTACAGCGTGACAGGATTGGTCAAGCAGTAATACATTCTTTTTTATTGTGCAGTCTAGAGCACTATTACCAGCACTATGCCTGCTATGAACATGAGATGTCCCAGCGCTAGCACGCCGTATGAGATCTGTTCATCCTGGGGTAGTCTGTTCCACCACGCAGGAGCTCCCTTTAGAACAGGCCCCATGTTCTTGAAGAAGTATGGCAGTTTCTTGGTGAAGAAGTCCTGGAAGAACATCTGCACAGCTTTCATGTAGAGCTTTATGTCGAATGCTTTCTTCTGGCCTGGTGTTGAGGGAGCTTTTGGTGTCTCCCCTTTCTTGGGCGCTCCTGATTCCCCGCCCTGAGCTGCCTGAGTCCCCTGCTTGCCTGCCTGCGGAGCAGACGGTTTCTTCAGGAAAAGTCCTTTGACCTTGTTGATTATGTCCTGGAATCCTGGCATGATATACACCTTTTTTTACTGACGGGGTATGCCTTCACCGCATACTGGAAAACACATGGGAAAGGATATTGACTGCGGCGATCTGATGGCAAATCTATGGGCTGGACGGAAGTCAATAGCTCAACCCATAGGGATTGAACTCTGTTTTGCCTTTATTAACTTTTCTTTTCTTAAGTTCTCTCTCAAGCCAGTTGAGCCATCTGCGTTTTATTTCTGCAGGGTCTAGCTTGCCTTTGGATGATTTCACTTCCTCTGATATTATGTGGAACCTGTCGTTGCTCTTTATGACGAAAGGTGCTTCGAGGATGTCCATGTCGTCGAGCTCTTCGGCTTTCTTGACTAGCTCCTCCTTGAGCTGTCCGCGGAGCTCTATGTTCTCCCATAAGGCGTCCCAGTCGCCTGCGAAGTCAGGGACATTGGCGGCTATCGCCTTGAGTATCTCTGAGTCGCCGTCGAGCAGTTCGTCTGTGGGTGCGAGATCGTCTGTCTTGGAGTCGTATTTCATGAGGTCGACGAAACCATGCTCGAGCATGGGGTCTTCCTGCCAGGTCTTTCTGACCTCTGTTATCTGCGTCACCCTCCTGAACCTGTGCAGGCCATCCGCTGACTTTATGGGTGTCGCGACTATGATTATGTCTGTCGCCTTGAAGCTTGTCTTGGGTATCCCTATGTCGTTGACCACCCTGTCGAAGAGCCCGAACGGTGAGTCTGCGTGTATCGTGCCTGCCACCACATTGGCTGCCGCGCCGACCCTCATCGCTTCGTATAGCGCTACTGCCTCCTTGCTCCTGACCTCTCCCACGATGAGTGCGCTGTCTCCCAGCCGCAGAGTGCTGCGTATGCCGTCTGCTGCGTTCATCTCGCTGCTGCCTTTGGCGAGAGCCGACGCCACTTTCATCGGCTGGACATTGAACCCTAGACGCCTCATAGCTGCGGTGGGCAGCTCGAGCGTGTCCTCGACAGTGATTATCCTGTACCTTCTCATTATCTCTATGAGGAGTGATGAGAGGAAGCTTGATTTTCCGCTTGACCTTGTCCCGCAGACCATGGTGCTTCTTGTCCCGTCGACAAGGAAGCTCAGCAGGCCTGCAGCCAATGGGTTGATCATCTTGTATTTTATGAAGAGCGGCAGGGTCCATGGCTTGTCCCTGTGCCTCCTGAACGAGAACGCGAGCCCATCCGGATCCAGCGGCCTGGTTATTGTGGACACCCTTACCGAGGCTCCGGGCAGTTCCAGCTCTGTGTCGAGTATCATGTTGGCCTCGTCGAGGGGCCTTCCTGATATCATCCTGAGCTTGGTGGCCCAGCTTTCAGCCTCTGTGACGGTTGGTATGATATTGGTGACGCAGTCTGCGTAGTCTCCGTGCACTATGAATATCGGTAGCCTTCCCTGTGGGCTGTTGACCGATATGTCCTGTATTTTCTCATCCTGGAGCAGCACTTCTACGAGGCCGAAACCTATTGTGTACCTTACGAGTATCTTGGCGAGGTCGTCCATCTCTTCTTCTGAGACTTTCATGTTCTTGTAGGCGACGAGCTCTGCGATCAGGTCCCTTCCGACGTTGACGAACACCTCCCTCATCCTTTCGGGATCAGTGAATTCCTGTTTTGTGGGCTTGTGTTCTGCGAGTATGTTCCTTGCCAGGTCTAGAATCTCGTACTTCTCCTCGGAAAGCTTGAATTCTGGAGGGGTCATGTGGTATATGTACTGGACAGAGTCGGGAAGTTTGAAGACAGTTATCTCTGTTTCCTCCCCTATCGTATAGCTGTCCATCTCCTCTCCTTCAGGCGGGTAGTTGGCCATGAGCTTTGTCCACATGAAGTCAGGCTTTATCATTGGGTGGAAGAAGTTGCGGTATATGTCCCTCTCACCGACCTTGTATCCTGCGAGAAAGGGCTTTGCTATCGTTACAAGCCGGGTCTTCTCCATAAGGTCTAGCAGGTATGCGAGCACCTTTGTGTAGTTCTCTATGCCAGGCTTTAGCTTATCGTCCACGACCTTTAGGTAGTTGACCCTCTCTTCTCTCAGCGTGCGCTTGAGCTGGACGTACATGCCTATAGGGTCTGACCTGAGCTGCTGGAAGATCATGTTCTGCAGTTCTGTGAACCATTTGTTGGCGAACTGCTTTGATGCCTGGTCTATCTGCAACGCGTTTAGTGAGAATAGGTCTTTCTGTCTTGTGAGCTTATCGTAGAGGAGGGCTATCTCCTTGAGAAGGGCTGTCTGGTTGTAGTCGTATTCATACTCCCTTTTCTGTATAAATATTATCTTGGTAACGTTCTTGGACTCTATCAGGTTGTCGCACGTCCTTGCCATGACCCGTGGATTGTCCTCTATCGATGGGACCATAGGTGCGCCTTCGTAATTGACGCGCATGACATTATCCTCTCCCTCTCTCGTCACTTCATATCCGTATATGGGGAGTTTCGCCCCTCCGAAGAGTGCCATCCATTCACCTTTTTGTTTTCTTTTTTCTGTTCGTGCTGCACCTGTGGTCCTTACGGCAGGAGCACGATTATTTAATCACATTTATATACCACTATCACATGCTAACATAAACTTTAATACCTCAGTATCGACATTGATTGTTAAATCTTTTTATAGATTGTGATGGATTATTAAACCTTGATATTCGAGGTTTAAAAAAGGATTGGAAAAAGAGTTGTTTGTAATGGCTGATCAACCTGCTGCACCGCCTGGAATGCCTCCGCAGGGAGGCGCTTCTCCTGGAGCAGGTGGTGCTCCATCACCCGGCGGCAGTCCTCCACCTCCGAAGAAGAAAGGAGGGCTTTTCGCCCCGAAGCCGAAGGAAGGTGCGGACCTTACAAAATCTGTCTCTGAACTGGCAGGGGAGCTGAACAACATCAGCAGGAGGCTGATGGTCCTTGAGGAACGTTACACCAACCTCCGGAAGAAGACGCAGGTTACTGACCAGAACATGCTCAGCAGCAACAAGAAGGTGATGGCTGAGATCCAGACTGTCCATGAGCAGATGGATGAGCGTAAGAAGGAGATCGATGACATCAATGATAAGATGAGGATCATCGTTCGCGAGCTCAAGGAGTGCGCAAAGAGACAGGACGTGGAGGTCCTGCAGAAGTACATCAATATCTGGGAGCCTGTGAATTTCGTGACGCGTGATACTGTCGTGAAGATGGTGGCTGACCAGGTGGAGTCACAGTTCAAGGACCTTAACATCCGCCTTCAGCAGGAGGATTATATCAAGGAGCAGATCCGGCTCGCTTTGCAGGACATGAAGCTCGAGAAGTGAATCGGTGTCATATCGGCACTGCCCGCGTCTATCTCATTCTTTTTTTGCGAGAAATATTCCTGCGAACAGGAGTATTGCTGCGACAAGGTATATTATCTGGTTGACCATGCCAGGATATTCTGGTATGGTGAAGGTGAGCGCTCCAAGCTCGTAAAGTGTTGGCACAAGCGCCAGCACTGCTATTACTATGCCTGCCGTGATCGTCACCCATCTGAGCGTGTGTTCTTCTTTGATGCCTTCAGCTATGAGGCTTTTTGCAGCGAAGATGACCACGACTGTGACTACGTATTTGATTATGCCTGCCTCTCCGAATGTGAAGGGCAGCACTCCCAGGTCGTGCAGGAGGGGTATCCCTCCGAGAAGCAGGAGGAGAATGCCGTTGAAGCCGTAGTTCATCCTTTTCGGCATGATTGCTGTCGACAGGAGTGCTATGACGACGACCGCAGTGACTATGTTGGTGAGCGCCGCTTCAGATACCATCTATATCACATGTGATTTCATTCGGGCAGGATTGAGGGTTTCAGTCTCCTTTTATGGCTGTTGGACTCGCGCCGCCGTGCCAGGTGAACCTGGGCCTGACCCTGATCATCATTATCTTCTCGTTCAGGTCGTCGAAAACCACGGCTGTTCCTTTCACTGTGGGCAGGTTGTTCATCGCGCGCTCTATCCCGTGCTCCATGTAGCTCTGCGCTAGCAGTCCGAGCGCCTGCACGTCGAGCCTCGCGGTTATCCTGTGCGAGAGCACGATGTCTGACTGTGTCATGACATCTGTGTGTATCTTTCCTGGCTGCTGGGTCGCTACTACGAGGCATGTGCCGGGCTGCCTTCCTTCTCTCATGACTATCTTGAGTGGCTCTGTTGCCGCGTTGGCATCCTTCTCGTCTTTCGGGAGGAATTCGTGTGCTTCGTCTATTACAAGCCATACGAGGGGCATGTCCTGCTTCTGGGCATCTGCCTGGCTCTTCTCCTCGAAGTACTGTTCGAGGTATTTTATCTCTGAAAGCTCTTCCTCTTTCCTGAATGCCATCCTTGTGACGAAGAGATGTCTTGATACTATGCCCACTACCAGTGCCTTGACATCCCATCCTCCAGGCATGGTGGCGTAGCAGCTGACGTCGAGCACGCTTATCTGCCCGCCTTTGGCAAGCTCTTCTATCGGGGTACCTTTCTCTGAGAACACCCCCCAGCCTTCTGCTGTCTGGAACATGTTCCTGACTGCAGCTCTTGTCAGCTTGTCTGTATCCTTGTCGTGTTCTATGTACCCTAGTATGTCTTTCATGAAGAACCTGTTATTATTTTCGCTGAGCTGCTCGACGATCTTCTGTATGTACAGTCCGTTGGCAGAGTACTTGTCCTGCTTGAAGGCGACACACCAGTCCTCACCTGTTATCATGTGCGGCTCTAGAGAGAATGGCACGTCTGTCCTTATGCCTTTCTTCTTGTAGATATAGTAGTATTTTTCAGGCGTGAATATCTTGACATCGACCGGGTGCGGATCCAGGCCGTATGGGTCGAGGAGGTGCTTCTCTTTCTGGTTCGCGTGGCCCATAGTCCAGTATATTCCCATCGTGTCCAGGAGGATTATGCTGAGGTTCTGCTTGACGCTGGGCTCAAGCATTGAAAGCCCTTCTGCTATCACGCCCATGGTGTAGCTCTTTCCTCCGCCCCTCTTTCCGCAGATGAGCATGACGTGCGCTCCTGCCACGTCCATGTAGATGTTGTTCTCCAGGAACATCCTGTCAAGTTTCTCTATGTATTGCTTGCCCAGAAGTATCGCGCCCTTGGTGCCCCATTTCTCGACGTCTTTTTCGCTCCTGCCTATGACTACGGGCAGCTTTTTCTGCTCTGCTGCCTGTTTTCTATCTTCACCTTCTTTTTCTTCGGGCATGGGTGTGGCCTTATGTTCGGTTGTCTGCTGTTGTTGACTTTCGCTTTTTGTTGACTTTCACCTGTTATTGTTTATTGTCGTTTATTTAAATGTTTTTGCCGTCTTGGGGGTCGAAAGATTTAAAAACACTGTTCGCTATGGTCGGAGCATGCCTGAAGATACTCCTACTGAAGCTGTGTTGAGCATGAAACAGCAGGGTCTGACGAACAATCAGATCGTTTCCGCGCTTCAGAGGCAGGGCTACAACACGAATCAGATTCTTGATGCTATGAATCAGGCAGATATGCGAATGCAAACGAAGAGGCCGTTTGATGTTGAAGGTGGTAATATGGCGGATCCGAATGCTCCTCCTGAACAGGCGGGCGGTGCTTATCCTGGCGCCCCTGTTGGTGCTCCCGGTGCGGGGATGGGTGCTGGTGAAGAGCTGCCCATGGATGTAGGTGGTGGTGTTGAGACAGAGCGTATTGAGGAGATAGCTGAGGCTATAATCGAGGAGAAATGGACTGACTTGATGGCTAACATCAACAGGATTGTCGAGTGGAAAGAGAAGACAGAGACGCGCATTACACAGCTTGAGACGACCATGAAATCGATGAAGGATGATTTCGACAAGATGCACAGCTCTGTGCTTGAGAAAGTGGGCGAGTATGACAGGCATATCGGTGATGTGGGTACTGAGGTCAAGGCTCTTGAGAAAGTTTTCCAGAAGGTGCTGCCCGGCTTCATCGAGAACGTTTCAGAGCTTTCCAGGATAACTGACGACCTGAAGAAGCAGAGCCCGAAATAGTTTTTGCTGGTTTTTTTTGTCTTTTGTGTTCTTATCTTTATATTATCGTTCTGTATGCTGTCTGCCCTACTGTTTTGTGGAGGCAAGAAGCCTTACTGTCAATGCGCCTATCATCATCAGGAAGAAGAAGCCCAGTGTCTTCGGGTGGAAGATGACCCTTCCTACGTTCTGGTTGAAGTCTCCTGTGTCTGTTGTTGTATCTACTTCTGCTGTGACGTTTGCCTCGCCCGGCTCTGCAGAGTACGGCAGCATCGCCCCTCCGTAAACGCTTCCTAGCGCTCCTATGAATATTATTAGCCCTATTATGAGGAAGAACCAGTGGGGTGTCTGCCATACTGCGGCTACCTTGACTATCTTCTCCATCGGCGTGCCCAGGGAGAGCAGCAGAAGGAAGAAGAACAGTATGAGTATGAACAGGAGCACGAACCATGGAGCCATTATGCCGATGACCTGGACCACGCCGGGCACGAAGAGCATCATTATGGCTATGCACAGCGCTATGAGCGAATGGAGGCCTTTGTTGTCTCCGAGTATCTTTGATTTCTCCAGGAGCGCGAATACGATCACGAATACGAGAAGGACTGGGAATATGACGTTGAAATGCTGTGCTAGTCCTATGTCCAAAAATGTTGCCATCGATATACCTCTTTTTCAGCAAGGATTGAAATATAAGATGAAAAAAGATAAAAGGATTATTTGTTCTTGGCTCCCCCGAACAGATCGCCCCATGAGTCCCTGAACTTCTCGAGGCTGGTAGCTGTTCCCTTCTCTTTCGGCTCTTTCGTGATGTACCATATGATTATGGCAAATATCGCCACCACTATGAGCATGGCCTGCGTGTCAGGGTTGTCCAGCCAGTAGAGCCAGTTGGGCAGGTAGTAGAACCATCCTGCTGCTCGTCCGAAGATGTAAACGACGAGTATGAATGCGAAGAACGCTATCCAGCCTGATAGTGCGCCACCCCATTCTGCCTTGCCTCCGAACAGGCCTACGATCAGCAGGACCATCAGGATCGCGACGAGCACTATGGATACCTGTGGAAGCGCTGCGTTTATTATGTTGACTATATCCGCGTCAGGAGGGTAGTATCCCATCACGTGTGGTATCACTACGGCCAGCGCCATGACTAGTGCTATGACCACGTTGAATGACTTGTTCTGTGGCGTGCCCTGTCCCAGGGGCTTGACTTTCTGCATTATTGCGAACACTATCGTGAATACTAGTATGAAAGGGAGTATGACGTCAGAGAGGCCCCATTCCTGCATCCTGTAGAGTACGTCGTAGAAATAACCGCCTCCACCTCCATAGCCGGTAGCGTAATGATTTGCCATTTTTCTTTAACCTCCTTTTTGAGCGTTTGTTTCGGGTGTGTCTTTTTTAGTATGATTTAGTATGATTTGATATGCTTTGGTATTATTGGTTTATTATGGTTTGTCTGACATAAATTTCCTTTATTATTAAAATTTATGCTATTATATGCTTACGCAGGTATTATTGTTTAGGTTTCTGTGTCTGTTTTCTTCGGGCTGGGCTCCCTGACTATCCAGTATACGAAGCCGACCATCGCTGCCACGAGCAGTATCGATGCGACGACTGTGCTGTCATAATGCTGCACGATCCACAGCCATGCAGGTTCGAGCCATCCGAGGGCGTTCATGAATATGAGTACTATGCCCAGGAACATGATGATCGTGAAGAACTTTGCCCATCCGCCCTGCAGGAAGACTCCCTCTTTTGTCTCTTTCATGAAGCTTCCGATGAGTATGAGGAAGCATATGCTCATCATGAGAAGCAGCACCATGTTGGCCATGGTCTCGTTTATAACTGCGACAAGCCTTGATGATGCCACTACAAGGAATGCCGTGACGAACGCTACCATGGCGTTGAGGTTCTTTCTTGTGAACTCCCCGTCTGCTGTCTTCTCTGTTCCGAAGACCCTTGTCTTTTCCATTATCGCGAACATCACTGTAAAGACGAGAAGGAAAGGCAGCACTACATCGTAGATTCCCAGCCTGACGAAAAATTCGATTACACCTCTAAATGTGCTGACCATATAAGCGCCATAAGGTTAAAAAGAGTATATAAATCTTTCGCTTGGTTTTGGACGCCGAAATGACGAATCAAGCCATAAAACGGAAGATTTATATGAATATGGCTTTATCTGCGTTTTGGTGTTATTCATGCTTGACAAAAAGGACTTGGAAAAGATTAAGGGCCGTATCGAGGCGTTTGAGGCGCAGCGTGATTCTGTGATAAAGCAGTCGCGCGAGATCGTGAAGCTCAGCAAGAAGGTCATCTACGCGGTCCACAGGAATGATATGAAGTCCGCTGAGAAGGCAGTATCTGAGATGAAGTCTGGTATGGAGAAGCTGGAGGGTTTTGTAGATCACCCCAAGCTGATGAGTTCCGGCTCTTTCAAGGTCGCTGTGCAGGAGTACGTGGAGGCTCTCTGTTTCTTTGAGCTGATGAAGAACAATCACATCCCTCCGAACTCTGAGCTCGGTCTCGATCCTGAGTTCTACCTTATGGGCCTGATAGACCTTACAGGTGAGCTTGTCAGGAAAGCGATAAATTCCGCGATAAATGATGATTATGACACGAGCGTCAAGCTCAAGGGTCTGGTCTCTGACCTGTATGATGAGCTTATGCTGTTCGACTTCGCGGGGGGTGAGCTGCGCAAGAAGTTCGATTCGATCAAGTACGACCTCAAGAAGCTTGACGACCTTGTCCTTAGCCTGAAGCTCAGCAAGAAGATTTAATAAAGCCAGGATTTTTCTTTGTTGGCATGGAACCTGAAGATTTCATCGAAGGGCGCAGGAAGCTTTACACTGACATTCTCTGTGACCTTATCAAGGCAAAGACGGTCAACCCGCCAGGAAATGAGTACCTCGCCGCAAAGATAATCAAGAAGCGGCTGTCCAGGATAGGTGCCAAGTACAAGCTGTATGAGAAGAAAAAGAAGCGGACCAATATCGTCGCCAGGGTCGGCAGCAAGAAAGGCACGAAGGTTCTTTTCTCTGCGCATCTTGACGTCGTTCCTGCCGGGGACGGCTGGGACTCTGACCCTTTCAAGCCGGTCATCAAGGACGATGTCCTTTACGGTAGGGGTGCGTGCGACAATAAGGGGCAGGCTGCTGCGATCCTGCTTGTCCTGGACTACCTTAAGAGTATAGAAAAACAATTACAGAACCAGTATATCTTTGTCTTTGCCGCTGATGAGGAGATGGGTTCCGGGCTAGGACTGAAATACCTTGTGAATGAAGGTATCATAGGACCGGATTATGCTATAATCCCTGATGTGAGCGGGAGCATGAAGAAGATCGACGTGGCTGAGAAGGGCGTGCTCAATCTCAGGATGACTGCCAAGGGGAAGCAGGCTCACGGCTCGACTCCGCATAAGGGCATAAGCGCGATTGCGTGCATGGCGAAGTTCATCAGCAAGCTTGACCATTACATCCTTAAGCATGAGCTTCATAAGTACCTGAGCCGTCCTACGATAAATTTCGGCACCATCAGGGGAGGTGCTGCTCCGAACATGGTCGCTGCACATTGTGAGTGTGTCATCAACATCCGTTACCTGCCGTCGCAGACTCCTGATGGTATTGTCGGGGAGTTGAAGTCGCTTTCCGAGCGTTTCGGGGATTTCAGTTTCGATATCATCGCTCAGGTCCCACCTACCGAGGTCGATGACAGGAACGTGCTGGTTGAGACCATCAGGGAAGTTGCTGAGAAGCACGGCATAAAGGCAAAGCCTAAGGGTCTGAGCGGGGCGACTGACACGAAGACTTTCGTCCTGAACGACATCCCTGCTGTGGGCTTTGACTTCGGCGATGATTACGTGGCTCACAACGCGAACGAGTACTGCAGGCTGGATAACCTGTTCAGGTTCTGCAACGTGCTGATTGATGTCTGCATGGAGCTGGAGACAAAGTTTTGATGTTGCTTAATTAAAATCTGGCAGCGTGGCAGCTGCCTTGAAGCACTCGGATTTATCCATTTCTGCACCTAAAAGTTTATATTCTCAGAGGGATTAGTATAGTCTATAGGGGGTGCTTATGATGCGTGTCGGTAATGTTGAGATTACGTGGCTTGGCCATTCTGGTTTCAGGATCAAGGATGTCATCGATAACAGGGTGATTTACATCGACCCTTATCAGCTGGAAGAGGGTGAGGTGGCTGATGCTGTTCTCATCACCCATTCGCATTACGATCATTGTTCTGTTGAGGACCTGAAGAAGGTGTGCAGGCCGAAGACTGTTCTTTTGGCTCCTGCTGACTGCCAGAGCAAGTTTCAGGGCAAGGTGGATTTCAGGGATTGCGTGATAATGGAGGCTGGCCGTTCTATAATGATGGGCAATATCAACGTCGAGGCTGTGCCTGCTTACAATACTGACAAGGAGTTCCACACAAAGGACAGCGGCTGGGTGGGTTATGTGCTTGACATGAACAGCAAGCGCATCTATCATTCCGGCGATACTGACCTGATACCTGAGATGGAGGGGCTGAAAAAGATAGACATCGCCCTGCTTCCTGTGTCAGGCACTTATGTGATGACTGCTGAGGAGGCTGCAGAGGCTGTTGCTGAGTTTGAGCCGAAGCTTGCCATCCCTATGCATTACGGAGCTATCGTGGGTGACAAGAATGACGCTGAGCGGTTCAAGGAGCTCAGCAAGGTCCCTGTGGAGATACTGGAGAAAAGCTGATAAACTGTTGCAGCAGAATTTTTATGTTTTTGCAGTATTCTTCTTGACATACTGCGAATTGAATTCTTTCCTGAACTCGCCA
This sequence comes from uncultured Methanosarcinales archaeon, assembly GCA_964406185.1. Lineage (GTDB taxonomy): Archaea > Nanobdellota > Nanobdellia > Woesearchaeales > UBA11576 > JABMQF01. Next base: position 49,492 of record CAYOQS010000001.1, read on the forward strand.
AACTCTCCTCTCTCGATGCTCGCCCGCAGTCGTTCCATGAACTTTATCATCCAATACACGTTGTGATAAGAAAGATAACGATGATGTGTCCACTCAAACCCTCTTGACAGGTGATGGAGGTAAGCTCGTGAGAAATTCTTGCACACATAACAGTCGCATTCAGGGTCGAGCGGCCCGTCGTCATGCTTGAAGGCTCCCTTGTCTAACTTAATAGTCCCGCTGCGCGTGAACACATGGCAGTGTCTTGCGTTCTGGGTCGGATATATGGAGTCAAAACAATCAACACCTCGCGAAACAGCCTCGATTATGTCTTCCGGGCTGCCCACCCCCATCATGTATCTGGGCTTCGATTCGGAAAGATGTGGTATCTGCCACGCCAAAGCCTGCAGCATCGCCTCGCGTGTCTCGCCTATGCACAGCCCTCCGACCGCGTTGCCGTCAAAGCCGAGACTGTCGATGAACTTCGCGCTCTTCTCCCGTAACTCGCGGTGCAGCGCTCCCTGCGCTATGCCGAAGAGCAGCTGCCTCTTGCCGTATAGTGTCTCCTTTCCATGGTCGTCATGGTACTTCTTGCACCTCTCTGCCCATAGGTGTGTGCGGCGCACCGCGTCTGACGCGACACCGCGATCAGCATCTACTGCAGGGACGTGGTCAAGGCACATCGCGACATCGCTTCCTAGTTCCCTTTCTATCTGTATTATCTTTTCAGGTGTGGCCTTCTCGACCCTGTTGGAGAATGGATCGGCAAACATCACTGCCTTGTCATCTATTGATTTAAGGAAATTATCATTCAGCATCTGGAAACCTCCGCTGTCCGTGAACGCGCACTTGCTGAAGTTCATGAAATTGTGCACCCCTCCTGCTTCCTTTATCACTTCAAGTCCTGGCTTGAGCGAGCTGATGTAAGCGTTTGATATTATGGACTGTACGCCCATCTCTTCCAGCTCCATGGGTGTTACGTGCTTGACAGTGAGTTTTGTCGCGACTGGCATGAAGAATGGTGTCTTTACCTTACCATGGGATGTCTCCAGCTCACCTGTCCTTGCGTTTCCTTCTGTGTTCCTTATCTTGAACATATCTCAGGGTAGCCGTGGCCTGTTTAAAAAACTACGCCCGTGCGCCTGGTTACAACAAAAAACTATATAAATACAAGTCCAGGCATTGTCTGTCATGAAACGCACTCATACTTGTGGTGAGCTGAGGAAGAAGGACGCGGGCAAGCCTGCCATTCTCCAGGGCTGGGTTGACAAGAACCGCGATCATGGCGGTGTGATATTCATCAACCTGCGTGACCGTTATGGGATCGCCCAATTGGTGATCAAGCCTGAGAGCGGCTTCTTCAAGACAGCTGAGGGCATCAGGCGCGAGTCTGTTCTTGAGGCTTCTGGAAGTGTGGTTGAGCGTGAACAGAAGAATCCTGACATGCCGACCGGTGATGTGGAGCTTGCCGTGGAGGAGCTGAATGTCCTGTCGATGGCTGACCCTTTGCCTGTCGAATATAAGGATATCGACAACATTACAGAGGATAATCGTCTGAAGTTCAGGTATCTTGACCTTCGCCGTGCTGGGATGCAGCAGAACCTTCTCATGAGGCACAGGATCTGCAAGACAGCCAGGGATTTCATGGACTGTCAGGGTTTTGTCGAGGTGGAGACTCCTGTGCTTGCGAAATCCACTCCAGAGGGTGCTCGTGATTATCTTGTTCCCAGCAGGGTGCATCCAGGGGATTTTTTTGCCCTGCCGCAGAGCCCGCAGCAGTACAAGCAGCTGCTGATGGTGTCCGGTCTTGACAGGTATTTCCAGATCGTGAAGTGTTTCAGGGATGAGGATCTGCGCGCTGACCGTCAGCCGGAGTTCACGCAGATCGATATCGAGGCGAGCTTCCTGGCTCCTGATGATTTTTTCGGTATCATCGAGGGGCTGATGAAGAGGCTGTTCAGTGAAGTGAAAGGTGTTGATATAAAGACGCCTTTCCCGAGGATGACTTATCATGAGGCGATGGACCGGTTCGGAATTGACCGTCCTGACACACGTTTCGGTCTTGAGATTGAGGACGTGTCTGAAGTGCTTGGAAAGTGTGATTTCAAGATTTTTCAGTCTGCTGTGGACAGCGGGGGGTGCATCAAGTGCATAGTAGTTGAGGATGCGGATTTCTCGAGGAAGGATATCGATGAGTTCGAGAATGTCGTGAAGACCTACGGCGCCAAGGGTCTTGCCTGGCTTCGCGTTGGCGATGAGCTTGAGGGTGGCGTTTCAAAGTTCATCAATGATGAGGCTGCTGAGAAGCTGAAGAATGTGGCAGGCCTTAAGAAAGGGTGTATGGTCTTTATCGTCGCGGACCATAAGCATTATACTGCACAGACCGCTTTGGGCCAGCTCCGCCTTCTGCTGGGTAAGAGGCTTGGCCTTATCGATGGGAAGCAGGATGACCTGTTGTGGGTCGTGGATTTTCCTCTTCTTGAGTTCGACGAGGATGAGCAGAGGCATGTCGCTGTGCATCATCCTTTTACCGCTCCGAAGCAGGAGCATCTTAAGTATCTTGAGAATGAGCCTGAGAAGGCTTTGGCTGACGCTTACGATCTTGTCTGGAACGGTGTGGAGATCGCTGGCGGGAGCAGGAGGATACATGAGCGTGAGGTGCAGGAGAAGGTGTTCTCTCTTCTCGGGATCAGCAGGGAGGATGCTGAGGTGAAGTTCAGCATGCTGCTTGAGGCTTTCCGTTACGGCGCTCCTCCGCACGGAGGTATCGCTTTCGGCCTGGACAGGCTTGTGGCTCTTTTCACAGGCAATGAGTCCATCCGTGAGGTCATCGCGTTCCCTAAGAACAAGATGTGTCATGCGCTCATGGAGGGCGCGCCGAGCGGTGTGGATGAGAGCCAGCTCGAGGAGCTTCATATCAGGTTGCGCGACAGGAAGACAGGTTAGATAAGAGACTGGCGGATAGTCACAAAGTTTTATAAACTGAAATAAGTTATATGGTTTATCAGGGGTAATCGTCATGGGTTTGTTTTCGAAAAAAGAGGACACGCGTTACATAAAGGAGTTTGATGAGGCTCTTGCCAATATCAACTCGCTCGCTAAGGATTTCAGGGAGAAGCATTTCGAGTCGATTTCTCTGTTCCAGAAGAATTTCGAGAAGAAGAAGTCTGGTTCTGATCTTGAGAAGGAGCGCGAGGTTTTCGAGGACCATCTTGAAGTCCTTCAGAAGCTGAAGTTCAACGCTGATAATCTTATCGATGAGGCTGTGAAGCTGGTGAGGAATGAGACTGCCTTGACCGAGAAGGACCGTGCTGAGCTCAGGAAGCTGTTGGAGAGGAAGAGCCCGACGAATATCCAGGTGAAGAAGAAGTAGTTCTCTGTACTTTGTGGAATTCTGCGCCTGTTTCGAGTGCCGTGTGCATGGCTCCTAGTTGTAGGTTGACTAGTTCCCTGTTGACTTTCCTTTCTTTCAGCCAGTATGACATCTTTCCGAGGACTGTCTTCCTGTATTTGTTTATCTCTTCCGGCTTGAACAATGATGGTAGTCCTTGCTGGTATCTGAACAGGTGGAGTGCGACTGAGCATATCTTGTCTGCTTTTGCCTGGTTCGCTTCGTAAGTATACGTGTATAGTAATGATTGATTGAGAAAGCTGCCGTACTTGTCTGCGTTTAGGTTTCCGAAGTCGAGGTATCCTTTCTTGTGCAGGTCGTTGCCGAGTCGTGCCGAGACTTCTGTTACGAGCCTGGGTTGCTCATTGATTGGCGTGGTCGTTTCTGCCTCTTGTGCTATCAGCTCCAGGAATGACTCTGCTTCTTCTGTCTCTCCGAATAATTCTTTTTCAAGCTCCTTGAGCCGTCGGTATTCTGCTGACTTCCTCTTGTCAGGATTTCTCTGCAGATACTCGTTTAAGCTGACCACTACATCCCCCATGTTCATTATCAGGCAGTGATGATTTTTATATGTTTCTGATTGGGATCTTTTTTTTCCCGGCTTTTATGGAAAAGTTTTTAAATCGGCATGGCGTCTTATAAGCACATCGGATATCATATGCATTTATCCACATCATATGCATTTATCCTTGTCTATACTAAAAGGTCAAAAGAGGTAACAAGATGGGACTGCTCAACTGGATTTCTACTATGTTCCAGCCCAAGGAGGTCAGGGACGCTGTCAAGGCAGGCCAGAAGGCGATCAATGAAGCCCGCAAGAAGGAACGCGCAGAAGCTCTCAGCAAGACCCAGTTCCGGGAGGAGATGCGCAGGGGCGAGCGGGAGATACTTTCGCATTCAGGTGACGCGACCCATTATAAGAAAGAGGCGGACGCTGAGCTCAGGGCTTTGAGGAAGATACCGAAGGACGCGAGCAAGATTACAGCCAAGGATGAGAAATGGTTCACGAGCAAGGTCAAGTCTGAGGCGCAGAAGGAGTCTGAGCTTGCCAAGCAGCTCCAGAAAGGTTTCAAGGCGATGAAGACCGATGCTTTCGAAAGGCAGGCAGTCACGATATCTAAGTTCCTTGCGACTATGAGCAGGTCTTTGAAGGACGCTGAGAAGGTTTCGACAAGGCTGACCCGGCAGGTTGCGGACCAGCAGCAGGAGATCCTGCGTCTTGGGCAGATGCTTGAGGAAAGAGCGTCTCTCGTCAGCAGGATTGATGAGGTGAGAGAGCAGAGGCTGCAGAGCTTCAAGCCTGAGCTTGCGCGCGAGGAGATGAACCTGCTCCAGCAGCTCAACAGCAAGGATCAGGATATAGTCAGGTCCTATCAGAGGGTAACCGCTCTTGCGGCTTCGGGTTCTGCCATCCTCGAGAATGCTGAGATGATACTCCAGACCCTGGCTCCTGTCGAGTTCGACTCGAAAGAGCTTGTCAAGAGGGTCAAGGACGAGATAAGCTACGCCCGGTCCATAGTTAAGTTCGAGGGCAGCATAATGTCTGCTATGAAGGCTGGTGAGAAGGCTCAGAAGGAGGAGATGGAAGCGATCAGTCTGTTCACTGAGCGGCTCACAAAAGAGAAGAAGGCTGCCTGAAGTCCTTTCATCTGTCTTTTCCTTTTTATCCTCTTTAAGTCCTCAGATTTCTTTTAGACGGTACAGACCCGTTAAATTTTTAAACAAAGACTTCATCTGGATGTTTGATGTCTACATTACTGCTGTCTGGTTGTGCTATCCTTGAAGGTTCGAAGCTTGTGCTTCTACGCAAGGAAGGCAAGGATTTCTGGGAGTTGCCGGGAGGTATCGTCAGTACCAAGAAGGATATCGAACAGGCTGCTGTGGAGAAGACGCAGAGTCAGATCGGCCTGGAACCGCAGGTCGTGCAGCAGTTCACGATACTGGAGTACCAGAAGGATGGTGATAATGTTGAGGCATACATCTTCGAATGCACCTTGGATGACCCTGATAAGGCTTTTGTCCGCGGTGAGAATGTGGATGAAGTGAAGTGGTTCGATATCAAGGAGCTTGGGAAGGAGAGCACAGGTGATGACGTTAAGGTCGTGCTTGAGGAGCTCCAGTCATAATATGGTTTATTTCTCGAAGATTTTTTTCGCATCTGATATTATCCTGTCTTCGTAGTCGGATTGCTTCTCCCCTTCGTCTTTTTCCTTGTCAAGTGAGAGCATCAGGCTGTTTATGAGATCTTTTTCCTGTTCCCTGCTAAGGTCCATGCACTTGATCTGGCCGATGTGCTCTTCGACGACGAGCTTCTCTGCATCTTCTGTTGTGTCTGCTTTCACCTTGATCTCTTCGAAATCTTTGGATCTTAGTTTGCCTGTGTTCTTGAGTATGGTGAGCGCGTCTTTCTCCTGTATGAGTTCTGATATCCTGCGCGTGTCTATCTCCGATGTCTTCCCTGCCTCCAGCGTGCCCGAAAGTCGGAGAAGGACTATCGCTCCTTTCAGGTCTTTCCTGTTGATCTCTTCGGTGAGTTCTTGGGTGACCTGCTGTGGTGTCTTGTGGTCGCAGTCCATGGGTATCGTAACGACCTGCGCGGGCTCGATCCTGCGGCATTCTGTTTTGCCGTCATCGTATATGTAGAATGATCCGCCTTTTAGCTTTTCCATCTCAGAGAAGCTGTTCGGGAATGTGGGTCCGGGATATACTATGTTCCTGTATCCTTCGATGCTGGCTTCCCTGACTATATGGACGTGTCCGCCTGCGTAGTAGTCCATGCCGCGTGGCAGCACGGAGACCGGCGCTGATTCCATCTTTTCAAGCTCTTCAGGCTTTAGCTCTGACAGTGCTGTGTGGAACATGAATATCCTGAAACCTTCCTCGCTCTCCAGGTTGTCCCTTATCAGTCCTTCGTAGTATTTTTTCTCGAGCATGCCTTTCTTTCCTATCATACCTGTTATCTTGGCCCCTGTCTTCAGGTCTTTTGTGAAGTGAAGCTTTAGCTTCTCGCCCACCACTTCTCCTTTGCATACGTTGATGACCAGCTCTGCCTCTTCGAGGACTTCGAGCATCGTCTTTCCTGACGGTGAGAAATCGTGGCTGCCTGCTATCGTATAGACAGGTATGTCTTTCCTCTTGAGCTTCTTAAGCTCAGACACTGCGAGCTTGATGCTGTCTATTGATGGGAGGCTTGTGTTGAAAAGGTCTCCTGATATCAGCACGAAGTCTACCTTTTCTGCCAGGCTGATGTCGATCGCGGTGGCGAAGCTCTTTTCGCTGAGCTCTCTCAGCTTGGACTCTTTCCAGCTTCCGAGATGTATGTCTGCCATGTGTGAGAACTTCACGATGTCTACCCCTTATGGGCTGGAAAGAAGGCGTGGTTAAAATGTTTTTTGTTATGGTCTTTATGGTCTGGTTGATTCTTAAGCTGGCTTGTTCATTCTGCAGGCAGGTTCCTTGATTCCTGTTGGACATATTGGTAGAAGAGTCTCATGAACTGGATGTTGTATGGGTCTTTGCCTATCCTTGATATCTGAGCAGTGGGTTCTTCATCCTTGCCCGTTATCCTTGGGTCTATCTCTGCGATCTTGTCTAGTGCTGATTTGAGGAGTCTGATCTGTTGTGTTCCGGGCAGCATAGCTTCAAGCCCTGCAACAGAGAGCCTCTTGAGGTTGAAATAGCCGTGTACAGGCTCTCCTCTGTCATCCTCTTCTGTGGTGAGCATCATGAGATAAGAACGGGTTTCAAAACCTTCTTCAGAGCTGAATCTGAGCCAATAATCTGCTTTATAGCCTCCATTGCCAGGTATATGGTCTAATTCCTCTTCTAAAGAGACTCTGACCGTTTTTACGGCTTCTGAACGCAATGCGCGGATTAGTTCACTACCCCCCATCTTAAAAATTATTGTGCAAGAGAACTATTTAAACCTTTCATTTTTTTACTACTCTGTGGTGGGTGTGAAGATTGAGCTTTTGACCTGGTTCCTGCCGCTTTCCTTTGCCTCGTAGAGCTTGTTGTCCGCCTGCTTGATCATCTTCTTCTTGATCTGTCCTGCGTCCAGACCCATCGCGTCTGCCATGTTGTAGTCTTCCAGAGCCACAACTCCCAGGCTTATCGTGACCTGTTGTATCTGTTCACCATCGTAGTTGGTCATGGGATGCTGTTCGATAGATATTCTCATCTTCTCTGCCGCTTTCTCGGCCCCCTCTATCTTTGTGTTGGGCAGCGCGACCATTATCTCTTCGCCGCCGACACGGTATATCTCATCATGGGATTGCCTTATGACTTTCTTGAGGACAGATGCTACTTCCTTGAGAACCTTGTCGCCTATATCGTGACCGTATGTGTCGTTGAACTGCTTGAAATGGTCTATGTCTATCATCACCAAAGACAGGGGCTTCTTGTCCTTTATCATCTGCTTGAGTTCCTGCTCGAAAGAATGCCTGTTCTTTACCCCCATCAGTATGTCGTGCGTGGCTTTGAGCTTTACCAGCTTCATGTCTTTCTTTGCCTTCTTCCAGAGGTAGGGTGCAGAAGCCACCACATCTTCAGTAAAAGCGTCAGGATTGCTCTTGATCGCTGACACGAGCATCTGCCATTCGTCCGGCTCGGTCATAGTGTCGAATATACTGTCCACGTCTGCCATATCTATCTTCGTACCCTCTGATCTCTTCTCTGACATCATTTCGCAGAGGCTGTCTATCGGCGTGACTTCCTGTCTCGCGAGCTCGTTGAACGGGTCGTAGAATGCTTTCTTCTCCTGGATGAGCAGCGAGTTCACCTGCTTGATGAGCTGCTCGAGATATTTCTCGAGCTGCTCCCGTCTGACCGGGTCGAATTTCTGTCCTTCTTTAAAGCTGAACTTCTCAAGTGTATCTTCCTCCTGCTTGATGAAGTATTGGAGCCTGACTATTATGGGATGCTGTTTCCTGATAAGCTCTATGAGCTTGTCATGCACCGCCATTATGACTGATTCTTTTTCAAGCTCTTCCTTTAGGTATTCCTCACGCGTCGCAAGTTTCTGCTTTGCGACTGAATAGAATGCGCTGTATTCGTGCTCTTCCAGCTCCAGCTCCTCCATCTCGATTTGTTCAAGCTGCTCAAGGCTGGCTTTGCCGATGGTGAGGAGCCTCAGCGATAGCTTGTCTTCCTGGATCTCTATCTCCAGGGATTTCATCACACGGGTTATGTCTTTCTTTATCTTTTTCGCGAGCTTTGCGCATTTCTTGCCGTGGCTTTCCCACGAGGATGTTTGACCTTTGTTCCAGGCATCTCTCTGGAAACTGCTCTCACTTTTAAGCTGGATAAGAAGCTTTTCATGATCATATACTGTCCTTATCCTTTTCTCGAAGTCCTGGGCGACAAGCGTCAGGAACTTGACTATATCCTGTATCTGTTCGACCAGCTCTTTTCTTGAGGCAGTCTTCGGGTCGTGCAGTTTTGCCTTGAACAGGGGTCCTTTGTCCATGGGTGAAGAAGACTGTCAGCAGGTATTTAAAATTTTGTAAATATGGCGTGGAGTCTGCGTAGAAAATGTTGTGAAGCGGAATCGTCACGCGTACTTCTGTATCTTCTCTGCCCACTGCCTGAATTCCTGTGCACCGGAGTTGTACGTGTGGTAATATGGTCTGAAGCTGACCAGCGAAAGTGATTCGGCAGGCATGTCGAAGAAATAATCGAGTCCATCTACGCTCGCGTCCATCACGAAGAGGTTGTTTTCTACTGCCTGTTGGCATCTCTCGACGACCGCGTTCGCGGCCCTTGCTATGTCTCCCATGTCTGCGGTGAGTCTTCTCTTGGAGAATCTCTTTTCCAAAAGCATGTCTGCTGCCATCACATAGTTGTCGAGCTCTCCTGAAAGGATTATCTCTGCCCTGCCTTTGTCTGTTATCGGTGATGCAGGGTCAAGCATGCCTGACATCAACTGGACGTACAATGATCTCGCAGTCTTGGGATCTTCTATCCTGTTTCCTTCGATATCGACAAGACTTTCGAGCATCGAGGAGCCTATAAGATGTTTGAGCGGTTTGTGGAAGTTTCTCGGCGATCTTGCTGTGGAAGTGCTGTACCTGACGTCACAAAGGTGTAGCCCCTTGTCATAGCCCAGGTGGGCGAGATACACCTCCCGCATCACTTTCGCAAGGTCCTTCTCCTGCTTTGTCTCTTCTGACAGGTCAAGTTTTAGCCTGTGCACTATGTCTGTTCCGTCGATCATAATGTCAAAGTCCAGTTCCAGACGTATGTCTGCCAGAAGTATGTTCCGTTTCAGTTCCTGTTCTGATCCTTGCCCCCTGTCGTGTCTCGGATCGAAAAAGTCTCTCCCCAGTTCAATGACCAAAAATAATCACCAAACAGTGGTATAAATCCAACATTTATATAATTTTCCCATAGTAAATGGTGGCTCCAGAGTCTTTAAAAGAAAAAATAAGAGCTATAAAGTCTTAAAAAGAAGAAATAAAGGCTTTAAGCCGCTTTTTTGACTTCTGAAAAGCCTTTCTGGATAGATGGAGAATTTTCAGCCTTTTCCTGCATCCTATCAAGGAATTGCCATATCGCTTTTTCCCTGACAAATATCTGCCTCACGTATTCATGGACATCTTCCTTTTTACGCAGTATTGCGGGCACAGTCACTTCCTTCATCTTGTTCGCTGTTATCTCCATCCCTTTAAGCTTGTTCATGTCAGATGGTGTGATGTATATCTTTCCTGCCTTGATGTGCTTGTCGATATCTTTGGCTTTGACATCCTCTATCTTGACCGCCTTCGGATTGATGCGTTTCCTTCCGAAGATCGTCCATTTTGTCCTTGTAGCGGCTGCTACGCAGTCCAGTTCCCATGTCTGTGTGAAGAGCTGGTTGAGCCTGTTGTTGTATTCTGCGAAGAGCTTGTCAAGTGTGGATGTCTTATCCTTAAGTTGGGCGTACATGTCCCGGAGGGTCTCGACCGCATTCTCCAGCCGTTTCTTGCCTTCTGCGTCCAGCAGTATGTATGAGGGCTTGTTTATCTCGAAGAGCGTTCTCTTGTATAGCCTCTTCCTGTTCGTTATCTGGACGTCCATCGCCTGGAATCCTGCCCTGTTGTATGCTATGTGCGTGTTGAGGATGTTCAGGAAATGCTCGAATGATTCCTCGAGAAGGTCTGCGACAGCAGCCATCGAGAAAAGCCTCTTCTCGACGAGCTTGTCGAGCTTCTCCTCTGCGGATGCCTCTTTCCTCTTTTCAGCGTGCCAGTCACGCCGCACGTTCTCCATGGTCTTTATCAGTTCTTCCCTTACCTTGAATGTTTTCCAGACTTCCTTGATGAACAGGACTTTGTCTTTGGGCTTTATCTTGTTGCCTGCTTTCTCCAGAACTTCTGACTGTTCGCCTATCGTCTTCATCTCGTCGTTGAGATGCGTGAATGCCTTGTTGATCTGTTTAGCGCTGACCGTCATGTGCTCACCTTTTTTTGTTATGGTGCTATTGGATACTGCTATGTCGAGAATATGGGTGGTGCTTTATTTAAAGTTTTGTTTTTCGTATGAAGAAAATGAGAAATTGTTTCACTGCTCCGATGGAAACTGCTGCACGAGATAAAGGGGACCCTCTGTCTTACGCATAGGGTCTGAATGGACTATTGCCAGTATCGCCTGCTCTGTGTCAAGACCTTCAAGGCAGCCCATCTCATCGAAAAGACCTGATGAATCATGTGTTATCATGACTCTCGCCCCCCTTTTAGCGAGGTAATCAAAGAAATGGATGAGATTAGATACTGCTTCTGCATTTCCTTCGGGTGCGTATGTCTCATGCGGTTCTCCCGTCAATCTTGAATAAAGTGTCCTTGCGGCTTCTGCCCTTACAGGCTCCTGTCTTCCGGGTATGTATGCCTCAACCATGTAGACACGCCATTGCACGTAGGAGTTATGGATCCTTTTCCCTTCAGGGTCTGTTGTGCTGTCCCATGTTTCCTGTCTGATCTCAAGCTCCAGTTCGCTGCCCTGCAGGGAAATGTCTGAGAATCTTGATGTTATGTGTGATATGTCCCCCATTATGACCACATAACCACCAAGAAGTGATTACAGATATATAAAGATTTTGGTGATTGAAAGTCTGGATCTGCGCGGCAGTATCAGAGCCTCTTGACAGATTTCGGCTCTCTCTCCAGCATCTTGCCGATGACCACTTCCATGAGCTTCGCATCTCTCTTGGCGACTTTCTCAAGCTTGGCCTCCTGCTCTGCCTTGTCCACCAGCTCTTCTATCTTTCCCTGGACATATTTGATGTGTTCTAGTATTGGCTTGAAGTTTATGTCTGCCGCTTCATGCCCTTTCAGCTTATCCTCAACCTTCTTCTGCTCCTCATCGAGCATCCGCTCTATCTCTACAGAGTCCTGTTCGTAGGCTGTGGATATCGCCTCGAAAAGCGGCTTGATCTTGTGTATAGCCCCCTGCATGTTGGTGGCTGTGTGCATGAGCTGCGTGACTCCGGGCTTCACAGACACCAGGCCTTTTTCTTTCATGTTAGTATACAGCTCATCGACCAGGCCGAGTATCCTCCTCTCGTCATTGTAGAAAGCGCTCAACTGCCCCCCCATCTCCGTAAGCAGGTGTTTGCCCTTGTCAAGATCCTCCAGCACATCTCCCCTCAGCTTCTCTATCTCAAAGGTCATCTTGCTGAGCCTGTCCAGCTCTTCCTCATGGCTCTTGTCAGGGTGCGCCCGTATCTCTTCAGCGATCTGCCAGCTTTCCTTGAGGAGATCGTGTATCTTCGCAAGCTTTTCCATCATGGTCTTGCCGAAGAGCTTGTGCTTCTTAAGGAACTTGAGAAATATCTTCACATCGAGTTCCTTCGCCTCCTCAACGGTCTTTTTCGCGAGTGGAAACGCTTCTTTCAGTGTCTTTTCAAAACCAGGATATTCAGAGAGATCGCCCATCTTTTTCGCCTCTTTCTTTGGGTAAGCTACTGGAGCCTCACCCCTTCAAATGTTGTTGTAGCCCGTCCTTCTTTATTATGCTTTCGCATCCCGACAAAATCGTCAGCGGACTCTCGCGCGTATCTCTCGAACAGGGGGATCTTGATGGGTGTCGCGAACTTGACGAAGTTGCTCGTGACTATCGCCTCTCCCTTGTCAAGGGATGCTATGCTCCTGTCATCTGTGGACAGGTCCTGTGATGCCGACTCGATTATCGCCTGCCTTTCCGGTTTCATTTCCATACCCAGCACTATCTTGGTGTTCATGTTGGCCAATACCTCGCGGGGTATGAGTGACGGGAGCTGTGTTATGGCGCAGAGGCCTACCTTGAACTTCCTGCCTTCGCGCGCTATGGTGCTGAATATGTTCGGGCCTGACTCGAGCACCTCTTTGCCAAGCACGCGCGGAGCCTCTTCCAGCACGACGGAGACGACCGGCTTTGCCTCCAGTGTCCCGCTTCGTTTGTATCTCTTGTAACGCCTGAAGACCTCTGTTATCATCATGCTTCCTATCATTATCTCGACAGCTCCGCCGAATCCTGAAGTGTCCACCACGACTGTCTTGCCTCTTTCGACCTCTCCGGCTATGTCCTTGATGGTGCTCTCCCCTGCTGCGTAGTCGAACACTCCCCTGCAGCTGACCTGTCCTGAATCTACTGTGATGTCGAGGAGCTGCATCAGCCTCCGCCTGAGAACGCTGACTGTGGCTTCGTGGAAATCGACATTGAGCGGCTTCTCGAGCACGACTGCCTCCACCCATCTGCTGCCGTGTTCGCGGTAGTATGCGTTCATCGCCTGCTTCTGCGGATCAGAGAAAGCCACAGCTCCCCTGAAATGATCAGGCCTTATCTGGTTGATGTTTATCTTGAGGGAGTACGCTCCTGGCGGCGGATCACGGGGGGTGTAGTATGACAGCCTTCCGCTTTCGGGATGGTCTTTCAGCCCTGTGCTGTTCCTTCCGTAGTACTCGTCATGGGGGTCGAGCACTATGGTACCGCAGTAGTCCCTGTCCATGAGGCTCCACAGCATGACTTTCACTAGGTTGCTCTTGCCTCGTCCTGTGGTGGCAGCTATGAGCACGTGGTGAGGGAAGACCTTCCTGCCGGGCAGGCTTATGGGCACGTCAAGCATCTTTGATCCTGATCTGAGTTTGCCGAGGAAGAGCGGGTTTGGAGGTGCCACCATGAAATTGAGGTCTTGCTCCTGCACGCCTCTCAGCTCGGAGAAGAATCGGGGCAGCCTCTTGCAGAGCTGCATGTCTTTTCCCTTTATTATCGCGATGGGTTTTGAGAAAGCTATGGTGTAGTTGCGCACGTTCTCATCGAAGAAGGATACATCGGTTCCGTCCTCAAGCTTCATCCCGGATATGAGCTCGAGGTTCTGCTGTGATATCTGGCTTCCGTACGTCAGGTCATAGACCTGGAGGAGTATCTTATGCTCGGTTTCCTTGTCTTCGGATATGAGGAGCTCTCCTATCTCCATTGGCTGGTCGGATTTCTGCCTTATGCATACTTTTCCCAGCTCTCCTCCTACTACCTGCCCTTTAGTATATCCTTCCATCTCTTCTTCTGCCTCTTCTTCCATCTCATTGGCAGGTAACCTTGAGTATTATTTAAAGTTGTATTGTCAAGCACGGGTGACGATAGCTGTAAGGGATGTATTGGAAGAAAAAGAGGTGAAAGGATAGAAAGAAAAGATAGGAAAAAAAAAGAAAAAAAAATGTGTCGTGAAGGGCTTATTTCTTCTTGGCCTTTTTCTTGGCTTTCTTCTTGGTCGTCTTGGCCTTCTTCTTCACTTTCTTCTTGGCCTTCTTGACCTTCTTCTTGGCCTTCTTCGTGGCTTTCTTGGCCTTCTTCTTCACTTTCTTCTTGGCCTTCTTGACCTTCTTCTTCGCCTTCTTCGTGGCTTTCTTGGCCTTCTTCTTTCCCTTCTTTTTCTTGCCGCCTCTCACCATCTTTGCACAGGATATGTCTCCCTTCTTGTCGATGAAGTAGAGGAAGCCCGGCTTCTTCTTGACTCCGACCTTGGCGACTTTCTTCGGTTTGCCTGCCTTGCCTCCTCGGCCGCGGGCCATCTTCGCGCAGGATACGTCTCCATTCTTGTCGACGAAATAGAGATATCCTGGCTCTTTCTTAACACCAACCTTTGCAACTTTTTGTGCCATTTTGGACCTCCGTTTTTCTCTGGGGAAAAACCACCTTTACCCCACGAAGACTAGTATTTAAATGTTTTGATTTGACCGTCGAGGTCTCGACCAGAAAAAGGGTTTGTCTCGTCGGGAAAGCCTTATCCGCCGGCTTGCGGAGACACCTCGAGCTCTACCAGCTCGTCTATCTCCTGGCGGGATATCGCGCACCCGTGCAGCTTTATGCCCCAGAGCAGGGACTCGACAAGGGTCTTCCTCGCGTCGTCTGTCTTGAGCAGGTACTTGTCGAGGAAGCCTTTCTCGTAGGCCACCATGACCAGCTCGACGGACCGGAGTATCTTGACGCCCTTCAGCCATCCCTGTATCTTCTTCAGGTTCTGCTTGTTCATGGTTATCTTGTATCTTGTCTTCTTGGCCAGCCTGCCCGATATGTCTTCAGGGTTCTCGACCAGCATCTTGGTGATCCTCTCATCGACGACCAGAGCTGACGAGTTGAGGACTATTGCTGCTGCGAGGGCCTCCATCTCTGCGTATTGGACTATCTTTATCCAGTTCCCGCTTGCCTTGAAGAGGTGGTTCGCCAGTTCAAGGAGCTCTTCTGCCAATGCCTTGATCTTGGGTGTGTCGACGACGGTCAGGACTGCCTTGTTTATCCTGTGGCTTACCTGGAGCGCCTCGAACTTGAACTTCTTTGACTTGAGGGGGTTGTCTACCAGCTCCGACTTGACCGCGCGGGGTATGTAGAAGTCTCCTTCGAAAGATTCCTTGAGGTAGTCGAGCACCCAGAGCAGGTTGTTTGTAGTCAGGCTTATCACCGGTCCCGCATCGAATACTATTGATCTCATCATATTATCCCTGTCCGAAGAGCGATCTTGCGAGGTTGAGCCTCCTCTCGACATGGCTGACCTTGCCGTCCTCATCGTGTATCCTGGTCTTGCCTATGTAGCTCATGAGCTCCCATCTGCCTATGCCGAGAAGGTCTGCAGCCCTTGCCGCGCTTATGCCGTGCTCGTACAGCCTGCTGCCCTTCTTTATCTGGGCCTTATCCAGGACGCGCTCTACATATAACCGGTATTTCTTGTCTAGTGTAGCTGTGAAGTCGGATATCCTCTTCATCTTCTCCTTGTATTCTTCCAGCTTGTCATGCTCGAGTGATTCCTGTGCGCTGCCGAGCATGTTCCTTACCTGCTCTGAGTATTCTGAGTCGAAGCCCCATCTCTCGAGCAGTTTGGATATGGCGTATATCAGGACGGCGACCGTCAGGGAGTCAGGATCCTGGTATATGCTTGCATTGTCTATGGTGTGGTCGCTGAGATGCTTCAGCTTTTTCGAATCTTTCCTGTTGATGTACCGCTGGCCCTTCTTGAGAACTTGGATGATGCTCTTTTTTGCGGGTTTGGGGATGTTGATTTCCATGCTCCTGACGCTGTTTTGTGCGTATTTAAAATTTTCGCAGTTTTTCGGTCCGTAAGGAGGTTATGGAGGTTTAAAAGGTGGTCCGGCCTGCAAGGCAAAGTTTTTTAAACATATCTTATATTTTTTATCGGCAGGTGATTGTATGTTGATAAAAGATCTTCAGCCCCGTCAGACCAATGTTGATGTCGAGGGGGAAGTGCTGGAAGTGAGCGATGTCAGGGAGTTCACCAAGTTCGGCAGGCAGGGCCGTGTAGCGAGCGCGATTATCACGGACGGTTCGGGCAAGGTCAAGCTTTCTCTGTGGAATGAGCAGATCGAGCAGGTGAAGCCCGGCGATACTGTCAGGATCATGAAGGGTTATGTCAGCGAGTTCCAGGGTGAGCTCCAGCTTACCACGGGCAAGTTCGGCACTCTTGAGGTCGTGAAGGGTGACGGGAAGGAAGGAGTAGCTGCTGAGGAGGAAAAGCCACCTGAGCCGGAACCAGAGCCAGAGCAGCAGGCGGCGTCTTCTGAAGGATCTGCTCCTGAGAAAAATCCTTTGCCTGAAGAGGCGGAGCCTGAGAAGAAGGTGACCGCTCCGCAGGAATCTCTTGATGTTGAGGAGGAAGACTTCTCCTGAACAAAAGTTATATAAAGAGAAAATAATCTTCGTTCTGCACTTAGATTGTCAGGGCTTTGGCCGATGAGATGTTATTTGAGTACCAAATGGGGCGGTAGCTCAATCTGGGACCTGCTGAGCTTGTGAAGCTGGCGGCAGGAAAGAGCACACAGTGCAAAACACTGGCTTAAACGGCTGAAGATTTTTCAGTGCAGATTGGAGTAGTATCTTATCGGATACCGTGGTGTTCCGGGTTCAAATTTAAAGCTACGCTTTAAAGCTGAAAATGCGGAGTTTTTTTGGAAGTCCCGGCCGTCCCATTTTAGAAATGCAAAATCCCGATGAAGTCGGGATTTTGTGTTTTCAAATGCTCGATGATCCCAGACGACCGAAGGGAGTCGGGATTATCTTTGTATTTGAGAAATGTCTAATACCTTACCGGTTCTTAAGAACTAATCCTTCTTCTCCCTGAACTCGCTCCTTCTCTGGAATGTCTCTGCGACGTCTATCATGTACTTGCCTTCTGCGAGCTTGAACACTACTGGTTTTTCCTTGTTGAACAGCTGCACCAGGTCGAGCTCGAACTTGCCCGGCTCTGTTATGCGTATAGACTCAAGATCAAGCACTACTGCTTCGTCTGTGTCTTCCACACCTATTATCTCCTTGACGTCCTCTTCTATCTGGTCTTTCTGCTCTTCGGTCAGTGTGGTGGTTATGGTCTTCGCTTTCTCCAGCGAGTCTTTCTTGACATAGAACCAGAGTCTTGAACCGCATCCGCAGCCTTTGAGCAGGAGCTGTGAGTCTCCGTCATCGTGGAGCTTTCCGCATCTTACGCATTGGTGGGGCATTATGTTTTACCTTTCTTCTTTCGCTTCCTGGGCCTGCTCTTCTTTTTCGTGTCCTGTGTGAAAAGCTGTATCTTGTTGGGGTCTTTCTTTATCTCTTTGACTATGGAAGCCGGTCCGATTATGGTGAGTCCCTGCCTGTCTCCGAGGAGCATGTTGATGAAGCCCTGCTTGACCTTGCCAAGCGCTGCAGCTTTTTGGGCTTCAGGGTATATGACGGCGAGCTCTATGCCTTTGAACTCTGCGTTTATCTCTTCCATGGTGGTCTTGATGAGCTCGGTCTCCTCTTCCTTTCGCAGCCTTCCTTCGAGAAGGACTATCTTGTCTTCTTTCACTGCGTTGAGCAGCTTGCGTATCCTTCCGAGGGAGCTGAGGCTCTCGATTTCCCCGTACGGTATGAATTGTAGTGTCAGTCCCATCTCTGCTCACCTGGCTATCTCGAAGAGCTTCTCGTAGAACTCTTCCATGTTGGTCCCTTTCTTTGCTGATATGCCTATGACTTCGTATTGCGGGAAGGCTGCCTTGACTTTCTTGAGCTTTGACCTCTTGAGGTCCGTCTTGTTGCCGAGCACGAGCACGGGTATGTCCCTTGCTGCGAGGTTCCCTATGATTGTTATGTTGACCTGTGAGAATGGGTCTTTTGTGGAGTCGAGCACTACTATGACCACGTCCATGTTGTCAAGCCATTTTATGGCGTCGATGACTCCTTTTGTCGCTTCTTTCGCACGCCTCTTGGCATCTGCTGCTTTCATCCCTTTCTTCAGGAAGTCTTCATAGTCTATCTTGGTGGCTATGCCCGGCGTGTCGACGAGGCTGAATGAGAGCTCCTTGTTGTCTTTCTTGACCGATATCTTCTCTTTTATCTGGACCTCTCTGGTCTCGTGTTCGATGTTAGAAACAGATCCCATCTCTTCGCCGAGCCAGTCCATGCATAGGCGGTTGGCGAGTGTGGTCTTGCCTCCGTTTGGGGGGCCGTAAAGTCCTATCTTGAGTGATTTTCTTTTCCTGAAGATGTCTTTGAACATCTTTTTTATGAATTTCTTCACAAGCCTTATCATCAGGTCACCGTCTTTGTTTTCAGTCTCTTTTTTAAGTATTTATGTATGTTTTGCGTGGACCGTGCGGGGTATCTGTGGTTCTTGACGCGGCCTGTCCAGAAAATTTTTGGGGCGTTTATATACCTTTCGGTCGGTTCGGCCGGGATTGTTTCGGCGGTTTTTCTGGCTTTAGGTCTATTACAGAATCATTGTTTTGATGTCTTCAGGCTTTCGCGGACTATGCTCTTGACGAGTGCAACATCCTTTTCACATACTTCTTTCCTCAGTTCCATCCGCGCCGCCGCTTTTGCCATCCTGGAGAAACCGACGACCATCCTCGGCGATATCTCGACGAGGTATTTCTTCTCGTTCTCCTTGATGTCTGCTATGAAATCGACGATCTCCTGCTCGAACCTTTTCGGCAGCTTTATTTCTCCGAGGGAGTGAGCTTTCCTTACGTATTCCTTGAGGAATTCGTTCTCTTTCTGTGTGAGCGACTGCTTTTTCTTGTTTAGCAGCGCTTTCGTTATCTGCTTGAACTCTTCTATGTCATGTTTCCTTACGAGGAATGTGAGGTGGAACCGGGAGAGCAGGGCCGCGTCGAACGGGAGCTGTTTCTTGAGTTCGCCGACCTTTTCACCGACGAACTTGTCGCCTTTGGGGTTTGCTGTGGCAAGGACCGATATGCGCGCGTCGAACTTGTAGGAGTGGCCTCCTTTGTCGTATGACACGAAGCCTTTTTCCATCGCGTTGTACAGCGATGCTCTTGATTCCTCTTTCATGAGGTTGAGCTCGTCTATCGCGCAGAGCCCGTTGTCTGCCATGGGTAGCAGGCCTTTCACGACTTCCTTGCCTTTTACCGTGACTGCAAGACCGACGCCTGACGTACCTGACCCTAGTCCCATAGATGAGACTGGTGCAAGCTCTGTGGCTGCGCTGAGTATCTGTGTCTTTCCTGTGCCCGGATCTCCCAACAGAAGTATATGTATGTGTTCAGGTGAGAACAGCTGGAGCGCGACGGCTTTTTTCACCGTCTCGAAACCTACGATGTTTGGGGCTATCATCTGCGAGCATTTGTCAAGGACTGTCTTGGAGAACTCTTCTGATATTGTCTCGTCTGTCTTCTCTTTTATCCTGTCGTTCACTTCCCTGACGATCTCCTTCGTCTCTGGACAGGGGGATTTGGCTGACAGCTTTGGTATGGTGAGGTTGTCGACAAGCCCTGCGAGGGAGAAGTTCTCCTTCTCTATCGTTATCTTCCTTTCTTTCAGAAGTCCCTTTATCGCGCGTCTCTGTCTTGGGGATGTGTACCACTCAAGAGAGTCAAGGGCTTTCTCCTCTTCCTGCGATAGCTTCCGCATGCGTCTGATGATGTCAATGAATTCTGCCATGTTCAGCCCCCTGAGTTGGATACTTGCCTGGAAATATATATGGTATGTAACAGTATATCGTATGCTATCTTGTATGGTTTCTGTCTGTCAGGAATAGTATAAAAAGCTTGTCATGCTTTTTTTATTGTATGGCTGTAAATGTCGCTATTGCCCTTGCTGTAACTCCTGCTGTGCCTGCTGGTACGCTTCTCTTATGACTTTGTCTGCGGTGTCTGGTTCCCATCCTATCTGGAGCAGGTGTCCGCGTATCTCGTCCGGGGCGTATCCTTCTTTAAGGACCTGCTTGACGTAGTTGCGGAGTTCTGTCACCTGGGGGCTTTCCGCCTGCGCTGCTGCTCCTGTATGCGCTGTAGGTGTTTGCATCGTGGGCTGTGCAGCTCCTGCTGGTGGCGTGCCTGCTCCTGCTACTGTCTGCCCGGCACCTGGTGCTCCCGCGCCCGGCATGCCTGCGCCCTGCGTTACTCCTGGTGTTATTCCTGGCTTGCCTGTTGGCGGTTTCTTTCCCGCTTCGGCAGGGGGTTTCGGTCCTTTGCCTTTGAGCATGACTCCTGCTACCACTCCGACAACTACCAGCACGATGACTCCGAGGATTATTATGCTTGTTGTCATGCTCATGCCTGCCATGCCGCTGGGCTCTTGAAGTATGCCTATCTCGTCTTCGTATGTTCCCTGCTGGAGGTGTTCCTCAAGCAGCTGCCTCTGCGACCTGGTGAGCTTGTCTATGCAGCATGCGAGGTCGCCTTCTATCAGCTGCTCTGGTGTGGCCATAGTCTTCAGCGCGGGGCAGTATTTGACCTTGAACGCTGCGTCGCATATGACATTTCCGCCGAGCTCTACATATTTTGATTTGAGTATCTGGTAGTCCTGGTCTATAGCTCCCTGTGCTATGTTGCGGGGTGACGGGTTGTCGACTATCGCTGAGAATGAGTCGTAGTCAGGGAACTGGACTATCACATCTTCGGAATTGAATCCTGAGCAGAATCCGACCATCTCTGATACTGTCCAGCCTGTGCTGCCCTTCACTGCCTGCAGAGAGAGCGGCTGTTCAGGGTCGTTTATGATTACGCATATGCTGGACTGCGGGACCTGGCTGAAAAGCGCTGAGCTTGATAGTGCTGATTCCAGTTTTGTCTTTGCTGTCGCTGCGTCCAGGATCACATATCCTGTGAGATTGACTGTGGATGTGACTATAAAATAGAGTCCGAGGACTATTATCGCTATGAATACTGCGTGTGCCAGGAATGATTTGGCCTTTTCACCTGCTTTTTTCATTTTTTATGCCGTATACCTGATTCCGCATATGTGATGCTGCACATGTGATGCAGTATATGT
>CAYOQS010000001.1:70673-261476 GCA_964406185.1 uncultured Methanosarcinales archaeon
ATGCCGTATACCTGATTCCGCATATGTGATGCTGCACATGTGATGCAGTATATGTATGTTGATTATGTCAGTTTGCTATCCTGTCCTTGTCTGACATCAGCTCTTCTATGGTTGTCTCCCTGTCTATGAGCCTTCGCATCGTGTCCTTGAGGTTTGTTATAGGCACTCTCTTCTGTTCTGTGGTGTCCCTGTCCCTTATGGTCACGTCTCCTTTCTCAAGAGTGTCGAAGTCTATGGTGATGCAGAACGGGGTGCCGAGCTCGTCCATTCTCGCGTACCTTCTTCCTACGCTGCCTGACTTGTCGTAGAAGCATGGGAATTCCTGCTTCAGCTCGTCGAAAACCTCTCTTGCCTTGTCGTTCAGCTTGTTGACCAGGGGGAGCACTGCCAGCTTGTACGGCGCGAGCTTTGGATGCAGGTGCAGGACTATGTTGCCTCTTTCCTTGTCGTCTTCGTACGCGTCGAACATGAAGACGAGGAAGCTTCTGTCCACGCCCAGGCTTGGCTCTGCCACGACGTGCGGCACTATCTTCTCCTTGCTCTCTTCGTCGTATATGCTCATGTCTTTCTTGCTGTGCTTTGCGTGCTGGGAAAGGTCGTAGTCAGAGCGGTCGGCTATGCCTTCCAGCTCTTTCCATCCCCAGGGGAACCTGTACTCGAGGTCCCAGCAGTCTGTCGAGTAGTGTGCGAGTTCGTCCTTGTTGTGCTGGCGTAGCCTGAAGTTCTTTGGGTCTGCGCCCAGGTCGATGAACCATTTGATCTCTGTCGCGAGCCAGTAAGCGTGCCAGGGGCTCTTGAATACTTTCTTGTTGAGGGCTTCCTTGACCGTCATCTCTGCCGCTTCATGTTGTTTTTCCTGCATCTCTGCCGAGTATACTGTGACCTTCTGCTCTTTGACCTGGTCTATGTAAGGGCATGCACCGTGCATATTGGGGTGTATGAAGTATTCTAGCTCCATCTGCTCGAATTCCCTGCATCTGAATAGGAAGTGTCTTGGCGCTATCTCGTTCCTGAATGCCCTGCCCATCTGTGCTATGCCGAACGGCAGTTTCAGTCTTGATGTCTCATAGACGTTCTTGAACGCTGCGAATATTATCTGTGCTGTCTCTGCGCGCAGGTATGCTTTTGAATCGTCGCTGTGGACCGGTCCTACGTTTGTTGAGAACATGAGGTTGAACTGTCTTGGCTCGCCGAGGTCGTTGCCTTTGGGTGATTTTACGTCGTTCTCTTTGATCAGCTTTCCAAGGTCTTCTGGGCTGAGCCCGTCTGCCTGTATTCCGAGTGCTTCTTCTATGAGCTCGTCTGCCCTGTGCCTTTCGTGTGTCTTGAGGTCTTCCACAAGCACGTCCCCGAACTGTTCTGTGTGCCCTGACGCGACCCATACTTTGGGGTTGCATATCACGCTGCCGTCTATGCCTGCGATGTCTTCTCTTGACTGGACGTGTGTCTTCCACCATTCTTTCTTGATGTTGTTCTTGAGCTCTGTTCCGTAGGGTCCGTAGTCGAAGAATCCTGCCATGCCTCCGTATATCTCGGAGCTTGGGTACACAAGACCTTTTCGCTTGCAGAAGGTGGCCATGTCATCTATGTTGAGGGTGGCCTTTCCCTCATCGCTTTTCTTTGCTTTTTCTGTTGTCATTCATACGCCTCTTATATGCTCCTCTTTTGCTGCTTCTGATACAAATCTGTCTACCTTAATCTATCTCCTGTCTTTCTACATTTATATAGTTTGTGCTAAGAATTATGTTATAATATCATAAAAATCCGTCACGAGTGTCACATCCCAACCTAAACTTCAGGGTTTCCCTGAATGCTTACACGCACAAAGTACCTCAGAATGTGTACATTCTGATGGTTTACAGTATTTAAGATACTGAAAAAAGTGAAAGAGGTCGGGGTATGCACAACCCGACAGGGTTGGGCGACCAAAGAATCTGCGATTCTTTGTGTATGACGTGACACTCGTTTTGACAGACGGATTTTAGGACCCTCAAAATGCGTAAGCATTTTGGGGTGCCAAAACGCATTGCGTTTTGAGCATGCCAAAAAGTTCACCATAAAGCTTCAAGCTCTGCATTGAAGGTTTACTTCAAGCTCTGCATTGAAGGTTTACAACATCTTTGATGTTGAAAAACAACATCTCCGATGTTGAAAGAGGTGGGTGTTAAACCCCTCCCAAAAAGTTCTGGTGAACTTTTTGTGCATCACTTTTTCAGGTACTCCACTTCGCCGCTGTCAAGCTCCAGGCGTTCGATTATGCCGCTCATCATCTCCTTGTCCTTGCCTTTCCTGAACATCGCTTTTAGGTATGGGTATGTGTCCTTCACTGCCCGCTTCTTTGACGTGTGTGTCTGTTCTGCGATCTTTTCGCATATCGCGAGGCGTTTCTGGTATTTCCTGTTGGCTATGTATATCTTGAGAAGCCTTTCGGTCCTTTCGTAGTCCACCATCTTCTTGTACTTCTCGTCCTTTGATACTGCCACTCCTGCGCTGAGGAAGTCATTGACGTATGAGAGGAATCTCCAGTGCTGCCATCGCATTATCCTCCTGTTCATCATGTCTGCTTTGGATACGTAGTCGTATGCGCGTGCGAGGTCTGCGGGCTTCTCGTATTCCTTCGGAAGGTTCTCATCTACCCATAGCATGCATTCTTTGAGGTCTTCAGTGACTGTGTTGAAAGAGCTTCTCGCTATGATCGGGTCTGTTGTCTTGAATATCTTGGTGAGGGCTGTGGTTATCTCTTCCATCCGTTCCCTGTCCGACATGACTTCAAGGTCTTTCCTGTCGAGTTTCTTGTCTGATCCGAGTATCTGCAGGTCGTTTATCGCTGCTCTTGCGTCCCCGCCGGCCCTTCTCGCGAGGGATTTGAGCACATCTTCATCATATTCTATATTTTCTGCATCTGCTACCCTTTTGAGCAGTCCGTTTATCTGTGGGTGCTGCAGGGGTTCGAACTCTATCATCGTCGATTTCTTGCGGAGGTCTGAGAATTTCTTGTCGAAAGGGTCGTTGGCGGTGAAGACGAGGGGGAAAGAGGTCTCTTTGATGATCCTTCCCAGCTCTGGCAGGCCTCCCCTGTCCTTGTTGCCTGACACCCCGTCGATCTCGTCGACGAGTATTATCTTGCCTTTTGCGAAGAGGGACATCTGTTTTGACGCGTTTCCGACTACTGAGCTTATCGCGTCTCCGGTCCTGAAGTCTGAGGCGTTCAGCTCTACCACTTCAAGGTCCATCTCTTTGGCCAGTGCATACACCGCGCAGGTCTTTCCGCTTCCTGTCGGCCCGTAGAGCAGCGCGCCTTTTTTCCTCTCGCGTTTGAAGTTGAGTACGAATTTCTTGAGGGATGCTATTGCCTTGTCCTGTCCGACTACTTCGCTGACTTTGGAAGGGCTGTGTTTCTGTGTCCAAGGTCTTGCGCGTATGGCCATCGAGTCAGGAAAAGTGTGGGCTCATTATTAAGTTTATTGTGAAACCTCTTAGTTACGAAGCGACCAGGAAAAAACACAACACCTAAAAAACACAACACCTACAATGTAAGTATAATTTATAAAAGATTACCTACAATGTAAGTAAATATCAGAAGCGGATCATAACCTAAATGTTTAAATAACTCAAGCTGCAGGTTTGAGGGATCGAAAATTTTGTTCTTTTTAAGACAAAATTTTAAATAAGAACTGCAAATCTGGAATGGTACGATGGAAGAGCTTCCCAAGAGATATGAACCTAAGGAAGAGGAACCCAGGCTACAGAAGTTCTGGGAGGAAGAGGGCATAAACGCATTTGACCCTGCCGATACAGAGAAGCCGCTCTTCTCGATAGATACACCTCCGCCGACGGTTTCTGGAAAGATGCACATGGGTCATGCTTTCAGCAATTCACAGCAGGACTTCATAGCGCGCTTCAGACGTATGCGCGGCTTCAACGTGCTGCAGCCGTTGGGCACGGACGACAACGGCCTGCCTACAAAGCTGCTCATCGAGAAGACCAAGAAGGTCAACGCCAACAGGATGGACAGGCGGGAGTTCAGGAAGCTTTGTCTTGACACCCTTGAGAAAGAGCTGAAGCCGTCTTACATAGGTGACTGGAAGAGGCTTGGCATCAGCTGTGATTTCAAAGTCACTTACTCTACGATAGACCCTCACTGCCAGCGTATCAGCCAGAAGTCTTTCATCGACCTTTACGGTATGGGCAGGGAGTACAGGATGGAGGCTCCCGCCATGCACTGCCCTAAGTGCGGAACAGCGATCAGCCAGGTTGAGTGTGAGGACAGGGAGATGGATTCCACTTTCAACGACATAGTGTTCAAGGTGGATGGGGAGGAACTGATGGTCGCGACGACCCGGCCAGAGCTTCTGCCTGCTTGCGTCGCTGTGTTCTTTAATCCTGAAGACGAAAGATACCAGCATCTTGAAGGTAAAAAGGCGAAAGTTCCTGGTTTCGACACCACAGTACCCATACTTCCCGATGAGCACGCGGATCCGGAGAAGGGGACAGGGGTGGTGATGTGCTGCACTTTTGGTGACGCGCAGGACTGTGACTGGCAGAAGGCGCACAAGCTCCCCATAAAGGAGGCTATCGATAAGTTCGGTCGCATGACCGACCTCGCCGAGAAGTACAAGGGCATGAAGATCGAGGAGGCGAGGAAGGCCATCATCGGGGACCTGAAAGGACAGGGCCTCCTGAAAGACCAGAAGCCGATCAGGCATGCGGTGAATGTCCACGAGCGATGCGGCACCCCCATAGAGTTCGTGCACAGCAAGCAGTGGTTCATCAGGTACCTTGACCTCAAGGATGATATGATGCGCTGGGGCTGTGATTTCACATGGCATCCGAAGCATTACATCAACCGTTATGAGAACTGGGTGCAGGGGCTTCAGTGGGACTGGTGCATAAGCAGGCAGCTCCCGTTCGGGATACCCTTCCCTGTATGGTACTGTGAGAAGTGCGATGAGGTCATTCTCGCGAAGGTGGAAGACCTGCCGGTGGACCCTGCAGAAGACGCTCCTCCTGTCGACAGGTGCCCGAAGTGCGGACACCCTGAGCTGAGGGGGGAGACAGACATAATCAACACATGGGCCACCTCGTCCCTGACTCCCACTATAGTCAAGGAGCTGTTCAGGGGCAAGCCGTGTTATGAGGAGCTCGTCAACAACCCGATGGACCTGCGGCCTCAGGCTCACGACATAATCTCGTTCTGGCTGTTCAACACTGTCGTCAAGAGTCAGCTGCACTTTGGGATGATTCCCTGGAAGAACGCGATGATATCGGGATGGATGCTTGACCCGAAAGGAAAGAAGATGTCCAAGTCGAAGGGCAACATCATCGAACCGAGGGATATGATAGAAAAGTACTCTGCTGATGCCTTGCGCTACCTTGCCGGAGGTTCCAAGCTGGGGGATGACCTGAACTTCCAGGAGAAGGAGCTTGTCGCGGGCAAGAAGATGGTCAATAAGATATGGAATGCCACTAAGTTCGCGATCATGAACCTTGAGGGCTTCGATCCGAAGACAAAGCCGGAGGATGTGAAGCTCCGCCCGATGGACGAGTGGATACTTTCCAGGCTGCAGAAGACCGTGAAGTCCTGCACTGACGACCTGGAAGGATACCGTTATTCCAAGGCGAAGGCTGCTGCTGAGATATTCTTCTGGAATGATGTCTGCGACAATTATCTTGAGATCGCTAAGGACAGGATATACAATCCTGAGAAGCGCGGCGAGGACCAGAAGCTTGCCGCCCAGTTCACGGTGTATCATGTCTTCAGGGACACTCTCAAGCTTATCGCTCCGATTATGCCTCACATAACAGAGGCGGTGTACCATCTCTACTTCGCAGAGGCGGAAGGGTATAGGTCTATCCATAACTCGGGATGGCCTGAGGTGCATGAGCATCTTTTCAATGAGCAGGCGGAGATCACAGGTGACCTTGTGGTCGCGATAATCGGTGCCGTACGGAAGTTCAAGTCAGAGAGGCAGGTCTCGCTGAAGAAGCCTGTGAAGCTGGTCGTCGAGTGCGATGAGGAGCACCAGGCCCGCCTGGAGGAGTTGAAGCAGGACCTCATAGGCACTGCTAATGCTGTTGAGTTCGCTTTCGGCAAGGCTGACGTCCCTCTCGATGATCATGAGAACGTGAAGGTCAGCATAGAGCTTGCAGAGGAAGCTGCGGAGAAGGATTAAGCATCAACCAGGCATGACCGGGCATATTATCGCTTCTTCCGGGTCACTTCTTTTTTCTGCCTTTTTTGCTGTTGCCTGGCTTCTTTTTGGAGCTCTTTGATGTTTGGGCTGCTGGCTTTATGAGCTCCTGCTGTATGAAGAACTTGGAGAACTTGATGACCAGAGTCGCGAGGACTATCGAGTACAGTATGAACGCGAGTCCGTAGTCGAGTATCTGCTCGAGACCTGGTATCGCGTAGGTGCTCAGCAGGAATATGACCACTGCCATGGCTATGCCTTTGGGTGCGTTTATGGTCATGAATATCTTTTCCTTGAGAGTGTATTCTCCCCAGAAGCTTATGTGTATTGACAGCAGCCTTATCAGCAGGAACACGAAGAACAGCGCGAGGGATTTTATGACGAAAGCGACGCTCCATTGTATGTCGATCAGCAGGCCTAGGAGTATGAACACCAGTATCTGCAGGAATGCAGAGAATGTTGATGAGAACTTGTCGAGTGTTTCCTTGTGCTTTATGTAGATGTTGCCAACAATCACTGCCATGGTCGTCACGGCCAGTACGCCGTTGCCTCCGATGTTCTCCGCGAGGACGTATGTTATCAGGGCTGCCGCCACTATGGCTATCGGTGATACCTTTTCCTCATATACCCTGCTCATCACCTTGAACACTATGACGCCCACAAGCAGGCCCGCGCCGAGTCCTATGATTATCTGCTGGAGGAAAGGGACTGACTGCTGTATGACCGTGTCGAAGGTCATGCTCTCCATGGTATTCATGAGGTCGACGATTATGAATGGGAGCAGGACCAGCGGCGGCGTGTTGACTATGGATTCTATCTCAAGGAACTCTGCTATCTTGTTCTTGGCTCCGCTGAGCAGGGAGAGTGCCGCGTCCGGTGAAGTGCCTGCCATGAATGAAGCGAACAGGACCGCGAGATATACGTCTATATCCAGCATGTACTTTGCTGTGATGGTGAAGAGGAAGAGTGTCAGGATGATGAAGAATGTTGTCAGCTTCAGTGCCTTGAAGAACATCTGGTCTATTTCCTTTAGCTTGAAGTTTGATGCAGAGTCATATACTACCAATATTAGGGTGAGGACACCCAGGGTGAGTATGAAGTTCTGGGGTATGTCGAACAGCGGCGCCCCTTTGTATTTGGGGTACTTCAGGAGGATGCCTGCGACGATTAGAAGCAATACGTTGGGAAGCTTTATCTTGGATGATAATATTGTGCAGAAAAGACCTACGAGTAGAAGCACACCGAGATATGTCAGGTATGTCAGGGCATCTGCTGCCATCATTCACCTCTTTTTAAGATTGAAAGCGAGCATGATTTAAAAATTTAATTCATATTCTCTCCATTTTCGGGCCTTCAGGGGTGTCCTTCACTGTGAATCCCATCTCAGCTATCCTGTCCCGCAACGCGTCCGCTTTGTCCCAGTTCTTATCAGCCCTTGCCTTCTCTCTTTCATCGACCAGTTTCTGGATGTCATCAGGCACTTCGAACTTCTCTTTCTGCCATTCCCTGAATCCCAGTCCTAAAACCTGGTCGAACCTGTAGAGCAGTGCGAGCTTCTCTTCTGGATTGAGTTCCTCGTCCCGCAGCACTGACCACATGACGGATAATGCCTGTGGTGTGTTGAGGTCGTCATTGACTGCTGAAGCGAACTCTCCCATGTACATCTCTGTCTTATCTGACTGGTATTCTGTCTCCTCTTTCTCTTCAGTAGCTGGTCCTTCCTTTAGTTCAAGCACTTTATTCTTCAGACGGTTGAGCGTGTTGGCCGCTCCGTCCATGCCGTCCCAGCTGAACTTGAGCTGCTGCCTGTAGTTGGCTCCGAGGCAGAAGTACCTGTACACCAGAGGGTCGTATCCTTTGTCGAGGATGGTCTGCATCCTGAGGAATTCTCCGCTTGATTTTGACATCTTGTCCCTGTCCATGACCAGGAACTCGTTGTGTATCCAGTACCTTACCCAGGGGTGCTTGCCTGTAGCTGCCTCGCTCTGCGCTATCTCGTTGGTGTGGTGTATGGGTATGTGGTCGACGCCTCCTGTGTGGATGTCGAACTGCTCTCCGAGGTATTTGATGCTCATGGCGCTGCACTCGACGTGCCAGCCGGGGAATCCTCTGCCCCAGGGGCTGTCCCACTGCATCTCCTGGTCGCCGAACTTGCTGCGCGTGAACCAGAGCACGAAGTCTGCCTTGTTCTTCTTTGCTGAGTCCTCTTCCACCCGTGATTTTGTCTCTTCATCGTCAGGCTTGTGCCCGCTGAGGTCGTGATACCTTTCGAATCTTGACGTGTCGAAGTATATGTTGCCTTCCGCTTCGTACGTGTACCCGTTGGCCTCTATCCTCTTTATGAGCTCTATCATCTCTTTGATGTGCTCTGTCGCCTTGCACGTCTTGGTCGGCCTTTTGATATTGAGCCTGTCTGTATCCCTGAAGAATTGCTGCTCGTAGAACTTTGCTATCTCCCAGACCGTCTTGCCTTCCCTCTTCGCGCCTTTGAGCATCTTGTCCTCGCCTTCGTCCGCGTCGCTGGTCAGGTGGCCTACGTCTGTTATGTTCATGACATGGCTGATGTTGTATCCGTGCATCTCGAGCGTCCGGCGGAGGATGTCCCACATCACATAGGCCCGCAGGTTGCCTATGTGCGCGTAGTGGTAGACTGTCGGTCCGCAGCAGTACATGCCTGCCTTGCCTTCCTCGATAGGCTTGAACTCCTCTTTCTTCTTTGTGAGCGTGTTGTGCAGTCTTAACGTCATTTTTCCTTTTCCTTTCTTTCCATCATGCTGCTTGCCAGAGTCTCCTTAGTTTCTTGAGTGAGTCTTTTTCGCCTTGTTTTCCTGACCTGAAGACTTCCAGGGTTATAGTGCCGTCATATCCCTTGTTCTTCAGGAAAGTGATGACCCTTTTCCAGTCTATGTTGCCTGCCCCGAGCTTCAGATGGTCGTCTTCTTCTCCCATGTTGTCCGAGAGATGGAAGTGTTCTACCCTTTTACCGTATTTCCTCATCAGATGGTATGTCTCGTTCCTCTTCACGCAGATGTTGGAATGCCCTACGTCGATGTGCAGCTTCAAGGAGGGGAACCTTTTCAGCAGGTAGTGTAGCAGTCTCTTGTTCTCAGGTTCTTCGATGTAGTCTGCATTGTTCTCCAGCATCAAGGTCATTTTCTGCTTTTTTGCTTCTGAAAGTGCCGCTTTTACTGCGTCTGCGTGTCTTCTTTTGGAGAGGCCATAGTCCTTGATGGTGACTCTGGGGGAGTGTATCGTGACTTTTCTGGCTCCCAGCTTCCTCAGGGTCTTGATAGTGAGGATTATTTCTTTCTTTGCAGCTTCCCTCACTAGTCTGTACCCTATGTCCTTCGGGAGCATCCAGTCACCCATGTGGCCTACGATGCCGAGACCATGTTTTTTCATTATTTTTTTGGCCCTTGCTATGTCTATGTCTTTAGGCATGGTTTTTTCCGGCTCTATGGTGAAGTCAACGAAGTCAAACCCTGCTTTGCCTATCCATTCCAGTTCCTTGTACACGTTCGCGTGCGGGTTGTTCATCGCTCCTGCTTGCATCATGGGCACCTGTGTGAGCTCTTTTATTTCCTCTTGCAGATGAATATGCAGTGGTCTTTCTCGAACGGGTCGAGCTCCCTGTAGTCTACGATAGTGATCTTGTTCTCAAGATACTCGCGCACCTGCTTGAATACCTGTTTAGGCTTTTTCGCTACGTCCACGCTCCGTGCCTTGACTGTGAGTATGCCGAACCCGCCTTTTTTCAGGAACGCGTCGCAGTTCTTGATGAATATCTCTGCCTGGTCGCGCTGCGCGATATCCTGGAACACAGCATCCACTGTGGTCACGTACTGGGCGAACTGCTTCGGATGCCTGGCATCTGCCAGTATCGGGCTCATGTTCTTCCTCTTCATGCAGAGGTATACAAGTTCCCGTGTGGTGCGGGGTGCAAAGTCCAGCGCGTAGACGTGCCCGTCCGCTCCTACGATGTCTGATACGTGGCTTGAAGTGGTGCCTGTGCTTGCTCCGAGGTACAGTACTTTGACTCCGGGGTATATGCCGAGCTGTGATATCTGCTTGGCCAGTGCCGCGCCGAGCTTTGACCGTTTGGGATCCCATGTCCGGTACTCTTCCTTCCCCTGCTGGACTGTGTCTTCGCCATAGACTGTCGTTCCGGGCGCGAGGTTCTTGGTGAGGAACGCGGCCCTTTTGCCTTTCTTTGCCGTGTACACTCCCTTGAACTTGTGTTCCTGGACCTTCATTTTCTCTTCTCCTTCACGCCCTGTTGCAGCTTCTCTTCAAGCTCTTTTCTGAGCTGGTCTCCTCTGAACTCTCCTTTGAAGAAGTCTATCTTCGACGCTATGGATATCTTGTCGGCGAGCATCCGTGCCGCGCGGCCTTTCTGCGCATAAGGTGCGTTGGTTATGAAGGGATGGTTTATTATCACTCCGAACTTTGGCGGCTTCGCGCCTGTCTTTATATGCCTGAAAAGCGCTTTCTCCGCTCCTAACAGCTGTATGGTGGATGCCGGGAACATGGCCATCTTCTGGAGGCTGCCTGCCAGTGCGAGGAGTTTTGCGCCTATCATAGCTCCTGCGATTGCTGTCACGTTGGGCATGATCTCCTGCATAGATTTCTCGACGTATCCTGCCTGTTCTTCCCTGAGCTTGAAGAGCGATGTTATCTCTTTTGCGAAACGCATGACCGGAGTGAGGTCTTCCTGTTCCAGCTCTGTTCCCATGGTCTCTTCTTCTGAAGCTCCGGCTTCCTTGAGCAGCTCTTTCTTTGTCTTTTCCTGTATGAGTTCTGTGAATTTCTCATGGCTCTCTATCGATCTTGAGAATTCCGGGTTGTACAGCTCATACCATTCCCTGAGCCTTTTGGAGAGGTTGTTCGCCACCCTGTCTGTCTCTTCTATGCTGTTGACGGCCTGTATGATCAGGTGGTCTTTCCTGACAGATTCTGCTATCTTGCGCTTGGTGACGAGCATCGTGGCTTCGCGCATCTTTTCATCATATCCTTCATCGCTGAAGTGGTCAAGCACCCATGTGGGTGGCGCCTGATTCTTTCCCAGCAGTTCAGCTCCGGGGTACTTCCTTAGCATCTCTGTCTCTGCATTTATCTGCTGGCCTTTTTCCAGGAAGAGCGCGTTCTCGTAAGTCTCTTCTTTGGTATAGAAGGATTCGTCTATCTTTTTCGTTTCCTTGAACACGAATGTTCCTATGCAGTTGGAGTATATCGCGTGTGAGTCTGTTTTTGCCTGGCCCATGGTGGAGATGAATGAAACTTTGTTTATATAGCTTTTTGTTTGGCCTGAGCGATTTGTTTGTTTTTTGACATCACATCCCATCAGGATTTGTGTGTGTTTTACCGTTTCAGAGCATTAGAAAAGTATTTAAATCATCCTCGTTTCGGTTCCTGATAGGTTTAAAAAAAAGAAGTGATTATGATGCTGGAGATAAGGATTCATGGGCGGGGCGGACAGGGTTCTGTGACTGCTGCCCAGCTTCTGGCGATCTCTGCGTTCTATGATGGCAAGATGAGCCAGGCTTTTCCCCGGTTCGGTGTTGAGAGGCGCGGAGCGCCGGTGGAGGCTTTCTGCAGGATAGATGAAATGCCGGTCAATGTCCGCAGCCAGGTATACAATCCTGATCTTCTCTTGGTTCTTGAGCCGTCGCTTCTTGAGGCGGTCGATGTCACTTCCGGACTTAAGGAAGGTGCGGATATAATCGTCAACACTTCACAGCCGATCAAGGATAAGAAGTATTCGAAGTTCAGGGTGCATTCTGTGGACGCGAGCAAGGTCGCGTTGGAGATATTCAAGGCGAACATCGTTAACACGGCGATCCTCGGTGCGTTCTCTAAGGTGACTGGTGTGGTTTCCATAGGTGCGATAAACAAGGCTATAGAGGATAGGTTCGCTGGCAAGCCTCATGTGATCGACATGAACAAGGAGGCTGTCAAGAAGGTTTATGATCAGGTCCGGGCAGGCGGTTGAGATGGGGAAGACGACAGGTTCAAAGAAAGGGAAGAAGAAAGGCTCTGGCTCTACAGGCATGAAGAGAGTTCAGAAGAAGTCGCCTGGCAAGAGGAAAAGAAGGGATTCTCCAGAGATCGGCGCTGTCGTTACCGAGCCGGGCAATTCTGTGGAGCACAAGACCGGGGGCTGGAGAGCTCTCAAGCCGGTGTGGGACCCGAAGAAATGCACGCAGTGCATGATCTGCTGGATGTATTGTCCTGACATGGCGATACCCCAGAAGGATGGCAAGCGTACAGAGACTGATCTTGATTTTTGCAAGGGGTGTGGCATCTGCAAGCAGGTGTGCCCTTTCGCTGCTATAACCATGGAGAAAGAGGAGAAGTAAGAAAACAAGAGTGAAGAGGAATATAATAAGATGGTAAAGAAAGTCACTGAAGCTTCGCAAGCAGTTGCAGAAGCAGTCAGGCTTTGCCGACCCGAAGTCATTCCGGTGTATCCTATAACACCACAGAGGCGTTGAGTGCCTTGCTCAACCCGTGGAAACGCATATACCGGAACGCATCTCTGACTTCGTGAACGACGGCGAGTTTGACTGTGAGATGATATATGTGGAGTCTGAGCACTCCGCTATCAGCGCTGCTCTCGGCGCGAGCGCCTCAGGCGTGCGCTCTTACACAGCTACAGCGAGCCAGGGTCTCGCTCTCATGCATGAGATCCTCCATGTAGTCTCAGGCATGCGCCTTCCGGTCGTGATGAACGTGGCCAACCGCGCGCTTTCAGCACCTATCAACATCTGGAATGACCATCAGGATTCGATGTCTGCGAGGGAGACCAGCTGGGTGCAGATGTATGTGGAGTCTGCGCAGGAGGCTTTGGACACGACCATAATGGCTTTCAGGATCGCTGAGGACCATAAGGTGCTCCTTCCTGCGATGGTGTGCCTGGACGGTTTCACCCTGAGCCATGTTTACGAGCCTGTTGACGTGCCTGACCAGAAGCAGGTGGATAAGTTCCTTCCGAAGTTCGTTCCGAAGTTCACTCTCGACCCTAAGAAGCCGGTCACGATGGGACCTATCGGCTATCCTGATTCGTTCATGGATTTCAAGAAGCAGCAGCATGATGCTCTGATCGATGCGCTTGACATAATCAAAAAGACCAACTCTGATTTCCGGAAGGTCTTCGGAAGGTCTTATGGGGATGGCCTTGTGGAGCCGTACAGGCTGAAGGGTGCGAAGCATGTCTTCATCGGCCTGGGCACCGTGTGCGGTACTGCGCGCGCGGTCATCGACAGGATGAGGAAGGAAGGTAAGAAGGTGGGCATGCTGAAGCTTAAGACGTTCAGGCCTTTCCCTGAGCAGGCTATAATCGACGCTCTTAAGGGTGTCGAGTCTGTGGCTGTTTTTGACAAGGCGATGTCTTTCGGGCAGAAGGGTCCTGTGTTCTCAGAGATGGAGGCTGCTTTCTGCGACCAGGCCAGGAAGCCGAAGATACACTCTTTCATAGCTGGTCTGGGCGGAAGGGACATCACTTTGGATCATATCGAGTACGCGTTCAATAAGATCATGAAGGAGAAGCGGCCGACCACGGAGTGGTTGGTTGGATGATGAGCATTATCGTGAGGTGTTGGTAGATGACTTTTCATCATATCATCCGGGAGGATGATCAGGTGAGGGGCTGCCCGTATTGCGGGAAGAAAGTGAGCCCGAAGAAGTGGAGGTCCGGTTTTTCGGACACGAACGCGCATTACAAGGAGTTCAGGTGCAGCTGCGGAAAGCGGCTGTCGATCAGGATGGATTTTATGGGTTCCGGTGATGACAGCTGGCACAGGAATCTTGACAGGCGCATAGAGGAAGAGGAGGAAGAGTAAAATCGCAGATACTAAAAGAGCAGGCAAGGATAGGGAGAAGCCGATAAACGGATTGCCGCGGCGTGAGCTTTTCGCTCCGGGCCACACGGCCTGCGCTGGCTGCGGTGCTCCGATAGTGGCCAGGATCATCCTGAAAATGGCAGGTCCGGATACTGTTGTCTGCAACAATACTGGCTGCATGGAGGTCTTCACCACGCCTCATCCCAGGACTTCCTGGAAGGTGCCTTGGATCCACGCGGCTTTTGAGAACGCGGCTGCTGTGGCATCTGGCGTGGACAAGGGCCTGAAGAAGAGGGGTATCAGGGAAAAGACGAATCTTGTGGTTCTCGGCGGTGACGGCGGTACTTTTGATATCGGTTTCGGTGCGTTGAGCGGCATGGTCGAGCGCGGTCACAAGGCGACTTATGTGTGTTATGATAATGAGGCGTATATGAACACGGGTATCCAGCGGAGCGGGGCCACGCCGAAGTACGCGAACACCACTACGACTCCTGCAGGGAAGAAGGTGCATGGCAAGACTGAGTTCGCGAAGCCTCTTCCGTTCATCATCGCTGCGCATGGAGCTTATGTCGCGACGGCGAACGTTGCTTTCCCGCAGGACCTGGCGGCTAAGCTGAAGAAGTCTTTTGAGTTCGACGGTCCTTCTTACATCCAGGTGTTCTCGCCCTGTCCGACCGGCTGGAAGCACCCGACTGACCAGAGCATAGAGATCGCGAAGCTTGCGTTCAACACCAATATCTATCCTCTTTATGAGATTGAGGATGGCGTCCTGAAGATCAGCCGCAGGCCTGCTAAGTTCGTCGAGGTGGAGGAGTACCTGAGCAGGCAGGGCAGGTTCAAGCACTTGAACAAGGAAGAGATCTCCGATGTTCAGAAGCATGTGAATGATAATTGGGAGCGCCTGACCAAGATTGAAGAGTCAGGTCTCAAGATATTCTGATATTTCGTTGTCTGTTTCTCCTGTCTTCTCCTATGCTCCTATGCCTATAAGGCTCACTCCTATGGATATTAGAACTATGCCCAGCCATTTTTGAGGGGTCAGTTTCTCTTTGAGGTATACCTTTGACAGGAGGTTGGCCCAGACGTACTGGAGCGCTGCGAAGGGGTAGAGGACTGAGAGTTCGCCGTACTTTAGCGCTACAAGAGATATGAGCGTGCCCACTCCGTAGAGGAAGACTGCGAGTATCAGCCGTTTGTTCTTGATTATCTGTCTTATCTTAGGTGATATCTTTGCTGATGCTACTTTGAGGTTGAACGTGGCAAGTGCGCCGAATACCGATACTATGATATATACAAGTATGGTCCATAATGGGGTTCCCATCTTACCCTTTCACCCTTATGCGTCTTTTTCTGCTGGACAGGCCTATCGACACGACTCCGGTGACTATCGCCGCCAGTCCTATGACTTCCAAGGTAGTTATCATCTCGCTTAGGAAAGCATAAGATAGTATCGCGACCCATACGAAGCTGAGCGACACGAAAGGGAACAGCACCGAGAGCTCACCATGCCTGAACGCGAAGGCGAGAAGGACAAATCCGAGGAAGTAGAAGAAAAGACCTATGAGCACAGGGTACGCGTTGAGCATGCCTGGCCATTCAAGCACGAACCCGGACATCCCTTTCTTGAAGAGTAATGAACCAATTGCTGTGAATATGGTGCAGATGACGACGATCCCTATCGCCCATGGCTTTGTGTGTGTCATTTAGAACCTCTCGTGCTTTTCCCGTGTCGCGGGTGGCAAGCTCATTTCTTGAGGAGTATCTCTACTATGGCTGCGAATGCGGGTCTTGTTATGAAGACTCCTATCGAGATGCCCAGGATGGTGGTGAGCGCGAATCCTTTGAGGAGTCCTGCTCCTGCGAAGAGCAGCGGGACCATGGCCGCGACTCCTGTGAAGTATGCGACCATTATTATGAAGAAAGCTCTTTTGATGCGCTCTTTCCAGCCGTATTTCTGAGCCTCTCCGCGGAGTGTCTCATCTGCTATTATTATCTGGTCGTCTATGCCGGTGCCTACCGCGACTATTATTCCTGCGATGGCTGCCATGTCTATGTTCCATTGTATGAGTGATGCGACGCCGAGTATGATCACAACTTCTGATATCATGGTGACGAGCATGGGCGCTGCGACGTTTACCTTCCTGTACCTTGCTAATACCACGATAGCCACTGCAAGCATGGCTGCTACTGCCATGAACAGGGCGTTCTTGACGAAGTCCTTTCCGAGTATGGGCGATATCGCATCGGTCTTCTGGACTTCTAGCTTGACCGGGAGGGATCCTGTTATCAGTACTGTCTGGAGTCTTTTCATGTTTTCCAGGGCGTTGAATACCGCATCCTGCTGTGATGCTCCCATGCCGCTGCCTGATATCATTATGTCTGTGGCTGCTCGTCCTTTGAGGTCTGCTCCGATGTTTAGCTCGTCCACGAGCGCGTCGTCGAGATATAGGCTGAGCTTTTCGCTGAGGTACTCTTCCCCGTTCTCTTCTATCACCACATCCAGCTGTCTTGTTGCTTCTGCCTGCCTTTCAGCTGCTGCTGGGGAGAGTGATATGGAGAACCTGAATGAGCATGCCCATTGGTTGTCGCTCATCTGCCCGCATCCTCTCTGGGGGTCTATGCCTGAGCAGTCTGCGCTCCTGCACACGTATGTTATGTCGTTGCCTCCCCTGAACACGGTGGTGTTGCCTACTTTGGCCTCGAACTTGCCTTGCTTGGATATGAGGTCCCTTACCTCTTCCTGGTCTGCTCCTGCGATCTCTATGAGTATGTACTGCTTGCCTTCAAGGTCTGATGCTTCCCTTACGACCACGTCGCTCAGTCCGAACACGTTGAGCCTTTCCTTGAGGTTGGATATGACGAGATCCATGTCTGCGTTGTCTATCCTCTTCTCGGGCCTTAGCAGCACTCTTGTCCCGCCCTGCAGGTCAAGGCCTTTCCTGATGTTGGTGGTGGGCGCTTCGTACACGCTCAGTCCGAGCTTTTCCGTCCCGATCACTTCTTTGGTGTATCTCTGCACTTCAACTGTCCTGTTGACCGTCTCGTTGACTGTCCTGTTGATCAGCGTGCCGTTCTCGTGCCGGAATGTCTTGTTTACCCGCACCACTTCCTGTACTGTCCTGTTCTCCCATTTGTCGAGGTATGTTATGTTGTACAAGGGTCTTGTCTTGAGCTGGTAGAACCCGTCGGTGGTCTTTATCTGGACTGTCCGGTTGGGCTTGATGCCTGATATCATGTATTCATAGTCCTGGACGCTCAGTATCTGCTCGTTGTTGATGGATACTATGCGTTCCTTTGACATCGGCGTGGATGATGGTGATGGGCTCTCTATGCCTGCGAGGCTTGCTGAGCTGTTCGGCTGCACGTTCCTTATCGCTACGCCTTCGGCTCCAGGGTCGGGATGTATCGCTATTATTGACAGTATGACAAATACGACTAGCACGATTATTCTTACGCTTTTGAGCATCTTCTTCATCTTGTCTTTCATTTTGTGTGGTGCCTCTCGTGCGTATCGTGCTCTTTCTTTTCTTTGTGGTGGGTCTCGTGATGCTTCTCTGCTTTGCCGTGATGTGCCTTGTGTTCGGTCTTGTGGTGAGGGTGGTGTGCTTCGCGTTTTTCATTTTCTTCCTTGTCAGCCTTGTCCTTGTCAGCCTTGTCCTTGTCAGCCTTGTCCTTGTCAGCCTCGTCCTTGTCAGCCTCGTCCTTGTCGTCGTCTTTTGTCTCGAACTCTGCGAGGGTCTCTGCCGCCTTCTTCTTTGACTTGTGCTCTATGTACATCCTGAGTATGCCGACGTTCTGTATCCATGTGTTGAGAAGGTCGAATATGAGCCCTATGATCAGTATGAGCATTATCTGCTTGAGTGTCTCTGACTGTGTGAAGAAGTATGCTATAGTGACTGCCGCGAGCGATGTGACTGTCATCGTGACTCCTGTCTTCATCGCGCCGATTATCCTGTCGAAAACGTGCCCTTCCTGCCTCTTGAGAACTCTTGTCGTGAGCAGTATGTCCGTATCTACAGAGTAGCCTATCACCATGAGCAGGGCTGCGATCCCTGCTGTCTCTATCTTTATGCCGAGCAGGTCTATGACCGCGACGGTCATCATTATGTCTGATACTGCTGATAGTATGACTGCGAATGACGGTACGAATGTCTTGAATGAAAAGAATACGACTATGGACATGAGCACGAACGCTATGAGTATCGCTATGAGTGTCTGCTTGAAGAAAGCGTTTCCCAGCGCGGAACCCATGGTCTCGAGGCTGTATTTCTCTATCTCGCCGACTCTTGCTCTTATGGCTTCCAGCAGCTCTTCAGGGTCTACGTCAGAGGCGTCGACTATGAAACCTATGCTCGTCCCTGCGCTTGTCATCGCCCTGACCGAGATGCTGCCGTCAGGGAAACTGTCCCGCAGGTATGTCTGGAGCGTATCTGTGTCGAACTCCTGTTCGTAGGGAACTGTTATGGTGACCCCTCCTTTGAGCGACACGCCTCTTGGTATGAATTCTCCGTACATCGCTGTGTGCACTCCGATTATGAGTATGGATATTATGAGCAGGGCTATGGTTATCCACATGTTCTTCCTGTAGTTTTTCTCGTAGAAGTCGAGGATCTTGTTCCTCTTTCTCTTCTTTGTCTCTTCTTTTGGGGCTGCGTCCTGTTTTGGGTGGTGCTCTGCTGCAGCCTCCGGCTTGTGTCTCTTTCCTTTCCTTCTAAGAAGCTTTCTTTCTCGTCTGGACATACTGCGCTTGGAAAAGACAGTTATTAATAAATGTTTCTAAGAAGCCAAATTAACAAGGCGAAATTAAGCGTCTGTTGATTGTACAGAGTTTTTTCCAGTCGCATTTCCTTTCCTGAAATCTATTGCGGCCTTCACCAGTCCGAAGAAGAGCGGGGCGGGCTCTGTGAGCTTCGATTTGAGCTCGGGATGCGCCTGTGTCGCTATGAAGTACGGATGCTTTTCAAGCTCTATGAATTCCGCGAGGCGCCCGTCCTCGGAGGCGCCGGATATTATAAGGCCTTTTTCCTTGAGTGTTGGGTGGTATTCCGGATTGACCTCGTATCTGTGCCGGTGCCTTTCCCATACCGTGTCTGAATTGTAAAGTTCGTAAGCAAGGGTGCCGGTCTTGAGCAGGGCCTTGTAAGCTCCTAAGCGCATCGTCCCTCCTTTGTTCTCTATCGCTTTCTGCTCAGGCAGTATGTCTACCACGGGGTGTCTTGTATCAGGGTCTATCTCTGTGGAGTTGGCTTTCTGGAGTGAGCACTTGCTTCGTGCGTATTCTATGACTGCCAGCTGCAGGCCGAGGCATATGCCGAGGAATGGCATGTTGTTCTCCCTTACGTATCTTATCACTTCGATCTTGCCTTCTGTGCCTCTTGAGCCGAACCCGCCCGGAACTATGACTCCGCTCACTCCTTTGAGCGCATTCTCTGGCGTGGTCTTGCCTTTCTCTATGTCTGTGGTCTCTATCCACCTGAGATTGACCTTGTGCTTGGTGTGGGCTGAGCAGTGCATGAGTGATTCGATTATGCTTGCGTAGCTGTCCTCGAGCTTTGTGTACTTGCCGCATATCGCTATCGTCAGCTCCTTGTCAAGGTTCTCCATGTTCTGCAGGAGCTCTTCCCAGAGCCGCAGGTTGGGAGGGGAGTATATGCCGAGCTTCTTGTGTATTATCTCTGAAACGCCTTGCTTCTCGAACACTAGCGGTATCTTGTAGACATCGTCGACATCAACTCCTGTTATGACCGCGTCTTCGTCCACATCGCAGAATATGGCTATCTTCCTCTTTATGGATTCGTCAAGATATTCGCCGCACCTCGCGATTATCATGTCAGGCTTTATGCCTCTCTGCCTGAGCAGGTTGACGCTCTGCTGTGTGGGCTTGGATTTCTGCTCGTTCACGCCTGAAGGTATCGGCACGTAGGTGAGGTGGACGTAGAGCATGTTTTTCTCTCCGACCTCTTTCTTTAGCTGGCGCAGTGCCTCGATGTACAGCTCGTTCTCCAGGTCGCCTACTGTGCCGCCGACCTCTATGAGGAGTATGTCTGCCTTCTCTTTTTCCGCGACCTCGAATAGCTTGTTCTTTATGAGGTCGACGACGTGCGGTATGTACTGCACTGTCTTGCCGAGGTAGTCTCCTCTCCTCTCCTTTTCGCGTATCTCTGAGAATACCTTCCCCATGGTGATGTTCCATCCGAACTTGCAAGTCACTCCGAGGAAGCGTTCATAGTGGCCGAAGTCCATGTCGACCTCTCCGCCGTCGTCGAGCACGAACACCTCGCCGTGCTCTATGGGGTTCATCGTGCCCGGGTCTGTGTTGAGGTAGCCGTCGAGCTTCATCGGTATGACCTTCAGTTTGGAGGAGAGCAGGTGGCCTATGCTCGCCGCGGCTATGCCTTTTCCGAGTCCTGATAGAACGCCTCCCGTTACGACGATGAATTTGGTGTCTTTGCCTCTTTGCATTACGGGTTGTCAAGGAAACGCGGTGCTTATTTAAAGTTTTACTGTAATCAGCTGATGACTAAAATCGCAGGGTTTATCTTGTTTTTACAGATAGGTTTAAAAGAAAAGGGTGTGGATTGTTTGTGTATGGAAAGTATGACCAGGAATTCAGGCTTCAGGCTGCGCAACACAGCGATAATACTGATAGGCCTGAACATCGCTTTCTTCTTCCTGCAGCAGGTGGTGTCAGGCTTCACCGAGAACCTTATGCTGGTCTCGAGCGATGTGTTTTACAGGCCATGGATACTCCTGACTTCTATGTTCCTGCATGGGAGCGGAGGGCATCTTTTCTTCAACATGTACGCCCTTTTCCTTTTCGGAACGCTTATCGAGCAGAGGGTTGGCACGAAGAGGTTCCTCATGCTATATTTCGCTTCGGGGATACTTGCTGGACTTGGCTTTGCCGCTTTCCAGGAGCTGATCCTCGGAAGCACCGGTGCCGCGCTCGGTGCGAGCGGGGGGATGATGGGCGTGCTTGGCATCACGATCGTGCTCCTGCCCCATCTTAAGGTACTGTTCCTTTTCTTCATCCCTATGAGCATGCGTACTGCAGGGATAGTTATCGCTTTGATAGACCTTCTTGGCGTTTTCGGTGTCGGCCTCAGGGGTATCGCCAACATTGCGCATCTTGTCGGTCTTGCGTGCGGTATTGTCTATGGGGTTTATCTGCTCAAGGAGAAGTCGCGTTTCCACGCGCGCTTCACCAGTCCGCGCAGAACAGGAGCGGGGCGCGGGAAGACGCGCGCATATTCTAATTCCACGCCTTCTGACGTTAACAGGAGCATAGAGCTCAGCAGGGAAGAGCTTGACGATTATCTGAAGCATGGCAGGCTGTAGGTAAGTGTCTATGCGTGAGGATTTCTGTTGGGACTGCCAAAACTCTTATATAATAAGGTTTTTTCAGGTGCTGTAAGGTTTTATGGAGGTCTTTTAAATTGGCTGAAAACGAAGAGAGCAAGAAAGAAAGCAAGGAAGCGGATAAGAAGGAAGAGATGTCCGGAGAGAAGGGAGGACAGGACAGGACAGTCAGGGAAGGTGATGTTTGCTGTGCTCATTATACTGGTAAGCTGGATTCCGGTGAGGTTTTCGACACTTCAAAGAACCGTGAGCCTATAGAGTTTGTCGTCGGTTCCGGACAGCTGATCAAGGGTTTTGACACTGCCGTCGTAGGCATGAAGAAGGGTGAGAAGAAGGATATCAAGCTCGAGCCTTCTGAAGCTTATGGTGACAGGGATGAGAAGCGTATCCAGAAGGTCCCCCGTGACATGCTCCCGAAAGAACAGGAGCCGAAAGAGGGTATGATGCTTACCATCACTACGCCCCAGGGCCAGATGATCCCTGCTAAGATCACCAAGGTGGATGAGAAGGAAGTGTCGCTTGACATGAACCACCCTCTTGCAGGTAAGAACCTGAACTTCGAGATCGAGGTGGTCGACATCAAGGACAAGCCTAAGGAGTCTGAAGCGGGCTGTGCATGCTGCCAGTGAGCCTGAAAAAAAATTATTTATAAATAGGATTGGAAGGGTTTTTTTAGAAAGTTTTATATAATAAACTGCCTAGCATTCCTTTGTAATAGTTAAAAAAAAAGGTAGAGGAATAAAATGTCAAAAGAGAGCGATATCTCAAAGACTTTGGCTTTTGTGCTGATAATCCTTACTGTTATGATTTCTGCAGCAAGCACATGGGTCCTTGTTGACAGGACCATGTCTTCAGAACCGGAATCAAGCTTCAACGATGCGTTGATCCGCCTGCACATATTGAGGGGACAGGTTGAAGAGCCTGTGCAGACAGATACGAATGCCGGAGATGTGCGGCTGTACATTGCTGATAAAAGAGGAGGTTAGTCAGATGGGAGAGGACCTTTCAAACAAGACGCTCGCGATCCTTCTTGGGGTCTCGATCGTCATTTCACTGGGCGGCCTGGTGATATTCATGACGCAGGGTGGCGAGCAGGTGAGCGGCGCTGCGATCTCGCCCACAGCTCTTGCGAGGATCAACATCACCGCTCGCGCTTCTATCAACTGGACAGTCAACTTTGTTGATTGGGGTACAGGATATGTCAATGACACTGCGGGCTACTGCCAGCTGAACACAGAAGGCCTTAACAACCCTGCTAACTGCACGAACTTCACTACAGTGTATGAGGGCCTCAGGCTTCTGAATGACGGCAACAGGATAGTCGAAGTTAACCTTTCGTCAAACGCTTCTGCAGCGCAGTTCCTGGGAGGCACTGGAGCGCTCTTCCAGTGGAAGCTGGCCAACAACGAGTCCAATTCATGTGGGAATCCGGGCACAGGAAATACCTGTTCGGCGAACGCTTCCGCGCTTCAGTTCCAGGGAGCATACTACGACGTGAACACGACTCCTGTGTTGATATGCCCCTGCTTCTCTCCGCAGAACGCTAATGACGAGCTGAACACAGAGCTGCAGGTGCGTGTCCCGTCCGACTCATTCACGGGCGTGCGCGAGGCCACGTTGACGGCGGTCGCTACTGCCATCTGAATTGTTTTTTGTTTTGTTGTTTTTTTTTTGTATTCCTATAAAGGAGGTTAGCAAGTATGGTTTCAGAGATTTCAAACAAGACATTGGCTGTGCTTCTGTCGATCTCGATTGTAATTTCATTGGGAGGTCTGGTAGTCTATATGACTGGTGAGAACCAGATTACGGGTTCTGCCATATCTCCCACAGCTCTTGCGAGGATTAACATAACAGCGAAGGCTTCTATAAACTGGACTGTCAACAGCGTGGACTGGGGGACAGGAGCTGTCAATACCAGCTATGAATACTGCCAGCTGAACA
Source organism: uncultured Methanosarcinales archaeon (assembly GCA_964406185.1). Taxonomy (GTDB): domain Archaea; phylum Nanobdellota; class Nanobdellia; order Woesearchaeales; family UBA11576; genus JABMQF01. Next base: position 94,003 of record CAYOQS010000001.1, read on the forward strand.
CAGAAGGCCTTAACAACCCTGCAAACTGCACGAACTTCACGACAGTGACCGAAGGCCTGCGGCTGATCAACGACGGCAACAGGAAGGTTGAGGTCAACCTCTCGTCCAACGCTTCAGGCGCGCAGTTCATCGGAGGTACGAATCCTCTCTTCCAGTGGAAGCTGGCCAACAACGAGTCTAACTCATGCGGCAGCCCAAGCACTGGCAATGCGTGCTCAGTGAACGCTTCGGCGCTCCAGTTCCAGGGAGCATACTACGACGTGAACACCAGCTCCACTCTGATATGCCCGTGCTTCAATCCGCAGAACCCGAATGACCTGCTGAATGTCGAGCTGCAGGTGCGTGTCCCGTCCGACTCATTCACAGGCGTGCGCGAGGCCACGTTGACTGCCATCGCTACAGTAGTATGAGAAAATGCGCAGTGTAAAGGGAAGGATTCCTGGATTTTTCTTGTTTTCTTTCTTTTCTCTTCTTGCTGTCCTGCTGGTGTTCCCTTCTGTCTCTGCGATAGGTATCAGCCCTGCTGACGCTTATGTGACTTTTGTTCCGGGTCATGAGTATGTGATAACATATACTGTCTCATCTTACAAGCCTTTTGAGTTCTACACACAGGGCCGTTTCAGCGAGTTCACGAGGATCGAGACCCTCGAGCATACGGACAGGCACGGCAGGTTCAAGGTCTACCTGACGCTGCCTGAAGAGTATGATACTCCTGGCAAGCACAGGATGTACGTAGCTGCCAGGGAGAAGGTGACTCCCGGTGCTGTCAATACTGTCGCTGTGATCAGGGGTTTTGTCGAGGTTGAGGTACCGTATCCTGGCTACTACGCGATCATGGATATCCATGTCAATGATGTGAATGAGGATGAGTACATCCCTGTTACGGTGGTGGTCCACAATAAGGGAAAGCTGAACATCAGTGATGCTGAGCTGGAGCTTTCCGTGCTTTCTGATGGGGATGATGTGAAGACTATACGTTCCGAAAAGGTCCCGATAGAGACTAACGGGGCTTACACCTTCCAGACAGTTATCGAAGGTGGCGAGCTGCGTCCTGGCTCGTACGTGCTGGATGCGCTTCTTTCCTATGAGGGCAAGACCCGGCAGGAATCTGAGGTATTCAGGGTAGGCACTTTTGATGTCGCCATCGTGAATTATACTGACACGATGTATAACAATTCGGTGAACCTTTTCGAGATCGAGGTTGAGAGCTTGTGGAACAACGAGATAGATACTGTGTGGATGGACCTGAGTATCATTGAAGGCTCGAGGGTCCTCTCGACAGTTAAGACCCCTCCTTTCGATCTTGTGCCCTGGGAGAATAGGAAGTCTTCCTTCTATTGGAATACTGAAGGCATCCCTGTAGGGGAGTATGAGCTTGAGATAGTGCTGCATTACGGCGAGGGGGTGAAGACCGAAAACAGAAAATTATATATTGTTGAACCCCCCGTACCTGAAACTGCTGGTAAGCTGCCTGTAGGGACGATAGTGCTTGTCGTGTTGGCTCTTGTGCTTATCGGATTCAACGTTTATTTCATCGTCACGAAGAAGAAGGACGGCAGGGATAAGGAAAGTAAGAAAAAGAGTGAAAAGAAAGGTGAAGAGGACAGTTAGGTGTGATGCATGGGTGAGGATCTCTCGAACAAGACTTTGTTGGTGATAGTGGCAGTCACCCTTCTCGTCACCATGGGAAGTTCTCTTGTTTATTACTCGAAGTTCAGGGGAGAGCACATCAGTGCCGCTCTTGTTGAGCAGGCTGTGGCAAGGATAAACATAACGACCAGGGCTTCGATAAACTTCACTATCAATGCTGTCGATTGGGGCAGTGGTTATGTGAATGATACTGTCTCTTACTGCCAGCTGAACACTGAGGGGCTTAACAACAACCTGAACTGCACGAACTTCACGACAGTCTATGAGGGCCTCAGGATAGAGAATGACGGGAACAGGAACGTGGAGCTGAACGTCTCTACAAACAATACTGCTGCGCAGTTCCTCGGGGGCACTGGCCCGCGGTATCAGTGGAAGTTCGAGAACAATGAGTCTGACAGCTGCGGCAGCAAGGGCATTACCACCAATTGTGTGACTAACGCTTCTGCGCTTAACTTCCAGAGCTACAGTACGGTGGTCACCGGGCAGCCTTCAGGTTTTGTGTGCCCATGCTTCAGGGCTGCCAACCCTAATGACCTGCTGAACCTTGAGCTGCAGATACGCGTTCCTTCTGACTCTTACACAGGCCTGAGGGAGAGTACTATCACTGCTGTCGCTACAGCTATCTGACGTTTTGGTGTTTCCATGGTAAGGACTAAGAAGATGTTGAAGAGGCAGAATCTTTTGGTGCTGCTTGTATGCGCTACACTTATCACTGTGGGCGTCGTGCTTCTTTTCTTCTCGCTTTTCGCGATATATAAGGTGTATGATATAGATATGGAGCTGGAGGTCGCGGAGAGGTCAGGTTTCAACACGGACACTGACAGGATAAATTTTGGTATGGCAGAACCTGGCCATCATAATTCACGCACCATAGTGCTGACTCATGAGTATAAGCGTCCGCTTCTGGTGCATTTCAAGAAGTCAGGGAACATTTCGGCTTTCGTGAAGGTGCCTGAAGATTTCTATCTTGAGCCTGGCCTGACAAAGGAAGTGACGCTGACCGCGAAGGTTCCTGAGACAGCTTCTCTTGGGAATTATGAGGGTAACCTCCGGGTGTATCTCAGGCGGATATGAAAATGTTTGGTTCTCTTCCTGCCATGCATCAGGCATTTTCCTGCATAATATTTATATAATGTGAAGCCTGTTTTGGTGAGTATATCTGGATCATGGGCTGTGAAAAAAGAGACCGGAAGAGGCAGAGAAAAGATTTAGTACCTCTGAATAACCTGTTGGCAGTCATCGTGATGCTGTTTATCATAAGTTCTGTCCTTTCAAGTTATGTGTCTTACACGAACTCACGCCGGATCCTGCAGGAGATGACGGGTGAGCTGGTGTCTGAGGCGAAAGCGCGGGTGTGCGTGAACAAACCTCCTTCGATAAGCGGTAACTGCAGCTCTTCTGCGACAGTCGGTTCTGGTTACTATTGTGATGTGGACGCTTCTGACCCTGACAATGATACCATCACTTTCTTTGATGATGCTGTGCTGTTCGGTATCGACAGTTCTTTGGGTGAGATCATCTTCACCCCTCAGGCGGGTGATGTGGGTTCCTATAACATCACGGTCACAGCTTCTGACGGTAAGGGATGCTCGAATTCGAATGCTACTTATTTTTTTGTGCTTACTGTGTCCGGCGTTCCTGGCCCTCCGCCCGGCCCTGGGGGCGGTGGCGGCGGTGGTGCAGCTCCTGTTGAGTGCGAGCCGCAGTGGGAGTGCACTCCGTGGAGCAGCTGCGGTCCTGATGGTGTGAGGACGAGAAGGTGCTATTCCCTGAACAACTGCCTGGTGGATAAGCCGCGGGAGTCTGAGGAGTGCATATACCTTCTGCCTCCTGCCCTTCGCAGGCCCCGCCCTCCTGCTGTGCCCGGGTTTGAGTTCTGCGATTTTGATGTGGAGGGGTCCTGCCTGAGGAATGTGGGTGTGGATGAGGACTGGCTGATGGATTACGATGGCGAGGTTGGTGTGCTTAACTTCTTCATAGATGACAGCATGATTGACATCAGCATGGATGATGAGAGATTCATTTCAGTGCCTCTCAGGCGTATAAAAGGTGTTGACATGGACGGTGATGGTGTCGATGATATAGAGTTCATACTTCATGACATATCCGGAGGCCGGGCTGACCTTACTGGTAGGCTGGTCAGCAGGCGTGAGGTTGTGGTCGAGAGGCCGGTCTACATCCAGGCACTGCCTGGCTGGATGTCTGCTATCCTGATGTTCGTGTACAGCAATGCGTGCGCTATACTTATCGTGTTGTTGGTCCTGGTGTCTGTGCTGATCTACCGTCCTGTGATCGACAGGTTCGGGAAGAAGGATAAGAAGGGGTGAAGGACGGATGTATGGTGTGTGACTCCCTTGGTGACTATCATCTGCTGTCCTGTCTCAGGAAGTCTATGTCCTTGTGCTGCTTCATGTACTCGTGTGCTGTCTCTATGAGAAGTCTGCTGTTTTCCGGTTCTGGTATGAGGTTCTCGAGGTACTTGAGCCTTAGGTTGCCTTCTTTCATGTGGAGGTGGAGGTCTTTCCTGTTCTGTATCCTTGTGTCTGATATGTGGAAGTACAGGGGTTTGAGCTTGAGAAGTCTTTTGATGAAATCGACATAGTAGATGCCTTTCCTGTGCGCGTATTCTGCCGCGTGGGGGAAGTCGAGGCACATGCTCTTGCCTGTGGCTCTGAGTACCTTCCTTAGCTGGTATGCGCTGCTGCCGACATTGACTTGTCCGTTGCCGCTCCTGTATGGCAGGTTTTCGATGATGAACCTGTCGTCGAGTCGTCTGAGGTATCTTATCGCGTTCTTCAGGCTGCACTTGCGGGTTTCCTTGTATCCTGGATGGACTACTATGACGTCCGCGCCGAGTATGTCTGCTGCTTTTGCGGCGGTGTCAGTTCCCATCTTGTTTATCTCTGCGTTCTTGACAGGGTTTGCCGGGTTGAATCCCCAGTGGGAGTGTATGGTGTGTATCGTGAAGGGCTTCTTGAGCTTTTTCAGCGCTCTGAAGTCAGACTTGGGTTTTGCCATGACCTCGAAGAAGTCGCAGTGTTTGGATATCCTTTTCGCGTAGTTGATGTCTTCCGGGAATATCTTTATGCCTATCTTCATCTTGACCTCTCATTCGTATCTGAGGGCGTCTACCGGCTTGAGTTTTGATGCCTGGTATGCCGGGAGCGTTCCTGCTAATGCGCCGACGAAAAAGGAGAAGAAGAGCGCTCCGAATGTCAGGTACCATGGGAATAGTGTCTGGATGAAGCTCCACCCCGCGCTCTCCGCTGCGAAAGCCACGAGCTTGCTCATGCCTATGCCTGCTGCTATCCCTGCTATGCCTCCTGCAAGACCCAGTATGCCTGATTCTATGAGGAACAGTACGAATATGTCGCTGTTCCTAGCTCCTATGGCTTTCATTATACCTATCTCGTTGGTGCGCTCAAGTACTGAGGTGTACATCGTGTTCGCTATGTTGACCCCTCCTACCAGGAGGGATATGGCTGCTATGCCTATGAGTACTATCTGGACCACAGTGAGCACTATGCCGAACGTCTCCATGTAATCTTCTGTGGTTGAGACTGTGAAGTCCTCGTCGCCTTCATCTACGTCGCGGATCTTCCTGAGCTCTTTCTTTATCCTCTCTCCGACTTCTGATGGTTCTTCTCCCTGCCTGACCGTTGCGTATATGAAGTCCAGCTCGTCTTCTGAGATGTCGAAGAGTTCCATGGCAGAGTCGAATGTGATGTATACGTTCGCGTCGTCCTGGGGGTTTCCGACTTCTGTGACCGAGCCTACTACCCTGAAGTTCCTGCCCTCTATCTCTATCTTTTCTCCTGCCTGGACGGGGTCGTCCAGGAAATCTCCTGTCACGAAGTTCTTGCCCACTACTGCGTCCTTCTCGCCCTCTGCGCCCCTCCCCTGCTCTATCTCTACGCCGAAGCTCTCTATCATCTTCTCGAAGTCTATGTCCGGGTCTTCCATACCCATCACGAATGTGTATTTGCTGTCGTCTTTGTACGTTATCCTGGCTATCTTGAAGACCATTGCGCTTGCGCTCTTTACGCCGGACGTTCCTCGGACAGCCTCGAGGTCCTCGTCTGTGAGTTTTATGGTGACTGTTGGGTCGAATCCTGCGCTTGAGCCGGGTTGTATGAATATCTTGTCTGTGCCGAGCAGGTCGAACTGCTGGTCGATGCTTGCCTTTAGGCCCTGGCCTAGTGATATGAGCGAGACTACTGCGGCTATGCCTATGAATATGCCTATGAGCGTCAGTGCTGTCCTTTTCTTTTGGCTGGTGAATGTCTTGACCGCCAGCTTGAGATAGTCTGTCCACATCTTGCTCTCACTTCCTCAACGCGTCCACAGGGTGGAGTTTGGATGCCTGTATCGCCGGTAGGGTCCCTGCTACTGCACCGACGACAAATGCGAATAGCATGGCACCTATTATTAAAGGTACGCCGGTATACGCCTGCAGGGATGTTATGTCGAACTGCATCGCGACGATCTCAGCGGCTTTCCCGATGCCCAGGCCTAGCAAGACACCTATCGCCCCTCCGACCGCTCCGAGCAGGCCTGATTCTATGAGGAATATCATCATTATGGTTGAGTTGCGTGCCCCTACTGATTTCATTATGCCTATCTCCCTTGTCCTTTCCACTACAGAGGTGTACATCGTGTTCATGATGCCTATGCCTCCTACAAGAAGGGATATCGCCGCCAGTCCGACCAGGACCGCCTGCACGACTCCGAGTATCTCTTCGAAGGTCGCGATAACCTGGGCTGATGTCTGGACGCTGAAATCCTCTTCTCCTTCGTCGACGTCGCGCAGCCTGCGCAGTTTCCTCTCGGCGTTCTCGGCGACCTCTTCGACGTCGAACCCTTCCCTGACCCTCATGAATATCGCTGTTATCTTGTCGGGCTCCGCGAACACTTCCCTTGCCGCGTCCTTTGGTATGCGTATGGCGTCGTCGGCTGATGCCAGGCCGCCTGTCTTCTTGTGTATGCCTATGATCTCGAACGGGACTCCGTTTATCTTTATCGTACGGCCGACTTTTATGTCGTCGTCGAAGAACTCGTTGGCTATCTCCCATCCGATGAGTGCCTTGTACTTGTCACCGGGGCTGAACATCCTGCCCTGTGCGATGTCGAACATGGACTGTGTCTTGTAGAACTCTATGCGTTCGCTGTCGACTGGAAATCCCCAGACGAGCTTCTGTTTTGTCTCTTCCTTGAAGGTTATGTATCCTGATTCGCTGTACACGCTTGCGGACATGTCTATCCCGCGGAGGTTCTTGACTTCGTCATAGTCCTCCTCTGTGAAGACTGTCGCGCTGAAGGTGCCGCTCACGGGCCCCATTCCCGCTCCGCCGGGGCTTATGACTATGCGGTTCGTGCCGAGCTTCTTGAACTCGGAGAGGAGTGCATTCTCCATGCCCTGTGAGAGCGAGACCAGGCCGACCACTGCCATGATGCCGATGAATATGCCTATGACTGTGAGCCATGACCTGAGCTTTCTCCTTGTCAGGTTGCTGAACGCGATCCGGAAGTAGTCGAATATCATCTTTCTGCCTTTATGGTCTGGTGAAGATCGAAAAAAAAGAAAGTATTTAGCGCTGTTTCTGCTGCTTTTCCTGCTTCTGTTTCTGTTGTTTCTTCCTGCGCTTGTCCCACCATCTGTAGGTGATCCACCCTACGACTATCACGATTACGGCTACAGCGATCAGGATTCCGCTGCTGCTCTGTGACTGTCCCCTCTCTTCAGGTGTGCGGACAGTGTATTTCAGTGTGATGTCTTCTGTGTAGTCTACGTTGTTCGCGTCCTTGAACTCTATGTGCAGGGGGAAGTCTATGACCTGCCCGTTCTCTGGGTCGCCGTTGTTGTTGAGGTATATCTTGAAGTCGATGCTTTCGAAGTCGTCTGAGTCTATGTTGCCTATGTATTCCTCGCTCGCGGATATTATCTTGTACTCTTCTGTCTCTTCGAGCAGCACGTCAAGGAATTTTATGTCTGTCACGCCTTTGTTCACGAACTTGAATGATACCTCTCCGGATTTCTTGCCGGCTACAAGGTCTGTCTGGTCGATTACGACGTAGATGTCGGGTGAAGACCCTACCACCACCCCTATCAGGTCCTCTTTCTCGAACTCTGTGTCAAGCTCGTCCTTGTATGTGAGGATTACCGGCACCTTGTAGACTCTTGAGGTCGCGTCAGGGTACGCTGTGAGGTCGTAGGATACCACTTCACTTTCTCCTGCTTTTATGGATGGTATGCGTTTCTCTGTCGCTGATGTTGTAGGGGCGAAGGGGAGGGCGTCGAACAGTGCTGACGATTCCGCTCCTGTGGATGATCTCGGTATGGTCTCGAGCGCGAGGTCGAGCTTGATGTTTATGTCTGTCATGCGGGAGTCTGCGAGGTTCTTCAGTTTCAGGCTTAGCTTGCCTGTTCCTCCGGGGGTTATCCTTGCAGGGTCGAGATGTACATCATCTATCACGACTGCCGCGTCCACGCTTTGCACGCGTATCTCGAACTCTTCCAGTTCTGCCCAGGTTATCCCTTTGTACCTGTACTGGAGCCTGACGTCATTGACACCTTCTGCTGCGTCCTCGTCGACGCGCAGCCTGTAGTACAGGACGACTCCTTCCTCTCCTTTCTGATGGCCCTGGATCGTGCCGAGCTGTTTGATGCCGTCGGTAGTGCCCAGTAGCTGGAAGGGGTAGTCAGGGACTATCCTGAACTCCACGTCCTCGAGCGGCTTGGAGCCGTAGTTGGTCACCATCCATCTGAGCTCTACGTACTCTCCTGGTCCTACAGGGTCGGGGTCCTGGCTTATCATGGATACCCTTATGCTCGCCCCTGAGACGTATGTGTCCCTGTCTGCGAGCGCTGCTGCGCCCATGAGCAGGACGAATATTATCGAAAGCGTTGTGATCGCGGTTTTTTTGTCGGTTTTCATTTTCTTCTTGACCTCACTTTGCTTTTTTACCATCATTGCCTTTGCGGGCTTTCTTCTTGACGCACTTGTTGTTCTTGCCTTTCCTGGTGGACGCTACGACGCCGTCCCTTAGGAATTCTATCCTCTGTGCGTGGTGGGCTACGTCCTCATCATGCGTCACCATTATTATGGTCTTGTCCTCGTCGCAGTTTAGCTTCTTGAGGAATTTCATGACTATCTCTCCTGTCTTGGTGTCAAGGTTGCCTGTCGGCTCGTCTGCGAGTATGACTTCCGGGTCGTTCGCGAGGGACCTTGCTATGGCCACTCTCTGCTGCTGGCCGCCGCTGAGCTCGTTCGGCTTGTGGTCTATCCTCTCTTCGAGCTCGACCATGTCGAGGAGCTTCATGGCTCTTTCTTCCCTCTCGTCTGCGGGCGTTCCCTGGAATGTCATGGGCAGCATCACGTTCTCGATCGCGGTCAGTGTCGGGATGAGGTTGAACTGCTGGAATATGAAGCCTATCCTCTTGCCCCTTATCTGTGCCAGGTCGGATTCTGAGAGCAGGGATATGTCCTGCCCGTCGAGGAATATGCTTCCCTTGGTGGGTATGTCGAGGCATCCTATCATGTTCATGGCTGTGCTCTTGCCGCTTCCGCTGGGGCCCATTATGGCTACGAATTCCCCGTCGCGTATCTCAAGATCTATGCCTCTGAGCGCGGGCACTTCTACCTCTCCCATCTTGTAGATCTTCCATACGTCCCTGAGGTCGATTATGACCTGCCTTTTTCCTTTTTTTCTCTTGTCAGGGGTCTTCTTTGTCGTCATGTCATTTCCTCTCCAGATCTTTCTGCATCTTCTGTACGCACTGGTCAACTTCGAGCAGTTGCTTGTGGTATTTGTTTATTATGTCCAGTTTTTTCTTCTTGTCCTGGCTGAGTTTTGTTCCTCTCGCCTTGTCAAGTATTTGCGGCAGTGTCTTTTTTGCTGGCTCTATGAACCGTTCACGGATGGTCTGTACTTTCCTGCGCATTATCGCGTAGACGTCCTTCTCTATGTAGTAGTATGCTTTTTTTGTGCCTGGTTTCTTTACCCTGATTATGATGTGGTGGGATTCGAGCATCCTGAGCCTGTTGGAGAGTGATGAGAGGCTGTAGCCTGTCCTTTCAGCCAGCTCTTCCATGGATATCTCTTTCGGCTCGAGGAATATGATGCCTACGAGCCTGCTGCTGAGCTGGTCAAGGCCCAGGCCGCTGAAGACTTCCGTGAGGAAATCGACGAACTCTTCTTCAAATGTCTGTTCTGCCATCTTCATGTGATTTTTACTATTTTTAATGTTTTAAAAATTTTCTATTTTTATTATTTATTGAAAGTGATAAAAAGACTTGTATTTAAAGGTTTTGGATGCTGGCAGACAGGCACCAGGCCAGGACCAGGCCATTTTTCAGCAAAAAGAATATAAATGGACTGTCCGCAAGTCATCTTATGTCAAGGGTCAAACGGCGCAAGCCAAGGAAAGCGGACAGGCATAAGGAGCCTGAGAAGAAGAGGATGTCTAAGCAGATGATCATGACCATAATAATCGGCGGTCTCATGATTTTGAGCGTGTTCGGCATCATGTTCAGCAGTTTCAACTCCGGGAGTGAGCAGAAGGAGTATGGCGATTATAGGTTCCAGCGCGTCCAGACAGGCTGGACAGCGGATATAGGCGGCAAGAGGGCTGAGTTCACCTTCCACCCCTCAGACCTTGAGGATCTGAACATGAGCGATGAGGTGATCGACCGGTTGAAGGTGTCCCGGGTCGTGTACGTGACGTTCGACCCGGAGAGCGAGGGTGTCGGGGAGTTCGAGCTTGCCCGGTTCGGGCTTTCCCAGGCATTGGCGGGCCTTTTTGATATCTATGTCATGCCGGGTGTGTCTACACCCCATGAGGATTATGACCAGCCGCTGGTCGATTGCTCGAACGCGACTGCCATGGTCCCTGTGGTCAGCTTTGTCGGGTCTAACCGGACCGCGGCTTATCTTGAGGGTGACTGTGTGGTTCTGGAGGCTGATGAGTATTCAGCGCCAGTCATCAAGGATCGGCTGCTCTATGGCATGCTTGGCATAATAGAGTGAGATAGGGTGATCATCTCATGAGGTCTGCGGTGATGGAAAAGAAAGAGAAGGATGTAAAGGACATTGCAGGAGACGGTCAGGAGAAGGAAGCCTGCCCTGAGGAGAACAGAAGGGATAACAGGAACCTTCTCATCGCGGTGGGGATCGTCGCTGCGGTATTCATCATATTCATTATGATAATCATGTTCTATCGTCCTGAAGAGGGTGTCATGACCATAGATGACCTTCATGACGCCAATCTTGAGGGCGAGCTGGACCCTTCAGAAGGGTACATGTATGATGGTTTCTCTTTCGTGAGGTTCGGTGACCTGTGGTATTCCCAGCTGCAGAAGGGGGGTACTGTCTATGATGTGACGTTCAACTACGACCCGCGTAGTGTGGAGGATATACCTGTCGAGGGGGTTCTGACACGCGGTTTTGTCGAGGGAAAAAGGCTTTACGTGACTTTCGATCCTACAGGTGATTTCCTTAAGTACGTGGCGGTCGCGAATTTCGGCCTGAGCAGGAGCCTTGCGTGGGCTTTCGGATACGACCTGACTGCGGGGTGCACGAAGAACGTGACCAAGGCGTGTGAGAATGCTGGCGTCGTACTATGCGGCGATCCTGGAAAGTCAGTGATACACCTGAAGGAGGCTGCTGAAGCTAAGGTCATCCTCAACAGCACCTGCGTTACTGTCCAGGGCGCGGGCCCGGACATAGTCAGGGCAAAGGACCGCCTCCTGCTCCGCTGGTATGGTATGATGGATTGAGAATCCATATATACATTCTTTGTGGCTTGATCAGACCTATAAGCATGGCAGCTGTCACCTCTCTTTTCCTCGCTGCAGCCACCATTCATTGCTTTGCCACAGCCGCCGCTCGGTGCGTGTCCTAAGACAGCACATTTAGACTTGGCTGCACTTTCACGATCAGATTTAGTCATTGCGCAAGCTTGCTAGCACTGTCAAGATCGACAGTAAATAGCATGCCCGCTTAGTCTCTAGCAGCGCGGCTGGGGCATTCCGAACCTGACCACATGCAGCTGCCACTACAACCTTCATTATAAGGTTGAAGCAAGCTTGAACTGCCTCTCATTGCACTTCTGGATCTCTGCGCAGGTTTTTGTAGAAATTATACTCTCAGCGTGACCACTTTTGCCGTTCCTGTATAGATGCCTGTATGTTCATAGCCCCGTGGCACGACAGCGTAGGCCCTTACGGTCTTGCCTTCTCCTGGCTGGAGCACGAAATCGTTTTCTGTCACTTGTATGAATCCTGTGGCGTTACCTTTGATGCGTATGCTTACGAGGACCGGGTCGTCCCAGTAGTTGTGCGTGTTTATCTCTTTCATGGCTTTTCCGCCGCTGACAGGCAGCTTGCCGAAGTTCAGGGTGGGGTCTGCGTTGAAGCCTGCATGCCTGCCTGCTGGTATGACCTCTAGCTGGATGTCGTAGAACTGTATGTTCAGAATCTTGTAGAATGAGTAGAATGTGAGCGTTCCTCCGAGACCCAGAAGGAACACTATGATTATGAGCGCTGTTGTGGTCTTCAGGCTCAGGCCGGTAGACTTCTTCTTTTTGTTCATGGACCCACACATCCCTGATCATTATTTAAAGGTTGTCTTTATGGTTTTGATTCACTCCTTCTTCTTCCTGTATACTGCGAGGAATACGTTGACCAGCGTGAGTATTATCACTACTATGACCAGTATGATCGTGAGGGTCGTTGAGCTGATTCCTTCTTTTCTTGGTTCTTCTACAGTCTCTTCTGCAGTGCCTGCAGGTACTATGTTGACTGTGGTGTCCAGTCTCGAGCTCTTGCCACCGTAGAATACTGTTATCTGCGCGTCGTATTCTTTCTCGGTGAGCTCTGTCGTGTCTATGAATGCTTCAAGGTTTGCCGCTTCCCACGGTTCCAGGTCCAGCGTGGCTGTCTTGGCTGAGACCGTGTTGTCGGCATCGTATATCCTGACATTGGCGTACACGTCCTTGAGCGGGTCGTTCCATTCGCTCTCGACTTTCGCGAGGAATCTTCGTATCCCTCCTGCGCCCAGCTCTTTTGTGTGGTCCTTGATGCTGACTTTCAGTGTCCCTATCCTGAATGTCTTCTTGTCTGTCCTTGTGATGTCGTCGCAGGTGACTGTGGCTTTGGCCGAGTAGTTTCCTGGCTTCAGCCCTGTCGTATCGAATGTCGCCTGCATGCTTGCTGACTTGAATGATTCTATGGGTTCTGTGGGGGTCAGCTGGACTTCTCCTTTCTTCTCTTCGCGCAGGTCGAATACCTCGACATTTCCTGTGCATTGCTGGATCGTCGCTTTGCCTGAATTGCTGACCTTGACGTTGAATTCTGCCGGCTCACCTTGATTCACGTTTGGAGCGAGGAGGTTTATCTGTGGGTATATGCCTTCTTGGGGCACGTACACGATTATCTTTGCGCACGCTTGTGTCCTGCCGCACATAGGGGCTTGTTTTGGGCAGCTTTCCAGGAAGCAGACCCGCAGGTTCTGTCTTGGAGGGGTGAGTTCGTCAGGGAAGTCTATGCGGCCGGATATTGTCGCTGTAGAATCTTTGGGAAGGTTTTCCCATCTTTCTGTATCAAGCGTTACGTGTTTTGCCAGTTCATCGCCTCTGAGCGTGACTTCATAATCAAGTCCGTCGAACATCTTGTTGGTGTGTCCTGTGAAGCTGAAGCCGAATGTCTTTCCCGGCTCGAATACCACTTCAGGGTCGAGGTCCACGCCGGATATGCCTGTAGCGTAAGCGAATGGTGTCAGGAGAATGAGGATTATGATATGATTAAGGTGTTTCATTTTTTAAGAAAAGTAAAAAAAATAAAAGATTAATAAATATTCTTATTGTGCGCTCTTCTCTGCAGCGAAGATCACGCTTGTCTCTTTCTCTCCCAGGAGACCTGCTGTGATTCCCAGCTGGATGTCGATGGTCACCTCGTTCTCAGAACTGAACGGTGACATGTTTCCACAGAGGAGCTGCTCTGTATTGTCGAACTGAAGCCAGTCTGCATTCGCGAATGTGGTGTTGCAGCCGTTCTCTCCTGAAGGGTACAGTCCTCCGCTTGAGTCGCTAGCTACCCATCCGTAATATTCTGTTCCGCCCAGGGTCTGGGTATCGTTCAGGAAGGTGTCTGCTGTCGAGGAGTTTATGGTTATGTTGACATAGTTGCTTCCTGTGTTCTCCAGTAGGAACGGGTCAGGGTCGAAAGCTGACGTGGCGATCCAGCAGTTTGGGTTTGCGCTGGAATCAGTGTCCGCATCGGCAGTGTCTGTCTGGTTCGTGGTGATGTTGCACTCTGTGTTGATGTCAACATCTGATGCGTTCCTGTAGCCTGTTCCGAAGTCTACTGTAACCTGCTGGAGCGTTATCTGGGTCAGCTCTGATATGTTGACTCTTGCAGTGCCTGATTCAGATAAGGACTGCGCTCCGGAAATATAGTTCGTCACCTGCGAGACTCCGCGCATCGCGAAGAATGTGCCCGCAAGAGAGATCACGATCGCGACGACGAGCAATGTCGCCAGTGTTTTGTTTGATATCTCATCCATCTTTACTAACCTCCTTTTACCCTTCTACGATATTTAGTTTTACTTCTCCTGCTGTGTCTGATACCTGCGGTACCGGTTCAGAAGGTGGGTTCGTGATGTCCACGTTTACCTGGCCTTCCTGGGGCGGACCTAGCTCTACAGTCCGATAGATTGTCGTGGGCTGTGAGAGGATTGTCCATGTGCCGACGATGGAAACCACAAGGGTCAGAACAAGGAGAACAAGAACTGTTCTTTTCGATATATCATTATTCTCCATCTTTACTAACCTCCTTTTGAAACTTTTCCCTTTGAGAAGGGCTGTTTCTGCGTTGTTAGACAACGATAGTTAATGACAATCACGAAAATACTATTTAAAGTTTTCGGTCAATTGCGGTTCAGAAGAGGTTTGAGGCCATATATTAAGGCTTTTAAGAGGCCAGGAAAATCTATTTAAAAAAGGCCTGGGTGGTTCTTGGTGACTACTGGAGGTTGGTCCTTTTCCTGCTGCAGAACTCCTTGTAGTCCTTGAGCATCCTGAGCACTGCCTCATCAAAGCTTATCCCTCTCTTCTCCATCAGCAGCTGCAGCCGGGTCTTGTTTCCCCATTCAGGCACTTTTTCGAAGGTCATCTTGTGCATCATCCAGATCGACTTCGCTGCCGCTTCAGAATAGCTCTTCTCCAGTCCTGTCACGTTTATCAGGTCATCAAGCAACGGCCTGAACCGTTCCTCGTTCAGCTTTATGGTTATCTGCTTGGTCATTTTCTTCATATGGCCTGAGCCATATAGTGAATCAGATAAAATCTTATATAGTTTGGTATATGACCTTTACATTTATAATATTATCTGTGAGGGGATAATGATGAAGGGATTTTCAGTTCTTGAAAGGATAGCTGCCGGTGCGAAGAGGGTCATACGGCCTTTGGTCATACCTCTGACACTGGCTCTTGGTGCGGGCGTCCTTTATTCTGCATGTTCTCCGAAAGGCGAAGATACATCTCCTGTCGCCATTAGCGGGAGTGCTTCTGACGGCCCGTACATCGATGGGTCTAAGGTCACGATCGTCCAGCTTGATTCTGATTTTGTTCCGACTGACAGCACCATAATCCAATGGACTGATTCTTTGGGTCGTTATTCTGCTGAGCTTCCGCCCAGGAAAAATTTCAAGGCGTCCATATCAGGCTATCATTTCGACGAGATAGCAGGCCAGCCGTCAGAAGCGCCCATAGAGTTGTTGGCTGCTTTCGGGACAGGAACCGCCCCTGATGAATATAACATAAATGATGTTACCCAGTTAGTTGCTGACAGGATACTGCATCTTGCAGAGAGCGATCCTGGAAGGTCATTTTCAGAATACAGCACACAAGCAAGAGACGAACTATTCACTGAACTTGACATGATACTCGGCTCGCCAACATGCCACCCTCACGAGATGGATGTCATTTCAGGACCTGATGATTGTAATGATTTCCTTCTTGCTGTGGAACTCCTGTTCCGCCAGTACGCGCATGACGTTTCCGCTTCAACTGGTGCGGCGGTCGCGCCTGCATTGCAGGAAGTCTTCAATAGTTCTGCACTGTACTTCGGACAGACAGGAACACTGCCTACAGATGTTTTGGAAGGTCTTAGGGCAGCTGCATTGAACCTGGATGTTGAAGCTGCGACAGATAATCTACAGGTGTATCTAGATGCGCAAGGAGAATCAGCAACAGCACCAGATGCTGATAATGTGCTTGACCAGGATATGGATGGAGAGGTCAACGCGACTGATCCCGCTCCCCTTGACCCTGACATATACACAGGAAACTGCGATAATGATGGAGATGGATTCGACTCTCTAGTTTGCGGCGGTGATGACTGTGATGATGACTGCCCCACATGCCACCCCGGCGCACCAGAATTCTGCGGTGAAGCAAGAGACCATGACTGCGATGGGCTTGTGGATGAGCTTGAAGGTTGTGGGGATTGTGAAGTGGGTAGCCCTGCATTAGTATCTCAGTTAACATTAGAATCCGAAGCACGTTCTTTGTATGTTTTAGAGAATATAGTCTTAATAAATTCAAATACTGGGCTTCAATTGTTTGATACAGCATCACCTTCAGATATATCTGTAATAGGGGAATTGCCAATAGAAAATCTGGAAAGCATCGCTATTTTTGGAGCAATCGCTTACTTAACAGGTTCTGGAGGGAATCTTTCTCTGGCAGACATAAGTTCATATTATTCACCCACAATGATAACGAGCATCCCATCGATAGGAGGATCTCAACCCAATATACTTGTACATCCAGCTGAAGAGCGCATATATTCTGCCTCCTCAGGCGGCATAAGTATCATAGATATAAGTGAACCTTCCAGTCCGGTTCTGACAGCTCCTCCAATAGAAGATTGGGGTATGAATCACGCAAATAGGATAACACTGGATGGCGAAAACATTTTTGTTGCCGATGACTCTGGCCTATATCTACTTCATCGTTCTGACCAGTACCTGAGTTTATCTTCAGGACCTTTGGAAACAGGAGTTTCCAATGATGTCGCCGTGACCGGAGATTATGCTTTTGTTGCAAGCAGAGAAGGTTTGTATGTAGTAAACGCAGCCAGTCCTGATTCACCCTATATTGCAGGCCAGCAGATGGAGGGTACCGCTGTGCGCAGAATGTTCCTGAAAGGAAATTCTCTTTTCGCCCTGACATTGTCGTCATTAGAAGTCTTTGACATCACCACTCCGGAATCACCTGTTCTGAACGCGCAAATACCTATAGGTTCGGGAGAGACAAACAATTTAGACGTTTTTGTCACTTCTTCCAGCGCGTATGTCATAGATAGTTTTGCAGAGAGTAACCTTTATGTTATCGACCTTGACTGCAGATAACAATATTTATTATCCTTCATTTTTCAGTATCTTCAATATCCTCAAGGCGGGCTTCTATATCGAGAAGTTTAGATTCCAACTCTTTTATCCTGTTCTCCTGTTTTTCGATCATAGATGTTTGAGTTTTCAGAACCTCTAAAAGATAAAGAGGGACCATCTCATACTTAACATCTGTAGGCACGCCCGAACCATTATAGCTGACAAGTTCTTGCAGCCCGATCTCTTCAAATTCTTCTGCCACAAAACCTATTCCCCTATGCCCTGAGTTAGTGTCAATCCATTCTCTTGGTGTAGCTGATAAAATCTTGCTGAAATCATCTTCCAGATCCGTGATGTTTCCTTTTGTACGATTGCTTGAACTTCTGTAGTAGAATTCGCCGCTGTTTGCAGTACTATCTACAACCACATACTGATAATCTGCAGATTTACCGATCATCGTTCCTACATATAATTTACCGTTCAAGTAAGCGGCATAACTCGTACCTGATGCATAAATACCATAATTATTACCACAGTCACCTAACTCTGCGTAATCAGTCAGAGAACTGGAACATTCACCTCTTACTCCGACATCGTTGGAATGTCCGATAACGCCGAAATTGTCTGTGTCGCTTGACCCCACAGATATCCCTGCGATTCCAATCTCTTGACCAGTCCAATCTGCAGTGGTTACACCATCAAAATCAGTAGAACCCTGAACACCCACATAACCGTAAGCGTTATATGCTGCCTCGCCCCTTATAGTAAACTCATTACTTGCGCTTGTCTGTGTCACGTTGAGTCTTCCATCCCCTGTCGGCGCAGTACACCCCCCGTCTCCGATGCACATGCTGCCGTCATTGACGACCATATCACCATCGCCCGCAGTTGATGATCCGCAGTTGCTGCCGGAATCTATGCACAGCCCACCGAACTCTACCTCTAAGGAACCATTTGATACTACTCCAGTATAAGCGCTGTTGTCACCATACACACCATATGAGGTGGAGTTTCCCAATCCGTAAACGCTCACGTAATCTCCCCCTATGTAGCCGAAAGTGCTTGGACTTTTGGTTCCAAAGACCGCATAATCAGAACCTCCCAGGTAACCATAAAGATTGCTGGTATACTGCCCGTAAGCACCCCAATTGCTAGAACCTAACTCACCATACTTATTGGGACTTCCTGAAACCGAGCCTTTAACTCCTCTTGACAGGCCTGTACCTTTAACACCATAAGTTCCATATCCTGCCACGCCATCACCCATTGCGCCTCCATCTCCATAAACACCTACAGAATCGGATGAGCCTGTGGCATTGCCGTAAACGCCATAATTATAACCTTCCGCGAATATGGCAGGATTGGATATATCGTCACTGATGACACTCAGTGCGGAGGCTGGCTCTACAGTGCCTATACCTACACTGCCGTTCATTGCTAGTAATGCGTGTTCTCGCCCTATACCGTCAAAGAAACCTGCCGCGACAATCCCGTTCTGATCTGCCGCTCCAATTCCAGGTCTTGCGTAGATTCCTGCACCTGCTCCGGAAACAGTAGATGCGTCACCACCGATGGCAACTATGCCTGCACCACCACCTCCATATGATGTTCCACCATCACCGCCGATGAATATGCCTCCTGCTTCACCACCTTTACCTTGGTCTGTCGTGTAGCCACCGCCTCCGCCAAGTTGGGTAGAATAAGCGTAAGTCTGTGAAGTTGAGGTGTGCATGTCTCCACCACCAGAATATGCAGTATTCAGACGGTCGTTATAGATAGTATTGTTTGCTCCTCTCGAATGGATGCTTGCGTTTATACCTGACGTGAGAATATCTGAAGTCAACCCGAAACCAACATATTGTCCTGTGTTATCAACATAAATCTGGTTATTATTCCCTATGCTTACGTCATTAGTGTCAGCGTCAGTGTTGATGTAATGGGTCTTGGCCAGGGCAAATGATGCCATCATTATAAGCATGATAGTATAGATTGTTATTGTCTTCCTCATCTTACCTCAACCCCACCAGTACTTTTATCGTGCATGTTTTTTCTTCGCAGGGCTCCATGGCCTTGCCTATGATCGCCCCGAAGTCTTCTATCGTGGCTTTTTCTGCGTGTCCTGCTGTGCTGCTTGTCGTTAGCAGGTCAAACCGTTCTACTGGTCCGGTGACTTTTGTGCTGACTATGCCTGTTATCGCTACTGGCACTCCGTCCTTGACCGCGGCATTCCCTATTATTGTGGGATTTTCAGATACCACTCCTGCGACTGCCGGGTCTGCTCGTTTGTCGCATCTGTTCACTTTCATCTGCTTGTCAAAGCATACAACTTCTGCATTCTCTGCCTTTCCTGATACTGGCAGCATCTCTGCGAAGTCTGCGCCGTATCCGGTGAGGTTGCCTCCGTAGTATATGGTGTCTGTCACGTTGATGTGGCCTCTGAAAAAGCCTGCCCAGTCTCCTCCTCCTGTGGTGTCTCCGTATACTGCTATGCTGTCGTTGGCGAGGAACCCTTCAGGACCTGAGGTGTGCCAGCCCATCACTCCTGTGTTGCCGTGGGTGTCGTCGTCTTTTGTTAATGTCCCGACTGTAAGTGCCCCTCCGGTAACTGTTTTCGCTTCACCCTGTACAGACCAGCCGCTGTTGGAAGCCTGTATGAGTGAATACAATCCGTATGTTGAGGCGTTGATGAATCCGCCTCCAAGGTCTGTGCCATCGCCTACAGATAGGTAGACATCAAGTCCGTTCACCAATCCTGGACCGCCGTTGATATAGACTGAATCGGTGACTGTCACGTTGCCGTCCACCTCAAGCTTCTCGCCGGGATTGTTCGTCCCGATACCGACATTGCCATCCCTGTCGATCATCATCTTATCATTCCCGTCCTGCCTGAAATATATGCGGCCTACATTACTGGCAGAAGTGCCATCACCTGCGTCAAGTATCAGGTCACCTCCATACCCACTTCCTGTCCCGCTTGTACTTGAGAACCCGCTTTTCAGGAGGAGATCACCACCATTTCCGTTCATGAATGTAGTTCCACTCCCATTACCTGCAGCGAGCGTGAGGTCGCCACCTGTATATGGCGAGCTAAAACCTCCTGCGTTACCTGCCCTGACCAACAGGTCAGTCCCTGATCCGAGACTGGTCTGTGCCACATAGAGATTCCTGCCGGTGGTGCTCGAACTATAAGACATATCTCCTACTGTCCTTACATCCCCGTTGAAATAACCTGCATAAGTATCCCCTCCCAGATAACCATATATGCTGCTGTTGTATGCGCCGTAAACACCATATTGGTCATTGCCGAGATAGCCTTGAGGGTATGAGCTGCCGTTGGTCCCATAGACACCATAACTGCTTCCGATTCCATAGACTCCTGTGTTGCTGCTGCCCATGTATCCTAAGTTGCTGTCGTCGTAGCGCCCATAGACGCCGTAAGTGCCTGCTTGTCCATAGACCCCATATGTCGATCCTGAGCCGTATGCTCCTGTTGTTGTGCTGGCAAGGTATCCTGTATTGCTGCCTACTTTTCCGTAGACACCAAAGCTGGCTGATGTGCCGAAGACCCCCGTGTTTGAGGTGACGCTTCCTGTGCCGCTGTTGTTTCCGATTATGGCTCCGTCTTCTACATGAAGCTTAGCTGCAGGATCTGCCGTTCCTATTCCCACATCACCGCCGTCCTCAAAGTATACCGCGCCGCTGGTCTCATCATAGAATATCATGTCTCCACTGCTGTCCACACCTATGTTCCAGTTTTCAGTTCCTATACCTGGCTCTTCAAGATGTATTCCGTAGCCGTTAGCGTCAGTCTTTATGTGTATGGTTGCCTGAGGAGAAAACTCATTCAAACCCAGCCTCGCATTAGCGAAATCGTAAACCATGTACGTGTCATTCAAGCTTGTGGTCCCGTTCCATGCGGGAATCCTTCCTGCAGTTCCAGAACCGCCGACACCACCCGTGCCCGCATCGCTCAGGCAGTTGCCTCCGCTGCCTATGCAGAAGTCTGTGTCTGATGTGACGTTGCCTTCGAAGTATCCTGCGTAATTGGTCGTGCCTCCTGATGCTTTGCCGTGGATGCCATAGTTTGTTGAAGAACCGGACGCCTCGCCGTAGACTCCGCGGGCAGATCCTGAACCTAATGCCTGACCATAGACTCCATATCGGGTGCTGCTTCCTGCGTTGTTTGCTGTTGCTCGGACTCCGTATGTGAATGTGGCACTGGCTGCGGAGTGGGAAAAATCTCCTGCAGCAGATGCTGTTCCTATTCTGCCTGTTATTGATGAATTGTACTGGCCAAAGACACCTGAAGTGGTGGTTCCTAGTTGTCCGTAGATGTCTGTGTCGCCTGAATATGTCCCGTGAACTCCGATAGATGATCCTGTGCCGTAAAGGCCGTATGTGCCTATTCCTTGGACGCCTCTGTTGTTGTATCCTAGGATGCCGTTGACGTTTACGCAGTCATCATTGTCGCAGCCATAAACGCCGTAATTGGTTCCGATACCATATACGCCTATTCCTGATGGGTTAGTCGCTTCGCCATACACTCCGTACCCATTGGCTCCGCCCCCTCCGAGGTAGCCGTAAACTGATGTGTTTAAAGCTCCATATACTCCGTTGTTGGTGGCCTGGACTGTGTGAGGTGTCTCAATGGTACCTACAACTCCTTGCGTCTTCCCATAACCATAAACACCTATTGATGTTCCTGCACCAGATGTTGTTGCTGAACCATAAACCCCATATCGAGAACCAGTTCCTTCTGCATTAACTTCACTCCACACACCATATTTGTAGATGCTGCTTGGATTAGCGTTGTAGAAGTGACCGCCTGCTTGAGCAGTCCCTAAGGTTCCATATATTGAACTGTTACGTTCTCCATGTATCGCATCTCCAACAGTTCCCGTGCCGCCAACACTAAGATTGGCGTTTGCAGTTGCGGTTCCTATTCCTATATTATCATTGAAGATGAAATCACCATCATTACTGCTGAAAGTCCCTCCGCTTATCTGGTCTGCGGTGTGGCCCGGGTTCGGAGCAGCTGCTAATGCGGATGGCATGAAGACTAAGGTGAATATAATAAAAATTCCCGTGACTAAACTTTGGCGTGAATTTTTATGATGCCAAAAAAGCTTTTTGGCTTTTTTGAGCATAATACAGACTGCTGCCAGCATTGCTGCCGGCAGCAATCTTTCATCACCAGTTTTTTGTTCACCAGTTTTTTTGAGCATGTTTATCCTTCAGCCTATTCTGTTGTCAGTTCTTTGAGAATGACTTCTCCTTTTTCGTTGAGTGTTGGGTAGAGTTCTGTGCCTTTCTTCCACTTTTTCATCTTGATGATGCCTAGTGGCAGTGTGATGCTGTACTGTCCTTGTTTCGGGCTTTGGATCTTTACCATTCAACCACTCAAAGATTGGTTTATTATTTTATTATTAAAAATAATATTAAATAATATTATTTTAATAACTTTTATTATTATTGTATTAATAAAAAAGCCCTATTTTATTCTTATATTTAAAATTTTGCTGTCACTCCAGAGAGAATTAAGAATATTATAATATTAAAAGAATAATAAAAGAATAATAAATCACGATTTTTTACTTACATAGTAAGTAAAAATAATACCTACGATGTAAGTAAAGAACCGCCCAGACGCAAAGAAAAGAAACTTTTAAATACAAGCATACTTACACAGTAAGTAACAACAAGACGGGCAAGATCATAAGAAACACCAAAAAATCATACTCACATAGTAAGTAAGAAACCGCTGATTCTATCAAATTCGAAAGTTTTAAATAGGTCTGTACTCACAATGTAAGTATTTTTACTGTTGCACTTTAGCGGGTGTTTGGTATAGACTTGAAGCAGAAAAAAGAGGATACTACAGTAGCCATACCGAGTTCTATATTTACAGATAGGTCTGTTGCTCCGCTTGAGTCCATCGCCGAATACCTGATCGATGAGGAAGGCCTCACGTTCCATGATGTAGCTGTCCTTCTCAACCGTGATGACCGCACTATCTGGACGTGCTACAGCCGCGCGAAGAAGAAGAGGGAGTCGAGTCCTAAGCCCGCTTTGATCTCTGTCAAGTCTGTCGACATCCCTGCAGGTGTCTTCCGCGACCGCACTCTTGCTCCGCTTGAGAGCGTCTCTTTCTACCTGAAGGATCATGAGGCCATGAGCTATCATGACATCGCTGTGCTTGTGGGCAGGAATGACCGCACGATCTGGACTTGCTACAGCCGCGCGAAGAAGAAGCTTGAGGGGGTGGTCGCGCGATGACGACCCCTGATGAGAGGATCAGGATGCTGCAGGAGCAGCTGGGCTCTGTCAACGATGAGCTTGAGCTGGAGCATGAGAAAGAGGAAGCAACTTTTCAAAAAAGAGCGCCCGCAGGAAAGGCAGGGTCTCCTGTCTCATGGAAAGCGACTGCCGCGGTTATCGTGCTGATCATCCTGCTTTCTGCGATACTTTTCTTCACGCGATTCTCGCCTACAGGTCTTGCCGTGCTGGATGATGGATCGAACCAGACACCCGCTGATGGTTCTGTCGTCCTTGAACAGCAGCTCGAGGGAGGGACGCTTGAGGATAACACAACTGCTTTAGTTAACGAGTCAGCACCCATAGATGAGTCATCGAACACATCGATTGAGCTTGAGCCTTCGGCAAATGATACTTTAGGGCTGGACACGAACGCGAGCCCGGACATCGTGGTGAACGACACTAACCTGACATTGCCTGAGAGCAACTTGACGCTGAACATGAGCAACGCGACTCTCAACCTGACCAACCAGACGATCAACCTGACGAACGAGACGATAGGTTTCACCAACGCTACGATCAACATCACCAACGTGACTCTGAACCTGACCAACCAGACGATCAACCTCACGAATGTAACATACAACCTGACCAACGCCACAGTGAACCTGGCAAACACGACTGCGAACATTACCAACCTGACGAACGCCACGCAGAACATCACTGCTGGGAACATGACCCTTCCGACCCTGACAAACTTATCCGACGAAACAGGCCTGCCTGAGGAGACCATCCAGGGACGGGCAAGGGTAGGCGAGCCTGTGGACTGGACCAGACGTGTTGTGGTAAACAAGTCAGGCAACGTCACAGTCTCCATAGCTCTTCCCAAAGGCTCGACCGACATAGATGTCTATGAGCTGGAAGAGGAAATAGAAGAAAATGTCTCTTACCCGCTCTTCTCTCCTGACAAAGAGTTGTGGAAGAAGTGGGAGAAGAGGAATATCATGCTGAAGAACAGGCTTGACCGTTCAAGGTTCGGCCTGCATTATGTTTCACGATCCAGACCACGCGAGGGGCCTGCAGTGCCCGCACCTGAAAGCCAGACACCCGCTATAACTGGTTTTGCTTCGCTGACCTCCTCAGAGGGTGACGGGCTGCTGTCCAGGTTCCTCAACTGGTTGGATTCCCTGATGGGGATAACCGGCGCTGCTGTGATCGACGCTGACGTCATCCATCTTGACAGGCCTGCTGACGGCCAGACTGTCGGCAGGAACCTGAACTTCCTGTACACTGCTGACATGGATTTCGACCTTTGCGCGCTTCACTTTGACGGTTTTGTTGTGGAGCGTGACATGCTCGTGCTTGAGGGTTTGAACTTCTTTGACATGCGCGGCATGGCTGAGGGTGAGCATTCCTGGCAGGTGGTGTGCTTCAACAGGCGTGAGCAGTACAATTCAGAAGTCCGGAAGTTCATCGTCTCTGATGAAGTGTATGACGAAACGGTCAATGCCACCCTGCCTGATGAGGATGATGACAACGTATCCGCCCCGCCTGCTGATGGGGATTACGAGTATGTTGAGCTGAACATCACGGATGACGTAACCTCTCCTCCGAAGTTGTATGAGATAACCTATCGCACTCCCGGTCCGGTAAAGCATGAGAAGGTCAGGAGCCAGTATCTCAAGACCGTGATGATATCGGGTGATATCCATTTCCAGGATGTGGAGGCTTACACAGACATTCCTTGGGTGCCTGCCTGGCTGGTCAGGCTCAGCCATCATGTCAACGGCACTTCAGTTCCTGTGGAGAACTTCACTCTCATAGACAGCAACAACGACTCGCTCATCGACAGCATCGAGTGGGACGTCCCCCACCTTTCCAACCAGACCTATGATGTCAATCTCAGCTATAGGATCGTGCAGGTGAACATCACCAGGGCAGAGAAGTACACCCGCAACCACACGTTTGAGGAGGACGTCACAGGTGTTGTGGAGAGAAATGACAGCAATTTCACCGCTCTGAACAGGAAGTACCTGCAGGTTGGATTCCCTGAAGAGCTTGCGGAGAATGATACTGTCTCGGTATATGCCTGGTCAAACAAGGACGCCCCTCTGAATCTTATGGACTCTTACAACGGCAGCGTGCTCAGCACGATCACGCTGGCCAAGAACGTGTGGAAGCTCTACAACCTGACCATCACCGGCTTCAATTCAAGCGGTAGCGTGTTTGAACTGACTGCAGACAATAATGTGAAGTATGATTTCGTAACTGCTTTTGACAAGAAGCTGATCATCCCGAAGAGGATCGTGCCTCCAAGCTCCAACACGTCCAACATCTCCATCGTCCTCACGCGGGACGGGTCTGTTGATACGAGCGCCACGCCGCAGTTTGAGCCTGCGAGCGTGACTGTCAAGTCAGGCGCAGGCAATGACTCGTCCCCTGTTGCTGAGTTTGATGTGTATTTCGAGAATTCTGAGACTGACATCGACCTTTCAGGTCTTGTCGCTGAGACTGATCCCGTGCAGAAGAAGTCTGTAATCCACATGGACGAATGGCCTGCTGAGGTGAGCCATAACAAGACCTTGTACATCCCAAGCTCAGGTAGGGGATCGGTGTACATCTGCCCGAACGCTTCGTCGATATCTGATGTGGATGAGAGCTGTGCTGACAGGTTCTATGTCAGGTTGGGTGTCAACACCGTCAATATCGGCAACGAGAGTGTAAACATAACAGTGTCAGAGAGGGAGGTTGATGGAAAGATGTTCTACAGGGTCTCCGGCCTGACGGGTACTGGCGGCGGGGAGTCGATTGATGTCCTCAATGTCCATAGCTATCCTACCTTGGGGGGAAATTGGACTGTGAGGTTCAACACCACTGGCACTGCGAACCTGACCATAACACCGATAGAAGGCACGACCTGGTCTGAGTTCCTCTCTGATGACCTGAACACGTCTGACGATCTTGAATTCCTTGAGCTGGAGTGTGGGAACGCATCCCTTAAGCCTTCGCTTCGACTGCTTACCTCCGACGGCGGCGTGCATGATTATTCAGACCTGACAGGTAACGATTCGATCGTCGTGGAGTCTTTGTTCGTGGAGGATTATTCCTGCAACACGACGGCTTACCTGACAGACAAGGAGCTGTACGGAGGCTCTCATGCTATCCTGTTCAGGTTCGGCTCTGCGAACGCGACAGCTTACAATTATGTCAGCCAGCTGGAATGCTACCTTGACACTGCAGGCAGCGACTGCGACTCCGGCTATACAGAGGTAATGCACATCTCGAGCGTGTTCAACGCTCACGCTGAGTTCGCGAACCAGTCGGATTACGGCAATTACGTCTGCTGTAAAGAGGTGTATGGTGAGACGCTCGGCACCAACTGCTCTCACTCAAAGGCAGAGCCTATTCTCAACCTTGAGAGCCTGACCAACTCGCATGTTGAGAAGGTGTCCCAGAGCAATTACGCTCACGAGCTTTGCCTGAGCCCTACTGACAACTACAATATCTCCTGCTCTTATGATACCAGCTGCACAGGTGATGAGACTTGCGTAGCATCGATATCTGATGGAGACACCAACCTGCAGGTGGGCAACTGCACAGGCAGCCAGGCTTACGACACGAAGATCTGCTGTGACACGCAGGACGACACCCCGTCGCAGGGCGGCTGTGTAGTCCCTTATGATGACTATACTGTGATGCAGAACGTGACTTTATGTTCAGGGACGTACTATCTTGTAGACGATGGCGATACGGGTGTGATACGTATTGGGGTCTCAAATGTTAATGTCACCTGCAACGGCACCATATTCATAGGGGATGGCGGCGGATACGCTTTTTATGATGAAGGCTACACCAACAATTACCTTAAAGACTGCCGTATCTTCAATTACAGCGTAGGTGTCAACTTCTATGGAAACTCAACCATAATAAACACAACATCATCAAATTCGACACGCGGCTTCAACCTGCGCTCGAATTCAACCCTTATCGACTCTGAGGCCAGCTATAACATCCATTACGGTGCATTCTCCCAAGGTGAAAACATCCTTATAAACAACTCAAATTTCACCAACAACACCCGCGTAGGAGTATATTCTTATACTCCTGATCAGATGCAGGTTCTCCATTCAAATTTTTACCATAACGGAAACGGCTTCGTGGCTCTAAGGTACATGGGCCAGCCGAACAGCATAGTTGTAGCATACAACACCTTCTACAACCAGACAGGGACCGATGATTTGTATTGGGACCGATTCTATGAATGCGGCGGTCCATTAAGCGGAGTAGACCTGTGTAAGATAAAAAATTCTAAGATATACAACAACACATTCATCAAGAACGATCCTAACGGAATATCACTATTCGGCTCAGATAACATAACAATAGCTAACAATACTCTGACTGATGGACTCCGAAGCGCGATAGACCTTAATGATACCATAACAGGCACTGCTACAGGATTCTCTGAGAACATAACTATCCATAACAATATCATCTCCAACTATTCAACAGGCATCTATATAGGATGCGCAAAAGGTGTGGTAGTCACAAACAATACAATAGTCAACAACACTGTGGGACTCAACAAGACAGCCACCTGCAGATCAGAGATGTCAGACCCTAGCGGAGACATGATATACTACAACAACTTCAGCAACAACACAGTCTACCACGCAGCAACCACCATAGACCCAATACACTTCAACACGACTGTGGGCGGTTACGCTCATGGTAACTGGTGGGATGACGTCGCATCCCTTGACATCTACGATACCAACAATGACGGCTTCGCAAATGCTGGCACTGACTACCCTTATAACAGCACTAATGGAGGGCAGGTTTCAGGCAATGTCACCGATTGGGGCCCGATCGTCCCTGCAAGGGCGTGCACTGACGAGGACGGTGATGGTTTCGGAGCTGAGGGCACTGATAACTCAGACTGCACTTTCACTCATGCTTATGACTGTAATGATGATAATGCTTCTGTGTTGCCTCCGTATGATGATATGAATATAAGTTCTGATACTTGGTTGTGTAATGGGACCTATGAGATAGCAGATTTGGGTGTGGAAGGAGTCCTGAACATTGCCCCCACTGGCATTGAACTGGAAGGAAGTTCTTTTGAGGTTGGCGGTACTGGGTATACTGATATCATCCCGGATATAGGCTACGATTACGAAGATGACTTATGGCTTACAGCGTGGTATGAGGAGGAAGATACTTATTACAGCACATACTACCAGATACGCGATTCAGATGGTAGTGCAGTCGGTTCAACAGATGACATAAGCTATGGTAATGCTGACTGTATACGGCCAGCTGTATCTTACAGTGATGATTATGACTTGTGGGGAATACTGGTAGCTGTTGGAGGAGGATCTTCATACTTCAATCATCTAGAATATGTCAATATTACAGGAGACTCAGAAGGTAACAGTTTGCCGGGAATAGGAGGTACGTTCTATACAAGAAGCGGTCTAGCATATGATAGCACAATGCACTGGCTGAGCATAACCCATGATCTGGGAGGCAATATAGATTCAACATTATATAATGATACTAATGCGGAGCATATCGATGATGCGTCAATTGAGTCACCACAATGGAATATGTCACTAGACTACAACAGATATACCGCTGAATGGATATATGTAGTTTCAAGTTTTGGCGACCCTCCTTTTGTATGGGTAGATACAGTTAACAATACAGGTTATATTCAAGAAGACCCAGTCAACATAAGCAACCAGGATAATGCCTCTGTCAATCCGGATATATCGTGTGATACTAGTGATGGAGACTGTCTTGTCGTATGGGAACAGAATGTGGGCGGAGGATATGGGTTGGATATAGTGGGTATTATCCTGAACGGTTCCCTGCAGACTGTTGCGGGTCCATTTAACATATCACATGTAGCAGGGAATGATGAACGTATGCCCCGGGTAGACTATGTTCCGCATCTTGACGAATGGATCGTCGTCTGGGAGGATGAAGGCAGGTCAGGAACTACAGGCGTTGATATATATGCACAGAGGATAGATAGAGATGGACAGATAATAGGAAGCACAATATCAGAAGGATTCGTAGTGTGCAACCTTACGGGTGACCAGACCCATCCTGACCTGGCACACGGAAATGTTAGTGGCAAGACCCTGGTCGTTTTTCAGCACAACACAAACATATCAGGACAGTTCATAAAGTCTATGATACCTGCGAATATACAAGGAAATGATACTTTGATAGTGGGTGATGGTCAAGGTTATGGTGTATATGGTGGTTTAGTCCACAAAACTGTCATCCGTGGATTTACAGTCTCCAACTATTCCACCGCCCTCTACCTCGGCAGCAGTAACTCCGACAACCTGATACATAACATGACTTTTGCTAATAGTACTTATGGTGTGTACATCAACAATACGGATGATGATAATTACACGAACAACACGTTCTACAACAACGAGTATGGTGTTTATATCGAGAACAGCACGGGCAACCTGTTCTACTACAATAACTTCACAGGAAGCACTTATTATCATGCTTACTCTGACACGTCAGGCAATCTTTTCAACACGACGAACGGCAGCGACTGCGGCGCCCTCTGCGCGCGGGGTAATTACTGGGATGATATAGGCAGCCTCAACATCCTTGACACGAACAGCGACGGCTTCGGTGACAGCGGCACGGATTACCCTTACAACTCGACAAACGGAGGTAATGTCAGCGCTTACGTCACTGATTACGGCCCGATAACGAGCCGGCAGAACTCCCTCCCGACGATAAGTGATGTAGTGCTTAACAGTTCTTTCAACACGAACCTGACGACCGAGAACCTTACGGTGTGGTACTCTGCTTCTGACAGCGACGGCCACAATGTCAAGAACGTAACTGCCTGGTACCTTGACGGCCAGCCCATCACCACTCTTCTGCTGCCTTTTGAGGCTACTGGAGGCAATGAGTCTACCTGGACAAAGGATTATGCCAATTCCAGCAACCATGCGACAGTCACTACTGCTGACTGGAACTCGACAGGAGGATACGACGGACAGGGTGCGTATGAGTTCGACCCGGATGATGGTACTTCGACTGACGGGATCACCGTGCCTCTTTCAGCGTTCCCTGGAGTGAACGGTACCTGGATGGTGTGGGTGAAGCCTAAAGATATGGATTCCGGGGATAACAGGATTTTCTGTTCTGACCACAGCGGGGGCGGCGGAGCAGAATTCAGGACGTACTCCACAGCAGGCAACTTCAGGTGGATAACCGGAAACGGAACAAACACCCAAAACACTTATGTTGATCTTGCACAGGATGTCTGGACGCACATAGCATTCACTTGGGAATACGATGTTACATCTGGGGAGACGACGATCAAAGGCTATAGGAACAGCACACTCCAGGACACCAAGACACTCATCGGAACGATACAGACACCAGACATAAGCATGTGGGTAGGAAGATGGGGCGCGACCACCCTGAACGCCACTCTTGACGAGTTCATGCTGTTCAACCGCACGTTATCGCAGGACCAGGTACAGCTCATATACCAGGGCAACTACGACACTCTCCATTTCAACGAGACTGAGGTGGGGGATGTCTGGACTGCCTGCGTAACTCCGAATGACGGCATTGAATTCGGTGATGAGAACTGCAGCAACGACCTGACCATCGAGAGTTCAGGGCTCAGTTCTATACAGGTCGACCCGCTGGACGCGTGGGCTGTGAACGGCACTGTGAAGTTTGAGTGCAATGCCAGCGGGCAGGTGGAGCTTGACTATATCGAGCTGTGGCATGATTACAGCGGAACGTGGAGTTCCAATGGCAGCGTATCTGTCTCAGGCACTTATGCTGAGGCTGAGTTCAACCGTTCAGGTATGGCTGAACAGTTCAGGAAGGTGACTTGGGCCTGTTATGCTTGTGACGCTGGTGAGTGTGACTTCAGCGAGAACCGCACTGTGACGATAGACCTTACTGCTCCTACCTTGACTTATGAGATTCCGTCCTCGCCTGCTGACTCGAGGAACTCGAGCCATTATGACTGGCTGATGACCAATCTTACGGAGTTTGACGTCCATAACGGGAGCGCTTTCATCGACTTCAACCGCTCTTTGATAATCTGGCTGAGGATGGAGAACAACACTGATGACAGCAGCTCTTACGGCAATGACGGCACGCCTACAGGTGATCCTGAGACCTGGACCGGCGCAAGGGGTAAGGGCTACAAGTATGATGGCTCCACGGATTACATCAGCGTGCCTTATGACAGCAGTTTCGACACTATGCAGGACGGTTTTACCTGGATGGTGTGGTTTAAGGGTGACACGCAGGTCAACACTTACCCGCGCTTGCTTGACCTTGCTGACACCACTGTCAGGGTTGACGGTCCTTCGAGTGATTTCAGGGCGTGGGCGAGCAACGGCACTGACCGGTGCGGGTACATTTTTGCTGATGATGGCACGCTTGGCAATCCTGATGATGTGTGGCATCATGTAGCCTACGTATACAACGCGAGCGGTTCGGGGCATTTCTATCTTTACATAGATGGTGTCCTGAACGATGACACTGCCAAGTCCTGCACAGGGGATATCGATACGAGCGGGTCTTTTAGTGTATCTGACGGTAATTACTATAAGGGATTGGTGGATGAGGCTATGGTGTTCAACAGGCCCCTTTCAGCAGCAGAGGTCAACGCGTCTTACCAGGCTCACCTGGTCGATCTTTACAGGAACTTCACAGGTCTTGCATCTAACACTACTTATAACTACACTGCTTACGCTGTTGACATGGCAGGGAACCTGTACCAGACTTCTTATAGGGATTACTCTGTGAACAGCCCGTCAAGCACGACGATCACAGAGATCAACAGTAGCGGAGGGACGAACCACACGAGCGAGAACCTGACTGTATATTACTCTTCCTCTGATCCTGACAGCGATGCGCTGACCAACATCACCGACTGGAGGCTGGACAGCCATTCCATCACGGTCCTTAACATGCCTTTCGACACGAGGCGCACTGCAAAGCTTGACATGCTTGAAGTCAAAGACTATTCCTCCTTCAGCAACAACGGCACGCATAACTTCTCAGGTCAGCTGATCGACAACGGTGATGCTGAGACAGGCTCTACCTCTGGTTGGTCCGGCTGGGATGGTGTGAATGATACTGAGTATCATGATGGTTCTTACAGCTTTGAGGTGACTGGCCCGAGCACAGTCCTGGCTTCGGGTCTTATACCTGTCGATAAGACAAAGGAGTATAACATTTCCGGCTGGTTCAGGTCTAACGGCACCGGAGGAGACAGCAGGATCTATGCAGGCTTCAGGCCTTATGACAAGGACCAGAACCTGATTTACACGTATCATGTGAATGTTGAGGACGGCACCCAGACTGAGCTGTATGAGGACGTATCTGCTTCTGATGACATCATGAAGGTCGTGGACGGCACTGGCTGGATCGTGCTTTCTCATGGGCGGGCGGCGTTCAATATCGATGATTCTGGAGAGTACAGGGATCTTCCGAACAGGAACGTGAGCAATGCAGGAATCACTGAAGTGACTGACATGGGTGACTATTGGAGGATCAATTTCAGCACTACTGTTGGTGTGGATGCGCCGAAAGGTACGAAGGTGAGG
Organism: uncultured Methanosarcinales archaeon; assembly: GCA_964406185.1. GTDB lineage: Archaea > Nanobdellota > Nanobdellia > Woesearchaeales > UBA11576 > JABMQF01. The sequence goes on from CAYOQS010000001.1 coordinate 126,924, forward strand.
ATGCATCGTTCCGGTGGTTGGATGTACACCCTGGCGAGCAGTGAGTACATCCCTGACGCGTGGACTCATTACTCAGGGACTGTCTCGGGTGAGCTGAAGAAAGATTCTAGTTCTGTTACTTGGTGGCCTGGCACGGAATATGCCAAGATACTTATTTACGCGAATTATGCGCAGGACAACACGTACAAGCTTTTCGTTGATGATCTGGAATTGCACAGCACTCCTGCCACCTACACCGGCGCGACCTGGACCCCTGACGGGTACGGCGGAGGGGCATACCAGTTTGACGGTGAGGATGATTATATCATCACTGGTGTTGACGGTAACGATTTCGACACGAACCATGGCAGGAGCTATACTTTAGAGGCTTTGGTCAAGGTTGCTGAGGCTTCTTGCGACACTTACACGCCTATCTTCGGCAGGAGCGGCACTGGCAGCTGGTCTAACTGGCTTTTCGGCGGCTTTACGTGTTACAGCGGCAATGTTGGGTTCTCTCCTGGCTATAATGGCAGCTCTTATAATGTGATGGGGACGGGCTTCACGCAGGACAAGTGGCATCACCTCGTCGGCGTCTGCGATAATGAGACGCATACTACCAGGTTCTACGTGGACAACGTGGAGGTAGGCAGCAGGACAGGGCTGGTGTGTGTGGATTACTCGAACAGTTACCTCAGCAATTTCTATACTGTAGGTTATGCTGGTCTGTACGACTCCAACTCGGGCATGCAGGCGTATTTCAACGGAAGCATAGACAACATCCGTATCTATAACCGCTCCCTCACGCCAGAGCAGGTTTCATTGCTTTACAATAACGTGACTGATACTATACATTGGAATGAGACTGAGGGTGGTGATGTCTGGAAGGCGTGCATCACTCCTAATGACGGCCTGGAGGACGGGCAGACCGTCTGCAGTGATAACCTTGACGTCTCTGGCGACACTTCCCTGCAGGCTGTGAAGTTCAACGTGTCTGACTTCAGCTTCGGAAGCGATACTTATGTGGAGGAAGTGATCGTCAACTTCAACACGACAGGGGAGCAGACTAACCTCACCCTGATGACTTCGATGAACATTGTCAAGCTGACCAGGGGTGGTTCGAGCGCGGTGTGGACCCGCATAAAGGTGGACGGCACAGAAGTGCTGGAGGAGAAGCTGAGGACTGTGGACAGCACGAGGGATGAGGGTACGACAGGCACAAAGCCTGTGAGCTTCAACGTGACTGCGGGCGAGCACAACATCACGCTGGAGTTCAAAAGGACAGGCACCGGCGCTATCGGCGTGAATGACATCGACATGAACCTGGGTCAGCTCAGGACCACTCTCAACAATACTGTGCGCGGACAGATTGTCAACGACACTTTCACCCATTCCAGCGCCGGTTTCGTACCTGCTTTCAACTGGAGCGTTAACAAGACGTCTGAATGCCCGACTTTCATGGTCGTGAAGCAGACTTTGGAATCTACAGGTGTTGCTGACGTGGATTATTATTTCGAGAACCTGCAGGACGGTCATACTTCCCCTTACTGGTCCAGGTACATGTCAGGATCTTCTGATGTCGGTTCGGTATCAGGGATTTTCATCGAGTCTGATGATGACGGCACGCATAACCACACGATACAGTCAAGGACGTCCGCAGGCACGATAACGTCGAACTTCACCCTTATGGACTTTGACATGAAGGATTTTGATGATAATATTATCAATAACTTCCATACCAGCAACAGTTCGACGAACCTTACTGACTATCTTGATCTTGGGGCGGGCACGCATCTTCTCGCGAGCAGGACTGTGACGGTGCAGGAAGGTAACGGGTATTTCCTTACCATGAGCAGCTCTTTCACGAGCCCTGCAGGATTCCAGACCCCTACATACTACATAAACGCCACCGGTGTTCCTGAGTCCAGCTGTTATTCCAAGAAGGAGAGGTACCTGTCGTCAAGCTCGGATATAGGAAACGCGTTCATCTATATGATATGCTCTGACCTGACGCCAGGGAATTCGTATACTTTCAACCTGTGGGTGGATGTGCAGGCAGGTGAGACGTTGAGGCATAAGGATGAGAGCTTCAACGGGTTTGAAGTGACGTCTTTCGACATAAGCCAGTCTAACGTGGCTCCGAACATCGCGGATATCGTCCTGAACAGCTCTTTCGGCACGAACTATACTGATGAGAACATAACGGCGAACATAACAGCGGGCGACGCTGACGGCGACCATATCAAGAACATCACCACCTGGTACGTGAACGGCACTTCCACTTTGATGCTGAACATGCCTTTTGAGGCAGGGTCCAACAGCACCTGGACAAAAGACTATAGCGGAACCGGCAACGACGGAACAGTACTAAACGCCCAATGGAACCCGACAGGAGGCGTCGACGGCAGGGGCGCCTACGAATTCGACGGTGAGAGCACGTCAATAAGCGTAACACCGCCCAACCCCACAGAAGAAGTCACAGTGATGGCATGGGTCAAACGAGCAGGAACCACCCCGAACACATGGCACATAATATTCATGCAGGGAACACAGATAGAACTTGACATAGGAAACAGCGGAGACATGAGGACAGGTATAACCACAACAACCAACCCAAGAGTAGTATTCAACTCAGGAAGCGGAATAGACATAGGAGAGTGGCACCACGTCGCCATGACATACGACAATGTCTCGATAAAATCATATCTGGATGGTGTATATGTTGACGAGAGAGCCCAGAACGGGACGATATCCACAGGATCAGCATCGAACATAGGGATGTACGGATCATCCTACTACTTCAACGGCACCATAGACGAATTCATGATGTTCGACAGGGCACTATCAGAAGAACAGATAGAGCTCATATACCTTAACAAGACTCATATCATACACTCAAACGACACCACAAAACACGAAAACTGGAGCGTATGCGTCAACCCCACAGACGGCACAGAGTTCGGAGAAGAGTTCTGCAGCGAGGGCCTTATAGTACGGAACAGCGCTCCGACCGCTCCGACCAGCATCGAGCCGGTAAGCGGGGTGTACGGGGGTGACAAGTATCTGGTGCCTGTGAACTGTTCTGGCGCGACTGACGCTGACGGTGATGATCTTGATTATAACATCCAGCATAACAGGACAGGGAGCTGGGAGGACGTGGTGGTTGGTGATGAGGACGGCTATTATGATTGGGATGTGAGCTTGTTCCCGACCACGACGGATGTGGGTTTCAGGTGCAACGCGACTGACGGCGAGGTCAACACGTCATACTATGCTGGCACCGGCACGATAACCATCGACAATGACCCTCCTCTTCCTGAGCCTGCGCAGATTTTTGGATTGCCGTCTCCGCAGTCTGACCAGATCAACGTGACCGCGGCTACCGCGACTGATGTGTATAGTGAACCTTCCGAGTATTACTTCAACAATACTAAGAACGGCAATGAGTCCGGCTGGATCTCTGATAATCATTGGCTTGACACCGGCCTCTCGAAGGGTGTGGTGTACTGCTATACTGTGAGGTACCGGGATGACCTGAACAACACAGGCACTATCTCGAGTGAGTCGTGCAACACCACGCAGAACGCCGGGCCGTCTCTTACCAGTCTTGTCCTGAACGCGACTGACCATCCGGAGAACACTTCTGACGCTAACCTTACTGCCTGGCCGCAGGGCGTGAGCGATGCTGACGGCGATGCTGTGAAGTTCTATTACAACTGGTACAGGAACGACACACCCATCACCGTGCTTAACCTGTTGATGTCGCAGGATGCCTTCCTCAGTCCTGACAACGAGACTGTCTACGATATCAGCGGCTACGGCAATGATGGGACGATGGGCGCATCAGGTTATGCTGACAGCGCTGAGCCTGTCTACAACTCCACAGCAGGATACGACGGTTTCGGGGCGTATCATTTCAATGGCACTGCCTACATGGTGGTCGCTGAGGACACAACACTGGACGTGGAAACCCTTACATTGAACATGTGGGCCAGACCAGAGACCCTGACCAACGGAGATTATCTCATAAATTACGGGGATCTCGGAGCCACTTCAGGTTGGGGCTGGAACGTAAGATACGCATCATCGCAGCTACAGGCATGGGTATACAACAGCACAAACGATTATGAGTTACTCACATCAACAAATATCGGAGTTGGTGACTGGAACATGATTACCCTGACATATAACGGGACACATTCACTGCTTTACATAAATGCAACATTGCAAGATACCAGCACAGAAGAGATAGACCAAATACTATATGGTTCAGGAAGGGACCTGGCAATAGGAAGTAATTATGCAGGTGGTGGAGCAGATGCTTATATAGGAGATATCTTGGTCTATAATATATCTTTGACACCTGAACAGATAGAATCTATGTATAATTCAGGTACAGGGAGATACAACCTGACCGTCAGCCAGGAGACATCTGTCGGTGAGTGGTGGAACGTGTCAGCCACTCCTGTGGATCAGTATGGCGCTGACGGCGGCGCTGTCTGGAGCGATAATGTCACCATCCTCAGCCCGAACACCCCTCCGATAGTGGAGAACGTCACCCTGAACAGCACGTTCAACACGAATTACACGACTGAGAACCTGACTGTCTACTGGGATGCTGCTGACGTGGACGGCGACAACATAACAAACATAACCAACTGGTACCTGGACGGCACGAGCATAGCTGTACTGAACATGCCGTTCGAGGCCACCGGCGGCAACGAGTCAACTTGGACCAAGGATTACTCCGACAATTCACTCCATGCGACAGTCAACGGCGCGGAATGGAATTCCACTGGCGGTTATGATGGATGGGGAGAATACCATTTCGAGAGATCAGAGAATGACTATATTGAGGTAGAAGGCTATGACATCACAGATCTCGGAATGAGAGAACATTTCAGCGTGGAAGCCTGGTTCAGGAAACTCGATAGCAGCTCCGGCTGGACAAACACGTACCTTGTGGCTGCATGGACATCAGGAGCGGGCACAAGCAATGAGTGGACAATATCCTTATCTGATGACGGCAATGATGATGAAGCTGCTTTCTCTGTCCAGATTGACGACATCAAATATGAAGCGCCATCTCCATCAAGCGATGAGTTGGTCCTGGGCAACTGGTATCATGTGGTAGGCACTTATGATAATGAGACAGTCAGTCTCTATCTCAATGGAACATTGGTGGCAAGCACTCCTGCCGGCGGACCTGTAGATGACAACAACAAACGTCTACTCATAGGAAGGAATGACTTCCAGACATCATATGATACTACAATGGATGTCTCCCTTGTCAGAATCTGGAACAGATCGCTTACCCCGGAACAGATAGAACTTCTTTACCAGAACCGCACAGACATTATACACTTCAACGAGACATCTGTCGGAGACGTGTGGGAAGCGTGCGTGACACCTAATGACGGTACGGATGATGGTGAGGAGAATTGCAGCAACACTCTTGAGATAAGGAGTAGCGCAATCGAGACTTTGCAGGTCGACCCGCTCAACAGCTGGATACTTAACGACACGATCAAGTTCGAGTGCAATGCCTCGTCTGCTATAGACCTTGAGAGCGGTGCGTTGTGGCACAACTATTCCGGCTCCTGGGCGCAGGCAGGCACCACTTCATTATCAGGGACGAGCGCAGAGTACGAGTTCAACCTTTCCGGTTTCAGCACAGAAAAGACTTTCGACTGGGCATGCTATGCCTGCGATGGAGGAGAGTGTGATTACAGTTCTAACAGGACGATCACTATAGACTTGACACGGCCCGGCATAGATTATGAGATGCCGACACCCGCTGATAATGTCAGGAACAGCACGTTCTTTGACTGGGCTTATGTCAACGTCTCGACAAGCGATGTTTCCAACAGGAGCGCGCTGGTGGATTTCAACCGCTCTCTTGTCGGCTGGTGGAGGTTCGAGAACAGCACTGATGACAGCAGTACGTATGGGAATGACGGAAGTCTTACCAACGGTCCTGAACTATGGACTGGTGCAAGAGGCAAATCATACATGCTTGACGGTAATGACGATCACATATCCATACCGCATGATGAATCATTGAACCTGGCGATGGGCGCGACCACCACATTCACGATAGCTGCATGGATAAAACCTGACGCGTGGGTCAACTACGGCGCGATCGCAAAAGCAGACGGAGGCTCCTGGAGCCACACCACCAACGGACTCTGGGTATATGCAGGCGGATTCAGGTGCGACATGGGTGACGGAAACATAAGCCATTCTAACGATCCGGGATCATATATACTCACTGCGGCATATCAGCCACCGCTCAATGAGTGGTACCATGTCGTATGTGTCGGCGATGGGACAAACCTCCGCATGTACGTCAATGGAGAGCAGAGAGGCGGCGACGTCGCCATATCCGGAATAACATATAACAGGGTGAACGTCACAGCACCCGTGACGATAGGCCGCAGGAGCACGAGCTCTTCTGGAGCTATATCTGGCGAGGTGGATGAGGTCCAGCTTTTCAGCAGGCCGCTCTCAGAGCAGGAGATAAACGCCTCATATCATAACGGTCTCTACAGATACCAACATAACTTCACAGGTCTTGCTGAAGGCCAGACTTACAACTTCACGTCTTTTGTCGTCGACATGGCTGGCAACCTGAACCAGACACCCTATAGGAACTATAGCGTCAATTGGCTGCCTAATGTCTCTAACATGGTGATTACAGGTGATGGTGACGGCAACTTCACCGACGAGAACCTGACTGTCACCTACACTAGCGATGACGGCGACAGCGATACTGTCAAAAACATCACGACGTGGCATCTTGATGGCCTGCCCGTATCTGTAGTGAACATGCCGTTCGAGGCGATAGGCTCGCAGAACCACTCGAGCTGGGCAAAGGACTACACCAACAGGAGAAACCATGGCAGTGTTAATGGGCCTGTGTGGAACTCTACAGGAGGTTGGGATGGAAAAGGGGATTATAATTTCCAAGGCCTGACAGAAAATGTGATAAGCATACCCCAAGAAGACCTGAACTACACAAGTCAGGACTTCAGCATATCAATCTGGGCTTATCCTCACAGTACAGACACCAACCACAGGGTGTGGAGCAAAGGCAATTACTACACTTCAGGCTACGAGCTTCTATTAAGCGCAAGCAACTCATTGACCCTCAGGGTATACAACGGCACATCACAGTCAACGAGCACATCTTCAGGGACAGTACCTGACGGCAAATGGAGCCATATAGTTGTGGTCCGGCATGGTAACACCGCAAGCATATTCGTCAACGGAACCAACGTCACTGCATCAAACCAACCATTCGGAGACCCTGAGCCGTTCGATCAGCCATTCCAGATAGGCAGGTACCAATCATCACCAACATATACCTTCAATGGAACCCTTGACGACTTCATGGCTTTCAACCGGTCATTGTCAACAGAGCAGATAAAAGCCTTGTACAACGGAAACCTTGACCTGCTGGTGAGCGATGAGACATCTGTCGGAGATGTCTGGCAGGCGTGCGTGACCCCTAACGACGGTCTTGAGGACGGTACGGAAGTATGTAGCGCGAGCCTGACAGTGCAGAGCAGCGCTATAGAGGCTTTGCAGGTCGACCCTCTCAACAGCTGGATACTCAATGATACGATCAAGTTCGAGTGCAACAGCACGAGCGCGATGAGCCTGACTTCTGGAGAACTGTGGCATAATTACTCAGGCTCCTGGGCGCAGGCAGGCACCACTTCATTGTCAGGGACGAGCGCGGAGTACGAGTTCAACATCTCAGGATTTGACTCTGAGAGGACTTTCGACTGGGCGTGCTACGCGTGCGACGCTGGAGAGTGCGACTTCAGCGACAACCGAACCGCAACTATCGACCTGACAAAGCCAGGTATAGACTATGAGATGCCGACACCCGCGAACAATGTAAGAAACAGCACTTTCTTTGACTGGGCCTTTGTCAACGTCTCTACTTCAGATGCTTCGAATATGTCAGCGTTTATTGATTGGGACAGGTCGCTCGTGGGCTGGTGGAGGTTTGAGAACAACACCGACGACAGCAGCACTTATGGCAATGACGGCACTCTTACCAACGGTCCTGAACTCTGGACAGGAGCCCGAGGAAAAGCATACATGCTTGACGGCTCCAATGAAGCAATCACACTTCCAGCATCGATGGAAAGTTTTGAGGAAGGAAGTTTCACAATAAACATATGGTTCAACCAACGAGACCTCGGCTCGTACGGATCATATATGGGCGGCTTCATAGGCCGAGGCTATCTTGGCAGCGTTTATCAAGGCTGGTCTTTCGGCCTTTCAGGTTCAAGACAACTCATTTTCGCAACTTCAAACGAAACCGCATCCAGCACCATGAACCTTGTCGGCACCACCAACGCCAACCTGAACGAATGGCACCACTCAGCCTTGACATATGACGATAATACAGGAATCGCTACCATATACCTAGATGGACAGTACGAAGATTCAGACACCATATACGGCAACTTCACCGCAAACTGGACCAACGTATACCGAGCAGGATGGATGTATTGGGGAGGAAACAGGTACCTTAACGGTTCTATAGATGAGCTTACAATACATAAGAGAGTACTGTCAGGTGAAGAGATCAACGCCACGTACAGGAACCAGCTGCACAGACTACGGGCTAACCTCACAGGACTCACAGAAGGCCAGACATACAATTACACCGCCTACACTGTCGACATGGCTGGCAACCTCAATCAGACAGGGTACCGCAACTATAGCGTGAATTACCTTCCAAATGTCAGCAACATGGTGCTGAACGCGACTAGTGTGAACAACTACACTACTGACAACATTACTGTCTGGTACGACACTGATGACGGCGACGATGACATCGTCAAGAACATCACAAGATGGTTGGTCAACGGCACCAGCCTCATGCGGATTTACCTGCCTTTCGAGAGCGGACAGCTGATGGACATGTCATATGACACCCGGGATTACAGCGGCAATGATATCAATATCAATAGCCTCAACGCGACATGGAACTCCAGCGCAGGATTTGACAGCAGGGGAGCATATCAGTTCAACGGAGAGGACCAGAACGTCGAGGTTGAGGACTGGGGAGACCACCGGGGCACCACGACGATGGCGTGGTTCAAGCCAGAATCCAGAGGAGAAGGAAGTTACGGGACGATATTCAACAAAGGCAGCTCAGGACACCGGCTGTTCATAAGCGACAGCGACACAAACCTTGTATACAGGTTTTCGAACGGGACCACCCAGAACCTCGCGCTCACCAACTGCTTCACGATGGGAGAATGGAACCATGTAGCCGTAACAGTAGATGGGGACAACGTATCAGGATACTGCAACGGCGACTACAAGGACTCCCTTGTAGCACCTAATATAGACCCTAACACCCTTGACATGTATATAGGGGGAAGAGGTGACGACAGGTGGTTCAACGGAACTATTGATGAGTTTATCATATTCAACAGGTCCCTGTCAGCTGAGCAGATAAAGGCCATATACGAGAACAGCACAGACATTATAGTCAGTCAGGAGCTGCACGACGGTGACATCTGGCAGGCGTGCGTGACTCCGAATGACGGTCTTGAGGATGGCTCTGAGCAGTGCAGCGAGGACATCGCTGTCGCTCTTTACACTGAGTGTATGGTCATTTCTGAGGCTGGATCTTACACGTTGGCGGCTAATGCTGCTGGTGCGCCGAAGTCTGTCTCTTATCAGCAGGGTGTAAGCAAGGCGTGCATAAAGATCGAAGCTTCCAACGTGGTGTTTGACTGTGATGGCCACACCATAATAAATGACGGTACTGAGGACGCTGCGGGTATTATGATTTCCTCTCCTGGTGAGGACTATAGCAGTATCACCATCAGGGACTGTCCACAAGTCAATGGCTATGAGCGGGGTATTTTCCTGAACGATCCTTCGGACAGCAGTGTGTTGAACTCCACGGTCGTCAACACCTCTTTGTACGCTTTCCTCGTGCAGGGAGGCAGCGGCAACAACATCACTGACTCTCTTGCCGCCAACAATTCTGGTTTCGGCTTCGTGATAGGGAAGGACTCGTCTGAAGCTCTGCTCAAGGACGTGAGGACTTACAGCAACAATTTCGACCTGTTCGTGAACAACACCGAAGGCGCGGGTTCATACCAGGCGAACATCACCAACATAACTTTCCTGAACCCTGTCGGTGGAAGTGTTAACTCGTCGCAGCTGACGATCGCCGATACGATGGAGATCGGTGACCGTTACACCATAAACTGGACTACCAACAGGAGCAACATCCCCACTGACCTTACTGATTTCGAGTCTCACTGGGTGAACATCAGCGTTTATGATTTCGGCGGGGGTTCCATAGATGACATGAAGTGGGTTTGGGATGATTCTGAGTCTTCTGATTATTTCGAGCATCGTCTGGAGTGGTGGAGCTATGACGGGTCTATGGGCTGGCAGCTTCTTAACTCGACTCCTGACACGGTCAATAATGAGCTGACAGTGGAGGATATCATACCTTATACTGACCACGGACTTGTGGAGAACAAGAGCAACAAGAAGCCTGCTATAGGCAATGTGATCCTTAACGCCACTGACGACCCGCTCAACAGGACCACCGCAAACCTGACAAGCTGGACCATAAACGTCCAGGACGATGATGACGATGATGTCAAGCTGTTCTACAACTGGTATTTGAACGGCACTTCCATCACTGTGCTTAACCTCCTGATGAGCTATGACGCGCAGAAGAGTGCTGACAAGGAGACAATTCTTGACATCAGCGGTTTCCTGAACAACGCGACGCTTGGCTCTCCTGGCAGCGGAGGGAGCGACGAGCCTAAGTTCGACAAGAAAGGTGTATACAAGGGATTCGCTGCTTACCAGTTTGATGGTAGCGATGATTACCTTAATGTGAGTGATGATCCGACGGTGGACTTCGATGACAACAGCTTCACTATAGAGATGTGGGTGAGGTCTGATGAAGCATCCAACCCGTCGTCGAATGAGGGACTGATTTACAAGAGGAGTCCTGGTTATAATATTTATTTCAACTCCGCAGGAAGGGTGAATTTTTATTATCACAATTCCAGCACGGTCCGGCAGGGCACCTATACATCTGACATCTATGATGATGCTTGGCATCATATCGCTGTCGTGAGGAGTGTCGAAGATGACAGCATAGATCTCTATGTGGACGGCCAGTGGAGGATAGGTGATGCAGGCATTGCCTCGGGGATGTCCAATAATGATGATCTGATAATAGGTTCTCAGAGTGTGGGTTCGGGCCAGTATTTCGACGGGTATATCGCTGATGTGGTGATCTACAATCTCAGCCTTACGGCGGACCAGATCAGGAATGATTACGATGCGGGCGTCGGCAGGCATAACTTCACGGTCAGCAATGAGACGTCAAAGGATGATGAGTGGAATGTCTCTGTCACGCCGGTGGATGACAGGGGAGAGGTTGGTGATACCAAGCACAGCGACAATGTCACTATCGAGAACACGCCTCCGACCGCTCCTGCTCTTTACATGCCTGTTGACGGCAACACTTCTATCATGACGCGCAGGCCTGAGCTGGACTGGAACGCCTCGACTGACGTGGATGGCGACACGCTGACGTACAGGCTGAACATCACGCATGAGGTCTGCGGAAGCGAGATAGTTTACACAGGCATCAGTGACACGAACAAGACTGTTGAGGAGGACCTGCACACTTCTGATGAGGATGCTTGTTGGTACAACTGGACTGTTGAGGCTTATGATGGTGAGGATTACGGTCCGCTGAGCTCGAGGTGGGGTTTCAAGATAATGCCTATAATCATATTGAACCTTGTCAACAATACGGTTGATTTTGGGGATATGGTCTCTCTGGATGAGGACAACACCACTGATGACAGCCCGTTCCCGTTCGTGCTGCAGAATGACGGCACTGTGATCGCTGACATCGTCAACTCTACTGCTGATACTGATTTGTGGGTGCGTGAGCCTTCCCCTACTGATTATTTCAGGCTGAAGGTGGGTGACAACGAGACCGGCTCGATAAACCTGAGCGGTTCCGCGACGTCCTGGACCCAGGTGTCGCTTGCGAACATCACTGTGATAGACTCGCTGAACTATTCTGATGCAAGTGACAGCGCGAGGATCGACCTGTACATAAAGGTGCCTAAGACAGAGCCGCCTGGCGTGAAGAGTGTGAACATGACGTTCTACGGGGCGCAGACTTAAGATGGTAAGGATGAGAGGTGAAGGATTGTGTATGTTCTTCATGATAGCCGTGCTTGCGATCATCCTCGCGCAACAGGCGTTTGCGATGGGCGTGGGTCCGTCGAGGCAGTTCATCACTTTCGCTCCCGGGCAGAAGATCGTGGGCGAGCTGATTATAATCAACGACGCGAAGGAGGAGTTCAGGGCTGCTGTCTACCCTCAGGGAAAGCTTACGGATTACATAAAGATCGGGAATCCTTTGATCGATATCGACTCGACCGAGTCGATGAAGAGGGTGCAGTATGAGATTAACTTCCCGTTGGAGGCTCCGGAGCCTGGCGAGCATAAGCTTGAGCTTGTCGTGAGGCAGTTCCCTCCTGATGCTGAGATCGGTGATGGCACCACAATATCTGCGAATCTTGCTTTGATATCGCAGATCATCGTGAAGGTGCCTTATCCTGGCAAGTTCGCTGAGGGCCGGCTTTACGTGAGCGGCGGTGAGAGCGCGGAGGATAGTGTGCGTTTCGGTGTGGTGCTTTTCAACTTCGGTACAGAGGATATTGATGATGCGAGGGTGAAGGTGGATATTCTCGACCCTGGGTTCGAGAAGATTGCTGAGGTGGAGAGCGGCTCGGCCTCCATAAGGTCTAAGGAGGAGGGCAAGCTGCAGGCTGTCTGGGACCATGACATGCCTAAAGGGACTTACAACGCTGTGGCTACCGTGTTCTATGATGATAAGCAGCTGATGCTTGAGAAGGGCTTTGACATCGGCAGGTTCCTGATCGACGTGAGTGACATCTCTGTGGAGAGGTTCACGCTGGGTGAGGTGGCGAAGTTTGACATAATGCTGTTCAACAGCTGGAACACCGATATTGAGGATGTGTATGTCGAGATGATCGTGGAGGACGGCGAGGGCAGTAAGATGACTGAGTTCAAGACCACGACTTTGGACATCCCTGCGCAGGAGGGTAAGACTGTCGAGGCGTACTGGTATACAGAAGGTGCCGCTCCGGGCATCTACAAGGTGAAGCTTCTTGTGCACTACGCTGGCAAGGTCACGCAGAAGGAGTATGATTTCGAGGTCAGCACGAACAGTATCACGCGGCTGGGCGCTGTGGGTCAGGCGGTGACAGGGGAAGAGGTGAAGGAGGTCTCGACGCAGGGGCTGATCATATTGTTGATACTTGTGGTGTTGGTGCTGTTGATAGGTATGAACGTTGTGTGGTTCTATTTCCTGTCGAAGCAGATGAAGAAGGGTGAGGGGAAATAGCTAAAGATACGGCAGATAGGATCAGGAAAGAGCAGGAGTTGGTTCGCAGGTACAGGACTGTGCCTTCTTCCATATTCGTGGACAGGGACCTCGCCCCTCTTGAGTCCCTGACAGCTTACCTTCGTGAGGAGGAGGGCCTCTCATATCATGAGATAGCTGTGCTTGTGGGCAGGGATGACCGAACCATCTGGACGTGCTACAGCAGGGCGCAGAAGAAGAGGTCTTCTCCCGCTACTGCCACTGTCGCGGCCAGGCCTTCTGCTGACATACCTGTCGCGATATTCAAGGACCGCTCTCTCGCTCCGCTTGAGACGTTGACGAACTATCTGAAGGAGTCTGAGGGCTTGAGCTTCCATGAGATCGCTGTCCTTCTCAACCGTGATGACCGGACTGTCTGGACGTGCTATGATCGGAGCAGGAAGAAACTGGTGCATAACTGATATGGAAAGGATCGACAAGATAAACAAGGAACTTGAAGAAGTGAATCGTGATATAGGTTCTGTCAGGCCTGTCCCTGTCAGGCATGGCAGGGACGAGACAGGCAGGCTGTTCGCTGTCTTCGCCGTAGCCATGGTGCTGATAGCCCTGCTCTTCTTCACGTACGGAAGGATCAGCGGTTTTGCCGTCGTGAATGATACTATGGACGTGTCATCGAACCTGTCAGCGAATGTTTCATGGAATGTCTCAAGTGATATATCGGGCAACATGTCAGAGAACGTGTCGGTGAACGTATCAGTGAATTTGTCGGTGAATGTGTCAGGCAACATCACAGGCAATATAACTCCGGACATCCTGCCCGACATGACATTGGGGCTGAACATGACTGATGGGAACATGACCGGGTCAGAGAACCTTACTCTGCCCGAAGGTAACCTGACTCCTGTAGATGATATGTTGGAGCCGGAAAAAGAAGAGCTTGATGAAGTGGATGGCAAAGATGATGCCGGAGAATGGGACGACAAAGATGAAGAGGAGGAGACGGCAAGAGCGCCCGCGACTCCTGAAGTCAGGATAAAGGACAGGTTCAGGAAGGAGATGCCTGTGGTTCACCGCCTTGAAGATGAGGCAGGGGGCAGGTTCAGGCTGGAGGTTGAGTCAAGGCTTGATTCTGTCAGGAATATACGCCTTGAAGGTCTGGAAAGGCAGGATTCGCTGGACATCACGCTTGAGGAGCTTGACCAGGATGATGGTGATTGGGAGCAGGCTTATCTTATCGACTTCAGCAAGGTCGATTTCACCGGAGGGACTGTGCGCTCCATGGCGAGGGGCAGGTCTTTGTACAAGTGCAGGACATGGAACTTCACCACGCAGTCCTGCGATGCCAGGAAGGTTTGCAGGTCCGGGCCTGACACGAAAGATGATCCTGCCTGCCATTACGAGGGCGGCTGGCAGAGGCTGATGGCCTTGACGCCTGGTGAGGAGTACGAGTTCCGGGTCTCTCCTGAGGATCCGGTATTTGCTGAGTACGATTCTGCCTTCACCGCGCCTTACTGTGCGAACGGCACCAGCCCCTGCATAGCGAACACTTCTCTGCTGAAGTGCAGGGACAGCATAACTGACGGTAATGGGCCCGAGCCGAACCAGCCGAATACCATTGATACATGTTCTGACGGAACAGGCACGTACTCCACGCCCAGCTGCGGCGGTGACGAGTCTGTGGAGAACATCACGGTCACCGATCTGAATCATTCCAAATTCAGGGCGGGCGATACTGTCAGCGTGTCCGCATGGGTGTACTGCTATGGAGCGACTGATGACCATCTTGGTCTGGTTTACACAAATAACGCTAGCGCTTCAAGCCCGTCATGGACTTTGGTTGAGTTCAGGGAGGACGCCTGCTCTGGTGCGGGCTATCAGCAGATCACTTTCAACGACTTTGCGCTCGACGACGTGGAGGGCAACCATAGCGTGAGGGTTTACATAACCTATGACACCGCGGGCACTCTCCCGCAGAACACCTGCGCAGTGCGGAGTTCGGGCACGCGCTATGATGACAATGATGATGTGGTTTTCAGTGTGGTAAACACTCCTCCGACGGCTCCGACAAGCATAGAGTGTGACGGTGGCAGCTGCAACAGCACATTCTTTGATGATGTGGATATAAACTGTTCCGGCTCTTCTGATTTGGAGGGTGAGGAGCTGACTTATTTCATCAGCGCTGGTTATATCAACAGCTCTCTTGGCTCTGATCTTGAGTCTGGTACGCGGTCTTTCAGCGGGGATGTTGAAGGCCTTTTAGGTGAGACTGGCAGCATCAACATATCTGGCTTCACCTGGAAGCTTGTGGAGCTGAAATCTGAGTACAGCACCGCTCCGGTGGTGTTGGCTACTGTCGTGACGGATAACAACGGCGATGACAACAGCCTGATACCCACTGTTAGCATGGTGAACACGACCCATTTCAACATCACGCTATGCCAGGATGCCGGCGCGGCCACCTGCGACCCTGCCTTTATCAGTGAGACTCTTCATTATTTCGTGTTCGACACTTCTGCGACCGATGATTATGGGTGGATCGACGCGGGGACGGTGACTGTCCAGCCTGATGGCGGCTCGAACAACATCGATTGGGGTGTGACGTTCAGCAACACGCCTTATGTCTTCAGCACTGTCAACTCTTACAGCCAGGGAGGTAACGTCTCCGCGACTTCATGGGTGGATTCCGTATCGGCGACAGGCGCTTCGAAGTTCATCGGCTGCACGCATCAGGGTACAGGGGATAGCTGTGATAGCGATACGCCGTCAGAGACTTTCGCGTATGTCGCTATAGATCCTGTTGCGCAGAACATCTCCACTTTGGATTCTGGCAGCGAGGACATCAGTGGCAGCGCATGGACAGGCATCCTGTACTCTTCGAGCTACTCCTCTCCCAGGTTGATGGTGACGCAGAATGATGATGATGGCGGCCAGGACCCTCAGTATCCCTGGGCGAGGAGCGTCACCTCTGCAGGTGCGGATATAAGGTATTGCGAGCAGGATGGTGCTGGAGTGTGTGACAGCCATACCGGTGAGCTCGTGATGTGGTTTGCGGTGGAGCATGGCGATCTGAGGATCGATGGTGCTTATGATATCGATGCTGATAAGGGTTGGGTGGAGTATAATGATACTCTTTCCTCTTCTGTTAACCTGAGCAGGTTGGAAATACACGTTACAGTGTCTGATTATGACGATGCCGGCTCGCAGGGTAATGGGAATGAAGGTCCTGACCTGCAGCTGCAGATGTACGATGGCTCTGGCTACGTTAACATCGGGAATTTCTCGGTCGTATTGGAGGGGGAGTATTCTCTTGAGACGACTGACTCTTCTGTGCTTGATGCCTGGGAGAGTCCTTCCCTCTCTGATATGCGCCTGCGTGCTGTCGGTATGGATTACACCTGCTGTGCGGAAAGGGATGTCATGGAGTGGGACTCAGTACGCGTCGAGACATTCCAAAGCACTGAGGAGGAGATAGGCGACCATACCGAGTCGGAATTGTTCAGCTGGAACTTCACAGGCCTGCCAGAACAGTCCGGCGTGGATCTCAAGTGCCGCGCCTCTGACCTTGGAGGAACAGGGAACTACTCGGATTATTATGATCCTGTAACTAATTTGACGATAGACTTCAGCGACCTGGAGCCACCGGGCACGGTCATAGACCTCGAAAGTCCTGGACAGGGTCTTACCTGGATCTACTGGACATGGATAAACCCATTGGATGATGATTTCCTCAGCGCGATACTGTATCTCGACGGTACGAACGTGCTGAACACCAGCAGCAGCTCTTACAATGCAACCGGTCTTGTCAACAGCACCTCCTATAACCTGACGATAAACACGAAGGACAACTCAAACAATGTCAACACCTCTGACGTTACCAGCGTGGTATCGACAATGGTTCCTGACCCAAGGCCTTCGCACTCATCTCCTGTGCTGAACTCGAGTTTCGGCACGAATACCACTGTTGAGAACCTGACCTGCTATAACCAGAGCACTTTTGATATCGACGGTGATGATGTTAAGAACATCTATGACTGGTCATTGGACGGCAGCACCATCCTGCTGACTCTTGCTCCTTTCGAGGGGGGCAGCAACGGCTCTTATACAAGGGAGTATTCCGGGGGGCTGGGTTATGACCTTTCCGCTTATGCCACGTGGAACTCTACAGGTGGCTATGACGGGTGGGGCGCTTACAGTTTTGACGGCTCTTCTGAGTTCATCGATCTGGACCAGGGAGGGTCGAGCAGCGTGTATGACTCCTCTTTCACATCCCGCACTGTCGCCATGTGGTTCAGGGCGGACACGGTCGCTGGCACTTCATACAGGGTCCTTTACGCAGAGGGTGGCGGGACGAATGGCATGAACATGTACGTGCACGATGGCAAGGTCTGGGGCGGCGCCTGGTCTGAAGGCAGCGATTGGCAGGGAGAGTGGCTTTCATTCCCTACCACGACTGACACCTGGCACTTTGCCGCGATAGTCTTTGATGGTGCTGAGAACCGGACTTCTTTGTATTATGATGGCAGCTGGAACACTACCACCAGTGTCAATGCGACGCAGGTCGCCGGTCATGGCGGTGATGATGCTATCGGAAGGGCTAGTGGCGCTTCTGAGGCTCCGGGCTCTGCGACTATACCCAGCGGTTCTTATTTTGACGGCACTATAGATGAGTTCATGGCTTTCGACAGGGCATTGAGCCAGGAGCAGCTTGGCTCCATCTATTCCGGATCGCTCAGGACGTTGACCTTCACTGAGACTTCTGATGGTGATGTGTGGTTCTGCAGGATAACTCCTAACGATCTGGTGTATGATGGTATCATCAGGAGCAGCGATCTTCTTGAGATAGTCATCGACGATGTCGCGCCTGGCAGCGTATCTTCCCTGTCTAGCCCGTCGCAGGGCAGGGAATGGATTTTCTGGAACTGGACGCCTCCGGGAGACGTTGACTTCGACCAGGCGGTAATATACTTGAACGGGACTAACATCGCAAACACGAGCGGCAGCTTCTACAACGCGACAGGTCTTTCAGAGGATGTCTATTACGGGATTACCGTGCATACGAAGGACCTGAGCGGGAATGTCAATGATACTGATGTGAGTGACGTGAACAAGACGCTTGACCTTACGCCTCCCGGCACTGTATTCAACCTTTACAGCCCGTCGCAGGGCGGAGGGTGGATATACTGGGATTGGGACAACCCCATAGAGGCGGACTTTGACCAGGCGATAATATACATAAACGGCACGAACAATGCCAACACGAGCGGCAGCTTCTACAACGCCACCGGGCTTCTCGGCGAGACGTATTATGAGATAACAGTGAACACGAAGGACTTTGACGGCAACATCAACGATACCGATGTCACCGACATCAACAGGACGCTTGCGATAGCCGACACTGTCCCGCCGGACGTGACAGTGCTTGAGCCGTCTGCCGGTGATGTCTTCAACCAGACAGCTCTTATAAACATAAGCGCGGAAGTGACGGATGACACTTTCATCTATGACGTGTCTGCCGAGGTCAGCATTCCCGGCGGCGGAAAGGACTATGTCCAGCTCGATCCTGGTGCTGGTGACACTTTTTCAGGTGATTTCTCCAGTACCACTGCTGTCGGAAGATACAACATAACAATCATAGCGAACGATACTGCGGGGAACTCTAACAGTACAGAGACCACGTGGTTCAACATAACGGTGTACATTCCGATGCAGGATAATGAGTCGAACAGCATCTCTGGCGACACGACGATCCTGCAGGACAACGGTGACGGGACGTATGATGTTGAGATCCTGCCGCAGTACCAGCAGGTGGAGAACGTGACCATCTTTGGATACAACGCGTCTGATCCCGGCACGCTTTACATCAACAACGGGACTGCTGATGAGTTTGTGAAGACATACTCTATAGACCTGTCTGACCTTGATTTCGACACTGCTGATGTCACCGTGACTGCTCAGGGCACGTACCTGTATAAGTGTGAGGATTTCAATTTCAGCTCGCAGACCTGTGATGATGTGTTCAACTACACGCGTATCCGCTCGGACCTGGTGCCCGGCCAGGAGTACACTATAACTCTTGACCCGTTGGACCCTGGTTTCGGTGAGACTTTGCAGGGCGTGCCTTACGTGAATGACTCGACGATGCGCAGCCAGGCGCCTGACACTAACTATGGGACTTTCGCTTTGATGAGGTCGGGCAGGCGGAACTCTGCTGACATCTACCGTCCGATAATAAGTTTCAACATGTCGAGCCTTGACCTGCCTCAGGGAACGACGATAGACAACGCGATACTCTCACTGTATTTCTTCAGGATACCCGGCAGCGACACTACAGGAACCAGGACACATGGAGTGCACAAAGTACAGCAGTCACCACCTCGGGACTGGAACGAAGTACAGGTCACTGCCAACAACTACACAGCGACAGCGGCTTGGACGTCTTTCGGAGGGGATTTCAACTCAACACCTACGGACACAGCAGCGTTCAGCTCTGCGCAGCTGGGCTCATGGTTAGACTTCAACGTCACTGTTGACGTGCAGGATTTCTTCCAGAACCAGTCGGGCAATTTCGGCTGGATACTCAGGGACCAGGATGAGAGCACGGACAACACCCGCAGGGATTTCAGGAGCAAGGAGCATACCGACACGGCCCAGAGGCCGAGACTGGTGGTCAACTTCTCAGATATACAGCCGCCGTCTGTGACATCTGTCCTGCCGGACCTCGCGGCATACCAGCTGGATGATCCGGTACAGGTCAACGCTACAGTGACAGACAACATAAATGTCAGCCAGGTATGGTTCAACATAACCTTGCCGAACAGCTCGAGCGTCCTGGTACAGGGCTTTGACGATAATTCAGACGATATCTACAACACCACATTCACGCAGACTGGAGACCTCGGAACGTACAACATGACTGTGTTCGCGAATGACACTGGCGGCAATGTGAACTACACAGAGAGCAGCATCTTTTATGTTGTAGGCAGCCAGCAGGTCGTGTTTGATGTATACAGTACGAACTGTGTCGGCTGGAACTCTGCTGATCCTTGTGGTGGTGACCCTGATGAGTTCTTTGACGATACCGGTGCCAACCTGACTTGTGAGTTCAACTCAAGCCTGCCAGGGTACGTGACGGTCACCTGGCTGAATCTTACTGTGGTGGATGTTATAGGACAGGTAGCCCCTGCAACGATGGATGCTTATGTGAACGGTGAGTATCTCGGCGCTTTCCTGGATGTTGATGACACGTGCTCCAATGACGGTCCGAGGAACGTGACAGGCACGGGCAGTGATTTCAACAATAACGGCACGAATTACGCTATAGTGGACAATACAGGCACGACAGAATATGTAGGCCTGGGCGACGAGGACGGCGCATCCACAAGGATGATGATACTGGAGGTCAATTACAGCTTCGGCGTGGACCTGCCGCCTGTGATCCGGTCTTTCACTGACTTCCCTGATCCTGTGAACCAGAGCGATAACGTGACCATTACAGCCAACATCACCGACGATGTTGCTGTCGATTCTGCGTGGGTCACGATAAACAGCACCAACTACAGCATGAGCAGGGACGATTCCATGGTGAGCGGACAGTTCTTCGACGGTTTCGAGTCCGGCGGCTTCACATCCAACTGGACGGTCCTGGGCAATCCGGGGACTTACAACAGGACCCAGGTCACGAGCTCGGGATGTGGCCAGTCTGCGAATTCAGGCACTTACTTTGCTTTGATGGATTCGAGTGTGGACGGCAACTACGAGACCAATGTCCTGAAGAGCGGGTATGACTTCACTGGTGCTGGCGATATCTTCCTTGAGTTCTATCATTTCGACTCTGGCGAGGAATCGCATCAGATAGGTGACCACGCAGGCGACTATGTCGCAAGCTGCACCGGCAATTCCGCCTGCGGTGATGGTGTTTTCTATACCTGTGACGGCAGCTTCTGGTATCGGCTCGAGGCTCTCGGCACAGAAAGCACCTGGACCTTGCACAGCATAAATATCTCTGCGGATCCGGATTTCTGCTCTGAGGTCAACACATCTTTCGCGGTCAAGTTCATGCAGCACGACAACTACGGCTGCGACCTTGACGGAAGAGGCTTTGATGACGTGAACATCACCTGGACAGAACGTGAGTTCCCTGACCGGCAGGTCCTGCATCATAACACCAGCGGCGAGAGTGGGTATGTTTCCTATACTCTTTTTGCTAACGACTCTATTGGGCAGGTCAGTTTCAAGATATCTGAATATTTTGTTCTTGCTCCTGATTCGATACCTCCTGCGACAGTCACTGATCTGGATGAGCAGTACATGGGCGCTCATTGGATCCAGTGGAGCTGGACAAACCCTTCAGACCTTGACTTCAACCATGTGGAGGTGTGGGTGAACAACACTTTCTACGAGAATATCAGCTGCCCGCAGGATTATTACAACGTGACGGGTCTGCTGCAGGACACTGTTTATGAGATCCAGACCCGTACTGCAGACCTTTACGGCAATGTCAACACGACCTGGGTTAACGACACCGCCAGGACATTGCAGGCGAACGGATCTGTCACGCTTGATAATTTTGAGTATGACCAGACTGAGACAGTGCAGATATCTGGTGTTGACTGGGATGCGGGCGAGAACGTCACTCTTGACATAGTCCTTCCGGATGGTACTTCCGCATCGGGCTACCCGAAGAACATCACGGCAGACAGCCAGACAGAGATTTCTGACAGTTATGACATCCCGTACAATGGCACTCTCGGCATCTATAATGTTACTGCTTTCCAGGTCTCGAACGCTTCGAAGAATGACCTTGAGCAGTTCAATGTAACTAACTTCACAGGTATTCCCGGACTGCAGCCTCTGAGGACAGGGGTGGAGATGTACATCTACCTGCCGCCGCTACATAACCTTGCAGGAGCAAGGCCTGAAGACCCTTTCCTTTTCGTGACCTCTTTCAATGACAATACCAGCCTGTATATAGAGGACCAGGACCTTGACGGCGACAGCGACGACAGCAGAGGGAACGAAACAGACCCGATATACCTTGATGAGGGACAGAGCATACTCGTCTACATCGAGAACGGCACTGACACTGACATTGATGATGGGGATTACTTCAGGGTCGTGGCTGACAAGCAGATAGCGGTCTGGGGCGGATCCAACTCGCCGTTCATGGCTTACACTGTCCCGAGCGAGAGCGGAAAGCTGGAAGGTGAGGAGTTCTATATCTACGGACGGTACGATCCTGATTTTGACATACCTCTGGATATGGTGATATTCTCTTATGAGAATGATACCAATGTCAGGGTATATGATGTTACGGGCAGTTCGCCGGACGCGGACGGTACAAACCTTAGCGGTTACACTAATGTTACGGTGGCCGGGCCGGGGAACATAATAGACAACAAGGTCATCGACGAGGGAGAGCACATATCATACATCAACAACAGCCTGACACCAGGGGGGCACACGTTCTATATAGCTGCCAATAAACCTGTCGCTATCACTGCTGGCTCGCTGCGGGAAGGTTCGGACCTGGGAGGGACTGAGAATTTCGGCAGGGATGGTGGTTACTATGCTGTTGGAAAGGATGGCGTCACGTATTCAAAGCTTTTCTACACTTATGTGTCCCGGGGAGGTGGCTCGCTGGGAGAGGATGAGATGTATTTCTTCACCAACACAGAGTCTGACGTGACGGTGGAGACATTCTGGGCAGACGGCGCCGCGAACGAGACTTACACGTTCCAGCTCAACGCGAGCAATGATTACTTCTACGAGCTGATAGCCACCAACTCGAGCCCTTACAAGAAGGTGACTGCTTCTGAGCCTGTTGCGATTCTGTGCGGTCCCTACCTGAACGAGGGCACAGGAGACATGGCAGACTTCGGCACTTCTGTTGACGGCAGCGGGGTCGGCAGGAGGTTCAACGTGTACGTGCCTGAGCCTGGCGGGACCGGAGCAAGCCATGCTATCCTGTTCGCATTCTATAACAGTACATATTATGAGATCCATAATGGCACGGACAAATCTCTGCTCACCAGCGGAACTCTTGATAAGGGTGAGAATTACGATTTCAGTCTGGGTACTGATGCGCGACTTATTATAAACTCCACTGAAAACATAGGTGTGCAGATAACTAATTTCGACGATAACATAGGTCTTTACGCCGTCGCGTCTCCTGTAGGTGTGGTGAATGTAAAGAAGTATAGTGATGTCGATGAGGTGGCGATAGGCGATAATGTAACTTATTTTGTGAACATAAGAAATCCATCATCCGTTGCGATATATAATGTTTCTATAGTGGATCATATATATAATTCAGTGGATTATGTATCGGCAGTAGAGGATCCTCCTCTTTCCGGTCCGGTAGTCAATTTCGACACCCCTGAGCCGGGCATCACTCAGATTCAGTGGAACAAGAGCAGCCTGTTCCCTGGCGAGAAGGTCAACATAACAATAGTATCAACACCCACAAGCGAGAACGAGACACTGCTCCTTAACAGGGTGGATGTGAACGGCACAAGCCAGGCTGGTGATAAGATATATGGTGAGGATTCTACGGTCGCATTCCTAATAGACAACAGGAGTCCTGAGATAATATCGTTCATCGACTATCCTGACCCGCAGGAGATAGACAGGATAGTGACTATAGAAGCTGAGATAACAGACAATGTCTTCGTGTCGTCCGCGATAGTGGAGATTAACGGGACGAATTACTCTATGACACACGGTTCCGGCGACATGTTCTATTATGACTTCAACGGAACTTCCCTGGGAGAGTATGTTTATACTATCTACGCTGCTGACGCCAAAGGGAATGAGGCGACGCCTGTGGACGGGACTTTTGAGATGAAGCCTGCTGCTGATGTCGAGCCTTTCGTGCAGCTTGTCAGTCCTGTCGACGGCTATACCGAGGACAACCTGACCACAAATGTTACGTTTGAGTGCAACGCGACAGACAACGCAGGACTTGTGAACATCAGCCTGTACATCACTGACCGGTTCAACCAGTCTTTCAGCTTCAACCAGACATCTTCATTGAGCGGTCTTGCGGACTCTGCATCCTGGCAGCTGGAGCTGGTCAACGGCACTTATACATGGAACTGTCTCGCGTACGATGATGACGCTAATCCCGCATGGAACGAGAACAACTACACCGCCCGCATAAGGGTGCCTGACAACATACCTCCGAGCGTATATGGTCTGATACCTCCTGCAGTCTCTGCCTTCAACACGACAGAGAACATCGAGCTGAGCGTGAACGCGACAGACCTCAACGGCGTGGATACTGTGCTGGCGAACATCTCATACCCGAACGGCACGACGGTCCAGGTTCCGATGTTCCAGATAGGGTCTACGGAACAGTACAACTACACGTTCCCGATACCCTATCTTGAAGGTGTCTACACGGTCACGTTCACAGCGAATGACACCAGAAGCAACCTGAATGACACCGAAAAGACATACTTTGAAGTGTTTAACATCACCCGGCAGGTGTTCGGCCTGCTCACAGACTCGAATAATGCCACACTGCCCTCTACGATACTGGTGTACAACAAGACAGGCGACCTGGTATGGGCTGACGACGAAGAATACTACTTCAGTGTCGGCGACCAGAGACCATATAATATCACGATACTGCCCTTATCAGGCAGCCTCAATGAACTTACATACATCAATGTCTCGACAGATACCACGATAATCAACTTCACAAGACTGGAAGACGCGCCTGAGACTTATCCTTCACCTTACGAGTCAGACTGGACCGAGGCGATAGCCTGGTGGGCCAGACCTGACTTCAACTTCAGCACAGCCAGGATAAACTTCAGCTACGGTGCTGGGGAGAACCTTTCATTCTGGAAATGCCCGACATGGGACTTTGACGCGAAGGTCTGTATAAACGATACTTTCAACACGACGGTAAACCTGACTGACGGCCCGGGCAGCGCAGTGGTATATGTGCCCTTTAATGATCCTGTAGGCGGTGCGGCAAAGAAACCGGACTACTCTGAGGCCGTCATGCTATACGATGTCACAGGTCTCAACGATACAGGGAGAAGGGACGGCGGAACGCTCGTAGGTACCTACTATGACCAGGAAGACATCAATTTCACGGTGGGCAGGTCATACAGGATAGATGTCTTCGTTACAAATATTGAACCTGACACCAGGGGCCGTCTGTTCGGGACAGAGTACACAAACATCGACACAGAGTGGGTGATCGATACTTCAGGTACTGACGCGCCAAACATAACAGTGGTCAACGGATCGATCACGATAGACCCCTTCACTGTGACGGTCACAAGCACGGGGGGCGGCCAGGACATAGGATGGGCTAACGGCAACGATCCGATAGTGCTGGACATAGATGAGAACGACACGGTCAAGTACTGGTATGTGGTGGACATACCGCTGAACGCGACGGCAAGCTCGCAGAACGGTAGATTCAGGGCAAAAGCAAGGGGACCTGATGCAGGGATACGAAACACACTCATCACCACACAGGGCAGCCCCCCTTCGAAGGTCAACCTGACGTTCCCTAACAACGGCAACAACACCCTGATCGACCGCACGATAACTTTCATCTGGGAGCCCGCGGCAGATCCTGACAACCATACTCTGACTTATGACATCAACATCACCAGCGAACTCTGCTCGGACATATACGGGGTCAACATCTCAGCCACCAACTTCACGCCATTGTCTGAACTCGGCACATACGACGAGTGCGGAACGTACAACTGGACCGTCCGCGCCTACGACGGCATATACTATGGTCTGTGGGCTGATTCCTGGAACTTCTCTATACAGCCGTACGTCGCGCTGTTCTTTGTCAATAACACGGTGGATTTTGGCTCTGCTGACACTGATTCCACGAATGACACGACAGATGATGATCCGCTTCCGTTCCTCATACGCAATGACGGGAACGTGTTCGCGGACATCATCAATGCGAGCGCGAACCAGAGCTTCTTCACGAGCTCTCTGACGCAGGATTCTGATTTCCAGATCAAGGTGGACAACACCACAGAGCTGTTCAGCTTCAACTGGACGGGTTCTGCGGCTGATTGGATCAACCTCACGACGGTCCGGACGATAATCGACTATTTCAACTGGCGTGACACGAACGACACTGTCGAGGTTGAGGTGAAGGTGCACGTGCCGGTTGACGAGTCACCGGGAGAGAAGATAACCGGTCTGGTGTTCTATGGTGAGCAGTCATGAAAGATAGTTTCAGGAACAGGATTGTGCATGTCATGTTCTTCATAGTTCTGGCTGTGCTGCTCTCCACCACAGTTTTCGCGATAGGCGTGACCCCGTCGAAGAGAGTCGTCCAGTTCCGGCCTGGCGAGACGCTGACGTATGGGATTGACATAATAAACAACGGTGGTGAGGATCTTGAGGTCACTGTCTATCCGCGGGGAGGGTTAAAGGATCGCGTGAAGCTGAGCAGGCAGTTGATAAGGCTCAGCAGCGGCGAGGACAGCGCTCATGTGAATGTTGATTTCAGCATGCCCGGGAGGATTGATGTGGCAGGTCCGCATGAGATTGATATCGTAGCGGTAGGGTCCTCTTCTGGTCCTGAGGGGAAAGAGGCTGTGGTCAAGGCGGACCTTGCAGTCATATCAAAGCTCGTCGTAGAGGTACCGTACCCTGACAGGTATGCAGAAGCCAGGATACATGTGCTCGACACAGAGGCGGGCAGGCCTGTTCAGTTCAACGTTCCTGTGTTCAACAAGGGCAGTGTGGATCTTGGGGAAGTGTTTGTGAGGATCGAAGTGTTCGATTCACAGGGGGAGAAGGTGGATAGTATCAGGACCGGTAAGCAGGCCATCGCATCAGGTTCTGATACTAAGTTTGCTGTGAAGGCAGGCAGGGAGTATTTCACCGGGGATTATACTGCTGTCGCTACCGTGTTCTATGACGGTCAGGAGATTGAGGTCAGGACTGGTTTCAGCGTGGGCGAGCTTGCCATAGATATAACCAACCTTGTCGTGGATGAGTTCAGCCTCGGGGACGTGGCAAGGTTTGACATACTCCTGCACAACACCTGGAGCCAGGAGATGAAGAATGTCTACGCAGAGATGGAAGTAGTTGGAAACGACAACACGGTCTATACTGATTTCAAGACTGTCGCTATTGACATACCTGCACGTGGAGTGGGCGCGCTGGAAGGGTACTGGCACACCCGGGGTGTGGAGCCGGGCGTATATACTGCCAAGGTCATACTCCATTACGCGAACAGGGTGTCGCAGAAGGAGTTTGAGCTGGAGGTCTATGCGAACAGGATAGTCACGCGCAGTATGAGGACCGGTAAGGCTATCGAGGCTCCTGAGGAGCTTGATCTTGAGAAGAACATGTTCCTGATACTTGTTATACTTGTGTTGGCTGCTGCTGTTGTGGCTCTTGTGTTTAAGTTGAGGAAGAAGGGGTCGAAGCAGGAAGAAGTAGAGGAGAAGAAAGAGGTGAAAAAAGAGATGAAGACTGTCAGACCTTCTGTTTCGCAGGAGCAGATTGAGACTCTTCAGATGCAGCTTGACGCGCTGAAGAGGCAGGCAGGTTCAGGAGATAGGTCTGCAGGGGCAGGAATGCCGGAAAGGCCTGGAAAGCCAATGAGCCCTGATGAAGGGGTGTCAGATGGAAATAGCGGGACAGTTGCTGATAAGGAGAGGTAGATCATAAAAAGAAGTAGATGATTAAGAGGTATAGATGATGATGACGAAAAAGGTTGAGCATTACTTTTCTGAGGAGCAGACGTCTGCTTTCAGGCCGAAGCTGATGCGCGTAAAGGCTCTTGGGAACGAGTTCGAGATTTATACTGCGGGAGGTGTCTTTTCGCCGAAGAGGCTGGACAAGGGCACTGAGCTTCTGATCGAGAGGTCGGTGATACGCCCTGGTTCGAGGGTGCTTGACCTCGGCTGTGGTTATGGTGTCGTGGGTATCGCGATTAAGAAGAAGTTCCCTTCTGTGGATGTCGTGATGAGCGATGTGAACTTGCGTGCTGTGAAGCTGGCCCGGATGAATGTGAAGCTGCACCGTCTTGACATAAAGGTGGTCCAGAGTGATGGCTTCAGGGGCGAGGAGCTCGACGGTATGGAGTTTGACAACATCCTGCTTAACCCTCCGCAGACTGCTGGTAAGGATGTCTGCTTCAGGCTGATCGGGGAGGCTTATGCTCATCTAAGCGATATTGGTGTTCTGCATCTTGTCGCGCGGCATCAGAAGGGCGGCAGGACCTTGAGCAGTAGGATGGCTGAGGTCTTCGGCAACGTGAGTGAGCTTGCCAAGGGTTCTGGTTTTCGGGTGTATGCCAGTGAGAAAGAGTGACAGCAGGGAGGATAAGGAGAGCATTGCGGATTACATGCCTCTGTCAAGGGTGAACTACGCGTTTTACGTGGGGATTCTTGTCTTTGCTATTGCTATATGTTATTTTGTTGTCATGGAGTATCTTGTGTATTCTGACGGCCTTCCTGAAAACGATCTTGAGATCGAGATGGTAAGGAATGATGTGGAGCGCTTCTCTGACGGGTTGCATCCTGTTGTGGTGGTGGATGCCGCTGTCAGGGAGGGGTCTATGGTGCAGGTGGTGCTGAGGTCTGATTCTTACACCAACCGGTACAGCAGTGGTGATTACGTGAATAACTACACTGCGTTTTTCATCCTTCCGAAGGATGTGTTCTCGACGGATTTTGTGCTTTCTGTGACTGCCCGCGGGGAGAATGGCGGCATCTTCGGTGAAGATCTGCATTTCAGGAGCGCTGACAGGCCGAAGGTCGAGTTCAGCGTGGAGTGATACAGCAGCTGCCACCGTCTAACACCCACCCTCACGCCATGAACTGGGGCATGAGCAGGTTGAGGAAGAATATGAGCATCAATGCTATCAGCGCGACTATTATGGATTTTATGCCTTTGAGCCGTGCCATGCTTTCCGCGCTCCAGCCGTATATGAGGTAGTTGTAGTATGGTATGATGCTGAAGAACATGTTTATTGCGGCTTCGCTTCTCAGCATGGTCGAGAACAGGGCGAAGGATATCAAGGCTGCCGGGATGGACACCACCAGCATGCTCATGAAAAGTGCTGTGTTTGCTGTGCTGAAGAATACCTTGAACTTTGCTTTTGATCCCATCGCTTTCATGGACGCGTAGACTATCGCGTTTATCACCAGCAGTCCTGCAAGTATGACGAAGAAGTTTGGTATGATGCTGCTTGCCGATAGTGCTGCCCTGTCGGTGGGAAATATGAGGATTATGTCTATGAGGATGAGCATGAGCAGTCCGAGGATATAGCTGGAGTGGTGGCTGAGGTTCTCGAGGGATTTTGTGCTGAAGAACGCCGCGCTCATGTTTCTCCAGAACTTCTGTGATGCTGTAAGTCTCTTCTCTATTCCTTTCCCTATCTGCTCTCCGCTGGAGGGTATGGACTTCCTGATGTGCTTGCTTATGTTCTTGTGGTGCTCTGCTGCTTTTTCAGGGAGCTTCAGCTTCGTGACGTCGGGCAGTCTGCCTTTGATGCGGGGTATCCTGAACTTTCTGCCTCTCATTTTGTCTTGTACCTGTATATCTCTACTGGTTTTGATTTGCCTTTGAGCTTG
This sequence comes from uncultured Methanosarcinales archaeon, assembly GCA_964406185.1. GTDB lineage: Archaea > Nanobdellota > Nanobdellia > Woesearchaeales > UBA11576 > JABMQF01. The sequence goes on from CAYOQS010000001.1 coordinate 156,924, forward strand.
GCTTTCTCCTTGTGCTTTGTCGGGAACTTGTGTTTTACCTTGTCGTATACTTCCTTGCTGACGACTACCTCTCCTGATTTGGTCTGCCCTTCGAGCCTTGAGGCTGTGTTGACCGTATCACCTATTGCTGTGTAGTCTATCTTGTGCTTGCTGCCTATGTTTCCTACTACCGCGTCCCCTGTGTGTATTCCTATGCCCGTCTCTACTTTTCCGTGCTTGCGTATCTCGTTCTGTATCTCTATGGCTGCATTGACTGCCTTGAGCTCGTGGTCTTTTACGTCTGTGGGTGCGTTGAAGAGAGCCATTACGCAGTCCCCTACGAACTTGTCTACTGTTCCGTCGTACTTGAAGATGATCGATGTGGATATGTCGAAGTAGTGGTTCAGGACTTCCACTACCTCTTCTGCTTTCATCTTTTCTGACATCTTGGTGAATCCTCTGATGTCCATGAAGAATACTGTGATGCGTTTCCTCTTTCCTTTGAGCTCGAGCTTCTCTTTCTTGAGTAGTTCGTTGATTATCTTGGGGTTCACGTACCGTTCGAAGAATGTTTTTATCCTTATCTTGTCCTTCTGCTCCTCGAGTCTCTTCCGCTCCCAGTAGTCGTAGAAAAGGAAGAGGGCGAGCGGGACGAGGGTGAGGGTGAACTGGAAGGTTATCAGGAATTCCTGCATCTCTATGCCGTATGCTTTCATCCACAGGTGCGGCGTAAGGATTATGAAGAACGCGAGCATTGCGAGGTATTTGAACTGCCTCCTGACCTTGTATACCATGAGTGATTTGAGGCATCCGTAGAATGCGGACAGGAGAAGCACCATGTACACTGTCTGGTTGAGTGTTATTGCCATATGTCCCACTTCAGGGGATTTTTCGCCTGATCTGCTTTATTATAGTGTTATGGTTTTTATGTATTGCGGATCGGAAGGCTACATTTGGCTGTTCTGGCGCATCTTGTGCAGGTATTGTGTAAGTTTTGTCTTTACCTGCGTGGCCAGCTCTTGATCCAGTTCCAGCCGCTCCACTTCTGCGTCCCAGTCCACCTCTGGCAGCTCGGTGAGGCTTCCTATGAACTGACGGTCGGCTTCCTTTGCCTGCTTTTCTATCTCTGCTGCCTGCGTGGTTCCGAACCGTTTCACTGCAGGGAACTTGGTAAGCGCATTAGCCCCTGCTCTAAGCAGCAGTCCTGCGTAATCAGAAGACCTTTGCGGAGTGAGGCCTGCCATTATCTTCAGGCGCGGAAACCGTATCCGTGTCTGCGCTATCCACCAGGCATATTCTTCTGGCTCGGGACTCTTTGTATATGGGGTCCCCCTCACAGGCTTCAGCGCGTAGAATGTTATCCTGTCCAGCTGGTGCTCTTCGATAAAGCTGGCAAGTGTCTCGAAGTCGCTCTGCCTCTCACCGAGGCCTATCACGATTGTGCACGAGGTCTTGAAACCTCGTTCCTTTGCTTCCTTAAGCATCTTTGAATAAGGCTCCATAGGCTTGTCAGGACATATCTTATTGTGCAGTACTGGATCTACGCACTCTATCGATGCGCACACTCCCTCTACGTATCGTTCCATCCGGCGAAGCTGTTCCTTGTCTATCGATCCAAGATTGACCCATATCTTATGTCCGTAGACCTTTGACACCAGACGACATATCTCCAGCTGCTCCTCAAAAGAAAAGATACGATAACCCCCTGTCAGGAACTCTATCCTCCATCCGAGGTTCTTCCCTATCAGCGCATCCACGATGATGCTTGCCTTGCTCCTTTTCGCAGAGCTTGCATGCTTTATCCTGTGCTTTATCGTCGACCTGAAGCAGAACGCGCAGGTCCCCAGATCGCAGTACCATGAGAGGAATATGCACCTGCCGAACCATGTTACCGGGGGGAAGTTCTCTGAGTACGTCCTGTTCGCATCGTTTATGGGTTGCGTGGATTGCATGATAAGAATCAGTATATCTTGAGCAGTTTCCTGAGGCTGAGGCTGAATATGAGCGAGAATATGATGTAGGTTCCGAGCCATCCTACCCTTCCTGAGAAGAATCCTCCTTCTTCCTTGTTGAATAGGTTGATTGCTATTAGCTTATCATTGCCGAGCGTTATCATCTGCAGGGGTTCTTTCTTGAATGTCTTCTGGACTGGTGCGTATGCCTGGTCTGTGGTTATGGTGAGTTCCTTGTCGTAGCTCTTGCCGTCGTGCTCAAACACCAGCAGGTAATTTCCTTCTTCTCCTTTGAACGTGAAGTTGACGGTTCCGTGAGGGCCTATCTGTTTTGTCATGTCTCCGGCCACCTCTACTCCGTCGGGCACGCTGACTGACACGTCGCCTGTGAACCCCTGGTGGAACTGGAGATGTGTTGTGAATTCCTGTCCTGGCAGTATGGGCTCGTACGCCATGTGCGCGTGGAGCCAGCCGAATATTATTATTATGGGGAGGAATGTTATGAGCGTTGGCTTGAAGCTCTGCTTCATGTACTGCATGTTGACTTCCATGGCCTGTTTCTGGACCTTCATCATCTTTTCCGGCTCTTTCTTGAGAGCTTTCATCTTCTTCTGCATCTCTTTCTGCCGTGTCTTGAGGTCCTTCATCATGGTCTGGTCTGTGACGTATTTGTAGACCACTGTTATGAGAAGGGATATCGCGAAGGATATTATCGCTATTGCTGCCACGATAGGGAGCTTCAGGAGTGGTGAGAATATCGGGTTTAGGAGTGTTTCAAAGACCATTTTTGCTGTTCCTTAAAATTGCGCGGCGCAGATGCTTTGCATCTGCCGGCAAAGATCTATTCCATAAATTTTCTCATCATCGGATGCATGTCCATCATGTGCTGTTTTGCTATCTCTTCGTACATCCTGTATACTATCATGACTGCGAGCAGTATTCCTGTTCCGTGGCCTAAAGCTCCTGACAGGTCTGCGATTGCTGCCAGGAACCCTACCGCTATGGCTCCCATGACTGTAAGCGGCCCTATGTACCTGTCGAGGACCTTTTCCAGTATTCTCGGGTCTTTCCTGAACCCGGGTATCTGGAGTCCTGAGTTCATTATCTTGTCTGCCTGGCTTCTTGCGTCCATGCCTGCTGTCTGGACCCAGAACACGCTGAAAAGCACCGCCCCTCCTATCATGAAGAGGGTGTATACCAGTCCTTGTCCGAAGTCTGCCAGTGTCACGCTCCCTCTTATTATCTTGCCGACTATGTCAGGTGAGTAGAGCCAGGAGACGAGTCCTGATGTGGGTGTGTTTCCTGTGAACGTTCCGAGTATGGGGTGTCCCCAGTTCTGGAGCAGCCTTCCGAACAGCTGGACGTTGGCGAGCAGGGCCGCGACTAGTATGACTGGTATGTTTGATGTGTATATGAATGCTAGGGGCCATCTGATGCCGTGCCCTCTTACCCTTCCGAAGGACAGGGGTATCTCTATCTTCATGGCCTGGGTGTATACTGCTATGACGAACACTACTATCGTGGCTATTACAGCTGCGAGCATCAGGCCTGCCGTGACAGCGTCTCCTGCCGCGAGGCTCTGGAACAGGGCGGGTATCGCTCCTGTCGCTATGCCCGGGTTGGTGGGTGATGGCAGCGGGGAGAGCGCCCTGACGAATATGGATTGCGCCACGTTCGCTACGATGAACAGGCTTATGCCTGATCCGAAGCCCCATTTGGATATGACCTCGTCCATGAACATGATAAGAACTCCTCCGAGGAAGAGCTGGAACACGAGGAACATCTCGAAGTAGAAGTACATGGGTGTGCCTGCGAATTCTGCCGGCGGGGCAAGGCCGCCCATGAATACGTATATGAAAGCTTCGAATATGACAAAGCCGAGTCCCATTATCTTCTGCGTGCCCTGGAACCTTCTCCTGCCTTCATGTGTAGACTGGTCGAACTTGACCAGGCCTGAGCCGTTCAGCAGCTGCAGGACTATTGATGCTGTGACCAGGGGTCCGATTCCCAGCGATACGAGGGATCCGAACTGCGCTCCGAGTATTATTGATAGGTATTCGAACTGCTGTAGCGCGTTCTGCCCTAGTCCGAACAGCGGCACCAGTCCGAGTGCGTAGAATATTATCAGGCATATGCCTGTCCATTTGAGCTTCTCTTTGAAAGAAAGTCTTCTTTGCGTAGGTCTTGCGACCTCCGGAAGGAATGATATTATCTTTTCGAAGAGTGTCATTGTCCTGTATAGGTTTTATTTGTTTGTCTGGGTGCGTGTTTGTCTGGGAGCGCGGTGATGTTACTGTGCGCTCTCTTCCTGCGGCTTCTTAGCTTCTTCGCCTGTTTCCTTCGTCTCTTGATTGCCTTCTTTTTCTGCGGGGTGCGGCTTTGCTTCTTGTTTTTTGGGTTTCTTCTGGAGTGTTTTGACCTCTCCTCCTGCTTTCTCTATCTTCTCTTTCGCCGCGTCTGTGGCTGTGTCTACTGTTATCATTAGCTTCTTCGTCGCGTTTCCTGTGCTGAGAAGCTTGTTGTATCCCTGCTGCCCGAGGTCTATGATGTATGCACCGTTTGTTTCTTTTGCTTTGCCTTGCCTCACCCAGCTGTCGGCCCTGTCTTCTATCGTCCTTATGTTTATGGGTGTTGTCTCGGGCGATCTTGATTTTGATTTGAATCCGAACTTTCCGAAGAGCTTTTTTTCTTTCCAGTACATGGGTTTCTTCTGGTCTCCTCTCTTGCCTGAGCCTGACTTTCCTCTGCCGCCTCTGTTTCCTGCACCCCTGCGCTTCTTCATGCTTCCGCAGCCGTGGGTGGTGTATCCGTGCTGGCGGCTGTTCTTCTTCCTTTTGTTTGTTGTCATTTTTATTTCCTGTCAGGTCCGGATGATATCATATCATCTTCTTTATCAGGTCGTTTATCCTGGCACCTCTGTATCCGAGTGCGCCGCCCTGTCTGAAGCTGTGTTTGATGCCTTTCCTCTCGAACCCGCCTATTGGCGGGTGGAGGTGGAAGTATGTCTTCATCTTTCCTTCCTTGTCTTTGGTCCCTCTCTTCTGTTGGAGGAGCTTTATCGTGTCTTCGTCTATCTCGCCGTATGTGGTGAAGTCCTTGGCCTTGTCGAGCATCCCCCTCATCGCGGGTGTGTTGTCGACTACGGCGCATGTGAATTTCTTGTAAAGCCTGAGCATCTTCAGCGTGTCTCTGACAGCTCCGCCTGCCCGGGTTGTGTTCCTGATCCTGATTACTGCCATCTTGCCGTCTTTTGCAGGTGGCTTGCCGCTTTTCTGCTGCTTGGGCTTGGACAGTTCAGGCTTGGGTTCTGCCTCCTGCTTGTCCTGGCTTAAGCTTCCCGTGCTCTTCCCGGTCTCCTGTTGTTTTTCTTCTGTCATTTTTTCCTGTCTTGTTATGCTGGTGTGATCATTCCTCTATGTTGAGTGTCTCTTTGCATTTGTGCTGGACCTTGACTGCCATCAGCTGTTCGAGCGCTGAGGTGAGGGCCTTGGTCAGGTTGGTCCTTGAAGTGGTCTTTCCTGTGACTTTTGACCATATATCCTGGACGCCTGCTAGCTTCAGGACTTTTGCGACCTCACTGCCTGCGCAGAGACCTGTGCCTTTCGGTGCGGGCATGAGTTTGACCCTGACAGATCCGCACTTTCCCTCTACCGCAAAGGGTATTGAGTGGGGTTCCTTGCAGCTGCACTGCCATGATCCGCATCCCCTTCGTATCTTGAGAATGTTGAGTTTTGCCATCCTGATGGCTTTCTCCCTTGCCGGGACTGTTTCTCTTGACTTTCCATATCCTAGGCCGACGTGGCCTCTGAAGTCGCCTACCACTGCGCAGGTGGCGAAGCTTGGCTTGTTGCCTTCCTTTGTCTTCTTCTGTGTCTGCTTGAAGACCCTTCTCTGTCCGCCGCCGAACTTTCCTTTTGACTGTCCGAGCAGAAGGAGTTCTGATTCTGTCCCTGGCAGTAGGACATCCACTATCTCCGGCTCCATTATCCTTTTGTCGCTGTTGAGTATGTGGTCTATGTCTGTTATCTCTCCTCTTTTGACCTTCCTGCCTGCTTCTGTCTTGGGCTTCCACGCATCTACGTCTATTGATATCTGGCTCTTCTTTGTGTCTGCTATCTCTGTCTCTTCGAGCGGCTTGATGACATGCACTTCATCTTCATTGCCTTCAGCATCGCCTTCTTCTTTAGTATCTTCGGGCGTGTCCTGTTCCGTTTCTGTCGCAGGTTTTTCTTCTTTCTCCTGTCCTGCCTGTTTCGTCTCAGTTTCTTCCTTTTCCTTTCGCTCTTCAGGCTCCGGGTTCTTTTCCGTTTCTTCTTCTGCCATTTTTACTCCTTATCATGATTGAGGCGCATGCCTTTTTTTATCATCATATCGACATTATCTTTTCCTTTGCTTCATTGAACAGCTTCTCTGTATCTTCGGGTTTTACCCCCTGCTTTATGTAGCCGGAGAACTGCTTGTTGTAGGCCTGCTGGTCCTGTTTTATCTTGTCTGCGTATTCTTTTATGTGCTTGCCTTTTATCCTGTCATCGCTGGGGAATGCCTCTTCGTCGAAGTGTATGCCTACTCCTGCGTCGATCACCCCTTTCAGGGCCGCGAATATCCTGCCGCCTCTCTTTGGTGTGTGAAGTCCTATGTCGAGTACCGCTGCCGTGACGCTGTTCTTCTTGGCTTTCTTTCCCAGCAGCAGTCCTGTGAGGTATGCGCTGGGTATGTTGGCCTTGTGGAGTTTCCAGCCGATCTTCGGCAGCTCTTTTGAGGTTGCTGCAGCCAGTATCTTGTCACCTTCAGGTGTGTATTTTACTATCTGTATAGTGATGGTGTTTATGGCCTTCCTTATGACTAGGCGGTTCTCGCCTGATTTGAGGAGCGCGAGGCGTTTCTTGTAGTTGGTCCTACCCTGCCTTTTCCTCCTGTAGGGGATAGTCCTTGTCTTTCCGTATTTGTCCCTTGCCATTTTATGTGTGGTTTTGTTTTGTTGTTTGTTTTTCGGGTTTTTCGTTTATTGGGCCATCATGTCTTATTGCCTTCTTTCTGGGCAAGACCCTTCTCTTCTATGTATATCTTGATATGCCTCTTGCTTCTGAAGAATCCTCCTTTTGACTTCCTGTAGAGGTCTTGGTATGTGCCTTTCCTGAGCAGTCCGCCATCCCTGAGTGTCTTGAGGAAGTCTCTCTGGACCCTTATCTTTGCCATCCATGTCTCTTTCTTGGGTGTCCTGGCTTTTTTCCCGCCTTTCCTGGATCCTTGTTTCTTCTGCAGGCCTTTGGATTTCTGTCCTTTCTTGTGCCTTGCCCGGCCTTTTGATATTGACTTGACCGGCTTGAGCCTTATCACACCTTCTGATATGAGTCCTTTGAGGTCCTGTTTGGTTATGGCTTCTTTGATGTCGCTTAGCCTGTCTTCGTCGAACCATACCCTGTCCTCTGCGCACCTGAAGATCGATGCTGCAAGTCTTTTCTGGACTCTTAGTTTCATTTTTTACCTCTTCATTGTGTGGAGATGAGCGTCTTATCTCTCTCTTTCTTCTCTTCGAGCTTCTTCTCCTCTTCTGTCTTCTCTTCTGTCTTCTCTTTTTCCTTCTTCTCTTTCTCCTCTTTGGCTTTCTTCTTCTCTGCCTCTTTCTTTGTCTCTTCCCGTTTCTTGTCCCTTTCCTTCTTGAGCTTCTTCTTCTCTTCTTTCTTCTGTTCCTGCATTTTCTTGAGCTCTTCGAGGTGTTTTTCAGGGTCTTTGTAGTTCAGTATCCTGATGTTCCTGCTGGCTGCCTGCTCTATGACTTCCATCTTCTTCTTCGTTCCCGTGTTGCTGGATATTATGATCGCGTTCTTGGCGGGGTCGAGCTTCTGGAGGTCCTTGGTGTTCCTGATGGTGACTGGCAGCAGCCCTTCCTGGTCTGCGTACCTGACAGCTTTGGGGCTTCCCCACCCTTTCTTGACTGTCCTCCTGTAGCCTTTCCTGTTGACCCTCATCTTGCTGTCGGAACCTTTTGGCTTGCGCCATTTCCATCCGACTTTCTTCTTCTTGTGGGCGTCCTGCCTTATGAACTCAGGCTTCTTCTTCTTGAGAAGCTTCCTTTTCTTGAGCAGTTCTTTCGTGTCCATTTTTCTTGTATGATTCCTTTCTTCAGGTCGGTTCAGGCTTTTTCTGTTATGTATATGCCGTCCTGGAATATCCTTATGTCCCTGTTTGTTATCCTGGTGAGCTGTTCTATGTCCGCAGCCACCTGTCCCGCAATCTCCTTGTCTGTGCTGTTGACCGTTATGAATTCGCCGTCGATCTTGACGTTCGCACCGTCCTTTATCTTCAGCGTGCGGGGTATCTTCTCTCCCAGGAAGTTCTTGATGGTGAGAGTGTCGCCGCTGACGGTGACGTTCATCGGGAAGTGTCCTGAGCATATCTTGAGCTTGTAGGTGTGGCCTTCCTTGACTCCTTTTATCATGTTGCGTATGTGCGCCCTTGCGGTGCCTGCTTTTGTCTTCTCCCTCTTGGTTGGTTTTTCTACGGTTATGGTTATGCTTTCGCCTTCTTTGGCGAAAGACAGTTTAGGGAACATGAATGTCCTCTCGAGTTCTCCTTTATCCCCTTTTATCCTGACTGTCCTGCCTTCTATCTCTGCCTGGACTCCTTCAGTGAGTTCTATCGTGTGTTTGATGTCTTGCATTCCCATTTTCAGTAGCAGTATGCTATCAGCCTTCCGCCGATCTTCTTCTCTTTGGCTTTTGTGTGTGTCATCATGCCTTCAGGGGTAGACACTATGAGTATGCCGAAACCTCTCGCTGGGAGGTATCTCCTCTCGAACTTCTCGAAGCCTGTGGATGCGACTGAGAACCTGGGCTTTATCGCTCCGCACTTGTTGATGTTGCCTGTGAGGTTCAGCTTGAGGTAGTTTCCTCTTCCGTCCTCTACCTCCTCGTACTTGCCTGCGTATCCTTCCTCGTTGAGTATGTCGAGAGTCTTCTTTATAAGTTTCGATATGGGTTTGATTACGCATTCCTTCTTGCCCACCTTCTCGAAGTTGAGCATCTTTGACATTGCGTTGGATAATGGATCGTTTAGTGACATTTTTGTTCCACCGTCAGTTGAATTTCTTGAATCCCATCTTTATGGCCACTTCCCTGAAGCACCGCCTGCAGATGTTTAGCCCGTACTTTCCTATGTTGCCGTGGTAGGTGCCGCACCTGTTGCACTTGTTGATGTTCTTTCCGCAGCTCCTCTCCTTTGGGGCGTTGTGCTTGATGAATTTCTGGCGTTTTGCGGGCTTTACCTTGAGCTGTGCCAGCATCTTCTTGTGGTCTGATGTTGTCATCTTGGTTTTTCCTCCTCGAATGTGACACCGAAGTTCTCCTTCATGAATTCTATGGCCTGTTCTTTCTTGACACGGTGCTTGGTTCCCACTTTCTTCTTCTGGAGCCTTCTTTTCTTTATCCTGAAGCCGTCCCTTTCAAGGGTGGCGCACACCTGGAATCCCATCACTCCTATCTCCGGGTCGTACTCAACGTCAGGTATGTCTATGTATTCCTTGACCCCGAAAGATATGTTCCCTTCGTCGTCGAACTGTTTTTCTTGGAGATTGTTGTCGAGCGCCCCGAGGAACTTCTTGAGCAGCTCGTGTGCCTTTGCGCCCCTGACTGTGACCTTGCATCCTATCGGCAGACCCGGCCTTATGCCCCAGCCTGCTATCCTTTTCTTTGCTGTGGTCCTTGTCGGCTGCATGCCTGTGAGCATCTGGAAAAGCTTGAGCCCTTTCTCTAGCCTGTCCACGCTTTTCCCTGCGCCTATGTTCAGGGTTATCTTCGCGACCTTGATCTGTGTTGACTTGTTCATTTTTTATTGTTCATCTGTTCTGTGCGGATGCCTGTTTTATGCTGTCCAGTGCTGGCTTGTCCTTTCCTACTACGAATGTATGTTTCTTCTGGGCCTTGAACTTCTGGTTCTTGGCTGCCTTGATTATGAGCTCGTTGTTCATGACATCCTCGATCTTTGCGACCGCTCCCGCGTGCTTTCCTCCTATGAGCAGGACTGTGTTCCCTTCCTCGAGCTTGAGATGATCTGTTATCTTCTGGTCAGGCAAGCTTATCTGCAGCGTGTCGCCGGTCTTGTATGTGTCCTTGTCGACTATGATATTCCTTCCGTCGAGCATGTTGAGCTGTGTCTTGCCTTCCTTTATCTTGGTCTTGGACTCTATGCGTGAGAGCTTGGTGTTGGCTTCTTTTGCGTTTGCCTTGACTGCCACCAGCCGTCCTTTCGGGTCGAGCAGTATCCTGTAGTGTTCCTCTATCTGTGGGAACTCTATTATGTCCATTATGCCTGTGGGGCATCTTGGGTCTGAGCGTTTCTTCTTGTCGACGAAGACATCTTTTGTCTTGATTATCCTCTTCGCGTCCTTTGCGGATTTTGCGAACTTTATGAGCTCTCTGAGCACCATCGATAGTGAGGTGGAGTGTTTCATGGGATGCGCGCCGGGCTTTGGGCGGGTTATGAAGACGCTCTCCTTCCTTTCGATATGCCAGCTTTTCGGTGATGCTATTTTTTTCAGGTGGTTCTTGACCATTTTATTTTTCCTCTGATTGTGATTTCGCGGCGGTCACTTCAGTCTCTGTTTTTGTTGCGGGCTTTTGTCCCTTCGCTTCCGTCCGTGGTTCCGCTGCGGGCTTTGGCGCTGCCTTCTGCTGCTTTCCGCCTTTCCTTTCCAGTGCCGCTTTCCTCTTCTTGTCGTCGAGGTTGAGCTCTGTTATGATTACGTTGGATGGCCTCACAGGTATCTGGGATTTTGACCCGTCTTTCTTTGCGCGTTCTATTCCTATGATGTAGAGGCGGGTTTCCTTGATATCTACCCTGTCGACCTTGTTCTCTCTTCCCTTGAACTGGCCTCTTATGACCTTTACCTTGTCTCCTTTGGCCACGGGGATGCTTCTCTTGCCGTGCTTTTTCCTGAGTTCCCTGGAAAGGTGTGCTGATAGGTTTTTCCTGTTCAGGTGGAATGGTGAGTTGAAGAGGTGCTTGCGCTGCTTTGCGGGCCTCTTGCTCGATTTCCATTTGGTCGAAAATGCTTGTTTCATTTTTGCCTTTGGATCATATTATTATGCTTGCTACTTTTGATACGCCCGGCCATCTGGCTGCTGCCTCTTTGGCTATCGGGCCTTTGAATATGGTGCCTTTCGGGTTTCCTTTGTCGTCCTTGAGGACTACCGCTGCGTTGTCTTCGAACTTTATTCTTCTCCCGTTGGGTCTCCGGTACTCTTTCTTCTGGCGTACTATGACTGCGAAGACTACTTGTTTCCTCATCTCGGGCTTGCCTTTCCTTACTGCTGCGAGTATGAGATCACCGACTCCGCACGAGGGTGTTCTTCTTTTGGTTGTCTTGAGCTTCTTTATCGATACGATCTTGAGCTGTGTGGCTCCTGAGTTGTCGCAGGTGGCTATGGTCGAGCCTGTCTGGAGTCCTCTTGTGATCGTGGCTCTGTGCGCTTGCATTTTTACTGTTCTCCTTCTTCTTGGGTCTGTTCAGGATTGCCCTTGGTTTTCTCTTCCTTCTTTTCACCGGTGCCTTCCTGCTTTGCTTCGTTCTTCTCTTCTGTCTCTTCCTGACCTGGATTTCCTTTCTCTGTCTCTGCGGACTCTTTGTGCCTGCCTTCTTCCAGGGCCTCTTTCTCGAGCTGGTAGAGCTCTTCTTTGCCAAGCACCTCGATGACGACGCAGTTCTTGCTTTTGCTGAGGGGCCTGCACTCAGCGATCCTGACCAGGTCTCCTTCTGAAGCATTTATGCAGGCAGGATTGTGGGCTTTTATCCTTGTCCTTGTCCTGGTGTACCTTTCGTATTTTGGGATCTTCTTCCATCCTGTCCATTCTACAGTCACTGAGTTCTGCATCCTGTCGGATACCACTTTTCCTGTGAACCTCTTGCCTCTGAGCTTGAGGTTGCCGTGGAATGGGCAGTTCTTGTCTTCGCAGGTCTTGCTCGGAGTTTTCGTCTCGAATCCTGCTTTTCTGGTTCTTGCCATTTGGTTCACCGTGATTGTTCTGTTTCTTGCGCTTATTGCGCCTGTTTTATGAGTTTTTTATCCTTTCTTCGGGACGCCCATCGAGTCTCTTCCCGTCTATGGTGTTTTCTTCGATCCTGAGCGTGACCTGGTCCTTGATTATCTTTTTCTCCCCTTTCAGGGTCATTATAGTTATCGTGTTCCTCGTCTCGTCTACTGCTTTCCCGCGTATGCCCTTGAGTGAAGGGTTGTCTGCGCTTACGATCACGACCGGTTGGCCGATTAGCGCGACTTTCGCGGTTCTTGGTTTCTTCTGCATGTTGTTACTTCATTACGATTGTTTCGGGTGCGAACCCTGTGCTTATGAGAGCTTGCTTGACTCTTTGCTTGTGGTTGCCTTGGAGTTCGAGCTTTCCGTCCTTGAACGTCCCGCCGCAGGCGAGCTTGTTCTTGAGCTTCTTCACGAGCTGGTCCATGTCTATCTCTTTGGTGTCTATGCCCGTGACGATGGTGTACTGCTTCCCGAACTTCCTCTTCTCTATGCTTATCTCGATGACCTGGTTTTCCTTTGCGATCGTCTCGCAAACGCAAAGCTCTTTTGGTAGTCCGCACGTGGAGCAAATCTCACTCATTTGTTTTTACTCCTTGGACCGCAGGGCTGTCATCAGCCTTGCGACATTTTTCTTTGTTGTTCTGATCTGCCTCGGGTTCTTTGGTGTGGTTCCCGTGGCTGCTTGAGCGTTCAGTTTGATGAGCTCTTTCTTCAGTTCGAGGAGCTTTGCCTGGAGCTCTTCTTTGCTCATCTTTGTAGGGTCTAGGTCTTTCATTTTGTTTCGGTCTTGGTCTCCGATGGTTCTGGTTCTTTCTCCTTTTTCTCATCGGGCTCTGCCTTGGGTGTCTCTGTCTTTTCCGGCTCGGGTCCTTCTTCACCTGCCTTCTCTTCTTTCTTCTCTACAGGTTTCTCCTCTGTCTTCTCTTCAGCCTTTGCCGGTTGGCTTTCTTCGGTCTTTTTTTCAGGCTTGCTTTCAGATTTCTTCTCGGCAGGCTTGTCTTCTGCCTTTTTTGCAGGGGTCTTCTTCTGCTCTTTCTTGCTCGTGCCTGCTGTGCCTTTCCTTGTTTTGCTCTTCTTCGGCTCTTTCTTTTTCTCTTCTTTCTCTGCCTTGCCTGCCTTGCCTGCTGTTTTCGTCTGTGTCTTCTCTTTCTTTGACTTGATGTCTTCCTTCATCTCTTCTGTGGTCTCTGCTTCCTGGTTGAATGAGACATGGTCTGGAAGTTTTATGTCAGGGGGCATTATCCTGACCTGTATGCCTACTGATCCTGTCTTGAGGTTTGCGATCGCGTATGCTTTCCTTACTCCTGTTATGGCTATGTCTCCGCATTTCTTGAGGTATCCCTGGTAGAACCTCCATCTCTTGGACCTGGAGCTGGGTATCTTTCCTGTGATGAGTATCTCCACGCCCAGCGCGCCCGCGTTCATGACGTCTCCGAGGACGCGGTGGCCTATTCCTTTGAACCTCTGCGTGCCGAACTTCTCGAGTGAGCTCGCGACCCTTTCCGCGACTATTTGCGCGTCGAGGTCTGGTGACTCGACCTCGTTTATCTCTATCTGCGGGTTCTCGAGCTTGAAATTTGCTTTCAGGTCTTCTGTGAGTTTCTTTATGTTCTGGCCTTTCCTTCCGACTATGAGTCCCGGCCTTGATGCGTGTATTATTATCTTCTCTCCGAGTGGTGTCTTGAGCAGTTTTATATGGCTCTGCCCCAGGTTCTTGAGCGAGTTGGTTATGTATTCCTGGATCTCGAGTTCCTTGACGTTTGATGCGACGATTTGCCTTTCGATCATTTTCTGTCCTCTTCAGCTTTGCCCTTGTCTGCTTCTTTTTCTTCGTTCTTTTCGGGTTTGGGTTCTGGTCCGGCAGGTTTCTGGGCAGGCTTTTCTGCAGGCTTTTCTGAAGGTGTCTGCTTATTCGCTTCCCCTTCCTTCTCTTCTTTCTTCTCTTCTTCCTTCTCTTCTTCCTTCTCTTCTTCCTTCTCTTCTTTCTTCTCGTGCTGCTTCACAGGCTGTTTCTCCTGTTGTGTCTCTTCTTTGGTCTCTGTCTTCTTCTGTTCCTGCTTGTCCTGCTTCTCTTGTTTCTCCTGATTTGCAGGCTTCTGCTTTGCCCTTTTCTCTTTCTTGTCTGCTGTCTCCTGCAGAACGAGCTCGACGTGTGTCCTCTTGAATTCCCTTCCGTGATGCCTGCCGTAGCGCATCGGCCGGTGTGCCTGGTGCGCGCAGATGTGTATCACCTGTAGCTCGCCGGTGTTCAGCCCTTTTGTCTGGGCGTTTGCCTCTGCTGACTCGAGCAGTTTGAGGAATGCTTTGGCAGCTTTGACAGGGTATCTTCCTGCTGCGAGCTTGCCTCTCTTGTGGCCGAGACCGTTAGTGAACCTTGTGAATGGTATGGGGTGCTTCTTCTCTATCACTTTCTCGAGCAGTGCTTTTGCCTGGGCGAGCTTTCTGCGTTTCAGGTATTTGGATATCTCTATGGCCTGCTTGGTGCTTATGGCGAGGTCTCTGCCTGTCGCTCTTGCCATGAGTTCCTTGTTGAATCCCTGGAACGCGTATTTTTGTGCCATTTTTTTGTTTTTGTGACCTGTATTTATTGTCTGTTGTGTTTATTTGATTATTTGACCGATACGTTTGCTGAGGACCTTGTCGCGCCGACTCCTGGTGATGAGTGGGCCACTCTCTTCCTGCTCTGTGAAAACTCGCCGAGGTAGTGTCCTATCATCTCCGGCTTTATGATTACATCTTCGAATGTCTTGCCGTTATGCACCTTGACTGTCTTGTTTACCATCTCGGGCAGTACCAGCATGGACCTGCAGTGGGTCTTTACCGGCTTGTTGCTTTTCCTGAGGTTTTCCAGCAGGATCTTCTCCTGGTGTGTCAGGCCTCTGCTTATCTTCCTTCTCGCCCTTGCGGGGAGGAGTTCTGTGAGCTCTTTGATTCCCATGTCCTGCAGTTCCTCAAGGGTCTTTCCCCGGTATCTGAATTCCTTCTTGGCCATTTTGTCTTACCTTGATTGTGATTGTCTTATTGTAATTGTCTTATTGTGGGTGTATTATGATGAACAGGTCTTGTTATGATCTTTTCTTCCTTCCGGTTTTCCTTGCGGCAAGCGCTCCGACCTTCCTTCCGGGCGGTGCGTGCCTTGATACTGGTTTTGATTTTGATTTCCTCTGTGTCCTTGCGTTTCCGAACGGATGGTCGACCGCGTTCTGGGCTGCCCCTCTCACTTTCGGCCAGAGCTTGTTCTTGGCTTTCATGCGGAAGTATCTCGTGCCTGCTTTGAGGAACGGCTTGTCTGTCCTTCCGCCCCCTGCGACAGTGCCTATCGCTGCCCTGCACTTTGGGCTGAATGATTTCCTTTTCTTGGACGGTAGCTGTATTATTACGCTGTCCTTGAACCGTCCGATGACTTTTGCGAATGTGCCTGACGCCCTCACGAACTTTCCTCCGTCACCGGGCACCGCCTCTATGTTGTAGACTGCTGTGCCTTCAGGTATGTCCTTGAGCAGGGATATGTTGCCTGTCTTTGTCTCGGCTTCAGGTCCGCTCTGCACTTTCTGACCGACCTGTATGCCTTCAGGCGCTATCATGAGGCATGTCTCTCCGTCCACGTATCTTATCTGTGCTAGCGGTGCGGAGTGTCCTCTGCAGTGCACGAAGTCAAGCACTTCCCCTTCTCTTATCTCGTCAGAGTACCTGTTGTGCTTGGCCTTTCCTTTGTACTTGAAGCTGGGCGCCCTGTATGTGGGTCCGCCTTTTCCGCGTGCCTGCTGTATGAGTCTTTTTCCCATTTTTCTTTTACATCAGTCCGAGGTCTGTGGCTATGTCAAGTGCAGGCGTCTCTGGTGAGAGCCTTACGTAAGCCCTTTTCTGTCCTTTTGGAGTGACCAGTGTGGTGACCTTGACCACCTTTACCTTGAATGTCTTCTCTATCGCTTCCTTTATCTCTGGTTTCTTTGCTTTGAGTTCTACTACGAATATGAGCTTGTTCTCTGATTCCATCAGGCGGATGGATTTTTCTGTGGACAACGGGTATTTGATGACGTTTTCGATTTCCATTTTCGCCTATATTTTTTTGCTGTCTATTTGTTGCTTTTGCCGGGCTTGACCTTCCGGTCTTTCTTGTCGGTCTTTTTTCTTTTTTCTTTCTTCGGTCTTTTCTTTGCGGATTTTTTGTCGTCCTTCTCTTCCTTCTCGTCCTTGCCTTCAGCTTTGGGCTTTGCTGTCTTTGGCCTGTCGTAGAAGAGCTCTTCCTTGCCGATCCTGTCTATCGCTGATTCTGTGAAGAGTGTCAGCCTTCCCGGGACTGATCCTGGTGCGAGGAGCTCTGCGTTGAGCGCCTCTGCCGTGACCGCGTCCACGCCTTCCATGTTGGCTGCTGCCTTCAGCAGCGGGCATTTCTTTGACACTACGAACAGGGGCCCTACCCTTTTCCTGTATTTCCTTCCTCTGAGCCTGGACTTGCCTGCCCTGTATGTCTTTTTTGATGCCCTTTCCATCTCGGCTCCGAGTCCGAGCTTGGCGAGGGCCTCGACGACCTGCTTTGTCTTTTCCAGGTCCTCGAATGAGTTGTCGATTATGAATGGGTAGTTGTCAGGGGCCGCGTGTCCTCTTGACATGACTTCTTCCTTGAGCATTGTTGCTGCTATCGCGCTCCGTATAGCTTTCCTTCTCTCTTTTATGTTGAGTTTTCTCGCCCATATCTTGCTCGCCTTCGGAGGGTGCGCCCTTCTTCCGCCGACAGTTCCGGGTGCGAATGCTCCTGTCCAGTTGAATCTTGTGCCGTTTCTTGAGAGTATCTTCCGGGGTACTCTTGATATGCCGTGGCCGTAGCTTCCTCTGTATTTCCTTCTTCGTCTGGAAAGTTCCGCGCTGCATTTCTTTCCTGCGCGCGGGTCTGCTCCGTATCTTTGCCTGGCGTTTGCCTGTAATGACTCGACAGCTCTCTTTATGAGGTCTGGCCTGATCTGTTCGCCGAACACTTTCGGCAGGTCTTTGCTGCCTTTTTCCGTGCTTGTCGCGTCGAGTATCTTGAGTTTCATTTTTCAGTCCCGGGCTTACTTGCCCTGTTTTGACCTTGTGCTTATGTATTGTATTGTCTGCGGCGCTTCCTCTATCTTCCTGTTCGGCCGTCGTGCTTTCTGTAGCCTGAGCACCCTTTTTGCAGGGCCGGGTATGCTTCCTTTGAGGAGCAGGTATGTGTTCTTGACCTGTCCGTATCTTTTGAAGCCTCCGAGAACGTTTACGCGCTCAGGATCGTCTCCTATCATCATTATCTGCTTGTTATAGTCTATCCTTGTGTGGAATCCCATCTGTCCTGCGTGCGGGACCCTCCATGTTGACTTGTGCTTCCAGTCGCCTAGCGATCCTGGTCCTCTCTTGGTCTTCTCTGACTTGTGATGCCTGATCTTTATGCCGAACCTTTTCACAGGGCCCTGGTATCCTTTGCCTTTGGTCACTGCATGTATGTCTAGTAGCTGGCCTTCTGTGAACACATCTTTCACGCTGAGCTCTTTTCCGAGGTTCTCTTTTGCGAAGTTGAGCTTGTCTTCTTTGTTTCCGCCGAGTCCGACCTCGAACAGCTCTGGTTTTTTCTTGCCTGTGCCTGTCATGTTGGGTCTTGTCTGGACGAGAAGTCTTATGTCATCATAGTCTTCGGGCTTGACAGCGTCTAGCTTCTTCCCTTCTTTCTTGGGTGTTTTGAGCTTCCTTGCGAGCTGCTTGTCAGCTTTTGCCAGTATGTCTCCTGCAGGCTGCATCGTGAGGTATTTTTTCTTGTACAGCCTTGCTCCTGCGATCTTGATAGGGGGGCATTCGACTATGGTGACTGGCAGTGATATGTCGTCTCCTTTGGTCATGGAGTTCTTCCTGCCGTCTGTTATTATCATGTGTGTCATGCCTACCTTGTAGCCTGAGAACCCGTTGAGCTTGGCTTCTTTGCCTGTAGGGAATCTCTTGACCCTTGGGTATATCCGTTTGGCCTTTACTCTGGGCCAGAACTGCATGCTTCCGTGTCTTGGGTTGTGCGCTTTCGGCATTCTTCACCTGTATGCTGTTGTATGATATTGTTGTTCTTGTATCCGATAGGAGTGCCTAGCCTGTTGTTGAGCAATAGGCCCTTTTAAAGCTCTTTAGGGCTTTTTGGTGGTTAATAGCCTATTTTTGAAGCCTTTTCAAGAATTAGAGCTTAATTAAAATAAACTCGTACTGAAAAGGCGTCTTTTCAGGCTCATTTATTCCTATCTCGCATTTAAACATCGAATGAGTCGTTTAAACGCTTATTCCGAACTAGACCACCGGAATTTCAGTTATTTATAAAGTTTGGCTTTCTGAAGCGTCTTGTTTTGCCGCGGGCTCTTCCTGCTTTTTTCAGGTATCTGAAGCTTCTTTCTCTGCACCGCCCTGCTCTGCACCATCCTTCTTTACACCATCCTTCTTTACACCTGTTTTCTCCATAACTTCCTTCTTCCCTTTTCTCTTACCTTTCCCTGCGTCCCTTTGCGCGTATCTGGCCCGTTTGATGGTGTAGTTTGCTGGGTTCTTGATGTACCTGCAGAAGTTGTCTGGCTTGCACATTCCGAAGCTCTTGTAGTATGCCGGGTTGTCGCAGTTTGGGGGCAGTACCTTCTTTTTTTGCTGTTTTGCGTACCTGACCTGTCCGAGGAAGTACTGGTCCCTCAACGGCTCTGAGTGTCTCTGGTTCCATTTCTTCATCCATTCCTCTATGTCATCGTATTCCCATCCGCAGCTGCTGAGGAAGTTTGTCATTATGAATACTGCTCTTTTCCTTCCGTCTGTCAGGCCTTTTGATATTAGCTGTATGCATGGCGGGAAGAACTGTTCAGGTATTGCTGTCTGTACTTCTTCGAATTCCTGCTTGAATGAGCTTCTTTCCATCTTGTCTATCTGTTCTATCTCCTGCATCCTCTGTTCTTTGCGTGCTGAGAGGTCGAAAGCTTCTACCAGAAGTTTCTTTGCCTGGCCTGCTGCTACGCCGTCGCGGTTGAGGAATGTGTGCTTGCCCGTCTCTATGTTTGCGGGCTCTGCTTTTTTCTTGTCGAAGTCGAGTATGTTTTCAGGGCTTATCGGCACTGATACCAGGCCGGACTTCTCGTGGTACGAGTATGGTGCGCGGTACAGGTGCCTTGGGGCTATGAGCACTGTGTCCACTTCTACTATTGAGAGCGGGTTGAAGGCTGTTGTGATGTTTGGCTGCGGGCAGCACTTCTTTGTGTGGTCGAAGACCATCCTTTCCATTATAGCGTTGCATTTCGGGCATTGCTTGTACTTGTCCGTGTCTGTCCCGTCGAGTGTCTTGTTGCATTTTGGGCATACGAACTGTATCTTCTTTCCTGCTTCCTGTTTGGTTTTCCTGCCGCAGTTTGTGCAGTATGTCTGCATGAGCTCTTCCTCTGTCTTGCCTGTTTTCTCCTGTAGCTCGGGCATGGTGTACGTGAACTTATTTCCGAATGAGACTTCGTTGCCTGCTACCTTGACATGCCTTTTCCCGACATAATCAAGAAGGTAGAGGGCGATCTTTCTCGGCCCGTCCGGGAAGAGATCTTTTGTATCTGAATCGTGCACCTTTTCAGGGAACGCCTCGAAGGGCACGCCGATGTGGAACCCTTTGTTGCCTGAGAACTTGACTGTTATCGCTTCTATCGAGTGCTCCTGTAATGCCTTGACGAAAAGCCATGTGACGATCTTGGCGAATTCCCATTGCGGGCAGTCGATGTCGAGCACGAGGTCCCATCCTGTGCGCAGGGCGTCGTACTCGTGCTTTTTCATGTCGACGCTGATGTGGCTTGGGTTGGCCCATAGCTCTTCTGATACATGGAAGCTCGTCACGCCTTTCTTGACCTGCTCCATGACGTCGTTGGGATAGACCAGCACGTCCGGTCGTTTGGCGTATCCTTTGCCTCCGTAGCTCCCGACCGCTTCCTTGTTCTCTGCTGCCTGGACTATCTCTTCCTGTACTTCTCTTCTTTTGTAGTGCTTGAGCACCCTGCTGAGCGTGACAGGGTCCGTCCTTTCGTACATGTATCGCGATAATTGAGAAATATATTTAAAACGTGGTGGTTTGGTGTTTAAAAGGTTTGAGCCGCTTAAGAATGTAGGGCAAAATCTTGGCCGTGGCTGCCTGCTGCTTGTTCGGGAAGCGACGTGGATCAAGCAGCTGGGAAGAGTAGGGCGCGATTTTGCTCCTGTTGTTACGGAAGATAAAAATGGACAGGAAGGATGACAGGGAGTTGATGTATGGCTGGCTTGAGAGGCTCAGGGGGAGTGACAAGCTGATCATAGTAGAGGGTGTGAAGGATGTCGGGGCTCTTGCCAGGCTTGGCATACCGCGCGAGAGGATAAGGCGCCTGACCAAAGCGGCTTTCGCTGTTGCAGAGGATATTGCAGGGCAGGGTCATAAAGAGGCGATAATCCTCACGGACCGCGACACAGAGGGAAAAAAGCTCTACGCATCCCTCAAGACCAACCTCACGCGCAATGGCGTCAGGGTAGACTGTTTCTTCCGCGAATTCCTGTTCAGGAACTCTAACCTCAGCCATATCGAGGGTATTGATACTTATTTCAGGAATCTCTAGTCCCCGAAGTCAGGGGACTGGGAGTTGACTATGGGACTTTGACTATGTATGTTTTCGCCGCAGGCATCTCCTTTTATCGGTTTGATTAAAAGGGAGATCTGTTTCAAAAACCTTATAAATGAAATGGGAATGTTATATCCTGTTAGTGGGGGATGACTATGTCTATCATATCTAACCAGCTCAAGACTTTTGTATTGATACTTGCGCTTACTGCTGTTCTCCTGTTCGTGGGTCAGCTCGTCGGCGGTATGCAGGGCCTTACTATAGCTTTGGTCATTGTCCTTGTCATGAATGGTGTGACGTATTTCTTCTCTCACAAGATTGTTTTGATGATGTACAGGGCGAAGGAGGCTAAGAGGTCTGAGTATCCTGGGCTGTACAGGATGGTGAAGGAGGTTGCCCATCTTGCGGGGATACCTATGCCTAAGGTCTATATCATTCCCAGTGACAGCCCTAATGCTTTCGCTACAGGAAGAAATCCTGGTAATGCTGTAGTGGCGTGCACCGAGGGCATCATGCAATTGCTCAGCAAGGACGAACTCAGGGGAGTCATCGCTCATGAGATGGCCCATATCAAGAACCGCGACATCCTTATCCAGACGATTGCCACGACTATCGCCGGCGTGATATCTTATGTCGCGATGATGGCGCGCTGGGCTGCTGTCTTCGGCGGT
The DNA here is from genome assembly GCA_964406185.1 of uncultured Methanosarcinales archaeon. Lineage (GTDB taxonomy): Archaea > Nanobdellota > Nanobdellia > Woesearchaeales > UBA11576 > JABMQF01. The sequence goes on from CAYOQS010000001.1 coordinate 178,149, forward strand.
TTCGGCGGCAGGGATGATGATAATGGGGGGGTACTGGGTTTTCTTGTGCTCGCGATACTCGCTCCGGTCATCGCCCTCATCATACAGCTTGCGATCTCGCGCTCTAGGGAGTACCTGGCTGATGAGACTGGCGCCAGGACTATCAAGGACCCTCACGCTCTTGCTTCTGCTCTGGACAAGCTGCATAAGGGTTCTAAGCACCACCCGTTGAGGTTCGGTAACAAGACGACCTCTTCCTTGTTCATCGTGAATCCTTTCTCGTCGGGTGGTCTGTTCGCGCTGTTCAGCACGCACCCTCCGATGGAGAAGAGGATAGAGAAGTTGAAGGGTATGAAAGTATGATCTATCTGTTTCTTGTCTTATCTGCTGTCCGTGTCGTACTCTTCTGTCAGTAGCTTCTGGATCTCTTTGGCTTTCTTCTCGCCGATCCTGTCTACCTTGCGGAGCTCTTCTTCGCTTGCGTTTACTATCTTTTTTATGCTGCTGAACTCTTTCAGGAGGGGCTTTGCGAGTGTCGGCCCGACGCCCGGCAGTGCTGACACGATATACTCTTGCAGTTCTTTTGTGGTGAGGGGCTTTTTGGATCCGTGCGGGTTGTAGTCCCGGAAGTCTGGATCCTGCTCTCTCTTGGCCACGACTGCCATGAGTGATGCTGTCTCTTTTGGTGTCTTTGTCTGTATGACAGGTATGCCGTAGCTTATCATTATCGTCGCGAGCATGCCGCGGATAGCGTTCGGTGCGATCTTGCGAAGACCGTATATGTCTTCTGCTCCTTCTATTATTATCATGGGCCTGTCGAAGCTGTTCTTGAGGTTCTTTATCTGCTCTAACAGCCTGCCGTCGATTATACTGTCCACGAAGTCAGGGACTTTCTTGTATTCTATCCCGACGCGGGGTGAGAGCATGTAGTCCCCTACGTCGAGAGTCCGCATGTTTATTGAAGCGCCCATGTCTATTAGCTCTTTTATGACTCCTGATGCTTTCTCTCGGTAGTCTGCGAATACCTGTAGTTCTATCTCTGGTGCGAGGAACTTTTCAAGTGCTTCGTCTTTCCGGTTTGTGAATCTGTGGAACCTGCTGCGGAGCTTCTCCATCTCCCTGTGCATCCTTTTCTCTTTGTGGTGAGCGCTCCATTTGTATCCTTCGTCGCGGGTGCCTTTTGTCATCAGCACTATTACCCTTCCGCTTTCCTGCCTTCCGGTCCTTCCGCGGCGTTGTATGGTGCGTATTCCTGATGGTATCGGCTCGTAGAACATGACCAGGTCTACTGCAGGTATGTCTATCCCTTCTTCTGCGACTGATGTGGCGACGAGGCAGTTGAACTCTCCCTGCTTGAACTGTTCGAGCATCTGTTTCTGCTCTTTCTGTGACAGTCCTGTTCCGTTCTTCTTTGCCTGTCCGAAGAACATCCTGGCTTCAACGTCGGATAGCCCGTTCAGTGTCTGTTCTATCTTCTTTGCGCTTTCCCTGAACTGGTTGAATATTATTATCTTGACGTCTTTCTTTCTTGTGGCTTCTTTCTCGACGAGGTCTTTCAGCTTCGCGACTTTCGGGTGTTCCACCCCTTCCTTGACGAGTTTCTTTGCGAATATGTGTGCTGACTTGAAGTTGAGGTCGCTTGCGAGGTTCTTGACCGCTTTTACTTTTGATGTCTCTGCTTCGCTGTATATCTTCTGGAAGTAGTTTATCAGCGGAGCTATGCCTTGTGTCTCGAGGAGTTCCAGCGCGTGCTCTGCTTTCATGGCCTCCGCGAGCAGCGAGACGGATCTCATTATCTCGAAGCTCTTGTCTCCTTTGGATATCTCTGAGTGGAGGAAGCCCTGCAGCTTGAGGAGTTGTGTCTTTCCCCCTCCTGCCTGTGATGAGTTTATGTATCCTAATTTCTTGACTTCGTTGATCTTGCTGTTGTAGCATTCCTTGAGATGGTGCTGTACTTTCTTGAACTGTTCAGGGAAATCTACCTTGACCCATCTGATGTCGGTCTGTTGTATGTAGGGCTTGACGTCCGGGTCTTCGTCTGTCCTTAGCTCGACGTCCTCGATGTATAGGTTCTCGCATACCTCGTTTATCTTCTCGACTTCGCTTCCCGGGCTTGCCGTGAGTGCCAGGACTCTGGGGTATTTGGCTTTCCTGTTGTATTGTTTGGATATGAACGTGTATGCGTAGTCTCCTGTGGCCCTGTGCGCCTCGTCGAATATCATCAGGCTCACGTCCCGCATGTCGACGCGGTTGGTTATCACGTCGTTTTCCATGCCTTGTGGTGTGCTGAACACGACTTTGGCTTTTTTCCAGAGCTCTGCGCGTTTGTCTGGCTTCACGTGTCCGGTGAACACTGCAAGCTCTTCTTCTGCTATGTCGAAGTGTTTCTTGAATGTTGCCAGGTGCTGCTCTACGAGCGGCCTTGTGGGAGCGAGGAATAGTACTTTGCTGTTCGGGAAGCAGGACAGTCTCTGTGATGCGAGCATCAGTGCTATGACTGTCTTTCCCATGCCTGTGGGCAGCACCACAAGGCAGTTCTTGTCCACGCAAGTGCCCAGGATCGTCTCCTGGTACAGTCTTGGCTTTATGTCCTTGAGCATTATCTTGTACCTTGGTATGTTGGGTTTGGGTTTTGCCTGCTGGTATGCGTAGCTCTGCCAGCACTGCTGTATGGGTTTTGCGGTCTCTATCATATTTCGGCCTCTTTATTAATAATTGTTGTCAATGCTAAGAATTAACGCATCCCGCCTTTAAATACCTCACGAGCGCATGTCCTGTGTCCAGTGGTGAGCGTAGCGAGACACTGGGCCAGCGCACGAAGTGGGTAAGCGCGTCCAGTGGTGAGCGTAGCGAGACACTGGGCCAGCGCACGAAGTGGGTAAGCGCGTCCAGTGGGAGGGTGGAAAGAAGACCTGTAAACTAATAATCATGTCCTGGGCAGAGTATTTTGGGTGATGCTTCTACGAGTTTCATTATGCTGTATTTCATCTGTTCTGGTGCGCTTGTTGGCAGGTCTACCCGTCCTTGTCTTTTGCTTGCGAACAGGGTGTCTCCTGTGAACAATGCTTTCTCAGGTTTATACCATAGGCTTACGCTTCCGATCGTGTGTCCTGGTGTCTCTATCACTTTGAGCCCGTGGAGCTCTTCTGGCAGTGGGTATATCTGTTCTTTGGATAGCTTGTCTGCGACTACTGAGTCCAGCACTGTGCCTTGTGGGTCTTCCCTGAATGCCTGTATCTCTGCTGCTGATGCGTAGAGTTTGGCGTTGGGAAACAGGTCGAAGTTTCCGCAGTGGTCTAGGTGGAGGTGCGTGAACACTACTGTATCTACCTTGTCGAAATCTACTGCCTTTCCCATGAAGTTCTTGAGGTGTTCCCGGTCTGTCCTGTTTCCTGTGTCTATGATTATCTTGTTCTCCCTATCGATAAGGTAGACGTTGCTCTTGTCTGAGGGGCCTGTGAATTTCCAGATGTCTTCTCCTACTTTGCCGAACACTTTTTCCATGTTTCCACTGATGGTGCGTTAGGGTGAGTTTTATATAATACTTTCCCCTTCTTTGCGGTATGGTCGTGAAGCTGTTGGGTGTGATGGACTTGCTGTCCGCTGCTGTTGTGATGATGCTGCATTATGATTTCCTGATCGGCTGGCGGATAGGTTTCCTGTTCGTTGCGTACCTTGTGATAAAGGGCTGGCTCTTGAGGACTGACATCAACAGTATCATGGATATCCTCTGCGGGCTGTACATGTTCGTGATGCTGTTCGGCTTCACCACGATAGTGTCCTGGGTCGTCGCGGTTTATCTGTTCCAGAAGGCCTGTTTCTCCCTTGCTTGATTTAGCGTTGTCATAGATCACGATATCGCCGCAGCCACCGTTCTAAGCGTGTCCTATGATCAAAAAAAGTAGCTTGGGCTGCACTTTAAAAAATACTTTTTCGTATTGCGCTAGCCGGAGGCAAGCACGGTCAGAACAAGTATGATCAGCATGCCTGCAAGACCACTAGCAACGTGGCTGCGGCATTACATTACCATCTCTTGTCGACGAATCCGAAGAACACGAAGAGCAGCAGCGCACCTATCACGAGCGCTCCGATGAGCGCGACTATGCCGCTTACGTATGTGAGCAGTGCTGCGCAGCCGATTATTGAGCCGAGGACGTATATGTAGGCGTATCTTGATCCGAAGAATGTCCTGCTGCCGTTGAACGGCGGTATGGGGATCATGTCGAATAGTGCTATCCAGATGTTTATCATCATGGCCTTGTGGAACAGTCCTGCTCCTGTTGCCAGATGTAGTGATTTGAGGATTATCGCGAATATGATGTTGGCTATCGCGCCGGACATGGCTATCCATCCGAGGTGTTTGTAGTTCAGCTCGTGCCAGAACTTGCCTAGCCGGTGGATAGGCAGGTGTGTTATGACCAGAGCGCCGGGTGCTATGAACAGGAGGTATCCGTTGGATACGAACGCGACTACCAGTCCTATGACGAGTCCGAGGAACCATGCTTTGTATTGTGATCTGTATCCCATCCACAGGGATATTGTCCTGTGCGTGATCTCCCTTATCGCGAACGCTATCACTACGATTATTATTGTTGTCAGGAAGTTTGTCATGCCCAGGGAGAGGTCGAAGGTCTCTACTCCCCAGTCCCTGAATGAGAATATGAAGCTTAGGAGGAGTATGGTTATGATGAGGCCTCTTTTTTCAAAGCTCTCGAGCGGCATGTACCGCTTGGCCTTGTCGGCAAAGTTTCTCCAGCTGTGCATAATGGATTTATATAGGATTTCAGTTTATAAAGGTTTCTTAGGATTGGCTCTGATGTGGCGGCGCAGGCCTGCTTCACACCACATCTGCCTTGCCTTCCATCCTTTTCTTTATGAGTTGGAGCATCTCTTCTTCGTGTCCTGCTCCGACGACTGCCAGGACTGTCTCGTCGGGGTATTGGTGCATCAGCCTTGTGAGGTTGTTGGCCATGATGTGGTTCCTCTGTCTTACGAGGACGTCGTAGACGTTGGGGTATCTTGTCTCGAGCTGTTTTATCAGTTTCCTGACCAGATCTTTGCCTGGCACTTTGGACAGGTCGAGCTTCTCTTCATCAAGTCCTATCTCTTTCATCATCTTTTTCTTGAACAGGAGGGATTTGAACATGTCTGCTAAGAACCTGAACTTCTCTCTCCACGTCAGGCGTTGTGAGAACTTGCGCAGCGTGAGCTCGATATCCTGGTCTATGAGCGCTATCTTGGCCCCTGTCTTGCGCGCCATCTCGACCGCGAGTTTCATCTCCGATCCGGGCATCACGCCGACTGTCATGCCGAGCTTTCTCTGCAGCCACCCGCCGATGAGCGCGAAGAGGTATCCTTTCACTCCGACCCGTCCCATGTCTTTTATTGTTACCTTGTTTTTCTGGTCTGCCATGAGGCTGTGGAGCCGTTTCCTGTCAAGCTCTACAGCGACTATCTCTGGCTTGTGGTCGTGGAAAGCCTGCTCTATCTCTTCTAGGCTCTCTTTGGCTATGTGTGATGTGCCTATTATGGTGAGTTTCTTGTAGTGCATCTTTTTTACGGAAAGCCCTGCAGTATAAATATTTTGGGCATGGGACGACTACAAAGCAATAGTAAAATTTATAAAGCTTGAAGCTTTGTTTTCTGAGTATTGCTCTAAAAGAAGGAGGGGTTATGATGTTGAAGCTGGAGCGGATTTCAGACACGTATGATATGAAGGTCTTCACTGATAATGGTGAGTACTTCGGTGATGTGGAAGAGGGTATCATCACAAAGACCAAGATCCATGGCTGGAGGGTCAAGGCCACCAAGAATTCTTATCTTTCTAAGGTTCTCGGCTCTGCAAGGGGCGTTATCGTGCCTCATCAGCTTGTCAAGTCTATCGGTGATGTGATGATAATCAGCAAGGCTGCTGTACCGAGCGCTGGGTCTGAAGAGGCCGAGTGATAATCTTTTTTCTATAATCTGGTTCTCTGCAGTTTTTATTTTGTGGTGCTTCTATTCCCACAAGTTTTATATACGCTTGAGGCATAGTCTTTTGCATGAAGCAGGATATACTTGAGAACCTGGGCCTCACTTCATCTGAGGCGAAGATCTATCTCATACTTCTTGAGCAGGGCGCGAGCCTTGCTGGTGTGATAAGCAGGAACACCGGCATCCATAGGCGTTCTGTGTATGATGCTCTTGAGCGTCTGATCCAGAAGGGTCTTGTCTCTTATATCAAGTCCAACAACAGGAAGTATTTTGATGCTGTTAATCCTGAGAGGCTTCTTGAGATCCTGCACCAGCAGGAGGAGGATGTCAAGGAGATAATACCTGACCTGAAGAAGCTGCAGGAGATGAGTGAGGGCAAGAACGAGACCCTGTTCTTCAGGGGCAAGGCAGCGTTGAAGTCTGCTTTTGATGACCAGCTTGATAAGGGCAAGGAGATATGCATATGGGGCGCTACGACAAGGGCTAATGATATACTTCAGTTCTACTTCCCTCATTTTGACAGGCAGAGGGTGAAGAAGGGGATAAAGGCGAGGATAATCTTCAATGAGTCTGAGCGCGGGCACCCGTACGTGAAGGGGATGCCTCTTGCTGAAGTCAGGTTCGTCCCGAAGGAGATCGGGTCAAAGACTGCAGTTAACATCTACGACAGGAACATCTCCATCATCGCGTGGAGACCTGACCCTGTCGCTATACTTATCAGGGAGGATAACATCTCTGAGGGTTTCAGGAATTATTTTGAGTTCATGTGGAAGGTGGCGAAAAAGTAGGTAGGGGGATGAGTATGCGTCATAAGAGATACCTTTTGATTGTTAACCCGAATGCAGGGGGTCCCGCCCCTGACATCGACGGTCTTACCGCCTATTTCGCCCATAATAATGCCCGTCTCAATGTTGTCAGGACCAAGAAGCCGATGGAGGCGAAGAGTATCGCGAAGAAGGCGGTCGGAAAGTATACTGTTGTCATCGCTGCCGGGGGTGACGGCACTGTCAATGAGGTCATCAACGGTCTTGCAGGTTCCCGAACACCTTTGGGGATCATGCCTGCAGGTACTGAGAACGCTTTGGCCATGGGCCTGGGTATACCTCTTGACTGCAAGAGGGCGGCAGAGCATATAATCAAGGGGAAGGCCAGGACTCTGGATCTTGGCAGGGTGAAGAAGAGGTATTTCATCCTGACCGCTGGTGTCGGCCTTGATGCGAAGGCGATGTCTGATGTCAAGCCGGTGCTTAAGAAGATGCTGGGGAGAGGTATCTACCCTCTTACGGCGCTTCGCACAATCCTGACTCACGTGCCTGCAAAGCTCGAGATATGGCTTGACGATCAGGTCCTTCCCAGGTGGGGTTATTTTGTGGTGATTGGGAATGTCAAGTATTATGGCAGGAACATGCATCTTGCCCAGATGGCTGAGCCTGACGACGGATATCTTGACGTCTGCATTTTCAAGCGGACTGACGTCATCAACATGTTTAAGTATTTCATCAGTGCAGCTTCCAAGGGTTTCATCCCCCTGAAGGACTTCCCGAATATCGAGTACTTCCGTGTAAAGAAGATGAAGGTAAGGTCAAGTAAGAAGGTCCTGACCCATGCTGACGCTGAGATAATAGGTAAGACTCCTGTCGGGATAAAGGTCTGCCCTGGAGCGATAAGGGTGGTCTGTGATAAGGATTGAATTGTAGGAATTAGGATGTTGAAGGTGATGTTATGTTTTGGGATTTTGTGACTGATGAGATCATCGTTTCGGTGGTGATAGCCAGCCTCATTTGTCAGGTCTGGAAGTTCATAGACAAGTCGATAAGGCAGGATAGGCTGGACTGGTATGCTTTGGTAGCGACCGGCGGGATGCCCTCTTCCCACTCGACTTTCGTGTGCGCCTTGGCGGTAAGCGTCGGGCTTGTAGAGGGGTTCCTCTCCACATTCTTCTTCCTTGGCGCTGGCTTCGCCGTCATCGTCGTGAGGGATGCTTTCGGCGTGAGGCATACTGTTGACAAGCTGAACAGGAATGTTAATGAGATAATAAGGAAGGGTAAGCTGGGTATCGAGGAGCTACTTCAGATAACCGGGCACACGCCCGTGCAGGCTTTTTCAGGATGCGTGCTCGGCATTGCCGTGCCGATAATCCTCCACTTCCTTTTTTACGTTTGATGGGGTATGGAGATGGGTTTTGCTGCTGTTTTGATCTGGACATTTGTCGTCTTGCTGGTTGCTTCAGGTATACTGCTCATATTCTACAGGTTTGTTTTTCTCCGCAGGCCGGACAGGAACGTGCCGAAAGGGGATGTCTTGGTGTCACCTGCCAGCGGCAGGGTGGCCAGGATTATCAGGATAGATAAAGGCGGCGGCGTCTCTGTGAGGAAAGGCCTCGTCGGCAGGGTTAAGCTGCTTGTAGGTGACACTGTTAAGAGAGGTTATGTGGTTGTCATCGTGATGACTCCTTTTGATGTTCATTTTCAGCGGTGCCCTGTCGATGCAGAGGTCAGGGATGTTAGCTACAGGAAGGGAAAGTTCCTCAACGCAGTGCGTGACGCGTCTTCATTGCAGTCGCTGCAGAATGAAAGGAATGAGATCCTGCTCCACAATGCCCGGATCGGCAGTTTCAAGGTTGTGCAGGTGGCGGGTTTTCTTGCGAGGCGGATAAGCTGTTTCGTCCGGCCTAAGCAAAAAATACATAAAGGGGAGGAGCTTGGCCTCATCAGTCTGGGCTCTCAGGTGCTGCTTGTCATACCTGAAATGGATATTGAGGTGAGGCCTGGACAGAAGGTCGTTGATGGTGAGACGGTCATTGCGAGGTTTTGAAGATGGACTTGAAGGATAATTTCAGCATGTTCCGTATGATCGAGTTCCCGCACGTCCTGACCTTGTTGAACCTGGTCGCGGGCATCATAAGCATCCTTTTCTCTGTGGCGGGGGATTACAGGCTGGCGAGCATATTCATTATCGTGGCTGTATTCTTCGATATGCTGGACGGAAGGATCGCAAGGTACATGAACAAGGTCACATCTTTGGGTAAGGAGCTGGATTCATTGTGTGATATAGTATCTTTCGGTGTCGCTCCTGTGGTGCTTGCTTTCCAGACCACACAGAATATCAGTGAGGGGTGGATATTTGCTGCTATAATATATGTGGTGTTCCTCGCTGCTGGTGCTTTGAGGCTTGCGAGGTTCAACCTTAAGGAGATGAAGCATTTTGAGGGTATGCCTATTACGCTGAACGGCATGATAGTGCCTGCCTTCTACTTTGTGGGCCTTACGAGCTGGTATCCTTTCATCTTTCTGGTATCTGCCGTGCTGATGGTGAGCGGTTTCAGGATCAGGAAGTTCATTTGACCTGTTTCATTTTTTTGGTTTTTTCATCGTTTGTTGAAGGTGGTTGTATATCGAGGGTATGATATGGTTTGCTTTGGAGTCTCTTTATCTTATTCTGCCCGCTCTTATCGCGAACATGGTCCCTCCTTTGTGCAGGCCTATCGGCTGGCTTGACCGTCCGGTGGATTTTGGGATGAAATGGCGCGGCAGGAGGGTTTTCGGTGACCATAAGACTTTCAGGGGTTTTGCGTTCGGTATCGGTGCTGCCATGATCGTTGCCGGCGTGCAGAAATATCTGTTCCTTGACTTCGCTTTCTTCAGGGATTTCAGCATGATAGATTATGGGGTTCATAGCGCTGCTGTTCTTGGCCTGTTGATGGGTTTCGGTGCTCTTTTCGGTGACGCGGTCAAGAGCTTCTTCAAGCGCAGGTCAGGTATCAGGCCGGGAAGGCCTTGGATCCCTTTTGACCAGCTTGACTTCGTGGTCGGGTCTCTTCTGTTGCTGGCGTTAGTGTTCATTCCTCCCTGGCAGAGCGTCGTCTTCCTGATGGTGGCGGTGCCTGTCCTGCATATCCTGACCAACCATGTAGGTTATTATCTGGGTATCAATAAGTCGAAGTGGTGAACCGGGCAGGATACTTCATCGGCTCATGGCTTATCTTGTGAGCTCCTCTATCTCTGGTTTGGTGGTGGGATCCACCATTATGTACATGGAGTTGAGGCCTTGTTCAAGTGCAGACGGTTCTGTTATCCTGTTGTGCGTGTAGGGCCTTATTATCCAGCGCTTTTCTATCTTTGAGAATGGGTTTATGAATATGATGGTCAGTCCGGGCTTCTTTGCCAGGGTTTCCCATGCCTTGAGTATCTTGTCGAAGTTGTCTTTGGTGTTGTAGAGAAGTATCCCGCACTCTTTCTCCTTTATGCTGTCAGCGGTCTTGGCAAGGTCTTCAGGGAAGGGCTCTGAGTAATAGTGTGTCTCTTTTCCGCTTTTCTCTTTGACTATGACCTTGTCGCCTTGGTTCTTGACTTCTTCTATCTTTCTGAATATCAGGTCCCTGTTCTTGATGTATCTTTCGAACCAGTCTGCCAGGTATTGTGTGGGCGGTGGTGGGCTCATTCCATGCACCTCTTCTTTAAGCTGTTACTGTCTTGAGTTGTATTTAAATTTTTGGAAAGGGAAAATTTATATTGTGCAGTGTTTTGTGTTGTTTAAAAGAGGTAAGATGAAAAGAAGAGGGCATGCGGATCTGGACAGGGAATTGAAGCATATCAACAGGCATATTGTTTCTGTATCCGGCTCTGTCCCTGGAAAGCGCAGCGGTTTCGGGTTCTATCCTCTGCTCACCCTTCTTGTCGGACTGGCTCTGGTCGGCTCATTGGTGTGTTTCGGTCCGTCTTTCACTGGCTTCGTCACGTTCAGCGAGTCGGTCACCAGGACTGACCGTGACAGCTTCTCGGTCTCTGAGCCCGGCACTGTCCGCGTCAGCACAGGGCTTGATGACATAAATTCTCTGCTGATCTCAGGCAAGGTGTACGGTAAAGGCAAGGCGGCGGTATTCGTCGTATCTCCGGAACGGAAGCATCTTGCTTATTATTTTGAGGGTGATGCCGGTGACGGCGAGGGGTTCATGGACATGTGCTATGACACTTGCCATCTGGACAGCGAATATGTCGACGGGGAGGTTGAGCTTGAGTTCCAGCTGCAGGGGACCAGGATGGATATAGAAAGGATACGCTATGTTTACGGCAGGCTTATTGATTTCTCGCTTGAGCCGCTTGTCGTGCGTATCGATTATGAGGAAGAACCGGCCAAGGTGTTCGACCTGCGGCTTACGAACAGGGAACTGGCTGACTACTCTGTCCTGCTTTACATAGACGGTCCGCTGAGCGATTCTTTCAGCTGGCAGGGTTCGTTAGTGCACATGACGCCTGAGGAGCCGGAGAGGATTATACCCGTGACGGTGAGGCTTCCCAGCAACCTTCCTGAAGGGGAGTACGTGCACAAGGTCACTGCGCGTTACGTTCCTCCTGACACGCATGATTTTGTAGGGGAGAGTCCTGTGGCTGAGACTTTTGTGACGGTCCATAATTGATGCTTGGCTCACTTGAATTCTGTGAGGTCTGCCGGTTCGAGCGCTTTCTCTGTGCAGTCCTGGTAGAATCTCTTGATGCTCTTCTTCCTGAATATAGGGTGGTGGCATCGGTAGCTGTCAAGGAACTTGCGTGTGAGTATCTCGACGACAAGTCCGTACTTGGAGGAGAGGTGGAGGAGTGTCCCGCAGAGGGGTGAGTCAAGGCCTCTTTCATATTCGAAGTCTGAGACTTCTGTGAACGACGGGAATGTCAGCAGGACCTTTCCTGCCACCTCTCCAAGTGAGAACTTGTGGTAATGCCCTTGGATGAGTATGTCCCATGGCTTGGCCAGGCTTCCTATCTTGGTGACCCACCTTTCCATGGGAGGGGTTGCAGTGGCCATGTTGGGCCTCCCTCCATAGCTGTGCATCATGTGGACGTTCAGGCCGAGCTTGGAGAACGCTCCTATCGACGTGAACAGTGTCTTGTTCTTCTCTATCTTGACGAACATGCTGTACATGAGCTTCTTCTTGACGGTCTCTGCATCGTACTCGCGCTCCATGTGCGCCTTGAAGTACTGGAGGAAGGTCTGTGTTGCCATCATTCCGCTGTGTATGAATCCTGAGTTGTACTCGTGGTTTCCATGGGTGATTACGATGTGCTCTATGTCCTTGTCGATGCTGAGCTGGCCGTCTTTCTCTGTGAAGAAGAATGGTTTTATCATCTCTATTGCGCAGCTGACCTGGGTTTGTGGTATCACCAGTCTTGTCTGTGCGTTTCTCATCATCGCTGTGGGGTAGTTTATGCCTTCTATGAGGTCGCCGTTGAAGAGCGCTATCCTTCCGACGTGCTTCATGTGGGGCTTTTTCTGTAGTTTCTGCGCCTGCTGCTTTGCGTAGTCGAGGTATTTTATGAGGTAGTCGTGTCTGTGGGCGATTGATCCGACATGCACGTCTGTCAGGCTGAATATGAGGTATTCTTCTGCCGGGGCGTTCCTGTACTCGTCAAGCATGTCGAGGAGCTTCTCGTTTATGACTGTTATGAGTATCCTTGCGTCATCCGTAACCTCGACTTTGCATGACGACAGGAATGGTATCTTCCCTCTTACAGAGAATGCCTTGTGCATCATGTCCTGTACCGCGTTCCTCAGCTGTACAGGTATAGCTTCGTACTGCGTCGGTGACTCGAGTGAGGGTACTTTTATGTTGATTGTGGTGTCGGTCTCCATGTGCGCCTGAAGCACGTTGTCATGGGAGCTTACCTTGACGTTTATGTTCTTGTCCTCTTCTGCGTGGTGCACCGCAAGGAACTGGTTGATTATCTGCTGTTCCTTCACCCCGACGGATTTTGTGAGGCTTTTCCTGAAGTACTGCCCTATGCTCATGTGGGTGAGGCTTATGTTTGCGGTCTCGAAACACAGGTGGAGCTCGTCCCCTATCCTTTCTGAGAATGGTATCTGGTTCTCGACATATTCGTAGTATTCCTTTGCCGCCTCGAATATTGCCTCGACCCTGAGGCTTTTCCTTATGTTGTCGGGTATGTGGCTGGTGTTCTTCTCTATCTTGTGCTGGAACTCCTTCTGGTTTATCAGCTCCCTCTGCTTCTCTTCGATTATATCCCAGTCCCCGTCGGACGCGACCGAGTAGACATTTCCCCTGAAACCTGTGATGAATTCGGCTGCAAGCCTGCACTGTTGCTCTATTGCCGGCTGCGGCGTTTCCGAGAGGTATTGGAGCAGGGCCAGCTTCCTCTTCTCCCTTGTGTGTTCCCCGTCGAGGATGTCTCCGCAGAGCGCGACGTGCTTGACTGCGTACTTGTTCGCGTATGCCTGAAGCTTTTCGAGGAATTTCCGCGATCTCTGGTCAAGGTAGAGCCTTCCGAAGGGCACGTCTCCGATGAGCATTATGTTGCATCTTTCGCTGAAGCTGTTGCTTATGTTTGTCCTTTCCTTGTAGTCTTCTGTGAGGAGCATGAGCTGTTTGCTGGAGAGCTCTCCCTGATGCTGGAATTTTGGTGTCGAGAAGAATCTTTCAGGCTCGAGTACTGTCCATATCCTGTGCTTGTCTCTCCTGCTCTGGGGGGGTATGGTCTCTATGCTTGTCTTGAACGCCTGTACGAGCTCCCTGCTTCCTGTGAATTTCTTCTTGCCTTTGGGTATGTAGAGTACCAGCGGTGTCGTCTTTGATTTCCCGAGTATCGTGATGAGCCTCTTCTTGCCTGACCTGTTGATGTCTGTCTGGAATGCTTTTATCTTTCCTGATGCGCAGCCTTCCTTTACCGCGTCGTATAGGTTGTCGTCGGTGAGCCAGTGCGTGCCGGGATTCAGTATCATGTTCTTCCTGAGCCCTTTCGCCAGTGTCTTGTACCTTGGCTTGCCTTCTCTGGTGCTGCCAAGCAGGTCTGTACCTTTCTTGATGTACTGCTTGAAATGTCTTGATAGGTGGGGGACCCTCTTTTTGGTGAGGTGTTTCAGGTAGTCTGTGTGCATCTCTTTGGTCACTGTGGTTCTTTGGGCCTTTTCCAGTATCTGGTGCGTAGTTGAGTGAGGGTCCCCCTGGAGGTGGAAGAGTAGGTTGCGGGCGTATTCCTCTTTTGTCGTCGATATCTGGGTAAGGAAGAGCCTGAATGTGAAGTAATCTATCTTGTGCTGGTTGATGTCAAACAGCAGCGCGCGTATTTCAGGGTTTTTGGCTGTCAGGTTGGCGTATGCGCTGAGGATCTCATCTACACCGTCTATTGGTCCGCAGAATGCCGTCTTTTCCGTGTTTTTTTCTGTTATTTTTTCGGTTATCTCGTGGATGCAGTCCTCGAACATGTCTACAGACGTGATCTTTACCTTTTTTTGCCTGTTCTTTTCGGTGTCTCTCATGTCTGTGCTGTTTCTTTCCAGGAATGAGAAGTAGTCGGCATCCAGCATATCTGAAGTGTGTCTCTTTGGGGGTACCTTTGAGCGAGGTGATGGCCCCTTTCTGTTCGCTGTCCTGATGTATTTCTTCAGGGACCTCATGATAAGGATCCAAAGTCACTGTATTCTCCGGATCCCTGTCGTCTGTTTTTTGCGTCCTTTCCGTGTGGTTTACGTCGTCTCTCTTTTTTTGGGATTATTTTATGTATACTGCGTTATATAGATTTTTGAGGATATAAATCTTGCTGAATTTCTGTATTTTCCTTTCGGAAACCGGTAACAGCCAGGTGGCAGAAGGGTATTACTTGTATGTAATGTATCACTTCTGTCGGCTGTTTATTTTTCTGTTATGGTGTTGCTGCATGATTTGTCTTTATGATAAAAAAATCCGGGGTCTGGTTTTATATTGCTACTTGTATATACTGGTAATACCTTTATCAGAGAGGTGTAGAAATGGCGAAGATCTCTATCCATATTCCTGACGAGGTCCTGGATAGGGTGCGTGAGTACAAGGACCGCATCAACATCTCCAGGATATGCTCGACCGCTTTGTTGAAGGAGGTGAAGGTGATCTCTGATGTGCCTCCCATGGTTGAGCAGACGCGCAAGCTCATCAGCAGGCTGCGTGGTGAGATTCACAGGAGTGAGCTGGACAGTTTCAACCTGGGTGTGAAGCTTGCGCAGGATTTTCTTGGGAGCATAAGTTTAGACCAGCTTCGGGCGTGGGGTACGATGTCTTTCTCGAGTAAAAGAAGTCTTGTCTTCCCGGAGGCTGTCGAGGATTTCATAGAGCAGGGCACCCTCGAGAACAGGTTCAGTTCCCCTTTCCACAGGCCGAGCTTCGCCAAGGGCTGGCTGAGCGTGATGCGAAGGACATGGGAGACGGTGAATGATAAGGTATGATTCAGAAGAAATGGACTGAAAAAAAATGATCAGTCGTTCTCGACCCTGGGCGCGAGGACAAAGCTCATGAAGAGCTTGTCGACTGCCTTGTACTCGAGCTTGAGCGGGTAGTCCTTGTTGAACTGTATGGTGACCTCGTCTGCGAGCTTTGATGCTGTTATCATCTTCTTGAGGTACTCTATGGAGTATTTTGCCTTGATCTTGTCTGGTGTGTCTGAGACGATTATGGTGTCTCCTTGTGAGGGTATCTCTATCTTTGCCTTGCTGAGGTCTCCTTCCGCGAGGACTGTCATCTTTTTGGGCTCCACTATGAAGCTTACTGATTCTGCCACTACGTCCACGTCGTCTATGGCGTCGTTGAGCACGTCTGTCTTGGTCTTTATCGTGACAGGGAAGTGCAGGTCAGGTACTCTCTGCTCTTTCTCTTCAAGGTCTATTATCGGCAGGAAGAATGTCCTGGTGGATGCTCCTTCAAGTGTTATCTTCAGCTTGTCCTCTTCTATCTCCATGGTGAGGGAGTCTGAGGACTTTGCCCTTCTCAATATCTGTTTGAGGTTTGCAAGGTTTATGGCTAGGTCTGTCTCTTTTTCTACCTTGTATTCTGTGAAGGCGCTTGAGAGCAGCTTGAATATGACCATCGCTACGTTGGCAGGGTCCATTGCCACGAGCTCTATAGAATTTGGTTTTATCTTGAAGGATGCTTCGTTTACGAGTTCTGATATTATGGATATGCTGTCTTTTAGGTAATTGGGCTCTGCTAGAGTAAGCTTCATTGTGTTGACCCCCTGTTTTTGTAAGACTCTGGGCTTGTTGAACTGCTACTGGTATTTATGTATTATGGTGGCTTGTTAAATAAGTTTCTGCGCTTTAAAGAAAGTTTAAAAAGGCTTTTTAAAGGCCTGTTTGATATCTCCGCCCTGTGTTTATCCGAACATTCGCATGAAATCGTCTCCTTCAAGCTTCTCTTCCCGCCTTACCTTCTCTATTGCCTGCTTGAAGTCGTTCTCTATGATCTTGTACCTGTTCTTCCTTATTGCGAAGTATCCTGCTTCTGTGCATGCGGCTTTTATCTCTGCTCCTGAGAATCCGGTTAGCATCCTGCAGACCCTTTCTGTGTTGACTTTCTTGTCCAGTTTCATGTCTTTTGTGTGTATCTTAAATATCTCTTTGACACCTTCAATGTCAGGTGTGGGTATCTCTATGAGCCTGTCGAGCCTGCCTGGCCTGAGCACTGCCGGGTCGAGTATGTCTTTCCTGTTCGTGCACCCGACTATCTTGACGTTGCCGAGCGGCTTGAACCCGTCTATCTCTGCAAGGAGCTGCATGAATGTCCTCTGTACCTCTCTTTCTCCTGATGTGCCTATGTCTATCCTCTTTGACGCCAGGGCGTCGAGCTCGTCTATGAATATTATCGCGGGCGCCCTTTCCCTTGCCATGAGGAATATCTCTTTTATCATCTTGGCTCCTTCTCCTATGAACTTCTGCACGAGTTCTGAGCCGACGACTTCTATGAATGTTGAGTCTGTTGCTGCTGCGACCGCTTTTGCGAGAAGTGTCTTTCCTGTGCCTGGCGGTCCGTAGAGCAGTATGCCTTTTGGTGGTTGTATTCCTACTTTCCTGAACAGCTCTGGTTTTTTCAGCGGTAGCTCTATGACTTCCTTGATCTCTTCTGCCTGCCTGCTGAGCCCTCCCACGTCTGACCATTTTATCTGCGGCTTCTCTATTATGACGAATTTCTCTACGTTGAATGATTTGGATAGGGGTATCTTCCTCATGACCGTGAGGTTCTTCTGCTCGACCAGCACTGAATCGCCTGGTTTGATGTCCTTGACTTCGCTTGAAACTCCCACATAGAATTCGTTGCCGTTGTTCAGCCTCAGCAGGACCTTTCCGTCGACCAGGTCTTTTATCTCTGCCACGAGCAGTGGCGGGTGCTGGAACTTCTCGACTTCCCGTCTGAGGTTTGTGACGGTCTCCTTGAGCAGCCTGTTCTCGTCCTCGAGTGTCTGTATGTCTGTGGCGTATCCTGCTACTATGCTGCTGAGGATCTCCTTCTCTCCGTCGTCCACCTGTGTAGAACACTGATTGTTTTTGGTTGGCATGCGCATCCTGAGATTTTTTTCGTGTATTTAAACGTTTTGATTTATGCTGGCGTCCGGGTGTGTGTTGTCTGGCTACGCTTCGCGGATTTTTTTGGTTTTGTTTGACTCTTGAGTTAAGAGCAAAGTTTATATAGCTGGTTTGACGGTGTTCATTTCAAGATGGTGGAAAACAGAATCAAGAGATTGGCGGGCATCCTGGTCGGGCATTCGACCAAGGTGAAGAAGGGTGACATGGTTGTCATCAACGGCGACGTCGTCGCTGAGCCTCTCATCAAAGAGGTGTACAGGCAGTGCCTGAAGAAGGGTGCTTTTCCTTCTGTGCATGCACACCTGCCTGGCATGTCGAGGATATATTACAGCCTTGCGAAGCCTGAACAGCTTAGGCGTTTCCCTGAGGTTGCTATGTTCGAGTCAAAGAAGGCCGATGTTTTCATAGGTATTTTCGGCACCTCAAACACGCGGGAGCTTTCTAATGTCGATCCGAAGAGGATCGCTGTGAGGAGCAGGACAGTGGATCCTATCTCCAAGGTGCGTATGAAGAAGAGGTGGTGCATCTGTGACTTCCCGACCGACGCTCTTGCCATGGAGGCTGAGATGTCTCTTGAAGAGTATACTGACTGGTTCTACAAGGCGTGCAATGTGGACTACGCCGCGCTGAAGAAGAGGTACGAGAAGCTGAAGAAGGTTATCGACAGGGGGAGTGAGGCTCATATAATCGGTAAGAACACCGACCTGAAGTTCAGCATCATGGGCATGACCGCGATGAACATACAGGGTGACAAGAACGTGCCGGACGGCGAGGTGTTTACCGCTCCTGAGAAGCGTTCTGTAGAGGGCCATATCGAGTTCTCTTACCCTGCGATACGCGGAGGCAATGAGGTCGACGGCATCTACGTGGAGTTCAGCAAGGGGAAGGTAGTCAAGGCGACTGCCAGGAAGAACGAGAAGTTCCTGAAGTCCATGCTGAAGACCGACGCTGGCTCTTCTTATCTTGGTGAGTGGGGTATAGGTGTGAACTACAACATCACCAGGTATACTAAGAACCTGCTTTTCGATGAGAAGATCGGTGGTACGATCCATCTGGCTTTCGGCCAGTCTTATCCTGAGAACACTGTGAAGAACAGGAAGAATGCCAACCATTCTGCCTTGCATTGGGATATCGTGAAGGACCTTCGTCCGAAAGGTGGTGGCGGTGAGATCCGTGTGGATGGCAGGCTTATCCAGAAGGACGGTAAGTTCAGGCTCTGAACTGTATGCACAATAACAGATGTAATGTGATAAGATAAAGCAGGATTGTTGTTTCTTTTTTCTGGTTTTTATTTCTTTTTTCTTTTCTTGTTTTTTGCTGTCGTATTCTTCACGGTCTTCTTGTTTATGTTGGCGCTTTTTTTCATTCTTATTACGAGCAGGTTCTTCCCTGTCTTCGTCAGCACTTTCGGGCCGCCCTGTGTCACGAGTACGTCGTCCTCTATTCGTATGCCTGACTTGTTCTGGAAATAGAGTCCGGGCTCTATGGTGACGATGCTGTTCTTCAGCAGCTCTGTTATCGGCCTCCTTGGTGTCTTTTTGGGGTTGGGGTTCTCGTGTATCTCTGTGCCCACGCCGTGCCCCACAGGGTGTGTGAAGTTTTCTGAGTGCTTGCCGAACAGATCGTGTGCTTTTCTGTCTATCTCTATGAAGCTCTGTCCTGGTCTGCACATCTTTATGAGCTCTTCCTGTACCCTGAGGACCTTGTAGTACAGCTCTACCTCTTTCTTGGTCGGCGTGCCTATGTATATCGTGCGTGTCATGTCTGCGTGGTAGCCTTTGTACTTGACTCCGAAGTCTATGACGCAGAAGCCTTTGCGCAGGGGCTTGTTGTCCGGCTCGTGGTGCGCTTCGCATGCGTTCTTCCCTGACGCTACTATTGGCTTGAACGATACTCCCAGACCTTGCCTGTTTATCTCGTTGAGCATGAATGCTGAGACTTCCGCTTCTGTACTGAAATTCCTGAAGTTCCAGAAGGTCTTGTGGATTATCTGGTCTGTGAGCATGCATGCTTTCTTTAGCAGTGCTATCTCTTTCTCTGTCTTTACGGCGCGCAGGTTCTGGCAGTCTGATGATATGTCCACATAGCTTGACTTGAGCTCTTTCCTCAGTGCCTGGTAGAAGTTGAGGCTTATCCTGTTCTTGTCTATACCGGTCCTTTTCGGCCGGACCTTCAGCTTTTTCTTGAGTGTCTTGAGCATGCGCTTCTCCGAGGCGAGGACAGGGATCTTGCTTGTCCTTTTCGCGCGGACGTATTCTGCTTTGGGTACGAAAAGTCTTGCTCTTGTCGGTGTTATGGCCAGTGCTCCGAATCCTGTGTATTGTGAGAAGTATACCATGTTAGGGTCAAGGTTGTCTCCGTCGAAGTTGAAGAATAACGCCAGACCTATCTTTTTCTTCCGCATCTGTTTCTGGAATTGTTTGAGTTTCATTTCCGGACAGATAGATTTTAATACTATTTATAACTTATCCCCGTTCCATGCAGAAGTACAGGCTGAAGAACGGTATGACGGTATTGTATGAGCCGAGGAGTTCGGACAGTGTCGCTATCGAGGTGAGCGTCGGGACGGGCTCCAACAACGAGCCGCGCCGTGTTGCCGGAATATCGCACTTTCTTGAGCATATGGTTTTTGAGGGCAGCACTACGCGGTCCGCGAGGGAGATCAGCGAGGCTGTGGAGAATGTAGGGGGGGAGCTTAACGCAGCCACTTCTAATGAGAGGACTTTCTTCTACATAAAGATACCTAAGAACAAGCTGCTGATAGGTCTTGACATACTGTCTGACATACTTGGCAATCCTGCGTTCAGGAGACAGAGCCTGGAGAAGGAGCGTAAGGTCATCCTTGAGGAGATCAAGATGGTGATAGACCAGCCGATAATATATCAGTGGGTTTTCTTTGAGGAGAGTATTTTCAAGCGCCACCCTACCAAGTATCCTGTGTACGGGACTTTCGATTCTGTGAGATCGATATCGCGCAGGGATATGTTGGAGTACCATCGAAGGTGGTACGTTCCTAACAACATGACTTTGTCTGTAGTGGGTGATGTGAAGAACCTGCGGAAGCTGGCTGACCGGTACTTCGGATCCTGGAAGAGGAAGACTCTTCCGAAGGTCAGGGAGGTGCGGGAGCCGGAGGACAGGAAGCCGACCGTGAAGAGGAAGAGGAGGGACACCAATCAGGCGTATCTTGTGATAGGGTACAAGACAGTGTCTAGGAAGGATAAGGACAGCTTTGTTCTTGACGTGATATCTGCGATCTTCTCAAAGGGGCTTTCAGGAAGGATAAATGATGAGATACGCGTCAAACGTGGCCTGGCGTATTCTGTCGGTACGGTCCATGAGTGTAAGAAGGGTTTCGGTTTCTTCGTGGTCTATCTTAATTGTGATAAGGGCAATGTGGAGAGGTGTAAGAGGATAATTCTTGATGAGTTCGGCAGGCTTGACAGCATAAGCGCGAAAGAGCTGCGGGAGGCGAAGGAGCATCTTGTGGGGAAGGCGTTGCTTGACAAGGAGAATTCTCAGCGTCGCGCTGATGAACTGGCTTTCTGGGAGTTTGTCGGCGATGCAAAGATGGCGGACGGCTGCCTGAAGAGGGTCCGTTCAGTGACGAGGAAGGATATATTGCGCGTGCGCGACCGTTTCCTCAAGGACAATTATACTATGATAGTCATAAGTAAGTAGATTATTGGTAGAAGAGGTCTATCATCTTGTCACTTCGAACCCCTGTACCTGCTCGAACAGCTTCTTGGCCTCTGCATTCTTCTCGAAATGGTCTCTTACGGGCTGGAGAAGATTGTCGATGTACTTTGCCACTGCCTGCTTCAGGTCCATGGGGTGGAGTGCTCCTTCAGTATACTGCTTGACGAGCTCGTCGTATCCGTGTATCTCCATGTCCCCTCCGAACTTTTCCGGCCGTTCTATCTTGATGACAGGGTACTTCTCGAATATGATGTATTTGCAGTATTCCATTATCGGGTTGTCTTCTGTGATCTTCTCGGGGCAGTATGCTTTCTTGATCTTCCTGTTTATCTCTTCAGTGGTGTCTGTCATGAATATGGATGAGTCAGGGTCTGACTTGCTCATCTTCTTCGCTATCGCTGCTTCCGCTCCCTCAAGGTCTGTCTTTGGGGGCTCTTTGAGTCCCATGAGCATGTGGTGCGACACCACCACGGGCTTCTTGAAGCCAAGCTTCGGCGCTACCTCTCGGGCGAGCACGTTAACCTTTCGCTGGTCCATGCCTAGCTGTGTTATGTCTGCTTCGAGGTGGAATATGTCCGCGCACTGCATGCAGGGGTAGAATATCTGCGCTGCAGAGAGTGTGTCTTTCTCGCTCCTGCCCATTATCTGCGCGCATCTTGTTATGCGCGTGACCGTATTCATCCTTCCTATGTTGATCACTTTGAGCCAGTATGAGGTGTCGTTCATCACGTCGCTGGCCCATAGGAACTCGACGTTGTCCATGTCCATGCCGCATGCTTTCCATACCTCTATGAAGTACTTGCCGACTGTCTTGATCTTGTCGAGGTCCCCTCCGAGCTTGTTGTTCATCAGCGCGAACCAGTCCGCGACCCAGAACTTGAAGTGCACTCCCGCTCTTGTCATCTTGTTGACGTTTATCGCGCGCAGTATGCCTTGTGCTATGTGTATCTTTCCTGATGGTTCGAAACCGTCGTACGCTATTGGCTTCTTTCCTGAGTCGAGAAGTTCGCGGAGCTCTTCCTCGCTTATTATCTCCTCGCCAACTTCTCTTATCAGATTGAGCCTTTCTTCGGTATCCATGCTCCTGTAGGTTGCCCAGCTTCATATTTAAAGCTTTTTACAGGTCACTCTGTCGGGCACGTATGTTTAAAAGCTTAAAATGCAAGTTAAAACGAAAAGATTTATATATGCCAACAGATAATGTTATTTTTACTATAGAGTAACTTATCAACTCTCTATTACAGTTACAAAACTCCACGAGAGGTGCGATTATGGCTGAAGAAGAGAAACGCTTTGCAAGGGAACTGATAGGGAAGACAGTGGTCTCGAAGAGCGGGAAGAAGTTCGGTGAGGTCGGAGATATCATATTTGAGGCTAAGTCAGGGGAGCTCATACACATGGTCTTGACCAATCCTACGACTTACAGTGAGAAGCTCGAGCTTGAGAAGGACAAGGAAGGGAATGTTCTCATACCGTTCAGTGCTCTGATGGCTATAGGTGATTTCATGGTCGTCGCTGAAGAGGATATCATCTGATAAAATTTTGTTTTTTTCTCTGGATATTTTTTTCTTGTTCTGCTTTTATGCCGCTTTATTTTTAAAAGAGAAACATTTATATTTTGTCAGGATTTATCAGAAAGCGTATGGAACACTCTATCTGGACAGAGAAGTACAGGCCTAAGGATTTTGGTGATGTTCTCGGTCAGGATGCTGTCGTGAGCAGGGTCAGCGCTTTTGTCAAGGCAGGCAACATGCCGCATCTTCTTTTTGCGGGTCCTGCCGGCGTGGGAAAGACTTCTTTGGCTTTGGTGATCGCAAGGCAGATGTTCGGCGAGTCATGGCATAATAACTTTCTTGAGCTGAACGCTTCTGATGAGAGGGGCATAGATATCATCCGTAACAAGGTGAAGGATTTCGCCCGGACAAGGGCGATTGGCGATGTTCCTTTCAAGATAATATATCTTGACGAGTGTGACGCTCTTACTCGGGAGGCGCAGCAGGCCCTGCGCCGCACTATGGAGAACTATACGCAGACTTGTAGGTTCGTGCTTGCCGCGAATTACAGCAGCAAGATCATAGATCCTATCCAGTCGCGCTGCGCCATCTTCAGGTTCAAGCCTCTTCCTAAGGATGATGTGGTGAAGCTCATCAGGAAGATAGCCCAGAAAGAGGATCTGGATATCGGTGAGGGTGCTGAGGATGCTTTGTTCATTATCTCTGAGGGCGACTGCAGGCGTGTTGAGAACATTCTGCAGAGCGCTGCTGCTATCAGCAGGAAGGTGACTGAGGAGAACATCTACTCTCTCGCGTCTGTCGCCAGGCCTAAGGAGGTCAAGGACGTGCTTGAGCTTGCTTTGGAGAACAGGTTTGTTCAGGCGAGGGAGAAGCTGCTTGAGGTCATGCTGAACTACGGAATCTCAGGTCTTGATGTGATCAGGCAGGTGCAGAAGGAGATATATAACCTGGATCTTGACGGCCGGAAGAGGATGGAGCTGGTAGAGAAGTGCGGTGAGGCCGAGTTCCGCATGACTGAGGGGAGTGATGAGTTCATACAGCTTGAGGCATTCCTTGCAGGGGTCGTGATGGCGGGGTCGAAGGATTGATGCATGGGTACTGGGTGTTTTGTTGTTTTTGATTTTGTGAAGAAAAAGAGGGAAAAATGGCCGGGAAGAATATCCTTGAGGGATCAGGAGATGAGTCTCAGGAAATCCTGCGTTCTGTTGAGGAGCTTGCTGCGAAGCAGGGTCTGGACAAGCTGAGGAATGATCTTGAGGAGAAGAAGCTCCTGATATCTGATCTTCTTAATGATCTTAAGCCTTTGGAGGATGATATCGCCCGTCGGGAGAACGCTGCCGAGGCTTTGAGGCAGAGGGTGGATGACCAGGCTTCCAGGATAGAATCGCTTTCTAAGGATCTTTTTGATGACAGGAAGAGGCTTCAGGAGCTTGCAGCTGCCAACGGTGAGTTGAGGAAGAAGGTCGCTGAGAAGGATGCCATCATCACTGTGCTGAGGGGCAGGCTTGAGGAGAAGACCTCTTCATTGAGGGAGCTTGACAGGCATAACCATGAGCTTGAGCAGGATATAGACTCTTACAGGAAGAAGGTGTTCTCGCTTGAGAACAAGGTCGGTGCTGTTGAGAAGAGCGTCTTCTCGACGAATGAGCAGAACCAGAAGCTGCTTTATGAGCTTATGCGTTTCAAGGAGAGGGTCAAGGCTCTGGAGTCTGAGATAGCTGACAAGGACATGCTTCTTGAGGATAAGGATGCGCGTTTTTCAGCTGACCTTGCCGCGCTGAAGAAGGAGGAGGATGAGAAAAAGGCCGCGATGATGAAATCTCATTCGAAGAAGGTGGCTGCTATGAACGCGGCTGTCGCCGCCCTCAAGAACCGTATTTTCCAGCAGCAGAAGGTCATGGACGCTCGGGCAAGGAAGGAGAATGAGCTTATCTCTGATTTCAACTCGCGAATGAGGGATATCCTTGAGTCGAAGGAGGCTGTCCCTTTCGATATCGGCGATGTTGCGGGTTTTTCTGAAGGGGAAGCCGAAGGACAGGAAGCTGACCGTGAAGAGGGAGGCGGCGCTGGTGTGAATTCAGGGCGTGTAGGGGAGCCTGAAGGTGCTGGCGGAAAAGCTTCAGGGGAGAGCGGTGGTTCTGGTATGATGTCTTTCGAGCTGCCTGAAGCCGGGGAGGAGGGCCTTTCAAGGATTGACGAGATAATCCCTATGATAGAACTGGCCATGGACCATGGGGATGATATCCGGACGATCCGTCATTCGCTCCACAGTTCGGGTTATTCTGAGAAGGATGTGAGCGATGCTTTGGAGAAGCTGAACCTGTCCTGATTCCTGTTTCTTAAGGGCTTGGTGAGAAGAAGAGGTATGAGTCTGAAAAAAAAAGATAAAAAAAAGTTTTGAAAGTTTTATCCGCCGACGTGCTGGACCTCGAGCATCTTCTGTATGTTCTGGTTGTAGTCGTACGTGAGCTCTATCTGTACCAGCTTTTCCAGGTCTGTGGGGTTGTTTATCGTCTGCGTGCACCTTATCTCCCTCTCTCCGTTGAGTAGCTGTGCATCGCCTTCGAACACGCTGCCTGCTGCTGCTCCATCCTGGAGTCCTGAGCACTGGAGTCCGTCTGATATGCCTGTGTCGACCTTGACGTGGACCTTGTCTTTCTGCTGGAACTCTTTTGAGCATTCGCTGTCAGCTTCATGGACTGTGCCTGTCCCTACGTGCTTCACCTTGAACACGAACGCGACCTTGTTGGCGGATGATACTGATTCTCTGAACATGGCTATCTGGACAGGGGCTCCTGAGTTGTCGACGGGTTTCTCTTCGTTTATCCTGCAGAGCTTGTCTCCGTTTCCTGTGGTGCCGAGTATGTCTTCGAGCACGCAGAGCTTTGTGTTGGCGACCGTGCCGTATTTGTAGCAGACGTCTGCTCTTACGTTGTACGTGACCGATCCGGATATCTGTTTCTGGTGTACGAAGCTGCCTCCGCCTTCAGGGAAGTCAAGGCTGACAGTCTCTCCCTGTACCACGTTGCCTTGTGTGTCCTTCTGCGCGCCTCTGATGGAGTTCGGGCTGTCCTGGACCATCTCGCTGGCGCTGACCCCGAAGTCTCCTGGGTCTATGCCTGTTATCTTGACTGTTGCGTCGGCTCCGTTCTCTATTGTGTGGTCTCCTCTGTTTGTCAGGACGACACTTATGCCGAACGGCTGGTCCTTGTCGAGCACTTTGTCAGGGATTGATCCTGGTGCGAAGCTTACTGCCAGGCCTTCTGTCCCTCCGACGAATTTTGATGTTGGGACTCCCTGCTGCTCTTGTCCTTCACCGCAGCCTGCTGCGAATGCAAGCAGGAGCGCGATGAATGTTATCAGGATTGCTTTTCTCATTTTATCTGTCCTCCAAATCTTGTTTGGAGACCTGCAAACCGGATGGTTTGCGCTGCCTCCTTTTGTCTGACCTTTTTATCTTGCGAAGTTGAGGTTCTCTATATCGACCATCTTGCTTATGGAGCTCTTGTATCCGTAGTTTAGCTCCACCTCTATTGGTGTCTGGTATGCTGGTATGTTCTGCAGGTTGAGGTGTTTGCAGAATATAACTGCCTTGTCATTGACAAGCCGTATCCTTCCGTCTCTCGGCTCGCACTCGAGCGGCTGCTGCGAGATTGATACCCTGTAGTCTAATTTGTTGAGGTCTGTGTATGACAGGCCGCCAGGGCATTTGTTCATCGATCCGAGATCGAATACTGTTCCGCTTGCCTGTTCCGTTCCTCCTGCTGTGTTGGCTATGTGTATCCTGAAGTACATGCCGTTCGGTCTTGCCTCTGATTCTATGCTCTGCACCGCTACCGGTGCTCCCTGGCTTCCTGTCGAGTAGACTTTCTGGACCCTGCACGCTTTGTCTGTTGTGGTGTCTAGGGGGTTGGGATCGACGCAGATGAGCGGTGTCGCGACGGTCTTGTAGGGGTAGCATGCTGTGAGCATGAATGTTGGCCTGTAGTTCGGCATTGATGGCGGCAGGCTGACTGATGGTGTGGAGAATTCAAGTGTGGTGTATCCTCCTTCCGGGTTGAATTGTGACTTGCCTTCCAGCGGTTCTGTAAGTATGTAGCTTGGCGGCAGACCCATTATTATGTTCGGGTCGAATCCTGTCAGGTAGAATGCTGCGTTGGGAACTGTGTATGTCCCTCTGTTTCTGACTTCGAATAGGAATGTTAGTGGTGATTCGGTGTATACCTTGTTGGGCGGCTGGTCTGGGAGGAAGTTCATGACTATTCCTTGTGTTCCTGTCGCTGTGAACTCCGCTGATACTGGCGGTTCGTCTTGCCCTCTTTGGAATGATCCGCAGCCGGTTATGAGGGTCGATATAAGAAACAGGCAGATAAGGGTTGTTATTTTGTTTTTTTCCATCTTTTTAGGCCTCTTTTACGGTGATTTTCGGTTTTTGAGTATATATATTTTTCGGTGAAAGCTTGTGTTCTTATGTATCTGGAGCGTCTCGGGCTGATTATGGTATCTGCTCTCCTCTGAGTGCTGCGCAGTTTATGTTGACTCCTGGTGGAGGTTCCACCACTATCTGCCTGAGTATCATCTGCTGGACATAGTATTTCATGTTTACTGTTATCGGTGATATGAATGCTCCTAGTTGGGGGTTTGCCTGTACCCGACAGATGGTGTTGACTGCCTTGTTCTCTTTTAGCTGTAGCTCTGATGGGTTGCAGTCAAGCATCTGCCCGCCCATCTCCACTTCTAGGGATACCATGTTCTGCCTGTTGTTGTTCGGATCAAGTTGGCAGCCGTTGTTGTCTGGAGCGTATATGGTGTGGTCTACCCCTTGGAGCTTGTCTACCGCTATGTTTAGCTGTACTGTGTATTCTGTCTCTGATTTAGGGATTATTGTCGGTGATATCCTCGCGACGCCGACAGGACCTCCTTGCCCGCCTGAGAGCCGCACGTCCTGCATCTCGCATTCGGGCCTCTCTTTCCCTGTCCTCAGGTATTTTCTTGTGTCTATGCAAACATCAGCGTTGGCTGTGGTCTCGTAGTAGTAACATGCCTGCGCTTTGATCTTGCGTGAGTAGTTCGTGACTATTGAGTCTCTTGTTCCTGTGTATCCTGGGAAGCACAGCGCTTTCATCGGGAATGTCATGACTGCTTCTTCTCCTTCTTTTATGTAGAGTGATTTTCCTCTGAGGGTTATGGTCTTGGTGTTTCCTTCCCTGAAGAGGAAGGCGGACGGGTCAGGTACGTTTATCTCGAGCATGGCGTCCCCTTCGACGTCGTATGCTCCCATGTTCTTCATCTTGACTCCCGTGCTGAAATCTGTTCCTATGTAGAGCTGGTCTGGAGGCATGCCTTCTATGAATTTCATCGAGAGGCCTTGCGTCCCGCTGCGGAAGGGGTATGATTCTATTCCGTCTCCGCCGCCGCCCTTGAAGAAGCCGCCTTTGCAGCCTGTAAGAGATAGGAGCATCGCTGATAATATGAGGAGTGTTATTGTTGTTATTTTTGTTGTCTTTGTTCTTTTGGTTCTTGTTTTCATGTTCTGCACCTTTGTTCTAGGATTTTTTTTGGGTCTTTGATCATGATTGTGGGCTTTCCTGTTCCTGCTCTTGCGGTTGTTCTCTCTCTGTCCTTTCTTGCTCTCCGCCTGTTTCCTCTCCGCTTGTTTCGGGATTGGTCTGGTCTTCTTCGGTGGCTCCTCTGCTTCCGCTGCTGCTTTCTCCTGACATGGTTGGCTGTTCTCTGCACACTCCTCCTGTCTCGTTCCTTATCTCGAGGTTGTGCTGTTCCTGGACTATGTAGTCATAGTCTGCTGCCGCGAGGAATGTGGCTTCTGTGGGTTCGGTCAGGTCGTATCCTCCTGCCTGTGGTATGAGGTGGCAGGATGGGAATATCTTCTGCTCTCCTTTGGAGAGGTGGTCGAAGTCTGCTGTTTCAAGGTATTCTGGTGTCAGGCGCAGCGTGTTGCCCTCTACTGTCCACCCTCTGCACCTGCCTTGTACCGGCTGGAAATATCCGGGTATTATTATCTGGACGCTGTTTATTCCGGTGATCCATCCTTCTTTCATGTTCTCGACGCCCGCTCTTAATGTGACGTCTGTGTTCTGGTCTACTCCTATAAGGGGGACGTCCTGTGTTGCCATCACGACTTTTATCGCTCCTTTCTGCGATACTGACCTGTAGCTGCCGAGCTGTCCTTTGTATATCGTGTTTATCGCGGACTTCACCTGTGACTGTGACCTGAGCTCCTTGTCGTATGACTCTGCGTAGTTCCTGAGCCTCTGGTCGAGTATCTCTTTGTCTATCATGTAGTTTATCATCTGCGCATCTGTCCTTAGGTGGTCTGCATTGGCTGATAATGTTATTATGTAGTCTCCGCAGGTGGGCGGTTCTGGGTAGCAGGTTATGTCCCTTTCAAAGTTGAATCCTGATATGGATTCCGGCGTGACTTCCTGTACAGGTCCTGTCTGCCTCTTGTATCCTTGTCCTGCTCGCTCTACTGCGCGCGATATGCTCTGCGCTTCCGCTCTTGTCTGCATGTTGCACACGACCTGCACCTGGATCTCTGTCTTGGGGTCGAATCCTTTCACCCTGCCTCCTATCTCAAGGTAGGGTGTCTCGTCCTGGTTTATCCTGTCAGGGTTGGGCAGGTAAGGCGGCAGTATCTCTATGCCTACCTCTTCCTTGACTGTCTGGTCGACGTCCCCTTCTATCCTCTGCCCTGTAGCTACTGCCATACTCCTGCGGTATGATGTGACTGCGTCATCTATCACTGATGATATACCCTGCTTGCCCGCGCTTTCTGTCTCCACTGCTGTCCTTTGTAGCTGTCCTGATTCGATTGCCGCAAATATATGTGGTGCTGTCCTCGTGCCGAATGTGTATGCCGCGCCTCCGAATATGAGTATGAGAAGTATCCACACGATTATTCCTCTTCTGCCCCTTGTGGCTATGAGTACTATGAGTCCGAGGACCAATAATCCGATTGATATCAGAGCAGGTGCTGCTGTTCCGAAGTCCCATTCCGCTGTCCTGAGTGTAAATGCTCCGAGCAGTGCCGCACCGATTATACCCAATACCGAGCCGATAGGTGCTTTCTCGTCGGACGGGCCTTTGCTTCCGCCGCCCATTATCTTGCTTGCGAATCCACCCATGCCTCCGCCTGCTCCTCCTGCTTTTGGTGGGCTGCCCCCTCCGCCGGATGGTGCTGGCGACGGTGTCGGTTTGGGTCCTGCCGGTGCAGGTCCTGGTCCTGGGTGTGGGGCGCTTGGTCTTGGTTGACCTTCCCCTCCACCGGCACCTCCCGCAGCCTGGACTGCTTTGTCGGTCTTGGCCTGTATCCTGTTGTCTTTCGCTCCTGTTATACCCTGCACGACCTGCTGTGCTGCCATGCCTTCGGGCCCTGCGAACCCGAGCGCGTTGACTTTCCTTTCCTGCCAGACGTTCTGCCCGAGCTTGTCATTCGCACTTTGAAGTTCTGATATGGCTTTCTCGATCTTTGATTTGTCCTCTTCGAGTTCCCTGAGCCGGGCCTGCAGTTGCTGCTTCTGCTGTTCGAGTCCTGTGGTGTCCTGCTGGGCGAGTTGTGCCTGTTTTATCTGCTGTTCTGTGGAGCTTATCTGCTGCTTGACCTGTTTTATCTGCTGCTCGACGTTCTTTAGTGATTCCTTGAACTGCTCTATCTTTTCTTTGTTCTGCTTTATGTCCTGGCTGGCTTGTGTGTCCCACATGCCTTTGAGCATCGCTTTTGGGTCTCCCATCTGCTGCATCTGGCCGAGCATGTCGCCGATGCCTCCGCCTGCTCCGCCTGTTGCTCCACCTGCTTTGGCCGCCCCGCCTGCTCCTTTCGCCGCGCCTGCTGGAATCTTTGGTATTGGTGGTGACATCGCTCTCTTGCTTCTATGGAGTTCGTTCAGAATTCGCGTGATGTTATTTAGCGGCATTAGAACTGCTGTCACCTCTTTTGATTTTCATTGGAAAAAAAATAAAAAGATCGGTTTTTTGTGTGTTTTCACTCTTTGTATACTTCCATGCTGACTATCTCTAGTGTAGTCTCGGGAGTTATCTTTATGGCGTTGTTGCCTTCTATGATGTGGTCGTTTATGTTCTTCTTGTATATCCTGTCTGTCTGGAAAAGGCTTGTCTCCCTGCCGTTGATGTTTAGCCTGCCTGCTTTCTGTTCTGTGCCTTCTGTGAACGTGAGCCTGAGCCATACGCTGTAATCACCGTCTCTGATGTCTTCCAGTGTTCCTTCGGCTATCTCGAAATAATATGCAGGCTGGAGTATTTCCTTGAGTTCTGAGGTTATTCGTATGAGGTCTACGAGGTAATTGCCCTGCTCGCTGTCGAAGACTATCGTGTTCTCTCCTTCACGCAGTACGTCTGGCGTGAATTCTATCGCCACCCTGCCTCCGCAGTCAGGGACTGAGTAGTATACTGAGTGCCCGTTTATCATGACGTTGAGCTTTCCTGCTTTGCCGGTCACGCAGTCTGGCGTGAACCTGAGTATAGCTCTTTTGACGTTTGATTTCTCTGTTGCGGATACTATGAATATGTTCCTGCTCATCTGCTGTGAGACATCTCTCACGTCGCCTGTTATCTGCAGGTTCTCGAGGTTGTGCCTGTTGACCCTCCAGAACTTCCATCCGACCTTTTCTGCGTAGAAGTCTATCTTGTTGTTGCCTTGCACGAGGAACTTCTTGTTTATCCTGACCGGCTCAGGATTCTCTTTTTGGATCACGCCGCTGTACACTTCATTTCCGTTGACCTTGATCACAAGGCCCCCTTTGAAGTCTTTGTCAAGGAATGTGAGCATGATGTTCTCTGTGTTCTCGATGTCTTCGATGCTGAACTGCATGGCCGCGGTCTTGGAGCCGAATATGGATGCCTTGACTGATAGTGCGTTCATCGAGTCAAGAACTTCTGATTCTTTCCTGGAGTACAGGACGACTGATGGTATGCTGTGCTCTATCTCTTCTGATGATATCTCTGAGAGTGTTCCGGGGCTCGCTTTCATTATGGTGTCATTGACTCCTGTCACTCCTTTGCCTGTCCCCTGCCCGTCTGTCGTGCCGTTGCCTTCCAGTATCTGGTCCCTGAAGCTGGGAGGTATGAACAGGAGGTAGAATATGATAAGGAGGGCTATGACTGCTATGAGTGTGGCTGCTGCGCTTGCTTCCTGTGCTTTTCTAGAACTGGCTATCTTTTTGGGGTGGTTCTCTCTGGACATTAGGTATTCACCTTTTTATGATGAAGCGCTTGGCTTACACGGTTTATACCTTTAAAGGATATCTTTATATATTTATGTTTTTCTGTTGTTTAGGCTGAAATACAGTGTTTTAGGGCTTCCAAGATGAGAATTTTGCGTTTCCAGAAAAATGAGGCAAAGGTGTTGGTGGAGAACCTTGACGACCTTTGGTACCTTTCGAACATCATCGATGAAGGTGACTCTGTTGAGGGAAGGACTTTCCGGAAGATAAAGCTTGGAGGGGAGGATGAGCGCTCACAGAGGATATCTAAGAAACCTGTCTTTCTCAGGATCGTTGTTGAAAAGGTGGAGTTCCATCGTTATTCTGATGTTCTGCGCGTCTCCGGTAAGGTGGCTGAGGGGAAGGAGGATATCCCTAAAGGATCTTATCATACTTTCAATGTCGAAGATGGTTCGACACTGACCATTATCAAGCCCGGATGGCTGGGTTTCCAGAGGCAGAAGCTTGAGGAGGCTTCGAGACAGAAGAAGTCTGACACTCTGGTCTGCGTGTTTGACAGGGAGGAGGCTTACATCGCCCTGATGAAGCGGTACGGTTTTGAAATACTTGCAGAGCTGAAGGGTGATGTGGCGAAGAAGGCGGACATAAAGCAGTCTCCTAAGAATTTTTATGATGATATAATCAGCTCTTTGCAGGAATATGTGAAGCGCTATGGTGTGAAGCATATCATTCTTGCTAGTCCTGCCTTCTGGAAGGAGGAGCTTCTGAAGAGCCTGAAGGATGAGGATCTTAAGTCAAAGATGGTGATGGCCACCTGCTCTTCCTGCGACAAGGGCGCGATAAACGAGGTGCTTAAGAGGCCTGAGGTGCAGAGTGTGCTGCAGCAGGACAGGGCTGCGAGAGAGGTCGGGCTTGTGGAGGAGCTTCTTTCAGGGATATCTAAGGATGGCGCTGTGGCTTATGGTGCTGATGAGACGGGGACTGCGGCAAAGGCAGGTGCTGTCAGGACTTTGCTGGTGACTGATGGCCTGATACAGAGGACGAGACAGGAGGGTGATTTCGACAGGTTCAATGACATCATGAAGGCTGCTGACAGGTCCGGCGCTGATATCCATATCATCTCGTCAGAGCATGACGGCGGGAGGAAGCTTGACGGGCTTGGTGGCATAGGGGCATTATTGAGGTATAAGATGGGTTTTTAGGATTTTAGGACATTCCTCACTTCTCTTGCCATCATGAGTTCTTCGTTCGTGGGTATTGCAAATGCCCATATCCTTGAGTGCGGAGATGAAAGCTTTTGCTTGTTGTTCCTGTTCTTTCTCTTGCTGTACCTTAGCCCTGCGTGCCTGAACTGGTCCATTACATTCTCGCGCACCCACCATGCGTTCTCTCCTATCCCTCCTGTGAAGACTATCGCGTCAACTCCGTCCATCGCCGCGATGTACGCTCCTATGTACTTGATGATCCTGTAGCAGAAGACGTCGAGTGCTAGCTGTGATTTCTTGTCGGTCTTTGCTGTTTTGTGTATGTCGCGCATGTCTGTCTTTCCGCACAGGCCTTTCAGTCCTGATCTCTTGTTGAGAAGTTCCTCTGCCTGTTTGTAGCTGAGCTTTTCCTTGTGCTGCAGGAACAGGACTATTGCCGGGTCGATGTCGCCGCTCCTGGTCCCCATTACTAGACCTTCCAGGGGGGTGAATCCCATAGACGTGTCGACGCTATGCCCTTTGTCTATCGCGCAGATCGAGCAGCCGTTGCCCAGGTGGCATGTTACGATCCTGACTTTACTGAGCGGCTTGCCCATCAGTCGCGCTGCTTCATGCGCCACGTAGTTGTGGCTCGCCCCGTGGAATCCGTACCTTCTTATCCTGTGCTTTTTTGCCAGTGCAGAGGGTATGGCGTATGTGTATGCTTTCTCTGGCATCGTCTGGTGGAATGCAGTGTCGAACACTGCTACTTGCGGCACCTTGAAAAGTTTCATGCAGGTCCTTATTCCTTTGACTTCGGGTATGTTGTGGAGCGGCGCTAGTTCTGATATGCTGTCCAGCTCCTTGACTTTTTTCCTGTCCAGTCCTGCTGGGGAAGAGTGGGTTCCCCCATGGACTACCCTGTGGCCTATCGCGTCGACCTCAAGGCCTTTTTCCTTTATCTCCTGTATTATCTGACTGATGCCATTCTCGTAGTCCTTGACCCTCTCGATATATCCTTTCAGGACAGTTTCCTCTCCTGAGAAAAGGTCGTACTTTATGGATGAGGAGCCTATGTTTAGGATGAGTATATTTCTCATGTTTCACCTCTTTTCGGCGTTTGCTGTCCATCAGGGAATAACAACAAACTATTTAAATAATTTCCTTATGTATGTTCATGGAAGAGGTGTTTTGATTATGACAGAATCCAAACCAGAGATTATCAGGAAGGATATGGGCGGGCTTGATGTGGAGCCTAACATGCCTGATTACGGGTCTGCTCGAGAGGGTTTCTCTTATGAGGATTTTCACGATGAGATAGAGTTCTTTGATGATGGTAAGATGAATGCTGCTTACGTCGCTGTCGATCGCCATCTCAAGTCCGACGTGAAGGACAAGGTGGCCCTGCATCTGATCCACGATGACAAGGTGCTGCATCCGAAGTATTCGGACATTGCTTTGCTTTCGAACAGGTTCGCGAATGTGCTGAAGAAGCATGGTGTCGAGAAGGGTGACAGGGTGTTCATCTTCCTGCCTCGTATGGAGGAGCTTTACGTTAGCTTCTTGGGAATACTCAAGACCGGTGCTATCGCATCCACATTGTTCGCTGCTTTCGGTCCTGACGCCCTGTTTGACAGGCTTGAGGACAGCGGTGCGAGGTTCGTGATAACCGACTCATCTCTCAAGGGACGTGTGGACCAGGTGAGGGACCGCCTGCCGAAGTTGGAGAAGGTCATCGTCACGGGTGATTTCGAGCCTGGCGAGGGCGAGCTCAGCTTCGACAAGGAGATGGGATCAGCTTCAGGAGAGTTTGAGATAGAGCACATGGATCCTAAGGACCGTGCTTACATGCTCTACACGTCGGGAACGACCGGCAAGCCCAAGGGTGTTGTGCATACTCATTATGACATCCTCCATCAGCACCTGACCACCAAGTGGATCCTTGATCTCCATCCTGAGGATGTGTATTGGTGTACTGCTGACCCTGGCTGGGTCACAGGTATCGCTTACGGTATCCTGGGTCCTTTCTCGAACACGATCTCATGCGTCGTGGACTGTAGGCGTTTCGATGCTGAGCAGTGGTACAGGGTGATAAATGATTATAAGGTCAGTGTGTGGTATACCGCTCCCACTGCCATCCGCATGATGATGAAGGAGGGCGGCGACCTTGCGAAGAGGTATGATCTTTCCTCCTTGAGGCATGTGTGTTCTGTCGGAGAGCCTCTTAACCCCGAAGCCATCTGGTGGGGTCTTGAGAACATGGGTCTTGCTTTCCATGATAACTGGTGGCAGACAGAGACAGGAGGGATACTTATAGCCAACTATCCTGCCATGGATATCAAGGTGGGCAGCATGGGCAGGCCTTTTCCCGGAGTCACCGCAGGTATCGTCGATGATGACGGTAATGAGCTGCCATACGGGAAGGAGGGCAACCTTGCCATACGTCCCGGATGGCCGAGCATGATGGTGGAGATATGGAATAGGAAGGAGAAGTATGATTCTTATTTCAAAAACGGTTGGTATTTTTCAGGTGACAAGGCGCGCATGGATGAAGATGGTTATTTCTGGTTCATCGGCAGGTCTGATGATGTTATAAACACGGCAGGTCATCGTGTGGGGCCTTTCGAGGTCGAGTCCGCTCTTGTGGAGCATCCTGCGGTGGCTGAAGCAGGGGTTATAGGCAAGCCGGATGAGACTTATGGCGAGATAATCAAGGCGTTCATCTCGCTGAAGAAGGGGCATGAGCCTAGCGATGAGCTGAAGAAGGACATCCAGAAGTTCATAAAGAGCAGGCTTGCAGGTCATGCTTATCCTAAAGAGATCGAGTTCCGAGACTCTCTTCCCAAGACAAGGTCTGGTAAGATAGTGAGGCGTGTGCTCAAGCGCGAGGAGATGGGCCTTCCTGTCGGGGACACTTCCACATTACAGGATGATTGAATGTTATGATGGTCTATTCCTGTTTGACCGATACCTCTATGTGCTGGGCCTCGATGACTGTCATAGCTGTTATGTCCACTATGTCCCTGACCTTGCAGCCTCTTGAGAGGTCGTTCACAGGTTTCCTGAGACCCTGCAGTACGGGGCCGATGGCTTCTGCGTGTCCGAAGAACGTGGCCAGCTTGTAGCCTATGTTGGCTGCCTGCAGGTCCGGGAATATGAGTACGTTGGCATCCCCCTTTATGGTCGCGTCCGGGCATTTTATCTTGGCCACCCATGGCTCTACGGCTGCATCGAGCTGCATCTCTCCGTCGATGACCACATCAGGCATCATGTCTTTTGCTTTGTCTTTGGCTATCTCTGTGGCTTCCCGGACTTTCTTTACGAGCGGATGGCTTGCGCTGCCTTTTGTGGAGAATGAAAGGAGCGCTACTTTTGGTTCCAGCCCGAACCTTTTTGCTGTCCTTGCGGAGTCTATTGCTATCTCTGCCAGGTCTTTCGCGTCGGGTTCTATGGTTACTGCTGCGTCTGCGAAGAGCATTATCTCCTCTCTGAACTTGAGGAAGAAAGCGCCGGATATCTTGTGGAACTTCTCTCTTGACTTTATTATCTGGAGGGCGGGCAGGACTGTGTGACCTGTGGAATGGACTGCTCCTGAAACCATGCCGTCCGCGTCGCCCATGTGGACCATCATAGTTCCGTAGTAGACTGGGTCTTTCATCTTCTCGTGTGCTTCTTCCATGGTAAGGCCTTTCTCTTTCCTTAGCTCGTAGAGCTCGTTCACATACTTCTCGAAGTGTTCTTTGTTTTCTTCGCTGAGGTGGTTGACGAACTGTATGTTCTTTATCCTGAGGCCCAGCTCTTCTATGCGTTTCTGTATGTCCTCTTCTTTCCCTATCAGTATGGGTTTTGCAGTGCCTTCCTCGAGTATGTGCGCGATTGCTTTGAGTGTCCTTTCCTCTGTTGATTCGGGAAATGCTATCCTTTTAGGGTCTTCTTTTGCCCTTGCTTTTATTTTTGCTATGAAGTCTTTCATCTTTGTTCACCTTCCTTTTTCATTCCCATTTTCTTTCTTTATCATCATATGTTTCTCAGGCTTCTGCTCTTGCTGCCTTTTCGGCCCTCAATGCCTGGGCTTCCCTTTTCTCTGCCTGGCTCGCTTCTTTCTCGAGCTGCTTTGCCTGTGCTATCTCCTGGTTCAGGAGCTTCTTGAATGCCTGGTT
Source organism: uncultured Methanosarcinales archaeon (assembly GCA_964406185.1). Classification (GTDB taxonomy): domain Archaea; phylum Nanobdellota; class Nanobdellia; order Woesearchaeales; family UBA11576; genus JABMQF01. The sequence goes on from CAYOQS010000001.1 coordinate 215,192, forward strand.
GAGCGACAGACCGACTTTTCTTTTGGCGACCTTCATTAGGTGTTCGTAGCCTTCAAGTGTCTTGACGTGTTTCTGCAGGTGTGCGTAAGCGGACTGGAGGTACTTGTAGCCTTCCTGTATGTGCCTGACCACTGCTTTTCCTCTGCGGTATGCTTTTCTTGTTAGTTTCTCTTCGAACTGCTCCGCGGTCCATATCTTTTCAAGTTGGGATTTCGCTTCGGGGTTCTGGTCGACTATGGCTGCCATGCGTGTGAGCTGTTCATTTGCCTGGGAGAGGCGAAAATAGAGTTTTGTCAGTCTCTCTGAGACTTTGGAGAGATGGGATATGTCCTGCGCTGCCTGAGCCATCTCCTGTATCATGGGCGCGACGACTTCCTTGTGGTATTTTGTCGAGATGTCTGTAAGTTTCTTCAGGTGGTCTAGCATCTCGATGGTGTTGTCGGTGACCCCTATCAGCTGGACGTCTCCTATGGCTGTCTTCTCTTCCTTGAAAATGTCTGCGTATTTCTTGTACTTTTTCTCGAGCTGGTTGGCTTCCTTGTCGAATTCTTTTTCGTAATTGTGAAGTTCTTTGGATTTCTTTTTTGCTCTCTCGCTTATGGACTTGACTTTTTCTATGCGCTCGTCCTCCCTTGCGTTTATCCTCAGGAGCATCTTGTCTATCTTGAAAGTATAGGTTTCTATGGTTGAGAGTTTGGACTCCACCCCTGAGAGTCCTGACTGTCGCTGTCTCATCAGGTCAGCTCTTTGCGCAGCCCCTTGCGCCTGCGAGCGCTTTGCCTGGTGGATCCCTTTCTCAAGGTCGCGTGTCTCGTGCTTTATCTGTTTGCGCATGGCGTCTATGTTCTGTTTGGCTGTGCGTTTGAGTTCCTTGAAGTCTGACTTGTGCTCTTTGAGCTGTGTGGCTTCTGTGGCGGAGTGGTGGATGATGGTCATGCAGTGCTCGAGCATCTTGTTCGCCCGCTCTATGAGTGTCTCTTCCTCGAGCTTCTGCTTCGAGAGTGTGTTGAGCTGCTTGAGTATGTGGTTAGCGTATTCCCTTATCTGCTGTGCTTTCTGGTCCTCTACAGCGCCCTCGGGAAGCTTCTGTACGAATTCTCTCAATTGTGCGGAGTATTGGAGTATCTGCTCGACAAGTGCCATGTCTTTCTCTTCAAGCTCTGATAGTTTTGCCTGCTGTTCGTGCAGGGCTTTCGATGTCTCTTCGCTTGCCGCGACTATCTCTGCCTCTCTCAGCTGTTCTGCTTCGTTCCTCAATGCCCTCTCTGCGAACCTTTGCTTGAGCTTTGCTGCTGTCCTTGTTATAGGGTCTCTTGTCCATCTGTATCCTTTATTCGCTATCCTTCTCAGCGCCCTGAGCACTCGTCTCTCTTTCCGTATGGGATACCCTCCTTCTTTGAGTGCTTTGGCCCCTTCGCTCCTGCCGAATATCTTGTGTGTGTTGGCCCTTCTTGTCACCCATGCTGCTGCGCTGAAAAGGCCTGCCAGTACGAGGACGAGGTACGGCTTGACGGATACCAGGAAGCTGAGTCCGTATATTGGAAGGAGCATGAACAGTACCCCTTTCCATTCTCCTTTCTTGAGCTTGGCCATGAGTGACGTGCCGAGTATGAAGAGAAGTATCCATGCTATGAGGACTATGTTGAATCCGAAGATGGCCGAGATGCAGAATATAAGTATGGCCAGCGGCCCGTATATCTCTTTGCGTTCCTCTGGTCCTTTCCTGATTTTCATCAGGAGTATGATTCCCATCAGTATGGCTGCTACCCAAAGTATGCTCTGCGCTCCGAAACCTTCGGGCGCTCCAGAAAGTGATGACAAGGCTGATTCTCTCGCGGAGTTTACTGCGGTGTTTATTTCAGCTACGCTCACCATCTTCTTTGTTCAGGGATGTTTTCCCTTGTTTATTTTTCGGTGTTGATTGTTCAGGTTTGTTATGAGATTATGTTTGTTATGAGATTATAATTGAGTTTTTATTATTTTGCGTTTTTGGTGGGTTGGGCGACGGTTTTTTGCGGTTCGATAACAGGGATTTCACTGTTTGGTGATTAATCATCTTTTTAACCTGATTTTGTGCTTATATTAGGGGAGTAAAAAAGCGTAACATATATTAAGTAGTAGTATTTAGTCTACTCAGTTCAGTAACAAAAATTGTTAAAAGAGTGAAAAAAAGGGGGAGGTTTTGACTATGATTGTAAAAGAAGAATTCCTGAGTAAGCTGCGGCGTTATTTCTCGTTGAACCTTTATGAGGTAAAGATTTGGACTGCCCTTCTTTCCCGGGGGGTCTCTACTGCAGGTGAACTTTCTGATATCGCTAATGTTCCTAGGTCCAGAAGTTATGATGTCCTTGAGAGTCTTGAGAAGAAAGGTTTTGCCGTGACAAAACTGGGCAAGCCGATCAAGTACATAGCTGTGCCTCCTGAAGAGGTTCTCGAAAGGGTAAAGAAGAACATGAAGGAGGAGGCTACCGAGAAGGTGAAGCGTCTTGATGATCTGAAGGGTACTGAGGTGCTTGACGAGCTTTCAGCTCTGCACTCGCAGGGCATTGACCTGGTCGAACCTTCGGACCTGTCGGGCAGCCTGAAAGGGAGACACAATCTTTACAATCATCTGGAGCTGACGATCCGTAATGCTGAAAAGTCTGTCTCTATCATGACGACCACCCAGGGTCTTCTCAGGAAGATTGAGGGCCTGAAACCTACTTTTGAGAAGATAAAGAAACGCGGTGTCAAGGTAAGGATCGCCGCCCCTCTGACCAGGGAATGTTCTGGTGCGATAAAGGATCTGGGTGACGTGGCTGAGATCAGGCACACCGCTTCAAAGGCGAGGTTCTGTATAGTGGACAAGTCCGAGGTTATATTCATGGTTATGGATGATGCTGAGGTCCACCCGACTTATGATGTTGGCGTGTGGATCAACACGCCTTTCTTCTCCAATGCGTTGGAGAACCTGTTCGAACTGAACTGGAAGAGCATGAAGCCGGCCAAGGACGTGATCAAGAAATAAGTCTTTCTGTTTTTTTCTTGTTTTTATCTTTCTTCTTGCTATCTCTACAATTTCTCGCTGGTTTTGTGATAGGGCCTGGCATCACAAAACTTTTTTAAACTTACCCTGTTTCCTCTGCAGTCATGGATGTCGATAAGCTGGTTGAGTCACTGCACCCTCTTGAAAGAAGGGTGGTGCCTTTCCTTAAGGGGTGTTCCAATCTTAGGCAGTTGATGGAGAAGTCGGGTCTTTCTGAGGCGGAAGCCATGCGGGCCCTGCAGTGGCTTGAGAACAAGGATGTCCTTGAAATTGAGTCTGAAGTTAAGGAGACTGTCCGGCTTGACAGCAATGGTACGGCTTACTTGAAGGAGGGTCTTCCTGAGCGCCGCTTCTTGAAGGTCCTTGATAAGAAGATACTTCCTATAAACAGGGTAGGTGAGGAGGCAGGTCTGACTCCTGAAGAGGCAACTGTCTGCCTCGGGCTGCTTAAGGGCAAGGCGGCTATCGAGATTGATGGGGGTGTGGTCAGCATAACTGACCAGGGGAGGAAGATGCTTTCCCAGGACTGGCTCGAGGAGTCATTTCTGAAGAAGGTATCTGCGGGTGACGTGCATCCTTCTGACCTCTCGCCTGAGGAGAAGTTCGCGTTCGATATATTCCGGAAGAGGAAGGATATCATCAGGGTGGATGTCGAGAAGATCAAGAACTTCAGCCTGACTGATTTGGGAGATGCTCTCGCTGAGCACAAGGTCGAGCTGAAAGGCACTATAGACCGCCTGACTCCTGAGATACTCAGGGAAGGTTCGTGGAAGGACAAGTCTTTCCGCAGGTACGATGTTAAGATAAACGTGCCTAAAATATACCGGGGCAGGAGGCATTTCGTGAACCAGGCGACGGCTTACGCGAAGCGGGTCTGGATCGAGATGGGTTTCAGGGAGATGGAGGGGCCTATCGTGAACACTTGCTTCTGGAATTTTGATGCGCTCTTCACTGCGCAGGATCATCCTGTCCGCGATCTTCAGGACACGTTCTATCTCAAGAGGCCTGAGAAGGGAAGGCTGCCTGAAAAGGGTATTTTGGAAAGGGTCAAGGCGATGCATGAGCACGGTGGCGACCTTGATAGCACCGGCTGGCAGTATGCTTGGGATCCCGCTCCTGCAAAGAGGGATGTGCTGCGCACACATACAACAGTCCTTTCTGCAAGGACTCTCGCCGCCCTTAAGAAGGCTGACTGGCCTGCAAAGTTTTTCGCTGTCGGGAGGTGCTTCCGTAATGAGGCTGTGGACTGGTCTCACCTATTTGAGTTCAACCAGACAGAAGGTATAGTCATAGACGAAAAAGCTAATTTCCGTAACCTGCTTGGCTACCTGAAGAGGTTTTTCGCCAAGCTCGGTTTTCCTCAGGCAAGGTTCCGGCCTGCTTACTTCCCATACACTGAACCCAGTGTGGAGATTGATGTCTTCCACCCGGTACATCAGAGATGGGTGGAGCTGGGCGGCGCGGGTGTCTTCCGTCCGGAGGTTGTTGAGCCTCTTCTTGGAGAGGCTGTGCCTGTTCTGGCGTGGGGTCCTGGTTTTGACCGTATAATGATGGAATATTATGGTATAAATGACCTGCGTGACCTTTACAGGAATGACCTTTCCCAGATGAGGAATATGCGTCAGTGGATGAGATGATTGTTTATGGAGGGGATGTTATAATATGCCGAGCATAAAGCTGAACAAGAAGGTTTTCAGCAGGCTTGTGGGTAGGGAGCTCTCTGATGATGAGTTCCGTGAACGTATACCTATGCTCGGTACTGACCTGGAATCTGTAGGGGACGATGAGATTGATGTTGAGGTGTTTCCTGACCGTCCGGACATGCTTTCTGAGCAGGGGTTCGCTCGGGCGTTCTCTGCTTTCATCGGTGAGAAGACTGGCCTGCGGGATTACGAGGTCAAGCCTTCAGGATCAAAAGTGACTGTCGACCCGTCTGTCATCGGCATCCGGCCGTTCACTGCGTGTGCATTGGTCAGGGGCCTTGAGTTCAATGATGAGAGGATAAGGGAGATTATCCAGATCCAGGAGAAGCTGCACGTTACGTTCGGCAGGAACAGGAAGAAGCTCGCGATAGGCATATATCCGTTGGAGCACATAACCTTACCTATAAGGTACTTCGCGGATGATCCTGATAAGGTCAGGTTCCAGCCTCTTGAGTCTGACAGGGAGATGACTGGCCTGCAGATACTGAGCCAGCACCCGACGGGCCGTGAATATGGTCACCTGCTTGAGGGTATGGGGAGGTTTCCCTTCTTCGCTGACGCTGATGATGATATACTGTCTATGCCCCCTATAATCAATTCCCACAAGACGGGCAAGATAACAGAGCAGACCAAAGAGGTCTTCATCGAGTGTTCCGGTTTTGACTCCAACACCTGCAACATATGCTTGAACATAATAGTGACCGCTATGGCTGACATGGGTGGAAGGATAGAGTCGATGGAGCTGGAGTACGGCGACGGTAAAAGAGTCACCCCTGATCTCGGGCCGAGGCGTATGAAGCTTGACGTGCCTTTCATAAACAGGTGGCTCGGCCTGCAGCTGGGCGAGGGGCAGATGGCAGACCTCCTTGAACGCATGGGACATGGTTTTGACTCGGGCTTCGCACTCATTCCTGCTTACCGCGCTGACATACTGCATATGGTGGATCTTGCAGAGGATGTTGCTATCGCGTATGGTTATGAGAATTTCGAGCCTGAGATTCCTCGTGTCTCTACGATCGGTGAGGAGAGCCCTTTTGAGGTGTTTAGGAGGCGTGTCTCGGAGGTTCTGATAGGTCTCGGCCTGTTGGAGACCAACACTTACAACCTTACGGGCAATGATGACCAGAACATCAGGATGAGGACGTCGATGGATCTTGTCGAGCTGGAAAGTGCGGTCAATACAGATTATAATGTTCTTCGTGCATGGATGGTTCCTTCTCTTTTGAGGGTTCTTCATGATAACAAGAGCAGAGAGTATCCTCAGAACATATTTGAGTCGGGATCGTGCTTCAAGCTTGACGATTCTGAGGAGACCGGGGTGCTTGAGTTCAACCGTCTTGCTGTCGCTCTTTGTGGTCCTGAGGCGGACTTCACGCGTATAAAGCAGGTGCTTGATTGTGTGATGGATGCTATAGGGCTGGAGTATGTTTCTGAAGAGGCAGAGCATCCTTCTTTCATACCTGGTCGTGTTGCGCGCATATCTGTGAAAGATGTTGGCATCGCCTACATCGGCGAACTGCACCCTGAAGTTCTGGGTAATTGGGAGCTTGACATGCCTGTCGCGGTGTTCGAGCTCAATCTCACAGAGGTGTCAGGAATGCTTCATGATTCTTGATGTGCTTAGGCCGCGGATTCTGGCATTTATAAGGCTTTAAAAAGCCTTTGACCATAGTTTTTTAAAGATTGTGCGTCTTCTGCATCTGAAGAGATTGGGGGTCAGACATGGTTAAGAGGAAGGCTAAGTCTAGGTCTAAGAAGCGTGGAATTCAGCTGAAAAGGCGTCCGAAGAAGAGGAAGATCCATCAGAAGGTTCCGCGTTCACGTTCTTATCTGGACTCATCAGGATGGGGCGGTTTTCTTGATACTACTGTATCTGTAAGGAGTCTTTTGAAGTGCTCAGGCATTACTCTTGCTTTTGTTGTCATCCTGGTATCTGTCTTCATGCTCGGCAGGGCATCTGCCGGTGCGGATGAAGGGATGGGTTCATCTGAAAGCTCCATGCAGTTGTCAGGACAGACGAAGAAGGTCGAGAAGGTGGATGATGGCGCTGGAGTGACAGGTGTCAGCAGGGAAGAAGCAGGTGAGGCTGAGCTTCAGGAAGAGGAGATTGATGTTCCTGAAGAGGAGGAATTTCCTGAGGAAGCGAATCTTTCTGAATCTGAAGGTTCTGCTTACACTCCCGTGGGTGGTTATTCTGTGGTTGACAACGATATCCCTGATGGAGGCGAGGATGGTGGAGATTCTCATATCTTGCCTGATTGTGACGGTCTGGATGTTGCTGGTTTTGATTATGCCTATACTAAGATCGGTATCGGCGTCTCCAATTTCCAGAGGGAGCTGCGCGGCGACAACTGGGCAAGCTTGAGTTCGTTGAAGCTGACGATCACAAATAATGAGCCTTGTACTATAGTTAACCCGACGAGGATCAAGATAAAGATGAATGAGGTTGGTAAGGGTTCTGTCTGGTGGGATGACGATGTTTTCCTTCCTGATGAGTTCATGAACATGGCTCCCGGAAAGAGTGTCTCTGCAGTCATCCCTGTGCACGTCTCTTACTCGGACATATATTCTGAGAAGGATTTCAAGCTGGCTTTGTTTGATGATTATGACATACACATGGCAACTTTCAAGGAGCGCCTGACTTTCCCTTGAGGGTTTTGTTTCTTTTGTTTTCCGGATTTTTTTGTAGAAGGATTGGAAACATAAAAAAATAAAGGATAAAAAATATATTGGCCGGACCGTTCGGCTCTGTTATTCTTTGCTTATCTCTTTCTCGAGCTTTGTCTCTTTAGGATCTGACTCTTTTTTCTTCGGCTGCTCTTCTGTCTTCTTCTCGGTATCCGCGCTTTCTTTTTTTGTGGGTTTTTTCTTGTCTTCTTTTGGGTTCATCTTCTTTCTTTCTGCTGCGCGTACCTGTTTCTGTTTTGGCTTGGGCTGTCGTGGTTTTGTCTCTTTCAGTTCGGTGCCGATTTTCTTGAATTCCTTTGCGACTTCATCGTGGGATGCGCCATGCTTGATGTCAAGCGTCTCTTCAGATGGTTCGAGGTGTTTGACGTTGCATTTTCTTCTTCTTGTCTCGCCGTCTATGATCACGAAATTATCGTCAAGTTTTTCCACTATTACGCATCTCTTTCCTGCGTCTCTTCCTGCTATTTTTGTGCAGAGCCTTCCTGGTTCGATCATTTTTTGGACCTCCTAAGAATACAGAATCAGTGCTGTATTCTCTTTGTAATCTTATCCGCATTCGCGTCACCGCGCCTGCTTCATTTGCCATTAAAAGAGATTTTGAACGTGATCAGCTGGTTTTTGTTTTCATTCTTTCTGGCGGGCTTTTGCTATCATCGCCTTTCTCATGCATGAAGAGCATAATTTGCCGCCGTATGGTCTTTCAGGTCTTTTCTTGGTCTTTGGGAGCTTCTGCATCTTGTGGGGTCTCTCTCGGGGAATTCCTGGTAGTTCTTTGCCGCACTTGCCGCATTTGGCTTTTGAGGGCTTTCGCTTCCTGAATTGCAGCGTCGGATTGCTTCCCGGAGTCCTTCTATGGACCCTTCTCAATGATCTTGACCTGTGTCCTGGTTTTACCATTCAAATCACTGTTTTCTGGGAGCTGGGGCTTATTTATAAAGTTTGTCTTCTGTTCAGACACGCCATTAACGAAAGCTTTTTAAATGGTATTTGTCGTAAATTGGGTGGTCGGGTTGTTCAAGGAGAGATAATGACATGAAACTTTCAAATAAGCTGGTTGAGGATGTTGTCACGTCTGTTGCTGGTGAGGATGTCCTTCCTTTGGTTAAGCTTCTTAAGAACAAGAAGAACGTCTCAGAGTTCAAGCTGGCTGATGCCCTGAAGCTGGAGATCAATGTCGTCCGTAACATGCTCTACAGGCTTTATCATGCAAATCTGGTTTCGTTCATCAGGCGCAAGGACAAGAAGAAGGGATGGTACATCTATTATTGGACTTTCAAGATAAAGCAGATAAAGCATCTTGCTGTCAGTCTGAAGAAGGAGAGGCTGGAGAGGCTTCATGATCGTCTTGACCGTGAGAAGGCCAGTAGTTTCTTTGTCTGCCCGAACACGTGCATGCGTCTTGATTTTGAGAAGGCTGTGGGTTTTGAGTTTAAGTGTCCTGAGTGCGCTTCCATAATGCAGCAGGAGTCGAACGATGAGAAGATACGGCAGCTTGAGCAGGAGATCGAGGTTCTTGAGAAGGAGATATCCTGATTCTTTTCGGTTTTCTTGCTCTAGTTCTGTTCAGCCAATTCTGCCTTCAGGCAGGGTATGGGAAGCTGTGTGGTCTCTGGCTTGAATATGTATGCTGTCTTCTCGTCGAAGTATCCGCACCTGAACTTGTCGAGTGGGACGCCTGTGCGTTTTGAGAGCATTATTGCGTAGAAGAGTGTCTGGCAGTCTGCGTATTTCTCCTTTTCTGCTCCGGGTTTGTAGTCCCATATCCATACCTTTCCGTCCTCAACACGCACTATGTCTATGTGGCCTGTCAGGGGTTCTTCGCTTTCGAAGATTGTCTTGTACATCTCGAGCTCGTGGTGGTGGAGCCATATGGGCACTTCCACCGCGACGGTGTTGCTGTCCCTTTCGAGCATGTACACTTCCACATTTGAGTGTGCTGTCCTGTATCTTCCTGTGTTGAGACCGAGCTCTGCCAGCCGGCACACTTCGTGGCCGTCTACTTTCGCACAGTTTACCTTGACGTTGAACTTGAGGGACGAAGACCTTGGTCCTGCCTCGAAGTAATGGTCGGGGCATGCTTCGAACATCTTCTCCATGAATTTCTTGAGTGATGAGAAGCCGTTGTTGCAGAGCTTTTCCGTTTTGGGCGTGTGCAGACGGTAGTGGTAGAACCAGCCGTGCTTGAAAGACGTGTGCCTGATGCTCATTTTGGGGTGGAATCAAAAAAGATAAGAAGATTATTTCTTCTTCTTTGCTGACTTCTTGGCCGGCTTCTTCTTTCCGGGCGATTTTGACAGCAGCTTTTCTATCTTCTCTTCTTCCTTCTCTATCTTCATCTCTTCCTGTTCTATCTTGTGTGTTATCTTGAGAAGGTTTTCGTCCATCCTTGCTATCCTTCTTTCGAGCAGCACGAGAATTCTTAAGCTGTACACGATTGCTGCCAGGGTGCCTATGATGATTGCGAGCGTTACCCCTTCCAGTCCTAATCCTGCCATTGTTTTTACCTCCTTTTAAAGCGTAATGCTTGATTTTAAACAAAAGTAGTATATAAAGGTTTGCTTGCGATATTGCGTGAGGCTGTGGTGTGTGGAAAAGCATCGGGTCGGATGCCTGATAGAACCGGTAGATGGTGTGTTGAAAGGATCGGGATTATTTCTTTGCCTCGAGCGGTTTCATCTTGTTCCATTCTGTCTCGAACATCTGTCTCAGCGCTGATGCGAAGAATGGTGTATTTACCCATACTCCTGAGTCATAGGTAGGGTGCACTTCTGAATCGTCCAGGAGCATGAATGTTATCTGCTGGCCGTCGATTATGGTGAACCTTGCTTTGATCTCGCTCGCGTTTCTTATATCTGCGAAGTTCTTGATTTCTTTGCATACCTTCTCCGCTTCTTTGGTCATTGGTGCTGCTATCCTTATCTTGACCTTTCTCTCCTTGGCTTTTTGGAGGAACGACTTTAGAGTGTCAGCTTTCCTGATGAGACCTTCTGTGGTGGTCATTATATCTATGGATTTCTCTGCTGATTTCAGCATTGTCTCGAGGTGGTTGTATAGGTTGCTCCTGCCCTTTAGGGCTCCTGAAAGGTCTGTCGGCTCGACGAGCTCGACTCCCTGAGAATGTAGTACTGAAAGTTCTTGTAGTATCTCGCTGTCTTTTAGGCTTTCAAGGATCTTGGTCTTGCTGTCAGCGTCGTTGATGACTTTTTTCTTTACTCTTTCGAGGACCTCTTCAGGCGGCACAGCGACGTATTTTATCGGCTTGCCGAGTTTCATTATGATGAATCCTTTCTTTTCGAGGCTTTCGAGAACATCATAGCTTCGTGACCTTGGGACGTTGGCGATGTCGGAGAGCTCACCTGCAGTTGATATCCCTCTTGAGAGGAGCGCTGTCCAAAGCTTGCTTTCGTATGTGTTGAGGCCGAAGTCTTTGAGTTTGTTTAAAAAATCCTTCTGGACGATCATGTTTGATGCACCTTTGTATCATTCGGAAAGGGTATGTTTGTGCCTCTTTTTATCATGTATCGCGCTTCAATGCGTTTTTAGGATTATAGCGGCCGTTAAATGTTTTTTAAGGCTTCTTTTGTCCTGTTTAGGTTTTTTTGAAGCGATTTGACCGAGATTCTCTTTTTTAGGGGCTTCTATCATCAATCCAGCCACCCTGAAAATTTACTATTGAAGAGGTATAACCACTATATAAAGGTTTCGTTGTTTTTGCTATTTTATAGTAATAAAAGAGAGATCGGAATTGTCTTCTCAAAATCCTTTTTTAGACGATGCAGGACGAACAGGGTCATGTCGGCCGTATATCAAAGAAAGTTGATCCCTCGTCCGATTTGTCCTCTTCAGGATCGATATATTCTATATCTACACCTTCCACTTTGGCGAATATGGGGCCGCCCCTGCAGAGCTGTATGTATTGTTTGATCTTGCTTTCCTCTCCCTGGACAACTATCTCCAGATTGCCGTTCCTGAGGTTCTTTGCATAGCCTCCCAGGCCCAGCTTGTTCGCGTTCTGTTTTGCGAAGTCCCTGAAGAAGACTCCCTGCACCTTGCCTTTCAGCGTAAGTCTTGCTCTTTTGGTCACCATTCCAGCTGATCCCCCTCCTCCGTCTTGCTTCTCTTTACCACCCCTTCCGGGAGCTCGATGACATATTTTGATCGTTTCATGCTCGTATATGTCCTGAACGGCCTGAAGTTCTGCTTGATATCGAGGACCTTCTTTTTCTCGTCGAGAAAGACCACGTCTATAGGGTAGAAGACAAAGAGCATGTGCAGGCTCTGTATGCCTGGCCGTTTGAACTCGAACACCAAAGGCATTTCCTCGACAGCCTCTTTGTTCGTGAACATCAGGCCCCTTGCTTTCGACGCGATCGACCTGCAGATGCTGCGCTTCTGGGCCAGCACAGTCTTTCGGGATATGTTGGTGATGCCCCTCATTTTCGGATCGTCTGTTTTTGTTGTCACCACATCACACGACCCTTCTTTATATATAAAATTTACCTAAAAACCTGCGATTCCAAAAAAGCTGAAAAGCCAGAATTCTAATATTTAAACACCTTTTCCACGCGAAATAGAGGAGGCATAGCCTTTTTAAAAAATAGTTTCTCAAATATATATTTTTCAATAATAGTATTTATAAAGGAGTTGTGCTTTTTTATTTAAATAGTTTATATTTGCTTTATAAGTGTTAGGGGGTTGAAAAATGACTAAAAAGGACATTAGAGTTGTGAATATCGTTGTTTCTTCTTCATTAGGGCACGATATCCCTTTGGAGAAGATGGCGGCGACTCTTTCCAATACAGAATATAATCCTGAGCAGTTTCCGGGCTTGGTTATCAGGATAAAGGAGCCTAAGACCTCTGCTTTGATTTTCAATTCAGGGAAGATAGTCTGTACAGGTGCCAGAAATCTGGATGATGTGCAGAAATCCATCAAGCAGATAATCAAGAGCCTTGAGAAGATAAATATCAAGATAACTGTCGAACCCAAGGTCACGATCCAGAACATTGTTGCTGCTGGCGGGGTAGGGATGGATCTTAACCTGAATGTTCTTGCCATGAAGCTGCAGAACACGGAGTATGAGCCCGAGCAGTTCCCAGGTCTTGTCTATAAGATCAATGTAGAGCCCAAGGGTGAGAAGTCGTTCAAGGCTACGTTCCTGCTGTTCTCCAACGGAAAGGTCGTCTGTACAGGCACTAAGTCAGAGCACCAGGTGCACCAGGCTCTGGACGCCCTTATTGAGAACCTGAAGAAGGTGAAGTAGAAGACAGGTAATTCTATGCCTTTGTTTCCGGAAATACCGGTATTCTCGTCGGAAATTTTTTGTTTTTTTCATGCAAACTTTTTTTAAGGGGGAATGGATATGCTAGTCTGTATTGTTTTTGGTTGAGGGAGTATAAAAGAGAAAATGGATGTGTCCGAGCAGATAAAGAGGTTTGAGCAATTCATTGAGCATAATCACCAGGTTGACCTCCTTGAGGCGGTCAGTTCTGGCAGGGACTTCCTTGTTATTGACTTCGCTTCTCTTTCCCGTTTTGATCCAGAGCTTGCGGACATCCTTCTTGACCAGCCCGAAGAGGTGCTGAAAGCCTTTGAGATCGCTGTCAGGAATCTTGATCTGCCCGCTTCGATGCAGAGGTTTACCCTCCGCTTCAGGGGGATTCCTGGAAGCCAGGAGATACTTATACGTGACATCAGGAGCAAGAATATCGATAAGCTGATCTGTGTAAACGGTATAGTGAGGCAGAAATCTGATGTCCGCCCCCAGGTGACGAATGCTAAGTTTGAGTGTCCTAGTTGCGGCAATATCCTGTCTGTGATCCAGCTTGAGACTAAGTTCAAGGAGCCAAGCCGTTGTGGTTGCGGAAGGAAGGGCAAGTTCCGCCTGCTTTCCAAGGAGCTGGTTGATGCCCAGAAGATAGTTCTTGAGGAGATACCTGAGTTGCTTGAGGGCGGTGACCAGCCTAAGAGGATTGATGCTTTTCTGAAGAATGACCTTGTCTCTCCGTTGAGCGACAAGAAGACGAACCCGGGCACGAAGATACAGGTTGTAGGGCAGGTGAAGGAGGTGCCGATTCCTGCCAAGGATGGTGGAAAGCTGATCAGGTTTGACCTGATGATAGATTCTAACTGGGTCGAGCCTTTGGAGGAGAGTTTCGGTGATATCGCCATCTCTAAAGAGGAAGAGGAGAAGATCAGGGAGATGGCAAAGGATCCCAAGATCGTGGACAAGCTTGTAAATTCGATGGCGCCCTCTATCTATGGCCATGATAAGATAAAGGAGGCGATCATCCTTCAGCTTCTTGGTGGTGTGAAGAAGGTGCGTTCGGATGGTGCTGTGACCCGTGGCGATATGCATATTCTTCTGGTCGGTGATCCTGGAGCGGGAAAGTCGCAGCTGATAAAGCGTGCTCAGATTGTTGCTCCGAAATCACGTTACGTCTCTGGTAAGGGTGCTTCCGGTGCGGGTCTTACTGCTGCTGTCGTGAGGGACGAGTTTCTTCGCGGATGGGCTTTGGAGGCTGGCGCTCTCGTGCTTGCGAACAAGGGTTTCTGTATGATCGATGAGATGGACAAGATGACCAAGGAGGATCGTGACGCGATGCACGAGGCGCTTGAACAGCAGACCGTTTCCATCTCGAAGGCTAACATCCAGGCGACTCTCAGGTGTGAGACTACTGTGCTTGCGGCTGCTAATCCTAAGTGGGGCAGGTTCGACCCTTATGAGATCCTGGGCAAGCAGATAGACCTCCCTCCTGCTTTGATCAGCAGGTTCGACCTGATATTCCCTATTCGGGATCTGCCGAACAAGGACCAGGATGAGAGGCTTGCAAGTTTCCTTCTTAATCTTCACCAGACGAGCGACCCGGGGAAGTGTGATATCGACACCAGAATGCTGAAGAAGTACATCGCTTTTGCCAGAAGATCTTGTATTCCTAAACTTACTGATGGTGCTCTGGAGGAGATAAAGAGTTATTATGTTAAGATGCGTGGCTCTGGCGGTGAGGAGGGTGGTGTGAAAGCTATTCCGATCACTGCGAGGCAGCTTGAGGCTTTGGTGCGTCTTGCCGAGGCCGCTGCCAAGACCCGTCTTTCGGAGAAGGTCCTGCGTAAGGATGCGAAGAAGGCTATCGAGCTTCTGCATTACTGCATGTCCCAGGTGGGTATCGACCCTGATACTGGTAAGATCGACGTTGACGTCCTGACCACTGGTGTCTCTTCTTCTGCCAGGAGCAATATCATCGTTATCAAGGAGGTCATCAATGACCTTGAGAACAAGGTGGGTAAGACTGTGCCTATCGAGGATGTTGTGAAGGAGGCTCAGGAGAAGGGTGTCTCCGCTGATAAGGCTGAGGAGGTTGTGGAGAAGCTGAAGCGTTCAGGTGACATCTTCGAGCCTAAAAGGGGTTTCATCCAGAAGATATGATCTTGATCGGTAACAGGAAACTGTCTTTTTAGCTGTCTAGAGCGACCAACACCGAAAAAATTTATAAACACTCCTCGCAAACATCTCCCTATGCCAAAAAGAGGTTCGCTTTACCTTAGATTTACTTGTATGCTCATGATCTACCTTCTTATAATGCCTGTCCTGCACAGTGCGAACGTGTTTGCTGAGTTCTTCGGCGACATCCATGGCTATGATGGTGTTCCTGGCTTCCGCAAGGTGTCTGGTGATGTGACTATCATCAATGTCTCTGCATCTATTCCTGGTGAGACTATCTCTCCCTCCCAGGTCAAGCTGATTTCGGATCCTACAAGGCCTTTTGAGTGCGCTCCTCCTAACGCTAGCGTTCCTGCTCTGTGTGAGATGCGGGTTCCTGGTGAGCTGCCTCCCGGTCCTCACTTGTACGAAGTGCAGCTTTTCGGCTCTGACGGTTCTGAGGTTTCTGCAAAAATTCCTCTTACGATTTACGCGGATAATCTTGCTCCTGATATACATCATTTCGAGCTTGAACGGAATGGTTCTGATGTCGTGGCAGCTTATCAGGTGTCTGACCAGGCTTGCGATGGGTGCGGCCCGGAGGTCTGTGCAGGTGTTGACAGGATTGTCTTCCTGCTGAATTATGTTGAGGTAGGTTCTGTTTTTCCTGATACTGGTGAATGTCTTCTCCAGCCCGACACTACTGCGCTGCGGATCGAGCCGACAGGGGGCAGCACCACTACCAAGACGATCTGCTTGAATGCTTATGACCGTCTTGACCAGAAGTCTTCCGAGTGCATGGATATTGTTATGGATTTCTCTCCTCCTCAGCTGATCAATGCTAGCTTGTGGCTTGGCGATTTTCCTGTGAGATACACGAAAGGCGAACCTATAGGCAACGCCAGGCTGCAGGCTTTCATCTCTGAAGGTTCTGAACTGGACGTGGATTCTGTTATCGCTGACTTTTCGGCTCTGACCGCGCGTCCTGAGTTTAAGGAGGTCTACAGGAATATTGACATGTCTGAACAGTATCAGGAGCTTTTCAGCCCTCAGTGCAGGAACGTCTCTGAGGGCCTTTACGAGTGTACCTGGGATGATCTCCTTGTCATCCTTCCCTCTGGCATCGTGCCTGAGATTAGGATATCTGCTCTTGACAGCTTGAGCAACAGGATGAACTCCTCTTACACTTTGCCTATAGAGTTTGACAATACCCCTCCGCAGGTGACGGCCATACGCACGGGTATCGCTGACGAGCGTGGAAGGTATTGGGTCGGCACCGGCAATAACACGATACTTGTGGACGTCACTGACGAGGGTTCTGGTTTAAGTGACAGGAAGCTGTTCCTTGATGTGGGAAGTTTCGGTTCTCAGGAGCATTACGATGGCAATACTCTGCTCATGCCTCTCAACTGCTCTTTGGGCTGGACGTGCACTTATCCTTTCGTCAATGTCGTGACTCCCCGTTCAAGCGGGCAGGCCTTGCCAGTCTCTCTTTCTATAGGCAGCGCTGATGACGCTGGCAATTCTGTGGAAGGCACTACGTCCACAGGTCTTTATTTCGACGCTGAAGCGCCCCAGGTGATCGGGGTGCAGAACTCTTCGATATGCCCCACAGCGCCGGACAGCATCGACATCACGGTAAATGTATCTGAACGCTACTCTGGAGGTGTCAAGGCTTATGTTGACGCTCCGGAGCTGAGCTCGAACTACTTTCCTATGGAGTTCGACTGTGAAGAAAGTGAGATCGCTGGTGTCTGGACCTGCGACATAAGCATAGACAACCTGGTCACTTATTATGTGGACGGCACGATAAACCTTACTCTGGAGGACAGGGCAGGCAACCGCAACACTACCACTCTCCACCAGGAGGTGTGCGAGGCCGCCCCGGGCACCCCTCCGAACGTCGTGAGGACTGTGGCGTGCGAGATACTTCCTTCGTCTGGCATAGACAGGCAGATAGCTGAAAAGATTCCGGTCCCTATATTTGTAAGGCCCACTCTTCAGCCAGCTACTACTGGTGCTGGCGTGCAGGAAGTCCGTATAGAGAGGTGCTCTTCCGAAGGTGCTGAATTCAGTGATGAGTACATTTTGACAGAATTGGAGTTTGAAAAGCCGCTAATAGGTACAAAGGTCAGGTTGGGTTCGGAGGTTCTGGGTAACGCATCTGATACTGGTGAAGATTCCATCGATATTGATTGTGAACTCCATCTTATCGTCAGGGCGGGAACTAAGGTGTATCAGGAGCCGGAGATCGAAAATGTGAGGTGCGAGGGTGTTCCTGTTCATGGAACTGTTTTTGGGGGGCTTAACAGCAGCCTCAAGTCTACGCTGGCTGATATCGAGAGTCAGATATCGGCGAAAGAGGGTGAGATTGATGATTATGAGGGTTGGCTTGATGTGCTTGGCACGTTCTGTACGATAGCTGAATTGAGCGCGATGATAACTGCCGCCCTCCAGATATTGCGTGAAGTTATCTGGGTGGTTTCCATTATCCTTTATGCTATATCTTTTACTCGCTCTGCAGGAGAGAGTCTTTACTTCGCTACATGTAAAGTTACTGAATGGATTACAGGCATTGTGATGACGTTCATCTGGAATATAGACGCGAACCCTGCTACTTCGTGGGATTCTACTGGTTACTATTTCAAGATACTGTGCGGCATTGCTATGTGCAGGTTGAGCGAGCAGAACACTATTGTTGAACTGATAGGTGGTGCTGCGGGGGCGGAGTGGAGTCCGGCGAATGAGCGGTCGTATGACAAGTTCATTGATGACACTTCGCGCGAAGGCGCTGAGAACAGGTTCCCTGAAGGGGGTAGCGCGCCCACTGACATCCCGGATGATGTTTACAAGGTTATATTCTCAGCTTACAGGAGTAAGGAATGTGCTCAGTGGAGCGCTTGCCTGCCCGGCTATGTTTTTGCCCTGAAGAAGGAACGGCAATTATTGTGTATGAAACGAAACTGTTATCGTGATTATGTGGCGGCGGGTTTTTCTCCTGATATTTGTGATAAGTTGTATAGCGGACGCCAGTGCCTTTACATCCATAGCGCTGCTTATAAGGTTGCTGGTGACTCTGTTGCTGCAAGGATACTTTTGGGGGTCGTGGAATACATGCTTGTGCAGACTCTTGGTTCGCTTGCTTCTTGGGGTTTTAGGGAAGGTTTCGGTTCCGGGGGGCAGTGCGCTTATCCTTGGGGCATTAGTGACCTGAATGAGATTAGGCAGGGCGTGCGTGATGAGTGTGGAACGTCCTCTACGGATTCTCCTCTTCCTTCGGAGAGTCTGGGCAGCCATATATGCGGTTTAGGTATTGCCTTGATGATTTACCAGGATGTTGGTGATTGGCTGGATGGGGGGGATTTCACCTGGAATGCTTATGAGCAGAAACTGGGTGATCCTGACTACTGTAGTATGTGAAGATGGAAAAGGATATGAAGACAAGGTTTGTGATGTGCGCGTTGGTCTTGATAATTTGCGTGCCGGCGATATCATCTACAGATTGGTATGACTGGCTGTATGGTGGGGAGCTTTCTGTTGTGCACGGCAATCCTGTGACGGATTGGTATGACATATCCCAGTGGGAGGTGGATGTTTGTTTCGATTGGGGAGGGACCGAGGATCCTAATCAGGTGTCGCAGAACAATGTTGGAGGGGATTATTATCACAACTTGATTGTGAGCCTCCAGGCTGAAGTCTCTGATCCTTTAAGGCGGTTGGATGTGGGGTCGGAAGGTATGGTTTATGAGGTGGCTTGGTTCATACAGCCCACAAGGATGGACGAGACGATGAACTTTGAGGTCTATATGGTGGACGAGAACAGGGTGAGAGAGCTTGTAGAATCGTCTAGCTCAAATTTTGTGAATGGCTTCAGGGGATATCATGTGGCTGAGAGTTCTGTGAATTACACGCGTGCTACTTTGAGGTACTGGAACGAGAATAAGGAGGGGGAACTTGAAGTTCCGTTCGTAAGGTGAGATGGCAAGAAAAAAGGGCGCGGTAAAAAAGGTTGGTTTGAACAGGTTGTTTTTGGATAGTTTAAAAAACGATCCTTTTAGGGGATATCTGAAGACATTGGGTTTTGATGTTCTTTCGCTGGTGTGCCTTCTCGTGATATTTGTGGTCTGCTTGAACATATTCTTGGTTTTCTTTTCTGATCTCAACCAGATGCTTCCTTCGGCTGTTTCTGTGGTTTCGGAGGTGATAAACGATCCAGGGTCTGCGGAATATCGTTCAGAGGAACTTGATATGATAAAGGGTGGTCTTGACCGGTTTGTATGGGGGTCGTTGACGCTGTTTTTTGCGTGGTTATTCTTGTCTTTGCTGTGTTATTCTTTCTTCCAGAGCAGGATCTTTGACGTGCTTGAAGGGAAGAGGCTCGGGTTTAGGTTCTGGTCGTTCTTTACGCTGAACATGCTGATCTTTTTTGTATCTGTCTTTTTGGTCGGGACCGCGCTTTTTGTTTTCGTTTCTCCTGTCAATGTTGTATTTTTCATTGTCGTCTTGTCGGTGATCCTGCTTTTTGTCAATAATTGTTATTTTGTTTTCAGGAAAAAACGATCTGTTTTTGTTGCTCTCACCGAAACTCTCGCCTTGTTCAGGCCGCTTCATTTTGGCGTCTTTGCTGCTTTGTTCGTATGTTTTTTTGTGGTTTGGGGTTTGTTGCTGGCGGTCTTTTCATTTTCTCCTTTTTTGATGTCTCTGATGATTGTGGTATTTCCGCTGATATTCTGGCCGTTAGGACGGGTGGTAATTTTTCGTTTGAATGAGGTGTCTTGGGAACATGTCAGGTAATATTTTCAGAGATAAGAGATCGCAGATAACGATTTTCATAATACTGGGTATTGTTTTGTTGATAGGTGGGGTTGTGTATTTCTCTTTCTTCTATGATCGGGGCGAGATCGTACCTGAAGGGGAAAGGGCTGTGGAAGTTCCTCTTGAGGTCAAGCCTATTCAGGATTTCGTAGAGTCCTGCGCGTATGAGATTGGTGTGGATGCGTTGAGGTTGGCGGGTCAGCATGGGGGGTATATAGATCCTCTTGATGCCCGGGCGGCGGGAAGGTCTTTCGATATAGATCCTTTGGACCCTACAGGCTCTGATGGTGTCTCTATCACAGAAGATGCTGAAAGTGGTGTTGTATACTGGTGGTATATGAAGAGCCCGGACGTTTGCTATGACTGCCTCATTACGGACGAGAACATCCCGGATATTGAGGAGATCGAGAGACAGGTGGATGTGTATGTGGTTGAGAATCTTCCTGGCTGTCTTGATGGTTTCGCTTCGTTTGAGAGCGCGGGCTTTGAGGTAACTGAGCTCGGTCAGCTAGAGGTCACTACGCGTGTGACTGAGGATGATGTTGTGGTTTCTCTTGATTTTCCTTTGCGGGCGGTTCTTGCGGGCAAGAGTACAGATATTGGAAGGTTCATCACGCATATTCCGGTTGATCTCAGGAGGATTTACGGGCTGGCTGAAAAGATAGCGATGACGGAGGGTCAGTATAACTTTTTTGAATATGTGACTAAGAGCTGGATATCTATAAACGGGGGGCTTCATACAGACCAGCTTCCGCCGACATACGCGATCGAGGAGAGCTACGTTCCGAAGATATGGATACGCGATGTTGTTGAGCTGCAGTTGAAGGGTTTGCTTACAAGTTATGTCTCTTTGCTTCAGGTGAATGAGACGAAAGGTGCTGAGCCGTTGGACATCGGCGTTACTGATGTTGAGAGGGGATTGTATAGGTCTTTCTTCCTCAATCTCCTCGGGGAGGATTATGGGGATTATTCTGTTAGGTTCATGTTCCTTGACTGGCCGATATATCTGCATATCACGCCGGATGATCAGGGCATCCTGAGGGCTGCCAGGGTTACTGACATCGAGATGATGGTGTCAGGATTGACTCCTTTTGTGCCTATGGTCCCCCAGAATGAGTATGAATTCTTTTATGATCTCTCGTATCCCGTGGTTGTTGAACTGAGGAATGATGAAGACCTTTTCGGGGAGGGTTTCACCTGGCTTTTCGCTATGGAGGTTAACCTGAGGGATAACCGGGGTGTTCAGGAATGGTTCGAAGGTAACGGTACTTACGGGCCGTGGGATTATTCATGGTTCAATGTGGATGTTCCTACGGAAGAGATCGCGATGGTACGAGGAGGGGATAATCTTTCTCTTGTCAGACAGAATTACACCAAAAGCCTTTTCTGCTCTCCTAAGCAGAGGCTCAGCGGCAACATTACTGTGAAGGTGCTGGATTTTCTTGATGGGGATGCTTTAGAGGGTGTTTCTGTAAAGTATTCTTGTGGAAAATATGACTCGTGTCAGATCGGCAGGACACAGTTTGATCTGGAGGAGAATGATACTGTTCTGATGGAGAGGTTTCCTGTTTGTATGGGAGGGGGGATCATCCAGCTTGAAAAAAAGGGATATAAGACGGAGAACATTATCGATCTGACTACTCTGCCAGGAGAGGAGGCTGAATTTGAGTTTGAGATGATGCCGATAATTTCTAGAAATGTCTCTCTTAAGAAACTCCCCTTGGAGAGGGTTATACTTTACCGCACACCGTTGGAGGATCACGGCAACAATTACACAAGGCTTCTGGAATTGGGTGGGGGTTCTGTTGATCCGAATTTCGACGAGGAGACCATAATCGTCAATATTAGGAAGGTCGACGAGCCTAGTCCTCCGGCATTCCGTGCTCAGAACCTTATAGTTTCTAATATGACTGCTGCTGTCCCTCTGACTATAGATTTGGTGCCTGGGACTTACGAGGTTCAGACGACATATATTGATTCGGGCGGATACACTATAGAGCCGGAAAGACGGTGTAAGGATGGGGATGAGAATTGCATGTTCATACCTGAGGAGCCTGGCGTTTCATTGGATCAGGTCATAGGGGGCGGTCTGGTTTTGAATGAGGAGACAGGTTACTGGAAGATTGATTACAGCGATATCTTTTCAGGAGATACTGTCTTGTTCAAAGTATTGCAGCTGCCTCCACCTGTTGTGATAGAGGACCTTAATGATATGTCACTTTCCGAGAACCTTTCTGCTGAGTTCCGTACCGTGGTGCAGCCGGAATTCATTTGAAAAAATTTTTTGTTATTCTTGAGGTGTGGCCTGTAGTCCGAACGGGGCCATCTTTTGGTATAGTGATTGAGGATCTGTGGAGGGCCGGACTTCCTCTACATCTCTCTGGAAAAGTGCCATGTTGCATGATTGTTGCACGCGCGGATCGCTGACTTGGTCACATGCCTGCTCGTTTCCTGTTGATATCGCGATCTGCACATAGCAGTTGTCTCTGTGTCTTGTGTCCTCGATGGACTCGCAGATCAGGGGATTTTCTTTGAACTCTGCTATTGTCCTTATGCAGGCTTGCCTGTTGGCGCTCAGCCGGAACTCGTTGCACATTTCTATCGCTTGTTCCGGCTCTCTTACGCTTACTGCCTTGACCTGTTCGAATGCCTGCTGTCTTGTCTTGCCCTGGTACCATATTTCCTCTGTCGGTGTTATCGGTGTCGGGATCGGCTCTTCTTCAGGAGCTTCTGGTATCTCCTCTGGAAGAGGGGGTATCTCTTCTGTTATGTTCTCTTTTTCGGGAAGCATCTCTTCTACTTCTTCTTGTATATCCTCTGCTTCTTCTGTGGGGATTATCTCGAATATGAATCCTGAAGTGGCTGTGAAGTCCTGGTAGGTCGCGTCTACGCGCAGCACATATTTTCCTGTCTTGATATCATCAGGTATATCGAACCGCCCTATTTTCTCTACAGTTGTTGATAGCGCGACTGTCTCTGTCTTCTCAAGTACAACAGATTGTGTCTCGCGTTCTATTATCTGGTATTTCAGTATTACATCGAACCTTTGGCCTGTCCCGAAGCTCATGAGGTTCACTTGGAATGTGAGGTCACCTCCTGGTTGTACGATTGTTGTGAGCTGTTCTGTTTCTACATCCAGTAGCTGTTCGGGAAGGGGCTGGCTTACTTGTATGTACGCTTTTGTGTAGAAGAATATCAGGGCAGATGTGACCACCAAAACGGTTATGAGTGAAAGGGCCACGAGCTTGTGCTCTGTCTTCATCTCTTTCTTTGGTGCTGTGGCCTGCTGTAGTGCTGAGTTTACCTCATAGTAGGGGTATCCTCTTGATATGAGGAAGTTGGCTATTGCTTGCTGTCCGTATCCTGCTGTGAGCTGTTTCTGTATGTATTGTGCAAGCTGCTGTATTCTTTGCTGTTCTGCGAGCTGTGGGTTTGTCTGTAGGTTCAGGACGTATTGTACAGAGCTCTCCACCTCTTCCTTGTCATATCCTGACTGTATTAAGAAGTTGTTTATGTCTTCCAGCTTTCTGCCCTGCCTGAGCTGTTTGAGGATGTAGGATACGAGATTCTGCTGTACCATGCTGGTGACGAAGGTTTTTGGTTATTTAAACCTTGTGTCTTGCCGTGCTCAGCGTACAGCAAGATTTATAAGAAAATATTCGTTGTTCTTTATTTATGGTAGAGCAGGGATCCTCAAAGAGACAGGTCGCGTACAAGGTGGGTATTGCTGATATTTTGAATAATCGTTACGTGAAGGAGGATGGCTGGCTGCCTAACTATATCGCTGTTGGTGGTCTTAAGGTTTCTCGGGCGAACGTTGTCGGTGTCATCGTATCGAAAGGGGTTGCAGAAGATGCTGATTCTGTTTCGCAGGATTTCCTTCTGGACGACGGTTCCGGTCGCGTAAGCCTGAGGTTCTTTGACTCTGCTTCTGATGTTGATGTGGGTGATGTCGTGCGGGTCATCGGCAGGCCAAGGGAGTTCGGTTCTGAGCGTTACGTGGTTCCTGAGGTCATACGGAAAATCGATGATCCTGCGTGGGTTGAGGTGCATAAGCTGGAGCTTGCTTTGCAGAGGCGGTCTTCTCCTCCTGAACCGGAAACGCCTGGTGATTCGGGTCTTTCTGTGGAGACTGAGGATCTTGCGGACAGTTCTTCTCCTGCTTCCAGGATGTTGGAGCTGATTAGGAGGTTTGATTCTGGCTCTGGTGCTGAGTATGAGTTGCTTTCTGATGAGTTCGGCAAGGGTGCTGATTCTTTTGTGCAGAAGCTTTTGGAGCAGGGTGACATCTTTGAGGTCAAGCCTGGCAGGTACAAGCTGCTGGAGTAGGTACTTTTTCTAGAACAGCGCGGGTGTTATGTAGCTTTCCACAACTGCTGCTGTGAATAGTATGGCCATGGATATTATGAGCAGTGTTGACGCGTCGAGGATTATCTTCTGGAAGTTGTCTGTCCTGAAGTCGTGGTTTATGACGGCTACGGATATTATGCCTCCGGCCAGTCCTGCTACCATGTATGCTATCATCTCTGGTATTCCGTGGATGAAGTATCTTGAGAATGAGTAAGTTACGGTCTGGGTTACTGCTGCCATCTTTGTGAATCCTGCTGCCCCTGCGTATTTCGCCAGGCCTAGCTTTATGAGGTTGCCTATCGCAGCTGACACCACTGATGCGTTCCATGCGAGTATGAATATGGCTCCTGCTCCATAGAAGAATGCGAAGAGTATGCAGAATATCATGACTTTTATGTTGTTGAAGAATATCCTGTTGAACAGGCTTGTGCTTGCCGCGTTGCCTACGACGTGTGCCTGCACAGGTGAGTTTATCTGTGCTATGGTGGTTATCTGCTGCCTGAAGAGTGTCTGTGACATGTCTGTTGGGAGCACAACATACCATATTACGAAGGCTACGGTCATTCCGATGAAGAGGAAGGTGTAGAAGAGCAGGACCCTGCTGTGTCTTTTTAGCATGGATGTCTCTTTCTCTAGTATGAGGTCTTCTTTTTCTTCGTTGCGTATCGCGTGGAACATGAGGGGTACGCAGGCGAAGGTGGTTAGGAATATCATCACCAGGTCTGCTTTGTCCCTGAATATCCAGTACCCGAGGAAGAGTCCTATGCTGGCGACGAGCAGTCCGTAGAAGAACATTTCCCACGGTCTTTTTGTTGCCGTGAAGGGTTTTATCATGGATTCGAGAACCATGCCTATGATTTTCCTTTATAAAGTATTTAAATCTTTCTCTGTGGTTTGGGTATGTTTTAAATAGTGGCTTTTTTTCCTTTGTTTTTCATGGAATACAAGGACCTTTTGAAGAAAGCGAGGAAGGAGATGCCCGAGTCTGTTTTTGAGAGTGAGCGTTTTGAGATACCCCGGGCGCGCGGACACATCCAGGGTAACAAGACGGTCATAAGTAATTTTTATTCTATCGCTGACGCTTTGGGCAGGACGCCGGAGCATTTCCTGAAGTACATACTGAAGGAGCTGGCTACGCCGGGCAGCCTTACCAAGAGCGCTTTGATCCTTGGTGCGAAGGTGCCTGCATCAAGGGTGAATGAGAAGATCAAGAAGTATGTTTCTGAGTACGTGCTTTGTCCTGATTGCGGCAAGCCGGACACTAAGATATCTAAAGAGGGTGAGCTTTCTTTCATGACGTGTCAGGCATGTGGTTCAAAGCATCAGGTGAAGTCACTTAAGGCAAGGGTGTGATTCTGATGATAGTCAGGGTGCATCCCACACCTCGGGGGAAGCTCATTGCCCTCTGCGATTCGGGTCTGTTGGGAAAGGTGTTCGAAGAAGGGGATGTGCGGCTTGACCTTTCCTCTCGTTTCTATGCTGGTGAGGAGATGGGTCGTGAAGAGGTTTTCCTTATTCTTGGGGATTGTTATTTGGTGAATGCTGTAGGTGGGGAGTCTGTGGAAGTTCTCATAAGTAAGGGCTTGGTCGATGAGAAGAATGTGCTGGAGATTGAAGGCATACCTTATGCCCAGTGTGTGATAGATGGATGATGTTCTGATTTCATGCCGCTTCCGGTAAGTTCTGGAGGTGTGCTGTCCTCTGCTGTTCTGTTTTTTCTTCTTTGTGTTGGCTTTGTTCTTTTGCGATGCTTTTTTGCTGGATTTGCTGGCCGTGCGGCAGGTACTGCTCAGGATCCACGAGTCTTCCATCCACTCTTGTCTCGAGGTGTAGGTGCACGCCTCTGGCGTTGCCTGTCCTTCCTATGGGTCCTATCGGCTGCCCTCCTGAGATGTAAGGCATGACTGATAGATCGTCATCTTCAGTGAACCGGGCTATCCTTCTTCTTCCTTTCGTGCGTTTATTGTACGCCTCCTCGAGTTGGGGTGAGAATCCTTGGAGGTGGACGTATTTTGTTGTCATCGTGGTGCCGTCGGGGAGTTCGTGCTCCACTACTGCGTAGGTCCCTGCTCTCTTGCCTCCTTTGCCGAGCTGTATGACCTTGCCGGGCATCATTGAATATAGTTGCGTCCCTTTGTAGGATCCTTCTGCAGGGACAAGGTCTACGCCGTAATGCTTCCTTACGCATGCCTGTTTTCCATCATCTTCTGTGACTTGCCTGTTACGAGGATGGCATATGACTGTGCTGCCGTCTTCGCTTTTCAGCAGCGGCTCCGCTGGTCTCCATGCGTCGAACCCTGATATCTGTCTGTATGGTCTTTTTCCGAATGGTGAGTATATGGCGAAGATGCCTTTTTCTGTGTTGTGGAGCTTTGCGTGAACTCTTCCCCCGTCTATGCATGCCCTGACGACTTCGTCGATGTCATTTTCTTCAAGGAATTTTATTTTGTTCGTGTCGGTCTTGAGTGTCCTGTCACAAATCTGCTCATCTGTCTCTGGTGTGATCGGGACGGGTTTTGGCGGGGTCTGCTTTTCTGTTGTGTTTATGAGCTTTGCTTGTGCTGGTTTGGAGCCACAGGACATTCCTGGGTCCTTCTTCGTGTACGGTCTTCCCGTGCCCAGCGCGAGCATCATGATGAATGCCAGGGCGGCTCCTGTGAATGAGAATCCTTTTCGCATCCTTCTTGACTTTCTCTGGTCTATGAATATCGTTACGTCCTGGTAGTTTTCTCTGTCGACTAAGGGTCGGCCCTTGCCGTCATAGATCAACGTATCTGGTCCTTTCTTCTCGACTGCTCTGGCCAGCTGTGAGAGTTTTCTGTCTTCTTCCCTTATTATTTTGAGGTAGTTGCGTTCTATTGACTTGTATGTTTTCGTCAGTCCGGGAATGTCTGCCAAGGGGGCCTTTTTTTCTGTATCCTGCTTGATTATGCCGTATGCGTTGAATATGGGCTGTGCCTGTATCGCTGCTGATACAGGGTCATCTTCCTTTTTCAGTTCCTTTATCTTGTCTTCTATCTTGTGTAGTGCGTCTGCTTTGCGCCTGTAGTCTGCATACTTTTCTCCTATCCATGACGCCATGCGTTCTCTTATGTTCTTTGCCCAGCTGTTGAGTAGTGCGTTCCTGTTGATCGCCCTGTTCTTGTGTAGTGTGTCGAGCGCTTGTGAGATGTAGAGCTTTTCGTGGCTGTTCAGGTCATCTTCTTGTTCTGTTTCGTCAAGTATGCCGTCTATCCTTTCTAGCCGGGTGTACCAGTTCTTCCTTGACAGCATGGTCTGCCCTATGTCTAGGAGTTCTTGTCTTATGTGCTGGTCTTCTGCTGTATGTGAATATATCTCTGTGAGGGTATTCAGCTTGTTGTGCGATGGTGTTTTGGTCGCCTCTATCACCGCGTCTGACAGTCTTGTGCCTGGTGTGTGCTCTGCTGGCTCTTTGGTAAACCTTAGGAGTGTGCCGAAAAGGCTGTCCTGTATCCTGTGCATTGTGGTCTCGTTCTCTTGTTTTTTGAGTGTCTTGTTCTTGGAGACGTATTGTGCCAGGTCCCGGACATAGGCTCTTTCGAGTCTTGTCAGTTCTTTCGCTTCAAGCTCTTCTGTCTTGTTCTTTATCAGCTGCTTTTTTGTTTCCCATCTCTTTCTGGACCTGAGGACGTTCCCCATCTCTATGATCTTCTCATCTATAGTAGGGTCCTCTTCTGAGATGTATGCGAGCAGCGCTTCGTTCTTTGTCCTTGACTGCTTTTTCTTTGTGCTGTTATCAAGATAGAGGGTCAGTGCTTCTTCCTGGCTGAGAAGGTCTGGTCTTTCCTGCGCGGCTTCCGCTGCCTTCAATGACTTCGTGACAGAGGTGTGCCTGCCTGAGAATATGTCTACTATGCTTTCAAGTCTGTTCTGGTCCTGGATCCACATCACCTTGCTCCATAAGGTAAGAACACCTCTTTGGGATGGCATGATATGCTTGTTCTGTTTGTATAGCTTGGGCTACTTTATGGTAAAAGGAAGCAATCTTTTATAAGTGTTAAGAAGATTCTGTTTGCTTTTATAGATATAAAAAAGCCAAAAAATAGGAAAAAGTAAAAAAAATAAGGCTTTTACCCGAACCACGCCCCCAGGCCGGTCTGTTTCTCTTTTTCCTTGCCGAAGATTCCTTCTATCCTCCGTTTTGTAAGCTCCAGCGTCTGCTTGAGGTATGTGGGCAGTGAGTACTTGTTTGCCAGGCTCATGCTGGGCTCGAGGTACTTGACTATGCTGCCTTCTGATATGGTGAATATTATCTTGCCCCCGCAGGTCGTGCACTTTCCCAGCAGAGGGGGTCTCCTGAATTTCTGGTTGCAGTTGACGCATCTGAATTCCTGTTGTGAGAATTTCCTGAGGTTTCCTTTGATGTCTCTTACAAAATGCTTCTCGATGACCAGTCTTGCCACGTCTGATTCGTCTACCGCCCTGAGTTTCTGGGCCAGGTCCATCTGGGCGAGGAGCTTGTCCTGCATGGATGGCAGGGTCTTGTATGATGAGCAGAGCACCCCTGCGTTGAAGTCTTCTGTGTCATGCGTGAATCCCATGCCTTCGTACTGCTGTTCTGTTGTGAGGACATTCTGTATAGTGTCGAGCTTTACTTCCCATGGCTGCTTGTATTCGTGGCATGCTGTGTAGAACTCTGGCGGGTATGTCCATACCCTGTCCACGTCGAATGCCATGTCGTCGACTTCTGTGGGTGTAAGTATCGAGGTCAGGACCAGTGGTGCGTCCATCGTGCTGCCTCTTGAGTCTGGGAGGTATTTCTGTGAGAAGTTGAGGAAGGCGTCTAGGAGCAGTATGAAACAGCTTTCGTCTCCATCACAGTCCCGTCTCATGGCCGCGTGCATGAGGGGGTGTGCTAGGAATCCTTGTGTCTTTGAGAACCCTATTATCCTGCCGACCGTGCCTGCTGAGGTGTGTGGTGCCAGGCCTATTATCAGGTGGCCTGCGAGGTCTTCCCTTTTCTTGATGTTGTAGAACGGTTCCATCCCGTAGAGCTTCTCCAGTTCTTCGTCGACGAACTTTGTTGTCCTTATCATGACCTTGTCTGATGGCTCGTCTGGTGAGTCAGGGCAGCAGGGGAGTATGACATCCTGCGGTTTTATCTCGAGTATCTGGTTATTGTCTTCGAGAGCTCGTCCTTTGATGTCTTTTTCGTAGCCGAGCTCTTTGAGTTTGTCTGTGCTGACTTCTATCTCTTTGGGTTTGAAGTGTGTCACCGGGAGTTCTGAGCAGTCGTACCTTACTGTGCCTTCCTTGTTTACGTAAACGTCGTTCTTTGCTCTGAGTATACCTTTCATCAGGTGTTCTGGTATGTGCTCCCTGTTGCTCGTTCCCCTCACTCCTTTGATGAGGTCAGGATAGGCCCTTGTGCCGATCTTCTTCAGGAAGCTGTTGAAGTATGATCTTATGTCCAGTTCTATCCTCTTGTGGGGGCTTGTCTTTCCGTGCTTTGGGCATTCTTCTGTGTCCATGGGCCCGCATTGCCTGCAGTGGTATTGTCTTGTGGCTTTTATGTCGCATTCGGGGCAGACCGGAAGGACGACTTCCTTTCCGCATTTTTCGCACTTGTATGTCGCGAATTCCGCGCGTATCTTCCCTTGCTCCAGTGCTGACTGGAATGATCTGAGTCTTCCGCCTTCTTCACCGACAGGGAATAGTGTGTGTGGGCTTCCTGTAAGCTTCCGCATCTTTGCTTTTTCCGGACGGCCCATCCTAGCCCCTATGAATATGCCGCACTTGTCTCTTTGCTTTACTTTGGATATTATGTTAAGGGCTTGCACTGTGGTCTTTAAGTTCTCGTCCTGGACTGCTTTTTCCAGTTTTTGTTTGATGTCTTCGGGGTCTTCGGTTCCTATCCTGAAAAGCGCTTTGAGTGTGGTGGCTTCATCTCTCTTAAGCACGACAAATTCGTTTGTGGCGAATATGTGGGGGACACCTATCAGCTCGAGGTTTCTCTTGTTCTTCTCGTCTTTTGGCAGCACTCCTTTGACAAGTCCGTTCTCGTCTGTCTCTGTATCCATCTTGTGGAGCCATTCTGCGAGAGGGGGGAGTTCCTTCTTGTCTATAGAGTTCCAGAAGTATGTGTGTCTTGGGTGGAGGGGTGTCTGTGTGGCTTCTGATATCTTCAGGGCGATCTTTGCGGATGGTTTGTGCCTGAGGGGTTTCTTTATCATCTTCTCGAGCTGTTGTGGGTTGGTGCCTGTGAGTTCTGCCAGCTTGTGTGTGTCTATGCTTCCGAATATGTCGACGGTCTTTTTTTCCAGTTCCTGCACCCACCATTCTTCACAGTATCCTGGCGGGATGAGCATATGGTTCCTGTTGAGGAAGTCGCCGTAGTTTATGAGTGCATCTCCGAGAAAAAGGACTTCGACCACTTCTTTCTTTATCTCTTTTGCCTGTTGTTCTGTGTCAAGCCTGTGGACGCTTCCGTCTTTGGTCTTTACTACTGGACCTTCGATGGTATCGCATGGTGTGAATGCAGCTCCTTTGCCCGGCCTTTCGACCTTCAGTTGGGTGCCTGTGGCTATAAAGTCGTTCATTACCTGTGTGGATGCGGGGTGTATCGATTGTGCTGAGTATCCTGATGTCCTGCTGCGCCCGTACCTTAACCTGAATCCCCCGTTCCTTAAAGGATGTGCTATGACTGGCCTTCCCGCGACGAGGTCTTTTATGTATGTGTAGTCAGGTGTGACCTTCGGTGTCCCTTCTTCTTTCTTTTCCTGTTTTTTTGACCCTTTTGATTTCGCGTGTGCCTCTTTTTTTATCTTGATGAACTCTTCGAGGAAGTTCCAGTGTTCCATGTCGAATTCCTTGCCCCATTTGGAGAGCTGTTTCCATAGCTTCTCTGCTTTGAGTGGTATGCAGCTGGAGTGTATGAGGCAGAAGCCGCTCCTTATCTTGTTGGTGGGCACTCGCCGGAGGTCTTTGTAGTTGCTTACTTCCTTGTCTTCTGAGGCGTCGCCTGAAATCTCTACGGGAAGGTTCTTGATCAGGAATTCTGATTCTTTCTTTGAGGGGTAGTATTGGAGGTTGGTGACCCTTTCATGGTAGTCTTCCAGTTCTGTGGGGCAGCGTTTTATCTCTTTCTCATCGGGGTCGTATGTGGCGTATCCCATCTTGTGCCTGACATGGTCTGCTATTATTACTGACCATGATGCTGCTGTGCCTCCCGCGTTCCTTACTGGCCCGCCGTAGTTGAGGCAGAAGTACTCTCCTTTTCCGTCCCTGCGCTGCTTGAAGTCTATTGTTATGAGCCCTTCTAGCGGGCTGCTCACGACGCCCACGGTACCGTATGCGAATCCGACTCTTACTCCTACTTCTATGGCTTTTTTCTTGTCGTCGAACTTGCAGAACTTCTCTTCTGCTACTTCGAGGGCGATCTGTAGTGCAACTCTCCAGTCGAGGGCTCCGTACTCTGATTCCAGTTCCTGTATCCTCTCTACGACTCCGCTGTCCACGATCTGTGGCGCCACTACTGATATGAGACCCACTACCCTTTCAGCCATGTTAGACGCCAGCTGGACTTCCACCTCTTCTGTGGGGTCATATCCTTTCTTTCTTGCTGCTGTGGCTATCTTGTGCGCATCTTCACATTTCTTCTGTATCTCTTCGAAGTATTTCCGCATGTGTGGGCTTGCGACTACCATGTGCTGTCCTCTTTCCCTTTCTCTTCTTTTTCTTTCTCTTGCATCTTGTCTTGTTCAGTATGCTGCATTTTCGTCCGTCTTCCCGTCTTTGTCGTCGTAGAACTTAAGTATCTTGACTTTCCTTGTCTGGAGGTTCACCAGTATAGCTCTTCCAGGCTGTGGTATCAGTCCTACCTTTTCCTGATATTCTGTCATGGCCAGCCAGGATGAGCAGTTTAGCATGGTGATGTTGCGGTAGTTTGCTGCTGATGTCCTGTGTATATGTCCGCTCGCGAAGAAGTCAGGTATCCTGTCTATTACCAGGCTGTCTTTTTTGGCGTCTGGTATGTATAGGGTTGACTTGTGGGCGGGAGCGAGATGTCTTCTCTGCAGGAGATACTTCATTATCAGGTCTGAACGCCGCTGCCCTCCTGCGTTGCGTATCGATTCTACCGAGTCTGCGTAGTATGGGAAGCTGAAGCCGTGGTACATCAGTATGTCGAATCCTGGAAAGTCGGGTGTCTTGTGTATGTTTACGTATGCTGGACTGCTTACCATGCTCACGTTGGGCAGTTTCCATACTGCTTCTGCGAAATCTTTGTATAGTGGTGGTTGAGGCTCTGCTATCCTCATCGCGTCGTGGTTTCCCGGGCATATGATTATTTTCTTGTCCTGTGGTATCCTTTTGAGGTGTTTTGCGAGTTCCTGGTATTGTTCGTATATGTCTGTTATCTCCAGGTCGTTTTCCTGGTCAGGGTATATCCCCACACCTTCGACCAGGTCTCCCGTGACTATTATGTACTTGGTCTTCCTTGCTATCTCTTTCTGCCTTTCGCTGCCTTGCTCCCCGGTCATCCAGGCCATCAGCTTTTCGAATGCTTCCCATAGGAATAGTTTGGATCCGAAATGGAAGTCTCCGAGGAAGAGGGCATATGTCTCGTCAGGGCTTTTCTTGAGCTCTTTGTATATGGGTATGTCTGGGTATATGAGTTTGTTGGCGAAGATTATCTCTCCCGCGTTCATTCCCACTATTCCTACTACTTCGTCCAGTGATGTCTCTCTTGCTGTGTCATATGCTTCACTTGAGTCTGATACCAGCACCTTTATTGTTCCTGTTGAATCTTCTGCTGTGAGCATGACCTTTCCTGTCTTGGTGAACTGCTTGTTTGTTATGAGTCCTATCAGTGCTGTCTGTTCTCTTTCTTTCTTCTGGTTGAGCCTGTTTATGGATGTGAGATTCTGCAGCTCTTTCCTGTTCTGGAGCATCTTTCTTATACTGTTGTATCTGGATGTGAAGAGTCCTATAAAGTCGTTGACGTCTCTTTTTTTGGGTTCTGATTCGTATGAGAATTCTATGTGGACTGTGGATGTGGATGTGTCTTCCTGCTTCGTGCCTGTGCTTGCCGTGTCGGGCGGTGGTTCCTGCTCGTATTTTTTTATTATGGATGATATGTCTGGGTGTTCTGTGTGTGATAGCTCTTCTGTAAGGTGTGTGTGGAATGCTTGTAGGTCGGTTATTTTGTCGAGTTCGGTGAGTAGTGCTCGGTCTATCAGGATCCCTTTGTTCATCAGCGAGGATACTATTTCTCTTTTATCTATCTGTATCTTCCCCCTTTGTTCCTGAGAAAACAATTTTTTTGCTTGCTTAGGCTGTTTTCAGGGCTTGTGTTTTAGAGTCCCAGGTCTTTGACTATTATCTCTTTTATCTTGGGCTCTATTGATGTGGGTATTGCCAGGCTTATCTCCCTTGTCCGTCCGTATCTTCCTTTTGATATGACTTTGGCGTTTATGATTCCGAGCATGTCGAACTCAGATATTATGTCTGCTATTCTTCTCTGTGTGAGCGGCCTGATTCCTGTTCTTGAGCATGTGTTCTTGTAAACTTCATAAAGGTCTCCTGTGAATATGGTGCTTTTTTTGTCGTTGGTTATGGTCAGTGCTGCGTATAGTGTTGCTTTGAACTGTTGTGGTTGTGTGGTTATTATGTCTATGACCCTGTCTTTCTCTATCTTGTCTTCTGCTACGTCCAGGTATTTGATGATTATTTTTTCCTGGTTGTCTCTTTCTGCGAGCTCTCCTGCAACTCTCATCAATTCCAGTGCTCTTCGTGCGTCGCCATGATCTTTTGCCGCGTATGCTGCGCATTTCTCTAGTACTCCTGGTTCTATGACTCCTTCCTTGAATGCTTTTCTGGTCCTTCTTTTGAGTATGTCCTGTATCTGTATGGCGTTGTATGGTGGGAATATGAGCTCTTCTTCGCTGAGGGAGGATTTTACTCTTGGATCTATGTTATCTGCGAATATAAGGTCGTTCGATATCCCTATTATTGATATCTGGGCGTTCTTGAGTTCTGAATTTATTCTTGTGAGGTTGTATAGTATCTCGTCGCTTGTCTTGTTTATGAGCTGGTCTATCTCGTCAAGTATCAGGATGATGTTCCTTTTTTTGTCATCTATTGCTTTGTAGAATATCGTGTAGACCTCTCCTGTGGGGAGTCCTGTGGAAGGTATCTCTTTACCGAATTCTCTTGATAGGTGTGCTATGAGCCTGTATTCCGTGTCTGCTATCTTGCTGAGTTTGCAGTTGACGTAGATCACGTCCAGGTTTATGTTTTTCTGTTCTGCTACGTTTCTAAGCTTTTGTGTTGTGTGCTTGACGCAGACAGTCTTTCCGGTTCCGGTCTTGCCGTAGATGAACAGGTTTGATGGTCTTTCCATCCTTAGTGCTGGTGCGAGTATGTTGGCTATCTGTTTGATCTGTTCGTCTCGGTGTGGTATCTCTTCTGGTGTGTATGCTGACTGTAGCACCGCCTTGTTGATGAAGAGTGGTTCTTTCTCTAGATAGTCTTCAAAGAATGTCCCTAACCCCTTTTCCGTCATGATTTTTTCCATACGAAGGGGAGGTATTTAAGCTTAACCATTCGTGTTGGTTCATATGAAATAAAGGTCTTCATGACTGATGAATTTTGTATTTTTAGGTGTTGTATGTTTGTTATTTCGTGATTATAGTGTTTTCTTGTGGAATTGGTCAGGAGACCTGCCGAAACATACCCACACCCCTTTATTTCGTGTGGAAGGGTTGTGTTGTGTTGTTGGTTGTGTTGTATGTTTTGTTTTGTTGTTTTGTTTATATATGTTTTCCGCTTCGGATTATCTTCTTCTGGCTGGTGAAATACTTTTTTTATTTTCTATATAGAAATAATATATTATTATATTATATTATATATATATATAATAATATATTTTAATAATAATATTTTAAAAAAGATATTTCAAAAGATATAAACGTGGTGTGTTGAAGACTGGGAGGCTGTCCGAAAACTATTTTTAAGTTCCATCAGAAACAAAGGGGTCAGTATCAACAAAAAAAATGGAAGCAGGATGGGGCTGCTGGGATTCGAATTTCTGAAACGTCTGCTTCCACACGTTTTCCCAGATCTGCTGGTATCTTCCTCAAGAGCAGATGTCTTGACATACCAGACCGCTAATCATCGGCATATTGCCTCATCGCTCCAAGACTGGAGCCAGCCATTCTAGCCAGGTTATACTACAGCCCCATGTGCTGGTGTTGAGAATCCTAGCTTATTTTTAAAGGTATTGTATTACGAGAAAAAACGTTTAGATTGTGGTTTTATACTTATGATGGTGATTGGTCAGGATGTTCATCTATTGAGCTTGAGCATGGTGTCTTTTCTGAGACTCGATATTTCCTTGTTTAGCTGTGCTATATCTTTCTCTTTCTTATCTTTTGTTTTTGTTTGTTTCTTGCTTTTTTTGTTCTTCCCTTTCACACCTGCTGTACTCGTCGACCCTTTCTTATCCTTTCCTTTGATGACAAGTTCAGCGATAAGTATTACCAGCCCTATTATTATCATTCCTGCAAGGGCGTACATCCACCAGCTTGCTTCGAACCTGTTTGCGTCTTTCAGCACGAAGCTGAGCTCTTCCTCATAGTCTATCTTGGTTCCTTCAAGTTTTGTGTTGATTGTTATGCCGTAGTTGTTCTTTTTCAGCGCGTCCATGTCAGGTATGAGGTGCATGTTTACTGTCTTGTCTGAGTTGGGTCCTACGAGTATCATGTATTGGTCAAATACTATCCAGCTTTCATTGCTGGTGTTGACTGTGAATCTTGCTTTTCTGTCTGTAGGGTTGCTTATCGAAAGCGGAAGATCGTATTCTTCTTCTTCGAGTTTCAGAACATCACCTTCCCCTGGCACACCGCTCCTGTCTATTGTTATCAGTGACTCTTCAACATCAGCTTCTGTGAGTTTGGTTTCCGGTGCGGGCGTATGTCTTTCTGTGGCTGGTTCCTGGGTTTTCTGTTCTTCGATGCCTTCACCTGCTTCTTCTGTTACATCTTCTGGTTGGAATGTGTTGTATGCCCAGAATCCGAGCGCCGCGAGTATTAGCAGTATTATCATACCTATGACTGGAGGCATCCATCCTTTGCTTCCATCATCTTTCTTTATCTTTTTTCCTGCTTTTTTTGGTTTCTCTTTCGCTTTTTTCTTCTTTTTCGCGACAGTCTTCTTTTCTGGTTTGTCTTCTTTTTTCCTTCTTGCCAGGCTGATTATGAGTATGGCGGAAGCCAGGCCGACCAGCCCCGCCAGGAGCCATGGCCAGTAGCTCTGTATGGGTTTCTTTTTGCTGATTATCAGGTCCAGCTTCTCTTCGTAGTATATCTTCTTTCCTTCGAGTGTCGTGTTGATGGTGATGGCATAGTCGTTTTCTTCGAGTGCTTCGAGGTCTGGTGTTATCTTCACATTTGTGGTCTCTGTTGATTCTGGCATGACCGATATCTTGTCTCTTTCAAACCGTACCCATGAGTTATCTGGTGTGTGTACTGTGAATATGGCTTTTCTGTCTGTGGGGTTCTTTACTGACAGTGGGAGGTTTATCTCTGTCTGGTTGTTTATTTCGAGCCTGTTACCGCTTCCTTCTACGCCGCTCCTGTCGATGGTTATCAAAGATTCCTGTATGTCTGCGTTTGTCAGCACGCCGTCGTCAGTCTCTTCCGGTGTGGGTGTTGTAAGGTCTAAATCGTCATCGATTGCTCCGGTCTCTATTGTCTGGTTTGTATATGTTTCATTCTTCTCGCCGCTGAGAGGTCCTGTCGTGAATCCCCAGTACAGACCACCTGCGATGAGCGCGGCGATGACTATGAAAAGGAGTATCGGCCAGAGCTTGACCTGTTTTTCCTGTTCTTTTTCTTTCCTGTATTCTCTTTTGTCTATTGTTATGTCTTCTTTCTTCGGTTTCTTATCTTCTTTTATCTCTGTCTTCTTCTCTTTCTCAGGTTTTTTGCCGAGTACTAATGCGAGTATGATTATTATTATGATTAGGATGGCTGCTCCCCCGCCCATTGCCATCCACGCCCAGAGCGGCAGACCTCTGCTTTCCTTGAGGTCGATGTAGAATTCTGTGACATATTCTATCTCTTCTCCTCTTACTTTTGCTATGAACTCTCCTGCGTATATGTCTGGTAGTGTTTCGTTTGTCGGGTATGCCTGGAGCACCGCTGTCGCGTTCTCTCCTGGTGCGAGGGTCATGCTCTGCGTGTCTATTGTTATCCAGTCGCTGGCTGCAAGTCTGAGGTCATATGTGACCGTCTCGAATCCTGTGTTTGTTATTTTCACGGGCATATCTCCGCCTTCATATGTTATTTTCAGGTCTTCAATCTCAATGTTAGGAAGGTACGCTTCTGCTTTCGGGTGGATGGTGAATGTCTTTTCTTCTACATATGTCTGGTCGATCTCGTTTATCGTGACGTAGATGTTCTCTGTGTATTCTCCTGCTGATTCGCAGGGGGTATCTCCGCTTATGACCAGTTCGACCTCTTCTCCCGCGCCCAGCACGATCGGTTGTGTTGTTGTGGTCAGCCATTCAAGGCCTTCGAGGTCTATGTGGTATGTTGCTTCTCTTGATCCTATGTTCTTAAGTATGAACTTGTGGTCTTTTGGTGTGCACTCGACTGCTTCGAACACTCCTTCGGTGTCGATGAGCTGGTAGTCGTAGCATTTCTCTGTCTCGACCAGGATTTCTGTGAACCTTTCTTCTTCTCCTCTTGCTGAGAGCGTGCTTACTGCCAGTTCGTATATGTTTTCTTCTTCGTTCGGTGGGAAGACTAGTATGTTTGATTCTTTTGTCTCTCCGCCCCAGGCGCTGATCGTCTGGTTTTCAGGGTATGCCCATTCTGCGCCGTATGTTTCTATGAAGTATTCGTTGGCTATCTCTGCTTTGTTGTCTATCTGGAATGGTATGATGTTGGGTACTCCCTGGCATATCGCGTATTCTGTGCCGATGAGAAGGTTGTAGTCATAGCATTTCTTGATGTCGAGTTTGAAGTCTGTCTGTCCGAGTATTCCGGTTCCTCTTGCTAGTGCGTTGAACGTGAATATCTTCTCTCCGTACTCTCCGCATGGGAGGTTGATGAAGACGGCTATCTCTTCTTTCTGTCCTGGTTCCAGGACGAGGAAGTCCGTGCTGAGTGATATGCCGTCTGAGTATGGCTCTACGCTTATCTCGTACATCTCCACGTGCTGTCCTGTGTTGATTACTTCAAAGCTGTACTGTACGGGCGTGCAGGGGCATTCTTCCTGCGCTCCTGAGAATTTTGGTATTATCTGGACATTCGGGCAGTTCTTGATGTTGAGTGTCTGTTCTATTGTTTTTTCTGTGTCGAAAAGTGTCCTGACTGTCGTGTTGAGGGTATATTCTCCTCTTGCGCTGCATGGTACTTTGATGAACCTCTCTACTTGTTTGACCTCTCCTTGTTCTAGGTAGAATGTCTGTGGTGCCAGTTCTGTCCATTCTGCTGCTTTGCTGCCTTCTGCTGTTAGCATGAATGTGCTTGTCACGTCTCCTGTGTTGTGGACGGATATGTGGTCTGTTGTCAGGTCGCACGCGCAGGCGTTTATGGTGTCTGTGCTTGCGAAAGCGCTGAAATCTTCACTTAGGGCGCTTGCAGAGCCAGAAATAAGGACTATGGTGGCTATGAGGATAAGGATATAATTAGTTGTCATTTTACTACTCTTCATTCATACCCCTCTGTTGTTACTACAGCATAGCAATTGACTATATAAATGT
This sequence comes from uncultured Methanosarcinales archaeon, assembly GCA_964406185.1. Lineage (GTDB taxonomy): Archaea > Nanobdellota > Nanobdellia > Woesearchaeales > UBA11576 > JABMQF01. The sequence goes on from CAYOQS010000001.1 coordinate 253,924, forward strand.
TTCTATTGGTGGTGGTGTTTCAGGCTCTCGAAACCTTTATATAGAACTTCACGATTGTTAATTAACGATTGTTAATAAAACTGAAAATGGAGCTTCCACAGGAGATCGAGCTTTGGTATGTCGTTCCCAGCATACGCAAGGCGCTGGTCACAGAGCTCAAGAAGCACGATCTGAAGCAGAAGGACATAGCACCCTTACTGGGCATCACAGAGTCTGCTGTAAGCCAGTACATGCGTGACAAGCGCGCTTCTTGCTGTTATGAGGCGTTCCAGAAGGATCCTTTGAAGTCTGAGATCGAGAGGTCTGCCAGGATTATCCTTGAACAGGACGCTCCGGTTCCGGCTGTCGCGATGAAGGAGATCGCCCGGCTTTGTAAGATTATCAAAGAAAGTAAGGTAATTTGTGATATCCACAGGAAGCAGAACCCGGACCTGGGCGGGTGTGATATATGTTTCGGGAAATAGCTGTCTGATGAGGTGTTATGATGAAGGTATATCTTGATAATGGAGCAACAACCATGGTGGACCAGAAAGTGGTTGATGCTATGCTTCCTTTCTTTACTGACAGGTATGGCAACCCTTCCAGCATCCATCAGAAGGGCCAGGATGCGAAGCAGGCGATGACCGAGGCAAGGGAGGCTATCGCGAAGAGGCTCGGCGCGAGCTATGATGAGATCGTTTTCACTTCCGGTGGTACAGAGTCAGACAACCTTGCGATAAAGGGAGCAGTCTATGCCAACAGGGATAAGGGGGATCATATGATCACGACCAGCATAGAGCATCCCGCAGTGACAAGGACGTGTGAGCAGCTCGAGAAAGAAGGGTTCGAGGTCACGTATCTTAAAGTGGACAATGAAGGTTTTGTTGACCTTGATGAATTGGAAAAAGCTATCACGCCAAAGACTATCCTGGTCTCGATTATCCATGGCAACAATGAGGTTGGGACCATACAACCTCTGGATAAGATCGGAGATATATGCAGGAAAAAGAAGGTCCTGTTTCACACTGATGCTGTGCAGAGCTTCACTAAGGTTCCTATAGATACTAGGAAGGTAAAAGTGGATCTGGTTTCTGTATCTTCGCATAAGATCCATGGGCCGAAGGGTGTCGGCGCGCTTTATGTCAGGAAGGGCACGGAAATCCAGAAGCTGGCCCGTGGCGGAGGTCACGAGTTCAGGCTTCGCGCCGGCACTGAGAATGTGCCTGGCATCGTGGGTTTTGCGAAAGCGGTGAAGTTGATGTCTGCCTCGGAAGTGAAGAAAGTCGCGAAGCTGAGGGACAGGCTGATATCCGGGATAGAGAAAGAGATACCCAACATAAAGCTCAACGGCCCGAGAGGTGAAGGCCGTCTCTGCAACAATGTGAACATCGCTTTTGCGAATGTCGAGGGCGAGGCTCTTGGCTCTTATCTTGACGTCAATGGCGTCTGCACCTCTACTGGCAGCGCATGCACTTCTCACTCTCTGCAGCCCAGCCACGTCCTGCTTGCTATAGGTTTGGATAAGGGTCTTGCGAACAGCAGTATCCGTATGACTCTCAGCAGGTTCACGACGGAGCAGGAGGTAGATTACACTATTAAGATGCTTAAGAGATACGTTGAAAAACTGAGGAAGATAAGTCCTCTGAAGAAGGTGATCCAAGATGTATTCTGAGAAGGTGATGGATCATTTCAGGAATCCGCGCAACGCTGGTGAGCTGAAGACCGCTGACGCTATTGGTGAGGTAGGAAATCCTGCGTGCGGTGACGTGATGAAGGTGCAGATAAAGGTTGTGGACGGAAAGATTGTTGATGCTAAGTTCCTGACTTTCGGCTGCTGTGCTGCTATCGCTGCTTCTGATGCTGTATGTGAGCTTGTGAAGGGAAGGACTTTTGAGGAGGCGATGGACCTTACCAAGCAGGACGTGATCGATTACCTTGGCGGCGAGCTTCCAGAACTGAAGATACATTGTTCTATCCTGGGCATAGACGCCCTGAAGGCCGCGGTAAAGGATTACGGGGACAAGCATTGATAAGTGAAGAGCGCCGTAACACCTGTCGCCGCCTGTTATTTCTGTCTCGCTCTGCGATATCAATGACGCACGCACATCAGATAGGATTAGGCTGCGTGCGTGGCGGCACGGAGGCGAGCGTAGCGAGCCGAGTAGGGTGTGTAGGCGCTCTCACCCCTAACATTTATATTTATTCTCTGTTTCTCTTCTTTTATGGATTGTATAATCTGTCGTTATGGTGAGCTCGCCTTGAAGGGTAAGAACCGGCATGTCTTTGAGAACCGTCTGGTCAGCAATATCAGGGACTGTCTCAAGAAGAACAGCATAGATGCTGATGTGAAGAAGGTCAGGGGCCGTATCTTTGTCTTCACCAACAACAAAAAAGCTCTTGAGTGCTTAAAAAAGGTGTTCGGCCTGGTATCTATAAGCTCTGCAGAGATGACGGAAAGTTTGCCGAAGGCCATCGAAAAAAAATCAATTGATTATGTTAAAGAAGTACTAAAAACCCAAAAACCAGAAACCTTCAGGATATCAACAAAGAGAACCGACAAAAACTTTCCTAAGACTTCTCAGGAGATGGACATAATGCTCGGTGATGCTGTTGGCGACAAGTTCAGTCTCAAGGCGCGGATGAAGGATCCTGATTTGGATATCGGTGTTGAGATCCATGACAGGACTTTCATATTTCATGAGAAGCTCTCTTGCTTTGGAGGGCTTCCTATTGGTGTATCTGGAAAAGTTGCCTGTCTCATAGAGGACGAAAGATCACTGGCAGCAGCCTGGCTCATGATGAAGAGGGGTTGTATGGTTCTTCCGATAGGCAGAAAAAAAGAGGATATTGATTTATTGAAGAAATATAGCTACGGTTGCGACATCAGATTCACCCAAATAACTGATTTATCCGAGATCGACGGCTTCGCCGCAGAAAATGATTGTCAGGCCATCATTACTGGCGACACGATCGAAGAGTTTGAACCGGAAAGATACAAGGACACAAACCTGACAATCCTTTCACCTCTCATAGCATACAACGAGAAGATGCTCTCTGACCTTTTGGTGCGGATAAGATGAGTTACAGGAATGTGCTTTTGGTGCTTGGCTGCGCTCCGAAAAAGGATGGCAGGCCGAGTGATTGCATGCTTTCGCGTATCCGCAAGGCTGTCAGCCTGTATAGGAAGGATGATTATTCGCACGTCATCTTCTCTGGTGGGCCGACGAAGCTTCCGATCCCCGAGTCTGAGGTGATGCGTATCGTCGCCATGAACCACATACCTGATGGCAGGATATTGACGGAGCGCAACTCGCGGGACACGGTGCAGAACGCGGTGTTCTGCTGGGAGCTGCTAAAGGAAAAGAGACCGAGGCGCATCACCATAGTGACTTCAGCCCATCATCTTCCCAGGGCAAGGTATATATTCACCCGGCTGTACAGCCATATGGGTGTCTCGTTGAAGTTCGAGTCTGCCCCCGACACTTTCGATCCTGTCGCAGGCGTGTTTTACAGGCTTAAGGAGACTCTTCTCCTCGCCAAGATAAAGGTTTTCGGGTTTGGTTGAAGATGAATATAATTTGTGTGATTGGTTTTTTTCCGGAAAAGGATGGTGATAATATTCCTAATTTTGGAGCTCGCAGGGTAACTAACAATTTACTTCTCAACATTCAGCAAAGTAGCAGAATTGATAAAATAATATATTTTATTGCAGACAATGATCATGAAAAACTTCAAACTAGACAGGATTCGCGGATAGAATTATTTCCGATTTCCCAACTCAAGACGAAATTAGAGGAATTAGAAGAGCATATCAGAGCGGTTTATTGTATAAGGAGACAGGTGATGAAATTACTTGAAAATTTCAAGTTTAAAAAAATATTTTTGATTCATTCACAAGATGGCCCAGACCTTCTCGAAGAATACGGGAGATATGTTTTTGAATGCAACAAGAACAACTGTTTTTGGATAAGTCCGAGCAAAGCAGGAAAGAGGATCGCTTTGAGGATATTTAAAGAGTTTGAAAAACATAAGAAGGGGGGATATGATCATCGGATAGAGGTGATACCTTGGGGAATAAGCAGTATAAATCTTCAACCAAAACAGATAAGAAAGGGACACATAAAACTTTTATATTTCGGGAGGATTAATAGCCAATATAAAGCGGATTTATTGCCTTTATTCGATATGGTGAAGAAGTTAAGAAAGGAATATGGGGGTTTGAAGCTTCATCTGGCCGGCAACATAACAGACGCAGAATATGATAGGTTGTCACCTTTTTTTGATCAGAACATAATATATCACGGAGAGATTTCAGAAGTAAAAAAGATGGAATTCATACGTAGTCACGATATTTTAATATCCCCTGCCAACTCTACTCAAGAGACTTTTGGAGTGACCCTTATAGAGGCGGCTTCACAAGGTCTCTTGTGTATTGGAAGCGATTGGAACGGATATAATGAGATACTTCAAAAACATTGCCTCATAAATGTTAAAACTACTATTCCTGATGTGGATATTCCTGTAGGAAAGAAGTACCTTAAGAAGTTACACAGTTTAAATAAGAAGATATCCTCTCACATAAGTATAGATTGGAAAAACTGTGAGGATAAGGTCCGGCAAGCAATTCAGGATTTAGAACATTGTAAAAGAAAGGATTGTTTATGTGCAAATATTGATACATATCTTTGGTCAGCAATAATAAAGAAGCATGAAGAAATTTGGTTTGGAGAAGATAACATATCAAAAGATAAGACCTTACCTCTTCCCGAGGGTCTGGCGATTCCAGCGAGACTTTTTTTTGATATTTAAAAAATGTTAGATATTGTTTTCCCGGATGGCAATGAGAAAGAGTTTATCGAGTTAGCTGAAAGGCTGGGCCTTGAAGGGCTCTGTTTTGTTTATAAAAAGAAGACGGACATATCTGGTTTCCAGCAGCAGACAAGGCTGAGTCTCTCTACAGCGGTCCTTTGCAGGCCGGAAGATGTGCGCAGATTCAAAGGAAAGGTGACGACGATAGTCGAGGCGCCTGAGGACCAGACTAAGCTCCGCCACATCATAGAGCAGGTCAGGCCTGACATCCTTTACGGTCTTGAGACCGGCAGGAAGAAGGATTTCATACATCATCGCGCGTCAGGACTTAACCATATCCTTGCGGCATTGGCCAGGCAGAAGAAGGTCGCGATCGGCTTCAGTTTTTCAGTGCTCCTGAAAGCGAAGCCGCAGCAGAGGGCTATTTATATGGGCCGCATCATGCAGAACATGAGGTTTGCCGGAAAGTTTAAGTTCGAGAAAGTTATAGCGTCATTTGCAGATGATCCTTGGCAGATGAGGTCCGTGAAGGACATCACTTCATTTTTTCAGGTGCTCGGTATGACTGCCGCCGAGGTCAAAACATCTTTTTGGAGGGGTTAGATTGAAGTTTTTGTCATTGTTTGTGTTCTTTTTGTTTCTGACAGGTTGCACGCCAGACGAGTCAGAAAAAGATTTTGATGTATCCTTGTATGGTGCAAACCATAAAGACATATTTATTGAAGAGAAAAACGCAACTTTGGACCAGATATCTTTTGTGATGAAAAATAATGAAGATTTTCCTCTGGACTGCCAGATAATATTCAAGATGGATAATGTAACAGAAAGAACGTCAAAGGTGGGTGCTGTAGGATTGTTGGATCCTGGAGAAAGAAAAAATATCTCTTTGAGTTTTGAGATGTTTTTGGGCTATACTGATATTAACATAATACCTAAATGCAGGCATTTGGAAGGATAAACATGATAAGAGGATACAATCTGAAGGGATTGACACATTTCTTCAATTCCTTGACCGCAGCATTGGAGCTGGTTTACACATGTGAGGGTATAAAACCCTGTTGTAGGATGATCATAAATTACAAACGAAAAGGATATTTGCAGGATTTTTGTAGAAATAATGGACTCCATATTGAATTTGCAGACTATAAGATTATACCATCCGAAAGTACGAATCAAAAAGGGTTTTCTAATATGTGCCGAAGAGGACCTTTAGATAAAGAAGAAGGTAACACGTATGTTTATATTTCAAAGGATGCTGATACTGCAAAAAAGGCGAAACTTTTTCAGAAAAGGGGAAATGATTTAGAATTCGGGAGATTATTGGGGTACCCCGAATGTTGTGTTCAGTTCTTTGAAAGATTTAAAAAAAAGGCAGAAGGAAGAAACATGGATTTTACGCTTTTTGGCCTTGATCGTCTGGAGAGCTTTCCTTTTTATAATAATTATGCTCTTAGGTGTTTTGATGTATCACTTATTCACCATTTTCCATGTTCACCAGACTGCGCAAAATCCAGGCATTTGGCCAAGAATAATATGGCATTTCTAAAAGCGAAATTTCCGAATATAGCTGATTTTTTTGAAAGAAATCTTAAGTCCTGTGTGTTATACACTTTGGATAAAGGGGTGTTTTGTTTTTCGGATTATATGTGGAAAGAGGATAAGATATTTTTTTCGAGTGTGACATCATCCACCAAGAATAATTTACATTACGGTTTGTTCGAGAAAAAGAGATTTACGGTAGAGTCATATGATAAGATAACAATTGGGAAAGATGTTTTGGAGGGAGATGATATAGGTCTTTTTATTTTTGTTTGATGTTTTACCGTAATCAGTTGAAAATGGATCCGATAACTTGGCTTAAGGAGAATAAGAGATTTTTTTCCGCAGAGATGAATGGACACAATAGTGTGCCTTTCAATTCATATCTGTTTGCGCTGCCTTTGATAGATCGTCCTGGAAAGGTTATTGACCTGGGTTGTGGTAATGGGATGTTTCTGAAATTTCTAACTTTATTTTCAGGTCATAGGCTGGAACCGTTTGGCGTTGATTCTAATTATTCTGCAGTGGAAGAAGCGAAAGAGAGAGTCCTCCCGGCACACAAGAAAAACTTTTGCTTTGGTGACGTAAATGAGTATGATTTCAGTAGAGGTCCTTTTGATATTATAATTGCAGACCCATTCTATGCAAAGGGTAGATTTTCGGAGTTCAAAAAGGCCTGTTTAGATAATTTAAGCTCAGACGGGCGTCTGATATTTCGCATTTATCATCCATCATTAAAAGACAAAAATCTAAATATAGATAGGGTTTTACCCGCGGCCCACATTCCAGGTATGCGTTTTTCAAGGGCTCCAGGAGCAATTTTCGGGGTGTTCGATAAAGCAATTAAAAGGGATTCCTAAGAAACTTTTATAAATGAACGCTCACACTACTAAAACATAAAAAGAGGTTAATATGGCCAAGAGACCCAGTCCTGAGCTTGTGAAGTATATCGAGAAGCATCTTGCCAAGGGCTTCAAGATCAGGCATATCAAGAAAAAGCTTGCAGAGGTCGGACATCCTATCGAGGCGATAGAGGATGCTGCTGCTTATGTAACAGCTTCCAAGCCTAAGACTAGGAAAAAGATCCCGAAGTCCATGGTTATCTATGGCGTCATACTTATTCTGATCATCGCAGGCTTTGCCTGGTTCATCTGGTTCAAGGCCACCCAGCAGATTGAGTACGAGGAGAAGGTTGAGGTAATAAAGAAGAACGCGACGTACAAGGG
>CAYOQS010000002.1:0-251249 GCA_964406185.1 uncultured Methanosarcinales archaeon
TTTTTTTTTTGCCGCCTGCAGGACACGATTATCCGGTTTCTTTTAAAACTATTGGATTTTGTGTTTTTGCCTCTTGTTGTTCTCTTCTTTTTTTTTCTTTTCCAAATACTGTCTTTCCCATCAAAACATTTATAAAGCCTCGTCTCATTTATCGGCATGTAAAGGGGTGAAATAAGTTGAAGATACTTATTGTCGGCGGTGGAGAGGTCGGCTTGACCACTGCCAATGTGCTTTCTACAAAGGAGCATGATCTTGTCCTGATAGACAGTGATGAGAAGACTGCGAAGGCTGCTGCCAATTCTATAGATGCTCTGGTGATCCATGGTGACGGGACTGAACTCGCTACCCTGAAGGACGCGGGCGCGAATGATGCGGATGCTATCGTTGCAGTGACTGATGATGACAAGACCAACCTGATGGTATGTGAGATAGGCAAGAGCCTTAATATTGAGAAGATAATCGCCAGGGTGAACAAGCCGGACAATGAGGAGCTTTTCACGAAGCTTGGCATCACAGGGGTCATACCTGTTGTGGGTCTTGCTGTTACCAAGATAAAGAACCTGCTGATGATGGACAGGCAGTCTGAGCGTGTCATCTATGAGCTCGGCTCGGGCAAGGTGCAGGTCCTTTCCATCACCATACCTGAGAAGAGCAAGCTGGTGGGCAAGCCTGCTGAGGTGAAGAATGCGGTGGTCGGCGCGATATACAGGGATGGCGAGATATTGCTTCCGCGGGAAGGGTCTAAGATCAAGGAGGCTGACGTTCTCATACTGACTGTTAAGACTAAGAATCTGAAGAGCATAACTAAGCAGATCTATGGCGCTGGCAAATGGAAATAGTACTTAGGCATCTTGGTTTTGTCTTGCTTATATTCTCCCTGTTCCCTGTAGTTCCTTTTGTGGCGGCACTTTATTATGGCGGACCTTTCCTGCCTTTCCTCACCCTTGCGGCAGTATCTGCCCTGCTGGGCATGTGGCTTGTGAGGAGGGAGGATTCCGGAGGCAATCTTTCTGTTCAGCATTTCGACCTGCCCAGGAGCATCGCGTTGAGCGCGTTGTCTTTCATAGTGCTGTCTGTCCTGGGCACTGTTCCGTATCTTATGATGACGAGGATGTCTTTCCTTGACGCTTTCTTCGAGTCTGTATCAGGTTTCACGACCACCGGCCTGACCGTCCTGATGGATGTTGAGTCTGTTTCCCGCCCCCTTCTTGTGTGGCGTGCTGAGACGCAGTGGATCGGCGGTCTTGGTGTGGTGCTGCTTTTCCTGCTCATAGTGTCTGCGATGCGCAGGCAGGATTCATTGAAGGAATCTACCACGAAGGCGAGAGCTATAGCGAACCTTTACCAGGCTCAGGGGGCTTCCGCGAAGCTGCACATGAACATGTCCAAGTCTATAAAGCACACGACGTTCATATACCTGGGCTACACTCTGGTGGGTATCGCTCTCCTGTATGTGGTAGGTCTGTCAAGTTTCGAGGCAGTGTCTATAGCTTTCACCGCGATATCGACAGGCGGTTTTTCTGTCACGAACACTTTCTACACTTCCTGGCCTGTCCTGATCGTGCTGATCTTCCTGATGGTTGCTGGCTCTGTGTCTTGGGTGCTTCACAGCAGGTTCTTCAGAGGATATTTCAGGGATTTCTTCGGCAACAGGTCGTTCATCTTCTATCTTGCTCTTCTCATCCTTGCGGTCATCGGTGTTTTCGCTTTTACGGGTGATCTCAAGGCATCTCTTTTCGAGGCGACTTCTGCTATCAGCACGACCAGCTATTCGATATCTGATATGAACGCACTGCCTCCTGTCGTAGTGTTCATCATCATGTGCTGCATGATGATCGGGGGGATGATAGGTAGCACTGCGGGCGGCATCAAGATCATAAGGTTCAGGATGCTGCTGAAGTCGATAGTGTGGACTGTGCGGAAGAGCGCGAGCCCTTCCGGCGCTATCATACCCCTGAAGATGGACGGGAAGCCCGCGCAGTATATGGATATGGTCATAATCCATGCTTTCACCGCCGCTTACATGCTTGTGCTTTTTGTCGGGACAGGCATCCTGATGATCACAGGCCTTTCTTTCCTTGACTCTTCTTTCCAGACAGTGTCTGCTCTTGGTGTCGTGGGCCTTTCTACGACAAGCCCTGCCCTTTTCCATCCTGTGGCTAAGGTTGTCCTCATAGTTGCGATGCTTTTCGGCAGGCTTGAGATATTCCCTCTTCTTGTGCTTTTGAAGCTGATGTTCGGGAGGATCAGGAGAAGGATTCGCGCGAGAAAGGAGGAATCCAGGAAACTTTTTTATATGATGAGGAGACCTTCTGGCCTATGGAAGAGGAGATCCTGAACAGGTACGTGAAGGCGGGCAGAATTGCAGCGCAGGCCCTGGACTTCGGGAAGGGTTTGGTGAAGCCTGGCGCGAAGCTTCTTGACGTCGCTGAGCAGGTAGAGGCGCGGATCGTCGAGCTGGGCGGCCAGCCTGCTTTCCCTGTGAACATATCTTTTGATGATACTGCCGCGCATTATACGCCGACTCCTGATGACACGTCTGTGTTTGACGACCAGGTCGTGAAGCTTGACGTGGGGGTGCATGTCGACGGCTGCGTTGGAGGGGACACAGCTGCCACTATAGACCTTTCAGGGAAGTACGCTGACCTTGTGAAGGCGGGCAGGGAGGCGCTTGCAGCGGCCACAAAGGTCCTGCAGGTGGGCGTGACCCTCGGCGAGATAGGCAGGGAGATAGAGCAGGCCATCACATCTTTCGGCTACAATCCTGTGCGCAACCTCTCCGGGCATGGCATAGGCGAGTGGACAGTGCATACCGGCTATTCCATACCTAATTATGATTCAGGTGACAAGACAGAGATCGAGGACGGCATGACTATAGCTATCGAGCCTTTCGCGAGCACGGGTGTGGGTCTGATCCAGGAGAAAGGTCTTCCTTACATCCACTCGATGACCGGCAGGAAGCCTGTGCGCAACATCGTGACCCGTCAGGTGATGAAGCAGGTCTCTAATTACAGACAGCTTCCTTTCGCCACGCGCTGGCTGACGGAGAATTTCCCTCAGTTCAAGGTGAACGTGGCCTTGAAGGATCTTGACCAGGCAGGAATACTTAGGTCCTACCCTCCTCTGGTCGAGCGCGAGAACGGCATCATATCCCAGTCCGAGAACTCTTTCTATGTGGGGGATAAGGTCATCGTGCTCACTAAGCTTTAGAATCAGATTTATCAGATTTAGGATCTGTAAGTTTTTTTTACTTCACTTTCTTCACTATGCCGGAGACTGTCAGCATCTCTTCCTTGCCGGTCTTCATGTCTTTGAGCTTGTACTTCTTGGCTTTCAGTTCGTCCTCGCCGACGAACAGCACGAAAGGTATGCCGAGCTTGTTGGCGTAGTCCATGTTTTTTGACGGTCCTCTTCCCATGATGTCCATGTCTGTGTCCACTCCTGCATTGCGCAGCTCTTCGCATAAAGCGACGCTCTCATTCACGGTGCCTATGGGTATGACGTATAGCCTCGTGACTGTCTGCCTGCACACTTCTTCTTTCTTGATCATGCTTAGCACTGCTGTTATGGGCTCTATGCCGAAGCTTATCCCTACTGCGGGAAATTCCTTCTTCGATCCCAGAAAATCTCCGATCATGTTGTCCCAGCGCCCGCCACCTGCGAGGGAGGAGCCGAACTTCTTCTCGTCCTTGAGGAACGCCTCGAATACCGGCCCGGTATAGTAGCTGAGCCCCCGCGCCAATGACAGGTTCAGCACGACGTTCTTTTCGTCAAGGTATGTGAGCAGCTCTTCCATCTCTTTTATCCCGTCCGCGGCTTTCTTGTTGTCTACGAGCGTCTTCATCTTTTCGAGCTTGTCGAAGTTTGATCCTGGGGTCGCGAGTATCTCCATGAGCCTTTTGACTGCTGCGTTGCTGATGCCGAGGTCTTTTATTGTCTTCTCGACCGCCTCCACCCCGGTTTTCTTGAGCTTGTCTATCTCGAGTATGACTGCCATCCTCTTGTTTTCTGGTATCTCGCAGCTTTCGATTATGCCGTCGAGCAGTTTCCTGCTTGATATTTCTATGTTGACGTCGAGCCCGAGCTGTGAGAAGAACCTCTGGGCTATCTGTATGCATTGCGCTTCTGCGAGCATTGACTTGCTTCCTACGATGTCCACGTCGCACTGCCAGAACTCGCGGTACCTTCCTGTCTTTATGGGTCCGTCCCTGAACACCCTTCCTATGGCGTAGCGCTTGAACGGCATCTTCAAAGTAGGGTTCATCCCTACATAGCGCGCAAGAGGGACTGTCAGGTCATACCTTAGGCCGAGGTTCCTTTTTCCCTGGTCCTTGAACTGGAAGGTCTCTTTCATTATCTCTGCTCCGCCTGCGTACTTTGCGCTCAATACTTCGAACCTTTCGATTATGGGTGTCTCCAGTGGTGAGAACCCGTACAGCTCGAACGTCTTCCGGAGTAGGTCGATCACGTCCTGCCTTATGATCTTCTCTTCAGGACTGAAGTCCCGGGTGCCGCGCGCGTTCATGAGCTTCATTGTGGATAAATCACTACCACCCACCATTTATAAACCTTGCTGATATTTGCTGAGAGCTTTATTCGCAGGATGGAGGTTGCTCTCTTAGGGGGGGGCGGCTCAAGCTCTGCTTGAGAGCTCAGAAATGCGTAGCAGTTGAGAGTGGTGGGGGTCGTAGAATAAAAGAGGTGGTTAGGATCGGCATGCTGCACGGAGCGCGGCGGATTGCAAATTTCATCTCATCTCTTGCTTTTCTTGCTGTAGTCGTAATGGAGTTTCTTCCATCTGCCTATGCTTTTCTTCGATGCTCTGCGCCTCATCTGTTCCTGTCTCTTGAGCCCCTGTCTTATCTGTTCTTTCCTCGCATCTGACCAGCTCTTGCTGACTGGGTGCTGGTATGTGGTTTTTGGCATTGCGTGCTGCTGTGCAGGTCTTGTTTCATGTCTTGCCTGCCTTGCCGAAACTGCTGGTGTGCCTTTCTCCTGGAACGTGATCCTGAATGCAGGGTTGCTGAACCTTGCCGCGAACTTGCTGTTCTCTGATGCGAAGCTGTCGGAGTTCCACTTGTAGTAGTCGAATCCTGTGTCCTGCCATCCTGTGAACAGTCTTGTGTGGTCGAGTTCTGTCATCTTCTTTGCCGCGATGCTCCACATTTTATCATTTTGGAGCGCACGCGGGTTGAGCCTGATATTGTATATGCCGCTGCCGACCACTATCCTGAAGTCTGTCTTGTCGAGCAGGTTGGGGTACATGTTCTTGAGCCAGCCTATGACTTTCCAGTTGCCCGTCATGTCCCTGTATGATGGTGTTTCTGCGTCGATGAAGTTGATCTTCCTTCCTTGTCCTTTCGCGAGCGAGTTCGGATGGAAGTGGTATAGCGTCACCGTCTCTATGTCCTGCTGGTTCTTGAAGATCCTTTTTCCGTCGAGGTCCATGCTGGCGGTCTCTTCTGTCTCGTCTGTGCCTGCTTCGTACCATATCGTCTTTCCGTCCTTGTATTCTATGCACGCCCATGCCTCTTCGACCTCTCCTGTCTGTACCAGGTCGTAAAGGTCTTTCTCTCCTTCTGCTCTGCTCTTCACGACAGAATAATGGTTTGTGTTCCTGTTGATCGTGAGTGCCGGCGCCTTTCCGTCTTGTGATGTTGGCAGTGTGTATTCTTCTTCGGTCGTCTCTGCAGGCTCTTCTTCCTTGTTCTGTTCTTCTTTTATCCATTTCTGGACGTTGTGCGCTGCTATCATCGATTCTTCTGTTGTTATTATCTCATCAAGGTCCCTGTCTGCGAACTCGAGTATCTTGTCCAGCGCTTCCTGGTGCTGTGCCTGGCTGTAGGTTCCGGTGCCTGTCTCGCCAGGGCTTATGGTGCCTGCGTACGTGCCTGCGAGCCGTCTCATCCTGTTCGCGACATGCGGCTGCATTGCGTAACCGTTCATGAACTCGATCCGTGTGGTGCCGAGCTTCTGTTTGGCTGCCTGCAGGGTGGCCGCGTCTGCTTCGCCTGCTGCTGCGAGCGCCGTGATCATGATCATGTATGGTATTGTTTTCATTTTCCTTCCTCTATCTATGTTTCTGGGTGTGGTGATGGTTGTTTTTGTGTTAGAAACTTACGTCTTTCTTGCTCCATCAAACAACACCTTATTGTCACTAATAAGTGATAACAGTAATATATAAACCTTTCGTTTCCGGTTATTTATAAAGGCTGTTTAAAAGAACCGCAGGAAGCCCCTAACTCGTGTTTTCTTCGTTTTTGGCCTGTTTTTGCAAGATAGTTTCTTATAGCCTCCTATCCTAATATTTGTTCGGAAGCGAATATTTTTCGAAAGGCTTTCGCAGGTTTTTGCCGCCTTTCCAGAGCACATTGACGCGGACGTATTGCAGTGACTGGCGGCTTTCCTGCAGCATCCAGGTGTTGAGGTGATCAGGATCTCGCTAAAGGAAGATAGTCTTGACTCTATTGCTGATAAGGAGCATTCTGCTTTGCGCAGGCGTTTTCTCAAGGACGCTGGAAAGCATTACAGGAAAGATGCATGGTCGCTTGACGGCGGCTATGCGAAACTTCAGGCGTGCATGGGTGCTGGTCTCGGCGCTGCAGGGACAGGAGGGGCTTTTCTTCTTGATTATCTTGAAATATCTCCTTTCGCTTCGGTCGTGTCCTTGATGTTCGGCGCTGCAGGTGCTGTCAATGTGGGCTGGGCTTTCTGGAGAAGGCGTAAGGCAAGGAAGCTCGTCATGGAAGCGCTGGAGTACAAGTCTTCCGGGATGGATCATGATGAGCTTGAGCGCCGCATCGCTGACAGGGATTATGATCTTCCGGAACCGACAGAGGAGGAGCGGCAGAATAGCGTTATGGACGCTTACACAGCCATGGTCGTGAACGCTGTGGCTGAGAAGGAGCATAAGATGGTGAAGCATCCCTGGACCATCGCAGGATTCTGCATAATGGGCGCTGGCCTTTACACCATGCAGTCCTCCAGTCAGGTGGGCGGCGGCATGGCCATGACCCTTGGCGGAATGATGACGATTGCTTCGCAGTACAGAAGGTCAAGGAAGCTGAAGAAGGTAGCGGAGGATGTCAGGTCATTCCTGCACGCCAGAGGCTACGGTTTCTTCAGGGATTACGCGAACCGCAAGGATCCTTACGGCTTTTATCGGCGCCACATACTCGACGCCACACCCGCAGGTTCTGATTAGCCCTTCGCTTTGTTCCTGCCTCTCTGCTCGACTTTCTTCAGTCTTGAGAGTGTTGCTTCTGCGTTGAGGTTGGTGTGCGTGTACCCTTCGACCACCGCGTCGAAGCATTCTTTCCATATCCTGTAGTGCCTGCTCTCGAGCGCGTGACGCAGCAGGTGCAGGTCTACCGCGTAATCTTCTGTCTTGTCAGAAAAAAAAGATAGTCCGAAGTCTATGAAGTATACTTCCTCTTTCTCAGCGTGCATTATCATGTTTGATGTGGTGAGGTCCTGGTGGGCTATGCCTTTGTTGTGCAGCGCTCCTATCTTCTCTCCTATCTCTTTGCACAGCGCGAGGTATTCCTTTTCTTTGCCCTGTTTCTCGAGCGCGTCTATCACGACCTTGACCGTGTCCCCGGGCACGCGCTCCATCTGCACTTTCATGGACTTGTCGTCCATCGAGAGCATCTGCGGTACAGGGAACTGCGCCTCGCCGAGCTTTGTCAGTATCTTTGCTTCCCGTCGTGTCCTGGCCTTGCGAAGTCTCTTGTCCAGCTCTGGATGGCGGTATTTCTTCTCGAACCTGTCTTTAGTCACTATAGAATCATGAGAATATATGATCGCTTCCGCGCCCTGTGCGAGTTTTTCTGTCATGCCCTGTGGGAGATGGGAAAACTTTTTAAGGCTTTCCCGCAATTCTTATGATATGGTCATGAAGCACATAAATCCTCATCACGGGAAGGGTATCCGGACCTCGAGGAAGGAGTTGATAGACCTTGCCAAGGCATGGGTGATCCTCGGCCTTGCTTTTGCGATAGTCATGGACGGGTTGGATTTCGACTCTTCTTTCCTTATCGCTTTTTTCATCTCCCTTTTGACGATAGGTGTGGGATTCCTTTTCCATGAGCTGGCGCACAAGTTCATGGCTCAGAGGTATGGCTGTTTTGCTGAGTTCCGCTCTTTTGACCATATGCTGGTATTGGCGCTTCTTTTCTCTTTCATCGGTTTCATATTCGCCGCTCCCGGCGCTGTGATGATAAGGGGTCACCTGACCAGAAGCCAGGACGGTCGCATCTCTGCCGCAGGTCCTGGCATGAACATTGTGGTTTCGCTTCTTTTCCTTCCGCTGGCTTTCTCTGGTGTGGGCATCTGGGAGGTGATAGGCCGTTACGGTTTCATAATCAATGCGTGGCTTGCCCTGTTCAACATGATACCTTTCGCGATGTTCGACGGCAGGAAGATATTTGAGTGGAACAAGGTGGTGTATGGTGTGATGGGGGCGCTGGCGCTGGGTCTTATAGTGGTCCAGAACTTGATTTCTGTGGGCGTCTTGTGATGCCCTGACTCAGTGCGTGCCTGTGCTTCCGAACCCGCCTGCTCCCCTGTCTGTGTCGTCGAGCTCGTCAACTTCCATTATCTTTGCTGTCGCGACCGGCTGTATGAGCATCTGCGCTATGCGCATGTTCTTCTCTACTGTGAAGTCCTGGTCGCTGAGGTTGTGCAGCACCACGCCGATCTCTCCCCTGTATCCTGAGTCGAGGACTCCTGCGAGCGTGTGTATGCCGTGCTTTGCTGCCATGCCTGACCTGTCCCATATGAGTCCGCAGTATCCTTCAGGCACTGCCACTCTCAATCCTGTCTTTATGACCTGTTTCTGTCCTGCGTGGAGGATCTTGTCTTCTGAAGCCCGAAGATCGAATGCGGCGTCTCCCTGCTTCGCGTATTTCGGCAGCTCTACTGTCTTGTCCGTCCGGTGCATCCTTATCTCGACCATTTTTTCTTCCTCTTCTTTATCGTGAGTTCTGCTCCTTTCTTGCTTTTCATCTTTATGTAGCGCGTCCGCCATTCCTCGCCGTCTCTCCATCCTCTTATTCCTTGTCCTATGAGGAGTGTTCCGAAGAAAAGCGAGCCTGCCGCTAGAACTCCTATGAGCCCGTCTCCTCTGACTGTGTAGTGGTATTCGTACAGCCAGACGGCAAGCGCTGCCATGACTGCTCCGAACAGGACTATGCCTTTGTAGTATTCTATGAATATCTCATGGAGCGGTGTTGTCTTTTTCTTTTCCATTTTCATGCGGTCTTTATGTACTCGTATATCCTGTGCTCGTAGCAGATGAATATGAGTGATATTGCGAAGAATGCTGCTGATACCCAGGGGTGCCTGCTAAGCAGGGCCAGTGCTGATATGAGTGCGAGTATGACGAATATCATGTCCTGTCCTAGCGTGTATCTCATATTTTTTCACCTTTGCTTTCCGAAGGAAAACTGACCGTCGCCTCTTAGACTCCTCTGACTCCTGATTTGCCGAACCTGTCAGCGACTGATGTCATCATATCCCTGAGCTCATCAGGAGTGTATGACTTCTTCCCTTCAAATTCCGGGTCTAGTGTCTTCCCGTCGCTCACGAACTGCTGGATGTAGTAGGCGTCAGCGCCGTCCAGCCATTCAGCGATCCTGAGTATGTCTTTGCTGTCCAGCAGGCCTTTTACCATTGTTGTCCTGAATTCATATGCTATGTTGGAGGACTTTAAAATCTTTATGCTTTCTTCTATCAGCTTCAGGTTGGCCTTGACTCCTGTGAACTCTGCATACCTGTCTTTCGGGCCTTTGATGTCCATCGCCACGTAGTCTATCAGCTTCTCGTCTATCAGCTTCTTGAGCAGCTTGGGGACTGACCCGTTAGTGTCGACTTTTACGGCGAGTCCTTTGTCCTTTATCTTGTGTATGAGCTTGACTATGTCCGGGGACATCAGCGGCTCCCCGCCTGTTATGCACACGCCGTCTATGAACCTTTTCCTCTCGACCAGTGCGGTGAGGAGTTCGTTCTCAGAGAGTGCTTCTGTCTTCTCTATCTCTTCAGGCAGGACCAGCTCTGGGTTGTGGCAGAACGGGCATCGGAAGTTGCACCCTGCTATGAATACTGTGGAGCATATGTTTTCCGGCCAGTCTACCGTGCTTGTCTTCTGCACCCCTGCGATGATCATGATGGGACAGAATCAGGTTATGTTATTAAATCTTGCGGGGTGTTTTTTAAGCTTAAGTTCAGTTGAGCAGTGCCCTGAGCTTGGGGTCTGTTATGCCTATCGCCCTGAGTTTCCTGAGGGCCTTGCTTTCTGTCATCCTTATCCTTTCGTAATCCTTGCCTGTCCTGTCTGCTATCTGCCTTATCCCTTTCTCTTCGTAGTATCTTAGTCTTAGCACTTCCTGCTCTTCCCTGCTGAGCCGTTCAACGTATTTTTGGAGGACTTTCCTGGTCTCGTGGTTGGCGATCCTTTCCAGCGCGTCATGCCAGGGGTCGTGGCCTGTCAGCTCTCCGATAGTGGTGTTTCCGTCCTCTCCGACTGTGCTGTCCAGTGACCTGAACCTTCTGTCCTGTATCTTCCGGATCTCTTTCAGCGCGTTTATGTCGAGCTCCATCTCTTCTGCGAGCTCCTCTTCAGATAGGTATTCCCCTTCTTCCTGGTATGTCCTGTTCTGGATGTTTTTGGCTTTTCTCAGTCTTTCGTTCTGGTGGCTGGGCAGGCGTATCTCTCCCTGTTCTGCTATGTACCTTGTTATCGCCTGTCTTATCCACCAGGTCGCGTATGTCGAGAATCGGTATCCTCTTTCCGGCTCGAATTTTTCTGTGGCTCTTATGAGCCCTTTGCACCCTTCCTGTATGAGGTCGTCGAGCATGCCGTTGTTGGTGTACCTGTTTGCTATGCTTATCACAAGGGGCACGTTAGAAGCTATGAACCTGTCTCTTGCTTTCTCATCGCCTGATTTCAGTCTCTCCATCAGGTCTTTCCTTTCTTGTTCTGTTATTGATGGATAGGTTAGATACTTCAATATTTCACCAGAATGTTCCGCATTTTGATCAGTGGAAAAGGTATATTATCACGACAGGTATTATGAAGAATGTTGAGGCGATATATGCGAAGGGGTAGAATCTGGACCTGAACGAAAGTGCGGCGAGTCCTCTTGAGAGCGCTATAGGGAACCTTCGCAGGGGCCATATTATTATGCTTCCGAACGTGTTGAACATGACGTGCTCCAGGGCTACGGCCACCGCCGCCGGCGATCCGGTCACGACTGACGCCATCAGTGCTGTGAATGTGGTGCCTATGTTTGCCCCTAGTATGTATGGGAATACCTTGTCCAGCATGAGAAGTCCCACTCCTGCGAGGGGCACTATCAGTGATGTGCTTACTGAGCTGCTCTGCACTATGGTGGTGAGGATGAGGCCTGTGCCGAACGCTCTTGCAGGGCTGTTGAATATGTGCTTGTTGAGGTGGTCCCTGAACTCTCCCTGCGCTATCGGCTTGATTATCTTGACGAAGTATTTTAGCGAGAAGAAAAGTCCGAGCAGCGCCAGCGCGAGTATCGCTATCGCGTTGTCCCAGAGCAGCCATTCAAGGAATCCTGCTGCCGGCTTTATGATGTGGTTCAGCGGGCTTGTGAACGTGACGCCCATGTTCGCCCCGAGGAATATTGTGGTGAACCATACTGCTGCCTTTTCGAGCGGGTGGAAGAGGAGTTCTATCGGGAAGAGTATTATTACGACTATGAAGTTGAAGAAGTCATGCACTGTCGCGACCTCGAAAGCTTTCCTGAACTCTTTGCGTTTGGCGACGTGCCCTAATGAGACTATCGTGTTCGTGACGCTGGTGCCTATGTTCGCTCCCATTATTATGGGGACCGCGTTGCCTATCGTCAATGCTCCGCTTGCTGTCAGTCCTACGACTATGGATGTGGTGCATGATGAGCTCTGGACTATGCTTGTGGCGAGTATTCCTATGAATAGCCCGACCAGGGGGTTTGCTGTTATGGATATGAGTGTGTGTGCGAATTCTTTTCCGAAGAGCTTGAACGCGCCGCCCATGAGCTTTATGCTGAGCAGGAAGAAGTATATCGTGAACGCGATCAGTATCGATCTTATAAGCACTTCCCTCTTTTTCATGTTTTTCGGAAAACGTATTTTGATTATATAGATTTCCTACTTACTCTATATAGTTGCAAAAAATTTATATAGTCGATACTTATTTTATACGTACATGCACAGGCGTCGCATACAGCTTGTTGGGGGTACCAGCTACGCTGTCTCATTGCCGAAAGGATGGGTGAAGGAGAATAAGCTAAGCCCGAAGGCTGAGCTTCTCGTGTATGAGAAGAACGACCGCACCCTTCTCCTGTCCCCGCACGCTGTCGAGCGGAAGAGCAGGGATGACATCTCAATAAACATAGATGAGCATGTCGGCAATGTGGACCAGATACTTTTCGCCCTTTATTATGTGGGTTTTGAGACCATCACCCTGTTCTCCGGGGCTGAGTTCTCCAAGGATACCCGCTCCAGGATCCGCAAGACCCTTACCCATATGAGCGGCACTGAGATCACCCATGAGGATAAGAACAGGATAACTGTCCGTGTGATGCTTGATGTCTCCAAGGTGCAGATAGATCAGGTGTTCTACAGGATATCGCTGATAATAGATTCTTCGCTGACAAACATGATGGAAGGCCTTAACATATCTGAGATAAGGATAAATGAGAATGAGGTGGATCGTCTTTACCATCTGACTTCCAAGATGCTCTCCCTGTCGCTTATCGATTCGAATGTCCTGCACTCTTCAGGGCTTAAGAACATCTCTCTTCTTCCTGCGCATTTCCTTATCGCGAAGAAGATGGAGAACCTTGCTGACAACATAAAGCACCTTGCTGATTACCTGCACTCTTCAGGAAAGCGCGCAGTTGAGCATGACGTGCTTGAGTTCGTCCAGCGCGAGCTTTCGCGGAGTGTTGACCATCTCAGGAACAGGGGCTGCAGGCGGTTCGTCAAGGCAGACACAGAGGACCTGAAGATAATAGACAGCCGTATAGAGGGCTTGAAGGACAAGATAGTGCAGAAATACCTCTCAGGCATGGTCCGCCAGGTGATGGATATCCAGCAGGAGACTGTCTACATCTCTTTCTATAGGAAGATGATCGAGGAAAGGTTTGTCTAGGCGCCTCACTTCATCAGCAGTTTGTAGTTTCTTATGGAGAAATATCTTGAGTATGTGCTGAACGGCAGGAAGCAGACCGAGAATATGTACAGCCATACTATCAGGTACGCTATGCCGAACAGCACGGCGACGACTATCAATGGTATGCTCCAGATCATGGCAAGGCCTATGCCCCAGAACATGAGGGCGAAAGGCGCCGCGACCAGCGCGAACGGCAGCAGGAGGATGAGGAGTATGACCAGCACTGCAATCCCCAGCACGATACCTATCAATAGTCTTGCTATGAGGAAGAGGAAGACTTCCAGCTTTGCTTTTCCTATCTTCCTGAACGTCGCTTTGACGCTCACCCATACCGGGAGCTTGTTGAAGTACATGTGCACTGTGCTGAAGTGGAAGACCAGCGCCATGAACAGCGCGAAGAGTATGAACAGTATGATCAGGAGAGAAGCTAATGGTATTATCCATGCGAGTGATGCCAGGCTGAACCCTGCTGTGAAACCAGCCCAACCTTCTGTGATCAGCGGTATGATGAAAGGAAGCGCGAACAGCCCTATCACGAGTATCAGGATCACGCCCAGCAGTATCCTGAACAGGAACCATGACACGCCAAGGCTTTGCTGCTGTTTCCAGCTTTTCTTTATCTGCACTTTCCTCTTGTGCAGTGCTTCGAGGAATATAAACGTGAACACGCTGCTTATGTAGCCTAGCACGAGCATGACCGTGAAAAGCAGCACCAGCACGGGTATTATCAGGTATGCGAACCCTCCGAGAGTTGATTTTAATCCGTCCACTGCGCTGCCCGTGATCTTGCTCGTAGCGTTCCCTGCTGTCTGGTTGCCTCTGTTCGCCCCGAGAGGTATGTTGACGTTCGGCCCTCCGCCCCCGCCTGACCTTACGTTGCCTGCCAGCATCGCGACGAAGCCGAGCTTCAGCCAGTGCCTGAGCCTGAAAGGGAACAGAAGTCTCTTGACATCATTGATGGTCGGCGCTATCTGCTCAAACGGGTTGAACTTCATGAATAAAAGATAAAGAAACAGATTATTTAAATGTTTCCAGAAGAACTTCTGCCTCTTCCTTGCTCATGCACCTGTGCTCTTCTTCCCCGTCTTCATTGAAGAAGATGAGCGTCGGCACGCCCGTGACTGAATTCTTCTTCGCCTCTCCGAGCCCTTCTGGTGTGGACGCATCTATTGTCCTGCCCTCAACCTTGTCCTGCGCTGCCATGAACTCTTTCATCGCAGGGCATTTGTGGCAGAACTGTGTCGTGAACAGTTTGTATTTCATGTTATCGTCTCTTTTCTTGGTGTGGGTCGCAAAACCGAGGCATTGGTCGCAAAGCCACGCCCTACTCCGCTTGGCTCGCTCTTTGCCTTGGCGGGGATCTCTTGTATCGTTTTTGCCGAAGGCTTGATGATTTATTGATTATGTATTTATTTTTAAAAAAAATAAATAAAAAAAAGGTTCAGAACGTGAACTTGTTCTTCATCTCCATCTCTGTCTTTGGGTATCCTCTTGTTGCGTGTTCGCTGTCGAGTGACTTGCCTTCGTCGAACTCTATCCTGTCCTTGAACTCTTCCTGTTTTCCTTTGTTCCATTGCTGTACTGGCCTGTGGTAGCCGACAACCCTGGAGAATATCTCGCATTTCATTCCGCATTTGGCCATTGTTTTCAACCTCTTTTCACTGCCCTGCTATGCGGGGCTTTGTCTCTGTGAAGTCTTTCTGTTCATCGTCGTCGTATGGGCATGTCTCGTGCCTTCCTGGTATGTAGCCGTGTTTTGGGCATACGCTGAACGTGGGTGTTATGGTGAAGTAGGGCAGCTTGAAGTTGTATGCTATCCTCTTCACGAGCTTCTTGCACGTCTCTATGTCGCTTACCATCTCTCCCAGGAAGCCGTGCAGCACGGTCCCTCCTGTGTATCTGATCTGGAGGGAGTCCTGCAGCTCCAACGCTTCGAATATGTCTGTTGTGTAGTTGACCGGCAGTTGTGAGCTGTTCGTGTAGTACGGCTGCTCCTTGCCTGCCGTGATTATGTCAGGGTATTTCTCCTTGTCGTGCTTCGCAAACCTGTAGGCAGTGCCTTCTGCCGGTGTCGCTTCAAGGTTGTATATGTTGCCTGTCTCTTCCTGGTACTTCGCGAGCCTCTCTCTCATGAAGTCGAGCACCTCTTCTGCGAAGGCTATGCCTTTCTTTGTGGATATTGTCGTGTCCGCTCCGAAGAAGTTCTGGAGGGACTCGTTCATGCCGTTTACGCCGATGGTGTTGAAGTGGTTCTGCAAAGTCCCGAGATATCTTTTGGTGAATGGCATGAGACCGTTGTCCATGTTCCTCTGTACGAGCTTTCTCTTTATCTCGAGGGATTCCTTGGAGAGGTCCATGAGCTTTGTCAGTCTTTCGAAGTATTCCTCTTTTGTCTTGGCCAGGTAACCGATGCGTGGCAGGTTTATGGTCACGACTCCTATCGAGCCGGTCATCTCTACCGCTCCGAACAGGCCGCCCCCTTTCTGCCTGAGCTCTCTCATGTCCATCTGGAGCCTGCAGCACATGCTCCTCACGTCTCCTGGCTCAAGCTCTGAGTTTATGAAGTTCTGGAAGTAGGGTATGCCGTACTTCGCGGTCATGTCAAATAGGAGCTTGGAATTATCTGAGTCCCAGTCAAAGTCCTTTGTGACGTTGTATGTGGGTATTGGGAATGTGAAGACCCTTCCTTTGGCGTCTCCTTCTGTTATGACTTCCATGAATGCCTTGTTTATCATGTCCATCTCTTCCTGGCATTCTCCGTATGTGAAGTCCATCTCCTTGCCGCCGACTACTGCTTTCTTGTTTCTCATGTCTTCCGGCACTACCCAGTCGAATGTGAGGTTTGAGAATGGTGTCTGCCCGCCCCATCTTGTGGGTACGTTCATGTTGAACACGAACCCCTGTATTGCCTGCTTTACTTTCCGGTAGCTGAGGTTGTCCACCTTGGCCAGGGGCGCGAGGTAGGTGTCGAAGCTGCTGAACGCCTGCGCGCCGGCCCATTCGTTCTGCAGGGTTCCGATGAAGTTGATTATCTGCCATAGTGCTGAGTCGAGGTGCTTTGCAGGCTTTGAGTCTATCTTGCCCGGCACTCCGTTGAAACCTTCTGTCAATAGCTGGCGCAGTGACCATCCTGCGCAGTACCCGACTATGCCCCAGCCGAGGTCGTGTATGTGGAGGTCTGCGTTCCTGTGCGCGTCCCCTATCTCTTTCGGGTATATGTTGTTTAGGGTGTAGTGCGCGACGACTGATGTGGCTGCGTGCATGATGAGTCCTGAGTATGAGTAGTTCATGTTGGCGTTCTCTGAGACTCTCCAGTCGCTCTGCTTGAGGTAGCCGTCCATGGTGGAGTTGACGTTCATCATGGCCGCTCCTTCGTCCCTTAGTCTCTTTCTCTGGTCCCTGTAGAGGATGTATGCCTTGGCTATCTCTACTTCAGAGCTTTCGATCAGGACTTTCTCTATGAGGTCCTGTATCATCTCCACTGTGGGTATGACTCCTCCTTTGAAGAATATCCCGAGTATGGATATTACCTTGTTGGAGAGCCCTTTGGCTTTCTGGTAGTCGTCCTGCCCTACTGCTTTTACTGCCTTGAATATGCAGTCTGTTATCCTTTCCTCTTCGAATAGAACGAGCTGTCCGTCTCTTTTCTGCACCCTTTTTACTTTGTCAAGTTCTTCCATCTCCTATCAGGCCTCTCTTTTACACACTTCTTTTTGGTGCTTCCGCAGAATTAGGCTGCGGGGTGGTTTTGCTCTATTACTTCTTTATGAGCTTGCTGACTTCCTTGTCGAAGTCCTCGACTTCCTGGAATTCCTTGTAGACTGACGCGAACCTCAGGTATGCGACCTTGTCGAGCTTCCTGAGCTTCTTTATGACCTTCGCCCCTATCTTCTTGCTGTCGATCTCTGTGGCGTCCATTGCCTTGAGCTCGCATTCGATCTCGTCTGCGATGTTGTCTATCTGCTCTTTTGTCACGGGCCTTTTTTCGCAGGCTTTGAGCAGTCCGCTGACGATCTTCTGCCGGTCGAAAGGCTCTTTTGTCTTGTCTTTTTTGAGTATGGTGAGTGAGGGCGCCTCCAGGCGCTCGTATGTTGTGTATCTCTTTCCGCACCCGAGGCATTCCCTTCGCCGTCTTGTCGCCACGCTATTTTCTGTGTCGCGCTTGTCGACGACTTTGGACTCGATGCTTCCGCAAAATGGGCATTTCATATTGGCTCCGGAAAGTGTCTTGGCAAAAAATTTTGTCGAAAAAGGCTGTTAATTCTTGGTTTTCCGCAAGATTTCCGAAAATCCGAAAAACACAATATGTTGTGCTTGTTTAACCCTCACTACACAACCTGTAGTGTTACTCTGAAGAACTGGTATTTAAGCATTTTTGTTGTTTAAACTATACGATTCAATCATGTTTTTTGGAAGATTATTATTTATCGCGACACCATTTTGCAGTAACCTGTTGCCACCGTGATGGGGTATTGCCTGCAGAAAGCCTGTGGTCTGTGTTTTGTTTTCTTTTCAACACCTTTCACCGCAGGATGGCGACGCGCTTTTAAGATCTACTTGCCATGCAGGGGGTGCCTGCTCCTGGAGTGCTCGGGTGTGTTCTCCTCTCCCCCTTCTTTTGTCTCGCCTGTCGTGACAAAAAGCACCTCTCCTTCAGGCTCTTTGGCTATGCCGTATAGCAGGATGACGACGAATATGGGGTTGAGTATCACGCCTACCAGGCCCTGCACGACTCCTATGGCTTCTGTGGACAGGTTTATCGCTGTGAATACCATGGCTATGCCCAGGTCGAATATGCCGACCCAGATGAAGAGCCTGTACTTGTCCGGCTCCATGGACAGGAAGAAGTAGAATATTGACATTGCGAGGAGCACGCCCCCCCAGTATCTGGTGATCATGGGGTCTGTTATTGTGTGCCCGAATATGAACGACCCCGCGTCCTGGAAGAATGCTGCCAGCGCTCCCATAACTCCTGCGTATAGCGCCATGAGTTTTAGCGTGACTTTCAGGTATGTGGGTGCTGCCATGTTGGTCCTCTTTTTTCAGCGTAAAAGCGGGCAGGATATATAAACGTTATTGCTCTTGACATTGTTGATTTATCGGCACACGTGGCCTGCCCTGCCTGGCGAAGTCATTGGTGATACTATCAGATGTCGCGATTGTGCGGTTTAAGTAGAGGGAAGGTGATTGGACGGAGCGCAGTGCAGGCCATGTGTT
This sequence comes from uncultured Methanosarcinales archaeon, assembly GCA_964406185.1. Lineage (GTDB taxonomy): Archaea > Nanobdellota > Nanobdellia > Woesearchaeales > UBA11576 > JABMQF01. The sequence goes on from CAYOQS010000002.1 coordinate 18,401, forward strand.
GTTTAGTTAATGATGTCTTGCTCTCTGGATTATTCAGGCTTCCCTTCTGGTTTCTCTGAAGTCTCTTCCTTGCCTGCTTTCTCTGCTGCCTTGTTGAGGTCCTTGACAAGCTTGTCCGCATCGATGCCGTGGGCGATACACCCTTGCTCGAGGTTCTCGAACCGCGCAGCCGCGCAGCCTATGCAGTGCATGCCGTGCTTCATGAACACTTCCATGGTCTCAGGATGCTCTGACACGATGTCGGCTATTCCCATCTCCTTTGTTATCTTCCCTTTTCCGGATCCTTTTGCTTCTGCCATGCGCCACCATAACAGCAGGGGGGTTTTTATTGGTTTTGGTTCTTTATGGTTCTTCCCTTCTGACTGTTTTCTCTTTGTCGAAATCCTTGTCAAAGGAGATTATAGTAGATATGTTGTTCCTGCGCATGACTTCTATATGTATCTTGTCGTTGATATTAATATCCGAATGATTCTTCATGGCGTTGAATAGGTCGTTCTGCGTGATGTTGTGGACTTTCACAGAACCCATGATAGCTCTTACGTAATCGAACGCAGACTTGACATTCTTCTTTTTCAGCTTGTGATATACTTCTGTCAGCACCAGTACTGACGTGTGATACTCTTCCAGGTCAAGGTAGTCTGTGAGTTCTCTACACCTGTCGTTGCTCCACCTTTCTATGAAGATGTTCGCATCTATGAACTTAGTCGTAGAGATCATCCCTTACAGCCTCTTTTCTTGTGAATGTTATCTTCTTCCGGCGCATCTCTTCATCTATCTTGTTGAATGATCCTTTGAGCGGCCTGAGGACTATCTTATCCCCTGTCTTCTCGATCATTATGCTTGAGTTCGGTTCCATTCCTAGCTCGTCCCTCCATTTCTTTGGTATTGATACGTTTCCGGTTTTTGTCATATGTCCTATTGGCATCAATATATGATATATCATATCCAATATATAAAAATTTCGGCTATTCCAACGCCCCTACCATCTCCGCGTGCACAGGGTCTGTGAGGAATCTCTCCCTTGCCAGGTCTTCTATTATATAGTAGACGCTCTTCTCGTGTATCTTGAACTTTTCGTCCAGCTTTTCGAGGAAGAGGTCCAATTCCCTGATCTCCTTGAACACGGTCTCTATCAGGAAGTCATAGCCGTTGTTGATCTTGTATGCTGAGTTGACATTGGGGTGCTTGAGCAGGTGTTTCTGTATCTCTCCGCGCTCCTCCTTCTTGACCCTGAGCACGATCTGTGCCCTGCAGTTGAATCCTATCCTGCGGAAGTCGAGCAGGCATGTGAACCTGCGTATCATGCTGTCCTTGTTCGACTTGACCTTGTCGAACAGTGTGGATACCGGCATGTGTATCTTCCTGCTTATCTCGGTAAGGGGCTGCCTTCCGTCTATCCTGAGCTGCATCAGGAGGCTCACCAGTTTTTTGTTCTGTCTCATCTTGACTCCCTCCGCCCGTGAAGGGCAGTATGTAATATGTCCGGATAGACCTTATACTTTTTCTATAAGATATATATACTACCTTAAACTATATAATAACAAAAGACTTATATATTACTCTCACCTACTTCAGATAAGATGAGACGCAAAGCCATACAGCTCGCCAACAACACTCTTGTGGTGTCGCTGCCTTCTTCCTGGGTGAAGAGGTCAGGGTTGTCGAAGGGCGACGAGATGGATGTAGAGGAGTCTGAAGGCAGGCTTGTCGTGTCCCCCTCAGGGAGCAGGCCGGGCGGGACATTCACTGTTGACGTCTCAGGCATGGACCCTATGATAAAAAGGATCCTCGGCGCTCTCTACAAGTCAGGCTATGATGAGGTCAAGGTTAGGTTCTCAGGCATCGATGAGCTCAAGACAGTCCAGGAGGTCGTGCGCGAGGAGTTCCTTGGCTTTGAGGTGGTGGACCAGAAGAAAGAGTGGCTGACTTTCAGGAAGGTGTCGCAGATAGAGTCCAAGGAGTTTGATGTCATGCTCCGTAGGATGTTCCTGATAATTCTCTCGATGGCTGACGACTCTCTCGAGGCCGTGAAGAAAGGTGACAGGGAATGGCTTGAGGCCATAGCATTGCATGACAAGGACGTTAACAAGATAGCCGATTTCTGCAGGCGGATACTGAACACGACCGGCGCGGAAGGCTATAAGAGGACACCTCCTCTTTATTTCATGGTCGAGCAGCTTGAGAAGATAGGCGACATGTACCGTGATCTCTGCAGGCATTACTCAAGTAGCAGGGCCAGGCCCTCGAAAGAGCTGCAGTCATTGTTCAGGGATACTAACCGTTTCTTCAGGGAGTTCTACGGGGTCTTCTTTGATTTTGACCTAGCTTCTTTGAGGGATTTTGCAGAGAGGCGTTACCGGTTGAGGGCCGTGTTCGATAAGAGGTTCGACTCTGCCGGCAGGGACGAGGCAAGGCCTCTTTACTTTTTGAAATCTGTTGTCGAGAGCACTTTCGACATGAACGGCCCGTTGATGGCCGCGCGACTCTAGGGATGGCATGCTTTTTCTATCTCTGCTGTGCCCTCGTAAACTCCGCGCATCCTCCTCCTTGTTTCCATGTCCGCGTGTTCCATCAGATTTCTGACCGACTCGGCCGCCTGCATCGCGTGGTATTTCTTCCTTCTGATCTCTGCCTGAACTTTTGCAGGATCCTGCGCTTTCTTCGAGTCCCTTGTCCGGTATCCTATCATCTCGAGATGCCTCTGCACCCTTGCGTATGAATAAAGTTCCATGAACTGCTGCACGTCAGGCTCTTTCCTCCTGAGGCGGGCGACCTCTTGGAGGTATTCCTTCACGACCACATCCCTGGTCCTCTGCCCTGCGTATGCTGCCCCGAACTCGAGCAGGCTGATGAGGTCTATCTGCGGCGGCGCCATGCGTGATGATTCGAAGTCTATGCATGTTATCCTGTCCAGCCCGTCGATCACTATGTTGCGCGGGTTGTGGTCCTTGTAGAATTCCTTCGGGGCACCGGTCAGGACATTGTCGACGGGATTGTAAGAGTCTATTATCTTCTCCAGCGCGCCCCTGCAGATGGTGCCGCTGCACATGTCGTCTGCTGAGAGCATCCTTTTGATCCTTTCCTTGAAATGGTCTTCCCCTTTCCGCGGAGCTTCTATATCTATCTCATTTATCGAACTGGAACCTGGCGGCAGCCCTCTCCTGTACACTTCTGTCCCGAGAACGTGTATGCGTGCGAGCATCACTGCTGCTTGCCTCAACACCATCTTGAGTTTTCTTTTCTGCCCTCGCTCTATCATATGGTCGAGGGTTCTGTCGCCTGCGGATCTCATTACTGTGAGTATTGTCTGGTCTCTCTCATCCCTTGATACCGCGACAGGCTGCTGTATGGAGTGCCCTATTTTTTGTAGGAACATATCTGAGTATAGCACCTCTCTTTTCATGATGCTGTGGTCGGTGTATTTTTTCGCGAAGAAGACGATGCCCGGCAGGAGTTTTGTTATCATGTATACCTTGTTCCTGCTTTCTGTCTCTGTGTACCTTTCAAGTACGCTTTCCAGCTCTCCGGGTCTCAGTGCTTCGAATGTCGCGTCGTAATAGCTGGCTTCGAACTCCTGGTCAGGGTATGTGAATTCGAGCACCTCTGCCACGAGCAGGAACAGGGGGTAGGGTGCCGCTTCCTCTATGACTTTTTCTTTTGCTTTCTTTACTGTTGCGGACGCTTCGACGAACTCATTGCGTGACAGTTGGTCCGCGGTCTTCAGGAGGATGTCTTTTATCGTGTGCTTTCCTTGTTCCTGGTCTGACTTCCATTCTATGTATGTCCTTAGTTTTGAACCTCTTCGCATCTCTCTTTCGTGTATCGCCGGCCGTGATTCCTTGACGTTTATGGTGTATGCTGCCATCAGTCCTGCTGCCTGCATTATCCTGTCTTCCTGTAGAAATCTTCTTGCGTTTTCCAGGAGCCTTTTCTGTTCATGGAAGTTCCTTGCTTTTTGGAGGATGCGTTTTGCTGTGGGGATGCGGAAATGATATTCTTTCAGGATCTCAAGCATCTCTTCAGCGCCGCCAGCTTGCCATATCTGTCTTCGCTCCCTTTCTTTCCTGATGTGAACGCGTAATTCAGGCTCAGGATCATCTTCAGGATTCTGACGTCTTCCATCTTCCTCTATCTCTTGTTCTATATCTTTGGCGATCTCTTCTATATCGATGTTATCCGTACCCCCCATACATTTTTAATGGTCCGTGATGTTTATAAAACTGTTTTTCGTCACATGCTCAGGACTACTCAGAAAATCTTATATAGGGAACATGCCACGGCTTTGGACATGATCAGGAACCTGTTGGGCAGGAAGGGCAGTAAGGATGAGAGAGGCAGGAAAGGCTCCCTGCCTAAGCCGATGAAGGAGCGCAGGCTCAAGTCAGTCCCTGCGCAGCGCTTCAATGACATGATAGATTACTATACTGCTGAGCTAAAGTCCCGCATCGAGGAGATATATCGTCTGAAGCAGGAGAATGAGATGCTTATCAAGACCTCGCTCCGCAACGCTTCGCGTTCTGATGAGTTCCGTCTGAAGGCCGAGAAGCTTGAGGAGGACGTGCGCACACTTCAGGGCAGGATGGGTAAGAAGGACTGATCACACATTCTCATTATATTGCTGCAGCCACCGTTCCTTCAAGCTTTGCTTGAAGACCAGCAACACGCAGTGTTGCGCTGCTATGCGTGTCCTAAGTCTGATTCTTGGAATCGCTTCACCTTAGATATGTGCAGTACTTATTGCGCAAGCCGGCGGCAAGCACGGTAACAAGAAAAATTATTCAGCAGCACACATAATCACTAGCAACGTGGCTGCAGCACACTAAAATCCAGCAGATTGGCGGCTGCTTTTTTCCCTATTCTGTGTAGAACCTGTCTTCGAGCTGGTCGGGCTGCTTGTCAAGCCTCTGCTCTCCCCACACGCTCCGGTCCCGTCCTATCTCGATCTTGAGCCATGCTCCGGGTATCTGGAGCCATACTGTGTGCGGCCTGCCCTCTGTGTAAGATTCGGTAGCGAACTTGTATTCTTTTCCGGTCCTGTCGCGCGTTAAGTACAGGTTGGTTATGGTCTCAGGCAGTGCCGGTCCGAAGTTCTCCCTGTTTGTCCTGGCTGGTCTGCCTTTCAGGTTGTACTGCACGCTTCCGTATCTTATCACCTGGTCTTCCAGGTCGTATGTCATACTGGGCTCTTTCTGCTCTGCCCCGGGCACTTCGACTCTTACGACTTCCTGCTGCGGCGCGCAGCACTGAAGGAACGTGGCTGTGAACACGGCTGCTGTTATCTTGTCTATCCTCAAATGTTTCAACCCCCTGTATTTTTTGGTCGGTTTTCTATTTATTTTTTGCGGTAGGCTTATAACAGAGAGATAGGGTGTCAGATGCCTTTCCTTATCGCGCTTTCTGCTGAGTACACTGCGAATCCCAGCGCGAACAGGTTTAGGGCTATGAGTGATGTGTAGAAGACGACGTAGCCGTATCCGGTGTTGTGCGCCACGAATATCGCGACCAGGTCACCGAGCACAGCGACGGATGAGAAAAGCAGCAGTGGCCGTGTCCTGAAGTAGTAGTGGAATTCCCTGTCTGATTTCTTCTTGCCTCCGAGGAATACCAGGTTGGCTATGACCGTGAATGCGACTACCACGATCGCGATGACTGAGAAGAGCTCGCGCAGCATGGCGGAGCCGTCCTCGACCTGCTGAAGGACCTGTATGTTGTATGAGGCGAAGACCTCGATTATTATTATGAAGAAGAGGACGAAAAGGTATGTCAGGATTATGTGCCTCACGCCGACTTTCCGGATGTGCTGCCGCATGAGCTGTCTTTCCCTGTCCAGCATTTTATGCTACCTTTGCCTGTATCATGCCGGTCTCGTTGTGGGGCAGGCCGGAGTACCCGACGTATGTCATGTATATCTCTTTCTTTATCGCTTCTTCTGCAGGTGCGCATGTGAATGTGTATGTGGCTTTCTTGTTTGGCCTGATGTCTTTTGATACGGTCTCTTCGCACCCTTGCACCCTTAGTGTTATGTTGAACTGCTCTTTGAGGTAGTTGTTCACATCGAAAGTGATAGTGTCTGACGTCACGATTATGTTGTCGCATTCCAGTCCGGGCATCAGGCCGCAGCTTTCCTTGACCACCATGTCTGACTTGAGGTAGATGAATGGTATCGCTATGACGAATATGACGAAAGTGATTATCGTGAGCTTCTTTGATGTGGGCGTGTATGCTTTTTCTTTTTTCTTTACAAGTTCGTTGTAGATGTCTTTCCTTATCCTTTCCTGTTCTCTTCTCTTGTCCCGTGCTCTTTTTCTTGCTATCAGGTCCATCTTTCTCAAGACGCGACCAGCATTTAAAAAGATTTTGTTTATAAATGGGGCTGTCAATACCAATAATTATTTATATATTGATTGACAGTAGTGGCATTGTTATAGATTATAAACGAGGTGAAATGACATGATAGGAAGGAAGACGGTTTTTATGGTTGCAGTTTTTACGTTGCTGACATCCCTGATTTTCGGGTGCGCACAGCAGAGCCCTGAGGAAGAGCTGCAGGCAGAGATGGATAAGCTTTCTACAGAGGAGCAGGAAGAGCTCACAGAAGACATCCGGGATGATGGCGAGATTGCAGGCGAGGCGTACAGCGGTATAGCCAGAGCTGTCAATAGGATAGAGCTGGAAAAGGATGAGTGCCGATGGGTATGTACCTGTCCAGGTCCTGCAAGCGAATGCTGTGAATATAGGTGTGATTAAGTAGTTTTTTCTTTTTCTTTTGTTTTTGATTAGTTTTTTAGAACTTTTTTAAGTTTTTATTTATCTTTTCTTGATACTGAGCATCACACATCATAAGCTTTAAATAATTCCTTTAGATTCTGCTTTCGGGGGAAAACGGTTCTTATATATACATAATACCTGTAAACCTGTAAGGAGGGATAGGCAATGACAAAAGACGTTCAACCGATATTTATAATGCCTGAGGGGACTCAGAGGAGCACTGGCAGGAATGCCCAGCGCAATAATATCATGGCCGCGAAGCTTGTGGCAGAGACTGTCCGCACCACTTTGGGTCCAAAGGGTATGGACAAGATGATAGTTGACTCTCTTGGTGACGTGACCATAACGAATGATGGGGTCACGATACTTGAGGAGATGCAGATAGAGCATCCTGCTGCTAAGATGATCGTCGAGGTGGCGAAGACGCAGGAGGATGAGGTCGGTGACGGCACGACCACCGCGGTGGTGCTTGCCGGTGAGCTGCTGAAGCAGTCTGAGGACCTGCTTGACCAGGAGATCCACCCTACTGTGATCGCTAAGGGCTATCGTATAGCTGCTGAGCGCGCGCAGAAGATACTCAATGAGCTTGCAGAGCCGGTCTCTGTGAAGGACACGGCAACTCTCAAGAAGATCGCGATGACAGCCATGACCGGCAAGGGTGCTGAGTCTGCCAAGGAGCTTCTCGCTGGGCTGACTGTCGAGGCGATCAGGAATGTGGCTGAGTACAACGGCGATGATTTCTATGTGGATACTGGGGATATCAAGATCGAGAAGAAGGTCGGCGGAAGTGTTGAGAACACAGAGCTGGTCAAGGGCATAGTGCTTGACAAGGAGAAGGTCCACTCCGCGATGCCCCGGCAGGTCGGGAGTGCAAGGATAGCACTCATAGATTCTGCTCTTGAGATAAAGAATACCGAGATTGACGCGAAGATCCAGATAACCTCTCCTGACCAGATGCAGAGCTTCCTGGACATGGAGGAGAAGATGCTGAAGGACATGGTCGCGAAGATCGAGGCTTCAGGCGCGAATGTCGTGCTCTGCCAGAAGGGCATTGACGACCTCGCCCAGCATTATCTTGCTAAGAAGGGTATATACGCGTGCAGAAGGGTCAAGAAGTCTGACATGGAGAAGCTTGCGAAGGCAACAGGAGCCAAGATAGTGACGAATCTTGATGATCTTTCAGCTGCGGACCTTGGTAAGGCAGGTCTTGTGGAGGAGTCTAAGGTCGGTGATGAGGAGATGACTTTTGTCAAGGAGTGCAGGAACCCGAAGTCAGTCACGGTCCTTGTGAAGGGCGGCACTGAGCACGTAGTGGATGAGGTGAAGCGCGCTCTGGAGGATTCTATCGGTGATGTCGCTGCTGCCCTGCGGAACAGCAGGGTCGTGGCAGGCGCTTCTTCGACAGAGGTTGAGCTTTCGCGTGAGTTGAGGAAGTTCGCGGATTCTCTTTCCGGCAGGGAGCAGCTTGCAGTTCTTGCTTTCGCTGACGCGATGGAGATCATACCCCGCACTTTGGCTGAGAATGCGGGCCTTGACCCTATCGACGTGCTGACTGAGCTGAAGTCTGCTCATGATAAGAAGCGTAAGTGGGCGGGCATCAATGTCTTCACGGGCAAGGTCATGGATGCGTGGTCTGCGGGCGTGATAGAGCCGCTCAAGATAAAGACGCAGGCAATCAGCAGCGCGTCTGAAGTGGCGATCATGATACTGCGTATCGACGACGTGATCGCTGGCGGTTCCGGCGGCGAGGGCGGCGGTATGCCTCCGGGCGCGGGAGGCATGGGCGGCATGCCCCCTGGCATGGGGATGTGATACCGAAATCTTTTTATTATGCATTTTTCTCTTTTATTCTATGCTGCCGAAAATCAGGGAATATATCAGGAGCATAACAGATGATGACCAGTGGAACCTCCATGTGGTTCCTGTAGTGCGGTATGCGAAGCATCTTGCGGAGATCGAGGGTGTTGACGCTGAACTTGTCGAGATGGCTGCGCTTCTTCATGATGTTGGTAGGTTCACGTTTGGCGGCAAGGATCATGAGGTGACGGGTGTGCCTGAGGCTGACAAGCTGCTGAGGGGTCTTGGGGCGCCCGAAGCAATCATTGAAGAGGTCAAGCACTGCATTTCCACGCACAGGGGGAGTGGTGAGAACCTTCCGAAGACAAAGGTTGCGACGATAATCAGGGATGCAGATGCCCTTTCTCATTTTGATGTTGTGCCTTGGTTGATTGAGTATGCTGCTGGCAAGTACGGCCTGAAGGAAGGTCTCGGGTGGGTTGACAGCAAGCTCGACCGTGACTGGAACAGGAAGCTGCACCTGCCTGAGTCAAGGCGTCTTGCTGAGGAGAAATACAAGGCGGCGAAACTCTTGCTTAAGGCCAATCTTGAGCTTTACCCTAAATAAGAAAAAGGGAAAAGATTATTCTCACACATACCCCAGTCCCATCGCCACGAACATCCCTATGCCGAGCAGTATCATTATGATGCCTGCGATGAGGTGCAGGACCTTGAGCTTTCTCTGTCTCCACTCTTCTGCCTGTTCTGTCGTGGTGAACCCGAAGTATATGGCTACGGTTATTATTACCATGGGCAGTATGAATATGAGGTTGTAGAGCAGCAATAGTCCCATTGCGTACATGCGTGTGGCTGTTTTTGCCAGAAGCCCAAGTATCACTATGTAAGGTCCTGACGTGCAGGGCAGTAAGAACAAGGATATCACGAACCCGATGAGGAACGCTCCTGGTATCGACGTGACTCCCTTGAGTATGGATTTCATCTTGGGCCGCCATGATTTTGGAACTTCCATGATGAACCATTTGCCGTACCAGAGGTAGTCTTTGAGGTTGAACAGGCCGACGAGTATTGCCAGCACCGCGACGACTCCGTAGAACCAGTGCGTGACTCCTGCTGCCTGTACTGCTGAGAACAGGCCGAGCCCCATGAGGAAGTAGGATATGTAGATGGACAGTGAGAATGCGAGTCCTGCTCCGAGGACTCTTCTTTTCTTCTTTGCCGCGAGTATGGTCGTGAGCAATATTATAAGAACTGCGAACGCGCAGGGGTTGATCGCGTCTATGGCTGCTGCTCCGAGAACCGCGCCTATCGTGAGCTTCTCTACTGTCTCTGTCTTTGCAGGGTCTTCTGTGGGTGATGAGTCTCCTGTTATCGTGACCGTGTCGTTGCCTACCACGACTGTCATGTCTTCTCTGACGCTGTCGAGCGGGTTGACGCATCCTGTCTGTATGCAGTTCCTTATCTCCTGTTCTATGCTCTTGCCGAGCGCGTCTGAGAATCCTGTTATGACCTTTCCGTTGATGAAGGTGGTGGGCACGCCGCCTATCTCTGTGTTGTAGGCTTTTGCCATCTCCTGCATGAGTGTCCTGCTGTTCTTGTCGAAGTACACTTCGAACTTCTCGACATTGAGCGTGGGGTACTTATCTTCCATGTCTTCGAGCCAGGCCTCTTCGCGTGAGCAGTGCGGGCAGCCCCGTCCGTAGAAGAATATGAGGTCGACGTCTGATGTGGTTGTCAGGTTGGATTCCTGTGCTGTGGCTGCCAGTGATAGGATAAGCAGCATGAGTATGGGTATCATGTGTCTTGCGCGCATCGTATCACCTTCTGGTTCTTTTTTATATGCTGTTCTTGTGTGTTATTTTTAAATTTTTTGAATATTGCAGGTGTTTCTGTTGCTGTCCCGGTGTATTATATCTATTTTATATATCTATTTTATATATCTATGATGTCTCCTGCCAGTATCTCCCTTGACTGGTCTGGGTACATCTTTTTTATCTTTTCTTTCTTCTGCGTGCAGTGGCACGCTCCTATTATCCTGATGCCTTCCAGCTTCTTTAGGTCTGAGAACCCGTGGAAACCGCCTATCACTGCATATACTTCTCCATGCTCTTCAGCCTTCTCGAGCAGCCTGTCTAATCCGGGGTGTGAGCAGCCGACCAGCACGACAAGGCCTTTTTCTGTCTCCACAGCAAGTGCCTGCTCGTCTGTGCCGTCCGTAAGGGGTCCGGTAGTGTGGACTTTTTCTGTTATGCTCATCCCTTCAGAGACTTCTGTCATCTTCGCTGCCTTTCTCATGACCTCTCCCTTGAATTGCTCTGGGAAGCTGGGAAGCAGGAAAACCTCTGCCTTGCTGTTCTTCTTGAGTGTGTCGAACAGCCCGCCTGTGTGGTCGTGGTGCTGGTGGGATAGCACGATATAGTCTATCCCTGCCGGGTCGATGCTGAGCTTTTCCATGTTGTAGAGCAGGTCGCCTCCGTCGCAGCCTGTGTCGAACAGCACGCTTTTGCCGTCCTTCTCGACAAGTGCTGAGAATCCCCAGCCTGACCGGAAGCCTTCTTTGGCTTCGTTGTTGAACAGGATGGTCACTTTCATTTTCTTTCGATTCAGTGCTCGTGCCCGCAGGTGTCTTCCTTTCCTGCCTTTTCGAGTCCTGAACTTTTCCATCTGCTGAATATCTCGTCGACAGTGTCTGCCTGGCACACGTATACGTCTATGCCGAGCTGGTTGCACATGCTCAATGCCCTGTTGCCGAGCCCCCTGCACAGCAGCACGTCCGCTCCGTGCTCTTTCATCAGCTCTGGCGGGAGGCTTTTTCCCCCCATGTGTTCGCTTGTGTTTTCTATGGTCTTGAGGACGTTGCCTTTTTCGTCGAGGAAGGTGTACGTCCTGCACCTTCCGAAGTGCATGGCGACCCTGCTCTCCTTCCCTTTCCTGTCTTCTGTGGGTATGACTATGTTTGCCATCTATATTACCTCTTCTGCTTTCTTGTCCTGGACTGTCTCGTGTTCGATGCCTTTCTCTTCCATCGCGTCTTTCATCTTGTGGCCGAACTGACCGCTTATTATCTTCTTGACGCCTTCGTTGTGGAGCATCTGCACGACTGATGGTCCTGCCCCTCCCCCTCCCATCCTGAACGGGTTGCTTATCGTCTTGACCAGCTTTCCGTTCTCGAATATGAGGTAGTATTCTGCCCTTCCGCTTACCGGGCTTACAGGGGAGCTCTTTTCCTTTCCGCTTGAAGCTACAGCTATCTTCATTTTTTTCCGACCTCCATCATCTTTTCGACAGTGTATCCTTGTATTATTGATGCTGCCAGCATTATGCTGGTGAGGACTACTACGTAGGTTATCCCGAAGTAGTAGATGAACAGCGGCAGAAGCGCGGGCTTTATTGCCCTGTTGTAGAGGAATGCTGCTATGTAGCCGTCGCGAACGCCCTGCTTCTGCATGTCGTTGAGTAGGGGATACCATAGGTATATGGGTCCTGTGGAGATTATCCCTGCGATGGCAGCCCATGCCCAGCCTTTGGCTCCTGCTTCTTTTCCCAGGTGCTTGACTATGTATCGCGGCCTTACTGCGTAGTTGATCACGACTAGCAGCGTGAACACTATGAGCAGAGGGATTATTATCTTCTGCATCAGTCCTGTGAAGAAAGTAAGGCTCCGCACTACAAGTCCTGTGTCTATAAGCGCGGCTATGATGTATATGAGCGAGACTATCCCGAGGAAGTACCATCCTGTGTAGCTCTTCTCGGTCTTCTTCATCTTATGCTATCCTCATATCAGGCTCACCACTCCTACCATGATGTATGCTACTATGATCGCGAACACGAAGCTGGCTATGTTCCTTGTTATCGCGAATCTTTTCCCGAGCAGCATGGATTCCGCGGGCAGCTGCACCAGCCCTACTGTCACCCATGCGACGATGAAGGCGGTGACTGCTGCGAGGCTGACTCCCTGCGCGAGCAGCTCTCCTCCTAGCACGTAGCTTGTTATCGGGTTGCCTGCGAGCACGCTGCCCACTCCGCTGCCTATGACTGCGTCGAGGAAGGGTATGCTGCTGAAGAATCGGGTTATCATCTCTTTCGGTATGAGCGTGTTTGCCAGGCTGACGAGCAGTATCGCCCCGAGGAGTATGGGGAAGCTCATCCACATGGATCTTGCTGCTTTGTTCAGTGCTTGCTTTAAGCTTGGTCTTTCTTCTTTGATGTTCTCTTTCTTTTCCGTCCCTCTGCCTGCATCATCAGTATCTTTTTTCATATTTCTTTCTCCGCGAATATGTGGTCTCCCATGTCCTTTGTGTGGAAGCCTCTCCTCTCGAGCATATTCTTCATCTTGTAGTTGTCAGGGAGCATGAACGTGTATACCTTGTGCATGCCTCTCTTGCGCGCGATATCGATTATGTGGTCTGTGAATTTGCTTCCCAGACCTTTTCCCTGCCATGGGTCTGCAACCACGACTGCGAACTCCCCTGATTCGCCGTCCTCTTCTGATATCAGTCTCACGACGCCAGCCATCTTCTTCCTGCCGTCCTTCTCGACTTCTGCCATTATCCCTACTTCTATGTTCTGGTCTACGTCGGTGTACCGTCTTATCAGTTCGGGGGTGACTTCGTTTATGTATGTGAAGAACCTGAGTCTCTGTGTCTCTTTTGAGAAGTGGCTGAACATCTCTTTCTCCAGCTCATAGTCTTCAGGCAGTATCGGTCTAAGGACTGCTTCTGTTCCGTCCGCCATCTTGAATTCAGACCTGTAGTCTTCAGGGTAGCCGCTCATCGGTGTATTGTAGCTTATTGTTCCAGCTCTTTTAATCTTTTCTCTATATCTTCTTTCTCTTGTTCGAGCAGCCTTCGCTCCTCTTCTTTTGAGCCGGGTTCTGCGGGCAGGCTTCTCCATCTGAGTCCTCTGCCATAGCCCGCTCCTCTGCCTGCTCCTCTGCCTGCTCCTCTGCCTGCTCCTCGGCCGTATCCGCGGCCTCTGCCGCACGGTCCCATTCCTCTGCCGGTCATCGGGCCCTGGCCCGTCGGTCCGGTCTGGTCTCTTCCTGGCATTTTGTACATACCTCCTTGTATCTTGATGGCAAGGCCTTCCACTAGTGCGGTCGCGATCTTTGCGCGGGCATCCGCGTACATCCTGTGGAACGTCGGCTGCGAGACTTTCATCTTTGCTGCCGCGTTCTGCTGGTCAAGCTTCTCGTAGTCCTTCAGCCGCACTGCCTCGAACTCCTCGACGTTGAGGTCTATCCTGTCGAGCTTTCTCAGCTTCACCCCTTGCGGCTTGAAGTGGGTCACGTCTGGTGCGTGCCTTACCCATCTGCATCTTCTTGGCCTCACCATAATGAATATATATTCATAACTACTATATAAATTTTTCGGGCTTCTGCGCATATATCGAGAATCCGGGCGTCTGAGGCTTTCAGGTAAGGCTCTTTATGATGTCATCGAACCTTATCTTCCTCTTGTCTTCTTTGCCTGCTTCAGATGCTTCTATCCCTGTTATGTCCAGGAAATTGTCGATCAGGAACCTTACCATCCCTTCCTCGGGCCCGGTAACCTTGACCACCACACTCCTTCTTTCATCCTTGCAGTCAGGAAGTGTTTTGGCGATCAGCATGTACGTGTCTATGCCGCTCCTGTAGAATGCCCAGTATGTGAACTCGTCATGTATGTTCCTCTTGCTGTCGTGCATGACGTTCTGTCCCAGCCTTGAGGAGTACTCTTCCAATCTCGTATGGAACTCTTCTTCCCTGCACTTTCCTGCTACGCATCTGTTGTACATCTTACTTTCCTGCCTGCACCTTTTTCATAATCCTGTCCAGTATGTCCGCTATGCACGCGCATTCGTGTGTCTTCGCTTCATTGGTGGCTTCAAGTCCTATTCCCTGGGTGAAATCAGAAAGAAGGCGTTCGACCACGTCCCTCTCATACCCGACCGACACCACTATGAGCTTCCGCATCCTTCCTTCCGGCAGCTGCACAGGCCTGAGCGCTTTTGCCATGAGTCCGTACAGGTCACCATCTGCACGCACATATGCGGTGTATACCGTCTCGTCGCGGCCGTTGTTGATGACTTCAAAACCGGCACTCTTTCTGGTATCTGCGATCATGTCAGAATAAGATGCTATGCGCTTATCAAGGTCTTTCTCAGGTGTTGCGCTGTACCTGCACTCTATGAACACATGTCCTGCCCCCTCAGTCCTCTCACTCCCCTTGGTATTGTGATGTGCGCATCATTTATAAAGATTGTTCGCGGCTTTTTCCCGCTTCCTTTTTTAAGCTTTTTCAGGACACATCCTTTTGTAAAGAACCCCACAACCCGTCTTTAAAAAGGAGTTTGGCAAAATATTTATAGTGTCTTATGTATACAGGCCTGTCAGGTTCACGACGGGGGAGCTTGGTTTTTTCGTATCTGGTACCGGGTGAAAAAAGATTAGTCTTCAGGCAGTGACGGGTAGGGGGTGCATAGTGAAGAGGTCGCTCTTCCTTGTGTTTGTCGTAATCATACTTCTCGCATCATCTTTGATCGCGTATTCGCAGCAGTCTGCTGCATGTCCTGTCGCTGCTTATGAGGGCGACCTTGTCCAGCTTGATCCTGAAGCGATAGATCCTGATCCTGAGATAGGCCCGGCAGGCAAGCTGCTCTGGGAGTTCGGCCCGCCTTTTGACGATCAGGGAAGGTGGCAGACGATGAAAGGCCAGCGCGGCATCTTTGACTTCTGGGTTTCTGTCTCTGACGGAGAGCTGGAGGATACGGAGCACGCCTGCGTAGAGCTCTTCCCGGATAACCGCAACCCGGTCATCGCGCCTTTGGATGAGGTTTTCATCACCAGGGGTGAGAATACGAGGATCGACGCGACCTGCACGGATCCTGATGGCGACCCTGTTGAGATCAACTACAGGTTCGACGGGAAGGATGTCGCTTACATACTTTACGAACCGCCCGGTGTCTACACTCTTGAGGTGATCTGCACTGACGGTTATGGTGGTGTTGACGTTGAGAGGACGAAGCTGCACATAGATATGCCTGCTTCCCCTCCAGCTTCCAAGCCTGAGCCTGTTCCCTCACCAGCTTCCGCCCCGGAGCCGGAGACGGTTGTCTTGGGTGGTGGGGAGCCGCAGCCTGTCGAGCTCGCTCTGCCTGATGATGGGAAGGTAGGGAAGGTTGTGGAGCATGATGTTGTAGAGGTAAGGTATCCGCGCGAGTGCCCGCCCTGCCCGCCTGTGGACGGGATAAGTGCGGATGATATAGATGTGGTCGTCTATGGCTCTTTGCAGGACATCGACACCACGCCTGACAGGTCAGGGACTTTCGTGATCGAGGAGGCTCCGAAGCCCGCTCCTGCGCCTGCGCCTGAAGTTGTTATAGGTCCTGAGCCTGAAGAGGAGCCCTGCCATGAGGATGTTCAGAGGAAGATGGAGATATCCCGCGTTATGGGGTGCTGTTACTGATGGTTTCATCGATCCATGATTTTCGATATTATCATCAAGATTATCAAAAACCTGGAGGTGTTTAGATTATGAGATTGCGCCGAAGAACATATTTGCGTCTTAAGTATAGGGAGAATCCTCTCAAATGGAAGATCCTTATAGGAGTCGGTCTGTTAGGTATACTGCTTCTGGCATTCATGGTATTTGCCCAGCTGCCGCCTTCACAGACTGCTGTGAAGCAGAGCGCTTCAGATACTTACACGAAATGGTATTTCTCTCGGGGGGAGTGCCGTTACATCTTCCCTGAGGGAAGCTGTGTCGTGGAGGACAGGTACTGCGACAGGAATTCGTATGACTACCAGGTGATAGAGCTGGAGCCGTACACGCAGTACTGCCAGGAAGGCACTATCGTGTACAACGAGCCCGAGGCGAACAAGCAGCCGAAGATCGTGACCCGGGCAAAGCCTGGCGAGTGCGAGTTTGTTGTCAACGAGGGCGAGACTGTCAGGCTCGCTCCTGAAGGTTATGATCCTGACCCTGACATAGGTCCTGCAGGCAGGCTGATATGGACTTTCTATGAGCCTTTCAGCAGCAGCGGCGTGTGGAGGACGGTGAAGGGTGATGCTGGCAAGACATGGTCCAAGGTTAAGCTGTCTGACGGTGAGCTCTACGACGAGAGGGAGTTCTGCGTTGAGGTGCTGAAGACCAACTCTCCTCCTGTGCTTTCAGGCCTGAGGGATGTGACTGCCAAGGAGGGCGACAGGATAAAGATCAGCCCGAGATGCACAGACCCTGACGGTGACAAGGTGACGATCACCATCAGCGGCTGGATGACGTCTGATGTGAAGACTGCTGATTACGATGACGCAGGCACACACGAGGTGACCGTGACGTGCACGGATCCTGACGGTGAGAAGGACACAGAGACCATAACAGTGTCTGTCTCTGATGTGAACAGACCGCCGACACTTGATGTGCCTGACCGTGTTGTCGTCGATGAGGGCGATACCGCGAGGATCGTGGCGAGAGCTTCTGACCCTGACGGTGATGATGTCGAGGTCGTGTTCGACAGGCCTTTCGCTGCGGATGGCACCTGGAGGACCAAACGGGGCGATGCAGGAACTTACACTGTGAAGGTATCTGCGAATGACGGGGACAAGCAGGTCACTAAGACAGTGACTGTCATCGTGAACAAGGTGAACAGCAAGCCCACCATATCAGGCATGAGGGATGTGACTGTGTATGAGGGTGAGAGGATAACGCTCCGCCCTAGGATCGCTGATCCTGACGGTGATAAGGTGACTGTTAGGTACACCGGCTGGATGACTTCTGACACCAAGCAGACTGATTATGATGACGCCGGAGAGTATGATGTCACCATAACTGTAAGTGATGGCACAGAGTCTGTCAAGGAAGATGTCCACATAACAGTGCTGAACAGGAACAGGCCGCCGGTCATAACCCAGCTGCAGGAGTGATGCAGCTGTTTTTTTTGTTTTTTTTGTTTTTTTTTTGTTTTTGCTTTTTTGTTTGTTTGTTTTTGTTTTTTGTTTCAGAACCTTTCTCTTCACTGAATTTTAAGTGGAAATCCTTTGTGTTTGCTGTTTTCAACAGAAATATTTATAAACATCAGTCCCTGGTTTCTCTTTATCAGTTTACATTTATTTCCTGGTTTAAAAAAGAAAAAGGGGTGCTCGTATGAGTGGTGATGATGAGGAGTATGCTATTGTTTCTAAGAAGGAGTTCATGACCCTTAAGAAGGAGCTTGAGCGTCTTAAGAAGAATCCCTTGGAGGGTTCTGAGTCTGGTGAGGACCTGCAGGCCAGCATCGACAACCTGAACAAGAGCCTTAACGTGATGCTTGAGGTGTTCAAGCAGGCTGCTGAGGACATGAAGCTTGAGGAGCATGATACTGAGATGGTAGGCAAGCAGATGGGCCCTATCAATGACAAGCTTGACCAGCTGATAGACCAGAACCAGAAGATCGCGAAAGGTATTGTCGCTATCGCGGATATGGTGAAGGAGAAGCTGGAAGAGATCGGTGAGAAGTCGAAGCATGAGCTGCCCCCTCTTTCAGGCGGTCCCGAGCCCAGGTCTTCTCCGACGCCTCCGTCCGGTCTGCCTTCCACGCAGGGAATGCCTCCTCCGCCAGGTCATGGTCCTGGCACGGCTCCTGCTCCTGGTTCTCCAAGGTCGAGTCCTGGAGGCCTTCCGCCTATAGGCGCTCCGCAGGGCATGGAATCTGGTGAGGGTAATCTTCCTCCGTTGACTCCTCCTGGCGCTCCGCCTTCCGGTCCTATGCCTTCGTCAGGCTCTGGCACTTCGCCTCCGCCAGGACCGAATGCTCCTTCGGGTTCTTCGGGAGGGGGGAAGAGCATCATGGATGGCTTGATGGGTGAGAAGTGATCATGCCTGAGTCTGAGGATTATGTTGAGCTTTCAGCTCCTGAGCATCATGTGGATAAGGATTCTTTGCATCCTGGCAGGATGCGCAGGTTTGTTACGCATCTTTCTGCTGCTGCGCGGGAGGCGGAAGAGCGTTCTGCGAAGAAGCAGGAGATAAAGGATAAGATAGAGCGTGTGAAGGCTGTCTCTCTGAACAAGCGGAGTACTAAGCAGCAGATCGAGCACGAGCTGGGTTCTTTTGAGAGTACTGTTAAGGAGATCATCCATGATGAGGAGAAGATCCTTTCTGAGCAGAGGAAGGAGACGCGTCAGATTATCGAGCTGAAGGCGATGGTCGAGAACCTTTCGGGCAAGCTTATCGAGATCGGCAGGGAGTATGCGCGTGAGCTTGAGGAGAAGGATGAGAAGATCATGGAGTTGCGTGAGGCGCTTGCCGCCGCGAACATTAAGATGTCTGAGTCTGGTGAGGAGCGGCAGAGGAAGATCGCTGACATCGAGCGTAAGCTGAAGCAGAGGCCTGCATCTCCGCCGCCTAAGTCGAAGGATGACCATATAGCTGATATGGAGGCTCATCTCAAGTCTCTTGAGGAGAGGCATAGGGAGTTGAAGAGGTCCGGCCAGCACAGCAGTGAGGATCTTGATCGTGTGCAGTCTGTCATCGACAGGCACAAGAGGTCTTTGGCGCAGGCCAGGGGCGAGAAGGTAGAGCTTGAAACGCCTAAGAAGCTGAAGACGGCAACGCTTAAGCCTGGATCAAAGCCCTGGCAGAATATCGAGCCAAAGCCTAAGAAAAGGCCTGCTAAGAAGAAGGCCAAGGCAAAGAAGAAGAAAGCCAAGAAGAAATAGGGTTCATCGAGTTCTTAATGAGTTTCTATGGTGCTGTGCTTGAGAAGGTATGGCTTTTTTGAAATATTGTGCGCCGCGGGCGGGACGCTCAAAACCGGAGGTTTTGGCGTGCCAAAGCATCTTCGATGCTTTGAGCATGTCCACGATCAAAGGGGCTAAGACCTTTTGAACCCGCATGAAACCCGGTAAAGTTTCTCCAGGTCGTCGACCTGGCGCAATACCCAGTTATGCGACCGCGGCTTTGCACAATAGAAACCTGGCGGTTTCTAGGGTTCACAAGGCAGGCTTGGTGAACCAATACAAAGGTTTATATATCTCTAAACCTTTTAAGTCAGCACCTGGTAAAGTTTCTCCAAGGTGTCGACCTTGGTTTTATTTTTGTTTTCTGGCTTTATTAATTTTCTCGACAGAAAATAGCTAAGTTTCCGATGGAGATAGAAACTTTACGGACTGCTTGTCAGGTTTTAAGATAAATTCAATCTATTTCGTATTTCTTCCAGAATTCTCGGATGATTTTTATTAGAAAAAGTTGAAAAAGAAAAAATTAGGGACCTTATAGGTCCTTTGCCATCACTGTCTTTCTCTGGTTGCTTTCAGCTCTTTCGCACGCGCCCTTGAGGAGCTGGTGTGCGTAGCAGTTGAGCGCTTCTGCGAGGTCTCCTGCTACGTTGGAGCCTTTTGCTGCTTCTTTGAGCTTTGCCTTGACTATCAGGTTCTCCGGGTGTGTTGCGCTGCACTCGAATGAGAACGGGACGTCTTTGCCCATGACGGTCTTTCTCTGGTTTGACTCTGCTCTTTTGACAGCATCATCGACAGCTGCTGCGACTTTTGCGCTGAGTCCTTCTGCGAGGTCTCCTGCTACGTTGAATCCCTGGCAGACTTCTTTCAGCTTTGCCTTGACTACTAACATATCTCCCATGTTTTATTCACCCCATTTGTCATTATGGTAGATGCCTTAAACCTCTCGATTTAAGCGGTTTCAAGGCTTACAGAATTTATGCTTGTATTTAAACTTTTTGATTTCATTGTTTGGAATTCCGGGTTTTTAGGCTCTGTAAGTGGTGAATCTTGCTTTTTATTTATAAGGTTGTTCCCAAAACTTATTTAAAGGGGGTTGCCAAGCTGCACTTGCATGATCCGGGAATTGCTTGAGCTTATCGCTGTGACTTTCCTTCCGTTCCTTGAGTTGAGGGCGTCGATACCGTATGGTATCCTGAAGCTGGGCATGTCATGGCCTCTTGTCTTTGTCATCTGCGTCGTGACTAACATTATCCTGGGTTTTATCATCTATTTTCTGCTTGACAAGCTCGTGCATTATGTGATCAGGATCCGCTGGATCGGCCGTATCTATCATCGTGTGGTTGAGCGCACGCAGAGGAAGATCCATGGTTATGTTGAGAGGTATGGTGAGATAGGTGTGGCGTTGTTCATAGGTGTTCCCTTGCCCGGCTCTGGTGTCTATTCTGGAGCGCTTGGCGCTTATCTTATCGGGCTTGGCTATAAGAGGTTCATGATCGCGTGTGTCGTGGGTGTTGTTCTGGCGGGTGTTGCTGTCACTCTCATCACTTTGTTCGGTTCTGGCGTGTGGAGCCTGTTCATAAAGAGTATCTGATGTTGCTGATGATTGATTTTAATAATAGAACTCGACTTCTGGCTTGTCTTCTTTTATCTCTTCTATCCTGCCTTCTTCTTCCTGCTCTTCAGGTCTGCGGGGCTGGGGCTTGTTCTTCTCTTTTATCTTGCAGAACGTGCCGTACTGGCATACGTCAGGGCAGAATCCCGGGCTGCCTTTGGCGCCGCACGGGAATATGAGCTTTTCTGGCTGGTCTTTCATGATGTGATTATTATAGTGCATCTGGATATTTAAGCTTTTTTGTGAGAAATCACGATGATACATAATCTCTGGCAGCGCGGCTGCGGCCGCCGCTCTTTGCGTGTCCTAAGTTGAACGTGTTGGTTTTGGCTGCACTTCATCAGCAAATGATTGGTATTGCGCAAGCCGCAGGCAAGCATGGTAAGAATAAACAGTGGTTAGCATGCCTACAGGATCGCTAGCAGCGCGGCTGCGGCCGCCGCTCTTTGCGTGTCCTAAGTTGAACGTGTTGGTTTTGGCTGCACTTCATCAGCAAATGATTGGTATTGCGCAAGCCGCAGGCAAGCATGGTAAGAATAAACAGTGGTTAGCATGCCTACAGGATCGCTAGCAGCGCGGCTGCGGCCGCAGCTTCATGCATGGCTGCAGCTTACTTGTGTGTGTACCAGAACACCAGCCTGGCATTCCCTTTATCGTCCTTGCCGATCTTGTCCAGCCTGCAGAACCCGAACCTTTCGAACTGTATGACCTGTCCTTCCTGTAGGTTTTTGACGCCGGGCTCTGCCAGTCCTGTGATGACTGTCTTGTCAGGCATCATGACCTCTGCACTGACCAGGTCGTCGCTTCGCGGCAGCCAGTGCATTATCCTCTCTCCTCTTTTTTTGTACGTCTCTACTTCCCTGTCCACGAATTCGTTGCCGTCTTTCTGCTTTCGGAAGTTGAGGCAGTCCATGAGCCTGTAGATCTTGCCTTCTTCAAGGTTTTCAAGATCTTTCTTGGCTATGTAGAAGTTGTCGTGCACCTTGAACTTCCGCCCGCCTTTCCTGTGCTCGGGATGCAGGTTCAGCTCGACCGAGTCCTCGCCAGCGCCTTTCACCCATAGCTCCTGTGGCTCTGCTATAAAGAAATACCTGTTTGCTTCTGCGTCCAGCAGTCTTTTGTTGTGGATTATGATGTCATCCCATGTGAGTTTCGCTTCTGCTTTTGATATGCCTGTGGAGATGAGGAAATCACGTATGGCCTTGGGCTGGAATCCCCTGCGCCTCAGCGCGACGAGTGTGGTCAGTGACGGGTCGTCCCACCCGACGAACTCTCCTCTTTCTATTCCTTCGCGTATCTTCCTTCCGCTTGATTCCACCCCTACGAAGTTGAACCTTCCTATTTCGTATGTTGATGTCTGCCTTAGTCCGAGGATTTTCTGTATGTGCCTTTGCAGCTCGTTGCGCAGCTCGAATTCCTTGCTCCGTATCCTGTGCGTGACTCCGGTCTCGCTGTCCATGATCGCGTTCTGCCAGTCGTAGTTGGGCCATGCCCTGTGCTTCCTGCCGTGCCTTGCGTGCTCTTCCTCTATTATCCTGAAGATGGTGGGGTCGCGCATGGTCGTGTTCTTGTGCTCGAGGTCTATCCTGAGCCTCACCACTGCGTGGCCTTCAGGCGTGTCTTTTTTCATCGCGTTCCACATCTCGAGGTTCTCTTCTGTGCCTCTTTCCCTGCACGCGCATGCTTTTCCTTTCTCTCTTGACTCTCTTATCTTTTCCGCGTCGCAGCTGCACACGTAGGCGTTCCTGTCTTTGATGGCTTTTTCGCAGAGCTTGTGGAACAGTTCCATGTGGTCTGACGCGTGCACGAGCTCGTCCCATTGCAGTCCGAGCCAATTCAGGTTTTCCTGTATTATGTCGTAGAATATGTTCTGCACGAGTTTTGGGTTGGTGTCCTCGAACCTGAGCTTGAACTTGCCGTTGTGCTGCTTTGCGAGGAGGTAGTTGAGCAGTGACGCTTTTGCGTGCCCGATGTGGGGGTACTTTTCCGGTCCTGGCGGGAATGCCGTGACGACGTGTTCCCCTTCTGCTATTCCCAGTGGTGCGAAGATGTCTCTTTTCTCTTTCTGTTTCTTCTCGAGCATCTCCGGTGCTTCCCTTTCCAGTTCTGCGCGCTGCTCTTCAACATCGAGCTTGTTGACGTCTTTGACTATGATGTCTATCTTCTTTGCCAGCTCCTGTCTTTCCTCGCGCCATTCCTTGTGCTCCGCGAGCACCTTGCCCATTATGGCTTTAGGGTTGGCGTTTCCTTTGTAGTCTATTGCGTTCTTCAGCGCCAGCCTTCTGATTATGTGGTCTATCTCCATGTCCTGCTTTGAGAAGGAGTTTGTTTATATATTTTTGCTCACGTCTGGCTTCACCTAAAAAATGGGTTGCCGGTCTAGGGGGGTTCACTCTCTGAGCCTGTACACGTATGCGTACTCGTCTTCGTATTCGAGGTTGTATCCTTTGACGTTCCACCCGTCTGCCATCTTGAAGAGTACTTTGTGCCTGATGCTTGCCTTGGGCTCGTTGAGGTCGTCGAGGTAGTTGCCTATGTCTTCGTCCATTAGCTGTACCATGCCTGCTATCTTCTGTTGGTCTATTCGTGCTACGAATGCCCATTCTGCTCCGTAGCGTCTCATTATGCCCTGTGTTATGGTCGGGCTGTCCGCGAGGAATGCGTATGCGACGTTGGTGAGGTCGTCCTTGTCTGAGAATTTTCCCATCTTTTCTTCGTCCCATTCCCCTCCTGCTACTGTCTCGAGCAGGTCGTAGTGCGGTGTCCAGACTATGGGTTCTCTTCTTGCGTATCCTCTTATCAGGTGGCCGTTGTCCCACCAGGTGAGTACGATGTCGTTGGGGTTGGAGTTTTCTTTGAGGTAGTCGAGCGCGGGTCGCAGTCTGGGGCTCCACCATGTCTTGTACAGCTTGTCGTCTTTTATGTATTGGAGTTCGTATTCTGTGTAGTTGATCTCGTTCGAGGGGGTTGTGTACTTGACTATGCGTGTGGACTTGTCTATCTCTTCGACTTCTTTTGCTGTCTCCCCCCCTCCGAGGCAGCCTGTAAGAAACAGCATCACTGCGAATACCGCGAACATCAACCTCTTTTTCATACTCGCACCATCAGATTATTTTGTTTATAAATGTTGTGTTGGGGATAGCCAAGCCGCGACCGTCGCCGCCTGCTATGGTTTGAGTTATGCTCAAACCCGGTGCCTACGGGAGAAGCGTGCCTGCCTTTGCCTTTGGCAAAGACTGGCATAGATGGCACGGACGGTCTCAGCAGCAAAAATGGAGTGGGGCGCGGCTTGGCTACAATAGGATTAAGGCCTGTTCTTATTGTCCTGGAAGTACTTCAGTGCTTTTATGAAGTCTTTCTCCCTGAAGTCGGGCCATAGTACTCCTGAGAAATAGATTATGGACCATGATGAGTCCCACAATAAGAACCCGTGCAGTCTTTTTCCTGTTCCTGTCTTTATCATGAGGTCGGGCGGCAGGAAGTAGGATGAGTATATGTTGTCCTTGACCATGGTCATGTCTATGGAGTCGACGTCCATCTTTTCCATCATGGCTTTGCGGACTATGAGCTTGCACGCGTCGACGATCTCCTCGCGTCCGTCGTAGTTTATGCACAGGTTGAGGAAGAAGCTGTCATAGTCTTTTGTCTCGTCTATGACTCGTTTGATCGGCTCTACGACCCTGGATGGCAGGTCGTACCACTTGCCGAGTATCGAGACCTTGATCTTGCTGCGGAATATGTCTGTGTTCTGCAGGAGTTCCTTGAAGAATTCTGTGAGCGCGTCCATGGTCTCTGTGAAGTCGGGCGCTTCTTTTATCCTGTTGTTGATGAGGTAGAGGGTCATTATGGGTATGTCGAACGCGAGCTGGAAGCGTATGATGTCTTCTACTTTCTTGAACGCTCTTTTGTGTGCTTCTTTGAGCTCTTCTTCTTTGAGTCTTGACCACCTGCCGAGCCCTCCGACTGTCATGGCCACGTGCTTTGGCATCTTTGACTTGTCTGGATTTATGCCTTTCTTCTTGAGTTGGTTTGCTATGAGTTCTAGCAAGAGAAAACCCCCTGAATATTTTTCTTATTCCTGAATAACAACACCAATTATTTATATAGTTTGTTGTTGGTGCTTATATATGGCTGCTGAGTCCATAATTTTCGCGATTGTCCTTGTAGCGCTTTTGATAGGCACTTATACTGACCTTAAGACCCGTGAGGTGCCTGACTGGCTGAATTATGGGCTTATCTTTGTGGGTTTCGGCGTGCGCCTGATCTTCTCGCTTGCTTACCGCGATCCGGGTTTCATCCTTGAGGGTGTTTTTGGCTTTGTGGCTTTCTTTATCATAGCCCTTGTGATGTTCTATGCCGGCCAGTGGGGCGGCGGTGATTCCAAGATGGTTATGGGTCTTGGTGCGTTGATAGGTCTGGAGCTTTCTGTCAGCTCTTTCCTTATAGGTTTTTTCATCAATATAATACTGTTCGGCGCGTTGTTCGGCCTGCTGTTCAGTGTCTATCTTGCTGTGAAGCACAGGAAGCGGTTCGCGAAGGAGTTCAGCAAGCGGTTCGCGAAGAAGAGATGGCAGAAGTGGTCTGTGTGGTCTGCTACTGTCCTGCTGCTTGTCATTTCTGTTTTCGTGCCTTTCAGCATAAAGCTGCCTGTTGTGGTGCTTGCAGGGCTTATCTTCATTTCTTTCTATGCTTTTGTCTATCTGAAGTCTGTGGAGGCGTCTTCGATGATAAAGTGGGTGGACCCTGATGACCTGACCGAGGGTGACTGGGTGGTGAAGGATGTTGTTGTCGGGAATAAGCGTATCTGCGGGCCGAAGGACCTGGGGCTTGAGATGAAGCAGATTAAGAAGATCCGCCGGCTGAAGAGGCAGAAGAAGCTGAAGAAGGTGCTGATCAAGTATGGCATCCCGTTCGTGCCGAGCTTTCTCATAGCGTTCATAGCGACTTACCTCTGGGGAAACATAGTGTTCAACCTCCTCGGCATCTAAAGACAATATTTAAATAAGAGTTTAATCATCATCGGTGACCAAGATGGTCTTCGATTCAAAAAAAGGGTTGTCACCTCTCATCGCTGCCGTGCTTCTTATCGTCGTTGTGGTTGGCATCGGTGCTGTGGTGACAGGTATCGTGCGTGAGCAGATCAGCCAGGATAAGCAGACCATCGAGAAGAAATCAACTAATATAGAGTGTTCTACTGAGGTTGAGATAAACGTCCCTACTTACGAGGATGATTTCATGATCTGCAAGGGAACTGATTATGTCAATTTCACAATAGAGAATACCGGATCTATAGAGGTTGATGAATTGCAGGTGAAGGTCTTCGGCGCTACTGGTTTTGCGGATAATGACAGTATCATACCTGGCGGCATGACGCCTGGCCAGGTGAACTCCACTGTGATCGTGGGTCATTCAGGCGTGGGTAGTGTTGAAGAGGTGTTCATAGTTCCTAAGAAGAAGGTGACCGGCTCTTCTGATAAGATATACTGCCCTGAGGCCCAGCTTCGCTTCGCTGATATCGATGACTGCTGAAACAGGTTTTTATCCTTTTCTGGACTGTCGAAACCAATAATTTTAAATATCAATACTTCAATATCCTCATCATACTTTATTTAAACCACCTGATGATCGTGTGAAAAAGAGGTAGTACATGTTGTTAAGAGGCAAAAAGGCAATTTCTCCTATCATCGCAGCAGTACTTCTAGTCGTAGTTGTGGTCAGCCTTGGCGCTGCTGTCATGTCTTTGGTAAGGAATTATATGACTGAGGGCGAGGAGCAGGTCAACGTGGAGAAGGAGTCGATAAAGTGCGGCAGGGACACGAGTATCGAGCTGGTGCTCGTGAATGAGAACTATCAGATATGCAACGGCACGGATCCTGACGACACCGATCTTGCCAGCCTTAATTTTATGGTGGAGAACACGGGCACGACTGACGTGCTTGACATGCAGGTGCGTATTGTCGGGACGAAGGGAATATTCAAGAACGATTCTGTTTTGAATGAGTCTTACACCCTTAAGATGGGTGGTGTGGTCTTGGTGAACATGAGTTATGATCCTGAAAGTGTGGGCAGGTTCAGGCAGGTGAAGATAGTGCCTAGGATCAACCTTCCAGGTATTACAGAGCATGCTTACTGCTCTGACTCGGGTATAGAGATAGAGTCTATACCGAATAATTGTACGACATATCAATGAGGAGGTGTAGAAGATATGAGATTTTGGACGTCCAGGAAAGGTCTCTCACCACTCATAGCAGCGGTCCTGCTGATCGTTGTCGTGGTGGGAATAGGCGCAGTGGTGACTGGCATCGTCAGGAACTATGTGACCGAGAACAAGCAGACTATTACAGAGAAGGCTTCAGACATGAAGTGCGGTGTGGAAGTGAGCATCAACGTGCCTACAGTTGCTGATGAGCTTAGGATCTGCAATCATTCCAGCAAGATGGAGTTCACTGTCGAGAATTCCGGCTCAGCAGCTATAGATGACATGCAGGTGAAGATTTTCGGCACTGGTGGTTTCGACGCGAATGATACCGCATGGATTGATGAAAAGCAGGGTTCATTTGAGCCTGGTGATACTCAGACTTTGAACACTACTTTCGACAGCACGAAGGTCGGCACTATACAGCAGGTCAAGATCGTGCCTCGTGTCAAGGTGGTTGGAAGGACAGAGAAGGCATACTGCACTGATGCTGCTTTGACTTTCACAGACTTCCCGAGCTGCGATTAAGCAATTTTTTTTATTTTTTTTAACATTTTTTTGAAGAGGTAATGCTATGCTGAACTCTAAAAGGGCTCTTTCTCCGCTCATCGCAGCTGTACTGCTGATCGTTGTAGTCGTCGGTATCGGTGCTGTGGTGACTGGCATAGTGCGTGATCTTGTGTCTTCGAACCAGAAGACGATTTCCGGCAAGGATGATGAGATGGCCTGCTCAAGGGATGTTGATGTTGATGTGATCATGATCGATGGTGCGCTGCAGTTCTGTGAGGAGTCGGGCAACATTATTGTCGCTGTTGTGGAGAACAAGGGGATCGGGATCGATGATTTCCAGATGACTGTCCTCGGTGATGCGGGTATCTTCAAGAACGATTCTGTCATGCCTTCTGAGACTCTTGCGCCGGGCGAGGCCAAGGAGCTGCGCAGTCCTTACAGTGGTGTGGGTGATGTTGAGATTGTGAAGTTTGTGCCCATGCTGAAGAAGACCGGCTCTTCAGGTCATCATTTCTGCTCAGAGGTGGCTTTGACGACTGAAGTGCTTCCCGCGTGTCCTTGATTGTTCGTCGCAGCGAAAAAGCACGTTTGGTTTTTATCCTTTCTGTCGCGGATCCGCGCTCTGGCTCCATTTTTACACGCGCTAGTTCTGTGGTTGGATGTTCGCCGTAAGGCGTGAATTATGCACAAAAAGTTCACCAGAACTTTTTGGGAGGGGTTTAACACCCCACCATTTATGGTGAACTTTTTGGCATGCTCAAAACGCAATGCGTTTTGGCACCCCAAAATGCTTACGCATTTTGAGGGTCCTAAAAATCCGTCTGTCAAAACGAGTGCCACACCCCTACCTAAAGGTTGGGGTATGACGTGGCACTCGTGACGGATTTTTATGATTATTGATCATGAAATGATGTTATGGCGTGTTGACAGGCAACGCAGGTCGTGGCTTTGCTTTAGTAAGAAAACGTCATGGCATCCTTCTTAGTTGTTTTATCAGGTAGTTCTCTTCTTTTTCTTTCTTTTTCTCTTTCTTTTCAGGTTTCTCTTTTTCCTCTTCAGGTCTCTTTTCTTCTGTCTCTTCTTCCCGTGCTTCTTCTTCCTCTCCAGTCTCCTCTGCGGTCTCTTCCTTTGCTTCCATCTTTATCTCTGGGCGTTCTATCTCTTTCTTGAGGTTGACCTCTACTGCTGCCATCTCGTGCTCCTGGAGCTGTTTCGGCTGCCAGTCGAAGGACAGTCCGTCTCCTGTGCGCCTTGCGAGTATGTGCACTGACATGTGCGGCTCCTCCTGTCCTGCTTCTACTCCGTTGTTGACTATGATGTTTGTTCCTTCGCACTTGACAGCTTCGAAGATCGCTATCGAGCTCTTGTTGACGACCCTGAACAGCCTGTCTATGAGGTCGTCAGGCAGCGCTTCCATTATGGGGATGTGCTCTTTTGGTGTTACGATCACGTGGCCTATGGTTGCCGGCGTGTTTGACAGGAATGCTGCTATATGCTCTCCGTTGTATATCATGCCGCTGGGCTTCTTGCCTTTTATCAGTTCGCAGTATCCGCAGCTCATCTGAACAGCCCTCCTATCGCGTCGAGGTCTGGTCTTTTTCCTGACTCTTCTTCGACGTGCTTGTCGAACTCCTCTTCATCTGGTGTCGGCGGAGGAACCTGGTATTCTGCATCTTCTTCCTGTGTCGCTTCTACCTGTTCCGGTTCTGGCTTGTCCAGCATTACCGGTTCTGTCTCGTCCAGGCCGAATTTCTCGTGCGCCCTTGTCTTTACCGCTCCGTACAGTTTTTCCTGGTCGTCCTGTGTTATCTCGTTCTTGGGCAGGTCGAAGACTGTTATGCCGTCTTCTTTCCTGCGTGGTATTACGTGTATCATGAAGTGTGGTGATTTCTGTCCTGCTGCTGTTCCGTTGGCCACGAAGATGTTGGTGCCTTCTGCTTTGAGAGCCCTTATCTGCGCTCTTGAGATCTTTTTGGCTATGAGAAAGAGGTGTATCATGAGGTCTTCGGGCATGAGCTGCATTATGGAGTGGTGGTCTTTGGGCAGTACGAGCACGTGTCCTGGGTTGGCTGGGTTTATGTCCAGGATGGCTATGCACTGCTCGTCTTCGTATACTTTCCTTGATGACACCTGACCCTGCACTATCTTGCAGAACAGGCATTGTTGTTGCTGCATTTCCCTTGCCTGCTCCGGGCTCATTTTCGCGGGTTGTTCTTGTGTCAGCTCTGCCATGTTATCTGCTCTTAACTGCTTTTTTTTACATCAAAATAGCTATTGTTTCGATATTGGTGTTATATTTATAAATTTATTTTAAAATATTTAATAAAAAAAATTATTAACAAAAAAGTTATTTGGTGGTTTATAATTTTCTAGTGATTCTCTTTTATAAACACCAAAACATTTATATACCTTTATATACTTAAGAAAAAAAGTTATTAGAAAAAGTTTGTCAGACTATTGTTCACTGAAGGGCAACAACAACTCAGAGTGATTCCAAAAGTGGTGTTTACGCTAAAGCCCCAACTTAGCGATGACTTCATGCAGCATGAGCTGGATTCTGCAGTCAAATCTGTCAAGGCAAAGAAAGATGTTCTCATCCTCGGCCCTGAGAAGATCGGCAAGTCATCATCCCTTCTCAACATCAGGGAGAAGCTCAAGTCCAAGCAATTCGTGCCTGTCATCTTCTCTGCACAGAACTGCATAGACCTCAAGGGCTACATCAAGAACAACCTTCTGAGAATACTTGAAGCGCATGAAGACATCTTTCCGGAACCCAAGCAGTTGTTCTCGTTATCTCTTCTGGAGCTGGACAGGATCATCTCCTGCCTTGATCTTCAGCAGAAGACAAAAGAGTCCCTGAAGCTCCTCCTCATCTTCGAGAACGATCCCAGGACGGGCATCGAGGATGTGCTGAAGGAACTTTTTATGCTCCCCCAACTCATCGCGGGCGAGAAAAAGGCGGCATCTGTCATTCTGCTTGACGACGCAGACCGTCTGGACGGCATAAAGTCCGGCAAGGCATCTGCTTCTCTTTTTTTTGGCTGGCTGGGTGAGCTTGACAGCGTCTTTGTCCTTGCTTCTGCATATCGTTTGCCTGTCGAGGGTTTCGAGGAGATCGCACTGGCTCCGTTGACGATAGACCAGACACGAAGCCTCCTCAAGCAACACGAACTCAGTCTTGACGAGAGATCCCTCACCACTATCTATAACTTTGCCGAAGGCGTCCCTTTCTATATCAATTATTTCGGAAGGCTCATCAGACACACCGCTAAGACCGATTCCAACACGATAACATATCTCATGGACGACGCCCTTGACAACGAGCTGCACTTCTACTTCACTGAAAAGCTGAAATCACTCAGCCCTAAAGAGCTCCCTATCCTGTTCTGCATGGCAGAGAACGACGTCAACACCCCTTCCCGAATTTCAAAGATACTCGACTACTCCCAGACGAATGTCCGCAGGTTCCTCTCGATAATGGAGGAGAAGGGCTTTGTCTCAAACCCTGAGCGCGGAGTCTTCAACATAAACGATCCTGTATTCAGGAGATGGCTGGAGGTGCAGTCAAGATGACGATCGTCATCTCATATCAAGAATGTTGTTCAAAATGTGATGATTCGAAGTTTACATATATAGATCACAAGTTTAAACAAACTATTTATAAAGGTGTTCAGTATTTTGGACACAAAACAAAAAAAGTGACCATTCCGTTGGTCACATTTATAAAGTAAAATGCGAGCTGAGCTGATGAAAAAATGGAACCCTTGGTGGGATTCGGGTAGTGTGCCTGATGCTTTGAAAAAAGTAAGGCGGCGCATTGACCCGCTTATCTTAAAGGCACTTTCGATAAGGGAGGTTATTATACTGGCAGGTATAAGGCGATCAGGTAAGACTACTTTGATGTATCAGTTGATAGATACATTACTTGACACGACTGAACCCGAACAGATACTCTACTTGAATTTGGATGATCCTCTTTTAGGAAAGCAGACCATTGAAGAATTGTATGAGACGTACAGACAATCGTTCAATCCTAACAAGAAGGCTTTTATCTTTTTTGATGAAGTGCGGAATGTTCCTGAGTGGGAAAGGTCCCTGAAAAAATATTATGACCTTGCAGATGATGTGAAATTCATAGTTTCTGGATCAAGTTCAAGCCTTTTGATTGGAGAATATGCTACTTTATTGACTGGTAGGAACTTGACTTTTAGAATATATCCTTTATCTTTTGGTGAATTCATTAATTTCAGAGAGATAAAAAAAGAGAAAAATGTCTTGATACACAGTCTTAGAAAATATCTTGAGATTGGAGGGTTTCCTGAAGTATGTTTAGCACAAGAAGCATTAAGGACAAAACTGCTCGGTCAGTACTTCAATGATATACTTTACAAGGATGTGATTTTTAGACATAACATAGATGCGAAAAAATTGACTGATATTGCGGTATATCTTCTGACTAATGTGGCAAAACCATTCACGCTCAGGAGTATACGTTCATTTACTGGATTGGCAACAGATAGCATACAGGATTATGTGTCTTATCTTGAGGATGCGTTTTTAGTCACAGTTCTGGATCATTTTTCTTACTCGTTAAAAGAGGTAAAGCACACACAAAGGCCTAAGAAGATCTATTGTACTGACAACGGTATGTGTAACGCGGTCGGTTTCAGGTTCTCGGATGATTGCGGCCGTCTTGCCGAGAATGTTGTGTGCATGAAGCTGGTCAGGGAATGCCATGACGTGTACTACTGGCGCGGGAAGGGTGAGGTGGATTTCGTTGTCAGGGAAGGGAAGGAAGTGACTGCGATAAACGTCACGTACTCTGACAGGATACCCGCACGCGAAGCGCAAGCTTTGCTGGAGTTCAGGAAGGCATTCAGGTCCAGGGTGAAGGATATGATAATGCTGACCAAAGACACCGAGAAGACAGAGGACGGGATAAGGTTCATCCCGTTGTGGAGATGGCTGCTGCAGGACAGCGAAAAAGAGAATAAGATCATGAAGAGGTAAGTAGATGATGAGAACTGAAAGCCAAACCACGACCGTAGTTGCCTGCTTGAGAGGTTTCGCTTCGCTCGCTGGGCTCTCGCGCCCGTGTATTGTTGAGGTTCGCCGAAGGCGTCCCGATATTATCGATGGATTGATGTTTTGCTACAGTTACGATAAACAGGTAAAAAGGTGAGAATGATGGAATACAAGAAAAAGAACAAGACAAGGACCGACACAACGCACAGCAGCATATGGAGACGCGTCTCCACGATACTCAGGCACAAGGCTGCGGCAAAGCTTGCATTACTCTCTACACTTTTCATCACGATACTCCTCATCAACGTAGCGTCAGCTCTCGCCTACTACCAATCCCACAACCTCTCAGAGATAAGGGAAATAGATTCAGACCTCGTGATGTATGATGGAGGGACGGACAGGCACATCCAGGTCCCTGACGGAGGTATATGCGTTGATACCTTCCTTGCGTCATGCACACCTACTGCGGGTCGTGTTTCAGCTGATGTATTGTATGATAACCAGCTCGGCGTGATAGACATAACAGGTGTCACTGCGGGCAGCGGCCTCACAGGAGGCGCGAGTAGCGGGACGGCGACACTGGATGTCGGAGCAGGCGACGGCATCAACGTGGCAGCTGATTCAGTCGCTGTTGACGTCACCGACATACTAGGCACAGGCCTGACAGAGAGCTCAAACAACATCGATGTGGATACTTCTGTAATACAGGCAAGGGTGTCAGGGACGTGTGCAGCAGGCAGCAGCATAAGAGCCATAAGTGATACTGGCGCAGTGACATGCGAGGCTGATTCTGTCAACGACGCGGACGCCAGCGCATCGAACGAGCTTCAGAACCTTGCAGAGGTATATGCGCAGGACGGTACCACTGGAAACGCTGTGCAGTTGACAGCGACAAACGGCGACATCAGGTTCTACAATGATGCGGCGGATGAGATGCTGTTCCTTGACGAGAGCTCTGGCAATGTAGGCATAGGATCGACAGGTCCTGTCTCTAAGTTAAGTGTCGGCGGTTCAGGACAGGCCAATACAGGAATATATGGTCAAGGGTCTAATGCGGGTATTATCGGCAACGCTTCTGGTGCTGACATGCCTGCAAGCAATGCAGGAGTTGCAGGTGTTGGAAGCAGCTTTGGTATTTATGGTAAGGGCGGCTCGTGGGGTGTTTACGGTACTGGTTCTACGTATGGTGTGCAGGGTTTCGGAAACACTTATGGTGTTTACGGAGCTGACAACGATGACACGAACAGGATGGGCTATCTTGGTGGTAATCTTTACGGTGCTTATGGTCGTTACGACGCTGCGGACCATTACGGCTACCTTGGAGGTTCTGCTTACGGCGTATTCGGCCATTCCTCTGACAATAACGCGGTTGTTGGTCAGAGAGGTTCGGCTTCCATTTCTGACAGAGAAGCGGGTGTTGCCGGATTCAGTGACGCGGGATACGGTGTTTATGGCGAGTATTCAGGAGGTAATTATGGATACTTGGGTGGAGCTTCATATGCTGTTTATGGAGTGAATGGAGGAAACTACGGCTATATCGGAAGCGCTTCTTACGGCGTTTACGGTTATGGCTCGACAGCAGGTGTTCAGGGCACTGATTCCGATACGGGTGCTATCGGACGAATAGGTTATGATGTTTATGGAGGTCATTTCACAGGTCAGGGTTATTTCAGCCAAAATTTAAGTGTTGGGACGCTGGAAGATGATGCTAAACTTCGTGTGGGATCTTCAGACAGTTTAGCTGTTAAAGCTGACGGTGCTAACGGTCCTACAAGAGGGTATTTGGCTGTTCAGGGGACTGTTGATTTTGATGGGGTTACATCTGCGGATTGGAACGGTCAGGAGCTGGGTGTTGTTGGCATATCCACAGGCGGCTCTTTAGCTGATAATTATGGTGTGTTGGGTCATGCGACTGAAGCAGGAGTCCGCGGAGAGTATTCTGGTGACCCTTCTAACCATTATGGTGAAATAGGGACCAGCAACCAAGGTGTTTTCGGTCACGGAACTTACGGAGTGTATGGTCAAGGCCTCTCTACAGCAGAGTCTTATGGTGTATATGGTGAAGCGGGCAGTGGTGGAACGAATCATTACGGCGTTTATGGTTCTTCAAGCATCACTGGAGGAACCAACTATGGTGTTTATGGCAGAGGAACAGGCTCGACTGATTATGGTGTTTATGGTGAGGGAGATTATGGCGTTTATGGTTCAGGTACTAGTGCTGGTGTGCAGGGTGTCAGTGACACTCGTGGTGTTCAGGGCAGTGTAGATAGCACCGGAGGTGCCGTGACTGTGACTTATGGTGGTTATTTCAGTAGTTATTATTCAAGCTCAGACTCTGGAAGGAAATATGGTATCAAGGCGCTTGCTGGGGGTGCAAGCAACAATGCGGACCGTGTTGCCGTATACGGTCATGCATACAAAAATGCGGCTGGAGATCAAATAGGTGTTTGGGGTCATGTTGATACTTCTACCTCAGAGGAGGCGGTTCCTTCCGGGGCAGACTATTCAGGTTATTTCACTGGTGAAGAGGTCCATATAGGTAGCGGGGGTACTGTGGACTCTGCTACAGGGGATGGGGATCTTTATGTTCGGGATACTCTCGAAGTAGATGGAGGTGTCGATATCAATTACGGATGTGGAACTTATGCTGCTCTGGAAACTTGTATATCAAGCAGTACAGCTGCCCCTACTTGTGATGAGGTACCGCCAGGAGGCATATGTGAATCGGATGGAGAATGTGGTTTAGATCCTAATCTGGACAACTGTGGTGGATCAACTGATTATTACCTTAGATTATCCTGAGTGTTTTATTTAAAAAGAGGCTTATAAAATCACTAAAAAAGAGCTGAACCGGATTACCGCATCCTTCCTCGTAGCGGTAGTTATCATCGCAGCTCTTGCCACCCTCACCTCTGCCCAGTCCAACATGAACTGTGATATGTATGCGTCGGGCTCTCTGCCTGTTTTAAAGGGAAACTATATAAACAAAGAGTTTATACATATAAACTGGTGGTTTAAATAAAAACCGTGACAAAGAACGAGATGGAAGCTGTATTGATCATTTTCAAGGATCTTGATACAGACTATAATGCGAATAACCTCAGCAAGAGGCTTGGCATAACACCGATGGGAACTCTAAAGATACTCAAAAGGCTGGAAAAGGAGGGCATACTGAGATCAAAGAAGCTTGGTAAGGCTGTTTTCTACAGGCCGGATTTCAGGAAGGATTTCACAAAGACTTACCTGAAGTTCATATTGCAGAAAGAGGCTGAGCAGGCCATGCCAAGGATACGGCGTTGGGTGGAGGAACTTAGGAAGTTCAGGTCTGTTGCAGAGATAGGGATACTGTTCGGCTCAGTCCTCACGAGGAAGGAGTTCAGGGATGTGGATCTTCTGTTGGTGTTCAAGCAGCAGCAAAGCAGGAAGATAGAGAAGCTGCTGGACGAGATGGCGCAGCTCAACGTAAAGCGCATCCACGCAGTGAAGCAGACAAGGGAGGATCTTGGATCTAACCTGAAAGCGAAAGACAGGGTCGTGTTGAGCATCCTGAAGCAGGGCGTTATCCTGTTCGGTTATGATGATGTCATAGAGGTGGTTGAAAGTGTCACATATAGATAACAAGGTCAGATTGTGCAGGGTTAAGTACTAATATGAAGAAGAGGTGAGCATATCAGAGAAAGATACTTGAGTTGGACCCTTGCATTCTTGTTTTTCTTAGCGTCAGCGGTCCTCACCTCCGCCCAGTCCAACATGAACTGTGATATGTATCCGACGTCCAGCCCGCCGGCTTCTGATTATGTTGACATATTCCGTTCTTGGGGTAATGAGTCTCACGCTCAGCTCGCAACTCTTAATGACTATCCTTTCACGTTCGGCTGTAACTCGACGATAGCCACGTTGGACTATGGCTGCGGCGGCAACAGCATGACTGTTGCGGAACTGTTCAGGGCTAATGACTCGCACGTCAGCATTGATGGGTTCTACCCGAATGATGTCTGCCTGAACACGTCCACGCCGTCAAGAGGTTTTTTCAGGACGATATCAGCCACCGGCGCCACGCCTGCTGATTACGAGTGCATGTACTCTTTGGCTAAGATGAACGATTCGCATGTCTACGCCTGCGACCACGTGAACGCCACGTACAACGTCAACATAAAGATAAACTCAAGTACGCCACCCTACAGCGGATGCGTGGACCTCAACAACGCATCGACTTTCCAGGGCAAGGTCATAAACAACACAGATGGCTACTGGTTCATAGGTTCAGCAAGCCTCTGCCAGAACACATACTACAAGAATGATACAGGGGCAGATGGCATAATAATGATGAACGCGACAGGGATAACACTCAACTGCAACAACTCCGTAATCATAGGGAACGGCTCGGGTTATGGTTTTGTAGTTTCGGACTACAACTCCACGCTGCTCAGCGGATGCACTGCAGGGAATTATTCTTATGGTTTTTTGCATTCTTTTACCATGACTGGGAGGCATAGGGGTTTCTTTAATGATATAAGCTTCAGTACTGCTTACGGGAATGATTATGGTTTTAGTCTGAGGAGCCCGGACGGGAGGTATGATCACTTGGTCGCTTACAATAATAGTGATGGCATATACCTTAACGCTTATAACATGTACCCGTCAGAGCTTGAATACCTGAAACTGTTCAACAACACTGATGGCCTGCACGTGTTCTCTTCGGGCAGGTCGGTCATCAGGAATGTGGAGTCTGCCAACAATTCAGGTCATGGTATTGTCTTCGAGCAGTACCTTTACTATAACCTGTTCGAGAACATCTCCAGCCATGACAATGCGGGCAGCGGGATATATTATGACGGGCCTACAGATGGGGGTCAGTGGTCAAATATAACGGACGCGAGGATATTCGATAATGGCGGTTACGGGGTGTACATGACCAAGACTATCAATCCTTTCACATACAGGGATGTCGATATCTTCAATAATTCAGGGACGGGGTATTACGCGAGGTACAACCCTGGCGACATGTTGGACAACGTCACGATACGCGAGAATAGGGGTCATGGTGTCTTCCTTGACGGAGGGTCAAGCCCGACGAACGATATGAGGATATACAACAGCAGGATATTCGAGAATGGCGGGCACGGCATCATTGCAAGGGACAGATCAGCAGGTCACGCGTTCGAGAACACGTCGGTATACAACAATACTGGGTATGGTATTTACGCTCTTGGTTACAATTCCAGCTCCACTTATTCGGTATATGGTGTGAACATCACGAATGTCACTGTCTCCAATCACACGTACAACCTGTACTTGAACAACACTTTCGACAGTGTGATAAGCAACAGCACGTTCGAGGACTCGACGTATAATGTCTACATGGTGAACTGCACGAACCTTACGTTCTACTACAACAGCTTTCTGGACAGCTCTTCCCTGCATGCTTATGTGGACAGGTCAGGCAACCATTTCAACACCACTAACGGCTCGGACTGCGGGCCTAACTGTTCGAGGGGCAACTACTGGGATGACATACTCACTCTGGACATAATAGACCTGAACGGTGATGGCTTCGGTGATATGGGGGCTGATTATCCGTATAACTCAGCAAATGGGGGTTTTGTTTCCACGAATGTCCAGGACGAAGGGCCGATCACCACAAAGGGCTGCGTGGACAACGATGCTGACGGCTTCTACCCATACACCGCGAGCCCTGCCTGCCCGGGCGCTTACCGTGACTGCGATGACAATAACGCGAGCATACTGCCGCCGTACAACGACCTTTCGCCGACTTCGGATACCATCCTGTGCAATGGGACTTACTACATAAATGATTCCGGATCTGCGGGTGTGATCAGATCTGGAGCGAACGGTGTGAGTATAACCTGCAATGACACCACTATAATCGGTAATGGTGCGGGTATAGGTTTCTATTTGTGGAATCATGATGTGAACCTGATAGGATGCACTGCGGCGGATTATTTCTGGCCTTTTGAGCTTCGTTGGGCTGATGGCACTAACCTTACGAATGTGACTGCTTACGACGGTGCTGCTGAAGGTTTCTACATCTACCAGAGTGAAGATACTGTGTTTGACCTTGTCAGGGCGGACAATAACACTCAGTATGGAATGGAATTCAGGGATTCACCTAACTTCACTGTTTCCCGGGCGTTCCTTTTCAATAACGGTCTTGGCGGAATGATTGGGTATGAAGACTCCAACAGTTCAACGATGATCGACTCTTATGCGTGGAATAACAGTAATTATGGATTCAGTTTTCAGGGGCCGAACAACACTCTATCGAACCTTAGTGCTTGGTATAACAATGGCGGTGTCCAGTTCTATAAGTCTGTGGAAAATAACCTGACGCGTAGCAGGGTATGGAACAATAGTGGTAATGGTATTACTTTCGATTCATCCACAAAAAATAATGTATCCTACATCTGGGCTTTTGATAATGGTAATAATAATATATATTTCAGCTTAGGATCATACTACAACACCGTCTTCAACACGACCGTGGAGAGGGCAGGCGTGACCGGTATCGGTTTCTCCAACAGTGCCAGCTACAACAACGTAAGCAACTGCACCATAAGGGACAGCGCTGATTATGGTGTTTACATACTTAGCGGAGGAACAGGGAATCTTTTCTATTATAACAGTTTCATAAATAGTGGCATACTGCACGCACGTGCCGTATCTTCAGGCAACCTTTTCAACACCACGAACGGTTCCGACTGCGGGCCTAACTGTTCGAGAGGCAACTACTGGGATGACATCCTCAGCCTCGACATCTACGACACGAACGCTGATGGCTTCGGTGATGGCGGCACAGAATATCCTTACAATGCTGTGAACGGAGGCAATGTCTCCGCTAACGTCCAGGATGAGGGTCCGATCACCACGAAAGGCCCGCCTTCCCCGCCAGGTGACTCGACGATGGTGATTTACGGCCCTAACGGCACGGTCATCACCGGTACGAGGAGTGTGCATCTGAACATAACTTTGGGTGCTGGTGCTGTGCAGTGCCGCTGGGCGAATGATGATCCTTCTGACCTGGCAGGACAGCCTTGGGAGGGGTGCACTACTGTCAAGCCTTGGATCCTGGGTGAAGGCGAGGGCAACAAGACTGTCTATATGGAGGTGAAGGATTCTGGTGGAAGCACGACCTTGACGAATGATTCCATTCTTTACAGGTTCATCCAGGACTATACAGGACCGACAGCTCCTGTGGTGTATGATGGAAATACAGGTATAGACATAGACTGGTGGGATGACAACACCACGATCAGTGCTTACTGGTGGAACGCGACTGATGATATCTCAGAATTATATTATCGCTACCGCCTGCTGAACGACAGCGATTATTATGCAGGCTCTCCTGCATGGACTGACGTAGGAAGTGACACAGACGTCACTGTCACAGGTCTCTCCCTGAGAGAAGGCTGGAACATGTCTTTTGAGGTTATGGCTTACACGTCTTCAGGCTTCAACAGCAGTATAGCATCATCCAACGGGTCCATAATAGACCTTACAAAACCACTGCCGCCGACGATAAACAGCACCACGCACCCGCTGCAGACAGTCACCTACGGCAGCGGTACGGTAAAGTTTAACTTCACAGCCACCGACCCGCTCAGCAATGGTGTAGCATCAGGGGTGGAAGGCTATTCCTACC
The DNA here is from genome assembly GCA_964406185.1 of uncultured Methanosarcinales archaeon. Taxonomy (GTDB): domain Archaea; phylum Nanobdellota; class Nanobdellia; order Woesearchaeales; family UBA11576; genus JABMQF01. Next base: position 58,662 of record CAYOQS010000002.1, read on the forward strand.
TTTTAGATAAGCACCCTGGCACCGCGCCTGATGATAATCTTGAGTCCAGGTATTGGGAGAGGCTGGAGAGCATGGTGAATGATGGTACTGGGCAGCTGCTGCGCGCGAACAGCTCCACTCCGTCCCCGCATTCTTATGCTGTGTACAGCCAGCTGCACACGAACATCACTGAGAATGATTCCATCAGGATACGTGCTGCCCTTGCAGAGATCGGTTCAGACTATGATGATGAGATGCGTGTGAAGGCGTTCCTGATCAGCGCTGCGGATGGTGCAGGAGTGGGGGCTTTCACCTTTGACATGGAGGGCAGCGCAATCTCCACGATCTCCAACGTCAGCCGTGACGTGAGGTATGCTGACGGCATGGCTTTCGCGACAGTGTACGAGTTCAGTGTTATAGCCAACACGACCGTCACTGATGATGCGAATGACATCTATGTAGTTATCACCGGCGTGCCTGGCGACAGTGACAACCGGAACAACCTTTCCATCGCCGCCTCCACCAGGGACGTGGACAACACCACGAACCTGTTCGTGTGCAACAACACTCCTGACTGCGGTGATTACACCCAGGGCCTGGACCTCGCCGTAGAGGTTAAGAGGCAGGACTCTGGTGACGTGTGGGATGTTCAGTACGACGACATGATGGACGGGACTTATTACTTCCACGCAAAAGCGAAGGATAAGGCGGGCAACTGGGGCGACACGTCCCATTACAAGGTCATGATAGACACTGCTGGCGTGGCTGTGGACATAATATCGCCGTTCTCAGGCCAGGTGTTCAGCAACTCCAGCATAGAGGTGGAGGTCGAGGTCAATGAGGATGCGAACGTGACTGTCGTAGCCGTGTATCCTGACGGGAGCAACGATACCTCTGACTGGCAGGTGTTCGCAGGCACGTCGACTTTCAACATATCGTTGGAGAACGGCACGAACGAGCTGTATGCAGTAGCCACAAACCCTGAGAACGATGTAGTCACATACTCTCAGAGAGTGTACGTCCGCCTCGGCATAGAACTGCCTGACACGAACAAGACACTGATGGTTGTTTACCCTGGTGCTGGTGTTTTGGAACCGCACATCAGGGGTGTTGATGAGGGAAGTATCATAGCAGGTGTTGCGACAGAGAACGACGCGGCCACGTTCGGCGGTGAAAGCATATTCGCGGACACAAGCACGCAGACGATAAAGATATTCGCTACGACAAACAGTATGCCCGCCTCAAAGGTTGAGGACGACCTTGATGATGATGATTTCCTTGACCGCGTCCAGCCCATGTTCGGCTATGAGCGCGGGGTTCCTTATTACATAATCCGGGCTGAGGTGCGCCCTGCCAACATCTACCTGGAGGGCGACCAGAAGCTGGGTGCGGGCAAGTACACCCTGGTGTTCAGGAACCTCGGCGAGACACCGGAAGGTAAGACGAATATGAGCGTGAGAGTGGTATGAAAAGGATAAAAAGGACAGGACTGTGCATGTTTATCATCTTAGCAGCAGTTATTTTGTGCTCTTCTTTGGTATGTGCTGTGTGCACTGACGCGGACGCTGATGGGTTTGGGGATTACGGTTCCACACTCACGGACTGCATCTACACCCACGCGTATGACTGCGATGACGGCGATGCAGATATCCTGCCGCCTTATGATGACATGAGCTTGACTGCAGATACGATACTCTGCAATGGGACTTATTACATAAATGATTCAGGGTCTTCGGGTGTCGTGCGTATCGGCGCGAATGATATCAATCTTACCTGCAATGGTACGGAGATTGTGGGTAATGCTTCAGGTTACGGGTTGTACACTAATAACAGGGACAGGTTGGTCGTATCGGGTTGTAATGTGTCGAACTATAGCATTGGTTTCTATGTGACGGGCACTACTGACTCTTGGTTCTATAATATCACTGCAAGAGATACTGCGGATTTGGGAAATGGGTTCTATTGTGTCTCCTCTGGTGACAGGAATAACATAACTGATTCGAGGTTTATAGGGAATTCTGGTATTCAGGGTTACGGGCTTTGGCTCAGCAGTTGTGATGACTGCAACATATGGAACGTGACCGCATACGGTAATGATGATGGGATATACCTTCTTTCATCTTTCCGGGCGGACTTGAGGGATATTGTCGCTTTCGATAATGCTTATGATGGTATAGGCCTCAATGGGGCGGGCAGCTCTTTCTTGAGGGGGATATACTCTTTTGAGAATGGTGTTTGGGGTCTGGACATGGATAATGCGGATGACACTGTCTTCATGGATATGGAGTTCGTCAATAACTCGGCAGGAGGCTTTTTTGTATACAGGTCTTACAATATGATGATGCATGATGTCTATTCTCATGAGAACGGGGTGGGTGGTCAGTTCAGGACTTTTAATGACGGCTCGAGGATTGAGAACTCTACTTTCCATAATAACACGAATTATGGGGTTTTTCTGCAGGGCGGTGATAAGGTCAACTTCACGAATGTGACTGTGAGTGATAATGATTATGGTTTTTACTTTTACAATTACTTGTCATCATATCCTGATGATAATGTGATAAAGAACTCTACTATGGTGGATAATGGCGTGTACGGTGTGTGGGTCAATGCAGGATCAAATAATGTCATTTATCACAATAATTTCACCAATAATGGTGTGGATCATGCTCAGGGGACCGTCGCGACCAATCATTTCAACATCACAAATACTGCAAAGGCGGCAGGCTATCGGGCAGAGGGCAATTACTGGGATGGTATCCTTGCTTTAGGTATATATGACAGCAATGCTGATGGCTTCGGGGATAGTGGACCTGAATATCCTTACACTTCAGGTTTCAATGTCGATGACTATGGTCCGATAACTTCCAGGCCGCCGCCCTTTGCTTCGATGACCATCGTCGGACCGAATGGCACAGAGCTGACCGGCACGAGGAATGTATATCTCAACATCACGTACTATATGTCTAATCTGGATGTGTGCCGTTGGGCCAATGATGCAGAGTCCAATCTTGCTTCAGCGCCGTGGGAGCCCTGCACGACGGTGAAAGCATGGGTCTTGAGCGCAGGAGATGGGAACAAGTCTGTGTACATGGAGGTCCTGCTTGATGATCTTAGGGCGCAGAACAAGACTGACTCGATAATCTACCGGTACACGCAGGACTACACACCGCCTGAAGACGTCATGGTCCTGGATGGCAGGGATGATGACATTGACTGGTGGAATTCCAACATCACCCTGCATGCGCACTGGAGCGCTACTGAGGATATATCGAGGATATACTACCGTTACCGCCTGCTGAACGACAGCGATCACTATGCAGGCTCTCCTGTATGGACTGATGCTGGCACTGACAACAGCGTCAAGCTCACAGGCCTTTCCCTTGAGGAAGGCTGGAACATGTCTTTTGAGGTCATGGCTTACAATCCTTTTGGTCTCAACGCGACGCCTGTCACTTCTGACGGTGCTGTTATTGATATTACAAGGCCTGACAGGCCGAGCGTGACGAGTTCGACGCATCCTGACCAGAATACCCCCTCGCCGAGCCCGGCGGCGGTATTCAACTTCACAGCGGCTGACCCGATAAGCAGTAGCGTAGCATCAGGTGTGGAAGGTTATTCATACCTGCTTGACAAGCACCCGGGCACCGCTCCTGACAACGATATGGAAGAGCGTTATTGGGAGACCCTGAACGAGATGCACAAGGGTTTCTACAACCAGACTTTGAAGGTGAATGGCAGCGGTGCGGGGGATCTTGCTTATGCCGTCTTCACCCAGCTCCACAACAACATCACGGAGAACGAGTCGATCCGTGTGAAGGTGGCTCTTGCAGAGCAGTTCTCTGACTACGCTGACCTTATGGGTGTCAAGGTCTACCTTGCAGAGCTGCCGAACAACGCAGTCGTGGGTGATTTTGATTATTCCACCATGGAATCCAACGCAGTTACCAACATAGCGAATGTCAGCCAGGACATCATGTATGTCGAGGAGATGGATGACGCTTATGTCTATACGTTCGATTTGGAGGTCAATAGGACGGTCAATGACAACACTGATGACGTCTATGTTGTCGTCGCGGGCATCGACACTGATGATGACAACCGCCAGCCGCTCGCGATAGGGGGCACCACAAACCCTGCTGTGATCGACAGCGATACTAAGAATTTCGTGTGTGGTGAGAATGACGTGTGCAGGGAGAACACTACCACCTTGGAGTATGCCATAAAGGTAGAGCGTCAGGATTCTGGTGATGACTGGTCTGTGCAGTACGACTACCTTGGTGATGACATCTATTATTTCCATGTCAAGGCCAGGGACAGGGCTGGCAATTGGGGTGACGCAAGCCATTACAGGATAATGGTCGCTGCTGGCGGCGTCAGTTCCATCATCTACTCTCCTGTGGACGGTGAGGTATTCCGGTCGGAGGGTGATAAGAACATCACAGTGAAGGTCTCTGTGAGCGACAACGCCTCTGTGTATGTCGTGGCTTTGCATCCTGACGGGAGCAACTTCACGTCTGATCCTTTCATCTTCAACCGCAGCCATGAGTTCGAGAACATCACTCTGGAGCTGGGCGAGAACGAGATATATGCCGTGACGAACAGCACTTCAGGCGCGATAGCCCATTCGCCGCATATCTTTGTCACAGTCTCTGCAGAGCTTCAGCCTTTCATGGACAAGACATTGAGGGTTGAGTATACCGGCTGCTCTGCCACAGCCCTGCCTTACCTGTGCAACCGTGACGAGACTGATGTGTATGTGGGTGTCGCCACAGAGACCTTGGGTTCAATATCAGAGCCTGCTGTGCAGGCTGACACTTCGCAGAACTCGATGAAGCTGTACGTCACAAGGCCTTTCGACACGGCCACCATCGCGGACCAGTTTAAATCTGACACGTTCCTTGACCGGACCAACCCGATGTTCGGCTACACGAGAAGTGCTGACTATTACGTTTTGAGGAACGAACTGCGGTATTATGATATCAATCTTGGAGGCTCTTTTTACGTGACTCCGGGGACTTATCAGCTTTACATCAGGAAGACTGGCGTGACTCCTGATGGCAGGTACAACATCACGCTTTCGATAGGATGATCATGAGGTGAATATGATGGAAAGAGCGAAAAAGAAAGAAGAGAAGAAGATCAGGACAACGACAGACAGCTTATGGAACCGGCTGGTCTCGATGGTGAGACTGCCTGCGATGACAAAGCTGTTCGTGTATTCTGCTCTTTTCATCACGATTTTACTGCTCAACCTAGCGGTAGCTCTAGCCCAGGTGCAGTCGCACAGGCTGTCCGAGATCAGGACGATAGACACCAACCTGGACCTTAACATCTACCAGCTCAACGCGAGCTACGTGAACGGGACGTACGGCGACTTCACAGGCAATGTGACTGTGGATCATTCTTTGTTTGTCGATGGCGGGCCTCTGAATTATCTGGGTGCTTATGATTTCAGCTTGTCGGTCGGTGATGGTACCACTGACATCGGTGCGTTGTTCAACAGTTCCGTCGTCGGCATCTGGGCCATGGCAAACAAGTCAGGGGTAGAATCAAATGGCGGGTGGGCTGTCAGGGGAGACATCGTGAACGAAACAGGAGGTGCTCCGATATCCGCAACGCTTGCAGGGTATGATGACAACGAAAATTATTGGTATGGCGGATATTTCAAGAATGACATAGGCACAGGCGAGATTGATGTCCTGATAGCGAATGAGACGCAGGGGGTATATGTGCATTCAGATGTTGCAGACAGCTATGGTGGTTATTTTTCTACGGTGGGAAGCGATAGCTACGGAATTTACGCAGAAGGCACTGCATATGCGGGACAGTTCTCAGGCAACGTCAGTTCAGACACTGACTTCTGCATCGACGGAGGCAACTGCCTCAGCGCACTCCCTCCGGGAACGATAGGCAATGTCAGCGGAGCGGGCGCCACGGACCACGTCGCTGTCTGGCAGGACAATGACGAGATCACATACGATCAGAACCAGCTCTACTGGGATTCTACAAACGACAGGCTGGGCATCGGGACAGCGACGCCTGACCAGAGATTGAAGGTTGATGGCGATGCTAACATCACAGGAACGGTTTATGCAAGCAATGTCAGCAGCAATTCTCCTCTGCAGTTGCAAGTGAAAGGATTTACATTGATGTATTTCAATGATACTTCTGGGAATATCGGTGTGGGCTTGAACAACAACGCGCCTCGTTCCAGGTTTGCCGTAGGTGGGGCTGGTGTTACCAGTTCAGGAATATACGGTTCTGGTGCTGATTATGGTATTGTAGCAAATGTGAGCAAGGTAGGAGGTACAGGTCTGTACGCGACAACCGCTAACGGGGGATATCCGGGTATTTTCATGGGCGGCAATGTCGGCATCGGCACGACCAGCCCTGACGTCCCTCTTGATGTTGAATTATCGAGCGGCGGCGCTGCTGAGATTGGTCACTCATCCAATTCAGCGATAGGAGATTTTTCTGTCGCGATGGGTGAGAGCACGACTGCACAGGGTCATGCTTCTACTGCGCTTGGTTATTACACGAATGCTTCGAACAGTTTTTCTACTGCGATAGGTTATGGTGCTGAAGCTATAGGTGGCTATTCTGTAGCTATAGGTCACAGCCTGGTTTCTGAAGGGGAGTCTTCTATAGCGATGGGCAAGAACACCAACGCTTCAGGTTACGCCTCGGCTGCTATGGGGTATAATACTACCACTTCAGGTTTCGGCTCTGTTGCGACAGGTGTTTCGACAATCTCTGGAGGGTATGGTTCGATATCTTCTGGTTACAGCACAAATGCGAGCGGGGATTATTCTTCAGCCCAGAATTTTGATACTGTTGCAGATGGTGCGGGCTCTACTGCGATGGGTTATAAGACTTTGGCGAACGGCTCTTGGTCTCTGGCCACAGGCTACGATACTGTCGCGAGCGGATTGACATCTACCGCGATAGGAAGAAGCATACAGGTCTACGGGCAGGATTCGGTCGGCATAGGTCTTGATGGCACCACTACATCTGTTACTGCAGATAATGTCATGTCCATCATGGGCGGCAATGTCGGCATCGGCACGACGAGTCCGGGTTCTGAATTAGAAGTTGAAGGTAATGCTACAGTTACGGACTCTTTGTTTGTGCAGGGCGGGCTGTTGGATTATAGTTCTTATACGATGGCTCTCTCTGCTGGGAACGGCAGCAAATCTATTGGCGGATATTTCAATGCCAGTTCTTTTGGTGTTTTAGGTACTGTCGACATGACAAATGCTGAAAGCATGGAAGGTGGAGGAGTTATTGCTATGAACATGCTTGCTGAAACTGCTGGTCAGGTTGAAGGCACGCTTGCAAAATACTCAAACAATTTCGGCTGGGTTGCTGCTTTCGCAAGACACGAACGTTCAGATACGGATGTGAGGGCTTTTCTGGCCAATGAGACTGTTGCTGTTTTCGGCAGACAGGGCGGGGGTGATTATGCAGGTCTGTTTGAGGGTGAAGTAAGGGTCGCAGGCAACATCACGCCTTCTGCCAATGACACGTACACTCTTGGCACTCCTGATCTTGTCTGGCAGGATGTGTATGTCGGTCCGACTTCGCTGCACGTTGGTGGTGTGAACCTTTCTAACGTGAATGGCGAGCTCAGCTGGGATGGTGAAAAAGTTTCCGGGTTGTGGTCTTCTGTAGGAACTAAAACTAGTTATGTATATTCGGCCGGCCCTGTGGGAATAAATGGGGAACCTCCATTAAATTACCATCTGGCGGTCAACGGAGCTGTTTGTGATGGTACTGGGACTGTGACTGCTTGTTCTTCAGATGCTCGCCTGAAGGAAAACATAACAGAGTTGGATGATGCGGTAGGCACGTTGATGGAGTTGAAGCCTGTGGAGTTCAACTGGAAGGATACTGGTGAGAGGTCTATGGGATTGATAGCTCAGGATATCGAGCAGGCATATCCGGAATGGGTCGTCGAGAAACCGGATGGTTTCAAGACTTATGATGATCCTGGTTTCAAATACCTGCTGATCAAGGCTGTTCAGGAACTTAAGGCAGAGAACACCGCCCTGAAAGAGCTTGTCTGTCTTGACCATCCGGATGCGGATATCTGCAATGAATGAGGAGGTAACAAGATCAGCGATAGGAAACTAAAATCAACGCTTGCACTCTTGTTCTTCCTAGCGTTAGCCTCGCTTGTCTCTGCGCAGTCTTATCTTGATTGTGGTATTTTTGACCGTGTTTCCGTGCCTGCTGATTTCGTGCCTCTTATCAATTTCTATCAGGGCAATGACTCTCATGCAGAGTATGGCAACCTTTCGAACTATGACAAGACAGTGGCGTGCAACTGCACGAATGATACTGTCACCATCGATTACGGCTGCACGAACCAGTACGTCAGCGTACTGCAGCTGTACAACTACACTGACGCGCACGTATCGGTGGACGACTACTACAACCGCAGTGTCTGCTTCAACACATCTACTGCGGGCTGGGGCTGGCACTTGCAGCTTTCAGCGGTAGGCGCCCCGATACCAGCAGATCACGAGTGCCTTTTCGCGATAGCGAACCGGTCGAACGCCCATGTCTATGACTGCGATAACACCAATGCGACACTGAACGTGAACCTTAGGATACTGTCGGGCGACCTTAACCCTCCGACAGGTTCAATAATGATATGGGGTCCGAACGGCACGATCTTGACAGGCACCAGGAATGTCTTCCTGAACCTGACTTTCGAAGATGACACTGCTGTTGCAGAGTGCAGGTGGGCGAATGACAACATCACTAACCTTACAGAGCAGCCCTGGGAGAACTGCACGACGACAAAGGCTTGGATACTCAGCGAAACGCAGGGCAACAAGACTGTCTTTTATGAGATAAAGGATACTGCAGGCAACACAGCGATATTCAACGATTCAATACTGTATTACTACACGCAGGACTACACACCTCCCACTCCGCCGTTCGTCTATGATGGAGAAGAAGATGACTTCGACTGGTGGAACAGAAACGATACGCTGCATGCGAACTGGTTCAACTCTACGGATGACATATCAGATACTATATACTATCGCTACCGCGTGATGGAGAACGGCTCGTGTTACAACAATGACTGCAACTTTACAGATACAGGAACCAACACATCTGTAACAGTTACAGGTCTCACATTATACGAGAACTGGGTTTACAGTTTTGATGTCGTTGCTTATGTGTTCAACCTCTCATCGTCCATCGCGTCCTCCAACGGCACGAGGATTGACCTCACCCCGCCAGCCAGGCCGATGATAAACAGCTCCACGCATCCTGTGGAGGGCATTTCTTATCCGAGCTCAACTGTGGAGCTGAACTGGTCTGCTGAAGACGTCCTGTCGAACGGCAACATGTCTGGCATCGAGGGCTACTCATACGTCCTGGACAGGCAGCCGGGCTCAGCCCCTGATAACATTCTGGATGACAGGTATTGGGAGCTTCTTTCACCTATGAAGAACGATGGGTATGGGCAGGTCTTGAAGATCAACTCGACAGGTACTGCTTATGCTGTGCTGCAGCAGATAAGGTCAAATGTCACGGAGAATGATTCCATCCGTGTGAAGGTCGCTCTTGCGGAGATTCTCTCGGACTATGATGACCTTATGGGTGTGAAGGTGTATCTTGCAAAGAAAGGAGAGGGAGCTTCGATAAGCGGTTTCGGTCACGAGTCTGATGCAGTCTCTAATATAGAGAATGTAAGCTGGGATGTTGAATACTCGGATGGTTTGGAGGGCGCTGAGGCTTACCTCTTTGACCTGACGGTGAATGAGACTGTTGATGATGGCTTGGATGACATTTACGTGGTGGTTTCAGGGCTCGCCACTGACGATGACAACAGGAATAACCTTTCCATTGCAGGCTCCACAGCAGCAGGCACTGGCTCATGGACGTGGCTCTGCAATGAGACGGGCGGTAACTGCATTAATACAACTGAAACTGTCGACTATGCCATTGAGGTCAGGCGCGCTGACTCTGGTGATGAGTGGTACACTCGTTACTCTGGTCTTGCTGATGGTGTCTACTATTTCCATGCAAAGGCAATGGACAGGGCCGGTAATTGGGGTGATACTGAGCACTTCCAGCTGAACGTGGCTGCGGGCGGTGTCAGTGTCGCGATCGCTTCGCCTGATGACGGTCAGGTCTTCACCACGGACAATGACAGGATGAACGTAAGCGTGAGGGTGATGGTGAGTGGCAACGCGTCAGTGAGGGTGATAGCTCTCCATCCTGACGGTAGCAACTTCACCTCTGCAGGGCAGGTCTTCAGCACCACTGATATCTTCAGTAACATAGAGCTTGAGAAAGGCACAAATGAGATCTACGCCGTCGCCAATACTACTGCGGGAGCGGTGACCATCTCTTCATCTGTTATCGTCATAGTCGCGTCTGACTTGGTGCCTGTGACTGACAAGACTCTCAGGGTTGATTATGCTGGCTGCGGTGTCTCTGCCCAGCCGTACATCTGTTCATCTTTAGAAGGCTCCAGCCGTGTCGGCGTGGCGAATGAGGATCCGCAGGAAATCGTCCCTGGTGTCATCCAGGCAGACACAGGAGTGAACACGATCAAGATTTTCATGTCCAGGGATTTCAGTCCTGATAAGATAGACGACCGGTTCGATGACGATGACTTCCTTGATTTCAAGAGCCCGAGCTTCGGTTTCAGCAGGGACCTGGATAGCTACATCATCCAGAATGAGATACGTCATGATGACATATTCCTCAGCGGTCTGGAGCGGCTTGAGCCTGGCAAGTACAAGCTCTACATAAACCATCATGGTGTCACGCCTGACGGTAAGGTGAACCTGAGCATTGAGGTGCGGTGATGATTGAGAAACAAAGCAATGAAGTCAAACCCAGATTGTCAAAGCATACTCCATGTTCAAGCGAGCGGTCAGGGTCGCAGTGCCAAAGCCTGCTTCCGCTCAGTTCGCTGCGCTCACTGAGCTCCAGGCCGCCGACGCACGCGCTAGGACGAATTTTCAAGTGTTCGCCGAAGGCGTACAGAATAATATCGATTATGGTGAGAACTGAAGGCGTGCTGAATTGGCGGCACCGGCTTTGTCACTGCTTGAGGGGAGGATTTGAATATGCACTCTAACAAGAAAGCCCAGTTTTATATCTTCACTGCGTTGGTGTTGATAGGTTATTCTACGCTCCTGCTGCAGTCTTTCAATGTCGTGCCTGAGGGTTCGAGGAATTTCAGGACTGTCTATGAGAATTTTGTGTTCGAGAGCTCTCAGGCGTTGAACAACGCGTTGTTTGAGGAAAAAGACGTCAACGATGAGTACGGCAGGTTCCTGGACAGTTTCATTTCCTACTCTAAGATGAAGAAACTTAACATCGAGGTTTTTTCCATGCTGGAGCATGGTGATTATGTTTATTTTTCGAACCTTATGGATAATGATGTGAAGATACTGAATATAAACGAGACCATCCCTGCGGGCTCGGACACCTATTTCCTCCGCGAAGACATCTCAGAAGCTGTTCTGGAGGTCAGGGATGACGTTTTTCATGAAAACATTTATAAATTCACAATCTCTCAGCAAGGGACAGACGCAAAAGCTGTGCTGAGGGTCAGGAAAGGCGCTAAGCGCGAGATTTTCGTGCACGAGTAGGCCCTAGAAGGTTTTTCAGATGGAAAAAAGAGGCGTATGGAAACTGAAATCTAAGAAGGCTGTCTCCCCCTGGATATCATGGGTTTTGATAATGGCTTTCGCCATAGTTCTGAGCGCTTTCATGTATAATTTCATGGTGTCTTACACTGAGGACACCACTGATGACATCAAGAAGACCGTGTACAACACTGATGAGTGCAGGTCTGTTTCGCTCAATATCAAGTCCGCGTGCATGTCGACACAAGATTTAAATATTACGCTCGAGAATACGAACTATATAAGGATAGATAAGCTGGACTTCAGGCTTTATAATGGGAGGGTTCCTCTTCATACGAACCAGACAGAGATTCCTATGAACCCTAACCGGCTGAAGACAGTTATTTTGGCGACTGGTGTGGCCTCTGTGACAAGGGTTGAGGTCATACCGCACATCGAGAAGGAGCAGATGGACATCATCTGTGCTGACAAGAAGGCGGAGTCCACTGTCCGGGGCACTTGCTGACATTCATTATGCACAAAAAGTTCACCAGAACTTTTTGGCATGCTCAAAGCAGTACTGCTTTGGCACGCCAAAACCTGTAGGGTTTTGAGCGTCCTAAAAATCCGTCTGTCAAAACGTGACGGATTTTTTATGATTTTAAATCCAAAAAGGAGGTTGTAAAATGGCCGCGCATGGCGTAAAAAAAGAGGTTATCGACCTGGAGGTGGAGAAGTCCCGCCTGAACAGGGAGAAATCCATGCTTGTCATGAACAAGAGCCTTATTCTGTACTTCGCTTTCATGTTCGTGGCGGTCTTAGGTTTCATCAACGGATATATCAGTCGGACATTGTTAAATGTCCTGATTGTTATGGGTTTGGCTGTGTTGATCATAGGCACGGTCCCTTATGTGAAGACGATGCATTCTGAGGAGCAGCGGCTCAACGACCTGCTTCAGAAGCTGGCTAAGTGAGGTGGGCGCGATGAAAACAAAAGGATTCAGACGGATGTTCGGCTCAAGGAAGGCGGTCTCACCTCTTATCGCGACGGTACTGCTCATAGCTTTCGCTGTGGCTCTCGGCGCGGTAGTGATGAACTGGGGCAGGGGTTATGTCGAGGACACTGCCAACATAGCAAGGGAGCGTTCTGACACAGAGGTCACGTGCGCTTCTGAGGTGGACGTGGATATTGTCGAGATCGACAGCGTTCCGCAGATCTGCTATAACGCATCTTTCACTCTTGACAATACAAGCGTGGAGTTCATAGCAGAGAACAAGCAGTCCAGGGACGTGGAGTGGATACAGGTAAGGTTGATAGGCACTGCCACAAGGGTGCCGCTGACCATGGACCTGTCAACACAAGCTTCGAACCTTACTACTAACCAGGCTAAGCTGATGAACATCAGTTTCGAGACGGCCACTTTTGGCACTCCGCAGCAGATCAAGCTGACGCCTTACATCAAGGTTGGTGCGAGTGAGGTTGCGTGTCCGTCAAGCGCTGAGACTGCGACGAACATCAAGCCCTGCTCAGAGGTATGGGGAGATTAATCTTTTTGGTTTTGGTTTTGTCTTTAAACACTTCGGAACATGGTAGAGAGCCGCTCCCACAAGATGAGCACGTTGATATTCCTGTTCGGGATATTCATACTGCTGGCGGTCGTGACTGCCGGCTGGCTCTACCGCATGTACACTGAGCAGACCGCTTACTCAGAGAGGAGCACCCTTGCGACTGTCGAGTGCAGCAGGTATTATTTCAGCATAGACCCTGATACTGTGTCTTACAATAACGGCACGCTGTACTTTGAGCTCAGGAACACGCTCGGCGCGCAGATAGACACCATGGTTGTGGAGACTTCGACCCAGCAGAAGGAGGTTGAGGTCAACCTTGCCCAGGACACGATACAGCCTGTCAGCCTGCCTATCGAGGTTGTGGAATGGGCTGTGATCTACCCTCTCGGGTGTGAGGGTACTAACTTCAAGAACCTGAGTTTCGAGCCGAACGCGGAAGGCGATGGACGACAGTGATGGGCAGGATAGCCGGGAAAATTGACTTGCAATAATTTCATATCGAAAAAAAGAGGCGTAACATGGACCTGAAAGGACAGATTTGGGTTTCAGCAATACTTTATATACTTATCATAACGGTAGTCATGGTTCTGGTCCTTAACGCAGGTGTGCCTATACTCAAGGACCTGCAGGACAAGACGGTCTTCACGCGCTCCAAGAACACTTTTCTCGCCCTGAACCAGCAGATAAATGAGATCAGCGAGGAGGGTATCGGTTCGCAGCGTGTAGTGCCTATAGAGATCGAGAAGGGCAATCTGGAGCTGAGGGACGGCTCTCTGAAGTGGGACTTGAGGACGAACGCGAAGATCCTGGAGTCTGGCCAGCAGATCGAGCTGGGCAATCTCTATATCTCTTCTAATGCTGACGTGTCCGCGCGCAGCAATGCTAACAATTACACTTTGGAGAACTCTTTCCTGCGCGTCACGTTCCATAAGTGCGAGGATCGTGAGCTGTGCACTCTTAACGAGACTGGTATGATAAGGCAGATGGTGTTCAAGAATCCTGAGACAGGCACTGAGACCGCTGCCGCAAATGATTTCGGGTTCCATTTCAATTCGAGCTCTGGCGATTGGTCGGAGCCGGGATTCTCTGTGCTTGAGGATTCAGGGTCCAGCCTGGGCGCTGCAAGGGTGCTTTATTACGTCAACAACACGGACGCGGACTATTATACCGTGCTTGAGTTCACTCTCGAGAGCAACAGGGATTTCCTGCAGGCAAGGGTGAGATGATGGTGATAAGGAGATGATGGTGATAAGGAGATGAGGAGGACAAGGATATAATGGCATTCCCTTTTTTCAGGAAGAAGGCAAAAGAAGACAGCGGTGCAGCTCAGGCCGCTGTGCAGAAGCCGGAGCAGGCAGCCACTCCTAAAGATGCGCAGGGCGCTGCCGCTTCACCTGGCAGCAGGACGGTGATAAGCGGCGGGACAAAGGCCGCGCCTGATACAGGTCCTAAGGTCATATTCAATCATGGAAAGCCCGACCTAAATGACAAGAATTCTCTGAAGAAGAAGATGGACGACGTTGCGCACCGCGCCAGTGAGACTGCCGTGAAGATGGGCGCTCCGCAGGAGGATGTCAACATGAAGGACATCAGGAACAAGGGCAGGACTGTCCTTGGCGCTGCGCATCCGAAGGCAGAGGCTGAGAAAGGAGAGGACACTGGCGCCCCGGCAGGCGGCAAGGCGCCTGGCAAGGCAGGTGCTGGTAAGGCAGAGGCGTTGACTCCTGTTGATAATGAGGGCGAGGCTGCTGTTCCTTCCGGTGAGGAGACCAAGGGCGGTTTCTATGTTGACCTTCGTCCCAAGGTGATCAAGCTTCCTCCTTTTGAGGAGAGGAGCAAGATCAACGTCCGTTACCCGCTGATACCTCCTTACGCTTACGCGCACATCTACTGGGATGCTGAAGAGCACGAGCTGGTCTATTCTGTGGAGGAGCCGAAGCTGGACGAGACTGAGAAGGAGCTTCTTGACCTGATAAATCTCGGCCTTGAGGAGATGATCAACATAAGCTTCGTGCGCGCTTCGAAGTCGAACATCCTGATACAGTACTTGGAGAAGAACGTGCAGAGCATCCTTGTGGAGCTGGGCACCAAGGTGAGCAAGAAGACGTACAACAAGCTGATGTATTATGTCTACCGCAACAGCGTCGGGCTTAACGAGATAGAGCCGCTCCTGAATGATTATTATGTTGAGGATATCGAGTGCAACGGCGTCAATTTCCCGATATACATCGTGCACAGGAAGTACCAGAACCTGAGGACCAATGTGGAGTTCACTGACAATTCTTACATGACTGATTTCATCGAGAAGCTCGCGCAGAAGGCAGGGCGTTACATCTCTTATGCTAAGCCCCTGCTTGACGGCACCCTGCCTGACGGGTCAAGGGTCAACGCGACTTATACCGAGGACATCACCACGCGAGGCCCGACTTTCACGATCAGGAAATTTACTAAAGAGCCGTGGACCCCGGTGCATCTCATCCAGACCAAGACTGCCACGCCTGAGGCGTTCGCCTACATGTGGCTGGTGATCGAGAACAAGTTCAACATCATGGTGGTAGGGGAGACAGCTTCAGGCAAGACGACCTTCCTGAACTGCATAGTTGATTTCATCCCTCCTGAGGCCAGGATATGTTCTATCGAGGATACGAGGGAGCTGAACCTGGCGCATGATAACTGGCTTCCTGCCGTGACACGCGCGGGTTTCGGCATGCCTACTGTTGGCGGTACGAATTATGGTGAGATAACCCTTTTCGACCTGTTGAGGGAGAGCTTCAGGCAGAACCCTGATTATGTCATCGTGGGTGAGATCAGGGGCAAGGAGGCTTACGTGCTTTTCCAGGGGATGGCGTCAGGCCACCCTTCTTTCTCTACGTTCCACGCCGCCTCGGTCGATACTGTGGTGAAGAGGCTTGAGACGCCTCCTATCAATCTCTCCCCTTCGCTTGTAGAGGCTCTTGATGTCGTGTGCATCTGCATACACGTGAAGGATTCAAGGAGGAATTTCAGGCGTCTGAAGGAGATAGATGAGATCCAGGAGATCGAGCAGGCGCTCGGCAAGGCGAAGTTCTATTCTGTCTTCGAGTGGGATCCCATGAAGGATGTGATAGATTATCATGGCAAGCCCACGATATTCGAGAGGATCACGAAGAGGACAGGCATGACCATCGAGCAGATAGACGCGGAGATGAAGAGGCGCGCGGAACTCCTGCGGAAGATGGCTGAGAGGAATATAGTGAAGTTCGCGGACTTCAACAGGGTGATAAATGATTACTATAAGGATCCCGAGGGGGTCGCAAAGAAGTTCGGGCTAAAATGATCATGGGGATGTTATGATATGACAGGCAGGAGTGATGGTGACATGATGAAGAAGGTTGTAGAGCTGGATGAGAGCATGCGGGAGATATCTTCTCTTGACGAGCTTTACAATGACCTTGCAATGTCTAAGATAAAGGATGCGAAGGAGCTTGCAGTGAAGAAGGAGGAGGCGAAGTTTGCCAGGGAGAGGATGCTGAAGCTGTCCCTGCATGTCAGGAACCTGGTGCGGGAGCTCGAGTCGCATGAGACATTGAGATGAAGTTCGATGTTGCAGGTGATCGGTATTCAAATGTTTTTTTTGTTGGGGGGGACAGGTGATGCATGAAGTCCTTTCCATGATAGGGCTGATGGAGCCGACCAGGCTTATCGGGTTTATCTGTGTGTGCTGATTGGATCGTGAAGATGAAGAACGTACAGCTTATCGTCGACAAGGTGCTTGAACTTGTGCAGGAGGTGCAGAGGTATAGTTTCTACAAGCAGAACCTTGTCAGGACGCTGGACAGGCTGTTCGATGATTACCAGGCAGGTAAGTTCACTTATTTCGAGTACGAGAAGACTAAGAAGAGGTTGCTTAAGGGGAAGTCCAGGGATGAGTGGATAAGCTATTATAATTCTTACATACTCTCTTTGCTGAAGAGGATAGAGACTTACAACTCCCAGATATTTTATGAGACATATCAGGACCAGGAGTATGAGCGGCTGAAGGTGTCTGCTCCAGCCCCTGCTCCAGCTCCAAAGCCCAAGCCCGCTCCCAAGCCTGCTCCGAAGCACGTGCTGGAGCCTTCAAAGCCTGTCGAGAGGCCCGCGCCGATACCCGAGCCTCATGTCGGGAAGCCCGAGCAGACCGGGCCTGAGAGGGTTGTCATAGAGAAGCCTAAGCCGGAAGAGGCAGAGGTGCATGCTGTTGAGGCAGCGCCTGAGACCGCACATGAGCCCGCTTCTGAGCCCGCTCCGGAGAAGAAGCTTGTCGAGGTGAAGCCTTCTGTCATTGACAGGATCTCTTTGTTCTTCAGGCACCTGTTAGCCAGGAAGAAGGTTGAGAAGGCTGTCGAGGAGATGAGAAAGCCGGTTACCGCGGCAAGACCCGCACCTGTTCCCGCGCACGTTAAGGATGAAGCGAAAGGGAAGGAAGTGAAGAGACCTGCTGTCGAAGGGGAGAAGGAGCCATGGTTCGCGTTCCTCTGGAGGCATAAGAAGAAGACACTTCCTTTGGAGGAGCCCGGCGTTCCTGAAGAGGAGAAGCCCAGGATAACGCCGAAGAAGAGGTGGTTCTCGTTCCTGTGGAAGACGCCCAAGCCCACGCTGCCTGTCGGCGCAAAGAAAGCGAAGGCCAAGGGAGAGGAGAAGGAAAGGAAGAAAGAAGAGAAAAAGAAAGCAGGCATCGATTTCGGGAAGATATTCGGCTGGGATTACATCAACAACCTGCTCAACCGCAGTAGGGATGTGGAATTTACTAAAGAGAGCTCTAAGGCTCCTATGTCTACTTATCAGCTTGAGACTTTGAGGCGGAAGGCGAAGCCTGAGATAACTGCGCAGATAGAGAAGATAACCGCGACCTCTCTCACGAAGGAGGCTAAGAGGATAAAGTCTATAATGGGCAAGAGGAAGGCTTTGAAGATATACCAGCCTTCTTTCTTCGGGTCGCTTGCGAACATCGCGATCAGGCGTGTCAGCCTGTACCTGCTTGATGAGTTCCCGGATTTCTTCAAGGATCTGTATCATGCATTGAGGCTTGCGAACATCAAGGTGCTGTCCAACACGTATGTTAACATGATGGTTCTTGGTGTCCTGGTGAGCACTGTGCTTGGCTTCTTCATATTCGGCATCTTCTTCACAGCCACAGCCCTTCCCATAACGCAGATACTTTTCAGGACTGTCATGATGGCTTTCCTTATGGGTGTGGCCGCGTTTGCCGGCTTCTACGCTTATCCTTACAGCAAGATGAAGCAGAGGCGCCGGTCGATCAACACGAACCTGCCTTTCGCCATAAACCACATGGCTGCGGTCTCTTCTTCAGGCGTGGCCCCTGTGAGGATGTTCAAGCTGATATCGCAGTCAAAGGAGTATGGTGAGGTCTCTGTAGAGATAGAGAAGATAGTCAATTATATCGATGTTTTCGGTTATGACGTGCTTACCGCGCTGAAGGCGGTTGCTGCGACAAGCCCGTCTTATGGTTTCAAGGATTTCCTTGAGGGCATGGTCTCGACCACGCAGACCGGCGGGGACCTGAAGTCTTACTTCTCGCAGAAGGCTGAGGAGGCGATGCTGAACTACAAGCTGGAGAGGCAGAAGTATACTGAGACGATATCGACCTACTCTGACATATACACAGGTATATTGATAGCGGCTCCTCTGTTTTTCGTGGCCGCCCTTTCGCTGGTGAGCCTGCTTGGCGGAAAGATAGGCGGGATGGATGTCAACGTGGTCATAGTTATCGGCACGTATGTGATAATACCTTTCATGAATGTTGCGTTCCTCACTTTCCTTGAGATGACGCAGCCGGAGATCTGAAGATGGTGCAGTTGGTTTTCGAGAAGAGGCATATCATCGCGATAGTCTTTGGTATAGTCTTCCTCGTGCTTGACTTCATCTTCTTCCTGCGCACTGCCTGGTTCATACCTCTGATAGTCATCGCTTTGAGTATAGGCTGGAGCCAGTTCTGGATAGATTATTTCGTGAACTCGCGCAAGCAGAAGGAGCTTGAGAGTATGTTCCCGGAGTTTGTGAGGAATCTTGTGGGCGCTGTGAAGTCGGGCATGCCTGTGAGCAAGGCGATAGTTTACGTGTCGAAGACCGATTACGGAGCATTGACTCCGTTTGTCGTGAAGCTTGCTAACCAGGTGGAGTGGGCGATCCCTGTGCATAAGGCGTTGCTGAACTTCGCTAATGAGACCAAGAACGGGGTCATCAAGAGGAGCATAGCTACAGTGATAGAGGCGGAGATCTCAGGCGGGAACATAGAGGATGTGCTTGAGACCGTTACGACTTCAGTTATAGAGATCAAGAAGATAAAGCTGGCTAGGAAGGCAGGCATCCATTCCCAGCTCGTGCAGAGCTATATCATATTCATGGTGTTCCTGGGTGTGATGATAGTGATCCAGAACCTTCTCATCCCGTACATCGCTGATATCGAGGCGAAGAATATCGAGGGTGTGACAGAGGGGGGTATGGCCTTGACCAGCGCCGCGTTGGGTGGTGCTATAAGGGCGGTGCAGATCGACTACTCAAGTCTTGGCGCGTTCATAGGCACGTTGGGCGCCTGGCTGACCTCGATAAGGGGCGTGTTCCTCATGCTTGCTCTTATACAGGCGTGCTTCGCAGGGCTTGTGCTGGGCAAGCTGGCAGAGGGCGACCTGAAGTCCGGCGCAAAGCACTCCCTTATACTCATGACTGTGGCTTTCTTCGTGATAACTCTTGCCCAGGGCGCGATGGGTTAATCACTAAACCAGGACTCCTCTACAGTGCAATAGCAGCGTGGTTGTGGCGCGGCTCTGCTGGCGTTAATTTTTTATACTCTCCTCCGTTTCTCCTTATCATGAAAATAACCATCAATCCCAAGCTCTCTGTCGAGCAGAACGCGCAGGAGTATTTCGAGAAGGCGAAGAAGGCCAGGAAAAAGCTCGAGGGCGCTAAGAAGGCTCTTGACATATCTCTTGAGAAGCTTGAGCAGGAGAGGCAGAAGAGGGAGGATAAGCTGGATAAGATCAAGGAGCGTCATGCAGAGCAGGCCGCCAAGAAGAAGCGCAGGGCAGAGTGGTATGAGAAGTTCCGCTGGTTCTTCTCGAGCGAGGGCTTCCTGGTCATAGGCGGAAGGGACGCCACCACTAATGAGATAGTCATAAAGAAGCATACTGACAAGGAGGATATAGTGTTCCACACCGACATGGCGGGCTCACCGTTCTTTGTTGTCAAGACGAAGTCAGGCAGCGGCAGTCCGGGCGATGCCACTTTGCAGGAGGTGGCTGACGCGACGCTATGCTTCTCCAAGGCGTGGAAGATGGGCCTCGGCACGACACCTGCTTTCTGGGTCCGGCCTGACCAGGTGACTAAGGAGGCGCAGTCAGGCGAGTACATTCCCAAGGGTGCTTTCATGATACGGGGTAAGACGAATTACATGACCCCCATGCCCAGCTGCGCGGTAGGGGCTCTTGGGGACGGCCGCATCATGTGCGCTCCTGTCTCTGCGGTCAGGGCGAACTGCAGTGATTACATCACGCTCACCCAGGGCAGGAAGAAGCCTTCAGACATCGCTAAGCTGGTCAGGAAGAGGTTCGGCGGCGAGCTTGACGAGATAATCCGTGTCCTTCCCAGCGGAGGGCTGGACGTCAAGGGATAGTATGGATGGTATCTGGATAAAATGCTAGAATTATATGATAAGAAAAAAATATTTAGTTCTTGTTTCACGCGTACCTGTCGTATGCTGTGAATGCTTCTGCTATCTCGTCGCGCAGCACGTCGTCGAGGATCGGGTTGTAGGCTGCCTTGCCGAGCTTTGCCTGCTGTCCTGCAGCTCCTGAAGGCATGTTCGCCAGAGCCTGGTTGATGAGCTCTATCCTGTTCTCGACCGTGTCGATCGTGTTCTCGAACATTTCGACTATCGGCTGTGCGCGCTCCATCAGCGACGGGTCTTCGTATCTTGAAACTTCCTGCCAGAGGTCTGCGAACCTCTGCTCTATGAATGCGAGGTCACGGTATGCTATGTCGAGTCCCTGCTCTGCCTCTATCCGCGCTTCGCGGCATGCTGTTGTCTCGCCTGGCGCGGATGGCGTGTAGGGCAGTCCGTCCTCTCCGCATTCTGCGTCGATGCTTTCCATGCTGCAGAGCGTGCTGCCCTGCGGGTTCTCTCCGCATTCCTGCACTACTGTCTCTGCGAGGTTGACATAGCCCATTATCGTGTCGAGCCTTTCCTGTGAGTATGTCTGGAAGTTCTGCATCTCTGTCATGAGCTGCGCTTCCTCATCTGTGACTGTGCTGATTTCCGGCTCTTCCAGCCCGTCGGCCGCTTCAGGGGCTTCAGGGAGTTCTGGTCCTGCGTGCGCGGGCGGGGATGTTATGTATTCTCCGACCGGCTCCGGGTCTTCAGGCACTGCTTCTATAGGTGGCAGTTCCTGTTCCTGTTCGTCCTCTTCCCTGACTGCGTCGTCGAGAGTGGGTCCGAACTGTACTTCTGCGCCGTCCTGTGTGGTGACTGTTGCATTTCCGTCTTCTGTGTAGCTTACAGTGACTTCTCCTGTCGGGGCGGGCACTGGCTGTGGTGTGTATCCTTGTGGTGTGTGGTCTGCATCATGCCCTATCTGCACAGCTTCAGGCGCGGGAACAGGTTCTGGTGTGTACGACTGGCCTCCCAGCTGTGATGGCAGTGTCACATGCCCTGGTGCTTCTGCATTGCCGGGCTGTGAGTAAGGTGTCATCTGTGCCGGAGCGTCCTGTGCCGGAGATATTGCGTGTGCTCTTGGGGTTGCGGGTGCTGTTCCGCTTGACCTGCTCTCGTGTATTTCCGGGCTCACTTCCTCTGCTCTTTCTGCACTCTCTGCTCCCTCTGCTTCTTCTTCAGGCTCTTCGCCGCATTGGACATCGTATATGTCTCCTGCGTCGTGGCTTCTCAGATCTTCTGCGAGCTCTTCGTCTTGGCTGGGATCTTCGAGCGGTCTGGTGGAGATGATTCCTGTCCTGTTAGGTGCGTAGAGCCTCTCGCCTGTCGCTCCTTCCTCTGCGAATGCTGACTCTTCAGAATAGTTCGTCACGTAGACGTCGATAGTGATCGTGTTGTTTCTTGCTATGTCGTGTATGATGTTGGCGAGCGCGTATGCCCTGGTCTGCGCGAGCCTTGTGTTCTGGGGCTGGTCGTCGAGTTCTGTGTTGCTTCCCCATTCCTGGCTTGCGAATCCTGCTATGTAGAATGTGTTGTGTCCTGCTTCGACCTGGTTGAGTATGAACCTTTCTATGCCTTCGGGAGCTCCGTCGTCTGTGAAGTCTGTGGTTCCTCTCTCGAAGTTGTATCTTGTCTCTGCGCATGTCAGGCTGATTTCCTCTGAAGCTGTCTCTTCAGCTTCTTCCAGGTCTTCACTGACTCCTGCGCTCGGTCCGGCATCTCTTGATCCTGCGTCTACAGATGCTGCGACTGGCCTGTCGTCGTTGCTGTCACAGCTGCACCCGCTGAGAACTCCTGGCAGGTAAAGCGCTCCGAGAAGCGCTGCGATGCTTATCGCGGCTCCGGCTTTCTTTTTTGCCTTCTGCCATGTGCTTGGCTGTCCTGCCGGCTCGTAAGCGTCCCGGACATTGTCGATCGTGGCATCAGCTGCTGTGATGCCTCTTCCAGAATGGTTCATCTTGTTTGTCATCCTCTCAACACCTTCCATTTATTGCGAATTTTGATACTATTATATAGTAAGTAAAAGGGGATAGAAGTCATATATAAAACTTTCGTTTTGTAATTACTGTTTAGTGACGACTTTTTGCGTGGAATTTAGGGTTTTTAGGCTCTCTTCTTCCTTTCGGACAAACATAGTGTTTTAAATACGAGCAGCCATTTCTGTGTAACATGATAAAAGCGGTGCAGTACGGTGTGGGTATCGGCCTTATCCTTCTTGGCATAGCAGGCCTTTTCCTTCCGTTCCTGCAGGGCATCCTTCTGATAGTCCTCGGCATATTCGTGCTTCGGGCGGAAAGGATGGGTGATGTGTGGCAAGGGATCAGGCACAGGATGTCAAGAAGAAAGTGACGGTTTATTTATAGGTTCTTGGCGGCTGTTCAGCGGGGTATGGGTGTGTCCTTTCTTTTGCGGATCTTGCTTCCTTCCCGCCTGTGATATTTTTCCATTATGTCTACCCCTCGCCCCTCGCGCCTTTCGCTGGGGTCGTCCCCTTTCATCAGCACTCCTGCGACAAAGTCCATGAAGTCTTTCTCTTCAGGGGTTGAAGGTTTTGGGTTGACCTTTCCTGGCTGGTATCCTGTTTCAGTATCTGCGAGCTTGAACGTCTCAAGCACCTGCTCTGTGAGCATCTCTTCCTGGATGACGTTCTCCAGGGCATTTGAAAGCGCCCTGCAGCTGTCGAACCTCTCGTCAGGGTCCTTTTTCAGGCACGTGCCGACTATGAACGCTATGCCTTCGCTCAGCTTGCTGTACGCTTCCCTCACCTCAGGGGAATGGTGTGCCTCGTGCTCCTCTGTCATCATCGCCTTGTAGATCTTGACCGCGAACTCCTCCTGGATACTCTCAGGCGTTATGTCGTCGGACTCCTTGTCCCTTGATGCGAGCATCTGGACCACATGGCTGTATGGTGGCTTTCCTGTGAGCATCTCATACATCACACATCCTATGGAGTATATGTCCATCCTCGGATCCACCTTGTGCTCGAGATGTTCTGGTGACATGTAGTTGGGTGTATAGAATACCATCTCGTTTTTCGGGTCCTCTCCTATCCGTGATGCGAGTCCGAGATCGAATATCTTCTCTATCTTGCCGTCCTTGACTTTGGCGTTGCCGGGCTTCACGTCGCGGTGGACATATCCTGCTTCGTGTATCTCTGCCAGGAGGTCTGTGTACTGTTTCACAAGCCTGAGCTTCTCGAGCCTCGACATGCCTTCTTCTTCGTCTTTTCTGTTGACATATTCGTCGAGCTCTTCACCATGGACCATGTCCATTACTATTATCGGCAGCAGTATCTGCTTTCCGTCCTCTGTCTTTCCTATATATATCTCGTCGATGTGCTCGACCATCGGGACCGCCTCGGTCTGCATGCATATCTCGGCGTGTATCTTCCCTTCCTCGTAGAATGTGTTCGGGTCTCCGCTGAGCGAGACCTTTATGAAATGCTCGACGAGACTCTGGCCGTAAGGGCCGTCCTGATCAGGCACTACGCTGTATCCGAGGTATATCCTGCTCATGCCGCCTGTCTGGTGGTTATCCATGAATGGCTCGACCGCTTCTATACCTCTTTCCTCGCAGTATTCAAGGACTTTCTCGTCGACAGTCCATGTGGGTACCCTTCCTCTGACAGGCACTGCGTCAGGCACGTGCTCTGTGAAGCTGTCGAGAAGCATGCTTATGTCCTGGTCATCGTAAAGCCCTGAGGTATCTATCTGTACGTCGGGCTGGTCATCTTGGGTATCTGCCCTGCTGCTGTATGCTGCTCTTTCTTCTCTTGCCATTTCCCCTAACATCTCGTGCGCTGCGACCATTTTCTTTGTGTTCAGTTTCCGCTCGTATCGTGCGGATTCTGTTCATATTGTGTGGATATTTGATTCGTAACGTGTGCGTATCGTATTGCGCCAGACCCTTGACCGGATCAGAAACAGGTCGTGGTTCGGTCGTCTGACATCTCTCGATGGCTGTAAAGCGTTCTTTTATTATAAATATATCTTGAGATATGTTTTTTATTTTCTTGCTTTGTGAAAAATTGAACAACTTTTAGTAAAATTATTCATTTTTATTTTGCCTTTTATCCTTGCAATTCATGTGTGGGGCTCCAGATATTTAAATCTTACCAATTTTAATTATCGTTAAGTAGTAAATATTACTTTGCTTCTCAGGCCGTAAAATATACCAAAACATTTATATAATAGATATACATATTTTAAAGCATAATTTAATACATCAAATAATATATTAAAAAAGGTATTAAATTATACATATTAAGACCGGAAATACAACCAGAAAAAATCCGGACGATCACAGAGGCACCTTGCCGTGGTAGAGCCTAGTTAGTAGGGGAAAAAGAGGTTAGGCAATGTGGCGGCGCGCAGGACACGGGCGCCGCCCTTTGTCTGATCATACTGATACAAGATTTGATCATCATCTGCGATGACGCGTCAGAGACGGACGATCCTTAACAGGACAGCGACAATCCATGCAGCAGCAACGAGTGATATGATTGGTGAAACTGCAGTTCGACAACAACAAGCAGTACAAGCTGACCCTTCCGAAGGCCTTGGTCGAGGCGAAGGGTTGGGAGAAGGGTTCTGAGATAAAGGTAGAGCTGGACAGCGAAGGCAATATAGTTCTCAAGATGAAAGGGGGGCATAGGACATGACAAAGTCAGGGCGTGCTCCGATGCTTGCGGCGCCGGCGAGGGCGCAGGATTCCCATAAGGGGCAGAACGGCCGCGTCCTTGTGATAGGGGGCAGCCAGAAGTATGTCGGCGCTCCCGCGCTTGCAGGTCTTGCCGCTCTCCGCAGCGGGTGCGACATAGTGGATATAGCCGCGCCTGAGAAGGTGGCGTGGGCCATCAACAGGCTGTCGCCTGACCTGATCACCACAAAGCTCAGGGGCGACAGGATAAGTGAGGGTCACGTGGACAGGCTTGTTAGGATGTGCGGGGATTTTGACGCTGTGCTTATAGGCAACGGCATGGCAGGAGTTCCGAAAGTCGTGGTCGGCAGGCTGATCAGGCGTATAACTGCGAAGGGCGTGCCTATTGTCGTCGACGCTGACGCGTTGAAGGCGGCGAGCATCACATCACTTAAGGATTCGATACTCACGCCCCACGCAGGGGAGTTCCGCGGATTCCTGGATTCGAACGGGCATGATCTGCTTCTCGCAGGGCTTGAGGACACGGGGCTTTCTGACGATGAGAGGATAAGCATGATACAGGAGGATCTTGCCGATCTTTTCAGCAGAGGCAATGTGCTGCTGCTCAAGGGGAAGCAGGACCTTGTCATCTCAAGGACCAGGTCCATGGTGAGCAGGGGAGGCAACGCAGGCATGACTGTCGGAGGCACAGGAGACATACTCGCGGGTCTCTGTGCAGGATACCTTTCGCAGACAGCTGACCTTTTCTCGTCGGCAGGTTTAGCGTCTTACAACGCAAAGAGGATCGGCGACCTGCTTAAGAGGAAGTCTTGTTTCGGTTTCGGCTTCATCGCCACAGATTTCCTGGGGGAGATCAGGAAGCTGAAGAAGATCAGGAAGCTCTCTAAGCTCTCTAAACCCTCTAAGCCAGGTAAGCCAGGTAAGCCAGGTAAGCCGGGTAAGCCAGGTAAGCCGGGAAGGCGGGGCGGCATGGCCGTTCAGGAAAGACCTGCCAAGAGGAGGTCTGGTTGATATGGACATCTTTTTCGAGATAGGGCTTGTGGTCATCTTCGCAGGTCTCGGCACTTATCTTGCCAAGCTCACGCGCCAGCCGTTCATACCTGCGTACATACTGGCGGGTATCTTCATAGGGAAGGTCTTCGGGCTTTCCACCAATCAGGAGCTCATAACCAACCTCAGCGAGATAGGCATCGCTTTCCTGCTGTTCATGGTCGGGCTTGAACTGGAGTTCAAGAAGCTCAAGGACATAGGCCTTGTGTCGTCGGTGGCAGGTTCTGTCCAGATGTCTGCGGTCTTCGCGATAGGATATCTTGTCACGAAGCTGCTCGGCTTCCCGAATATCGAGGCAGTATATCTCGGTCTTGTGGTGGCTTTCAGCAGCACGATGATAGTGATAAAGATACTGTCTGACAAGCTCGAGACCAACACGCTCCACGGCAGGCTTATAATAGGTATTCTCGTCGTGCAGGACATCTTCGCTGTGATAGCTCTCTCATACCTCACTTCAGTCGCCAACAACGCGTTGGGGTTGATGTTCTTCGCTAAGATAGTCCTTGTCCTCGCGCTCGGAGCGCTTGCGAGCAGGTTTGTCTTCCCTTACGTGTTTGAGTTTGCGGCAAGGTCAAGGGAGCTTCTGCTGAGCACCTCGTTGAGCGTATGCTTCCTTTTCGCGCTCATCTTCCACTCTATAGGCCTTTCCCTGACTATCGGGGCTTTCATGGCAGGTGTTCTTCTGGCGAACCTGCCTTACAACATAGAGATAGTCGGAAGGGTGAAGCCTCTGAGGGATTTCTTCTCGATACTGTTCTTCACTTCGCTGGGCATGCAGCTCGTGTTCAAGGGACTTTCGCTGTATATCGTGCCTGTCGCTGTGCTGCTGTTCATCGCTGTCCTTGCGAAGCCTGTCGTGATACATCTGCTGCTGCTGGCGCTGGGCCACAAGACAAGGACATCTTTCCTGACCGCGACCTCTCTTGCCCAGGTGTCTGAGTTTTCTTTGATAATCGTCATGACGGGCATAGGTGTCGGGGCAGTGCCTGAAAGCCTGCTCACCATCACTGTGGTTCTTGCCATGATCACCATGACGATGACGTCTTATTTCATGAGCTATGAGGAGGGGATCTACAGGCAGTTCATACATATGCTGAAGAGGTTCAGGCTGCGGGTGAAGGAGCACACCGGGCCGAAGAAGGATCGGCTGCATTACGATGTCGTGCTGTGCGGCTATGACCGCATAGGTTACAGCATACTCAAGTCGCTTTCAGACCAGGCAAAGAGTGTGGTCGTGGTGGATTTTAACCCTGACAGGATAAAGAAGCTTAAGCGGATGTCCGTGCCGTGTATCTATGGCGACATCTGCGATCCTGAGGTGATGGACCGTCTTGACATGAAGAACGCGAAGATAGTCATATCGACTGCCAATTCGTATGAGGACAACCTTTTGTTCCTTCAGAAGGTGAAGGGTGCGAACAAGTACGTGCCTACGATAGTGACTGCCCACAAGATAGACCAGGCGCTGGAGCTTTACCGGAAAGGGGCGGATTATGTCATACTGCCGCACTTCCTCGGCGGTGACATGGTGTCCAGCCTGCTGCCTGATTTCGAGTCCAACCAGCTCCGGATGCTGATGGTTAAATACGGTCACATCAATGACCTGATGATGAGGAAGGACGTGGGTCAGGAGCACCCGACAAGCATAACATCATGACAGCAACAGGGGAGGAGATGATATGATCAGCGCAGAGAGGCGAAAAGAGATGAAGGCAAAGGCGAAGGGCATGGACCCTCTTGTCCGCATCGGCAAGAATGGACTGACAGGTTCAGTGGTCGCCCAGGTGGTGAGGCTGCTGGAGAAGAGGAAGCTGGTAAAGATTAAGTTTTTGCGCGCATTCATCGAGGATCATGACAGGAAGAAGGCGGCAGGTCAGCTTGCAGAGAGGACCGGCGCAGAGATCATAGACCAGGTTGGTTTCGTGGTGGTGCTTTATAAGAGTTGAAAGAGGTGTTTATCAGGAGAAGCCAGGACGCGGCCAGCTCTTGGGTTGAATGTCGGCGTGTCGGCGTGTCGGCGTGGATGTCACGCTATCGTCGGTAAGACCACCATAATGTTTATAAATGTCAGAAATTTTCCACAGCCCTGTGAGTGGTGGCTGGAAGCCATTTCAACAGGAACATGTGGAAAATTTCTGATCATGATCAAGAACCGCCGATGTTGGGCTGGATATGCGGCTTTCCCGCATGCCGCCTCTCTATAAGCGGCGGTTTTTGACATGTGGTTCAGATATGGTATTGCAGGAAATGAGCACAAAAAAATAGTTAGGAAAAAGAGGTAAAGAGGTCATGGTCGATTGCAGGGATTTCGGTTTCAAGGAGCATGATGTGGAGGAGAAGGCCAGGGGCAGGAACCTGCCTGGCCAGATGGTGAAGCAGCTTAACTTCCCCAAGCCCGAGCATAAGCTGAAGCTGGTGTATCAGAGCTTCAACCAGTCTGTGGAGGAGGTGTATTTCTGGCTTCTCTCCAGCCTGCGTGAGGACTGGGGCCTGCACGATGTGAAGAAGGTCACTGATATCTTCACGTCTTCAGAACAGTCTTCCTTCTGGGGGCAGGCG
Source organism: uncultured Methanosarcinales archaeon (assembly GCA_964406185.1). Classification (GTDB taxonomy): domain Archaea; phylum Nanobdellota; class Nanobdellia; order Woesearchaeales; family UBA11576; genus JABMQF01. The sequence goes on from CAYOQS010000002.1 coordinate 87,771, forward strand.
CAGCAGCGGATGACGATCCAGCAGGGCCAGGTCTCGAACTACATGGCGACCATCGGAAAGCTTACCAAGGAGCTTTTCCAGATAGTGCGTGAGCTGAGGATACTTGATGAGAGGCTTGACCTTTATGACGCCAGCTACAGGGCTGTTGAGTCTAAGGGCAGCGTGTTCGAGAGGCGTCTGAGCCACTCTGCGGAGATAGTCCTGCGAGGCTACTGGGTCGACCTGAAGGACGGCGGTGTCAAGGCGCCGGGTTCTGTATATGGCCTGGCGAGCACTCTGGGGTACACTTCCCTTCCTGACCTGTTCTTTGCCGCCCCGCCGATGCGCAAGGACGAGGTGGACAAGTATGTTGACACGCTCAAGTTCAATGTCAAGGTCAAGGACGTGCTGAGGAAGAAGCTCAAGGCGTACCTTGTGTGGAAGGAGCATACGTATAAGGAGATAAAGAACAGGAGGAGCTTCACGATCAAGTTCCTGCGTCAGCATTACAACGCTATCCAGATGTATATCGACTGGATCAAGCCTTACCTTAGGAATGTGAAGAGGCTCCAGCAGAACTTCGAGCGCACGACGAGTGAGGACCTTATCGGCGCGTTCGAGGGCAGCTTCACAGAGATTGAGATCATCTGCTACAACAAGGCTACCAAGAACTGCATGGGTGCGGTGGTGGTAAACCTGCTATTCCGGACGCAGCCGCACATGGACTACCATCAGGACGGTTTCCAGCATAAGGGGCCGGTTCATATAGGGCGAAGCGAGTTCACGATGCGCGGCTACCTCTGGACCCAGGAGGAGTTTGACAATTACGTGAGGATGCGCGAGTCAGAGACCCTGGATATGCTCGGAGACATCGACGCCTCTTTGAGGGAGGCTATCGACGCGATGGGAGATGACCTGAGGAGGTTCCTGAAGGAGGCTGGCGAGAAGTTCCCTGAGGATATCAAGAAGGAGGAGAAGGATAAGGAGGCTGCGAAGAGGAAGAAGGAGCAGATGAAGGGGGCGATAGAGCCTTTCACCGCGCTGTTTGGGGGTTTCAAGGAGGTTTTCGGTGCTCTCGCCCCGTCCGGCATGTTCAGCAGGAAGGACAAGGGCAAGCCCACTGATTGGGAGCTGAAGAAGGAGAAGAAGGCCTGCGCGTTCATGATGAATATGGCTTTGTGGAACACTTACAAGAATTTCAAGAAGGCACACAGGATGGTGACGTGGTGAGTGCTGTTGCGTGATGATAATTGCACGATTGTTTTGCATGGTTTTTTGCATGATGGTCGTGGTATTATGATGGTGTTTGTTCATGGTTGATATGAGAGAGCTGAAGGATCTGAGGAAGCTTCCGCCCCGGGAGCGTCTTGAGAGGCTCCGCGATATAGAGAAGCGGAAGAAGAAGGAAGAGGAGGAGACCAGGAAGATAATCACAGAGTCTCTGAGGGAGCTCAATCTGGATGATATGCTCAGGGAGATAGAGGTGCCCGACCAGGAGAAGGTCGATATCGACAAGCTGCTTGACAGGACCAGGGACATCGAGGACGGGATCGACGAGGAGCAGTTGAGCGTCGCAGTCCGCAAGGGCGGCACCGACTACGCAGGGAGGATACAGGAGCTGCTTCCTGACAACACGCTTGAGGAGATCCATAACTGGTACCGGCAGGACAATGTCTCCCCTTCGAGGGAGGAGTTCCTTGAGGTTTATGAGAGCGCGAGGGCGGCGTACGAGACCCTCCAGCAGAACATGCAGAAGGGTCCTGACCAGCAGCTCTACTCAAGCCCTTCAGAGGAGCTGGTCGAGAACGTCGTATCTTCCATGCGCCTGCTCAGGTCCCTGGGTTATGAGAAAGGTTTTTTTGATGGTAATCACCCTTGACGGGTGGAAGGTGTTTGATTATGGAGATAGATCTTGAGAGGAAGCCATTGCACAATGTGGATAAGCTGAAGGCTGGAAGGTTCGAGGCGGTCGAGGCTTTCTCTGATGAGGTGAGGAAGAAGTATGACCGGTTGATAGTCTCTGCCCTTGTAAGCAGGCCGGGATCTGATGAGGTCCGGCTGCATTTCATAGTTGATGACCTGAACAATGTTGTTTTCGACCAGCACGTCGCTGACATGGAGCTGGACGTATCTGAGATGGCTTACGCATCTTCCCTTCCGCTGAAGTGTGTGTTCATCATCGCTTCCCTTTTTTGGAAGAGGTTCAATGAGCGCGATGATGATATCCTGGATCTTGTCCGCGATTCTCTTGTAGTCCATGACAAGGGTTTCTTCCGTCCTGTGCAGGACCTGCTTGTGACGGGCAAGGTTAGGCCGTCTAAGGAGAGTGTGCAGGTTTATTTCGTGAAGGCGGAGCGTTCTATGAAGAACTCCACGTCTCATGTCGGCAAGGCGGTGCTTGACCTTTACTGGGCTGTGATGGACGCTGCGCACGCCGCGGTCATGGTGGCCGGTGAGACCCCTCCCTCGCCGAAGGACGTGGCTGGCACTGTGAAGCGCGTTCTTGTCGCGCGGAACCTGGTGCATGAGAGGTGCGGTGAGATAGTGGAGAGTTTCTATGACATCGCGAAGAGGCTTATGCACAGGGAGATCTTCGATATCTCAGGAAGGGATTATGATTCATACCTTGATGATGCTGACTTTTTCATCAGGGAGGTAGAGGATTTTGTCAGGGAGCACGCGAAATGACCGGAAATATGTGTGATGACCATGCCGGAAATTGGAGTGCTGGAAACTGTATCTTCAGGAGGTTGTGGTAGATGCAGTTCAGCACAGGGCCTTATTACACTCCCATGGACAGGGAGTACCACTCCCCTCCTGTCGAGGGGCCCAGGATGGAGAAGCCTATAATACCGATAAATGAGCTGGGTGTTACTGTCGTTGAGAAGGATCCGATGACAGGGGGGAACATCATCCAGAATGTGGATGCCGCGATAAGGCAGGGCGCGAGCAAGATGCAGCTTGTGTTCAACCAGTCATCCCACCAGGCCATCGGCGGAAGGCCGAAGGCTTACGGCAAGGAGGTGAGGGAGAACATACGCGAGCTGACCCGTGTGAATGATGTGATGATCGAGGGCGTTGAGATGCCCACCTCTTCGATGTCCAACCTTTCAGGTTTTGACCCTCAGCGTTTCAACATATCTGAGCAGAAGAGGCAGCAGGACCTGCGCGAGGTCAAGGACGCGATAAAGTTCCTTGCTGATACTGCCGGCGGTGGCGGTGTGGATATCTGGTCGCAGGAGTTCACGAGGAACATAGTGGACGCGCCCTGGAACCAGAAAGGAAAGTGGGCTGGTCAGTTCGAGGCCTACGAGGCAGAGGACAAGTTCGCGACCGAGTACCTGGTGGACAAGAGGACCGGTCAGGTGATGCAGGAGGTCCGCCACAGTTCTGACATCTATGAGCCTGTGTATGATGTCGCCCAGGAGGATCGCGAGGGCTTTGACAGGAAGGGCAATAAGGTGCAGATAAAGAAGGGTGACTGGGTGGACATGGACGGCAGGTGGATCAATCCTATGGATAAGGAGGAGCTCCTTCACAGGGTGCCGAAGTGGGATAATGTGAACAAGAAGTTCGAGACCCGCAGGGTGGGCTGGGAGGAGATCGTCGACAGGAACCAGAATTTCAACGAGCGCTACGGTACGCAGTATGATCCTGGTGAGTATGCTTTCCGCCTGCAGCTTGAGAACAAGTGGATACAGGCGAGAGGACATTCGCTTTTCTACACGACGCGGTATAATGAGGAGAGGAAGAGCCTTGAGGCGTTGAAGAAGGCTCTGAAGTATTATGAGAAGCTTGAGGACACGATGCCTGAGGAGGAGCAGTGGAAGATAATGCAGGAGGATCCTTCTTTGAGGGGGATGTTCATACCTCCGACATATAAGAAGCCTACTGAGATAATAAAGCAGAATATCGAGCAGACCGAGCACCATCTCAAGCACGTTCATGAGGCTTCGGCCGCTTCTGATGCGCAGGCTGATGAGGTCGTGCGGACGATGGATGAGGTGGTCTCGCTGAAGAAGTATGCGAAGGAGAAGGCTGTCGAGTCTTATGCTGAGGCGGGGATCAGCGCTCTTGACGAGACCAGGCACAACCGCAAGGTCGAGAGGCCTATCCATGTCGGTCCTGAGATAGGCTGGCCCACCGGTTACGGAGGCCATCCTGAGGAGTTTATCGAGCTGATCAAGGAGTCGCGCAAGGAGATGGCGAAGCGTCTTGTGAAAGAGCGGGGTTTTTCAATGTCTGAAGCGGATGAGACTGCGAAGAAGCACCTGAAGGGTTGCTTTGACACGTCTCACGTGGGCATGTGGCTGGACCATTTCAAGAAGGAGCATCCGCAGGAGAGCGAGGAGCATCGTAGGGCGAGGTTCAACAAGTGGTATATGGACATGGTGAAGAAGATGCACGAGGAGGGTGTGATCGGCAGCGTGCAGGCTGTGGATTCAGCTACCGGTGCGCACGGCCATCTTCCTCCCGGCCAGGGCATCCTGCCTGTTGTGGAGGCTGTGGATTATCTGAAGTCTAACGGTTTCACCGGCTTTGTGGTGTCTGAGGGTCATGAGGAGGAGCAGTTCGGCAAGGGGCGTATACTGCTGCAGACCTGGCGTGCTTTCGGAGCTGAGATCGCTGACAGTTACTTTTCCGCGCAGACCCCTGCGCAGTGGACCGATGTCGCAGAGTCTTACTTCGGTCATGCTAATCCGCCGCCTTACGTGCTGGGCCAGTACCGCCCGTCAGAAGATTGGGTGTTCTGGAGTGGGGTGCCTTTAGAATGAAGTTTGGAATTGTTTCGGTCTGTGTTTTTATCATGGAAAAGAGGATAAAATGAACTTGAGGACGAACAGGAAGGATTATGTCGCCGAGCCTGGCGAGATAGAGGACATTGTGGAGAGGTTTTCCGGCGCTATGAGGAGGGAGCTTGATGCGCTTGTCAAGTCTGTCGTGTGGTTCGGCTCTGCAGTGCGCGGGGGATTTGTCCCTGGCAAGAAGGACATGAGGGATGAGACTCTTTTCGGCAGTGATATAGATGTGCTTATATTGGTGGATGATCTTGTCAATGTCCTGACGCCTGAGGTCATCACGGCTTATCGTGTCGTGACTGAGAGGACTGCTGCGGACATCTCGAAGAGGCTGCACATAACCACGATGCCTCTGACCAGGTTCTGGGATTACTCTTTGAAGGGTGATCCTATCCTTATCAACATGCTGCGCGACGGGAAGGCTGTTTTTGACGAGGGTTGTTTTGGCATGGCGCAGAAGATGCTGGCTTCGGGGGGTATCAGGCCTGGCAGGGAGATAGTATGGATATATCTTGCCAAGGGCCCGTTGTCTGTTGCGAATTCTTACTGGAATATGAGACAGGCCGTGATGGATGTGTACTGGGCGGTGATGGACGCGACTCATGCCGCGCTTCTGCATTATGATATAGTTCCTGACACTCCTGAGCATCTTGTGCCGCTGGTCAGGCACCATCTGGTGATTAAGGGGAAGCTGGACAAGCGTTACCTTTCCATCCTTGGGGAGTTTATGAACCTCGGTAAGATGCTGATGTCGGGCGAGCTCCAGAAGGTGCGCGGAGATCACTACGACCGTTACAGGTCAGAGGCCGACAGGTACGTCCACGCCGTGAAGGAGCTCATAGCTACCCGGTAATTCTTTCTCCCTTTCTGATTCCAGCAGCGCGGCAGTTGCCGCCGCTTGTTGCGTGTCTTAAGACAGCACATTAAGATTCGGCCGCACTTTCATGTCAACTGTAGTTATTGCGCAAGCTTGCAAGCAGGGTATGGATGCACAGTAGTCAGCATGCCCACTTGATCTCCAGCAGCGCGGCAGTTGCCGCCGCTTTTCCCATTGATTTCATCGCTGCTCTTTCCAATCATTCTTCACAAACTTAATAAACCATCGCCTCCAGCATGGTTCATACCATGCAGGAAGAATTCAGCAGGATAAGGGATGCTTACACCCGGCGGCGGAGCAGGCTGCTTCTTTCAGGTAAGTTCCAGAGGCCTACCAGCCATGGTTACTGGGCGCAGTCCAATCCTGATCATGTTTTCGGGCTTTTCAGGAAGCTGGACCTGCAGACGTATAAGGGTTTTCTTGACCTTGGTTCGGGTGACGGGCTTGTAGTCGCTGTGGCGAGCCTTTTCACTGACGCGACAGGCATAGAGGTGGACGCCAGGCTGCATAGGGATGCTGAAGATATGAGGGAAAAGCTGGGGCTGGCCTTCATGCTGAAGAATTCTGATTATATTTTGGAGGACCTTTCGCAGTATGATTTCATCTTCATCGCGCCTGACAATTACTTCCACAGGATTGAGAAGAGGCTTGTGGAGGATTTCAGGGGCACTCTTGTGGTGCTTGACAACATGTTCCGCCCTCTCACCCTTTCGCCTTCGAAGAACGTCTCTGTGAAGGGGACTTGTTTCAGCGTTTATGAGATTTAGTTCTTTGGTCGTTTCAGGATGTTCTTTTCTCGTATGTGACGCAGCTTTTCTCTCTGAGGATGTAGGTTACTCCTGCTATGCCTGTCTGCGCTGCGTTCCTGTACTCTTCGCTCGTGCTTAGACGTTCTATGAGCCTGTCGAACTGTGTTATCAGTTCGCCGAGGTCTATATTTTCCAGCGGTGCGCAGCCCGCGTCTATATTTGCGGTTTTTTCGAAGACAGCCCTTTCAGGTATGCTGGTTATGGCTGTTGGGAGTATGTTCTTTAGTTCTGTCCTTATGACTGGGTCGAAGACGAGACCTTTTCTGCTTTTCAGGTCTGTGGTTTCTGCGCAGTCCTGCTCGGGTTCGCCGTATGTTTCGATGTAGGATGCGACTGCGTCTGTGAGTGTTGGGTTGTACTCTTCAAGGGTATTTCCTGCGAATTCCTGCAGCCTGTCCCATGCTCTTTTTACTGTCTCTGATGCTTCTGACATCTTCTCTATCATCTCAAGGGATACTTCCTGTCCTGCTCCTGCTGCTGCGTGGATGTTGTAGAGGCTGCTCCTTATTGTCCTGAGCAGGCCTATGCCGTCGACGTATCGTACCTGTCCTTTCTTGCCTTCGTGTGAGAAGTTGATCTGCGCAGATGGTATTCCTTCTGTTATCATCTGCCATCCTTCGGGCAGTTTGTCGAACGATCCATTGACCATCCGCGCTGCTGTGTCGCGGGTCGTGGCCTGTCCTGCAGGGGAAGCTCCTGATATCTCTCCGGGTCCTGCTGTGGTTTCTTCTTGGTAGAATGAGCCGAGCATGCCGTCGATGTCTTCTTCTTGGGAATGCCCTTTGCGTGCGGGTGGTGGGGTTCTTTTTGGCAGGTCGAGCATCGCCTGGTTGAGCGCTTTCAGTACCTCTTCTTCTGAGGATTCAGGTTCTGGTGCCTGGCCTTCGAGGTGTGCGGGTATTCCTGTCGCCGTGATCGCGTTTTCATCTTCTGGGGTGAGGTCTTCGATAGGTATTTCCTCTTCCGGTCCGGTGAATATCATGTCTGCAGGTTCTTCATCTTCCGTTTCGGCATATATGAGGTCTTCTGCCTGTTCCTGTCCTGGCTCTTCCGGCTCTGCCGGAGCTCCTGCCAGCGCCAGGCTTTGTGGTGTTGAGCTTCCGAGCAGTCTTGATACTGACCTGCTCTCTATGGATTCTGTGAGCTGGTTTATCTTCTCGTCGAGTTCGGTTATCTTGATGTCGGTCTCTCTGACTCTCTTCTCGTATGCTTCTCTCACTTTTTCGGTCTTTCCGTAGCTGGCGTTCTCCTCGGAAAGCTGGAAGCTGATCTCTTCCCTTCTTGCTTCTATGTTCTCTAGATCCGTCTGCAGCCTTTCTTTCTTCTCGCTTGCGGTGCTTCTTATGCCTTGTGTCTTCCTTTCGACAGCTTCGTGTATGCTGTCTTTCCTTTCGTAGAGGCTCGCTAGGCGTTGTTCTACTTTTGCCTTGTACGCTTCGAGTTTCTGTATCTCCGGTTCTATCGATGATAGTTTTGTGCGCATCTGCTGGTCGAGCTTTTCTTCTGCTCTTGTCAGCTGGCCGTCGATGGCTTGGAGCTCTTCCCGCGTCCTCTCTTCTCTGGCTGTGAAGTCGGTCACCTGCTGTTCGAGTCCTTGTATCCTGTCTTCTGCTATTGATGTCTCTTCGCGGGCCCTGTTGAGCCCTCCTGTGTATTCCCTTCTTTCATTTATCAGCTCTTCTGATTCCTTTCTGAGTCTCTGCAGTTCTTCTCTTCCTTGCCTGAGGGCTTCTTCTCTTTCTGTGAGTTCCTGTTTGAGTCTTTCGATCGTCTCCAGCTCTTGTTCTGCTTTTGTTCCTGCCATGCTCGCGGCTATCTCCAGCCTGTTGTATATGCCTGTGTTCTCTCCTGGTCTTTTCTCTTCAGGTTTGCTGTTGCCTTCTTGGTCTTCCATATGGTGCTCCCTCTATAGTGTGGCTTTTTGTTAGACTTAGGCCCCCCATAATAGTGATACTATTGTATAGTGGTTTATTTGAGGCTTCTTATTTATATAATTTTCTTTAGGAGAACAAGTGATTTATAAATCATTTATAAATAAAAAATCATTTATAAATAAAATATAAAAAAATATTATCACCTTATTTTCCTCCTTTCCCTGCATAGCTGCCCCTGCTTTTTGCATACCCTTTTCCTGCTTTGCCGCTCCTTCCGTAATCATTGCCTGACTGCTCTGACGCGATCAGCTGGTAGAATCCCTGGGCAAGGTATGCCATCGCCTGGCCAGGGTCTTCAGCATTGGTCCTTACGCTGATGTTGTACCTTCCGCCTTCAGGGCTGACGTACTGCATCGCGACCTGCATGTTGTGTCCTGAATCGAAGTATTGCCCTTCTCTTGTGAACGTCGCGTGCTGAAGCCCTTGCGGCGCGTAGCTTTCCTGGCCTGCATCGCCTGCTGGACCTTGCACTGATGGGGGCATAGTGTGGATGGGCGCGTACTTTCCTCTCCCCAGCCTGCTGTCAAGGCTTCCGCCGCCGTACCCTCCTGCCATGCCCAGCGGCATCATCCCTCCTGATCCGAGGAACATGGCCTGCGAGTAGGGCATCTCTTCGTCTTCCTCTTCAGGAGGTGCCAGCCCGAGTTCTTTCATGAGCTGCTTGGTCTGCTCGTCGTACTGCGCAGGTCCATCCTTCTTGCTCTTCTTCCCCCTTCTTCCGCCGCTGTCACCCTTTCCGCTGCTATTTCCATAGCCTCCCATGTACTGCATCGCCGGAGACATTATCCTGTATGTATCGCCTGTCGCTTTCATCATATCACCTTGTGACTTCCAGTGCAGCGCTGTGCTGCCTGCAGGTGTATACGCAGGCGTAGCTTATAGTGTTTTATCGACGAGAATATATGTTTGCGTGACAATCATGTCTGGAGCCGCACGTGCTCCCATCCGAACCAGTGCCCCGAGTTGTAGATGCTGTCCTGGTGCATCTGTATGAAGTCCCTGTGCTTGAGCTCTTCGTCTGCGAGCTTCTTGAGGAATGCCTTGACTTTCGTGTTCTTTGTGCTCTGCCTCATGTCTGAGTACAGCTTGCTGATGTTCTCCTCGAACTCGATGGCTTTCTGGAAAAGGCTGTATATCGTGGTCTTTTTCTTGACCATCGCGTCAAGGTGTTTCATGGCGTCGAGGGGTGTCTTTAGCGGCTTCTGTCTCTCGTAGCTCTCTGCTTTCTTTGCCGCCTCTTCTATGCCTGCTTTTTTCTCGGCATCATAGACCTCTCTTACTATCCGCAGGTGTTCCCTTTCCTGCTCCATGATGACTTCCATTAGCCTGTTCATGTTGTAGTCGTCTATCCTGCGCTTGACCTGTCCATAGAACTTGATGCCTTCCTTCTCTGTCTGCATGGCGAGCTTCAGGAATCTCAGGAACTCTTTTCTCTGTTCTGGTGTCTCTTTAGCTTTTATGCTTGAGGCAGGATTCTTTGTTTTCGCTTTGGATCCTGTCTTCTTCCCGGCTTTCTTCGCCTTCTTTTTCGCCATGTTACGCGCACCTCTTTATCAGGACGGAATATGGTGTGACCCTATTTAAAACTTTTGCCCTCATCAGATGTTGAACAAGGGTTGCCAATCTAGGGGAGGTGGGCGGGTCCGTTAAGTGAAAGAAATGGTTCAAATCCACCATGCTGCGCGGAGTGCAGCATGGAAGGGTGGATTTGTGCTTCAGTGTTGCTACGCCAACCCTTGCGTTTTTTTTGGGCTTTTTATGTATTGGTGATAATCATATCACGCCGCTCTCTTCCACCTTGCCTGCTTCTTTCTCTTCTCCTTCCCTTCGCGACGCAGCCTTTCAGCTTCCCTTTTTTCGTTGTACTGCCTGACGAGCTGCTGGAACCGTTCTATCTCGTCGACAGCTCCTTCCGGCATCTGTCCTTGTCCTGTCTTCTCCTGCCGGTCCCTGACAAAGTCTTCCATCTGCACCATGTTGTCTTTCCGCGCTTCCTCTTCGGCAGGGTTGCCTTGATCATCCTCTTTTCCTATGCCGAGTTCTGCTATCCTCCTGTTGAGTGTCCTGAGCGAGTCTCCGAGGTAGCCTGCCGCTTTCTTCTTGTCCCACCCTGCTGCGTCGAGCGCGTCGTACACCACCTGCCTCTCGAAGACGTTCTTCGCCTTGTCGTATATTGTGATGCCTTCTGTGGTCTCGAATATGTGCCTGAGCCTCTTGTCCGGCGTTGGCAGGTATTCTGACACCCTTTCTGCTATCGACGGTGCTTTCTCACGTATCCTGTCGTTGAGGTCCTGGTATATCGTAGGATGTATGGTGTCCTTGTATCCTGCTAGCGTTCCTGTCAGGGTTGACTCGACCGTCCCAGGCTCTATCTTCGGGCCTGTGTACAGTTTCTCTTCGAGCTCTGACTGCTTCCATGGCCTTGACGCGTCCACGATGTCTTTTAGCCCGTGCTCTTCTATCTGCCTGTACACGTTCCTTCTTTTCTTGTTTATCTCTGTCGGGTCGTCCAGGTCGAAAGCGTCCCTGACGTACTGCGTGATGTTGCCCTTGACCCGGCGCAGCTCCCTTTCCATGAACGGCTTCTCGAAGTGCTGTTCGAGCGCCTGCCTCCTTGTCGGGTATGTGTGGTTCTCTCCTGCGCTGTAAAGTGTTTGTGTCAGTCCCTGCGCCAGGCTGTGCGAGACGTCCCTGAAGGGCGGGGAGAGTTCTGTGTCTATCTCCTCTTCAACCCTGTAGGCGAGTTCTTCTTTCGGGTCGACAGAATAAGGGCTAGCTGGGACTTTCTTTATGCCGTTCCCTGCCTGGTATGTTATGTTTACCTGCATGTTCTCGTTTGTTATCTGTGCATGTTTTTTTGTCTGTGGTGGTGGAAAAAGGGTAAAAAATATTTTTGGCGGTCCTCAGCTTTCCCTGTGCTTCGGGTTTCGTTTCAGGCTTAATTGAAATCGACCCCGTGCCTGTACTGGTAAGCGCTCCTTGACGTGTGGCCCATCATGGATCCTGTCAGGGTCTGCGCTATGTCATCGACACTCTCGAACCGCATCGGGTCGACGCTGTTTCCTGTGCCTGAAAGTATGGGGTCTTTGTTCAGCGCGTCCGCGTAGTTCCTCATGTTCTGTTCGAGGTCTGCTTTCGGGTCGTAGACCTGCGTCCACGTCCATGAGCTTATCTGCTGTGCGACCCTGTTCGCGTAGTGGCCTTCCAGCGCGTCCGCGACCGAGCCTCTCTTCAGTCCGCCTTTACGGTCTATGATGCCGTTCGTGCCGACGAATGAGCTGAGGTTCATGCCGAGAGCGTGGTCCATCTCCCTGTCCTTGTCAGTGTCTTCAAGGCCGGAGTATTTGTCGCTGATGTGCGGGTTGAACTCTGCGTTGCCGAGGTACTTGTCGCTGAACATCAGCTTCGCGACCTCTTTTGCCTTGTTCTTGTCCATGAGCTCCTTGTCGCTGTAGCCGAGTTCTTCGACCGCCGCTTCGTAGGCTTTCTGGACAGTGTTTGCTTTCTTGTCATACTCTCCTTCGAGCCTGCCTGCCTCTCTCATCCCTTTTGAGTATATCGGATCGTTCTCCTTCTGCTTTTTTTCCATTCTTATCCCTCACGATGTTAGGTGTGGCTGTGAGTTGTTTGGCCACCCTGTGTCGATAAGGGATCGCGGTCTTTTAAGCAAGATTGTTGTCGACAGTGCAATTGTGTGACATTCCTGACCAGGGTGATCTCCCTGCGTGGTCGCTCTTCTTGTCGCTGTCCAGAACTCCTCTTAGTAAGGGTTAAAAAATAAAAATTTTTATGCTCTGCTCAGAGTTTTTTCTCGAGCGGCGCTGACTTGCCCTGCTTGCTTTTGGGCGCTGCTGCCTGGGCCTGCTTTGCCATCTTCTCCAGGTCCACTCCGAGCTCTTTGAGCGCTGCGACGTGCATCTGCATGAGCTGCTCTACGATGCTCAGTATCTTGAGCATCTCTTCCCTCTCTTTTGCCAGGGTCGAGAGCGCGCCTTTGTGGAATCCTACCTGTTCATCCTTGCTTGCGCTCGTAGCTGGCTTTGCCGCTTTTGTGTTTGTCTTCTTTGTTTTTGATGTGTTGCCTTTGACTTCCTTGATTGCCATTTTTTTTAGCCTCCTGTTTAGCATGACAAAATAAGCTGTTGGTTGATGTTAAGACCTTTTTATTTATAAAGTATTATAAAGGCCAGACGATAATTATGTGACAGAAAAGTCAGTTCATGAGTGTCCGGGACATCTTATCATCACATCTTATCAGCCCTTTTCCAAGAGCCCAGAATAATTTCATCGCTTCCTTGCCCTGCTTCACCATGCTCTGCACGAACGCGAACGCCTTGTCGTGCAGTCCGTTCGCCGCGGGCTCGAAACCTACGTCGAAGTTCTCTGCAAGCCCTCCGATGTCGTTCTCCACTATGCACTTTGCCCATGCCAGCTCGAACGCGAACGCCTTCGCTTCCTCGTCAAGCTCTGAACTGAGCCGCGAACTCAGGACGTGCCCGAGCTCGTGCCCTATGGTGAGCATCAGTGCGTCGAGGTGGTTCTTCCTCACGAATATGTTGCTGGGTTCGGGATTCCTGTTGATCGCGAATCCCATTATGCCCTGGTTCCACACGCCTCCGTTCGCGGAATGTGAATTCTTCATCTCTTCCTCTCCGAGCACCCTCACGACTATGTCGTCAGGGAACGCCTGTCCTGTCAGTGTCTCGAACGTCTTTCGCACCAGCCCCTCGACTTCTTCCGCGTCCTCGATGAACTGCGTGTGCGGCCTTCTTTGCTTGAGCAGGCCTGTCGTTATGCTGCTCTGGTATGATGATGGACCATTGTCATAGTTGCCCGAAGGGCTGGGAAGAAGATATCGATTATTGCTGGTGTTATACTCCACTTCATTTCTCCTGCCATCACTGATATATGGCGGCACGAACTCCACTTTCCTGTTATCGAGGTTGACGACATAGTTGTTCTGCACCCTGTTGTCGATGTTCTGGCTGTAGACGTGAACATCCCCGACTTTCTGCGCTGCTATGCTGTGCTGTATGCCGTTGTTTATGCTGCCGTTGTTGACGTGCACATCCCCGTTTATGTAGAACTTGTTGACTACCCTGTCCAGGTTTCCTGATGCTTTTGAAGAATAGCAGCTTGATATGGGTGCGTATGTCATTTTTAAAGTAGGAGGTTGTTGACCGGCTTGTACTTCCCGCACGTCGGTGTCTTCATGTATGCGGAGGCGACTTTATTTACTCCTGCCTGGTATGAGGGATCGCCGCTTACGCTCTGGTACCAGCTGTGGTCGGGGGCTGTCTGCCGTCCGATGCCGTCCGCGCGGTCTGGCCCGTATGATGACATTTGGGACACAGCACTGCCTGCCGCTTCCCGGCGCCCGGAATACCCTGGACTGCTTGCACTATAATTTCCATTTCCACAGCAGGACGAATATGTCATATCACATCCTGATAAGACAGCAGGGATTATAAATAAGATCAAGAAGAAAACCACAATAGTGTGACAATTAGTTCATATGATGGGGAAGAAAGGAATGATGCCGATGAAGTCGGCACTTATTCCTTTTTGCCTATCTGATAATCTCGATGAAGTCGAGATTATCTTTATGGGATTGCGAGGATTCGAACCCCGGTTGGGCGGCTTGTCGCCGCGAGCTTCGCAAGCTCAGCAGGTCCCGAACCGCCAGTGATACCAAGCTACACTACAATCCCTAATCGTTTGATGGACGCTACGGGAATCGCACCCGTGGCCTCAACGTTGCGAACGTTGCGCTCTACTCCTGAGCTAAGCGCCCGTTTGAGATGGTTTTGTCGTGTCGTTGAGCGAAGCGCAACGGCACTGGATGGCGCGTGCCAGCTGAGCAAGACCAGCTGTTGCCTGTACTGTGCGCTCTACTCCTGAGCTACGAGCCTTTTTGTGTTTTGGAGTTTTGGCTTTATATTTAAATTTAATCACTTCTTTTTGGTTCTCGGCCTTCTCTTTTCCTTTACTGCGAGTGTGGCGAAGACTGCGAACAGTGCTGCCACGGCGACTATGAGCGTGAAGAGCACGTATGCTCCTATCATGAAGCTTTGTCTTCCGGTCATCAGGGCGAGCAGGGCGACTATTATCAGGAAGAACCCGAGTATCTCTGCTGTTATCAGGGTGTGTTTGGTGCGTTTCATCGGAGTCCCCGTGTTTTCAGCTTCCGCAATAGTGTCTCGTACCGAAGACCTATGTTTTTTGCTGTCTTGCTGAGATTCCCGGAGTTCTCAGCGAGCGCCTTGCGCAGGTACTCCTGTTCAAATTCCTCTTCTGCCTGTTTCAGTGATATCTGTTTTTCCGGGAGCTCGTCGAGTATCTCTTTTGATACGCTGTCTACCTGTTTGTATACTTCTGCGACTTTTTCCGGGTGTATGATGTTCTTGTAATGCTCCAGCACGTCTTCTATGACGCCGCCCACGGCTTTCTGTCTTATCTGGTATGGCTTGATCATCTCTTCGCGTATCTTTGCCACGTTGATGCCGGCATCTTTGACTATGCGGTGTATGCTTCTCCTGTCGACCTTGGCCCGTTTCGCGACTTCTGATATGTTGCCGTATGTGACCCTCAACAATCTTGAAAGGAACTGCTGCTTGAATTTTTTTTTTGCCTGCTTGAAATTGAGTCTGGTGTCTATGTCGAATGACATGAGTGGGTTTTTTGATAGTTTTTCTGAGATGTCCCTGTTTAGGTCGTCTATGCTTACGCCGAGCACTGGCTTTATGGCGTCATCTACTATGTGCTCCACTGTCTTTTTCTTCTCTGCCATATGGGTTTCTCTTTACTCCCTGCTTTATAAACCTTATGACTTTTTTAGGAGGTGATTTTTATCACCACTCACTTTTATATTTTAACCTGTCCTGAAAATTTGGAGGTGGTCATCATGGTTACTATAGACTTGGATGAAGTGCGCGGAAAACTTCTGGACAGGCCCCAGAGGCAGGATATCATTCTCAACGCAGTCCATGCATACAATGAGCGGGCTGTGAAGGCGGCTGACTGGCTGAAGAAAGCGCCCGGCAAGGAAACCCTGCGCGTTAAGGCCGGGCTGAGGAATCTTGACAATCGCATAAGCGCTCTTGAGCAGGAGTTGGAAGACGATCCTTCTGATGTTGACTCAAGACAACAGCTTGATGACAAGAGGTCGGGCAGGAAGTTCCTTGACCTGATCCTTGGGAGGCTGGAGGGTGGCATGGGTCCGGAGCAGGCCCTTGAGCAGCTGCCGGAACCGGAGAGGGTCAGCAATTACGGAAAGGCCATCACACTTCTCAGGGATAAGGGCGTGATCCGTGATGTATCTGACAAGTCAGCCATAGCCCGGGACATCAGGAGTGTTGTTGATTATGAGGTCATCCTCATGGACAGGCGGTTCGGCATACCTGCTCCTTTCACTTACAGGCTTATCAAGACCCCTAAGATGCATCCGCGTGTTGCTGTAGATATCTATCTGGACCATCTTGTTGATCAGGAGCTGAGGAAGGCCGGCCGAGACCCGGGGAAGATGCCGAAGAAAAAGAAGAATGCTATCAGGCGTTCACTGAGGGAAAAAGCAAAGGATGTCGTGACAGATATGATGGTGTTCGAGCCGGTCTATCTCGTCCCTGTAAGCAAGAGGGTGCCTGATTTTGAAGAGAAAAGGGTGTCTCCTGACGACAGGTTCGGGACCGCTTTCAGCAGGATGTCTGCTGACAGGAATTATCTTACGATAGCGTGGACCAGCTTTGACCAGCGCAGGGTGATGATGCTCACTGACAACAACTCAAGAGGGTTGAGGATGCATATCTATTCTGCATTGCTGCGCGGGCTTGAGGATTATGGGATCGACGTGCCGCTTTCAGAGATGACAAGGGTGAGCGAGTCATATGCGCATGGTATAGAAGGCCATGTCATGTCCAGGTCTGGTGAGCGGCCGCAGTATGATCCTTGGTTGAGGAGCATCCCCAGCTTCAGGTACAGGCTTCCGAGGGAGGCGTTCTCGATGTGGGTGAACCTTGCGGGAAGCTGCAACTGCCCTGACTGGAAGTATGTCTCGCAGCTCCACCGCAGGGGTGTGAAGCACGGCTGGACTTATCCCTGCAAGCACATGGCTTCCCTGGCCGGCGCGCATCTTGCACGGGTCGCCAAGGGTGACGGAAAGGTGTTGAGCCAGTTTCTGTTCCCGCGTGAAGGGCAGGTGGATTTTGAGCAGAAGGTGGCGGGACACGTCCTTTTCACTGAGATAGACGGCAGTGATTACCATGCAGCCCGTCGTCTTGAGCGGGAATGGCTTAACATGGAGAACGTGAGGGAGCTTGGCTACAGCGATACGTACACGACAGATTTTTCTGCTGCAGAGAAGGCGATGAGAAGCATGACCTTTGGCTAGATTATCGAGTTGACGAACAGGAATGCCATTCCCAGGACTATTATTATGAATATCAGGCCGAGCGCCTGCTTGGTGAACATCGGTGCGAAGTCTATCTTGACAGGCTCTTTTTCTGCTATCATCGGGTCTGTTATCGAGACTGATGGTTCTTTAAGCAGTTTTTCCCCGAATACGTGGCTGCCCGCCCAGGTGATGGTGAGTATGACCAGGATGATCACCACTGTCTTGACTATGGCTATGCTTTTCATGGTGGGCCATATGTCTGCTTTTGGCATGCCGAGCATGAATATCAGCCCGCCTACCGCGAACAGGAACAGCGCTATGAGCACGAAGTAGGGCACTGAGAAGCTTATCATTTGCAGTATCGGCGGATACGCGACAAGCAGGATTATCACTGCTATCAGCACAAGGGTCAGGTATGCTGATTTCTTTCCGCTGAACCATTTCCATTTGCCCAGCACTATCTTGAGCACCACTACTGTCAGTACCAGCGCCAGGAAGAGCGCTATCGGATTGTCGCTGAAAAAAAATGCCATTTGTCCCCCTTACTCTCTCCGCAGGCAGTCATTTTATTTATAACTATCGAACATAACCACTATGCAGTGATTACAAAAGCGAAAGTTTTATAAATAAGTTGTTCGTGCCAGAAGGCTGGTTTACAGTTGCCATGGGCTTGTCCCTGAAAACTGCCGGGTTCGGTGACAACAACCTTGGACTTCGGTCCCAAAAACACTCTCCTTGCTCCAAGTTGTGAGATGCGTGTTCTTTCAGTCAAAACCTGGCCATTTCTTTATGGATCCATATTCTTTTTTCCCTTGGTGGCCCAACACCAGGCTGAGGCGGAACTGGCAGAACATAGAGAGACTCAAGAAAGAGACAGAGAGATTATGATCACTTCTTCTTTGCTTTTGCTTTTTTCTTCTTGGCCGCTGCTTTCTTCTTCGGCTTTGCTTTCTTTGCCTTTGTCTTCTTTTTTGCGCCCTTCGCCTTCCTGACTGATTTTTGTTTCTTTTTTGGCGAAGCCTTCTTTTTTATCGATCCTTTTGATGATTTTGTGGTTTTCTTCTTTTTCTTCTTCACCGCTTTCTTTGTTTTTGCCTTCTTCTTTTTCGCGGCATTCTTACTTTTTGGCGCTTTCTTTGCAGGCTCCTTTTTCGCTTTTGGCTTCTTCGCCGCTTTCTTCTCCTCTTTCACAGCGACACCCATGAAAGCGCTTACACCCTCGACCACAGAGTCAGGGTTGTAGCCGCCCTCGAGCACCGCGAAGTAGGGGGTTCCTTTGATCAGTTTCTTCAGCTCCAGGATGGTCTTCCTGGACAATGACATTCCGCACCCGAGGTTGTGCGCGTGGGTCTCTATGTCTTTCGAGAACGTGTCGAATCCTGCGGAGATCGCTATCACTGTGGGCTTGAACTGTCTTATCGCCTGCGGCAGCTTCTCCTTGAGCATCTTGATGTATTCTTCTTCTGACACTCCCGGCTCCAGGTAGATGTTCTTTATCTGCCCTTCGTCTATCGTCATTCCGGGAAAAACTCCGAGCTGGTTCATGGAGAAATAGTAAAGCCTGTTTCCGAGGTCCTTGTTGAGCTTCTGCACGACTTCTGACGTGCCGTCCCCTCGGTGCATGTCGACGTCTACTATCAGCACTTTCTCTTTCTTCTCTGCGAGATATGCTGCGGCGATCGCGAGGTTGTTGAATATGCAGAACCCGTTTGTCCAGTCAGGGTGCGCGTGATGGCCTGGCGGCCTTACCAGCGCGAAAGCATCCTGCTTCTTCAGGGCGTAATCCGCTGCTTTTACAGCAGCCCCGACTGCGTGGCATGCTGCCTTGTATGTGTCTTGCATGACGTATGTCTCGCCTGAGTCGAGGTACCTTACCTTTCCGCTTTCTGAGAATTCCTTGACTTTGGATATGTACCTTTCAGTGTGCACCTTTTCAAGGAAATTTTCACCGTCTTCTGCTTTCTCGTAATCGAACAGCTTCAACGCTTTCCTTATCCTGTCAGGGCCTTCCGGATGCCCTTCGAGCTTGTGCTTCAGGAATATGGTGTGAGATATTAGTTTCATCATTCACCCCTCATATGACTGATATTTAAATAGGTATTTAAACTTTTTCAATCCTATCTTGGCGAAAACCGTGAAAGAAGCAGGACATCAGACATTATGCCTTTCCTTCATCTTGTCAAGGCTGTAATGCGTCTTCTCCAGGAGCTTTCCGTACTTCTGCATTATGAGGTCGTGCACGTTCTGCACGCTCTCGTGAACAAGGTCTGCGTGCAGCTCTTTCCCATAAGCGATAAGATCATTGACATGGATAAGCTCCTTTTCCTTTATCGTCGCTGTGAAAAGGAAGAGTTGGCCTCCGGCCTGTTTGACTTTATTGATTATGTCTATTGTCTTTTCCTTATGCCTATGCTTGTCATCAGCAAAGCGATACTCACGATAGTTTACCTCTATCCCGACAGAATTCGCAGCAGCATCAGCAGCCTGTGCAGAAGTCAGCTCTCCTCCTTCCTTCTCAGGGTGGCAGAGCAGGTCAGCGTCAGCGCTCGCGCACGTCATCGAGTTCGCTTCTGCATGCCCGCCGTGAACGAATACCAGGAACGGCACGTGATGCTTGTCCCCGCTATGCCCGACAGGCACGTACTTCTTTGAGAAAGATGATATCAACCCGGGAAGTGCAGAATAGTCACCATCCCTTATCTTGACCTCTACTGCGGGGAACATGAGCAGTCCTTTCTTCTCGAAGAGCTCGAAGTGCGTCTCGAAGAACCTGTAGTAGTGCTCCTTGTTCTTCACCTCGTTCCCGTCGTTGTGGGAGTTGACGCCGACGACGTAGTAGCCGTTTTCGAGCAGTTCCTGCGCCACTTTATCTGGATCCTCCGCGTCACGCAGGATCTTGTTGTGCAGGTCGAGATATTTGAGGAACATCTGTTATCTCTCCACATCTTCAGCATTGAGGACTTTTGTGTCTTCCATCACTCTTGGGCACATCGTGTTGAGCCAGCATTGGATGAACGGGAAGTTCTCGAGCTCTGATAGGTCGAGGGTGTCGCACAGGAAATGGTAGAATGTCTTCTCCGGATGTGCTGCTTCGATCTTTCTGGCTTTTTCCATGCCGCCCTGGACAGTGCTCTGCCCTTCTTTTGTCGTCATCAGCACCCCTATCACATCGGAGCTGTGGAACTTCGCGAGCATCCCTTTCTTTCTCTTCCTTATCTTTTCGACTTCCTCTCTGCCAAGTTTCCGCACCTTCATCGACTCAGGGTGCAGCACGAACACGGGCTTGCCTGTCTGCAGTGCCACGCCGGTCGGGTGGAACTTTCCTGTTCCGACATAGAGGAAAGCGTCAACTTCATCCTTGTGCCTGGTCGCAACACCTGCGTCGCAGCCGAGCACCTGCCCGCAGACCACGGCCTTTATCCCTTTCTTCCAGAGGAAGTCCACGACCTTCTTCATCGCATGGAGGTATTGTATTGTAGTCACCACACCGATCTTCGGCGGCAGTCCTTCTGCATCGAATTCCACGTTGCCGAGCTTCGCTTTGGCGTATATGTGGTGTGTCTTCATATCCTGGAAGAAATAGGCGGCATTAATAAATCTTGTTGCTGTGCTGCTGTGGTTGGGTCTTTGATTTACGTCAATACTCTGTTTTTCTTCCGAACATTTCACAATATGTCCGAAAAATCTGCTTCTGTCCGGAAATCGATATTTCATGCTCGGATCATTTCCGAAAGCACCGGATCTTTTCCGTTTTTCCGTCGAGAAATAATATAAAGGCAGGAAACATAATTTAAAACAAGAAAAAAAGCCGGGTCGCAAAGACCTGGCAAAGCACCAGATTGATACTCTGATGAGACTTATCCGAGTCAAAGGATATTACGTTCGAGAAGTATATAAGCTTTTCGTGTATTGTGCAATGGTGCGGTCGCTTAGTCAGGTATAGCGCCTGATTGAAGCTCAGGTGAGACTTATCCGAGTCTCTCGCGGGTTCAAAAGGATCCGCCCCCGATTCGGAATGTCCCGCCCGCACCGCACAATATTCATCATCACTTATGATACTTCATACCCGCCATTATGGTGAACGCCCGGTATATCTGCTCGACGAGCATGAGCCTTGCCATCTGGTTCGTGAGGGTCATCTTAGATAGGGACAGCTTGGAGTCCGCCCTATTCAGCACTTCTTCAGAGAGCCCTAATGCCCCTCCGACAACGAATGTTAAGCGTTTGCTCTCCTCTACCGCCTCTTCAAGTGACCTGGCGAACTTCTCTGACTGCATGGACTTCCCGGTCTCGTCGAGCGCTATTACGTAGTCTGTGTCGTCTATCAGCTTTAGCAGCCTCTCACCTTCTTTCTTCTTTATCTTGTCATGGTCCCTTCCGATGACCTTCTCGTCTTTCAGCTCGTCGACCTGCACGCGGATCCACCTGTTTGTCCGCTTTACGTACTCGTCTATCTGCTCCTGCAGCCATTTCTCTTTTGTCTTGCCGACGAAGATGAGTCTTATCATAGTGTTTGTTACTCGTCAGGATATTATAAATGTTGCCTTAAAGAAAATTCGCTTTCACGAACTCTGCGAGTTCGTGCTGTCCTGTCTTTATGAGGAGGTCGTATGCTTCCTGGTGCTGTCCGAGAAGTATCTTGTTGTCTGCTATCTTCTTGAGCTTCTCTACAGGCAATGGCCTTCCTGCCCGTTCGAGGGCTATGAGCCCCTGCTCTACCTTGTTCAGGCGCAGCAGTATGTCTGCTGCCTGTGAGTATATCTCCTGCCTTTGGGTTTCAGAGAACATGGACAGGTCTGCTGAGTCGATTCCTTTCTCTGCTATGAGTTTCGCGATCGGGTGCGTTTCCATACTTTCTTCTTAGTTCTTCTTGTTATTTAAGATTTTTCGTGGCCTACGCGAAACCTTTTTAAACGAAACGCGCTTATTCCTTTCTGAAGAGAGGTGAACTGCTATCGTCAAGACCAAGATCGTGTGCACTATTGGGCCTGCTACCGGTTCTGTTTCTGCGATAAGGAAGCTTCGCAAGGCAGGCATGAGCATCGCGAGGATAAACTGCTCGCATGGTGACCATGAGCAGTATAGGGGTTTCATCAGGAACATCCGGAAGGCTTCTAAGGACATTGCCATAATGCTTGACACTCAGGGTCCTGAGATCCGCACGGGTGTTGTGGAGGACAACACTTTCCTGAAGGAGGGCAGCACTTTCACCCTGACTACGAGGAAGGTCAGGGGTGACAGCAGCAGGGTGTACGTGAATTACCCGGGTCTTGTCAGGGATGCCCGCAAAGGCGATAAGATCATGATAGATTCAGGGTTCATAGAGCTGAAGGTTTTGAGGAAGACCAAGACCGACATCATATGCAGGGTCTTGACCGGAGGAGCTCTCGGCAGCCAGAAGGGTGTGAACCACCCGAACTGCCTTGCCAGGATACCTTCTTTCACTAAGAAGGACAGGGATGACCTTCGTTTCGGCATGACGCACAATATTGATTACGTCGCGCTCTCTTTCGTGAGGACCGCGTCTGATGTCAAGAAGGTAAGGTCTTTCCTCGATAAGAAGAAGCATGTACATATCCTTGCCAAGATAGAGAACGCTCTTGCGGTAAGGGACATGGATGAGATAATAGCTGTCTCTGACGGGGTGATGGTCGCCAGGGGGGATCTTGGCGTCGAGCTTCCTGATTCTGACGTGCCTGTGATACAGAAGGAGATTATACGGAAGTGCAACCTTGCAGGGAAGCCTGTCGTGACCGCCACGCAGATGCTTGAGTCGATGGTCGATAAGCCGCGCCCTACGCGCGCTGAGGCGAGTGATGTGGCTAACGCGATCCTTGACGGCACTGACGCTGTCATGCTTTCCGAGGAGACTGCTGTCGGCAGGTTCCCTTCGAAGGCGGTGGATACCATGAGGCGCATCGCTGAGGCGACAGAGCCTGCGTTCGAGCTGAAGCACAGGCCGGAGATAACTTCAGGCGATGACGCGATAGCTGATGCTGTTTTCGACATCACCTCTAATCTGGGTGTGGATAAGATAGTGGTCGCTACGTGTTCAGGCCATTCTGCCAGGATGGTCTCTAAGCACAGGCCGAACGCTGATATCATCGCCGTGACGCCCACAGATCATGTTGTGCGGAGGATGGGCCTTTATTGGGGCATCGTCCCTCTGCTGATACATGACGGCAACATCAGCTCGACCAGGGACCTGATATACCACTCTATTCATACCGCTTTCAGGCAGGACCTTGTGAAGCGTTCTGATAAGGTTGTCGTGACTGCCGCGCATCCTTTCAACATAAGGGGCAGGACGAACCTGATAGAGCTCCACAGCGTGAAGGAGATACTTGACAGGGGTCCGAGGAGGAACAGGTGAATAATTGCAGGTGATATGATGGTCTTCAGACGTAAGCTGTACCCTGGGGAGATTAGGATCGTGGAGCACATCATCGATTTTGTGAAGGACAAGCACCATCGTGCAGAGGGGCATGACTACTCGCATGTGCTTGAGGTGTGCCGTCTTTCGATCAATATAGCGAAGAGGATAAAGGATCCTGTCGATCCTTTCGTGCTGATGTGCGGCGCCCTGCTGCACGACATCGGCCGCATCAACTCTCCTAACGGCCTGTTCCACGGCGTGGACGGGGCATCGAGGGCTAATGAGCTGCTGAAGAACTATATCGACGATGAGAATGTGAGCAGGCAGATTCAGGAGGTCATAGTCAAGCATACTCCTGAGTCTATGATACCTCCGCAGACGCCTGAGGAGAAGGTTGTTTTCGACGCTGACACGATAGAGCGTCTCGGTTTCATGGGCATGGTGCGGGGCATCATGGGCAAGTCAGGCACCATGGATGATATCATAGATGACCGTGTTCATAAGAGGCTGAAGGATTATCAGAAGCTTTTCTATCCTGTGAGCAGGAGGGTGGCGAAGAAGGCGTACAAGGAGACGATAGCTGTGTCGAACACTCTGAAGAAGGACCTGAAACGGAGGGCGAATGAGATCCATGAGGTCACGTCATACAGGCTGATAAAGGAATGAAGCTGATAAAGGAATGAAGCTGATAAAGGAATGATATGAGATGGTAAGGAAAACTGGAAAGAAAAAAAGCGGTAAGAGGCTGCCCTTGAAGAAGGGCGCTGTGCTGAAGCGCGCTGAGGACCATATATTCTCTACAGGAGTGAATGATGGCACGTCTCACCTGTGCCTGGCGAACATGCGTTATGGCCTTGCGAAGATGCATTACTCCCAGGAGAGGTTCGGTTTCGATCCTGATGCGACTTTTGCGACTACCCCTGACGAGACTGTGAGCAGGAACGTTAACCGTTGGGAGCAGGGCATCGCCTACGGCGGAAGGCTCTCGTGGGGTCCTGGCAGGGAGAAGTTCACGATACTTGACGTGAAGCCTAACTGCTGCGGCATGCTTGTCGGCGGCCTGAATTCTCTTCCGAAGCCCAAGAAGATACTGAGAAGGGTATTCGATCTCCAGCAGGAGGCCAGCTACATAAATGATGTGCGTGTCGACTGGGATTTCTACAAGGGCAACCATTTCATTGATGTCTTCAAGGTCGAGACGAGAGAGGACGGCCTTAAGCTTCCTAAGTATGCGGTCATACTTCACGCGGGCTGTCCTGAGCTGAAGGCTGAGAGTGAGAAAGGGCTTGGCCTGTACTGGAACCACAGTCCTACCCTGATGAAGATGAGCACTCCTGTGAAGACGCCTTTCGGGACGATGTATGTCATCGACGGCAGTGATGCTGTGGATTACTTCAATTTTTACAGGTTTGCTGAGGATTTCGCGAAGAAGAGGCGGGAGCTCGCTTTCGATGAGCTTTTTGACGGCAAGGTCATATGCAACAACACGCATCAGGGTCTTCTTAACATGAATGAGGTCATGCTGGGCTGCCAGGTGTTCAGTTCCCGCAAGGACCTTTTCCCTATCTCCATCAGGGCGGACCTTCCTTCATACCTTGTCAGGGGACATCATAATTTCACCCCGCACATGATGGACATGCTGGGCTTCACCGCGCGGGCTGAGGATTTCGGTGTTTACGACCGTCTTTCCAGGTCCAATATCATCCCTCATGGCGGTGGTTATGCGTTCCAGGACTCGCTGAGCGTGGACAAGGTGTTCGAGATAAAGGACAAGAGGTATTTCCAGATCGACATGACCAACAGCATAGGGAAGAAGATAATCTCTAACGTGCGCGAGCTCCAGTTCGCTTACAGGGGCCGCGAGGTGCTGCAGCGCACTCTTGACATCGGATTGTGTGACATCAGCGCTGTTCTCCATCCTGTTTATACAATAAAGGTGTAGGTGTTTGGACGGCAGGATATGGTTCAAGAAATGAAAAAGGTATTTGTTTAGCTCGGTCAGGCAGCACTGCCACGACAACCTTCGGTTGTGGGGTTCAAGCAAGCTTGAACCACCGCTTTGTGCGTGTCCTTGCCTTATGACTGTGGAAAGGGTTGCACTCAACAAGGTTCTTAATGTATTGCGCAAGCACGGTCAGTTTAAACAGCAGTTAGAACGCCCACATTATCTTTAGCAGCGTGGCAGCGCTGCCGATAACAGCTTAACAAATACAAAAAAAGAACCGAAAAAAGTTCAGAAAAAAATATTTCTATCTGGGCACTGCCTGCATCATCAGGATCTCAAGCTCGGCCGCTCCCATCTGGTCAGAGTCTTTTTCTGCCCGGTATGACTGTGCGGGTTCGTTTGCCTTGTAGTGCTCGTTGAGCCACCCGCTCCTGACATAGTTGACAGCTTCTGCGCCTGAGCTGAACTTCGCGTCGGCCTGTATGCCGTTATCGCTTATCGCGACGAGCTGTGTTCTCTTTCCTGAGGGAAGGCTCTTCACACGGCCTGCGAGGATGTCATAGCCTGGGCCTGTTATGATCACGTCGTACCCGCCCTGTTTGACAAGCTCTTCTCCTGTATGGAAATCTGATTCCATGTGGGCTGCCACTCCTTGCAGCGCGAGTTCGATTCCGAGCTGCTGTGCGAGCGCGCCGTGTTCAGGGCTCATAAGCATGAGAGCTTTCTTTGGCTCGTATGCCCTGTGCCTTTCGTTTCCGTCGTATCTTTCCATCATCATCTTGGCATCCCCTGCTGTCTTATCTTCCTACCATCTTTAGCAGCTGTTCAGCCTGTTCATCGGCTTTTTTCCTGTACTGCTGCGCGTCAGGGTTTGTTGCGTAGTCTTTGACGACATTTCCTGACTGTGCGTATGCGAGCAGTTCCTGGGTGCTTATGAACTTGATGTCCGCGGGCATCCCGTTCTGGCTCACGCCTATCGTCAGTATGGCCTTGTTGCCTGAGTGTCTTTCGACGTAGTTGGCTATGTTGTCGTATTCCTGTCCGAGGACGAGTACATCTACCGGGTTTTTGTTTATGTGTCCTATCGCGCCCATGTCGAATGTCTCGTACCTTACCTGCATGCCTTGTTTTGCGAATGCGGTCCCGACTGCTTTTGCTGTGTTGCTCTCGCCCGGTCCCATGACTACCAGTGCGTGTCTTGGGGTGTATGCTCCGCTTGCCTGCAGTGAATATGTGCTGTATGCATTTGCAGGCTCTTCATCTGTTATCTCTTCTAGGTCTGTTTCGTCCAGCATTGGGATGTCTCCTTCTGTCCCGTCTGCTGCTATTCCGATGACCATTTCGCCGAGATCTTCCGCGTCTCTTATGACTGGTACGGTGTTTGGGTCGATCTCCGGATCTGCCAGGATGTCGACTTCGGAGGTCTGTCCTTGGTACATCTCTCCCAATATGCTTCTCATCGCTTCATCAGCTGTTTCTATTTTTCCGTTCATTTAGCTCATCTCCTTCGAATTTTTCTGTATCAGCTGTCTGTATCCTCTTATGGGTGTTCACCTGGATTTTTGCCTCTTTTTTACACCTGGATGCTTCCTTGTGTTTTGTAAGCATTTAGTTGGCCTGGAAACCCTGGGCTTTCATCATCCTTTCAAAGGGGAGCTTTGGAGGAAATTGTTCGCTCAGGGCTCCCAGGTCTTGAGAGCAATCCCCTCAGAGCATAGCCCTGCGAAGATTATATTATGTATAAAGCACGCTTTATTAATAAAAATTGTTTTCTATTTTTTTACATAAGAAGGGCAATATTTAAAAAGAATTAGAATATAGTAAATATAAAATTAATTTTTTATGGTAATTCCTCTTTTTTATGTGTATTTCCGGCAATAAAAAAATATTTATAAGCAGATGTTTACATTGTTCTTATGGAATTAGAGGGTGTCAAACGGGTAGCGTATTGGTTGACTTTCTTCATATTCCTGGCCATTCTTGGTATTTTCGGTACTGCTGATCGCCTTTCTGTGGTGTTCCGCGTGATACTTGTGGTCCTTCTGGCGATACTGTCCTGCAATTTCCGCCTGAAGGACAGGTATTCTTTTCTCTCTATCTTGCTCGTGCTTGTGGCAGGGCTTTTCGGGGGGGCGATCCTTGCGAATGATGCTGTACAGTTCTGGGCATTGTCTTTCCTTTTCATAATAGCTTTCTTCCTTGGCTGTGAGCTGTTCGAGAGAGACATTCTCAAACTGTAGCTGTCGTGAGAAATAAAAAGAAAAAAGAAGAAAAAGTAGAGGATGGATCTTTGGGGGTTATTTCTGCTTTACTGCGTGTATGCCTCGATGCTCTTTCTTGTCTCGTCGAGCACATCGGCTCCGCTGAGTGTCCTGCTGATCCGCTGGTATGCGTCACGCACCTTGTTTCCTGTGGTGTGCAGGGCAGCTCTTGCGGGTGAGACTGCGCGCCTCTCATCTGCGCTCATCATCGAGCGCGGGATCCTTGCGCCGTCCCTGTCCTGCTTACAGTATTGTGGTATCGGCTGGATCGGTGTCTCTTTTCCGAGCTCGTCCTGTGCCATTAGATAGAAAGTGTCAACTTCCTCCAATCTGAGAGCTCCCTTCTCGTCGACGTACATCCTGTATGTCTCTACTCCCTGGATAGCCTTGTCTGCCGTGCATTCTGACAGCATTATGGGTTCTTTCATTTTTCTTGTACCTCGCAACACTCTGTTGTATTAAGTCCGTCAAACACCTGTGGTTGTTTAGCCGCCGCTTTCTGAAAAATCTTTCGATTTAATATTTTACTTTAAACGTTAAAAAGAAATATTTGATTGTTTTTTGTAAAAAAGAAAAATATATTTTTTACTTGAACTGTTCCTGTATTGCTTACAGCCGCTCCAGAACCTTGTTACTACTGTTTAAATGTAAATTTCATAAATTTTATATATCCATCATGGGTAAGATGAGCCATGACATCTGAAGACAGGCCGGGTATCTCCCGAATATGGGCTGAATCTTACGGTTCTTATCTCCTTAACAAGATACGCTCATTCCCTTCAGTCCTTGGCAGCTGGCATTCTGTGGGCGGTGAGCTTAACCAGATCCTGCAGCCCCGGGAGGAAGTGACTGATAATGGTTACAGGATACTCATCTCTGTCTTTCCTGCTGGTGTTGAGATAGAGTACAGGGCAGCGCCTTCAGAGAGCAGGGAGTCTGATGAGCACGGCCTTGTCACACGTGTTGATGAGGTCATGACTTTCAGAGGATCCGATTTCGGTCCTAAGCAGATCCGCGGTGCTGTAGTTATTTCCTTGGATGAGGGGGGCATTGTCCTTGCTGATGACGAGCCTCTTCTTGAGGGGGTGGATTCCACTCCTTTGGGTGAGGTCTCTTCATTGATGTTGAGGTATTATTCTGAGGCGTTGTTCGAGCAGTGCCGCGCTGCAGTAAGTAAAGACTCTCTTGATTTGCTTCCTGCTGAGCTTGTCTCCGGCATGCCTGCTGTGAGGCGCAAGATGAACCTTGCGCATATCGGCAGGTTCAATGACGCTGCCGGCACGCCTTACTCACCGGCCAACTTCAGGGATATCATCCTGCCTGTGATGCTGGAGTGCTATCCTACGATAGGTCGCGTGGATTATGACAGGCTGTTCATAGTCGACAGGTCACTTCTCATAGATTGTGGTGACTGTTCTGTTCTTGAGGATGTTGTGCGTAACGGTCATTCAGGAGGTGGGGAGTATATCGGGAAGTGCGTCGAGGCTTATTCTCGCAACACCAGCAGGATGTCTGTGTATGAGCACGACAACGCGCTGATAACGCTTGCTGAGAAGGTCTTCCCTGATTCTGCTTCGGTATATGTCTACCCGCTGAGCCAGGGTCTTGTGAAGAGGCTTTCTGACTTCTATCTTTTCCGGCCGGAGGTCCGTATGCGGAACTATGTCGAGCGCGGCTGGACCGTGGTGGATGACAGGGGTTTGAGGATGCATTTCCTCGGCCGCACTGCTGAGCAGGAGTTCGCAGAGCAGAAGTCCAGGTATGACTCCCAGAGGGAGGAACGCGAGGGCGCGGTGCGCATGGAGCGCATCCTCGAGGAGTTTGACTTCTGAATCTTTCAGGAATTGAATGTTTGCCCCGGCAATACCTGGAGGTTTTAGGACAGCGCATACACTCACAAAATATATAAACCACACCTCCTGCTGTCGTACTTATCATGGTTTCAGGGTCAAAAGAGGTTGCTAGCGGCAGTGATAGGAAGATTCCTTCCACTTCCGCCACCCAATGCGCGGATAATGTGTGCAGGCCTTTCTGGTCGTTCAAGGAGACTTCGACCGCTTCTGATGATTTCTTCGACTGTTATGTCGCGTTCAAGGAATTGAACTGTCACGAGTACATGTGGGACTGGAAGGGTAGGAAGCTTGACGAGGTCCTTGTGATGCGTCTGATGCAGCATTACAGGAAGTTCTTCAGGAAGAGGCAGCTCGGCAGGGATTTCTTTGTCACGTTCCGCGTGGACAGCTCTTTTTCCCTTGAGGAGCTGGGCAGGCTTTACATGGCGATAATCAACTCGAACGCTTTTGCGCAGAGGCAGGATTTCCATCCGCTGCCTCTTTTCGAGGTCGCCCCTTCCGTCACTGCGTCGAGCAGTCTGGTGAAGTTCTCGAACCTTTACAATGAGTCTGTGGGCATCGCTGCTGAGAAGCTGAAGCAGGATTGCAACCCGAAGGTCGTGTCCATACTTCCCGCGCATGATTTTGGCAGTGATGACTGGTATTCGCAGCTGAAGGTGTATCTTGATTCTGTGCAGTCGTCTTTCAGGAGGAAGTTGGACCATTTCCGTCCGCTTATCCCGCGCTCTTCGCTTGCTGATGGCGTAGGTTTTGTGGCTGCTGCCCTCGCTACCAGGAGGTCTCTTTCGAGCTATGCTTCTTTCTCGAGGATAACTGGTGTGAAGTCGTACCCTGTCGTTGATGCAGGTCCTCTTATGTTCCGGGGAGGACTTAACCCATCATCCCTGAAGTCTTTCATGGAGAACTGTCCTGGCGCGAGGAGTGTGACCATCACTCCTGCTTTCCGTTATGATTATGGTCTTGAGGGTGTGAAGGAGTCTATTTCCGCTTTGAACAGGATGCTTCCGCGCAACAGGCCTGTTGAGTATTCCCGGGAGGAGATATCCCGGCTTCTTGTGGTGGAGAGGATATTCGTGAAGCATTTTGAGAAGGCATTGTCCGCGCTGCCCAAGCTTGATGTCATCTCTGACAGGATGAAGCTGATAAACAGTAACGCTGGCGAGGAGAGGAGGACATCTTTCTCTTTATATTCTCTTGGTGTGCCTCCCGAGCTTCTGGGTACAGGCAACGCGATCCTTGAGTGCATCAAGGAGGGTGTGATCAAAGACCTGGAATATTTCTATCCGAACGTGAAGGAGGATCTGGTCAGGGCGGGCGCGCTCCTTAACAAGGAGAACCTCCGTCTTCTTTCTGAGACGCATAAGGGCTGGCAGTCCCTTCTGTCTGAGGTCAAGCTGATACAGGACTATACTGATTCTGCTTTGGGTCCTGACAGCACGGATTCTTTCATCCACCGCAACCACACCTCTAATGTTTTCCATCTGTGGTCGACTAAGAGGAAGTTCTCGAGGGATCTGCTTGCTGCCGCGAGGTTCAGGCATTGCCTGGGGTGAGCTGTGTGGTGAGGGCGATACTTTTCGATCTTGGCGGTGTGCTTGTGACCGAGCCTTTTCCTGTCATGGAGAGCCTGCTCTCAGGGCTTTCAGGCAGGCCGTACCCTCAGGTCAGGGAGGCCAGGAAGCTTTTCTGGACCGATTACGAGCTGGGCAGGATGGGCGGCAGGGAGTTCATGGAGCGCTGGATCGGTGAGCTGGATATGGATGTAAGTGCTGAAGAGCTGTTCTCGAAGACTTTTGGCTTTATCAAGGTGAAGGAGGATGTGCTTGATGTCGTTAAGCGCATACGTTCTTCAGGGGATTACCTGCTGGGCGTGATATCTAACAATACTGATGAGTGGGCGGAGCATTGTGGGGATGCTCTTGGGCTTGGCGACCTGTTTGATGCATGGATAATCTCTTCGCATCACCATATCAAGAAGCCTGATAGGGAGATTTATGGTCTTGCTGCTGAGCGGCTCGGTCTCACCACAGGTGACTGCCTTTTCATTGATAACAGGGAGCGGAACGTGCAGGGCGCTGAGGCTGCGGGTATGAAAGGTCTGCATTTCAGGGACGCTGAGCAGCTGGAAGCTGACCTGAACAGGTTGGGTATCAGATTCTAGTTTGTGGTGGCTTTTCTGACTTTTTGGTGATCAGAGGTCTTTTTTTCAAAACTTTTAAATAAACTGCATATATACTATATGGTGTATTTGCGTTTTTTTTAGAGGATTTTGACTGTTAGAATGAATGCGCTTGTCTTGTTCGCCAAATTTCCTGAACCTGGTAAGGTCAAGAAGAAGATAGGTGAAGTCATAGGCATGGACGCTTCCGCTAAGCTGTGCAGGGCCTTCATCAACGATCTGATAGAGGAGAACGCGGTGAGGGATTATGACCTTTACCTCAGCTTCATAGGGCATGAGTACAAGGAGCGGTACAGGGAGATGTTCCCTCATGCTATACTTTACGTCCAGAGGGGTATGAATCTCAGTGAGAACATGCAGTGCTCTTTCGAGGACCTTCTTGATGATTATGACAAGGTGGTTATCATCGGCTGTGACGTCCCTGACCTGAAGTCAGACATGATAATAAGGGCGTTCAATGCTCTGGAGTCTTATGAGGTCGTGCTCGGTCCTGCAGAGGACGGCGGTTATTATCTGGTCGGAATGAAGAACCCTCATGACATCTTCAGGGGCTTGCCTTTCGGCAAGGATACCCTGCTCAGTGAGCAGATGAAGGTGTTGCGTGAGAAGAAGCTGCCTTTTGTCCTGCTTGACAGGCTGCCTGACGTTGACACTGTGGATGAGCTCAAGGAACTGAAGGGACGGCTGAAGAGGGATGAGGCTCCCAGGACTTTTGATGTTGTGAATGATCTTGATGTCTGAGGCTTTGTCTGAAGATCTGTCTAACTGTCTTTCTTCGGCATCTTGGGGTAGGTGCCTGGTTCCATGAACACCTTTCTTGTCTTTACCGCGATGCCCCTGTCCTTGTTTATTATGTTCTTTGTGGTCATCTTGGCCCTGCCGAGCGCTACGAGCTCGTCTTTGAGAGTCATTACGGCCACGCGTGCGTCGGGCTCTATTCCGCTTTCGAGCTTTGATATTCCGGGCACTGCAAGGTCTGCTCCGTGGCAGAGTGCGTCAACCGCTGAGTCCACGATCCATATCCTGTGCAGGTGCTTTACTGCATTCTCGACAGGCTGGATCACTTGCCTGAGAGGCTTTTCATTGTCCTCCTCGCGCCAGTACCACATAGCGTCGGTCAGGTCGTGCAGTGTCACTATGCTGGATTCGTTGAAAGGGCCTGCTTTTGTCCTTCTGAGCTCGGCCATGTGCGCGCCGGTTCCCAGCTTGCTGCCCATGTCGTGGCAGAGTTTCCTGATGTACGTCCCTGCCTGGCAGCCTACGACGAAAAGCACGTCCTTGCCGATGATGTCCAGTATCTCGATGTAGTATATCTTCCTGTCCCTGACCTGTCTTTTCACCGCGCTCTTTAGGGGGGGCAGCTGTGTTATCGTGCCGACGAATCCTTCCATCACTTCCCGCACGTCTTTTTCCGGCGCTTCCTTGTGCAGGTGCATGAGGCAGATGTATTCCTTTCCTGCGACGAGAAGCGCCTGCACGATCCTTGTCGCCCTGCCTACCGCGACAGGCAGGACGCCTGTGACTTTGGGGTCGAGGGTCCCGCTGTGCCCTCCTTTCTTCGTGCCTATTATCTTCTGCACGTATGCTGACACCTGGTGTGAAGTGGGGCCTTTTGGCTTGTCTATATTGATTATGCCCAGGTCAATAAGCTGTTTGATGTCTCTTTTGTCCGGCTGGCAGCCGTACTTGTCAGAAGTCTCTGCCTTCTTCTTTGTCAGGATTTCTCGTCTTGTGGTCTCGAACGGCAGTTGTCGGGTCATTCTTTTTCTGCCTCAGGAAAAATTTCAGAATTTCCTACGCCTTTTGTTCCGGTTCTTTGCTTTCTGCTGGTTTGTCTTCTGCAGGTTTCTCCGCTTCCGGCTTCTCCTGCTTATTCTCTTCTTTCTCTTGGGTGGGCTTCTCTACTTTCTTCTCCACGCCTTTCTTTGTTTCTTTTATGTCTTTCTTTGTCGTGACTTCTTTCGGCTTCTCTTCCTCTTTGGTCTCGAGCTTGTCCTGGACCTTGCCCATGAGGCCTGATGCTTTCTTCTTTGCTTCTTTCTTCTCTTTCTTCTTGAACTCGAATCCGAACAGCTCAGCCCTTACCGTGCCTTCCTTGTCGTCTTTCACTGCGGTGATCTTGAGGTGGTGGGGCGGGTTCTTGATGCCGTGCTCCCAGATCTTGAGGTTGAGTTTCGGCCCGATGAGGACGTCGTCTGATTTCATGTGCTTCTGTACGTATTCCCGCACTGCTTTCACTGCTTTCTTAGCCCTCTTGTACTTTGGGGCTTTCTGGAACTCTTTCCTGAGCGGGATGGTGTATGTCCTTTCGGTCGCCATTATGATCACTTTGTCTTTTGGTTGTTATCATGGGTTCAGGCTTTTGTCTTGCCTCGTCTCCATGTCCTCTTGACTGATGTGTGCCTGCCAGGGTGTACTCTCCTTCCTGCGCCGTATATCTTTGGCACTGTCCAGAAAGGGGCCCATCTTGTCTGCCTTCCTTTCTTCGCGAGCCTCAGCTTGCGTGACTTGTGTTTGTATCTTGCCATTTTGTGAGTGTGATTTTATCTTGCTTGTCTTTATTTATTTCCTTATTATCTTTGTGTCTTTCTTTGGAGGGTCCATGCGCATGAGGATCTGTTTTAGCTGCTCGTCGTCTATGGTCCCTATTTCCTGTGTCTGGATGGCCTGTCCGAGTATGAGCAGCAGTTGCACCGCCTTGTCAGGGTGGCCGGTCTTTATGTTGCCGTATCGTTCAAGCGCCTGCTTGGTGAGTTTCTGCTTGACCATGCCCTCGAGCATATCGAGCTGCTGTCGCATCTGTTGTTCCTGCTGCTTCTGTTCTTGTGCCTGTTGTGTGTTTTCCTGTTGCAGTTGCCTTAGTCTTTCGATTTTTTTCTGTCTTATCTCTTCCAGCTCATCCATTTTTTCATTTGTTCTCTGGCTTCGGTTCTGTTTTGGCTCCTGCTTCCTCTGCGGTCTGTTTCCTTGTTTCTGCTTTGGGCTCCTCTTTCTTCTCTTCCTTTTTTTCTTCTTTGTTCTGTTCTTTCTTCTCCTCTTGCTTTGGAGCTGTGGCCTGTGCTGCTTCCTTTCCTCTTGGCTTGTACAGCTTGACCGCTGCCTTGTCGAGGAGTGATGTGCCTTGCGGCGTTATGATCCTTCCTTTCCTGGTCCCGGCCTCTCCTTTCTTGATTAGCCCTGCTGCTTCGAGTTGCTGCAGAGCTTTCCTGAGTATGTTGCCGGATCCTTTGTAGAAATGTTCTGTCTGGTGTCCTCTCCGTTTCCTGCCGCCGTATTTTGTCCTGAGCTTCTGCACTCCTACCGGGCCGAGTTCCCTCACGCTCCTGAGGACTGCTGCGCATCTTATGAACCACCAGTCGCTCCTTGCAGGGGGCCTTTCCTTGTGCACTCCTGTCTTGACGAAGACCGACCAGGATGGTGGTTTTATCTCGTCCACTTTCTGCAGCTCTTTGGCTGCCTCTTCGATGAGGTCGTTTACAGGTACGTCATACATTGTGGGCATTGTTGTTCACCTTTGCCTTTGCAGGCCACATCGGCAACGTGCTGTCAGTGCTGTCCTGTTGCCAAAAATAATGATATCTTGTGGAAAAAAGAGGTTGTTTATAAATGTTGTTGTGTTTTATGGTTCGTTCCGGAAATTCCGGGAAGTTTTTGGGTGGTTTCGGGCAGGGCATATCGGGCAGGGCATATAGTTCTCTGCTGGCACTTAGTTTTCTACTGGTACTTAGTTCTCTCCGGGGAATTCGGTGAGTACAAGGAACCTGGCGTCAGGTATGTGCTCTCTCACTTCTGAAAGCGCAGTTTTTGCCAGTTTCGGGTCTGCTTTGAACGTGTATTTTTGGCCTTCTTTTATCCTGTCCTGCGAGTAGGATTCTGCGACTGCCTGTCCGACGTACCAGAGGCTTTTTTCTGAGTCGATCGCTCCGTAAGGTATTGCCTGGTTCCTCCAGGTATCAGGAGGTGTGTCCGGCTTCCCTACCCTGAAACCATCTCTTGTCAGGCCGAGCTTTTCCAGTTCTGCGTCTATGCCGCCCTGCTCGTCGTTCACGGTGTATGCTTTGCCTGCGATCAGAAGTATCCTGTGTAGTGTAGGGTATTCCATTTTATTGTGTTTCCTCAGTAAGGCCTCTCTATCCATCTTCCTGTCTCTTTGCCTGAATAAAGGTCTTTGCTGACCTTCATCTTGGGCCCCAGGTCGAATACGAACATAAGGTCGTTGATCCTTGCGATCGCCTCGTCCGCGTCTATCCTGTCGTTCCTGTCCTGTTCTGTCATGTTCTCTATGATGCGGTTGAGAAGGTATGGTAGGTGGTGGTCGTAGAGTGCCTCTCTCGCTCTCTGCGCGCTCTTGCCCGGCTCTGTGAATACGTCGCTTACGTCATGGTGGTCCATCTTTGAGGTCAGCGCTATCCTGGCTATGGTCAGGCCGAGTGAGTACATGTCCGATTTGTGTGTGAAAGCGAGTATCTTGGTGAGTTCGTCTGTTTGGCTGCTGCCGACGACGGATAGCACTTCAGGTGCCGCGTAAGCAGGAGTGTGTGTCACACCGACTGGTAGTGTTTCAGGATGATGTGCCGCTCCGAAGTCTATGAGTTTCACGACGCTGTATGAGAAGTCTTTCGGGTCGTGTCCTGCCATGAACTGTGATGGCTTGATGTCTCCGTGCACAACTTCCTCTCTTTTCAGGTGCTGCATCGCCCTTGCCGCTTCGGATGCGAAAAAAGCTATGCCCTCAAGGTCTGGTTTAGCTCCGATGACTTCGTGTATGCCGTAGGGCAGGTATTCCATCGGGAGGTATGTCATGTGTTTCTTCTTGATTGGCTTGTAGGCGCGCACTATGTTCCTGTGGTCAAGTCTCCTGAGGACGTTCCATTCGTTCTGGATGTATGCCTCGAGTTCGGGCGTGTCGAGCAGCGCTTTGGGATTTGCTGATTTCAGCACGCGGTCCTGTTCGTTGTCTGTGTCTTCTGCGTCCCATACTATGAAGTTGGGCTGCCTGTCGCTGCTTACCATGCCGCCGGTCCTTGCAGCACAGCCGTGCGTGATTCCGAAGATTATGTATTTTCCGAGCATCTCGCCAGGCATTACCATGCTGGACATTATCTGCTTCTTTCTTTTTTCCCTGGCCTTCCGGCTTTTTCGCGCTTCTTTTCTTCCGGATGGGTGCTCCAGGGGCCTTTCGTCAGAGCTGTTAGTTTCTGATAATTCTCCCAACATCTTGTTCAGGATTCTTGATATTTGGTATATAAAGCTTTGGTTTTTGTACTCACCAGTCAGTAACTAAAAGATTTATAAAGGACCTCTTTTTCCACCTGTTATGGCCGCAAGCGGTTTTTTCCTTTGCGCTGGCCGATGGCTCATATCGGTGGCGCATATCACTAACCACTGGACAGGGCCGGACAAACTATTTAAGGCTATTTGAGCATTATTCTATATTATCACTTCAGGATTATCACTTCAGGATTATCACTTCAGGATTATCACTTCAGGATTATCACTTCACGATCATCAGTTTACGATCATCAGTTCATGTCCGATAGGCTGGGATGACAGAGATGCCTGAGATTAACTTGAAAGAGAAACCTGAATCAGCTGACACGCTGCTTAAGATACTGTCACCTACAGTCAGGGGGTGGTTCTTCTCCAGGTTCAGGGAGTTCTCCCTTCCGCAGCTCTACGCGGTATATGATATACACTGCAGGCAGAATATACTGGTTTCCGCCCCGACCGGAGCTACCAAGACCCTTACAGGTTTTCTCTCGATACTGAATGAGCTTGTTGGCCTTGCAGAGAAGGGGAGGCTTGAGGATAAGGTCTACGCTGTCTATGTCTCTCCGCTCAAGGCGCTGAATTATGATATACAGCACAACCTGAAGACTCCTTTGAAGGAGATCGACAGTATGGTGCGTGACAGGGGAGGTAAGGGACTCGGCATCAGGGTGGGTGTGCGCACAGGGGACACCACCCCTAAAGAGCGGGCGAAGATGATGAAGAACCCGCCCCATATTCTCATAACGACCCCTGAGTCTCTTGCCATAATGCTGCAGTCTGTGAAGTTCCGCGATAACTTCAGGGGTGTGGACTGGGCGATCATCGACGAGATCCACGCTCTTGCCGAGAACAAGCGTGGTGTGCACCTGAGCCTGAGCATGGAGATGCTCCAGCGCCTCAGCCCGGGCATGTGCCGTGTTGGCCTTTCCGCCACGATCGCCCCGCTTGAGGAGGTGGCAGGTTTTCTTGTCGGCGCCGGCAGGGACTGCAGGATAGTGGACGTGCAGTTCATCAAGGAGCTTGACCTGAAGGTAATCTCGCCTGTGCCGAACCTTGTCGACACCACTTTCGAGCGCTCCCATAAGCGCACTTATGACCTTATCGACGAGCTGATCCAGAAGCACAAGACGACCCTTATCTTCACTAACACGCGCGCAGCTACCGAGCGTGTCGTTCACCACCTCAAGGAGCGCTTCCCGAAGAACTACACAGACGTGCTGAGCAAAGCTGACGAGGATGACTTCAAGGCAAAGATGAAGACAGACAGCGCAGGCAATGTTGTGCTTGAGAACGGTAATGGCAACGGCGATGGTGATAGCACTGCTGGAAACAGTGGTGCCGCCAATATGCGGGTTCCTTCGGCTAAAGATTCAGACCGGCAAGGGGGGACGCCTCCGAGCGAAGCGAGCGAGGTGCCAACCGCACGAAGTAAGGTTGAGCACCCCTACGGGGAGGTAGGGCCGACAGATAAAGAAGAGTCAGGCGAGTCTGGCGTTGCGGCAGTGCCTGACGTGCTGAATGATGAGGAATACAAACGCGTCACTGCCGTCGGTGCGCATCATGGCTCGCTGTCCAAGAGTCACCGTCACCGTATCGAGCAGGGGCTGAGGGACGGCAATCTTAGGTGCGTCGTGTGCTCGACGAGCCTTGAACTGGGCATAGACATCGGCTACATAGACCTTGTCATACTGCTCGGTTCGCCGAAATCCGTGGCAAGAGCTCTTCAGCGTGTGGGCAGGTCGGGTCACCAGCTCCACGCCACGACCAAGGGCCGTATCATAGTCCTTGACCGTGATGATCTTGTCGAGTGCTCTGTTCTGCTGAAGAGCGCGATGGACAGGAAGATAGACCGCATCCACATACCTGAGAACTGTCTTGACGTGCTCGCGCAGCAGATATACGGCATGTGCATATCTGAGAGGTGGCACGTGTCCGAGCTTCTCTCGACGATAAGGCAGAGCTACTGCTATCGGGGCCTGGATGATGGGGATTTCTATTCTGTTCTGCGTTACCTTTCCGGAGAGCATGTCTCTCTGGAGGACAGGCATGTTTACGGCAAGGTTTGGTACGACCCTGATACTGGCATGGTCGGGCGCAAGGGGAAGCTTGCCAGGGTTATCTACATGACCAACATAGGCACTATTCCCGACGAGACAGGCGTTACCGTGAAGGTCGGTCCGGAGGTCATCGGCATGATCGATGAGTCTTTCCTTGAGCGCCTGAAGCGGGGCGACGTGTTCGTGCTGGGCGGCTCGACCTATGAGTTCCTTTTTTCAAGGGGCACTGTCGCGCAGGTGCGCGCCGCTACAGGCAGGAAGCCTACCGTGCCTTCTTGGTTCTCTGAGATGCTGCCTTTGAGCTTTGACCTGGCTGGTGAGATCGGCAGGTTCAGGCGTCTGGTGCGGGAGCGGTTAGGGCAGGGGATGTCCAGGAAAGATGTTATCTCTTTCATCAACTCTTATCTTTATGTCGACGATAACGCTGCCAATGCGATCTATGAGTATATGCGTGAGCAGCATGACTTCGCTGTCATCCCTACTGACAGGGAGATAGTCATAGAGAATTACATGGATGATGAGAAGAAGTACGCCGTGTTTCACACCATGTTCGGCAGGAGGGTGAATGACTGCCTTTCCCGTGCCGTGGCTTACATAATCTCCAGGACGCAGAAGCGCGATGTCGAGATCGGCGTGACCGACAACGGTTTCTACATCGCCTCGAAGAAGACGATACCTGCAGCGCGTGCCCTGTCTCTTATAGAGTCTGCGCGTCTCGATGAGCTTCTCAATCTTGCGATCGACAAGACTCAGGTGCTGAGCAGGCGTTTCAGGCACTGTGCGGGAAGGTCTTTGATGATCCTCAGGAATTACAAGGGACGCCAGAAGAGGGTGGGCAGGCAGCAGGTCTCTTCGATGATACTGATGTCTGCTGTGAAACGCATATCCAAGGACTTCCCTATACTGAAGGAGGCGAGGCGTGAGGTGCTGGAGGACCTGATGGACATCGAGAGCACGAAGCGTGTAATCCGCATGATAGAGAACAACAGCATCGCTGTGAAGGGCATCGACACGACAATCCCCAGCCCTTTCGCTTTCAACCTTGTTCTTCAGGGCCATCTTGACATGATCCGTATGGAGGACAGGATCGAGTTCCTGAAGAGGATGCACAAGCTCGTGCTTGCCAAGATCGCACTTGACCAGGGCAGGAAGGAGAGCTTTGATGAGGACACCAAGAAGGTGTATGAGGGCTTGTGGGATGGCATCGAGGTGGATACCACACGCACTTCCACCCAGGAGCGGCTGATAAGGCAGGCCTGGAACCTGAAGAAGGTGCCTGTGTTCGCGAAGAAGGAGATCGTTCGCATGCTTGAGGGTGAGCGCACAGGCATCCGCAAGGATGTGATCGAGGCGATCCACCATCACAGGAAGGACATAGAGAAGAGATGGCCCAGGGACCTGAGGATAGCTGTCTTCGAGGCTGTGAAGGAGGTTGAGGCAGAGCAGGGTGTCTGAGATCCTGTTCGGGCGAAGGTTGTTTCCGTTTATTCCTTTTTGACCGAAACATTTATAAATGCCCTTTATTAACTGTTTATGTTGCGAGGGGGTTTAGAGAAGTTAGTTCTTTAGACTAAATTTTTTTCGGAGTCAGGTCATGTAGATCAGGACGTGATGTTTACGATCCGCTAATAAACGTATGGGGTGAACCAACTTGGAAAAAAAGACGGGTAAGCATATCTCAAATCTTTTCGATAAGCGCATCGCTTCTTTCAACATGAAATCTCTGCTTCTCGTCTTCGGCCTCTTGATCATCCTTCTTAGCGTCAGCTACGTTCTTGGTCTTGACGCCAATGTTGAATTCCCTGGTGAAGGTGAGAATTTTGGGAATGAGATACCTTACCTGAACATATCGACTGACTTCAATGCGAATTGCTCATACAATATCAGCGACAAGTCGGGCACCGATATAGTCGGCTCTTTGAGTGGTAATGATACGCAGGAGCACATAGCAAGCGATATTGATATATCTTCAATGCCGGAAGGTCTTTTCTATATACAGGGTTATTGCTATAATAGTTCAGATGGTGTGCTTGACATCACGGACATAAATGCTACTAAAGACACATCAGGCGTTGAAGTCCTTTCATGGAATGAGCCTGAGGACGGATGGACGGTCCAGAACGGCACTGCCATGATAATCAATATAACTGTCAATTATTCTGATACTTCGAGTCTTAACCAGTCGAAGCTGGATGTATTCGATGTCTCTGACTGCGGAGGGAGCGTGTCTGATGCAGAATACGACGACCAGGGTTCTTTGGGTGTATATGTCAATGCGACATGGTCAGTTCCAAGCGCAGTAGCTGTAGATTGCGACATCGTAGCCAATCTCTCCACAGGAATGCCTCAGAACATCTGGAACACAAGCACGATAACAGTCACAGTACATCCGGACTGCGGGTCTCAGATCGGCGGAGACTTCACGATGCAGGCAGATATAGAAGAATGCCAGGATGTCGGTTACAACATCACAGCTAACGATGTAACTCTTGACTGTAATGGTCATTCTATAATAGGTACTGATGATACAGACTCTGTGGGTATCAATATTGATTCAAGCGCAACAGGTGTCACTATAACTAACTGTATAGTTTCTAATTTCACTGAAGGTATCTATATGGAGACTGGAGCGAATACTGTTGATGATAATGCTGTGGAGAACACGACAACAGCTCTAACTATAGAGGGTGCGGGTGGAAACATCATAGTTTCTGAAAACACTTTAAGTAATAATGATGAAGGAATCTTATTGTTGGATATTAATGTTGGTGCAGAGATGAACATTACTAATAATACTATCACGAATAACGCAAACGGTATAGTTGCTGAGAATGTTGATTCTGCAGGCAGTGACATGGTCCAGATATTCTATAATGATATCCATTCAAATTCATTATATGATTTCGCTGGTGATGCTTCTGATAGTGATGGTGTCGCTCTGAATTATTGTGATATGGGTTCTGGTGAATGCTACGGTAATTATTGGGGAATATCTGATCACTGTCCTTATTTCAGGCAAAATATGACGAACACCAGTTACTCGAACAACGGTTACTGGGACGACTTTGCTTACTCTTCGTCAAGGGTGGGGCAGTCTTTAGCAGAGGCTCCTGGGTGTACTATCTGCGGTGATACGATAGAGTGGGATGAGACTCTTGCTGATAATATCTATAACAGGACAGGAGGAGATACCTGTTATACTGATTTCGCTGTCGAGCTGACTCAGTCAGATGCTATGATTGATTGTGCGGGGTATTCAATTAAAGGTGCTTCTAACACTATCGGTGTATCTATAGCTAATGGTTCTGCTGAGAACGTTACTGTGAAGAACTGTGTTTTTTCTGGTTTTGGCGGAAGTGGTATCGGTGTTAATATATCAGGCACAAACAACCAGACCACAGTATATAACAATACTTTCTCAGGTGTGGGATATTCAGTCAGGAAGACCAGTTCAGGTTTAGGTTACTCATATAACATCTCAGGAAACACGATCAATAATGCTGTGACAAATGGTATCGACCTGAAGTATGTGATGGATTTCAATATAGATGGTAATGAGATATACACTACAGGTGCTAATGGTATTAGGGTAGATTATGGGTCGGGCGATGTGTATGGGAACACTGTGAACAATTCTGCATCTGCTGCAGTCCTTCTGCTTCATGGAAGTTTCGTTGTGGAAGGTGGCGTGTATAATAATTCAAATCATGGTCTGGAATTTTTCGCTATCAATGCGATGAATGTAACAGACAATACGATAGGTTCGAACAGTTATGGTATATACTATCAGGATCAGCCTTCTTCTGATTATAGCAATCAGCTTATCTGGCATAATAATATAGTAGAGAGTTCAACTTATGGTATTTATCAGCAGAATAACGCGGGTGCCATGGAAGTGTCGAACGGCACCCATGGAAACTTCTGGGGTAACACTACCTGTCCATTGTTCATCGCAGGCACGCATTCCAATGCTGCAAATATAATTGACAGTCATCCTTACAACGCTACTGATGGCTGGGATACTTATGGCGAGCCTGCACCGGCGTGTACGACACCGGACTTATATCTTGAGACGCCCACAGAGGGCGCAAGTCCAAGGATTTACGGCCAGTTTAACTTCTCTGTGAACGTCACCGACGAAGTGAATGTGCAGAGCGTGACTATATACAATGGCACAGGATACCAGCAGATGTCAATGTCAGGTTCTGATGCTACTAACGCGGTCTGGTGGGCTGTTGTAGACACGACAGCATTTTCAGATGGGTATGACGAGCTGAACCTATCCGCGACAAATGGTGGCCAGGCGAATGACACTGAATATTTCACGGTTGTTGTAGACAACACTGATCCGACAGTCATTTTGGAGTTCCCTGATGAGGGATACAACACTTCAGAGCCGGACGAGGAGTTCGAGTTCAGCGCATGGGATG
The DNA here is from genome assembly GCA_964406185.1 of uncultured Methanosarcinales archaeon. Classification (GTDB taxonomy): domain Archaea; phylum Nanobdellota; class Nanobdellia; order Woesearchaeales; family UBA11576; genus JABMQF01. Next base: position 130,930 of record CAYOQS010000002.1, read on the forward strand.
CGTTATATAACGATACCCAGATGATGAACTGCACCCTGTACCTGTACAACTCTACCGATCATATTGTAGGTACGTATACCAACAATAGCATGGAGAATGCTACTACTGACATAACTAGCACGATTGCTTTTGCCAGCGGACCAGGAGATTACAGCTGGAACGTGACCTGTTATGATATGGCAATATCTAATGTTGCGGTAGGCGGCGAAGGCAATGCAGGTTACTCATCCACCTACAATATCAATTATGATGCAGTAGGTCCTATCCTCAACTCGTTCGAGTTCAATGAGCCTGATGATCTTGTCAGTGACAACGCTGCGAATAACCATATGACTTTACTGGTCAATGCTACAGATGCTTATACTGGAGTTGAATATGTGACTGTAAACCTCACCGATCTTGATGGGGATATTTCTGGTGATGATTATCAGAACATGACTTTAAATGGTACTTCAGGTCTTTGGGAGCTGGTAGTCACGGTGACTGATTCGTCGACCTGGGATTTTGAACTGGCGAACATCACCCTGTTGGCATACGATTATGCAGGTAATTCGCAGGTAGGTGGTCAGGACTGGAATGTTGCGGTCCTCTACAACATGACGACGCCACCTATGGATGATGACTGCTTGCAGTTCGGGACGGGCACTACTGATTTTTCTGCAGAGACCGATTTCAATTCAGTGGATTTCACTGTTGTGATAGACTGGAACTACAGCGCTTCATGCCAGTACTATGGTCCTGGCGCAGATGATGCTTTCCATACTGTGGCAAGGATAAATTTCTCAGACCTCAACATGACTGATGATTCCACGACCGACAAGCTGGAGGACCTTGAAGATGCATTGAGCGTCAGCATCGCTCCGGACGGGACTTACGGCAACAGCAGGGTGTATATCAACTCGACATATTTCGGGGAGCTGAACGAAAGCGCTACTGTCGCACTTTATAACCTGCCTTTTGATTCATTGCCGAACCTGACGGGTGATGTAGACTCAGCAGGTTATGAAGCTGCCAGTATAGGATACACGACATACAGTCACCCGACTTTAGGTGAGGTGGGGAACATCACATTCAATGTCGATGGTTTCTCAGGCTATAACATATCTGACATTGTAGATCCGACGATAACAGTAAATGCTCCTGCGCCTAACATGACTACGGTTGGTGGGACGACACCTTTGGTGAACGTTACTGCTAACGGTACAGGGACTCAGGTCAGCAATATGACGATCATACTTGACGGGTCATATTATTACATGGATGACATGACCTGCTATAATGATACAGGTTCAGAGGAGATGAACTGTTATTTCAGCCCGACTCTGGCTGATGGCAGCCATCAGCTGAACATACTCGTGTGGGATTATGGTGGTGCTGCTCCCGGCAACAGCAACGCGACGGTCTGGAACTTCACGACTGATTCGAGCAAGCCGTCTGTAACCAACAACCAGACGAACGTCTCAGGTAATGCTAAGAGCACTACGGTTGTTATGTTGAATGTTACAGCCACTGACAGCAGTAACGTGACCAATGTTACTGCGGGTGGTCTGCTTATGGGTAACCATACTGCTATCGATTACAATCTGACGACGACTCCAGCATCTTTGGGCTGTGGTCAGGGTTGGTGCACGGTGTATTTCAACGCTACCGACTATTTCGGTAATTATAATGACAGCATGACAGCAAGGATATTTGTTGATGACTCGGGTCCTGTCGTGACAAGCGTGTCAGTCACAAATGCCACTAATGTGAGCAGCTCTGTGCAGGTAAACATCCGGGCGACCGTGACGGATGTATCTGGTGTCGCATCTGTTGTGGCTAACGGGAATTCTATGTATCTGCTTAGCGGAAACATCTACCATGCGAACCTGACTGCTGGCGATCTCGGATGTTCTTCTGATGCGGTATGTGATGTAACTATAAATGCGACAGATACTCTTGGGAACTATAACGACACAGAAACTACCAGCTATTATGTGGATGACACTAATCCTGCCGTGACTGCTGCTTCAGCAAGTCCTGATGAGGTGAAGTCTGGTTCCACGCTCTATATAGGTGTGGCAGTGTCTGATGACAGCAACGTCACTTCAGTTGTAAGCAACAACAGTGTCGCTCTGACCAAAGGCGCGACTACTTGGAACGCGACAACTACTGCAGCAGCTCTCGGCTGCGCAGCAAACGCAGTTTGTACTGTGGGTTTCACTGCTACAGACATGGCTGGTAATGTGAACGACAGCGTGACTGCGACAGTGACTGTAGATGATTCAGAACCTGTCTTGGCTTTCATCTACAACAGCACAGATCTTATCAGGAGTGCGGACAGCGTGACGCTGAACATAACCGTCACCGAATCCAACACGCTGTCTTCTGTGGAGGCGAATGGTGTTGCCATGACTCAGATAGGCGCGACTACAACCTGGTATGTGACAGATACAGGAACAAATCTTGGATGCACATCTTCAGGTAGCTGCACTATAAACTTTGTAGCGAATGATACTGCTGGCAATTCAGGCACTGGCAGCACGTCAGTGACCATAGACGATGACGGTCCTGCAGTTACCAGTCCGAGCGTGAACGTCTCTAAGGCGAAGATAGGTGATGATGTGAGGGTAAGGGTAACTGCCACAGATACTCCTGCAGGCATGACATCTGTAAGTGTTGATGGTGTCGCGATGACTGACATGGGTGGCGGATTGTATGAGGTCAATGATAGCGGCACTAATTTCGGATGCCCTGCGAACAGCCTTTGCACACTTACGTTCACAGCTACTGATACTTTGGGAAATACGAACACGACGGTGACCACGACTTACACGACCGACGACACTGCTCCTTCGAACACCAGCGCTTTCAGCGCAGGCAGTATTTCCAGTTCGGGCGCGACGATATCCGCGGCTTTTGGGGAGTCTGTGAAATGCACTGTGGAGTATGGCGCGAATTCCAGCACGCTCGGAAGCTCTGCGACCAGCTCTTTGTTCAGTTCTTCGGGCGCTGTTGCGCTGAACGGGTTGAGCGCTTCGACAACTTATTATTATAATGTGACCAGTTGTGTGGATCAGGCAGGTAATACTAACACTTTCAGTCCTGCTTATGGTACTTTCAATTTCACTACGTCCTCTGCCGGCGGTGGTGGTGGCGGTGGTGGTGGTGGCGGTGGTAGCTATACCACTTCGTCCACTCTTGAGCTGGGTGACATGACCGGCGGTTCCACCCAGATGGAGCTTGGCAGCGGTGATACGATGAAGTTTAGCCATGAGGGCGGCGATCATCAGGTGAAGGTGACTTACCTGAGCGGTTCTTATGCTGACTTTGAGGTTTTGAGTGAGCCGCAGACGTTCAGGCTGCTGCAGGGCCAGAGTATGGATGTGGATCTTGATGGTGATGCAAAAGAGGATATCAATGTGAAGCTGCTTGATATCGTGGCCGGCAAGGCCTTGGTAAAGGTCGTGTCTCTTGTGACTGGTGCGCAGCAGGTAGAGCTGCTTCCGCCTGCGAAGCCTTCGCGTGAGGCTCCTGAACAAGAGGAGGTTGCTGATACTGCTGCTGAAGAGGCTGTGGCTCCTGAGCCTGTTGGGCAGGAGGCTGCTCCTTCAAAGGCTGCTGAGCCGGCTCCTGAGCCTGCTGTCAAGGATGTGAAGAAGACTGCCTGGTACTGGTATGCTTTCGGGGCTTTGGTGGCGGTGGTTGTGGCGGTTCTCATAGCTGTGTTCGTCCACGAGCGTAAGAGGCCTGGGCAGGGGTTTTAAGCCTTGAATCTTTGTTTTTTGTTCTTTTTTTCTTTTTCTGCTTGTTTTTTTCTGTTTTTTGTTCATGGTTAATCTTAAATAATACTTCCTGGCAACGCGAAATAGAGGGGTGTTGATCAGTTTTTTTTTGCTTGGAGGTCATACTATGAGATTTTTCGAATGGGATGATGAGGAGCTGGAGCAGAAGATTATGCTTGAGGAAGAGGAAGAGGAGGAAGAGGAGGGTGACTCTCCTTCTTCAGGTGCTGACAGCTCTACTGATATACTTGAGGAGGAGGATGGTCCTGTGGAGGATTTCTCTGAGTTCTGTGAGGTGGATGATGAGGATCAGGAGCCTGATGTAGTCGATTTCTCTGTTGAGGATGACTGATACCTTTAGATTGTCTTTTTATTCTTCAGGTCATTGTTTTGTGTACTGTTGTCGTTTTTTTTTTGTGCTGTTGTTTTCTGTTCTTTCCTTTTCTCCAGACCCGACAATATTTTAGTCACTAAACAGTGATTACATAAACGAAACATTTAAATAGTATAAATTCGTCACTTCTTGGTAGCTAAATTACTCATTTATTTATGCTGATGCATTTAACAGGGAGGTATCAAGATGAACAAGGGAAAACCAAGGTTTTTTTCCATAATGGCGCTGTTTTTGGTGCTTATTTTGACTACAAGCGTAGTTTCTTTGCCCATGATGGCATTTGAACCAGTATCTTATGATTCCAGCGCTACTGCGCTCAAGACTGCTCAGATTGATGAGATTATGAATACAGGTATCACAGCTTTCAGGCCTGTGGATTCCACACTTGTAAAACCTGCAAAACCTACAATTGTGAAACCTTCTGCCCCTTCAAAGGCAGATGCCGAGCCGGTAAAGCCAAGCACACCTGTGCTGTCCAAGCCTGCTGCTCCTGTTGCTGAAGCTCCTGAGAAGACATCCACCTCCTCAGAGATAAAGACTCTGAATTCTTCAAGGTCTGAATCAGCAAGGTTCATAAGCCATGTTCATAAGTCCGCCCAAAAGAAGCTCGAGATTGACCTTTCAGATAGGTTCCCTGAGATCACAAGGGTTGAGATGCCCGAGCTTTTCATACCGGTTCTCGGCCGTGATGTTGAGGTCGTGAAGTTCGAGGCTAGCGATGACCACCCTGCTTATGGTGACACCGTCACTTTCAAGTTCACGCTGAAGAACAACGGTTACATGACAGAGACTTTTGACTTCGCGTTCTTCCCGCACGTGCCTAGCAAGCCTTTCACACCAGTAAGGCCTGCTTATCCTTCACTGCATCCTGTTGATGCCTCTGAACCTTTTGTGAAGGAGACTGTCACTCTTGCACGCGGCGAGAGCGTGACTAAGACTGTCAAGTTCAGCTACAATAGATTTTCAAGATACCCTTCCAAGGTCTACCCTGCGGTCGTCGCTGACTACAGCAGGAAGATCAAGGAGAATGATGAGAACAACAATATCAAGAAGACTGTTCTCAGGCTGCACACCAGCCCTTCTGTCAAGAGGCCTGACTTCACCGCTAACCTCGACCCTATCGGGGGCCATTTCAAGGTCGGCGACGATGTTAAGGTTGCTGTCGTTGTGGAGAACATCGGTGATAAGAAAGCTTTATCTGTGAGGTATAACGTGAAGTTCGGTGACGGTGAGGAAAGGACTGACAAGGTTTTTTTCCTCCTGCCTGACCAGACCTATTATGCTGAGCTGGACCACGTCTATGAGGAGCCTGGCAGGTACCTTCTTGAGATTACTGCAGACCCTCTCGACGAGGTAAGGGAGTCTGACGAGACCAACAACAGGAGAAGCATCATGATAGATGTCGATGAGGCAGAAGAGGATCCTGTTGAGGATTTTGCATGCTCTGACGGTCTTGATAATGATGGTGATGGTTTGGTTGACTGGCCTGCTGATCCTGGCTGTGATTCTGCTGAGGATACGAGTGAGTTGGATGAGGGGGATCCTGTTGAGGATTTTGCATGCTCTGACGGTCTTGATAATGATGGTGATGGTTTGGTTGACTGGCCTGCTGATCCTGGCTGTGATTCTGCTGAGGATACGAGTGAGTTGGATGAGGAGGATCCTGTAGAGGTCTTCCAGTGCTCTGACGGTCTTGATAATGATGGTGATGGGTTGATAGACCTTGCCGGCGGTTTCCTGACAATTACTGATGAGATGGAAGAGGGCGAGACTAGGTCCCTTGACTTCAACGGACAATCTTTCGAAGTGACTGCCCTTATGATCTCAGAGCTCGGCAACAGTGTGGTCTTCAGGGTGGGTGGTGTTATGCTGCCTGCTCTTGAGGAGGGCATGGGAGCAGAGCTCGATATTGGCGGTTATTTTTTGAGAGTTATTGACATCGAGGCTGGTGAGCCTTCCAGTGTCGAGTTCCAGCTCGAGACTTTCGTGGCAGGAGACCCTGGCTGCGAGTCCGAGGAGGACGATGACGAGACTGATGAGGAGGATCCTGTAGAGGTCTTCCAGTGCTCTGACGGTCTTGATAATGATGGTGATGGTTTGGTTGACTGGCCTGCTGATCCTGGCTGTGATTCTGCTGAGGATAACGACGAGTCTGACGATCCTGAGCCGCACAATGAGCCGCCTTACGTGTCTTACGACGGGCCTTCTGAGGTCGATGAGGGTGAGACTATCGTGATGGTGTTCAACGTGACCGACTGGGACGGTGATGATGTCGATGGTACTGCTGTCAGCATACCTGAAGACGCTGTCTGGGATTCGGATAACTTCACAATGACATGGACTCCTGGCTTTGATGTCGCTAATGAGACCGTTCCAACTGTCGGTGTTGACGTGTCTTTCGGGTTTGATGACGGCACCAACATCACTTATGTAGACCTGACTATAGTTGTGCAGGATGTGCCGCAGGAGGACCCTGAACCGACGCAGTGCTCTGACGGTCTTGATAATGACGGTGACGGGTTGACAGATCTTGATGATCCTGCCTGTGATAGCCTGGAGGATGATGACGAGTCTGACGACCCCGTCCCGGACAACATGGCTCCTGTGCCTGTACTGCTTGTCGATCCGCTCGACGGCACTGCCCCGCTGGACGTGATCATGGACGGTACCGGCAGCTATGACCCTGACGGCTCTATAGAGGCGTTCTCATGGGTCGTTACAGGGACAGATGGTTTTACTTATGCAGAGCTTGACGTGCCGGGAGCTCCTGAGACTTTGGACCTTACTTTTGAGGGCTGCGGTGATTATAATATAATGCTGATCGTCGCTGACGATGAGGGCATTTCAGACTCTGTTGAGGAGACGGTTACTGTGACCGGCTGCCCTGATGATGGCGACGGTGATGACACAGGAGATGGCGATGATACTGACGGCAACCAGGCACCTGTAGCTGTCATAGGTTTTGAGCCTGAGGAGGGCTCCGCGCCTCTGAACGTGACGTTCTTCGCGAACGAGAGCTCTGACCCTGACGGCCATATAGTGTCTTACTCATGGAACGTGTTCAATGATGAGGGCGACGCCCACATGCATACCAAGACCGCCCTTTCAGGTGCTGTTGAGTTCGAGCCCTGGAGCGCTGTGCTTGAGATGAACACGACGTATACTGTGATGCTTTCAGTGACTGACGACAACGCTACCACATCGTCTGCCGATGCGACTATCGTTCTTGGAGATTCCGGAAGCGGTGATGACGGCGATGATGACACTGGCGATGATGGTGATGACGACGGCTCTGATGACGGGGACTCTGACGCACCGGTCATCTCTCATATCGATGTGGAGGACGTGACTGACAGCTCTGCTGTGATCGGGTGGGAGACTGATATCGACGCTGACTCAAGGCTTGAGTACGGCACTGATGAGGAAGACCTTGATGATGATGTAGAGGATGACGAGCTTGTGGAGTCTCACAGCCTTAAGCTGGAGGATCTCGAGCCCAGGACCAGGTATTATTACAAGGTAATATCCTGCAATGAGGATGACGAGTGCAGTGAAAAGGGCCCGTACCGCTTCACTACTTTGGTTGAGGACAGCGGTTCCGGTTCAGGTGATGGTGATGACGACGGTGATGATGACTGGTCTGACCTGTTCGCCCAGAACGCTGCGTTGTTCGACAGCCAGGACCGCCATGACAGTCAGGACTCTGTTTCTGATGAGGCTGCTGTTATAGTGACTACGGAGCAGGACCAGGAGACTGGTGAGGTCGTTGAGGTAGTGTATGCTGAGCCGCAGTATATGGAAGTCGAGGAGGAGGTCTGCAAGTTCCGCCTGTTATGGTGGTGCCTGTGGAAGGATGTTGTGATGAAGAAGATCCCTCTTCCGATGATGACCGGCGGCGTAGAGTTCGTACTCTGAGAATCCCTTTAATTTTTTTTCTTTCTTCACCACCCTTCTTTCCTCAGAAAACTTTATAAAGAGACTTCACTGTTATTTATATATAATGCCGGACATCATTGGTGAAGCGAACGCGCATCCTGCTTTCAGGCTGAAGTACAAGGGCGTGTTTGATTATGACAAGCTGACCACTTTTGTCATCAAGTGGATGCAGCACAGGAAGTTCAACATCAACGAGTCGAAGCACAAGCATAAGTACTCCTGCCCGCATGGTTTTGAGATCGAGAGGGCGATCGAGGGCTGGCGAAAGATAGATGATTATTACCGCTACGATATCGAGGTATCGTTCCACCTTTGGGACGCTTTTGAGGTGGAGGCAGTCAAGGACGGCAGGACTCGGAAGCTGTGGAATGCGAGGGTAGAGATCCAGATCAGCTTTGACGTGGTGTGCGACTACCAGGACAGGTGGGGCAAGAGTCCTTTCATGGAGAGGCTGAGGAACTTTTATGACCAGTACATCATAAAGAAGGAGATTATCGCTAAGCATGCTGACCCGCTTTATTACAAGCTGTTGAGCCTGAACACGAAGATCAAGAACTTTTTGGAGATGGAGACGGGGACGGAGTTTTGAACATGGTTGAGAGGAAACTGCTGGTTGACGAGGAATCGATGGATTATGACGGCCTGTTCAACCTGATTGAGCTGTATTCGATAATAGATGATTTCCTGAAGCTGAAGGGTTATGACAAGTTCGAGCCTCTCAACGAGGAGAGCGTGTACCCGTCGGGGAAGGACATCCATATAATCCTTGAGCCTAAGAAGTGGCATACTGATTATATCCGTAAGGTGCTGAAGATCGAGATCCAGATGCATGGTGTCAAGGAGGTCGAGACTGAGATAGACAAGGTCAAGGTCAAGCTGAACCAGGGCAAGATAAAGATACTCTATTCTGCGTTTCTTGAGACCGATTGGGAAGGCAGGTGGGAGCAGAAGCCCCTCTATTATTTCATCCGCACTATCTTTGACAAGTACATCTACCGCAAGCACACAAAGGATTTCGAGATGGAGATAATATCTGACATCAACGAGCTCCGCGAGAATATGGGCGCGTTCCTCAACCTTTACAGGTTCAGGAAAGCTTTATAAAAGCATTTCATTCTCATCCACTTTACCCTATATATGTGGGGGTAGCAAAGTCTGGTCAATTCAAACCGGAGGTTTGAATCCCTCAGAGCTCCGGTCTGAGACTTAATGCGCAGGACTTAAGCGGTATCCATTCCGAGGACATCCTGTGGCTTAGTGCCTTCGTGGGTTCGAATCCCATCCCCCACATTTTATCTTCTTGAGAAGTGTATTCCGAGCTTGTGAGGAATACGCTCACAGGTTGATAAGGATGTTAAATCCTTATCCGGAGTGGGTTTGTGGGTTCAAAATTAAAGCTGCGCTTTAATCCTCAGCAAAGCGGAGCTTTGATGAATGTCCGGACGCCGGCGTAACGAGCGTAAGTGAGTGGAGCTGGCGGACGGGCCCAGAGCATCTATGATGCTCTCGTGTCCCGCCCCTCGCATTTTTTTTTTCTTTACTTGAAGAATTCCAGCGCCTCAGGCAGTTCTGTCACGCCTGCTTCTCCGTTGATGTGCTGCAGGCCGTTCAGTATGACTGTTTTCGCGCCGAGCTCTTTGGCGAATATGGCTGCGTCTTCTACAGGTACGCACGGGTCGTCCTGTGAGAATATCGCGAGGTAGTTGTCGCAGTGCGTCTTTATCCTGTCCCAGTACATCGGTGTCTCGAGCCAGGGCCGTGCTGTCTTTTTATCTTCCTCGTCGCCTATCTCTTCTGGTTTGAGGTGCACGAATCCTGCGACGAGAACGACACCCCCTATCTTCCTGTCTTTTTCAAGGCCTTGCATGTATCTGAGTATCGTCTGGCAGCCTATGGAATGGCCTATCAGGTAAGTGTCTTCATCAGGCCGTCCAACGATCTTGTCGAGTTTTCCTGTCCAGTCGTCTATCGTTGGTTTTTCCGGGTGCGGCATCGCGGGTACCTCTGCTGAGTATCCTTTCTTTTCCAGCTCCTGCTTGAGCCAGGGGAACCATCCTTCTTCAGGATATCCTTCCCAGCCGTGGATTATGTATGCGCGTCTCATTCCAGCCCCATCAGCTCTTTCTTCTTCTTCCTTAAATCGGCTATCTTGTTACGCAGTTCTTCTTTCCGCTTCCTGTTCTCCTGCAGCTCTTCGTACAGGTCCTTGTTCTTCTGTATGGCTGCTTTGTACTCCACGTTCGTATCGCGTATCTCCTGTTTTATCTTGTCGAGCTCGTTGTGGTCTATTGTCCTTACAGGGTGCAGTTTCCTGTGCTCAAGGATGTCTGATGGGTTCAGTTTGCCTTCAGAGACCAGTTTCTTCTCTTCTTCTGTCAGTGTTATTCCCACTTGTATCGCCTCACTCTTTTATTATCACTACTTTCTCTTTCTTTTCTTTCTGCTTTTTGGGTTTGTACTTGAACCAGAGCATCACGTAGTTCCTCAGCGCTGGCCATAGGAGTATATACTGCAGAGCGACCCTGAACGCGCTGCGTTTCTTCTTCCGCTTCTCCTTTGCCCTTGCCATGGTGTTTGTGGTATGCCTTCTTGTTTTTAAATGTTTTTTATGGTTTTTCTTTTAAATGAAGTAACCTTTAAATATCCCTTGCTAATCTGTTCCTTGCAGGGGTGTTTGATGGCAGCAAGGAAAAAGAAGGTACTTATCATCGAGGATGAGAAGAACATAGCTGATGCTCAGAGGCTCATTCTTGGTGATGACTTCAATGTCTCTGTGGCTTATGATGGTGAGTCCGGTATGCAGAAGCTAAGGGAGCAGAAGCCGGACCTTGTGGTTCTTGACCTTATGCTTCCCAACAGGGGAGGGTATGATGTGTGCTTCAGCATGAGGCAGGATCCTGGGCTTAAGGACATGAAGGTGCTTATGGTGACTGCCTTGACACAGCCTGTTGATAAGGATAAAGGGGTGATGGTCGGCGCGGACGAGTACCTTACGAAACCGTTCGAGCCTGAGCAACTATTGAGTGCTGTGAGGAAACTGCTGTCATGACCTTTGCACAACTGTTCCATGGCTTCTTCAATTTTCTCGGACAACCTGAAGGCGAGCTTCTGAAGAGTGCTGTAGAGTTGATCTTCTTTACCATAATAACCTACATGGTATCTTCTGAGTGGACTCGGAGCAGGAAGAAGGAGCTCAAGTTCCTGATACTTGCTTTTGCCGCGCTGGCTTTCAGCAAGCTCATCTCGACTTACTTCCTGGCTGATTACGTGTTCACTGAGGGCGTGGCGCACTTCTGGACATTGACTACTATGGACAACTTCTTCGAGATTTTTGCCCTGTTCCTGGTGGCTAACGCTTTTGTCTATCCTATAATACTGCAGAAGGGGCTGCGTGCAAGAAAGTTCATGGCTGACCATCTGATCCTTGTCATCGCTGTGAGCTTTGTATTCTCAATCTTCACCCTGTCCATCATAGACCTTAAGGGCGGCTCTCTTGAGGATTTCTGGACCAATACGAGCGTTAACGTCGCCCAGATCGTCGTGCTGCTTTACTACGCAGGCTACATCCTGGTGAACGAGAGGTATTTCCTGAAGTACAAGGTCAATATCTTCACTGCTTTTGTGGTGTATTCGATAACGCCTGTCATCAACCTGTTCAATATCATACTCTATGACAATATGAACCGCTCTTTGGCTGTCGCAGCCTACCCTTTCCCTTTGTTTTCCATGCTGATCTTCACGCAGGTGATCTATCTGAAGCTCGTCGACAAGGCGACTCTGCTGGACAGGCTGCGTAAGTCTGAGCAGCTCTACGAGAAGGAGAAGGAGGTGTCGAAGCTGAAGGATGAGTTCATCTCCACAGTTTCGCACGAGCTGAAGACCCCCCTGACGTCTATGAAGCTTTACGTCGGCCTGCTGAAGGACGGCAGGCTCGGCAGGCTGGTTAAGAAGCAGAAGGACGCGCTCCGTGTGGTGCATGACGAGACCGACCGCCTTAACCAGCTCATCACAGACCTTCTTGACATTTCCCGTCTGCAGAAGAAGAAGGAGATGAGCCTTTCTGAGTTCGACCTTAAGAGGCTTGTCGACGACAGGCTGACGCTCGCTCTTGCGAAGAGGAAAGGGGTGTCAGTGTCTGTTGAGGTGCCTGAGGGTTTCAGTGTCGTCGCTGACAGGAACAAGCTGAAGCAGATCTACATCAATCTTTTCAATAACGCCGTCAAGTTCACGCCGAAGGGCGGCAGGATAACGGTCTCTGCCGCAGACCATGACACTGAGTGGGGGTTCTCTGTCGCTGACACCGGCAGGGGCATAGAGAAGGACAAGATGCCGAAGCTTTTTGACAAGTTCTACCAGGCGGATGATTACATGACGCGCGAGCAGGGCGGCATAGGCCTGGGCCTTGCCATCGTGAAGCAGATCGTTGACATGCACAAGGGGAAGATAAGCGTGGAGTCTGAACCGGGCAGAGGGACCAGGTTCACGCTGCGCTTTCCAAGGCTTTCCAGATACTGAAACAGCGTCACTGCCGCTTGGCGGAATCTATATTCTGCTGCTGCGCCGCAGCCGTCCTGCGAGCATATTGAGGGAATGATTGCTCTCGACAGGTGATGGTTTGATAGGTGGTTGATCGTATCGCTTGCTCGCGACGCTGCGGCGTGGCAGTTATACTGGCACTCTGTCTGGCGAAGTTCTTTGATAAAGAAGTGGAAAACAGATCCGCGGTCAAACCGCAAGGAGAAACAGAAGACGGAGCGCTGCAATGGCGCTGCCTCTGCCACTAAGACCACGAAGTCGCCTGACGCAGGAATGACCTGTCAGTAGTTTCTGCCGCAGGCAGGGTATATTGGTGGTATCTGTTGTGACTTTTTTGTATCAAACCTCCGAAAATTTTAAATAAAATGTTGCTCCTAAACTGTGATGATAGAATATTTTTTTTGGGTGTTGGGAATGCATGTTGATGATATTGTTCTGGAGAAGCAGGAGGCCATGCTGCCGCCTCATATCATTGAGGAGATCAGGAAGCGTGAGGAGCGTGACCGCAGGAGGCGCGATAATGACCGTCCCAGGATACGTGATGAGCCTTACAGGCCTTATGCGCCTGAGAGCCCTGGGAAGGAGGAAGGCCGCGGTGTTGTCATCATAGGCCCTGGTGAGGACTATGATGGTGATGTTTATCAGGACAATGGCATAGATTATTCTGTCTGAGCTTCTGAGATACCATCCCAACCTAAACCTTTAAATATAGAAATTTAATCCAATTCTGCATCTGCCTCCTTGGCTTAGTCGTATGAAGACGCAAATGGTTACGCTCGTTTGATACGCAAGGCTAAGGACGGTGTTCGCTTCGCTCAACCGTCCGACCGGTAAGTGTGGCGATAAATCATTTCACGATGCCTCCTTGGCTTAGTCGTATAGCGCGTGCTTGGTATTCAGGCCAAGGCCAGACCCGAAGAGCACGAGGTCCGGGGTTCAAATCCCCGAGGAGGCTTATGGTCAAAGTATCAAGCCCCTTTTCGGGTGAGGTCTTTAACTTTAGACCTTGACCCCGAGGAGGCTTTCTTTTCTCTTTTTGCTTTATTTCCAAAAAGATAGATTTAAGAACGGGTTGTTTCGCCAGGGTTTTCTGTGATGGTTGACCTTACTGCTGTCAGTGACAATTGGTTTTATGCGGGGATCGCGATAGGCATAGCCATATTGACTTATCTGCTGATCAGGCTTTCTTTGAAGCTTGTCGATATCGACAGCAGGACCAAGACGATCCGTGTGATGAACAAGGAGAGGATCACTGTTGATGTGACGCGGCACCAGTTTCTGAAGCATGCCCTTCCTATGGTGCTTTTCTGTGTGGGTGCTGCCCTGATAATATATTTCATCCCTCCTCTGCGTGCCGCCTCTAAGTCTTGGCTTGCGGGTGCTGGTATCATCGCGTTGGTGATCGGTTTCGCTTCGCAGCAGGCTATATCGAATCTTGTTGCTGGTGTTTTTATCGCTATCTTCAAGCCGTTCCGTGTGGGTGACTGGATAACTGTGGGGGATGATTCTGGCATAGTGGAGGATATCAACCTGCGCCACACGCAGATTGTGGATTTCAACAACAAGAGGATCATAATTCCTAATTCGATAATAAGCAACGAGCGTATCCATAATGCTGATATTGAGGACAGGAAGGTGTGTGAGTTCCTTGAGGTGAGGATTAGTTTTGATTCTGATGTTGACAAGGCGAAGGGGATCATCATCGATGAGTGCAGTAAGCACCCTCTTTTTCTGGACAACAGGACTTCTGTGCAGAAGAGGGATGGCACGCCTCCTGTGTACGTGTATGTCTATAATATAGGTGATTATTTCGTGACTCTTAGGGCTATGGTGTGGTCTAGGGATTCTTTCAGCGGGTGGTACATGCGTGTTTCTCTGCTTGAGAATATCAAGAAGCGTTTCGAGAAGGATGGTGTGGAGATACCTTTCCCTTCGAACAACTGGTTCGCTGTGAAGAAGAGGTCGAACGGCGGCAGGAGATGATACAAGAAAAAAAAACAAATACAAAAAAATATTTTTTTTATCTCATCATTCTGCTGTGGGGTCGTTCACCTTGCCCATGAAGAGTATGTTTCCTGTGTCCTTCTGCTGTATGAGGAAGATGAACGGGTGGTCCGCCCTGAACACTGGTATCTGCTGCTGGTCTGGCATGACTGATGTTATCCCGACAACTATGGCCGTCGCCGCTGCCGCTTCTGTTCCTTCCTCGTTGACTTCGACGAATGCCTGGTGTATGGCGCTTGTTATGTAGAGGTCGTGGCTTCCGTCCATGCCTGAGAGGTCTGCTTCTCCTGCTCTGAAAGCGAGGGGCATCCCCATCTCGACGAGCGTGTCTTTTAGCATGTATTTGGTCTCGAACTTGAACCTTGGCAGGTAAAGGTCGACTCTCTGCTTCTCCAGTGCTTCTTTCCATTCGGTTATCTTTGCGGGGTCAAGCCCTGTCTCGACCTGTTCCATGCTTTCCTTTGGGAGTATGATCAGCATGGAAAGCTCTTCTCCTGAGTATGGCAGTTCTATGACCTGTGTGTCAGGGTCTTCGAAGTAGTTGAACTCTGCTTCGTCGTCGGTCCTTTCCATCATCTTCACGTCAACATTTCCTGCAGGTGTCCTGAACTCTTTGTCTTGTGTGAGCGTCTCGTTGAACTGTGTGACCCAGCTTCCTTTGAAGTATATTGCGTTGGTCAGGACCAGCCTGGTGAGGGGGTTTATTGCCCCTTGGGGTATGATGTCTTTTATCTTGTCTTCTGTCTTGTCTTCTACCCAGTCGTTTATCTCGACGCGTGACTTGTCGGGCTGGTTCTTGAAGTCCATGTTCCTGACCTGGCCGTCGTAGTAGGTGCCGACTGTCTTGAAGTATTCGTCCAGGAAGCTGTAGTCCTGTTCTGCCCAGAGCGCGTTGGCTGTGTGGAGCTTGTATTCCTTGTCTTCTTTGTTTATCTCGTCGTATATGGCTCTGCTTCCTGCTCTTAATGTCTCGTCTTCAGGGTAGTTGAACACGTCCTTGATCTGTGCTGCTGTCTCTCCGCGCGCGCCTTCGTATGTCATTGCTACCGCTGTGCTTATGCTGTAGGGTGAGAAGAATATGTTGCCTTCCTTGTCCTTGTACTTTCTGTACATGTCGAGTGCGAACTGGTTGTTGGCTTCTGCCACTGCTTCTGCCTGTGCTGGTGTTGTCTCTACGGGGGGCATGTCGACCTCTTCGACGTATGTTTTTCCGTCTGCCCTGCACTGTCTTGGGTAGGATTCCATGACAGGGTTTCCTGCTTCTACGCAGCTTTCGAAGTCATGCACTTCTGGCTCTTCCTCTGCAGGCTCGGATGGTCCTGCGGGTTGTGTGTCTTCTGGTTGTGTGGGTCCTGCCGGCTGTGCGCATCCGAGAAGCGTCAGCGCGAGCAGTATCATCATGAGTCCGGTTAGTGTTTTGTGTTTCATGCATGTGTCTAAGTCAAGGGATTATTTAAATATGCTTAAAGGTTCTATCCTGTTTGAAACCTATAGCACAGAGATATTTTACCACTTATGGAGAACAACGCACAGCAAGTTTTATATACGACTTCTTGCTGAAATATTTTTGAAGGGTTTTTCTGGTATTCCCCACAGCTTGGGCATAAGGTGTTGAGGGTATTATCATGCATGACAGATATGACGGGTCTCAGGATGACATCTCTACCCGTGTGGTGGAGCCTGTCGGAAATAAAGACGATATAGGCTCAAGGCTTTCTAAGGAGAAGACAGTGCCTGTTACTCCGAAGCTTAATGTCCAGCGTTCTGATAGTGAACTGATGCGCACATACAGGAAGGCGAAAGGTCTCACCACGGGCTTCTACATGAGGCATACGGACAAGCTGATCGCTGCCGCGAGCATACTTTCTGTCGTTGCCCTTATCGGCTATGCTGCGAAGAAGACGGATTGCTTCTACCTGTGCAAGGATGAGCCCGTACAGAGGGGGGTGGATGAGGAACTCTCTGCGCTTTATTCTGACGCTTCGACCGATCCTGCTGTCGAGGAGGGGGATGACTGGGTGAATCCTCTGTGGGAGAAGATATATGGTGGTGGGGATGAAGATGAGGGTGGCAGGAAGATGCAGAAGAAAAATAAGCGCGGGAAGAAGCGGCGCTGACCCGCCAAAACCAAATTTCTCTGAAACAAACTTTTTAAACCATGCGCGCTTATCATGTTGTGTTGGCTGGTTGTGATCGTGGTGCGCCGAGAAAGGTTTTTGTTCTGGATCGCAGGTTTAGCTATTTGCATCTCTATCATCCCTTTTGTATTTGCTGAGGATGGTGATCCCAGCGGTGCGATCAGTGTCGAGCTGACCAGGCTGGACGATGGCTTCTCTGCGCTTACTCTTGTCTTCCTTGGCATTCTGATACTTGCCGCGCTTCTGGCTTCTGTGGCTCTTCTTGTGAGGCGCAGGCAGGCCGTGGGCAGGATGGTTGGTGGTCAAAAGAAGGGCTGCCCGTCCGTCTCTGTCAGTGACGCGTCTGGTGATGGGTTCAGGAAAGAAGGTTATTATGGTCGCGTGCTGGGCAGGTCTTCTCCAGATACTGTTGTCTGCGATGAGAAGGCGCGGCATGTGAGCTTCATCATGAAAAAAGAGGCCGCTGGTGATGGTGGTGTTGACCGTTACCTTAAGGAGGATGAGCGCATAGTCATCAACGTGCTGCGGATGAAGCACAACTCGTGCTCCCAGGCCACGTTGAAGGTGGTGACTGATTTCTCTAAGGCAAGGCTTTCCCGCATCCTTTCCGAGCTTGAGGAGAGGGGTGTCATCTTCAAGCAGCCTGCAGGTCGGAAGAACATGATTACCCTAAAGACCTGAAAAAACGCAAATTTGTAACCACTAATGCATACTAAAAAAGGGAAACGTTTATATACCTTGCATCTAATACACAGTAATACTATTATTATATGTGAATCAAGGGGGTTGACCGCTTTTTTTGCGGTTTTAAGACATTTTTCGGGCTTTTTCCGGGCATAAAAAAAGTTTTGTAGCCATAAGCTATATTTGGTGGTATCAAAGACATAAAAAGCCTTAAGGTCGATATAATGAGCGATAAAGAGAAAGATAAAGTGTTAGAGGAAATAATAATACTGGATAGGCGCGGGAAGGGCTCAACACACGATGTCCTTGAGACCGGCATCGATGAGATGGAAAGGCATCTTGGAAGGAGCGTACCTCATTCATATTGTTCTTCAAAGACAGAGATTGACGAGAGGCTCGAGAACCTTCTTGCATCCGAACATGACAGTAGGGTCGTGGTCGTCACGCCGATGACATACCGGGCACCTGGTGACGGGCTGACTTCGCTTTACTCCAGCTGGAGAGGCAAGGATGTCTCTTTCGTGATCGTGGGTGACGAGGACCGCATCCGGGATGAGAAAAGGAGGAAAGAGGTGGGCAAGTACCTTGTACAATGGCAGGGTGCGGACAACAAGGATGGTGGGATCCCGCGCCTTATGTGCGCTCTCTCTTATGAGGAGGTGATCCCCAAGCTGGTCAGCTCAGGAATGTTCGTGCACGGCAAGGATGAAAAGGATACTCTGGAAAAGGAGGGGGTGGAGTCAACCCCGAGGCTTATGAACGCTTTTGTTTCTGGCTTTGCGAGCAGGGGCGGGCAGTTAGACATGAAAGGTGAGATGGAGTCTATCCTTCAGGATGTCAGGGGACTTGAGGTTTTCTATACTGATGCTGACATTGGCAGGCTCCTGAGGTCAGAAGGTTTTGCTGATTACTTCACCGCCTGGGCAGAGGAGCAGGGCGGTTTTGACAGGATGGTACTGGGTACTGAGGTGCTTGACGAGGACGGTAAGGTCACTCAGCTTATGGACCTTTCAGGGGTTATTAGGCTCATGAACAGTGTCGCTTCCAAAAGGTCGAAGATAGCAGCAGTATATGATTCTGATGATTATGTGGGTGAGATGGAGAAGCTTTCCGAAGAGGGTCTTTTTGGGACTTTCCAGGTATACCAGGACAGCACACGTGCGGTCAGGGACATGATATATGACGACGCCCAGAGGGCTGCACAGAATTCTGAACTTGGAGCATCTCCTGCATCTTCTGCGCTGCCTCCTGCGAGGATCATCGAGTTTGAGATACCGAAGAGGTTTTTTGTCGAGGATGAAGAAAAAGGATCATCTGCGGGAGAGGAAGACGGTGGTGAGGGATCCGCTTTCAACTCTCCGCCTCCGGGCAGTGCATTGCTGTCGGGTGATGATGGTGAGGGCGTGCTGGCTTCCGCATTGCGGGGCAGGGCGACGCCGGAATCAATAAGCGCTATAATCGATGAGGACCTCACCGTAGAGGCAAAGAGGAAAAATGACCAGAGGGAAGCGTATCGCGGACTTATGCAGAAGTACGCGGCGCATGATTCGATCAGGGATGCTGTAAGGTCTGTAGAGGAGAGCTTCGCACTCACTCTTGACCAGCAGGATTTCTACTTTGAGCTTATCGGTGTCATTGGTGACAAGGATACTGAAGAGATACCTCTTGATGAGGCTTCCACTTTGCTGCTCTCTTACCTTCCGCAGGTCATACAGGAGCACGGCGAAGATTACCGTAGGATCGAGGGGGTGCTCAAGGCAGGGATCAGGAATTACGATGAAGGTGGCGCGGAGTTTCTTGAGGGCAGCCTGAAGCTCATAGAGAAGTATCCTGGTCTTAAGGAGGATGTTACAGGTCTTCTTGAGGGGGCCGCTTCTGCTGACATTGATACCGCGGTGGATTCTGTCCTTGACGTGACGAAGAAGCTCGACGCTATAGATGATGATTATAACAGGGGGCTATACCTTCGTAATGTTGTTTCGGTATGCGCAAAGGAGGGAAGGTGGGATGACATGGGTGTTGTCGCTGATTCTGCTTACTCTGCTGTTGTCGAGCTTGAGCTGGAGAGCGAGCTTGAGGACGCGCCCGAAGTTGAGATAGGAGATGTAGATGAAGTCGAGATAGGAGATGTAGATGAAGTCGAGATAGGAAGTGCAGATGATGATCATGATTATGATGGAGGTCGTGGAAAAATGACAGATGATGATGTTTTGGCACAGGCCGGCACGGGCAATGCTGGCGGCGAAGAGGAGAAGGAGCCGAGGGACCTTGACCCTATACCTTCTGGTCCTGATGGTCTTCCAGATCCGCACGCGGCAGATGGGGATGAGATCGATTTTGGAGACCTTGGTAGAGGTCCGCTTGCTCCACCGCCCGTGGCGCAGGTCGTCCCTGAAGATGAGCAGGATGAAGATGAGATGTATGACGGTAAGACGCAGGATCCTATGCTTGATCCTGTAAGCGCTGATGACATGCCTGCAGAGGGTACTGATCCTTTTGTTGAGGACAGGTTGGATGAGATTGATGCAGAATCAAGGCAGCCTTACGTAGCGCCTGAAGTGCCTCCGGGACCTGCACCTTCCAGGGATGGCGGTAATGGCAGTAATGGCGGCAATGGCGGTGACCGCGGCGATGGTTCCGGCGCTGGAGACATGCGCGGGGGCATGAGCGGCGCGCGTGTCGGTCTTATCGCTCTCGGCGCGGCTGCGTTGGCTCTTGTCGGTGGTTATGCGATAAAGCACAGCATAGACCAGCATGTCCTGGTGCAGAATGCTGAAGAGCGTGCTGATGATTACATGAACAGGTTCAAGAACCTTCCTGAGGGTGTGCAGGACTACATCAAGGCAGAGCACGGAGTGAGTATGTTCGGTGGTCCTGAGGGGAACTATGATTCTCTGAAGAGGCACGCAGGTCTTGCCGACGCTTATCTTGAGCTCGGCGGCGACGCAAGCAAGATTGAGGACATGAGCATCGATGACCTGGCTGGTGAAGTGCAGGATAAGCGCGCTTTCAACAAGGCTGTCGACGCGAGGGTCGAGGACATTCTCGCTAGCTACGGTATCTTTGACGCGATGCAGTGTGTCGAAGAGGGCGCGGCACCGGCGGGTGCTGCACCGGCTCCTGTTGTCGGGGACGGACCTGGTGAGCAGGACGTTCCTGCACCGGCAGTCACAAAGTCTGCCAAGAGGAGAGGTTCGACAGGCCAGTACAGGCACCACCAGCAGGCATACAAGGCCGGCTATGGCGGAAGCAAGGCGAAGGGAAATTACCTGACTTCGCCCGGCAATCTCGGTCCGGGTAAGGGTTACCCTGCAGCGCCTGGAAAGATGAAGATGCCGGGCACCGCCGGTCACGGGCATCGTGGTGGGGCTATCTGAGTTACCGACGATAATCTTCGACAATAATCTTTCAATTTTTTTTCAATTTTTCATATCCTTCTCATATCTTTTTCTTTCCGTGTCTTTTCTTGTCTTTCCGTGTCTTTCCGTCGGGAGATTATCATATCCTGTCTTCTTCTCGTCGGGAAAGTTTTTCTGGACCTTATTTTAGGGCTTTTAAACAGGCATATGTCCAATATTTGTCTGTTTTTACATAAAAATAAGCATTTTTTGGCCTTTTCAGCACCATATCATAAGTATGGAACGATCAGGAACAGAAAGAAGCTATCAGAAGCGGCCTGGAACGGTCGTAAATCCATGTTCCCCTGGAAAATCTTATATCTTTTCACGTCATATACTGTTGTACGATAGGAAAAAGCTCCTCGGGGAGAGGGTCGGGAGAGATTCTCCTCGTGGATGGGCTTCGGGCGATACGGCCGCTATGCGATCAGGACACCACAGTAAGTGTTCACAGCACAAGATCATAGCACACCATCACAGGTTCAGGTCATGGGTTCACCATGACTTCACTTTCACATTGATCAGGATCGATCACTCTGCCTTTCATGGCATGCGGACATCAGTAAAAGCATTGACTTCTGGGAATTCCTGTGTAATTTTTTTGTTTGCTTTTTTTTGTTTGCTTTGTTGGTGTGGCTGCTTTGGGGTTGTGGTTCCTTTATGTTGGATCCGAAAAGTCTGGAACGCTTAAGCGATCAGCGTGTTCATTTTCAAACGCTTGGCACATCATCAATTTTTTTTTTTAAGATCTTTCAGAATGAGCAGCTTGAACTAAGTTGGGATGGCTTGCTTCATGTTTTAATGTTTTCGATTCGCGTTTTGTCGCGGTCATCTCCAGAACAGGGTTAAGCGGGCTGGAGGCATTTTTTACACACGACCCGTAAAAAATTCAAAATTCACTACGCAGCAATACTAAAAACACGAAACCTTTAAATACCAGCACCACCTAGTTGTAATAGTTTTCCAGGGGGTGGTGTTAGCAAAAAGGAGTGTTGATGCTAGCGTAAGTTAGCTGAAACTATGTTATAATCATCAAGGGGATGGATAAAATGAATAATGGACCTAAATCAGACAATGGAGTTCTAGATAGCCTTGAAAACGCTGTAAACAGCGTAAATGAGGTTAAAATCGATGTCAGAAAAGCTTCCGCACCTGGCAGACTGGGCTTTGGCGTAGCGACTCTACTGACAGCTATGGGTGTTGCAGACACTGCTCACGCAGAACAGGGAGTGGATCACAGGACAGAGACCCTGACACAGCTCAGGCAGCACGCCATAAACCACGAGTCAAGTGAGGCTTACGGGGATGGCCATCCGAGCGACTTGCTTATCGGCCTCGGCCATGACGAGCTTGTTAGGGCTATGGAGATGATCGATGCATTTCCCACTATGAGTGTCGATACGCTATATCTGCTTGTGAGAGGTCCTGGTGCTCAATCCCCTAGCACTTCACACTCTAATCCAAGTTCTATCCACTACGGCACAGAGCCGATACTGATACCTCAGCATGCTGATGCGGGCCAGGCATTGGCGAATTTCATCAACGCTCATTACGCTGATGAGGACGTCCAGGCCAAACAGTCCATACTGCAGGCCATGGTCCAGGAGGCACAGGAGCTCGGCCGAATAGGCATGACAACCCCTGGCGGTTATATCGCTCTTGCGCATGATGTTCTCCTCGCTGGTGAGGAGGCATTGATGGGGGTGTACGCTCCTACTCCCGCGACGGCACCAGCACCTTCAGATGCAGCTGCCGAGCCTTCTCCGCAGCCTACGCCGCCTGCACCGCAGGTCACGATAGTGCACGTTCCAGAGGAGGAGGCGGAACAGCCGACTCCATCACCGCAGCCAGCTCCTGCTGAATCAGCATCTGCTGAGCCTGAACAGGCAGAGCCCGCTCCGGAATACACACCTTCCGGGCCCGCTCCAGAGGATGCTGCATCACCAGCCGCTCCGGAAGTACCTGCAGAGCCAGCCCCAGAGACTGCTCCTGCAGAGCCGCAGCCTGACCCCTGCTCTGAGACAGCGGTGGACCAGGCGCAGCTGAACATTTATGAGTCTGCTGTAACGCAGCTCGAGGACCCCGCGGTTCCCGAAGGGACGGTACGCGCGAATGCAGAGGCGAACCTCGACGCTCTCGTAGAGAGATGCCCTGATGCTGACAACACAGACACGCTAAGCGACGTAAACGAGGCGATAGAGAACTACGCCTGCCAGGACCCGAGACTTCAGGACGCTATCGACGCTGCGCAGCAGGAAGCGCAGGGCATGATGGACGATCACGTTCCTGCAGAGGACATACTCACATCTGCGGAGGAGAGATGGGGTGAAATCCAGGAGAGGTGCACTCTCAGTCCAGATTATTTTGACGGCGCGAGACAGGCATTGAATGATGTCCTGGCCTCATACCTGACTGAAGAGATAAACCGGATCCAGTTCAGCGGTCTTGACATGCAGGGCGGTTTCATGACAGGAGATCACGTCTCGCCTTCCAGCGCCGGCGGGCATCTTTTCCTTGCCTGGCAGAATGAGGCAGAGGCTGGCCAGGAGGGTCACAACCCTATGGGGCTCAGTCTTTTCCTTGACGGCGGAAACTATCTCGTCGAGGATGTCGACGGCGGTGACATCGAGAATCCGTTCGGCGGTATGATATTCAACATGGGCACAGGCCAGCACCCTGGCCGGTCAGGTGACTGGGGCTTGAGGCTTTCATTGAACGGCCTCTGGTTCAGGCAGACTTCTGCCTATGACCTTGGCACCAGCGTGGAAGGCCCGACCACTTTGCCTATCGAGGGCGGCACTGAGACCACCACGATAGAGCAGTCAGAGTCCGGCATGTCTGAGACGCAGGGCGACCTGCTCGGCAACTGGCTTGCTACAGGTGAGGGCTACGTTGAGATAGGCCAGCTTGAGATCAATCTTGGTGTCGGCTTCGGCCAGTACGCAAGGCATGATGCCTCCTCAGCCCATATCGAGACAGGAACTGATGTTGAGCAGGACTCGCATGCTGACGGCCCGCCTGCAGTGGATGTCCATACTGAGGGCGGTTCCGACGTGACCACAGACACCCTGACATTGACAGATGTCCTGACTAACATGCTGCTTTTCAGGGCTGGCGGCCTTTACAGGCTGCAGGACCCGAACCTCGCGTTCGGTCTTGACGCTTTCGGCTCTTACATGTGGGGCGGCTCTGATTCAGTTACTTCAGTAGACAGCCATGTCGTGGTGCATGACACCGTGACTGGTATAGACATCGAGGGTTTCCCTTCAGAGCAGGAGGTTGTTCCCGGTTCTGAGAGTGATGTTCATGAGGAAGAGAGTGCTTCCTCAAGCCATTCGCAGTGGAACCTTGTGCTTAGGGCACGTGTGCTCTACGATGCTGAGAACATGGCTTTCAGGCTCGAGGCAGGACCTGTGTTCGGTGATTACGGCGATGGTGTGGAGATGAACGGTATGCCTGTCGGCGGCAATGTTACAGGCCTTGGCACTACACATGGTCTGATCTTCGGCGGCAATGCAGGCTTTGACGGAGACAACTTCGATCTCGACGGTATGTTCGCGACTTATGATGACTTCCAGAGGTTTGTCGGCTATGTTGACATGGTCAATGAGCTTAGGAGCGGGAGCATAATTGATGACCAGCTGAGGGAGCAGTATCTTGACATGCTGTTCCACAGCATGATAGAGACCAATGACGGTTTCATGGTCACTGCGGGCATGAGGGTTGATGCGGAAGGTGATGTTTCAGGCCATGCGGCTCTTGGCTACGCGCACCAGTTCCCTGGTGTCGGCCCTCTCGGCCTTAGCGTCCAGGCTGACAGTGAGGACATGAGCATAGGCGCGACGGGTTACATACCTTTGACTCATGGATTTAGTGCCAGGTTAAGCGGCTACACCAGTGAGGATGAGCTCGTTGACGAGCGCGTCTGGGGAATGAACGGCGCCCTGGTTTACCATTGGGGCCTGCCGCAGGGCGGCGATGATGCTGAATGATTTTTTTACATTTTTATATTTTCATCAGATATTTTCCAAATATTTTCGATCAGATCAGGGGGACAGGATATGGATCATGAATCCTGTGCATTACAGAGATGATGTTCAAGCGTGATGCTTAACAAATCATAAGGGGTTTAAAACAATGGGCAACAAAAAAATCTGTACATTTGTCGTGTTGGCTGTGCTGCTCTCAGCACTGTTCGCTGTCAGCGCTTACGCGCTGCCTGACAATCCGCCGACATGCAGCTTGTCTTCCAACACGGAGGACGCGACTACTACTGCCGTATTGACTTCAGTATCTGTCGATACGTTGGCCAACGCGGGTATATCTTCCATCAAGATATATGAGGGTGGGAGCAGGATATACACCAAGAGCTGCGGCTATGCCACGACTTGTGTGGCTACGAAGACCGTGGTGCATACCACGCCAGGCGATCATGATTACCATGCTGTCTGCCGTGACAGGGCCGGCCAGGAGACAAGGTCAGGTACTGTGACTGTTGATTTTGAAGGCATGAACAGGCCGCCTGTGATCGACAGCTTTGCGCCCGCTAGCCCGACCACTATCGATGAGGACGAGATCCTTGCTATCAGTGTTTCTGCCCATGACCCTGATGGTGATTCCCTGTCTTATGAGTGGAGGGTGGACGGTGTCACGCAGCCCGGCGAGACTTCTGATTCCTTTGATTTTGAGAGGAATGTAGGTGGCGACAGCGATTCTTTTGTAGTTGCGGTCTATGTTAGGGACGGCAATGGCGGTGTCGATGTGCAGACCTGGACTGTCATCGTGAACGACCTTGAGCCCGGGGTCGTCCTTGATGGTGATGACGGCCTGACAGAATGCGACACTTTCGCTTTTGACGCTGATATAGACTCTTATGATGATATAGTGATGTACTCCTGGGATTTCGGTGATGGTGAAGTGCTGAACAGCGCGGATCCTGCTGATGCTTCAGTGACGCACCAGTTCCCTGAGGACGGCACTTACACAGTGGCAGTGACCGTGATGGATGCTGACGGCGACACCGCTTCCGATTCAATGGATGTGGAGGTTCTTGATATAGCTCCGGTAGTGGATGCCGGTGAGGACCAGGAGATGGTAGAGGGAGATACTGCTTTCTTCCATGGCGAGGCGACCATGCCCTGCGACGCTGACTCTATAGTCAGCTGGGACTGGGATTTCGGTGACGGCAATTCCGCTTCCGGCCAGGATGTGGACAACACGTTCACTGATGACGGCACTTTTACGGTGATCCTTACTGTATGTGATGATGACGGCAGCTGCACTTCCGACACCCTTACCGTGACCGTGAACGATACCGAGCCTGCAGCAGACTTTGATTACGTGCCTGCCGATCCTATAGAGGGGGATGAGGTCAATTTCACAGACACTTCTGTATCTTATGATGATATAGTCTCATGGGAGTGGGACTTTGACGGTGACGGGGTCATAGACTCTGCCGATCAGGATCCTTCATGGACTTATGATATTGAGGGAGATTATACTGTCTGCCTGACAGTGACTGACGAGGACGGCGACGCTGACACGCACTGCGAGACTATAACAGTCGGCAACAACGCGCCTGAGGTCGACCTTGTTGCGAACGTTACTGCGGGTGACGAGCCTCTGAGCGTGCATTTTGACTGCATCGTCACGGGCGGCAACGCTCCTTTCGATTTCATGATAGATTTCGGTGACGGTTCTGCGCCGGAGCCGAGCGGTTCTGCTGAGCATACCTACACTGATGATGGTGATTACAACGCGACCTGCACTGTGATGGATGCAGACGGTGATGTGGATTCAGACTCTGGGGACGTGACCGTCTTCAATGTCGTGCCTGTCGTGGACCTGATGCTCAACACGACCAGCGGCACAGAGCCTCTTGACGTCCATGCTGACTGCATCGCGACTGACGGCAACGAGCCTTATAATTACTCTATAGACTTCGGTGACGGCACTGTGGTCGACAGTGATTCTGCTGACCATACTTACGTGCAGGATGGAACTTATGAGGTCATCTGCACTGTCGAGGACGCGGATGGCGACACTGCCTCGGATTCAGAGCTTGTCGATGTATTCGACACCGTGCCTGTGATAGACTTCACGTGGGATCCTGCCCTTCCTGAGGAGCATGACCTTGTGGATTTCGATTCCACGATCGATGTCTATGACGTCCCTTATGACGTGGAGTGGGATTTCGACGGCGATGGTGCTGCTGATGATACTGTGGAGGATCCTTCATGGACTTTCGCTTCCGGCGGTGACTACAACGTGACGCTCACTGTCTGCGATGATGACGGGAGCTGTACTTCTGTGTCCCACGTTGTGCACGTGGCTTCCAACCCGCCTGAGGCTGAGATCATTGTAGACCCGCTTAGCGGGACAGAGCCTCTTGATGTTGACATAACGTGCAACGGATATGATGGCGATGCGCCTCTCAGCTATGAGATAGATTTCGGTGACGGCACAGCGCCTTCTTCAGCTTCTGTGACGACGCACACTTTCGCTCAGAACGGCACTTATAATATAACCTGTACAGTGACTGATATAGATGGTGACATGGATGTTGACTGGGAGGTCATCGATGTGTTCGATACCGTGCCGAACGTCTCTTTCACCTACTCTCCGGCGGATCCGCTTGAGGGTGAGACTGTTGATTTCGACGCGACTATCGACGTGTATGACACTCCGGTGGATATCGTGTGGGATTTCGGTGACGGCGGTTCAGATACTGTGGAGGACCCGTCCCATGTTTTCGTTGATGACGGATCTTATCCTGTTACTATGACTGTGACTGACGCTGACGGTTCTGTGGCGAGCTTCACAGAGGTTGTGAACGTGTCTGTCAACGCTGCTGACGTGATGCTTGTCGCAAACACGACTTCAGGCTACGAGCCTCTGGATGTAGAGTTCGCATGTGCGGCTCTTGACGGCAACCCGCCTTACACTTATGAGATAGACTTTGGTGACGGCACTGCTCCGGCCTCCAGCTCCAGCGCATCACATACTTATGTGCAGAACGGCACTTACACTGCTGTGTGCACGGTGACTGACGATGATGGTGACGTGACGAATGACACTGTCGTGATAGATGTGCTTGACACTGTTCCTTTCGTGGACTTTGACTACACGCCTCTCTCTCCTGTTGAGGGTGATGATGTGGATTTCGACGGCACGATCACTGCTTATGACACTCCGGTAACATGGGAGTGGGATTTCGACGGTGACGGCGTGGCTGACTCATTTGATGAGGACCCGACATGGAATTTCGCGCTTGAGGGCGACTACAATGTCACGCTCACAGCGACGGACGATGACGGCTCCGTGACTGTCTATTGGGAAGTTGTCAGCGTGGGCAACAACGAGCCTTTCGTCAACCTGCTCGCCGACCCGCTTTCCGGACCTGAGAACATGAACGTGACGTTCAACTGCACTGTTACGAACGGGAACGATCCGCTTTCATTCTCGATGGATTACGGTGACGGCAGCTCAGGCACTGACCAGGATTCTGTGCATCAGTACACCTCTCCTGGCAGCTACGTGGCTACATGCACGGTGACTGATGCTGACGGCGATGTGGACTCTGACTTCGTGATAATCAATGTGGCGAACAACGCGCCTAATGTGACCATGACTGCTGATGATACCAACCCGACCGAGGGTCAGGTAGTTGATTTTGAGTGCGGCATCACCGGCGGTGATGAGCCTTTCAGCATACTGGTCGATTTCGGTGACGGAACCACGACGACTGACCCCAGCGAGGATCATGCTTACGCGCTTGAGGGCATCTACACCGCGTCCTGCACCGTGACTGACGATGACGGCGACATAGGATTCGATGATATAGAGATAAACGTCTCTAACAATGCGCCTGTCGTGAACCTGGATACCAACGTGACTTCAGGTTACGAGCCTCTGAGCGTGGAGTACAACTGCTCTGTTGGCGGCGGCAACGGGCCGTTCTCCTACCTTGTCGATTTCGGTGACGGCAGCACCAGCACTAGCGCTACAGGTACGCATGACTATCCGACGCCTGGCGTGTATCCTATGACCTGCACGGTGACTGACACTGACGGTGATGTTGATGACGATACTGTCGGCATCCACGTGCTGGACAACCCGCCCGTGGTTGACCTGATAGTTACGCCGTCTACCAGCGGTGTGGAAGGGGATTCTTTCCATTTCTTCTGCAACGTGACCGGCGGCAACGAGCCGTTGGGCTACGTGCTTGATTTCGGTGACGGCACGAGCACGACCAGCGATACTGCTGACCATACTTATGGTCTTGAGGGCAGCTACAATGCTACGTGCACCGTGACTGACCTTGATGGTGATGTCGGCTTGGACGATGAGGTAATAGACATAGCGAACAACCCGCCTACTGTGAACCTGGTGGCGAACACTACCAGCGGCCTTGAGCCTTTGACAGTTAACTTCACCTGTGAAGTGGGCGGCGGCAACGAGCCTTTCAGCTATGTGGTTGATTTCGGTGATGGCACACCTTCAGTGGCTGCTGACAACGCGGTCCATACATACCCGACAGAGGGCGACTTCGACGCTACATGTACAGTGACTGATGTTGATGGTGATGTCGGCTCTGATATTGAGCATATCGAGGTCATCAACAACCCTCCTGTGGTTGATCTTGTGGCTGTACCTATGGCAGGTCTTGAAGGTGTCAATGTCTCGTTCACCTGCAACGTGGTCGGCGGCAACGAGCCTCTGGCTTATGTCCTTGATTTCGGTGACGGCACCTCTACCACAGACTCTTCCGCATGGCATGCTTACCCGCTTGAGGGCGACTACAATGCATCCTGTCAGGTCATCGACGATGATGGGGACATCGGTGAGGACTGGGAATGGATAAACGTGTCGAACAACCCGCCTGTCGTGAATCTTGTGGTGAATGATACTGTTGGCCTTGAGCCTCTTAGTGTGAATTATACCTGTAATGTCGGCGGCGGCAATGAGCCTTTCAGCTACGTGATGGATTTCGGCGATGGAAGCCCTGTAAGCTCAAGCCCTGAAGGCACCCATGACTACCCGCTTCCGGGCATATATGATATGGAGTGCACGGTGACTGATGTTGACGGTGATGTTGACAGTGATTCTGTATCTATAGAGGTTATCGACAACCCTCCTGTTGTGGATCTTGTCGCGACGCCTTCGGTAGGTCCTGAAGGCATCAACGTGTCTTTTGACTGCCTTGTCACTGGCGGCAATGAGCCTTTCAGCTATGTGCTTGATTTCGGTGATGGCAGTGCGTCTGTCAGCACGGATTCAGCGAGTCATGTGTACCCGCTTGAGGGATTGTACGATGCTACGTGCACCGTGACTGATCTTGACGGCGATGTTGGCAGTGACTGGGAAGAGATAAACGTGACGAACAACGTGCCTGTCGTGAATCTGGTCACTAATGTGACTGACGGTACGGAGCCTCTTGACGTGTTCTTCAACTGCACGCTTGTGGGCGGCGGCAATGAGCCTTTCAGCTACGCTATCGATTTTGGGGATGGTACTCCTGTCGTGGCTTCACAGACCGCTTCGCACACATATCCGCAGAACGGTACTTATGATGCTTCATGCACCATAACCGATTCTGATGGCGATGTTAGCGTGCCTGATGTTGAGAGCATCGACGTGTATGATTCAGAGCCGGATACCCTGTTCAACTTCACTCCGTCTAGCCCGATCGAGGGTGATATGGTGTCTTTCACAGACCTATCGACTGCTTATGATGGCATAGTGGCTTGGGACTGGGATCTTGGTGACGGCAACACGTCCACGCTGCAGAACCCGTCGCACGTTTACGACCTTGAGGGCAATTACTTCGTGACGCTCTGCACCACTGATGGTGACGGCAGCTCAACATGCCACAGTGAGTGGGTCGATGTGGGCAATAACGTTCCTGTTGTTGATGTGACTGTTGTTCCTGATTCAGGCACGGAGCCTCTTGCGGTGGCTGTGACATGTACGGTGACTTCCGGCGGCAATGCGCCTTTCACTTATAATATGATGTATGGTGACGGCGACTCTACTTCGAGCGCCAGCAGCATGCATGGTTACGACCAGGATGGCTCTTATCCTGTCACGTGCCAGGTGACTGATGTTGACGGTGATGTTGGCACTGATGTCGAGACCGTGACGGTCAATGACACAGAGCCTGTAGCGGACTTTACATGGGCTCCGGCGAGCCCGAGCGCGGGTGATCCGGTCAATTTCACCGACCTTTCCACTGCTTATGACGGCATCGCCTCATGGGCTTGGGATTTCGAGAATGACGGCGTGACTGACGACACCGGCCAGCACCCGTCCCACGTGTTCCCTGGTGCAGGATTGTATGTTGTCAACCTGACAGTGACTGACAATGACGGCAGCACCGACTGGACCATAAGGACTGTCGCTGTTAATATCAGCACGCCTGCTCCGGTGATCTTCAGCGTGAATGTTGAGGACATCACTAATGTCTCGGCTAATGTGACCTGGGCTACTGACCAGGCGGCTGATTCGGATGTGGAGTACGGTCCGACCATGATGTTCGGCTCGAGCGTGTCTGACCCTGCTCTTGTTTTCAGCCATGAGATGGAGCTTTCAGGCCTTACGCCTAACACCACTTATTATTTCCTGGTGACTTCGTGCAACACGTTCGGTGACTGTACCACTGAGGGTCCTTTCAACTTCACGACCCTGCCTACCGGCGCTATTGATGTTACAGCTCCGGTGGTGAGTCTGATGGCGCCTGCTGACGGCTCTACTGACGTTGATGGTGATGTCATGATCCAGTATGGTGTGACTGATGACATGGCCTCCACACTCTCTTGCGATATCTACTCTAACACGAGCGGTGCTTGGGCTGTGGATCTTGCCGGCCAGTCCACTGCTGATGGCGGCACGAACACCCATTCGTATGTGGGCCTGCCTGACGGCAGCTATATGTGGAATGTCGGGTGCAGTGACGGCTCTAACTCTGCTTTCGCTGCTGCTGACTGGACGTTTGATGTGAACACGAGCGCTCCTGCTGACGTGACTCCTCCCATTGTCACGTTGATGGCGCCTGCTGATGGCTCTTCTGATGCTGACGGTGACGTGGTGGTGCAGTACAATGTGACTGATGACATGGCCGCGATAATGGCTTGCGATATATACTCCAATACCAGCGGTGCTTGGGCTGTGGATCTTGCCGGCCAGCTGACTGCTGACGGCGCGAGCAACATGCATACTTACCTTGGCCTTGCCGATGGTGATTATGGGTGGAACGTGGTGTGCAGTGACGGTACGAACAGCGCTTCAGCTCCTGCGAACTTCACTTTTGATGTGGATTCCAGCGTTGCTGACGTGACTCCTCCCATTGTCACGTTGATGGCGCCTGCTGACGGCTCTTCTGATGCTGATGGTAATGTGACTGTGCAGTACAACGTGACTGATGACCTTGCGGCGACGATGTCTTGTGATATCTACTCTAACACGAGCGGTGCTTGGGCTGTGGATCTTGCCGGCCAGCTGACTGCTGACGGCGCGAGCGGCTCTTTTGATTACACAGGTCTTGCTGACGGCAGCTACAGGTGGAATGTCGGGTGCAGTGACGGCTCTAACTCTGCTTTTGCTGCTGCTGACTGGACGTTTGACGTGAACACCAGCTCTCCTGGTGGCGCTCCGGTGGTGACCGCTTCCGCAAGTCCGGCTTCAGGTGCTGTACCTCTGCTGGTGCAGTTCAACGCTTCTGTCGTGGGCGGTGATGCTCCACTCTCTTTTGATTGGGATTTCGACGGTGACGGCACGGTGGACAGCACTGCGCAGGATCCGATGCACGTATTCAACAGCGATGGGGTGTACACTGCAACTGTCAATGTGACTGATGATGATGGTGAGTGGGACACTGACAGCGTGACCGTTTCTGTGTCTTCGACTGTCCGTGACATAGCTGTCAACACGATCACTGACTCAAAGGTGGGCACGACCGCTTACCTGTGGGATGTTATAGATGTGACTTCAGATGTTGAGAACCAGGGCGGTGCTGACGAGACTGTCACTGTCGAGCTTGAGGTGGACGGCGTGGTCGTTGACAGCACTTCAGTGGTTGTCGGCGCTGGTGCGACTGTGCCTGTGACTCTCAGCTACAACGCGACTGCAGAGGGCTTCAATACTGTCGTGATGCGCGCGGTCCCTCTCGCAGGAGAGGTAGACCTTGCTGATCAGACGCAGTCTGAGAGCCTGAGGGTGTGGTCTGTGGATGACATCGTGAGCATGTCGACAAGGGAAGTTTTCCTTTCCACCAACATAGTGATCGCCGGCGGGGCTTTCAGCGTGTTCCTGCCTGTGCAGAACAGTTATGCTATCCAGGGCTTCGATGACCTGAGGACAGAGGTATGGTCTTCTGACCTTGGCGCTTTCAGCGCTGCATCGCCGGCTCCTGTGCAGTATGTGGACCTTGCTGGCGGCGCGTTCGAGCTCGTCCAGTGGGATTTCAACGCTGTGATGCCGGGCACTTATGTGATGAGCGCTGAGCTGGGCAATGGCGAGATAGACCACACGATGATCACTTCCAAGATGATCACTGTGGTCTGAGCTTTGGAGGCTGAAATATTTTTTTTTATGTTCCACATTTTTTTTGTGAGATTTTTGTGAGATCTTTCAAAATTTTTTCAAGAGGGAAGTTTAGGCATGCTTGAGGAAGCAAGACAGGAAGCAATTGTTACGCAAAGGTTAAGAAAAATGAGATCAAGAATGATATTTCAGATCGGCATATTGGCGCTGTTTCTGGTAGCGCTGAGCAGCTTCGCTTCAGCCCAGGTATGCCAGGCCACTCTTAGTGCGCCTACAAAGGAGGTCTATGTGGGGGATGACTTTAACGTGACCTTCTTCAACGGAGAGCTTAACTCTACAGGGGACACGCTCACTTTGGGTCTTCCTCCTGAGATAAGTCTTGTCGCGGGTTCCAATCCTGTGTCGCCTATAGCTCCGCTGACAGCTTATTCGTGGACTGTGCAGGCGTCTTCTGCAGGGACTTTTACGATAAACGCGAGCATAAACGGCACTGTGAACTGCACCGTGCCTTTCGACTCTGTGGTTGTCGAGGCGGTGCCCGCACCTGTTATCGTGCCTGCTGTCACGGATATAGGCACTGTCACGCTCAACCAGCCTGTCGGTGTGGAGCTGAACCTGACGAATGTCGGCGGTCTTGCTAATGACGTGGACGGTTATATCGTGACCAGCAGCGGTAGCACGCTCTCTCCGAATGACTTTTCTCACGCTTCTATAGCTAACAGCACTACTGTCAGCACTTCACACATCCTGATTCCTCTGCATTGCGGTGTGGATTCGGTGACTGCCCATGTGCAGGACATCCATGACGCGAACGGCATCGATGTCGCTCCTGTTCAGGTGACTGACATGTTCACTGTTGTCGGGAGTGATGTGGCTTTCACGACTGTGGATTTTGACACTGGCATAGCTCAGGGTGCTGTGCAGACCTTCGCTTTCACTGTGGAGAACATCGGTTTGATGGACACAACTAACGTGGAGGTGGAGGTGCTGGTCAACGGCACTTCTGTCGGGACAGAGGATCTGGGCAGCATAGCTGTGGGCGCTTCGTCTTCAGGCAGCGTTGACTACGATACAGGAAGCCTTTTTGTAGGGACTCATGATCTTACTTTCAGGGTCAGTTCTGATATTGAGTGCTCTTCCCTGAACAATGAGGTCAGCACGACCTTTGACGTCACGTCAGCTACAGGCCCGTTCTGCGGTGATGGCTCCTGTAATGGCGGCGAGACCTGTTCTTCATGCCCTGCTGACTGCGGCTCATGCTCGAGCGGAAGCAGCTCCGGCGGTGGCGGTGGTGGTGGCGGCGGTGGCCGTACCGGCGACACGTACATACTTGTGCTGACTGAGGATAACCCTACCAAGTCTTTGAAGCTGAAGACAGGGGACACTGTTAAGTACAGCTACAGGGATGAGGATTATTCCTTTGTCTATAGGTATGTTTATTCTGACAGGGCGAAGATGGGTGTATCGCACCAGGCCAGCTATAAGGAATTCACCCTTATGGAGGATACCAAGCACAACCTCAACCTTGACGACAACGTAGACCTTGACCTCAGGGTTACTCCGACCGACCTTCATGGCGGTTCAGGCAACTTCACTTTCACCCTTTTGGGCGTGGTTCCTAAGAAGCCTATAATAACGCTTCCGTTCCCGTCCAAGAAGACTGTGGAGCCTGAGAAGACCGGCGCTTCTGCTGATCTTGAGGCTGAGCCTGACGAGCCTGAGCCTGAGGAGGAGACTTACTCCGAGGGGGTGCTTGAGTTCATCGAGTCGTTGAACGTGAAGAGCTCCGCGCCTGTCTGGGCGGGTGTAGGCCTTGCGCTGCTGATAATACTGCTCGGTCTCGGGCTTTATTTCCTTGTCGCGAGGAAAGAGGACTGAGCTCAAAATGTTTTCTTTATTTTCATCTTTTTTTCTTGATTTTTTCGTTTTTTTCATGATATGTTTTGTGATACTATGACTGGTAAGCAGGGTTCCATCGATGACATCTTCAGGCTTCATGTCCTGGGTGTCGGAAATTATTTTTCTGAGTTATGCTCGACTGTTTCGTTTGTCCTGCAGGCGGGGGAGCGGTTCATAATGCTCGAGGCTCCTTCTGAGATCCCGCGTAAGCTGATGGTTTATAGGGAGGCTGTGAAGGGAAGGTATCTTGGCGGCTCGCTTGAGGTGCCTGGTATCGATTCTCTTCTGCTGGACAACATCAAGGATTTTGTCGTTACACATTCCCATGGTGATCATTCTTCAGGTCTTGAGCTTGTGGCTTGGTATAAGATGTTCAAGCAGCAGCCGTCTGTCATGGATTTTTCTGCAGGCAGGATCGTGCCGGGGAACAGGCCGAGGCTTTACGGGACTGATGCTGTGCTTTGTGACCTGAGGAGGGTGGTAGGTTCTGGTCTGTTGAGCAGCGGCATGGGCTCTGATGATTTCTTTGACTTTGTGACTGTGGATTTCGGCAAGGTGGGCAGTGTCTGCGGTGTGGAGTTCGAGCCTTTGGAGAACTATCATGGGATGAATGGTTTTGCCTGTCTGTTCAGGTACGGTGGTAGGAGCCTTGCTTATAGCGGTGACACTAAGTTCGACAACATCCTTATGGAGCACATGAGTTCTGCTGATGTGATTGTCCATGAGTGTGACGCCAGTAATTTCATCCATACATCTCCTGTTGAGCTTGCCAGGTGGGCGGATAATAACCCTGCTGCTGCGGAGAAGCTGTACGTCTGCCACTTTCCTGACCCGGGGATTCCGAGGGGTTACGGCCTGAGGCCTCTTGAGGAGAACACTTTCATAGATATCTAGATGCATCATAGCATCATTTCTCATCGGTTCTGTTCAGGATGGTCAGGACAAGCTGCGATACTGCCAGTGCCTGGGTGGACTTTATATGCTGCTGCGCCGCTGCCGTCCTGCGAGCATATTGAGGGTATGGTTGGTCTCGATAGGTGGTGGTTTGATATTTTGTTGATAGTATTGCTGGCT
Source organism: uncultured Methanosarcinales archaeon (assembly GCA_964406185.1). GTDB lineage: Archaea > Nanobdellota > Nanobdellia > Woesearchaeales > UBA11576 > JABMQF01. The sequence goes on from CAYOQS010000002.1 coordinate 167,297, forward strand.
CGCGACGCTGCGGCGTGGCGATTATAGTGATACTCTGCCTTGCGAGTCTTTAGATTTCTTCATTTTGCTGCGTGGTGTGTTTCCGTATCTTTGATTCGGGAACATATCGCGGTCCGCAGGAGCTCGATATCCTGGTAGTATCTTATTAGGCATGCTGTGCTGCTCGCGCTCTGGCAGTATTGTAGATGCAGACATAGATGACTTCTCCTTTCTGGACAGAGCATTTCTCACCGTAACATTTATAAACAGCTGATGACCTTGTTTAGCTTTAGATAGCTCCAAAACCATACTTTAGGGCTATTTGGGCGCGTAGTTTAGCAAGGCTGCATCTTTTCATAAAAGCTGCACCAAAACATTATGGGATGCGCTCCCTTCGGTCGCTTACCCATACAAGCACATGAAAACTCAAATTTTTTTCCCAAAATATGGGCGCGTAGTTTAGTGGCTACATCGATACTGGTGTGTTGGTGCCGCAGATAACATCCCGTTGACGTCGGGAAGGTCCCCGGTTCAAGTCCGGGCGCGCCCATTTGAGAAAGACAAAATTCCGGACGAGTTTACGAGTCGGGATTTTGTGTTTTCAAATGCTTGATAATCCCGGACGAGTTTCAAGCTCTGCTTGAAGTCTTACAGCATTTATGATGCTGAAAGAGTTGCGAGTCGGGATTATCTTTGTATTGAATAAAGGCAGAAAATCGCCAAATGGTTTCCCAAAAAAGAGGTCATTATGGAAGTACCGCAATACACGCTGCGGCCTGACACTAATGCGATGGTCGCTCCTTGGATACTGAAGCTTCTGCTGCTGGCGGCTGTCTTCTATGTGGGTATCTACATCAATGTCAAGCTTTTGTGGGATCGGAGCATACCTGCTGCTATCAACATCTTCATCTTTGTCTTTCTTGCTGTGCTTGTCGCTACGCAGGTCGTGCTGTATCGTGTGCGGTTCGGCAAGTACAAGTACAAGTTTTTCACGAACAGGATCGAGTTTGAGGGCAAGAAAAGCCAGACTTTCCTTTTCAATGATTTTTCTGAGGCGAAGCTGAAGCAGGGGTTGTTCGACAAGATGTTCAACACAGGGGATATTATCCTCAGCAAGAGCTTCTCTATCGATCATGTTCCTAATGTGGTTCAGATAAAGAATTATCTTGAGCAGTTGGTGAATTATTATCGTGCTATGCAGCAGAGGTATAGGCTGCAGCAGCAGCGCATGCAGGCAGGTGTTTCAGCGCAGCAGCCAGGGCAGGCGGGGCAGGCACCGCAGTCTCAGCAGCCTTTGCGGCAGCCTTCTCAGCAGAATTCGCAGCAGCCTGCTCAGTCTCAGCCTTCGGAGGGAGGGCAGGCTTCAGCTGGGCAGCCAGGCGGTGCTGCGGGTCAGGGTCAGTATGGTCAGGGTGGTTGATGATGGCGAAGAAGAAAGGTTCTCATGATAAGAAAAACAGCAAGTCAGGCAGGAAGTCAGGCAGGAAGTCAGGCAGCAAGTCTGATGAGGGTGGTATAAAGAAGAAGCATTCAAAGTATCTTTTCTTTCTGTTCTTCCTTGCAGTGCTGGTGATGGCGGTCTACATAGTCAGGCCTTTCCTCACCACTTTGGCGATGAGCGCGATCCTTGCTTATGTTTTCTACCCTGTGTATAAGTATTTCTACAGGCTTACCGGGATGAAGGGTTTCTCTGCATTGGTGCTGATAGTCATGATCCTTCTGGTGTCATTGATACCGCTTCTTGTCGTGACTGGTGAGCTGACCAAGGAGTCTTATTCGATGTATTCAAAGGCGAAAAGTGTGTTCCTGACGTCAGGCAATATCGAGGAGGCTTGCGCGTCTGATGAGGGTCTTTTTTGCAGCATATACAACACGTGGGATGTGCTTTCCGAGAAGTATGATCTTGATTTCCATCTGGCAAGGGGGTTCAGCAGTGTGGCGTCTTCTTTTGTGGGTAGGGCGTCTGATTTCATACTGAACATACCGCAGATACTGCTGAAGATATTCATCTCTCTTTTCGCTATGTTCTACATGCTGACGCAGGGTGAGGACATGGTGCGTTCTGTGAGGCGTGCTCTTCCCCTGAGCGAGGAGCATAGCAAGAGGATACTGAACCATTTCAATGATATAATCCATGCTACGATATATGGTGCCATCGTCATTTCTGTCGTTCAGGGTTCTGTGGCGGGTGTTGGGTATTTAATATTCGGTGTGGACTCTCCCATACTTCTCGCCCTCCTTACGATCGTGGCTGCTTTCCTGCCTTTTGTTGGCGGAGCGCTTGTCTGGGTGCCTGTGTCTTTGACTGTCATAATAAACGGTGCTATAGCTGATGACCAGACGATGCTGCTGAAGGGTGTGGGTCTTTTCATCTATGGCGCTCTGCTGGTATCTACCCTGGACAATCTTCTGAGGCCGAAGATCGTGGGTGACAGGGCGAAGGTGCATCCTTTGGTCATCCTGTTGGGCGTTTTTGGCGGGCTTGCGCTGTTCGGCTTCACAGGCATAATGATAGGGCCTCTTCTCTTGACTCTTTTCATAGCTTCTTTGAGGATCTATGAGGAGGAGAAGGAGAACATAATGCAGTGATGTGATTGGTGGTACCGGTAGGGGTATCATCTGTGGCAGTATTGTTTGTTTTGGTGGTGTGATGATGAAGTTCAAGGTAACTGATGTGGATATTGCGACAGGCGGAACTTTTGTCGCGATCCTGAACCATAAGGACGCTACGATGCTGGACCTTAACACAGGTGACAGGCTCCAGCTTTCCAGGGGGAATAGGTCGACCATAGCTGTGCTGGACATCGCCGCTTCTTCAAAGCTGGTGAAGCCGGGCAGGATAGGCCTGATGGAGGAGGTCCTTGCGAAGCTTGGCGCCAGGCAGGGCAGCGTTGTGAATGTCCGTCTGGCTGAGAAGCCGAAGTCGATAGCTCTTATCAAGAAGAAGCTGGACGGCAAGAGGTTGGGTGAGGATGAGATGAAGACCATCATCGATGATATAGTCTCGAACAGTCTCACCAGCGTCGAGATAACTTATTTTGTGGCTGCGGGCTACACGCATGGTATAGACATGGATGAGACCGTGGGTTTGACCCGGGCGATGATCAATACGGGTGATGTGCTGGAGTTCGACTCGCGTCCTGTCGTGGACAAGCATTGCATCGGTGGTGTTTCCGGGAACCGCACCACCATGGTGGTCGTTCCGATCCTGATCGCTGCTGGTTATTGCGTGCCTAAGACCTCTTCCCGTTCTATAACGAGCCCTGCGGGCACTGCTGATACCATGGAGGTGCTTGCTGACGTGGATCTTGACATACACCGCATCAGGGATGTCGTGTCCAAGGTGGGGGGGTGTATGGTGTGGGGCGGCGCTGTGAACCTTGCCCCTGCTGATGATAAGATAATAACTGTTGAGCACCCGCTAAGCGTGGATGCTGAGGGTCAGCTTCTCGCGAGCATCCTTGCCAAGAAGGGGAGCGTGTCAGCCACGCATATACTTGTGGATATCCCTGTGGGGCGCGGCGCGAAAGTGACCCATATGAGGAAGGCGAAGCGGTTGAAGAAGCTGTTTATCAGCATAGGCAGGAAGCTTGGCATGAAGGTCAGGGTCATAATCACTGACGGCAGCGAGCCTATAGGGAACGGCATCGGTCCTGCGCTTGAGGCGCGTGATGTGCTTTGGGTCCTGACCGGCGACTTCCGTGCTCCGAAGGACCTTCGTAGGAAGTCTTTGCTTATGGCTGCTGAGATCATGAAGTCGTATCCTCTGAAGGGCTGGAAGGCGAAGCACGGTTACCATTATGCCAAGCAGCTGCTCGATTCGGGCAGGGCGTGGGAGGCCATGCATTCTGTCATAAAGGCGCAGGGTGCGAAGATCATCGATCCTAAGAGGATCAGGCTAGGTAAGCGGAAATTTGATTATAAGGCTGTCAAGGGCGGCACTGTGACGCATATCGATAATGTTTCCGTCTCGAGGATAGCGAAGGTGGCTGGTGCTCCTTTTGACAAGGGTGCTGGTATCTACCTGCACCATCACGTCGGTGATAAGGTTAAGGAAGGCGATAAGCTGTTCACGATATATGCTGAGAACAAGACCAAGATGCAGTACGCGAAGGATTACCTTAAGCAGTATGACGGCGTGGAGATCAAGTAGTTACGATTCTGTTTTATTTTTTCCTGCCCACACAGTTAACTTTATAAACCACCTTCTTTCCCGTCAGCACCATCAAGGTGTTGGAGGACTTTCATGATGGAGGATATTGACGAATACCCCGAGGACCTGAAGAAGTGCCTGGAGTGCGGTGCTGAGTGCTGCAAGAGCGTGGCGATCGAGCTGCCTGATCCTGAGGATGCGGATGATTACATGGATTTCAAGTGGTATCTTTACCATGGCTTTACCGTGTTCCAGGACAAGGATGGTGACTGGCATGTGGACATTCCTCATCGCTGCCACAACTTGCTTGCAGACGACCGGTGCGCTGTGTACAAGGACCGCCCGCCTGTGTGCAGGGACTTTGAGGTTCGCAACTGCGACAGCGATGACGAGACGGACAATCTTGTCGATCTTGAGAAGCCTGAGGACGTTGACAAGCTGATGGACAGGCTGCGCGCAGAAGGCAGGCTGAAGCCTGGCAAGTTCTTCAAGTGATTTTTTGTTTTGTTCTATCTTTGTTTTGTTCTATCTTTGTTTTGTTTTACCTTCTTTTTTTCTGAATATCAGAATCTTCTCCATAACTTTTTTAAACCCCTGTTTCTTTTTTCCAGGGTATTGGTGGTTGTAAGAGGCATGTCCAGTGATGACATGGACTGCGTCAAAAAGAGGATTGAGCAGCTTTGCTGGGGAACATAACTTTAGTGCAGCCTTTGGAGAGATTGTATAATTCTGCTTTCCAGAAGGGTTGGGAGAAGACATTAGACCGTATCAGGCTGACCTCTCCTGGCGACCTTGAGGAGATGGACGCTCATATAAGGAAGCTGGAGCGTCTTTATGAGATGTCGGGCATAAGGAAGCTCAGTACGTCTCTTGGCACTTATCCTGATGAGTACGCGAACCGTATCAGGAGGTTAAGGGGTGACCTTTGTGAGACTATCGGGAGGAAGTTCCGGAACGTGCAGCGCCAGGTGGTCGACACTCTTGGCGATCCTGACAGTCTGGAGGATTATGAGAAGGACAGGAAGCGTTTTGATGAGGCCCTCGCCCTTTTCCGTATGCTGCGAGCTTTCTATAAGCGGTGGAAGCTGTATGCTGACAGTTACAGGTATGCTGGTGAGCGTTTTGACTTCACTTACGCCCTGAAGGAGATGGCTCACAGGCTTGCGCGGAAGCGGACCGTTCTGATGAAGGAGCATTCTTCGATGAAGGGCGCTGTGGATTACAGGGCGAAGCTTGAGGTGCTTGAGGAGATTTCAGGTGAGGTGTCGAAGCTTTTTGACTGGTATCAGGGAAATTACCTGAACATGGACGGCTGGAACCCTTCTTGGATAGGTGTTGATGACCAGGAGATTGACAGGGGGGGTACTATGTGGATGCCTGTGCGTTTCCTGGATGAGGATCCTGACATCGCTCCGCTTGAGAGGTTCAGGAACGTGCCGTCGGAGGCTGAGCTCGATGATGTGCAGAAGCTTTTCGGCCGTTTCGTGGATTTTTACCGCCGCCATGAGCTTGTGGACCTGAGCGAGTTGGGCGTGCTGTCTGACTATGTGAAGTTCAGGGATTATGCTGCCAACTTCTCATTGTACTCGGAGGATGCTGATGAACGCCTTAAGGCTGGGTTGATGGAGCACATGCTGCGCCTGCACCAGGTAGTTCGTGACGCGCGTGAGCGCGCGAATCTCAAGCAGCATACTGAGATGATGTTAGGGAACAGTTTCGGGATGTACTTCGCGCCTGTTGATGAGGTATATGATATTTTGAAGAAGGGATACATCTCTTCTGAGGATTCTATCCATCACAGGATTTCAGGCAGGCATCATGATCAGCTGATCTTTGACGTGGATGCTGACATCAAGGACGGCGATATCGGTTTCATATTCCCTCTTACGAAGCTTCTTGACGGCCATAGGTTCTACCAGGTATCTTACAACCCGTTGGTGAAGGAGGGGCTTTCTGAGTCCAACACCAATCTTCATCTTTTCGCCGGCCATCCGGGCAAGCCTGTGAAGATCGACATCCGTCTTGGGATCTTTGTGGCTCCGAGGGATAAGATCGTGAGGTATGAGGTGGATGGCCGTACTGTGCGGGAGACTTCTGAGCAGTATTTCAAACGTTTTTTTGCTTCGCTCGCGAACGTGTGCACTGACTGGTTTGACTGTTCCCGCCTGCACAACTGGCTGAGCAGGCATTGCATCTTCTATGACAGCGGCACGCGCGAGGAGCTTCTGAACATGCTGCGGAACAAGAGGTTCGTGTCGATAATCAACAGGTTCACCAACCTGAAGTATGACAATCTTGCGTTGTCGCAGGTTCCGGGCACACTGAAGGCAAGCGATTATTACGTGACGCATAAGTTCGAGCGCATACCTGAGGACAAGAAGGAGATTCTCAGTTCCGACACATTCAACCTCACATTGTTCGAGTGGCAACGCAACGGGGATTGACTTCTGCGATCCCTGTTCTGCCAGGGTGGCAGCTGCCACCGTTCTTCGCGTGTCCTTAGGAGTCACATGTGGAATGAGCTGCACTTTACCAACAAACAATAGGTATTGCGCAAGCGAAGCAAGCAACATCATAAGGCACATTAGATCGCAGCCAACATAATCTATAGCAACGTGGCAGCTGCCACCGCTTCTTACGTTGCTGCAGCCGCCGCTTGTTGCGCGTCCTAAGACAGCTCGGCGGGAATTGGCTGCACTTCCACCATCAGCTTTAGTCATTGCGCAAGCTTGCAAGCACGGTGAGGATGAAACATTAGTCAGCACGCCCACAGAAGTCTAGCAGCGCGGCTGCAGCGTTCTGTATCCGCCCTCGTGGCAGCTGCCACCGCTTCTTACGTTGCTGCAGCCGCCGCTTATTGCGCGTCCTAAGACAGCTCGGCGGGAATTGGCTGCACTTCCACCATCAGCTTTAGTCATTGCGCAAGCTTGCAAGCACGGTGAGGATGAAACATTAGTCAGCACGCCCACAGAAGTCTAGCAGCGCGGCTGCAGCGTTCTGTATCCGCCCTCGTGGCAGCTGCCACCGCTTCTTACGTTGCTGCAGCCGCCGCTTATTGCGCGTCCTAAGAACATATCATCTTATTCAACACAACACTGTCATCTCTCAAAACTTCCCATCACTCACTGGACATTCTAATCACGCCACTACAGCGCCTGAGCAGCAGGGATTCTGACTTTCCAGCCTTTCACTGGACACAGGACAACCTGTAATGAGCTATATAAACCAGGCCAGACATATTATACTATGAAACCACGAAGTCAGGGGCTAAGGCCGCAGCGACAAAGCCTCTTCCAGCATCAGAGATGCTGCAAGCTTTCAAGCCACTACGTGTCTTGAAATGCTTCCGCTTGACTTCGTCAAGCTTCGGGGCACCACGCACGCCAGATTCATGATGTATCATTTTTGCCGAAGGCTGCAAATATTGATTGATCATGGATAAGACTGATGGCGTGCTGAATATGTGCCTCAGGCTTTTACGCTGCTTATTAACGCAGACGGGGCTTTAGCCCGTCAGCGTTAATCCCAAAGAATTTGTCAATCAATTTGCAAGCCCGTAATACCCCTGCCTTTAGGTCGGGGATAGGGCTTGCCTGTAGATTATTGACAAATTCTTTGTTATCTTTACTGTAGCAGTTTTGCTATTGGTTAAACAAGGTGAATATCATGCCATCATTGAAGATATCCAAAGACACACCCATCTCCGAGATAACTCTCCGTCGTTATGAGAAACCTTACGATCTGGACAAGCGAGAGCTCGTCCGCAAGCTCTGCCTTTCTTCAGGTCTTCTGCAGCCAGGTGATTCAAGGGATATCATCGTTGACATCCTTCATGTGCTTTTGGAGTCGAAGAGGGAGAACAGGCTGATGAGTTCTGAAGATGTGCGTGACGCGGTCATCGACCTTCGCAAGGAGACAGGCCTTCCTCTTGTGGGTGTCGCCTCTTCGAACATCCGGAGGCAGATAAAGCGTCTGCGTGACATATTCCTTGTGGAAAAGGTGCGGAACAACTACCGCATCACAGAGTTCGACAACCTCAGCGCGATCTTCAACGAGAAGATTGAGCAGTACCTCCTGTCTTCCATGCTGGACCGCGTCAGGGACTACTGCAAAAAGGTCGACGAGGAGTTTTCGTAGATCATCTAAGCCGTTTCGGTCTTCTGTTGCGTCGTATGATGCCTCGTGTTCGTGATCTTCTCTGTTCCTGAAGATATCTTATGTGGTCCTCGAATTCATCGTCAGGTATCTTTTCTCTCGCGACTTCATTGGTTATCTCGTGTATCCTGTCGCCTATCAGGGTCTCGAATCCTTCGAGCTGGTACCATTGCTTCCTTATCGCACTTTCGAACATGTCTTCAGTGCATCTTATATCTATATCCTGTTCCTGGTATATCTTTATCATGCCTTCTGTGACCTCTTCGAGTGTCGTGCCTCTGATCTGCGTGAACTCTCTTTCTTTAAGGTGGATCATCACGTACTCTTCCTCATCACGCCAGGAGACTTTCATGAAACCTCCTGTGGCGTTCCTTCCGTAATACACCAGCAGGGGTATCTTCATGGTCTCTCTTGTGTAAAGCTCATCAAATAGCAGCCCCGTGGTCCCTCTGCTCGAGAGAAATTTCCCGGATGTGTTCCTCTCGAAATCAGCATAGAACTCTGTTATTCTCGTATGTAGAAGTGCGAGGTCTCCCTGTCGATAAGGGAATGTTTGACGCTCGTCACCGACTATGCACTCTCTCTGCGCGCCGGTCACGACAACATATTTCTTTTTATGATCTTGCATGCTTCCCCTCCAACTCTTTGAATCAAGATTCCCAAGTCGTGGGGAATACCAAAAGAACCCGCCTAGAATACTGTGTTGTATCTTGTATAAAATCATTTCGCTTCTTTCTTATCCTGTTTGGGTTATCATGTTCGGCCTATCAAAAACTTTAAATACCACCTTTCCTTTTCCGGAAAGAACATGGGAGAGGCAAGGCATACTATTCTGGTGAAGTCTGCGCAGATGCAGAGGATGAACTCTTATTTCCAGCACGATACGCTGATGGACACGATCAACATCAATCATTTTTCTGGTTCGGTTTCAGGAGATTATCATTTTAATCTTTTAGAGCAGTGAAGCGCGCGCTTTCTGGTTTTTGTAGGATACCCTATTTTACAGGGTGAGCTGTGCGTCGTCTCATTTTTGGGACGACAAGACTATAACAAAATACATGTTCAGCACGACAAATGCTTATAAGCTGACCATCACACTTTTCCAAAAAATTTAAGGGTGATACTATGGACAGGTTCCAGGAAGATTTTGCTGTGAAGCTCGCCTCTTCTGAGGGCGATCCTCTTTTCTTCGGTTCTAACCTGAAGCTTAAGGACGGGCGTGAGACTCCTTACTTCGTGAACATCGGTGGTTTTCTCCAGTCTGCTGTAGGGCTGTGGACGATAGGGCATTATTTCAGCAGCATGACAGACAAGCTGATGAAGGAGAGGCAGCTGCCTGTGGATATGATCGCAGGGCCTTCTTACAAGGCAAGCTCTATAGCTGTGGCTGCTGCGATGGACCTTTTCAACTCACATAATGAAAACTGCGGTGTAGTGTATGACAGGAAGGAGGTTAAGGCGCACGGCGACGCGAGCGGCAAGGGCACGATGTTCGTGGGCGCGAAGTTCTACGACGGGTGCAACGTGCTTGTCGTCGATGATGTCGGCACTTCCATGCGCACCAAGATTGATTTCATCGACAAGATCAGGGCAGAGGCTGAGGCCAGCAGCATAGATGTCAGGGTGTCTGGTGTACTTATCGGTGTTGACCGTGAGCAGGTCGGTCCTGTCTACAGGGAAGGTTACGACCCTGCTGTTCATTCAGGTGAGAATTCTGAATGGGTGATTCACGGGAAGCGTGGCGAGGACGCGATCGCAAGATTTACCGAGGAGACTGGCGTTCCGGTTTTCTCTGTTTTGGGCGTGAGGGAGCTGATGCAGTACTACGCTGACAAGAGGCTGGACGTCCCCTTCAGGCTGAGCGACGGGAAGTTTGAGAGGGTTACCGTGACTCCGGAGTTTCTTGAGGAGAAGTTTGAGCCTTACATGGAGAAGTACGGAGCAAAGAGGTGATATCTTGTCTGTAGAGGAGAGGCTCAGGATAAACGGGAAGCTGCCGAAGTCAAGGCTTGTGAGCGCTTCAGGATGCAGGATAACTTCTCTCGAGACCGTGCTTAACTATTCGGCGTGGAAGGATGGTTTCGGTATCTTCACGACGAAGAGCATAGGCCCTGAGCCCCGGCATGGCAACCACTCTCCTATCTACTGCGCTGATCCTGACAAAGGTGTCCGCGCGAGGCGCAATGCTGTGGGTCTTGCGAACCCGGGCCATGCTTATTTCAGGAAGGAGCTGGAGCGGTTGAGGGCTTCCTCGCCCGAGCTCAACGGCTCACTTCTTATGGGTTCTGTGTTTGGCAGTGACCTGGATGAGATCACTGATGTGTGCGTCTCGATATCGGATCATGTCGACGCTATCGAGATCAACTTCTCCTGCCCGCATGCGAAGGGCTATGGTTTTGACACAGGTACTGACGCTGATGCCATGGCGGCGATAGTGCGCGCTGTCAGCACCATAACAGGCAGGGATATCTTTCCTAAGCTGTCGCCGAACCTTCCTGACGACGAGCTTGCCGCGATCGCCAGGTCCTGCGTCGATGCCGGCGCCAGGGGAGTGACTGTCATCAACACAGTTACTCCTGCAGAGACTTGCCTTCCGGGCACGGGATCCCCTGTCCTTTTCAACCGTGTCGGGGGTGGCTCGGGCAGTCACATACTTGAGCGCGGTCTCGACTGCGTCGGCATTGTGAGAGATGCTGTCGGCCCTGACCCTCTTATCATCGGCATGGGCGGTGTGTATACCGGAAGTGATGCGAGGCAGTACATCGAGGCCGGCGCTGACTTTGTGGGTCTTGGGACTGTTATGGAGTTCATGAGCTCTGAGCTGCTGAGGCAGTACGTGTTCCGCATGAATTTTGACATCGACAACGATGCAGATACTGCAGAGCGTCTTCTCCCTTCCTGCAGCACTATCCATTACGAGCCTTTTACCATAAGTGATATCGACGAGCGTTCAGATTCCATGAGGGTCTTTACTTTGGACCGCGGCCTCAGGTCAGGACCTGCGCAGTACGTCTTCCTTGCAGTGCCTGCTGACGATGAACGTCCGACGATGGAAGCGCCTTTCTCTGTCCCTGTGGACGACCCTCTCACCCTCGCGGTGAGGAGGTATCCCCGCAACGGCAGGAAGGATCATTTCACGTCGAGGCTTTGGGAGCTTGAGCAGGGCGGCAGAGTGTTTGTCCGTGGGCCTTATGGTGTCCCTTTCGGTTCAGACCCCAACGGCAGGCTTGTGCTTGTGGGCGGCGGGACGGGTGTGGCCGCGCTCGCGTCGATAGCGAGGGATTACCGCAACCATCTTGCTTTCATCGGCGCAAAGACTGCTGGTGAGATACTCTTCTTCAACGAGTTCAAAAAGGGCAGGGTCGTGCCTGTTACTGAGGATGAGATCGTCGCTGTAGATGGCTACTGTCACGGTCTTGTCACTGACGTTTTTCGGGCGCGGGCTTTCCATAAGGATGGTTGCATGGGCAGGGTCGTCACCTGCGGCCCCCTGCCGATGATGGAGCGGGTCGTCGAGATCGCGATGAGGAAGGGCTTCCCTGCTGAGGACATCTTCGCGGTCATGGAGCCTTACATGAAGTGCGGCGTGGGCATCTGCGGTTCGTGCTCGCAGTACGATGGATCTATCGCGTGCACTGATGGCCACATCCTCGACGGGAAGAGGTTCAGGCAGGCGCTCGAGGAGAGGAAGCTTAAGCGTGACGCGACAGGAGCGTGGGATCATGGTTGATGAAGGAAATATGATAGTGGAAGGTAAGTACCTGGACCCTTTGGGCGTTATGAAATACGGTCAGATAAGCATCGAGGGGGGCATGATCGATGCTGTCGGCCGGCGTTCGGGCATTGCAGACCTGCGTTTCGGTGATGATTTTGTGATACTGCCCGGCTTCATAGATATCCACGTGCATGGCAGGCAGTTCGCTCTTCCGTGGCGTCCCGACGCGGACACTATCGAGAAGTATCAGGAGATGCTGAAGAAGGAGACGTTCAGCACGGTATGCGACGCCGCTGTGAATGGTGGTGTTGTCGCGATCGGCCTGATGCCGAACGATCCTGTCCCTCCTTCCCGACCTGAATCTTACAGGGCAAAGGAGCTCCTTGCCGGCAGGGAGTGCACGATAGACCACGTGCTCTACGCGCTCATGACAGAGGATGTCGAGCCGTTCGGTGATGTGCCTTACAAGCTGTACACGCATGACTTCTCTCAGAGGGCTATCAGGGATATGCTTCAGAGGTTTGCATCCCTGGATTATGATCCTTTGATATGTGTGCATGCTGAGAACAGGCAGGTATTGTCGCTCGACGACACCCGCCCTGCTGAGGCAGAGGTGCGTGACGTCGGCTTTGTGCTTGACCTTGCGGATAAGCACGGGCTCAGTGTGCATTTTGCCCATGTCTCGACAGCACGTGGGCTTGATCTGATAGTGCAGGCCAGACGACAGGGCACGAAGGTCTCGTGCGAGACAGCGCCGCATTACCTTTACTTCACGAAGGAAAGCGCGAAAGGGGTGCCTAACAGCGATTACATCTTCATGAAGCCTCCGTTGAGGGAGGATGCTGACCGTGAGCGTCTGCTTGAAGGTGTTGTCAGCGGCGAGATAGACTGCATCGCGACTGATCACGCGCCCCACACTCCTGAGCAGAAGGATGCGGGCGCTTTCGGCATACCTGTGCTCGACAACTATACGCATTTCGTGGGCTGGCTGCTGCAGAACAGGGTGAGTGAGAGGCGCGTCATCGAGGCGTGCTGTGGATGGCCGGGAAGGTTCGTCGGGCGCTACACAGGAGGGCGTTACGGAAGCATCAGCGAGGGGAGCGTAGGTTCTCTTGTCGTGCTTGGCAGGAAGGGCCAGGATGGGTTGGCGCACGAGCCGGTTAAGACGAAGTGCGGCTGGTCTGCGTTCCAGGGAGCGAAGCTCGGGGATGACTACCTCCTCTACGCGAACACGACGATAGTGAGAGGTGTTCCTCTGAAATACGGCCTGGATGATGCTGCTTAGTCAAAAAAAAGAAAGACGAGGTGTATTGACGTGTCAGATGGTGTGAATCTTGAAGACAGGATGCGGGAAGGGCTGATAGATTTCAGCGACATACGTTCTTTTGAGGGCCGCGATGTCCTGAGGATAGGTGATTTCAACCGTGATGAGATAACCTACGTGATGGAGGTCGCGAGGCTGATAGGCGCTGAGCACAGGAGGAACAGGCATGACCTGCGTGGTTTCGAGTTCAATGACCTGCTCGAAGGTCTTGTCGTCGGCACTAACTTCGCTGAGAACAGTTCCAGGACGCATGACAGCAGCTGGTTCGCTGCGGAGAACCTGGGCGCTCATGTCGTGCCTGTGAGGCGGAATGCTGAAGGCACGTCGAAGGCGAAGGGCGAGTCGATCGCTCATGACATGGCGGCGCTCCAGTCTTACGGCATCCACGCGGTGGTGATGCGGAACAGCCTTGAGGGCTCGCCTCAATGGACTGCTGATTATCTGCGCGAACTTGCGGCTTCGCATCCTGAGGATCTTTTCAAGCCGGTCATCATCAATGGGGGTGACGGCAGCCATGAGCACCCTACCCAGGCTTTCCTCGATCTTCTCAACCTTTACACGATATATGATGTCGATTTTGAGGGGGGGTCGCGCAAGCCTTACGGTGAGCTCAGGCGTGATGATGTGCTCTCGGGCATGACGATGCTTGCTGTCGGCGACACTCTCAAGGGCAGGACGTTCAAGAGCCTTGCCCGTGCGCTTGCTCAGTTCGAGGACAATGAGGTAGTGATAGTATCTCCTGAAGAGGTCAGGTCTCCGGAGGACGCGATCCTTGACCTGAAGAAGCGCGGCCTCAAGGTAGGGGCATTTGATTCCATAGGGGAGGCTATCAAGTACGTGAACAGCAGGAACAGGAAGAGTTTTGTCTATGGCCTGAGGACGCAGGAGGAACGGCTCGATCCGAAGGTGTTTGAGAAGGTAAAAGGGCTTGTCAACCTGACTCCGGGACTGCTTGACATGTATGAAGGTACCAATATCCTGCCTATCATGCATCCGCTTCCCATGCACAAGGGCCATCCTGAGATCCACCCGTCTATAGACTTCCGCAAGGAGGCGGTGTATTTCAGGCAGATGGGGATGGGGCAGTTCGCCAGGATGGCATTGCTCGGACTGACCCTCGGCAGGATTAGTACGTGTGCCGACGAGGAGGGCAGGACTTACACTGATCCCCGTATCAGGGAGAACGGCAGCAGGTTTGTGGAGCTTGACAGGCCGGAGCATAAGGATGACCGTGAGAGCATGATAATGACCCTTGCTGAAATTGTCAGGTCTGGGGAAGGGATTGGTTGTCTCAGGGATTATGTGGGTATGATGGCTGAAAGCAGGGATGGCAAGGATGATGCTTCCTTGGTCGATCAGTATGTTGAGCTGTTCGCAAAGCTTACCGACGGCGGCAGGGCTTTGGAGCTTCTCAGGCACTTCACTTTCCGTTTCAGGGAAGGCGAGGACGGTTTTGTCATAGATCATATCGAGAACGGCAGGACCGGCCTGATAAAGTACCATCTTGACCTTTCCCACCAGATCGGCAGGAAGGGTTGTGACGGGAATCCTGTGGTCGTGTCTGCTGTCGATGGTCTTGACAGCAAGAAGTATGGTCTGAAAGGGGTCATAAAGATGAGGGGATATGAGATGCCTGCTGATGATGCGCTGCAGTACTGCCATCTTCTGTCTAAGACTCCTGTGGTCGTGACGATGATTAAGGACGGAAGGCCTGTGAGGAAGTTCACGCCTAACAAGCCTTATGAGATCCGTGATTTCATACACTGCCCGAACCCATTGTGCGTCTCGCGGCAGGAGCACAGCGAGCACGTTCCGACAGTGTTTTATAATGTCGGCGGTGATGATTACCAGTGCAGGTTCTGCGACACGGCAGTTCCGAGGGAGCGGTTCAGGCTGATAAAGACAGACTGAACTTTTAAACAACACCCAAATCTTTTTATTTGTTGTTTTTTGTCTGATGGTTGTTTTTGGTGGGGGATATGGTATACCAATTGAGGCATAATTGTGGTTTTTGTGTTGCGCACAGCCTGGATGACGTGCATGAGATGATAGGCTATCTTCAGCATCGAGGAAGGGATGCTGTGGGCATCGCGTGCGTGGGCCATGACAGGATAGATGTCATAAAATGGGCTGGTGAGGTGGACCGGTTCGAGCTGAAGGATCTGCAGAACATCTTTCAGGGTCATAAGTACCATACGTATCTGGGTCATGTGAGGTACGCTACGCGGGGCAGGAAGGATATGATACTGCAGGACGCACATCCTCATGTGGTCGGCGGTGTGATGGAGGAGAAGGGCAGTCATACGATAATATGGGATTGCGAGGCGGCGATAGTTCATAATGGCCAGATTAACAGGAGGTATCTGGGTTGTGTGGATGATTCTTCACTGGTTTCGGGTTGCGACAGCGAGGCGGCGCTTCATTTTTTCAGGGAGAAGCACGAGCCGTATTTCCTTGAGCACGTTCCTGGCGCTTATTCGATGGCTGTGGCTGACAGGGACAGGAAGTATGTGATGGTCTTGCGCGATCCGTGGGGCAACCGTCCTGCATGTCTCGGGCAGAAGAACGGTAAGGTGGTTGTAGCCTCTGAAGACCATGCCATAAAGAGTGTGAAAGGCGGCGAGTTTAGGATGAACCTTGATCCCGGGAGTGTCTATTATATCTCTCCTGAAGGCGCTGTGAGTTCTAAGAAGATAGTGTTGTCGCAGGGCCGCTCCCATTGCTTCTTTGAGTGGAACTATCTTGCTCATCGTGATTCTATCATGGATGGCGTGTTTGTGGATCTCCTGAGGCGCAACCTGGGAAGGAGATGCGCTGAGGAATTCCCTTTAAAGGGTGCTAACGTAAAGGTTACTTATGTCCCGCGCTGTCCACAGTCTGCTGCAGAGGGTTATGCAGACACTCTAGGTCTTCCTCTTATACATTCATTCTACAAGATGAGGAAGACGCGCGCGTTCCAGGGTCCTGACAGCGAGGAGAGGAAGAACTCGATAAAGCACAACCTGTTCCTCAACTCTGCATATGCGGATGAGATGCGAGGCTCGGTTCTTGTCATTCTTGAGGACAGTACTGTAAGGGGGACCAACTCTTCGTGGGTCGCTGAGCTGGTGGAGTCTGCGGGCGTGGAGCATGCGATACTGATCAATTACACTCCTCCTATCGGTATTTTCGGGGATGATGGTGTGAGGAGGGGTTGCACAGAGGGTGTTGACATGCCTCCTGAACCGCCCGTCGAAGAGATGTTTGTTGCAAGGGATGAGGAGAACGGCCGTAACAGGACTGTCGAGGAGATCAGTGACATCGTGGGCATGGAGATGCGCTACCTCAGCGAGAACGCGATGCTTGAGGAGTTCGAGGCGCAGGGGATGTCACGCGAGAACCTCTGCACAAAATGCATCGGCGGGCAGGATCCTTTCCGTAAGCCTTAGGCGGTCTTGCCAAACAGCGTTACCTTTATAAAGAAAAACCATATCTTTGATTGCATCATGGTATACGACCCTGCTGAGGACTCGTTCCTTATCCAGAAAGAGGTGAAGCGTCTTGCGAAGGGCCGCGTGCTTGACATGGGCACTGGTTCCGGCATCCTTGCAGAGACTGCTGCAAATTTGAATAAGGTTAAGTCTGTCCTGGGTGTGGACATCAAGAAGTCTTCTGTCGAGCACTGCAAGGAGAATGTCAAGCACCGCAAGGTCAGGTGGAAGGTGTCTGACCTTTTCTCAGGGATACCTAAGACCACGAAGTTCGACACTATAATCTTCAACCCGCCTTACCTTCCTGAGCAGGAGGGTGAGTTGTGGGAGCTGAAGACCGAGATCTCCGGAGGGAAGAAGGGTTTTGAGATGATCCAGCGTTTCTTTGACCATGTTAATGATTACCTTCAGCCGAATGGGATCATACTTCTGCTGTTCTCGACCATAACCGGTAAGATGCGTGTGGAGGATATCATAGAGCAGCACATGATGGAGTTCGAGCCTCTCAACAAGCTGAATATCATGTTCGAGCAGCTTCACGTTTACAAGGTCATGAAGGGAAGGTTCAGGAAGCTTCTTGAGAAGAGGGGTGTGAGGAAGATACGCCCTCTTGCCAGGGGCCATCGCGGCCTGGTATTCACAGGCATGTGGCGTGGGAAGAAGATCTCCATCAAGCTCCAGCGGCAGGATATCGGCGCGAAAGGCACTGTGGACAATGAGGTCAGGCAGCTGAAGAAGCTTAACAGGAAGGGCATCGGTCCTAAGCTGCGCTTCAGCGGCAAGGACTACTTTGCTTATGATTATATCGACGGCAGGTTTATCCGCGGGTATTTTGACGATCCGAAGACAAAGAAGAAGGATGTGCTGAAGGTTCTGCGGGACGTGTTCGAGCAGATGTACACCCTTGACAAGATGGGGCTGAACAAGGAGGAGATGCACCATCCTGTGAAGCACATCATCGTGACGAGGAAGGGCAAGCCGGTGCTTGTCGATTTTGAGCGCTGCAAGCCGAAGAAGAAGGTGCATAACGTGACGCAGTTCGTGCAGTTCGTGATAAGCAGCAGGCTCATCCATCTGCTTGAGAAGCATAAGATAAGGATTGACATGCTGGAGATGCTCCATCGCGCTCAGGCCTACAGCAAAAAGAAGAACCGCGAGAACTTCGACAGGATACTTGAACTTCTGAAATGAATCCTGATTCTTCGATAAAAATATTCGAGCAAAGTCCTGACCGTAGCCGCCTGCTTTTTCAGTTTCGCTCTGCGATATAGGCAACGCACGCATATCAGCTTAGAATATGGCGCGTGCGTGGCGCTTGGAAACGTGTTTTCAAGTCTGATAATGCCGATGAGCTTGCGAGTCGGCATTATCTTTAGCGCGAGAGTTTTCCGCAGGAAAACGGAGCAGGGCAGGACTTTGCGTCCTGCTGGCTTTGTAGCTGCGTGATACTGAACCGGAGCAGGGCGTGGCTTGGCAACAATTAACATAGGCAATGCAGCTGCGTAACCTTCTTGTCTACTCCCAAGCTTTTATAAACCATCATCTTTTTTTCTCGTCTATGAAGAACAAGGTGGATGGTTTCATCAGGAATCCGGGGAAGGCGTTGTTCACGCTGGCCCTGCCTATCATCATAGGCATGCTTGTCCAGTCGTTGTACAATATCGTGGACACCATCTACGTCGGCAGGCTCGGTGCGGATGCCATCGCCGCTCTGACTTTCGCTTTCCCTATCTTTTTTATCCTGATAGCTCTGAACGCGGGTATCGGTGTTGGCATGGGTTCGCGTATCTCCCGCTATTTAGGGGGGAAGAACAGGACCGCTGCTGAGAACACTGCGATGCATGGTGTCTTCATATCTCTTGGTCTGGGGGTGATCATATTTGTCCTTGGTATGATCTTCCTTGAGCCTTTGTTCTCCCTGTTCGGCGCTCATGACGCTGTGCTGGAGATGAGCATAAGCTACATGTCCATAATACTGATGGGTGTGTTCTTCATGTTTCCGGCTTTCGTGATGAGCAACATCTTCATCGCGCAGGGGGATACAAGGACACCCATGGTGGTGCAGATCATAGCGTTGGTGCTGAACATATTCATGGACCCGCTTTTCATCTTCGTCTTTGACATGGGTGTGGGCGGCGCTGCCCTTGCGACTGTATTGTCTTTCACGATCAATCTTATCATATTCCTCTTCCTGCTGAAGAGGCGGTCCTATCTCAAGTTGAGGATCAGGAGCTTCACCCCGTCTTTGTTTATCCTGAAGGAGATAGTGCGGGTGGGTATACCTGCCAGCACGACTATGATGCTGATGTCTTTCAGCTTCATGTTCCTTAATCGTTTCATGGCGCATTTCGGGACGGATCATGTGGCGATGTTTGGCATCGTGTTCCGTCTGAACAGCCTTGCGTTCATGCCCATATCAGGTTTCGCTATGGGTGCTATGACTCTGGTCGCTATGTTCTATGGTGCTGGGCGGTACGATCTTCTGAAAGGCATCATCTGGTTCGCTGTGAGGATAGGTGTGGGGTTCACCGCTTTCATGGGTGCGTTGTTCTTTATCTTTCCCTCTTTATTCTTGCGCATTTTCACGCCGGACCAGTCGCTGATATCCATGGGGATCCCGTATGTGCGCATAGTGGTGTTCGAGTTGCCCTTTTTTGCGATGAGCCTGTTCATCTCCCGGACACTGCAGGGCATGGGTCTGGGGATTCCGGGCTTGGTGATAAATTCTGTTCGCATGATACTGGTAGCAGTCCCGCTGGCTTACCTGTTCGTTTTCGTGCTTGGGTATGGCTACCTGTATATTGCGGTGGCGACAGTGATAGGCGCTTCCCTGTCGATGGTTATTGCGGTTATCTGGCTCACTGTCAAGCTCCGCCGATGCCAGGAAGGTTGTTGATAAGATATCTGAAAGATATCCTGACATTCACTTCCACTTTGGGACATCAGAATGTTTTTATAGCTCGCGCTTAGATGGGTTCTCAATAAGATATAGAGGGTGATATGTTGTGGTCGAGTTGAGTGATGAGTTGAGAAGGGCAAGGGACAGGGTTTGTTTTGCGCTTGATTTCCCTCATCCCGAAGAGGCTTTGAGGGCTGTTCAGGAGATTTATCCTTTTGTGGGAAGCTTCAAGGTTGGTAAGGAGCTGCATACTGCTGCGGGTAATGCTGGTGTCAATATAGTCCAGGCGATACGCCAGGCAGGGGGAAGTTCATTCCTTGACCTGAAATATCATGACACTCCTGCTACTGTGGAGGGTGCTGCGAAGGCTGCTGCAGTTCCTGGTGTTTACATGTTCAACATACACGTCGGCGGCGGTGAGAAGATGTGCAGGAAGGCTGTCGAAGGAGCTTATGAGGGTGCTGAGATGAATGGTGTTGAGCGCCCGCTTGTGATCGGCGTGACTGTGCTGACAAGCCTTGATGATTCTGACCTTCTGGCTCAGGGTATTACCTGTTCTTATGATGACCTTGTGGCTAAGAGGACTGAGCTGGCTCAGCGTTGGGGTCTTGACGGCATTGTATGTCCTGCTAAGAAGGCAGGCGATCTTGAGAAGCGGTTCGGTGACAGCCTCCTGTACGTGACTCCGGGTGTTTCCTACAAAGGCAAGGAGGGTGAGGGTCAGAAGCAGGTGTATGACCCGGGTGATGCTGTGCATGACTGTGGTAATTCAGTTCTTGTGATAGGCAGTGCTATAAGGAAAGCGAAGGACAGGCCGGCGACCGCTTATGAGATACTGGAGGTCATTGCAGAGAACATGCGTTGATACGCGTCAGCTTTGTCCTGGATGGTCAAGTAAGCTGCAATACTGCCTGCGGACAGAGCATAACTGCCATAAATCTTTTATACCCTTTTTTCTTTTTCCTTCTTTTATGATAAGTGAGTCTGAGCTGAAGCATCTCAAGGATAGGATAGTCAGCTACAGGGAAGATGCTGAGCGGCTTGCTGACGAGAAGAACAAGGCCATAGCTGATATGGCTGAGCTGGGCCAGGCTGCTGAGCTGAAGTTCAAGCTTCTTTCTCTTGAGACGATAGTCCATGACCAGATAAAGAACTACCGCAATATCATAAGGTGTGTGAACAGGCTGAAGCGTGTCCAGCGGGATGAGACTTTCAGGGAATGGGAGAAAGTGTGCAGGGTGACTGAAGAGATAGCTGGATGGGAGAAGGAACTGGGTATATTTCTGGGGCTGATCATGAGGTCCTTGAAGCGTCAGAGGCGGGCGCTGCATAAGAAGCTCGGCGCGTACATATGGGTCATGGGTTTTCTTTTCAGGTTCGAGTCCAAGCGGTCGAAGAAGGATCGTTTCAGGTCTGCTTTTGATGATTTCTATTCTGAGTATGAGAAGGAGCTCGCACTGGACAGGAGGTATCGGAGGAAGCTCACGGACATGCTTGAGCAGGTGAAGGCGAAGGTGTCTCTGCTTGACAGGGCCGCGATAGTCCTGCGGGACCCTGAACTGAGGGAGATTATAGGCGGTGCCGCGGCTGGTGCCGGAAGGAGGGATATAGATGCCTTGCGTTCAGAGATAGATCATGTTCTGGAGCACAGGATGGGCAAGCGTCTTTTCACTTCTTTGTTCTACAGGAATGCGAAGTGGACCGTGAAGCGTGTGGCCCCTTTCACCATGTTCAGTCCCGTGCCGGGCACTAACGTGGCTGTCATGACTGGTGTCATGCTCTTCACTTTGGGACAGGCTGCCAGGAGCGTGTATGTCGACAGGAAGGCTGCGAAGGTGAAGAGGCTTGCAGCATGAGATTTGATCAACGTGTCTGGAAACTCTGCAAACGCATCCCGAAAGGGCAGGTCTCCACCTATGGCGAGCTCGCAAGGGCGCTCGGCACAAAGGCGTACCGCGCGGTGGGCAATGCCCTGAACCGTAACCCTTATAGCGCTTGGGGGCGGGCGGGAGGAAGACCAAGTCCTTCGGACTTGGTACCTTGCCACAGGGTAGTCAACAGTGACGGAAGGGTTGGCGGCTTTGCGCTGGGCACGAAGAAGAAGATAGCCCTTCTCAAGAAAGAAGGCATCATCATCGATGAAGAAAAGATAGACCTCGATAGATACATGTTCAGTTTCTAGTGCTGTATTCTGTTGAGGGCAGCGGTGTGTCTGCAGGTATTGGAGGTGGTGTGGTCCTGAGCTGAACTCTCATCCGGACGCCTCTTTCAAGGTTCTCGACGCTCATCTCTCCGCCTGTGCTGGTTATGCTCTGCTGTGCTGCGTATATGTCTCCTACCCTGTCGTCAAGGGGTGCGTTTTCCTGCGCTATTGTGAATATCATGTCTGCCTGTTGGTGGGGTATTGTGGGTCCGTTGTCTGTCACGTATACGACTGCGTTCTCACCGTATTGTCCGTAGCCTAGCTGTACTTCAGGGTTTTTTGTGCTTCTGAGCGTGAAAGGCTTGCTCATCAGTATGTTGAGTATTGCTTTCCTTATGGTGTCTTCATCTCCTTCTATCTCGACTTCGGGCGGGATGTGATCTATTGACAGTTTTATACCTACGGGCGCGTAATCAAGCATTGCCATTTCTGCTGCTGATCTGACTGTCTTCTCAAGGTTTGCTGTATCTGTGTGGGCTGATCCCTGCAGCAGTGTCTTCCTGCACTTGTCAAGCTCTTCCCTCAGCTCTCTTGTGCAGTCTAGCAGGTGTTGGAATGCTTCAAAAGATGGTGTGTAGAATCCGTCTTCTTCTTTCTTTATTACTTCTGTCACTGACATCGAGACTGAGGCTACTGGTGTGCTGAGCTTTCTGAATATCGCGCCGTATATGGCGTTGATCATCCTGAGCCTGTTAAGCTCTTTTCTGCTGTCTTCCTCTTTGCTTAGGGGGTATCTGCAGTCTGGTATGGGTTCTGCGTCTTCTATCAGCTCGTATATGTCGTGGCTGAGTTTGGTGCCGTAGCTTTCGGACAGCCAAGCGTTTCTCGATCCGGAATATAGTCCGCGCGTTCCTATTATTATGTGGTATATCTCTTTTGATCTTCTGACAAAATCCTGAAAGATATTCGCGTTTACTGTGTACTCGCCTATGGGTCTTGGCACAGGGCTTTCCCGTACTGAGCGGTCCATCCTTGCTGAGGATATGGTGGTCATGAGTTTTTGCGCGAGTTCGTCAAGCTTGTTGAATGCCTTTCCGGCTATCTCTATCTTGTACTTTTGTGCTTCTACGTCTTTTCCGGTCAGATAGTCTTCCAGACGTTCTTCTTCCAGATCCACCTTATTTCACCAGAAGCTAGAGAGCGTAATCTCGTGTTGTCAAGTTACGCAAAGCTCCCCCCCACCTCTCTAACCTGTTTTTTTTTTCTGTATATACTATGTTTTCAGGATTAATAAAGGTTGTTATAAGTCTTTTAAACTGATAAAGAAAGAATAAGTGGAAATAGAAAGATTTTGGAAAAAGGGAGGTCTTTACTCCTTTTTCTTCTTTTTCTTGGTCTTCTTGATCTCTTTTTCAAGGTCAAGCTTTTCGAGGAGCTCTTTGTACCTGTTCCTGATCGTGACTTCTGTCACTCCGGCCACGTCCGCCACTTCTCTTTGCGTCCTCTTCTCGCCATGTATCAGTGCTGATACGTATAGCGCCGCTGCTGCTATGCCTGTGGGACCTCTTCCTGAGGTCAGCTCAGCCTTCTGGGCCTTCTCGAGTATCTCTACCGCTTTTGACTGTGTCTCTGCTGACAGCCTGAGTGAGCTTGAGAACCTTGCGATGTAGTCTGCAGGGTTTGAGGGCAGTATCGTGATGCCCAGCTCTCTGGTGACGAACCTGTAGGTCCTTCCGACCTCTTTCTTCTCTATGTTTGATGCTTCTGAGAGCTCGTCGAGTGTCCTTGGCACTTCATGCCTCCTGCATGCTGCGTAGAGCGAGCCTGCGACCACTGATTCCATGCTCCTTCCTCTCACGAGGCCTCTCTGCACTGCGAGGGTGTATATCCTTGCAGCCTCTTCCTCGACTGATTTCGGGAGTTTGAGGTATGAGCTGACTCTTTTCAGCTCTGCTAGCGCGAGTTTCAGGTTTCTTTCGATGGCTGTGCTTATCCTGTACTGCCATTTTCTGAGCCTGAAGAACTTGTTCTTGTCTTTTGACCCGAGCTTGTACAGGTCTGCTTTCTGCCCGACTTCTGTGCCGAGTCCCTGGTCGTACTGTGTGTACGTCATGGGAGCGCCTGTCCTGCGCTTGCTTTCGGTATCTTCGCTATCGAAGTCTCTCCATTCCTGTGTGAAGTCGACCATCTTCTCTTCGACGACAAGGCCGCAGTCTTTGCATATGACTTCTCCCTTGTCCTTGTTTATGAAGAGGTTTATCCCTCCACACTCCGGGCATTTCTTGATATATTCCTGGGTCATGATCGTCACCTTGATCGTTAGATAGAGCAGTCTGCCTGCTCTTTGGAAAGATTATTTATTTACCACCCCAACTTTTTGCGAAAAAAATTTAAACCGTATTTATTTGAGTATCATGGTTACTACAATAGATTTATATAATTGTGATGTGCTTCTATATATAAATATTTCGGTTTTGCGTAAGCTTTATATATTTCCGTAATGGTGAAAAAAGAAGCTGTTTAATGCTTTATATGATTTCTAAAGGAAATATGGGTGCTTTTTATTGTTTTAGGGGGTTTATTAGGTTTTTTGGGGATTATTGATGATTTAAAGAGGTTTTCAAAGCCCTAAAATTTATATTCTGCTTTCCAAAGTTCTTTTTAAAGTCCGCCTGCCTTCTGATTTCTCTGCCCTGAAGATGGTGATGTGATCCACTCCATTTTCCCATATCCCTCCAAGAGATAGTTTTTTAAACAGAAATCTTAACCGCTCTCCCGGACCATTTGCCGACGTCGCATACTCAAAGCTTTTGGGCTTTGGTCGCGCCGTCAGCTTCATTCAAGACTGGAGAACCAGTTTCCTGACGGATACACAAAAAAATCCTTTGACGCTAAGCCAGCGTCGCATAATCTGGTACTTCGCGCGAGCGAAGGTTTACGCGAAGCGGAAAATTGCGCTGGTCTTGAAACCTCAAGACGAGATAACCAGTTTCCTAACGGATATCCCGGTTCAAATCCGGGCGCTGGCGTCATATAGAAGGATTTTTTGGTACTGGAAACTCCTACGGAGTTTCCATGTATCCCGGTTCAAAATTTAAGCTACGCTTAAATGCTCAGCAAAGCGGAGCTTTGATGAATCTCCGGGCGTCGGCGTAACAAGCGTAAGCGGGTGGAGTTGGCGGACGGGCCAGCGCCCGAAGGGGGTAAGCGTGTCCGGGTGGAGGGTTTAGTTAGAAAAGAAAGTCCTGCTATTATTTGCTCTTCAATATCTCGACTACTTCTTGTGTCTGGTATATCTTAACAGCATCCTGATCCTTCAATCGTTTATCGTTCGACCAGATTCCGCAATTCAATTTCATCGCCAATGCTAAATACATCGCGTCTTTTTCATCGGGAGAAATTAGTTTGGCTCGACCCGATAATTGAGCAGTTTCCTCTTTTGGAATGGTTGAGATAACTTCTTTTAGGCAATGCATGATTTCAATAAAATTCTCTCGTGTCCTTCCGGTCTTTTGCAGTATTAAATCTTCATATTTCATGAATTCTGTAATCAAGAATTCGGGAGCGTACAACTTTAAGTTCTCGTCGAACAACAATTCAGAAGTATAACTGTCTTTGATCAATGCGGCGAACAGGATATTTGCATCAAGAACAAGTTCCATCTTAATTATTGTTATATCTCTTTGCAGCTTTGGCGCTTAGTTCTCTGCCTAGCTTAAGAGCATCTTCTTCTGTAAACTCGCTGTCTTTGGTAAACTTCTTGAACTTCTCCATCATCTCAAGCTTTCTTTTGATTGCTTCTCTTGCTACAGCACTCCAGTTAAGTTCGGGAAATTTGTCCATGTCCTGCTTCATGTTTTCAGGTACTGATAGGGTTATACTTACCATATTATCACCTTATGTGTATTACGTTTAATATGTATAATATGTTTATATATTTAAAGGTTTTGTTTAGCCATGCCTGATCCGTGCTGCTCGTGTCCGGGCGTCGGCGTAACGAGTGTAAGCGGGTGGAGCTGGCGGACGGGCCCAGAGCATCTATGATGCTCTCGTGTCCGGGCGTCGGTGTTTTTATCCTCTCACATCCTCTCCATCCCGAATGACTTGAGCACATCCTTTATCTCATCGATCACTTTCTGTTGGTCTTTCTTTTCGGACATCCTGACGAATTTTATCAGAAGATGGGCTAGTTCATCTTCTGATGCGAACTTGAGCATGTGTCCGTCTGTGATGAAATAGAAGCGGTACTTGCCATGCTTCAGCTCTTTTATTGCTACTCCGCCGACATTTGCCAGGCTCTTTCCTTTCTTCGGGTGTCTCTCAAGAGACTTTAGTAGAAGGAATATCTTCCCTGATCCGCCTTTGAACCTGCGGATTACCTCCTTCACCAGGAGGTCAGTTATTATGACTCTGGCCATTTTTCTTGGCATAGGCTATCGCGTCATCTATGCTTACAGAGTCTGATTCGTCGTACAGGTAGTCCCGCAGAAGCTGCTTGTGTGCGATCTCATACATCTTTCGTATGACATCTTCATATGAGTCGCCCGCCCTGCCGAGGTTGCGCAGCTTATCCTTCAGCTCGTTTGATATTGCTATTGTGGTTGCCATATATCATATAAGTTCTATAGAATATATAAATTTTTCTGTCTGACAGGGCGCAAAGCGTCTTTATGCTTGCTCGAACTCTTTCAATTGCTCTTCATAGCCTTCTTTTTCCAGGTCTTCTTTGGGTATGAACCGCAGCGATGCTGAGTTTATGCAGTACCTGAGTCCTGTCGGTTCAGGCCCGTCATGGAACACGTGTCCGAGGTGTGAGTCCGCGTGCGCGCTCCTGACTTCTGTCCTTGTGCCGAAAAGTCCTGGGTCTTCTTTTTCAACTATGTTTGTGGGTTCGAGCGGTCTTGTGAAGCTCGGCCATCCTGTGCCTGACTTGAACTTGTCTTTTGAGCTGAACAGCACCTCTCCTGATACTATGTCCACGTATATGCCTTCTTCGTAGTTGTCCCAGTATTTGTTCTTGAACGGGGGCTCTGTGGCTTCGTTCTGTGTGACGTCGCACTGCAGCTTTGTGAGGTTCTTTTTGGCCTCTGCGTACTTGTCTTCCTGTGCTGCTGTCTCTTCTTCCTCTTCTTCTGTCAGGTCTGTCTCGTCGCCCCAGGTATTTTCTTTGAATGCTTTCCTTCCTGATCCGAGAGCGTAAAGCGCGTATCTGGCCTTGTGCTTCTCCCAGTAGTCCTGATGGTATTCTTCTGCCATGTAGAACTCTTCTGCCTGTTTTATCTCTGTGGCTATTGGCTTGTCGAACTTGCCTGACATGTGCAGTTCTCTCTTGCTCTCTTCTGCGAGTCTTTTCTGCTTTTCATCATGGTAGAATATCGCTGTCCTGTACTGCGGTCCCCTGTCTGCGAACTGCCCTTCTTCGTCGGTGGGGTCTATCTGCCTCCAGAATGTGTTGAGCAGGTCAGTATAGCTTATCTTTTCAGGGTCATACTTCATCTGTACCGCTTCGTAATGTCCTGTCGTGCCTGTGCTGACTTCTTTGTATGTAGGGTCTGGCTTGTCCCCTCCGGTGTAGCCTGACACCACGTCGGTGACGCCTTCGATGCCTTCAAACGCTTTTTCCATGCACCAGAAGCATCCTCCTGCGAACGTGGCTTTTTTCATACCCTGATTGTCTTCTGGTCTTTCCATGGGTTCCGCCTCCTCTGGCATGGGCGCTTCCGCCATCGCGTCTTCCTGTGTGGTGATGCTGTCATGTCTGCTTTGCGTATCTGCCGCGCATCCTGAGAGCATAAGGATTGAAGCGATCATGATCAGGTGTAAGATTTTCACCGCTTTCATCGTGTTGTGGACGTGACTGTTATTTATAAACTTGTTCGTTTACCGACCCAAAACTTAAATATTGATTGCTTATGATGTTTATGCATGGTATGGTATAGCATATTCCTGGATTTTATATGGCAGATAGGCATTACTGTCTTCATAATGATTCTGGCTATAGTCCTTTACAAGGTGATGGGCCATGCCATAGCCAGGCACACTTTCAGGAGGAGTGTGGGCAAGCGTACTGAGGTCCTGACAAGGAAGGCGCTCGCGTGGATAACTGCTTTGGTCGCGGCTCTTATCATTGTGCTTCTTTGGGGCGGCAGTCTTGAGAACTTCTGGATATCTTTGACGAGCATCATCGCGGTGGTCGCTATAGGTTTTTTTGCTGTCTGGAGTATACTCAGCAATGTGGTGGCCGGCGTTATACTGCTGGTCTCCCGCCATATCAATGTCGAGGATCAGGTGGAGCTGATGCCTGATGGCGTGAAGGGAAGGATAAAGGACATAAGCCTTATGTTCGTGACGCTGGAGAGTGGGGGTGACAAGATACAGGTGCCTAACAATCTCATGCTTCAGCGCATGGTGAAGATAAAGATAAGGAGCAAGAAGGATTTCTTCCGCTGAACTGTCAACAGCATTTTTGTATTTGTTTAGCTGTTTCTACCTGCGCCGCCACTGTCCTCTTGCGTTTTGACGGGCTAGCGCAGCGTCAACTTAGGTGCGCGGCCCTCAATACAGTTACGTGGCGGCTGCCCTTTGAAACCATCATGCACAAAAACTTCGCCAGAAGTTTTTGGGTGGGGTTTCTTTCAGCATCAAAGATGCTGTAAGCCTTCAAGGAAACCTTGAAGTGACACCCCGCCCTTTAGGGCTGGGTAAGGTGCTTTCGGCCGATTTTTATGATGTCATTTTCTTCGCAGTGCCTGCTCCTCTAGCACTGGCGTGGCGCCGCAGAGTAAGAAGCTAAACAAATGCTTTTTTTTCTTATTCTCTTTCTTGCTCTTTCTCGTAGAGCCCGTATATCTCTGTTCTCTCAAGCACGTGGTCTTCTATCTCTTTCTCAAGTTCTGCTTTTGTCGAGCTTACGGGTATGTCAAGCTTCTTGTCGAGCGCGTAGAGCTTGAAGAAGTACCTGTGCTTTCCTGACGGCGGGCACGGCCCTCCGTATTCGTGTTTCTTGAAGTCGTTCATGCCCTGTTCTGCCCCTTCAGGCACGCTGCCCTCTTCGAAATCTGCTTCAGGAGGTATGTTCCATACCACCCAGTGCACCCAGTTCCCGCCTGGCGCGTCCGGGTCGTCTACGATGAGCGCGAGGCTCTCGGTTCCTTCAGGCACGCCGGTCATGCTCAGCGGTGGGCTTGTGTCCTGGCCCTGGCATGTGTACTTTTTTGGTATGTCTTCTTTGTGCTTGAATGCTGTGCTTGTTATTTCCATTTTTTCCTCTTGTTCTGCTTCTTGTTCTTTTAATTGTGTGGGCGCTGCCTGTGCCTGCTCTGTCACGGGAGTCTCTGCCTGGCTTCCGGTGTTCATGTCTCCATCGGTTGCGCAGCCTGCAAGCAGTATTATGGCGGTTAGTGCGAGAATTAAGATGCTCATCTCTTTCATGCACAGGATTATGGATTGCGTGTTTAATAAGGTTTTGTATATTCATAACCGCTATCATGGTTGTTTTCGAAATCCGTAAATTCCTTTTCCCAAACCTTTAAGAATGCTCCTGCCCTGAAAATATTGTATGGGGTTGAGGGAGATCGTCATCACAGCGTGCGCGGCAGCGGCTCTTGCTCTGCCTGCGTGCCGTTACCAGAACATGAACGCGGTCAATGCAGATGGTTTGACCGCTCCGTTCTATGACCTCGAGTGCCATTTCGAGTCTTCTTCTGATGATGGTTTTGAGCAGGACGTCGCATTCTCTTTCACCCCTTACGGCTGTTCCTGCAACCCCCGGATGAGTTACGCAGTAGGTACTGGGGAGGGGCAGGAATTGGAGCGAAGGTTCGAGCTTGACTTTGAGCTCAGCGCGGCAGGTGATACGCATGTTCATGCGACTTCTACATATATGGGCGGACCTCAGCAGATATTTATGTACGCCCGTTCCGACCCCGGGGCGACGATGCAGGAGTTGCCTATGCAGGGAGGTTCTGCCGAAGAGCAGGTCATACGAGAGAGGATGATCGAGATGTGGGATGGACTCTGGCCCATGTTCTACGATGAGACTATCTCGGGCGGGGGTCCTGTCATGGATCGCATGTTCCGTGTATGTGTGGAGGATGGAATAAGCTCTCAGGCAGATGTTATTTCAGAAGAGGTTTTCTTCATAAGGGAAACATACTGATCATATCAATGTCGTATCAGTAGTTGAACTTGAGTCCGTTCGACAGCATGCTCTGCTCGACAGGTCTTTCCTCTTTCTTCTGCGCGAAGCCGATCTTCTTGAGCTTCTGCGCTATCTCGCACAGGACCGTGGTGTGGTATGAGGGGTGCTCGAACATGTCTGTCTCTGCGTTTATCGCTAGCTTGTGGTGCGGATACTCATCAAATAGTTTGTCGTAGTTGTCGTTGAGCTTCTGCAGGTATTCCATGTCTATCTGTTTCTCCTCATCCCTGCCTCTCTTGAGTATCCTTTTCTTGAGCACGTTGACGTCGTTGACCTTGAGGTAGACGAGCAGTGTGGGCGGGCTGAAGCTGTTGCATATCTCCTTGTATGTCTTCTCATACACGAAGTATTCGAGCTCGTGCATGTTTCCCATGGCGAAGTTGGTGTCTCCGAATACCTGCTTGTCCTCGAATATGGTCCTGTCCTCGACCGCGATGCCGGGGAATTCATTTATCCTCTTCAGCGTGCCCAGCCTGAGCGAGAAGTAGTACATCTGCGATGCGAAGGCCCATCTTTTCTTGTTCTTGTAGAACTCTCCGAGAAGCCGCTTGTCTATATTCTCCTGGAATGCCTTTATGCCTTCTCCGTTCCGCAGGAAGCTGAGCAGCAGTGCCCTGCTCGGCTCTTTGAGAGCCTGCTGGGTGAACTCAGTCTTTCCCACTCCTATGTTGCCTGCGAATGCTAGATGTATTTCAGCCATCTTAACCCATCAGAATGGGCTTGAGAGGGCTTGTAGATTATATAAACTTTTTGTCGGTTTTTTCCAAATGTTTTAAATACTAGTGTGGGTTTAAAAAGGCCATTAACCAAAAAAGGTGATCTTGATGAAGAGGCTTTTTATGTTCATTGTCATTCTTGTGTTCATCTTCGCTCTGGGCTGCGCAGAAGAAGCTCCCGCTCCGAAAGAGATAGAGGCTCCTGAGCCAGCTCCCGCTCCTGAGATGAAGCAGGTCGAGGATGTGCCGGAGGAGGAAGATGTTGGTGAGCCGCCTGGAACCGAAGTCTCTGATCCTGAGTCGGAGTACAAGGTGGCTTCTGAAGAGGAGGACCCAACGCCTATGGGCTCCCGTGTCGAGGGCACAGAGCAGGATGCTGCAGAAGAAGAGGTCAGTGACGAGGATATCGAGGAGATAGGCCTCACTGCAGAGAAGATCATGACCTCCAGCAACATGACTGTCAGTGTGGGCACGACACTTGCCTGGAAGAACTATGATTCCTGGCCTCACCAGCTCGCTGTGGAGTCAGGCAGCGGATGGGATACTGTGCGCCATGCAGAGTCTGACAGGCTGCTTGAGGGCAATGTCTGGGAGTACACTTTCGAGGAGAAAGGCACTTTCCTTGTCCGCGACATATTCTCAGGCCCTATGAGGATGTATGTGACAGTGGAATGAGGCAGTAATCTTTTTATATTCTCTCTTTTTCTTTTATTCTCAAACGCCACCGTGGCACAATCCGGTACAGGTCATGACCAGTTGTCTGGTCGCCGATTGCGGCGGTCTCGAAACGCAAGCTGTGATCAAGAACTGAGCTGTTGCGATTCGCGTAAACCGCTTTCCTTCGGGATATCCCGGTTCAAATATCAAAGCGGGGCTTTGATGCTCAAGCTTTGCTTGAAAGTCCGGGCGGTGGCGTTGTTTTTTCCCTATGTTTATCTTCTCTCACCCAAATGTATAAGTGTCCATCTCCCAGTCTTTGAGTTTCATGTTTACTCTTATCTTCTCTGTCTTGTCCGGGTAGTATGGCCTGTCGCGCATGAATGTCATCTCGACTATCCAGCACCCTTCACATCCTGACTTTGCTGCGTTGAGCACGTTGGTGCCTCTTCCTCTGTAGTCTTTGAACCCTGCCAGTGTCTCCAGCTCTTGTTTGGCGACTGCTATGGCTTTCTCTTTCTCTTCATCAAAGCTCATCTCCGGCTCTGGTTCGGGTTCCGGTTCTGGCTCCGGGGCTGTGTATTCCTGTTCCGGCTCTTCAAATTTTTCTTCGGTTTTCTCTTCTGCCTGGACCGGTCCTGTCTCTACAGGTTCGGAACTGAGTGTCCCTGGCTGCTGCATCACTCCACAGCCTGCTATAAGAATAGTTAAAACCACAAAAAACAAAAGGTATACATGTCTCATCTTACCACCCCATAAGTGATACTGCTCAATAATGGCTTGTAGGATATAAAGTTTGCTTCTTTCCCTATCTTTCAGTTAATAGAAACTTTAAAAAGGCAGGTTCCGCTACAGGATTTCATGGTCACTATAGCGCATATTTCCGACCTGCACTGCGGCAGCAGGGGATTCTATCCTAAGAAGCTTTCTGCTGCGATCAAGGAGATCAACAGGCTCAGGCCTGACGCGGTTGTAGTCACCGGAGACCTCACGCATTCGGGTTTCAGGGACAACTACATTCTCGCGAAGAGATATCTTGACAGGATAAAGGCTGAGAAGCTTATAGTGCCGGGCAATCATGACGCAAGGCTGTGCGGCTATAAGTATTTCGATGAGTTCTTCGGGCATGGCAACAACAAGGTATCCCTGGATGGTGTGAAGATATTGGGTATTGACACGACCGTGCCTGACCTTGATGAGGGTGATGTTGGCCGTGGCAAGCTGCGCTGGCTTGAGTCTGAGTTGAATAAGATGCCTGACGGCCATAAGATCATCGCGATGCACCACCATCTGGTTTCCATACCTGATACGGGAAGGGAACGTTCCACTGTGGCTGACGCGGGTGATGTGCTGAAGACTCTTGTTAAGGGTGGTGTTGACCTGGTGCTGTGTGGGCACAAGCACACGCCTTACTCGTGGCTTGTCAATGACGTGGCGATAGTGAATGCGGGTTCTGTGTCGTGCAGGAAGCTGCGCGCGCATATCAACAACAGTTATAACATGATCAAGATCAAGGACGGTTCTATCGAGGTCTTACTTAAGGAGATAGGCAAGAGGCCTGTGTCCATGGCGGTGTATGAGCACACGCCGGAATGAGTGGGTCGTGAAGATGGGTTCGGGCATGCCAATCAAGGATGCGAAGAAGCTTAAGCTTGACGTCACTTACAGGCGCGGCTTTGCTGTGAGCAAGAGTGTTTCTGTGGTCGTCAACTCTGCAAATGGCTTCCTTCTTCTTGGCACGAGCGGTGCAGGCGCTATCCGTGAGAGGTCGCAGCCTTTGACTCCTGCAGAGCGGCACGAGTATAAGCGTCTTCTCAACCGCCTTCCGCGGGATGTGAAGAATGATTACATCCGCGTGTACAGGGAGCGCGGCTGGAGGCCGACTTATGCCCAGCTTGGCTGCCTGCGCCTGCTGGTCGCGAAGCCGGGTAACCGGTTCAGGCGTGGTGATGCTGTGCTGCAGAAGGAATGGTCAAGGTCTGACGCGCGTCCGTTGATACATGCTGTGGGTATGTCTTACCGTCTTCGCATGCATGACTCTTCGCGTCTTCCTGCTACGGATGCGTCGATCCGAAATTCGGTAAGGAAGAGCCTGGCGATAGCGGACCGTCTCGGCGCGAGGAGCATAGCTCTTCCGGTCATGTGTGCCCGTCCGACTTACGGTCTTGGCCCTGAGACTTCATTCAGGATAATCAGGAAAACGATAGATTCTTTCAGGGGCTCTTCATTGCGCCGTGCTGTGCTCTGCTTCGATAATAAGGTGACTTCAGATTTTCTTGCGCGTCTTTCTGATGGTAAGAAGTGATAGTTTGGCAGAGGGTTCTGATTGTTGATTTTTATACCCTTCAGCTTGCTGCGGGAAAAAAAATTCTCCACTTCTTAGTGGTCTGATGCTTCTGGGCGGTATATCGTAATATGATGCCAAACATTTTTAAATATTGTATAGCTGTATGATCTAAAATGGTGGTGAAGAAGACCGGCTCGAGAAGCCTCGGGATGTTTGTAGGTGTGTTCGTCCCGACTTTCCTTACCATCATGGGTGTTATACTTTTCCTGCGCCTTGGTTTTATCGTGGGCGCTGGCGGTGTCCTTCCTGCTCTTCTCATAATATTTCTCGCGACTTCTGTCACTATCGCAACAGGCCTCTCGCTGAGTTCGATCACGACCAATATCAAGATAGGTGCGGGCGGTGTTTATTCTATCGTCTCAAAGACTTTGGGTATGGAGATCGGCGGCAGTGTCGGCATCCCTCTTTTCCTGGCGCAGGTCTTCTCTGTGGCGCTTTACCTGTTCGGTTTCACCGAGGTGTGGCGGTACATTTTCCCTGACCATCCTAAGATACTGGTGGTCGCGGGCGCGTTCATCCTGATACTTCTCCTGACTTACACGAGCACCAAGTGGGCGCTTAAGGCGCAGATTTTCGTGTTCGCCATCCTTGTCGCGTCGATAATATCTGTCTTTGCTGGCGGCGGCTGGTGGACTTCTTCCATGCAGATACCGCTTATAGGCTCTTTTGAGGGTACTGATTTCTGGAAGCTTTTCGCATTGTTCTTTCCTGCCGTGACAGGTCTTATGGCGGGTATAGGCATGTCGGGTGAGCTTACAAATCCCAAGAAGCAGATCCCGCGCGGTGTGCTGACAGCTCTTGGCGTTACGACTGTGGTGTACATGGTCATGGTGTTCTGGTTTGCCTTCAGCACATCTCCCGGCACTCTGTTGGGCAACAACCTGGCTATCGTCGAGCTTGCGGCATTCAGTCCCCTGGTGCTTGCAGGCATACTGGCCTCGACTTTCTCGAGCGCATTGACCACCGCTGTTGCCGCGCCGAGGATAATGCAGGCCATGAGCGACAATTCGCTGCTTCCTTTCAGTGATTTCCTTGCTAGGAAGACCAAAAGAGGTGAGCCGAAGCACGCGATAATGGTCACTGCTTTCCTTTTGGCCATTGTCCTTCTCAGCGGCGGTATAGATGCTGTCGCGCCTGTCCTGACCATGATCTTCCTGTGGGCTTACGCTCTGATAAACATGGTAGTGTTCATAGAGCAGTCGATGGGCCTTGTGAGCTACCGGCCGACTTTCCGCATCCCCCGTTTCGTTCCTTTCTATGGCATGGTCGCTTCGGTGGTGTTTGCATTCTACATTAACCTGATAGCGGGAATCATGGCGTTCAGCCTTCTCGTCCTGACTTACCTTTTCCTTGTTCACAGGAACCTTAAGCAGACTGAAGGCACTGTGAGGTCAGGTCTTTTCATCGCGATCTCTGAGTGGGCTGCCAAGAAGGTCATCTCCCTTGCCGAGTCCAAGGAGCACATCTGGAAGCCTAACTTTCTCCTGCCTGTGATCGACACGAGGAATCTTGAGGGCTCTTTCCCTGTCGTCAAGTCTATAGCTTATCCTGACGGCACGCTTTCAGTGCTGGGCATGAACCTGAAGAGCAGGAAGCTCTACAAGGGAAGCAAGCTTTCAGAGAAGGAGATGAAGGAGGACCTCAAGATGATCCCCGGGCTTGTTAAGAAGTTCAGCGGAGAGGGTGTTTTCACGAACTATTCTGAGATCAAGGCGGATGATTTTGACAGCGCGATAAACGTATCGCTCCAGGCCGTCCGCGGCCAGGTGTTCCATCCTAACATGATATTTCTCCCTATCCATTCGATGAAGCTGGACGTGAAGGGGATAGGCAAGCTGATCAGGACAGCGAAGAGGACTGATGCGGGTGTGGTGCTTTTCAATAAGGATCTTGCTCTCGGTCTTGGTTCTGAGGAGGATATCCATGTGTGGATGCCCTCGATACTTCCTGAGGATGATGAGGGTTTCCATGATTTCGTGAGGGGCTGCCATTTCGACCTGGCGCTTCTTGTCGCTTATAAGATATACAAAAACTGGGCAGGCAATATCCATCTTAGGATGTGCGTTGAGAAGAAGCAGGAGGATGCGGCGAAGGCTTACCTGCGCAAGCTCGTGCAGGAGGCCAGGTTCCCTCCTTCAACTGATATCCAGGTCTATACAGATACGCTCAACAGCGCGATGCGCAAGGTGCAGGGCGGCGACATACATATCATGCCTGTCAAGGACCTTTCTGACCTGCGCAGGGTTATGCGGAGCACTGAGAAGATATCGCGGACTTACCTGTTCGTGATGGACTCCGGCCTGGAGGATGTGCTTGCATGAGCGGCAGGACCGGGTTCGGGAAGTTCGCGGATCTCTGCAGCAGGCTTGAGGGCATATCGTCGAACACGAAGTTGCGGGATGAGATTGCCGGTTTCTTCAAGGGTCTTGACAAGAGCTCTGTCAGGCCCGCGTCTTATTTTCTGCTGGGCAGGATAGGCCCGAAGTATGAGGACATAGATCTTGGGCTGGGCAGCAAGAGCGTGATACCTATCCTGGCAGGAGCTTTCGACGAGGAAGAGTCGAAGGTGAAGAGTATGTTCTCGAAGGAGGGTGATCTCGGTACGGTGGCCGGCAAGCTTAGCGGCAGGAAGCGCAGCTCTCTCACTCTCAAGGACGTATATGATGGGCTCTGGAAGGTTAAGTCCGCAGAGGGGAAGGGCAGCAGGAAGAGGAAAGAGGAACTTCTCGCAGGTCTTATATCTGACGCTTCTGCTGTCGAGGCAAAGTATATAGTCCGCATCGCGCTGTCATCACTCAGGCTGGGTGTCGGTGAGAAGACAGTGATTGACGCTTTCGCGATAGCTTTCACAGGTGACAAGGATAACAAGGGAAAGATAGAGGACGGCTATGATGTCTGCACAGATATAGGGAAGCTTGGCGAGTCCCTTGCCAGGAACGGTATGAAGGGTGTCAGGCGTTTCACCATATCGCTCGGCAGGCCTGTCCAGTCGATGCTGGCGCAGCGCGTGGACGAGGTCTCTGACATACTGGAGAAGCTAAAGGATGATGATGGGTTCGCTGCTGAGGAGAAGTACGACGGCGAGCGCGTGCAGATACATAAGGACGGCGATGACGTCACTCTTTTTTCGAGGAGGCTTGAGGATATCAGCGGGCAGTATCCTGACGTGATAGAATATGCGAAGAAGGCGGTAAAGCCGAAGCAGGTGGTGCTTGACGGCGAGATCGTGGCTTACAGGAAGGGCAGGTTCCTCTCTTTCCAGAAGCTGATGGAGCGCAGGAGGAAGTACGACGTGGAGAGCTATCGGAAGAAGGTTCCTGTGGTCGTATTTGTATTTGACATCCTCTACAAAAATGGCAGGTCCCTGCTGAAGAGGCCGTACCCTGAGCGGCGGGAGATGCTCGAGTCTTCCCTGAAGCGCTCCAACAAGATACGCGCCGCAGGGAGGAAGGTTGCAGAGGATTTCAAGGTGATAAAAAAGTTCTTCAGGGACTGCGTCGACAAGGGTCTTGAGGGCATCATAGTCAAGTCCACAGCGAAGAAGAGCGTGTACCAGCCGGGCAGCAGGGGCTGGCTATGGATAAAGTGGAAGAAGGAATATGCCGAGGGCATGCAGGAGAGTTTTGACCTTGTCGTCATCGGCAGCTTCCACGGCAGGGGGAAGCGAAAGGGCGTGTTCGGCGCGCTGCTCTGCGCTGTCTACAACAAGGACAATGATCGTTTCGAGTCTTTCACCAAGGTCGGTACGGGCTTCACTGATGAGAAGCTGGAGAGCATCAGCAAGGCGCTGAAGAAGCACGCCACGGACGACAAGCCGAAGGATGTTTCCATCAAGAAGCGGATGAGGCCTGACAGGTACTACGAGCCGAAGATGGTCGTCGAGGTGATGGGCGCTGAGATCACGCGCAGCCCGTCGCATGCTGCAGGGGAGAAGGGCGGCAAGGGCCTTGCTTTGCGCTTCCCGCGCTTCACGCGCGTGCGTAAGGACAAGGGACCGCGTGACGCGACTACAGTGAAGGAGGTCAGTTCGCTGAAAAGATGAGTGCCGGGATCAACAGGGAGCTTGCGAAGATGTTCGGTCAGATGGCCGCGATGCTCGAGATAGAGGAGGTGGAGTGGAAACCCCGCGCTTACAGGGATGCGGCCAGGGGTGTCAGGGGGCTGAAGCGGAGCGTCGAGGATATCTATGATGATGATGGCAAGAAAGGGCTGAAAGATATATCTGGCGTGGGGGACAGCATAGCTGACCACATCATCGAGTACATCGAGAAGGGGAAGATCAAGAAGTTTGATCGCCTCCGGAAGAAGTATCCCGAGAAGTTCACGGAGCTGATGGAGCTCGAGGGTATCGGCCCGAAGAAGCTGAAGAAGCTGTACAAGGAGCTTGACATCGATTCGGAGACCGACCTGAAGAAGGCTGCGAGGAAGCATAAGATACAGGAGCTTGAGGGTTTCGGCGAGAAGACGGAAGAGGACATCATCGACGCGCTGAAGGCGCACAAGAAGGGCAAGGGCCGCATGCTGCTGAACCAGGCGCTGCCTCTCGCGGAAGAGATTGTCGGATATCTGAAGGAGGAGACTGACATAGAGAAGATAGATTATGTCGGCTCGTTGAGGAGGATGAAGGAGACCATCGGCGACATCGACATTCTTGTCGTGTCGAAGGATAACAAGAAGGTGATGGATGCCTTCACGGGCATGGACGGCGTCAAGCGTGTCGTGTCCAGGGGCTCGACGAGAAGCTCTGTGGTGCTTGAGGAGGACAGCATCCATGTTGACCTGCGTGTGATCCCGAAGCCGGGCTATGCGGCTGCTTTGATGTACTTCACAGGCAGCAAGCCGCACAACATAGCGGTCAGGAAGATCGCGATAAAGAAGGGGTATAAGCTTTCTGAGTACGGCCTTTTCAGGAAGAAGTCTGGCAACAAGATATCCATGACGAGCGAGAAGTCGCTCTATAAGAAGCTTGGCATGCAGTACGTGCCTCCTGAGCTGAGGGAGGACAGGGACGAGATAGATGCTGCGAAGAAGAAGGCGCTTCCGTCGCTGGTGGAGCTTGATGACATCAGGGGGGACCTGCAGATGCACACGACTTACAGCGACGGCAATGCGGGTATCAGGGACATGGCGAAGAAGGCTTCTGACCTGGGTTATGATTACGTGGCCATAACCGACCATTCAAGATCTTCAAGGGTGGCGAAGGGCATGGATGTTAAGAGGCTGAAGAAGCAGTGGAGCGAGATCAGCAAGGCGGCAAGGGGGCGCAAGCTGAAGATATTCCGTGGGGCAGAGGTTGACATACTCAAGGACGGGAAGCTGGACTACCCTGATAAGGTGCTTAAGGAATCTGACATCATCGTGGCTTCGGTGCATTCCAATTTTAGGCAGTCGAAGAAGAAGATGACTGACAGGATAGTCGGGGCGTTGGAGAATGATTATGTGGATATATTGAGCCACCCGACCGGCAGGATCATAGGCAGGCGCAAGCCGATAGGTTTTGATGAGGATAAGGTCTTCCAGGCTGCTGAGGACAATGATGTGGTGCTTGAGATCAATGCGCATCCTGAACGGCTCGACCTGAATGATGAGATGATACTGAAGGCGAATGAGTTCGGGGTGAAGTTCTCCATAGATACCGATTCGCATTCCGTCTCCAATCTTGATTTCATGAAGTTCGGCGTGGGCCAGGCCAGGCGCGGCTGGCTTGAGAAGAAGGATGTGGTCAACACTTACACCTACAACAGGTTGAAGAAGGTTTTCACGAGGCTGGGATGAAGTGAACGTGATCATAACACTGTTGGCGCTTGGCATGGTATCCTATCTTTTCACCGTCGCATCCAAGCGGGTTAAAGTGCCGACAGTCATCGCATGGATAGTCGCGGGCCTGCTCCTGGGCCTTCCGCATGTGGAGGATTTTCTGATAGCTCCCAATACAGAGGTTGTCTACATACTGGGTGATGTTGGTCTTATAGTGCTGATGTTCCTTGCAGGGCTTGAGAGCTCGTGGCGGCTGATGCTGAAGGAGAAGAAGGACGCTGCATGCATAGCTGTCTGCTCTGCTCTTGTCCCTTTCGCCGCCGGCTTCGCGGGCATGGTCCTGTTCGGCTTCTCTGTCGGTGTCGCTGCGATCACAGGCATCTGCATGAGCATAACCGCTGAGGCGACGAAGGCGAAGGTACTCCTTGACCTTGACAGGATAAAGACGAAGGTGGGCTCTGCGATGATAGGCGCGGGCATCATCGATGATATTCTGGGCCTTTCGATATTTGTGATGATAACTGTTTTCCTGAGAGAGGCGAGCCTTCATGAGGATATCCTTATCGTGGCTGTGATCCTTGCTTTTTTTGCAGGCATCGTGACCAACCGTTTCGTCGACAAGCGCAGGAGGAAGGTGAAGGTGACTGAGAGTGTGTCGCATCTTTTTATCGTGCCTTTCTTCTTCATATCTATGGGGCTTCATTTCGATTTCGCTTCTCTTGTGCTGAGCCCTCATGTTCTTCTGGTGATAATATTCGTGGGGATCGCCGGCAAGCTCGGAGGTGCTTTTCTCACGCGGCCCATGACCGGTTTTACCTGGCGCCAGCTTTTCATAGTGGGCTGGGGCATGAACAGCAGGGGTGCTGTGGGTCTCGCGCTTGCACTTATCGCTTTCAGGACAGAGATAATACCGGTAGATGTCTATTCAAGCCTTGTGGTCATGGCGCTCATCTCGACGTTGATCTTCCCTTTCATCATCACGTCGATGGTCAAGAAGGATCCTCGCGTCATGGGCTGACACGGGTTGCACTTTCTCTGCCTTACCACCTTAACAGGTCACCGGAGCGATCCGTGCTTTTTTTGAATTGTTTGGCAACATTTATATATGCTGATGTCCCTTGATTCTTTTATCGGGTTGATGCTTTTTTTTGTTTTCAGCCAGAGGTTTTTGATGATGGTCGATTTTGATTTCAGTTCGTGTGAGATCGCTTATTTCACCATGGAGATAGGCATCAAGAAGGACATGCCGACTTACGCCGGCGGCCTTGGCGTGCTCGGCGGTGATACTATGCGCTCCGCTGCTGACCTGGAGCTGCCTTTCATCTGCATCACGCTGGTGCATCGTAAGGGATATTACAGGCAGGAGCTTGTGGACGGCAGCCAGGAGGACAGGCCGGAGGGCTGGGACCCTTCACAGCATCTTGAGAAGCTTGACGATGTCGTCGAGATTGAGATCGAGGGCAGGAATGTCAGGATCGCCGGCTGGGTCTATCTTTTTGAGGGCGTGACAGGCCATAAGGTCCCTGTGGTGTTCCTGGATACTGATATGGACGGAAATTCTGATTATGACAGGCAGCTCACGCATCATCTTTACGGCAAGGATGACAAGTATAGGCTCGCCCAGGAGATGGTGCTTGGCATAGGGGGAGTGAAGATGCTGGAGTCGCTTAAGTGCGGGATAAGGAAGTATCATATGAATGAGGGTCATTCCGCCCTGCTCGCTCTCGCCCTGTGCGGCAGGTGCCTTGCTGAGGGGGAGGATGATGTCCTGCAGGCTGTGCGGAAGAGGTGTGTGTTCACCACCCACACTCCTGTGCCTGCGGGCCATGACAAGTTCCCGAAGGAGCTTGCCCTGAAGATGCTCGGCTCTTACGCGCATGATGAGATGCGGGATGTCCTGTTCAGGGATGGTGTGCTGAACATGACTTATGTGGGCCTGGAGCTCAGCGACTGCGTCAACGGGGTGAGCAGGAAGCATACTGAGGTCTCGACCGAGATGTTCCCGGGTCATAACATCTATTCGATAACTAACGGCGTGCATGCTGTTTTCTGGACTTCAGGGCCTTTCAGGGATCTTTTCGATGAGTACGTCAGCGTGTGGCGCGTGGACCCTTTTAATCTTAGGACTGTCTTCAGCATTCCTGACAGGAGGATCTGGGACGCGCATCAGGAGTCGAAGAAGGCTCTTATCGATTTTGTCAACAGCGAGTACGACGCGGGCATGGACGTGGACGCTTTTACCATCGGCTTTGCCAGGCGTGTCGCTCCTTACAAGAGGGCGAACCTGATCTTTACCGATCCTGAGCGTCTCAAGAGGATTGGTGAGCGTGGTCTGCAGCTCATTTTCTCAGGCAAGCCCCACCCGGGTGACACCAAGGGCAGGGAGCTTCTCGAGGAGATATTCAGGAATTTCAGGAAGGTTAGTGATGTGATCAGGGTAGTGTATATCGAGGATTATGATATTGACGTCGCGAAGATGATGGTGTCAGGTGTTGACCTTTGGCTCAACACGCCGATGCGCCCGAAGGAGGCTTCAGGAACTTCAGGCATAAAGGCTGCGTTCAACGGCGTTCCCCAGTTTTCGATTCTCGACGGGTGGTGGCTTGAGGGCCATATAGAGGGCGTGACGGGCTGGAGCATAGGGGCTCATCCTGAGAAGAAGGAGAAGAGCGAGCACGAGGAGGATGTTGAGGACATGTACAGCAAGCTCCAGGAGGTCATACTTCCCAGGTTCTATGATGGCCGTGATTCCTGGATACAGATGATGAAGATGACTATAGCCGTGAACGGCTCTTTCTTCAACAGCCACAGGATGCTGCAGGAGTACGTGCTTAACGCGTACAGCCGTTAGGGTTTGCGCCTTTGCATGCTAATTCATCGAATATTATTTTCAGTTCTTCTTCTTGGAGTGTTTCTTGGCGAGGTATGCCTTGTAAGCTCTCATCGCTGAGGCTTTTGTCTTGTACATGCACTTTCCGTCTCCTATCTTCC
The DNA here is from genome assembly GCA_964406185.1 of uncultured Methanosarcinales archaeon. GTDB lineage: Archaea > Nanobdellota > Nanobdellia > Woesearchaeales > UBA11576 > JABMQF01. Next base: position 209,803 of record CAYOQS010000002.1, read on the forward strand.
ACTTCCCGTTGGAGCATTTCCTTACTGGCATCTGTTCACCTATGTTCTTATGTTGTCTAGAACGGGTTGCCGAAGCCGGTTATGGCGAATATCCCGTGCAGCAGCACTGATATTATCAGGAAGTACCAGTATATACAGTGGTGCTTGTATATTTTCATGAAAATGTTTGACTTGTTGAGCCTGCTGAGTCCCCAGTTGTTGAGCAGGCATCTGCAGGATATTATCACCAGCAGCAGGAACAGTATGTTGGTCCATCCGAGTATGTACGTCGCCTTCATGTAGAATATTGGGTCTGCCATTTTTTTTCACCTCTTCAGGTCGATGAGAAGGTCAGGGAGGCAGGAATTGCGGGAATCTCCCCACATCATTCCTTCCCTTCGGTCTTGTTTCCTGCCTCTTCCCATTCCTTGATGCCGCCTTCGTAGTCGTACACGTTGCTGTATCCCATCTGTTCTAGTTTCTTGGCTGCTTTAGGGCTTGCCTGACAGTCTTTGCTCGCGCAGTACACGACTATCTTGGCGTCCTTGTCAGGGTATTTCTCTTTTATCTTGTCTTCGAAATCATCGTCGACAGGCACGTTCACCGATCCTGGTATGTGTTTCATCTCGAACTGTTCCCTGCCCAGGACGTTGATGAGCTCGAAATCTTCATCATCGTCCATCATCTTCTTCAGGTCTTCTGTCTCTATCGTTTCCATTTTGTTTTCACCTCATTTTACTATCCTGCTTTTACTATCATTCTTCTACTATTACGGTGCCCTTCATGTACGGGTGCGGTGTGCAGTGGTAGTCGTACGTGCCTGCCTCTTCGAACGTGTGGCTCCATGATTCGTCCTGTGCCAGAATTCCTGAGTCGAACACGTCTTCTTCGTCGGATGTGGCTGTATGCTCTGCTGTGTCGAGGTTCATCCACGTCACGGTGCCACCTGTTCTTATGGTGACAGTCTCTGGCCTGAATTCAAAAGCTTCTATGTCGATGTCTGCATATACTGCTGTATCTCTTGTATCTGACGGGCCGTCTTTCAGTGTGTGGGTGTGCGGGCCTGAGCCTGCGGCTTGTGCCATCTCGGTGTCAAGGTCTATTCTGTGCCTGTGGCAGTCATCTTCTGCTAGGCAGTGTTCGTCTGTATATTCCCAGTCGTCGCACCAGTCATGGGTATGGTCTGTGGCCTCGCCTGAAGTCCATACGGTCGTGTGGCACATGGCTACGTCGTAACCGGCATCTTTCCAGGCGGCGTAGTCTCCGTCAAGCCTGTAGACTGTCAGGCCTGCATCTGCAAGTTTCTGGGCGCCCTGCCTTGCTGCGGATGCGGTTCTGCAGTAGACCAGGTAGGGTTTGCTCTCGTCAAGTCCGGGTATCGCTTCATAAAGTGAGCCGTCCCCCACATAATGGCCGAGCGCTTCGGGTATGTGCTCTTTATCATATGCTGGGGAGACATCGATTATGGTGAGGTCTGGCAGGGTATCTATCATCATCTTCGCCTCCTGTGCGGAGACATCCCGATAGCCCTGACCGGTGTCCGTGCCGAACTCAGCTTCGATCCCTTTTTCTGTCTCTTCTTCGTCTTCCATCATCTGGTCTTCTCCGTCAGCGGGTGTGCCTGCGTCCAGGGGTTCGCAGCTCTCGCCGTTCCAGCACATGCCTTCGCCGCAGTCACAGCCTTCTGTCAGGACCTGTGCGCACATCCTGCCTTCTCTCTGTGCTTCGCATGAGTCCACGCAGGCGGTCGGCATCTGTATCCATTCTCCTCCTGCCATCTCGCATTTTTCTTGCGGCAGCTGTGGCTCTTGGGGTGTCGGTGTTTCCTGTCCGTCTTCTGCGGGTGCTGTCCCTGCGCATCCCATGAGCGTGAGCGCAAGGACTGTCATCGCGGCAGCGATGATCATCATGATGTTTTTCTTTTCCATTTTCATTCCTCTCCTGTCATGCATTTGTAGTTTTTCGAGACAGCTTCCCAGTCAAGGTTGTTGAAGAACGCCTCGATGTACTTCTTCTTGTCAGGGCCGTAGTCGATGTAGTACGCGTGCTCCCAAAGGTCCATCGCCATTATCGGTGACGCGCTCCATACCGCCCCTTCGTCATGGAAATCTACTGTATAGTTGTGCAGCCTGCAGTCTTTCCGGTCGTAGCAGAGCAGCACCCATCCTCTTGCCGTGCCTGTGCATGCCATGAATTCCTTCTTCCATTTCTCGTAGCTTCCGAAGTCCTTCTCTATCTTCTTCATCAGCTCTCCCGAGGGTTTGCCTCCTTTTCCTCCGAGGTGGCCGAAGTATACCTCGTGCAGGAACATTCCGCTGCCGTTGTGGCTCTCGTTCTTCTTCAGCTCCCTTACGTGGTCGAGCTTCCCTTTGGATATGGCTTCCTCTATCTTGTTCTTACCTTTGACATAGCTTTCATAGTGCTTGTCATGGTGCAGTGTTATCTGCTTCTCGGATATCCCTTTCAGGGAATCCGGCTTGAACTTCAGTGGTTTTGCCTTGTGCATGTTTTTTCACCTCTTGCCGCTCTTTTCGAACAGGTTATACAGCCATGCTATCAGGAAAAATGCGATGAATAGGTCGATAAATCCGTATACTAGCCCGATGAGGCTCCCCATGACGGTTATCGAGTATCCTGGATAGATGCTTGCCATCATGGAAAGGAAGTCGCTGGCGTAACCTCCCGCGAATACGGAAATGAGTGTCGCTAGAAACATCGCTCCTCCCCAGACTATCCCTCCGGCCAGGCCGGCATATGCTGGTTTGATTTTCATATTTTCACCATCTCTTGTTTTTTTGACATGTTTGCGGCTGTCCGCGTCAGCCTCTTGCCCTGTTTCTTTCTGAAAGGTTCTTCAGTATCTTTTGCCATGTTTTTCCTCTTTATTTTTCAAGTTGTTTCAGGGATTCTTCTATGAATGCAGGTATGTCGTCCGGCTGCCTGCTGGTTATCAGGTTGTTGTCCTTGACCACTTCTTTGTCTACGTATTTCGCTCCTGCGTTCATGATGTCCTGTCTTATTGATTTCCATCCGGTCATCTTCCGGCCTTCTGCAGCCTCTGCGGTTATGAGTATCTGTGGCGCGTGGCATATCGCGAAGATGGGCCTTTCGATCTTTGTGAATTCTCTGACGAACTCCACTGCCTCTTCATGTGCCCGCAGCTTGTCTGGGGAGTATCCTCCGGGTATGAAGAGAGCGTCGAAATCGTCTGCTTTCACTTCACCGAATGTGTGTTCTATTTCCGCTTCTGCCTGTCCTCTTTTGCCTTTTACTGTCTTCTTCTCGATGCCTATGTGTACTAGTTTGTGCCCTGCTTCCTCGAATGCCTTGGCGGGCTTCTCGTATTCAGGGTCTTCGAACATGTCTGCCATGATCACTGCTATCTTTGCCATTTTCTTTTACCTCAGGACATCTGATGTTTTTGTCGGGAAGCGCCTTATAGGACATTTGCGGATGTTCTGTTCAGAACTTCTCTTCTATCAGGTCCTGTACTTGGACGTCTGTGATGTCCTGCTCGACGAGAGCTTTTTTCTTTATCTGCGGGACCTGTCCTTCGTATGTCTGCCGTTCTTCCTTGTATATGACGCCCAGTGGGAACTTCCCGTCGCCTTCTGCGTTCTCGTGGGCTTTGGTGTACGCAGCCATCTTGTCTGTTGGGTTGTGGTCTGTCTCTTGAAGGTCGTATGTGTTCTGCTTGTACCATTCGTATGTGTTCTTCTTGTTGAACGTGATGCAGGGCTGGAACACGTCGATTAGGGCGAATCCTTTGTGCTTGACCCCTTTCTTTATCAGTTCGCGCAGCTGTTCGAGGTTTTCCGCGAACCCTCTTGCTATGAACGTTGCTCCTGATGACAACGCTGTCGCGATCGGGTTGACCGGCTTCTCTATGTTGCCTGATGGTGTGGATTTGGTCTCGAATCCCTTGTCGCTCGTTGGTGATGTCTGTCCTGTCGTGAGCCCGTATATCTGGTTGTCGCAGACTAGGTATGTTACGTCGAGGTTGCGTCTCATCGCGTGGACGAGGTGGCACATGCCTATCCCGTACCCGTCGCCGTCGCCTCCTATGCCTATCACTTTCAGTTTGTGGTTTGCGAGCCTTATGCCCATCGCCAGGGGGAGTATCCTGCCGTGTATGCTCTCAACTCCTATCGTGTCGATGTACTGGTGGTACTTGTCTGAGCATCCTATGCCGCTGACTATGACTGTGTCCTCTTTCTTGAGCTCCATCTCTGCGAATGCCTGCCTTACCGCCATGAGTATGCCGAAGTTGCCGCATCCCGGGCACCATACGGGTTTCTGTCCTGTGTTGTAGTCTTCGGGCTTCATCGTCCTTCCTCCAGCGCGGCTTTCGCCTTCTCGTAGATCTCGTGCGGCATCACCTGCCTTCCGCTGTACTTAGCGAGCTGGTGGTCCATTTTTATGCCTGTGTTTTCCTTTATGACCCCTGCCAGCTGGAGTGTCCTGTTCTGCTCGACTATCATGAGCTTCTTTGCCTTGCTGAGCATCTCTTTTATCTTTTCTTTCTTGAACGGGAGTATGTGCGTGACCTGTACGTAGTTGGTCTTGAGCCCGTCTTTTTCGAGGAGCTTCATCGCTTCGAGTATCGCTCCTTTCGTGCTCCCCCATCCTACTATGGTGAGGTCCGCGTCTTCAGGTCCGTACTCTTTTGGGTCTGGTATGTCTTTAAGCATGGCTTCTGCTTTGCGCACCCGCCTGTCTACCATGACTGTCCGCATATTGGGGTTCTCGTCGTTCCATCCGTGCTCGTCGTGCTCGTAGCTCGGCGTCCTGAACATGTCTCCTTGTCCGGGCAGCGCTCTTGTGGCCGTTCCGTCGTCAGTGACCTGGAACCTTTTTCCTTCAGCCAGGCTCTTGCCGACAGCGATCTTGCCTCTTTCGGTTGTGTAGCTTGTATCGAACGGTTCTGCCGTCCTGCTTGTCTCTGAAAGGTGCTTGTCGCTGAGTATGATCACGGGCGCCTGGTGCCTGTCTGCGAGATTGAACGCCTGTGCTGTGAGATGGTAGCATTCTGTGACGTCTCCCGGCGCTATAACTGCCCTTGTGAACTCGCCTTGTGACGCGTGCATCACGAACCTTAGGTCTCCCTGTTCTGTTCTTGTCGCGAGTCCTGTGCTCGGTCCGGGCCGTTGGCATTCTACCAGCACAAGCGGCACCTCAAGTATGCCTGCGAGGCTGAGGCCTTCTGTCATCAGGCAGAACCCTCCTCCTGACGTTGCTGCCATCGACCGTACTCCTGCGAACGAGGCGCCTATGGCTGTGTGGATCGCGGCTATCTCGTCTTCTGTCTGCTTGACGACTATGCCCTTATCATTTTCGTGCGCTGCCATATAGTGGAGTATGGAGGAAGCGGGTGTCATTGGATATGCTGCGTAGAGCTTGCACCCTGCTCTTATAGCGCCCATGCTTATAGCTTCGTTGCCGCTGAGAAGCATCCGCGGGCTGCTTTCCTTCTTTTCGAGCTTGATCTTGAATTCGGTTTCGAGTCTTTTCATGTGGTCGTATCCTGCCCCTGCCGCGTCTATGTTCTTCTGCGCCATTTCCTTTCCCTTGTCGCTGAAGTTGTCCTCTATGGCCTTTCTGAGTATCTCCAGGTCTGTGCCCAGCAATGCCATCGTGGCTCCTAGTGCGACGGTGTTTCGCATGACTTTCATGCCTTTCTCTTTTGCGATGCTCAGGAGCGGGATGTCGTACAGCTGTATGTCTTCACGCAGGCCTTCTGGCTGGGTATCTTCGCTGTCGTATATCACTGCGGCTCCCTGTGTCAGCCTGTCCTTGTGCTTGTCTATCGTCTCCTTGTTCAGCGCGACGAGTATGTCTATCATGTCTACGTGTGAGTGTATCTCTTCTTCTTCTGCCCTGATGTGGTATGTGTTGTGCCCGCCTCTTATCAGGGAGGGGTATTCTACGTTCGCGAACACGTGGAGTCCGCTTCTAGAACAAGTCCTTGCGAATATGAGGCCTGTGGCCATTATTCCGTAGCCTGCCTTGCCTCCTATCATCCATGATAGCTGGTTCTTCTGCACTTTTCACCTCTTTCTGTGCTGGTGCGTCTGTAGGTCAGGGGTATCAGATGAGTTTCTCTCCTGACTCGTTGTTGATTATGTGTATGGCTTTCACAGGGCATGATTTTGCCGCTTCCATGTTGCATTCGAGCTTGTCGTCGTCAAATTCTTCGTTCTTGAAGTCTGATTTGCCGTCGTCCTGCATCTCCCAGTTGTCAGGGCATTCGTCATTGCACGATCTTGCGCCGATGCATTTGTCTCTCTCGAATTCTATCTTGTATTTTGCCATGTGATCACCTTTTTTTTGTTGGTTGGTGCTGCCTCTTTTTTTATGCGGTCCCTATCCTGGCTTTGATGGATTTCAGGTCCTGCCGGTACTTTTCGTGTATGAGCTTCCTGTCCGCTTCCCGGAACGCCTTCACCAGGTCTTCCTGCTCCTCTTCGCTGAAATAGTTCATGCAGGGTATGAAGAATTCCTTGTCCTCCTTGCGGATGTGTTCAGGGTAAAGCTCTGCCATCTTTTTGAGTATTGCCTGTATCTCTCCTGCTGCGTCATTGTCGCCTTGCTCGTGTTTTTCGAGAGCATGCTTGAGCTTTCCGATATTCTCTCTCGATCTCTCATGCTCCTGCACCAGGCTTTCCATCATGTCCTTGTGCTGTCCGGACATGTCTTTCTCTTTGAGCCTGCTGAAAAGTATGTCTTCTTCCTTGCCGTGGTGGCAGATGTCTGCGTATGTGTGGAAGAAGTCTGTGAGGAATCTTATGAGTCCTGCGTCTGGGCTTTCACCGTTCCCGATCCTGCCAGCCTCACCTTCCATGAGCTTGACGCCTTCTTCTATTATGCGGTGCTCTACCATTAGCGGACCGTAAGGTTTAGTCTTTATATCTGGCATGAGTGGGATGATTACTTCGGCATTTATAATATTTTTGTAATTTTTGACGTCTGATTGAGCTTTTTTGAATGGTTGTTGAAGGATTGTGACCATCAGTGATTAGTCTTTTTTTTATGCGCGTTGCTTTATGCGCATTGCTATACTAAAGATTTATATATTGTATAACTCTCTTGAAGTTGGAGGTGATCGGCTTGTACAGGTATTGTCAATCCAGGTTTTCACAGGTTCTAATCGCTTTTTTCATCGCTGTTCTTGTTCTGGTATCGATTTCAGGCTGCAGGGAGGGCTTGCAGCAGGAAGATGCGCGGCAGGAGCAGGCGGAAGATGTGCGGCAGGTGACTGAAGAGCCTTTTGAGGAGGATATCATCCCTGAAGGGCCGGTCGATGAGGAGCTTGTTGTCAGGGAGCCGGAATACGCGGCAGATGATGGTGATGATGTTATCGATGAGCCTGACGTGTCTGGGCAGGTGGAAGAGACTGTCGAGCCTTTCTGTGGTGATGGTGAGTGCCAGTCCGGGAGGGGTGAGGACTGCGATAGCTGCTATGTTGACTGCGCCTGTGACTCTCCTGCCGAGTGCCACAGGGGTGAGTGTGTCATCCCTGAGTGCGGCTCTGATGGTGACTGTGATGATGATGATCCGTGCACTGAGGATGTTTGCTATTTCGCCCAGCACGTGAACGCTTACTGCGGGCATGATGATATAGAGCGCTGCAGGGACGGTGACGGCTGCTGCCCGTCAGGATGCAATGCGGACGATGATGATGATTGTGATCCTGTGTGCGGGAATGACGTCTGCGAGACCGGCGAGACAGAGGATGGCTGTCCTGAGGACTGCGGTCCTGAGTGCGGTGACGGGATTTGCGAGGGTGATGAGGATGCTGACTCATGTCCTGAGGACTGCGGGCCTGTCTGCGGTGATGGCATCTGCGAGGATGGAGAGGACATGACCAGCTGTCAGGAGGACTGTCTCTGATACTTTTTTTGTTTTACTTCTCAAGATGGCTAAGAAGAGCGGCAAGGATAAGAAAGAGAAGCTGAAGCAGAAGCTGAAGTCTACTAAGCGTGAGCTCAGCAAGGCGAAGGAGGACCATGAGAAGAAGGTCAGGAAGGCTGAGGAGAAAGCCGCGAAAGAGCTTGAGAAGCACAAGAAGGATGTCCGGAAGAAGGTGAAGAAGAAGATCAGGAAGCATAAGAATAATCTTGAGAAGAAGACCAGGAAGCTGGAGAAGAAGAAGGAGGAGATAGTCAGGAAGAAGGAGGAGACTGTCGAGAAGCTTGAGGACAGGAAGGATCAGCTTCACAAGGACTTCCATGAGAAGAGGAAGGCGCTGGAGTCAGGGATAGTCAGGCAGATAGAGGAGAAGACCGAGCAGCTGGACAAGCTTACCAACAGGAAAAAAAAGGAATCTGAGAAGGAGATAGAGGAGCTCAAGAAGGAGCTTATCAGCACCAGGAAGAGGCTTTATACCGGAAGGCAGAAGTTCTTCAACACAGCATCGTTCATCATAGCGCTTTATGTTTTCCTTTTTGCTGTCACTCTTATCAAGGAGGGGGTGATCCAGCTTGGCATGCCCCTTCTCGGCTCGATTTCCGCTTTCATGGACGGCGCAGTCCGTGCTTTCGGGGCGGGCTGGCTCGGGGCTTACGTGTTCCAGTCAGGTTCTGTGCTTGCCGTGACTGCCAACACTTTGGCTGGTGTGGGCGCTTTCAGCATGCACATACTTTTTTTTGCGCTGGCTGGCTCCCTGCTTGGCAATGTGAGCACTCCTGTGTTTGTGGCGATGTTCTCGGGCAGCAAGACACGGCACGGCCTGCGTCATGGTTTCGAGCTTGTCGTGGCGAATTCGGTGTTCGCGTTTTTCCTTGTGGTGCTTGTCGTGCTTGTCGAGATGGTGACAGGTCTTTTCAGCAGGGTCGCTGGCGCGATCGAGTCGCATCTTTCTGCAGGTGCTGCTGCGGCTTTTCCCGACCTGCTTGACATAATCATAGGGCCTCTGAAGGACCTGCTTGTCAGCCTTGTCTCGTCTGTCGGTTTCCTTGGTGATTTCGCTCCTGTCGTCGTCTTCCTGATAGGTGTTGCGCTTTTCATAACGAGCCTGAAGTTCCTGCCGCGTGCTGTTGTGCGCTTCCTCGGCGGCAGGGCGAAGGCGAGATCTATCATCAATAAGTATTTCAGCTCTCCTTGGAGGGCGTTCCTCATAGGCATCCTGATAACGTTGATGATCGCGAGCATGAACATGACATTGAGCCTTCTTGTGCCTCTTGCAGTGGTCGGTGTGATCGATCTGAAGAAGGCGATACCTTACATCATGGGAATCAACATAGGTACTGTGATAGACGTGACTATTGCGGGTTTCGCTTCAGGGCTTTCCGGCGCTTTCGCCGGTGCTGTGATGTTCATAATGATATGCTCTTCTGGTGTGCTGTTCATGTTCCATCCGGTGTTCAGGGATGTCATCTACCGCATCACGAGGAGGTTTTCGAAATCGATGATGGTCAGGAACAGCTCTATAATCGTGTTCCTGATCCTTTACGGCCTGGTCCCTCTGCTTATGGTGGTCATTCCGGGATTAATTTTATAAATGATTGTTGTATGCGTGTATGTTATTCAGGTGTTTGCATGGCGAAAAAGAAGGTGAAGAAGGGCGGTAAGAAGAGTTCAGGTGATGACGGGTCAGAAGAGTATGACTTCATCGCGGAGAAGAACGCCCGGCTTTCTGAGAAGAGGACGGAGCTGGCTTACGAGAGGACAGTGCTTGCGTACATAAGGACTGCAGCGACTGTGATACTTTTCGGCGTGGCTTTCTTCGGGCTTTCTGATGTCAAGTGGGATTTTTTCTTCTACTCCGGCGTCATAGCGGTTTCTGTCGGCATACTGTTGCTTATCGCCGCGATAATCAGCGGTGTAAAGCACATGCATGAGCTTATGAAGATAAAGTCATTCTTCGCGCGCCTTGTCCATTTCGACTTCATGAAGGGCAAGAATGAGTGATATCATCCCTTCATTCTGGCTTTAGGGGCTTTAGGATGTGGGGCTTTAGGATGTTTTTTTTTAATGCGCTGTGGACCTGACAACCCCGAGAAGGTATACGAAGAACAGTATTCTGAAAGCGGCTGCTATCGAGCGCAGCGAGTCTATGATTACCCTGTCTTCTGCGCTGTATATGGTCCATGCTGTGGCAGCCACGGTGAACATGAGTGATACTGCGAGTATGAAGAGTGATTTGCGGAACACCTTGTCTCTCTTCATGAGCTCGTAATATTTCATCATGTGTTCTTTGACGTATTTCTGGTCTGCCCGGAGGAGGGTGAACACTATGTAGAGGAGTATTATGAGCGCTATCGACTCCAGTATGACGTTCACGAATAATGCTGTTTCTACCATCTTATCTCTCCTCCTTGGCAGGTTGTGCCTCTTATTTTAGGTCTTGCCGTGTGGACCTCTTTTTGTCTGTGATAAGCCTGTTTTGTTTATAAAAGTTTGTTTGTCAGACATTGTTAATTTATCGGCACACATGGCCTGCCCTGCCTAGCGAAGTCATTGGGGATACACTTAGATATCACAATTGTGCGGTTTAAGGAGAGGTAATATAGTTGGACGGAGCGCAGTGCAGGCCATGTGTCGTTTAGTTGACAATGTCGTTTGTCACGAAGACGATCAGGGTGTTTTCCGGCACCAGGCCGTCCTTCTTCTCCAGGAACAGCTTGATCTATTTATGTCAAAAAAATAAATAAGCTACAAAGAAACACAGTTTCAGAGATCACTTCGTCTTCATGACCCACACGCCGTCCCAGTCGTTGCCCGGGCTGTCTTTCCTGAAGTGTTCGCTTCTTTCGATGAACGCTTTTGACGGCAGGTCTCCTTTCTTCTCGTGCTTGCTTCTTATCCTGTCTGCTTCCCTGAATTCCTTGAGCGCCTTGTCCCATTCCTGTTTGAAGTAGTGTTCGAGTCCTGCTTCGAAGTGGTGTATGACTGCGTGGTACCACTTTTCTGCTTCGTCTTTCCTGCAGACCAGTTCGTATATCGTGATCGGCTCTTTCTTTCCTTTCACCCGCACCTTGTCCAGCTTTCTTGTGACGAACTTCGCGGGAAGTTTCTCTTTTGTTGTCTCGCTTACGAGTATTCGCGTGCCGTATGGTTTGTTGAGCCCTTCAAGCCGGGAGCCGAGGTTGACCGTGTCTCCCATGGCTGTGTAGTCGAACCTGTCGTAGCTTCCCATGTTGCCCACTACCGCGTGGCCTGTGTTGAGGCCTATGCCTATGTCGAGAGGCGGCACGCCTTCTGCAGACCATTTCTCCTGCAGTTCTTTCAGCCGTATCTCCATGTCGAGGGACGCGTCTCCTGCTCTTTCCGCGTGCTTGGGCTGGTCGAGCGGCGCGTTCCAGAACGCCATGATCGCGTCTCCCATGTACTTGTCCACGACTCCGTTGTACTTGAGTATGATGTTGGTCATCTCTGTGAGGTACTCGTTCAACAGGTGCACGAGCTTCTCCGGTGACAGCTTCTCGCTTATCGTGGTGAAGCCGCGTATGTCGGAGAAGAAGACTGTTATCTGCCTTTTCTCTCCGCCCAGCTTGAGCCTGTCCGGATGCTCGAGTATGTGCTTTATAACGTCTTTTGACACGTACTTCTCGAAGGCTCCGAGCACTTTCTTCCTGTGCTTCTTCTCTGAGAGGTAGAAGTATATCATGGTGGCGATGTACGTCGCCACGACCGTTGCGGGGACGTATACTATGTTGAGTATAGTTCCTGTGTCGAACGTGAATATGGCGAGGAACGTGTATGCTATGATGAGTGTGAAGGAGAGTATGGCGGCGAGCCAGACAGGAAGGTAGAACACGAACAGCGCGACTATGACCGCGACAGCCAATATCGTCAGTATTGTCAGGAGTGCCGGCGCCTTCTCGAGCTGTCTGCCTGTTATGAACTGCTGTATCAGGTTCGCGTGTATCTCGACGCCAGGCATTGCCTTGCCTGAGCTTGTCGGGACGAAGTAGTTGTCGTGCAGGTCCGGCGCTGTCGCGCCTATCAGGAGTATCTTGTCCTCAAATTCTGTGCTGTCGTACTCTCCGCGGATTATGTCTGAGAACGAATATCTCGGGTATGTTCCTGGAGCTCCTATGTAGTTGACCAGGAACCTGTCTTTTTTCTCTACAGGTCTCTTGAGGTATTGGCTGTAAACCGCTTCCGCGAATGATGGGTATGCTCCCTTTATGTTCAGGTTGACCGCCCTTGTTATCCCGTCAGGGTCTGTGACCACGTTGATGTAGCCGAGACTTTCTGCAGCTTCTGCTATCGGCTCGAGGGGTGTGAGCTTCTCTTTGCCGTGGACCCTGCCCTGTTCTGTCCGGAAGCTGAGGTACTCGATCGGCATGACCACGTTGCCCGCGTCCTCCACTGCCTGCGCGAGCCTGTGGTCTGTCTCTGCGTCTGAGGGTTCGAAGAATCCTATGTCGAAGCCCACTACCTTGGCCTCTTCAAGCTCGTCGAGAAGCAGCGTGTAGTTTCCTCTTTCCCATGGCCACCTGCCTATCTCCTGTATGCTCTTGTCATCCACAGCCACTATGGCTATGTTGCTGAACGGCTGGCCTCCTCCGTGCATGAAGTCTGACAGCCTTAGCTGTATGTTGGAGTAGAATCCTGCTGAGAAAAGAAGAGAAAGGATTATTGCCACCGCGAGCGCGATGGCGGCGCAGGTCGCGAGCCTTGTCCTTCTTAACTGCTTCAGGTTATTTGGCAGTGCAAGACCTGCTTTCAGCGTCTTCTTGATCAACATATCAACCTATCTTGCGTTATCTATGTATCCGTCTTCTGTTGAGTCGATGTTCTTCATCATGTCTGACTGTATCTCCAGGTCTGCCTGTCCGTCGCCGTGGTTGCCGTCATCGCTTACAGCTCCTGAGCCGGGGGAGTTTATGCCGTCATATGCCTGTGTCTCTTCGCGTATGTCGTGCTCCTGGCCCGTAACTTCTCCTTCGATGCCTTCTATCTCCATCGTCCTTGTCCTTGTGGGCGTACCTTCTTGCTCATTGACTGTGTCAGGATGTCTTGTTTTGAGTTGTTCCAGGACTCTCTTCTGCTCTATTATCTCTTCTGATATCTTGGCGAACTTGTCTACTGACTTGGCAGGCAGTATGGTCCTTTTCCTGAGCTGGTCAGGGTCGAACTCTCCTCTGTCCAGACGGTCCATGTATCTCTGCACGTCTGCGTCTGTCCATCCTTTGAGCTTCTTTGCAAGGTTGTATGTTGTCTTGTGCTTCTCTATCTCTTCCTGCCTGAGCTGTTTGAGGTGCTTTATGATTATCTGCTTGCGGAGTATCGCTCTTGCCCTGTCCTGCTCGTCGAACGGCAGGACCTCTTTTCCTTCGCGTAATGCCTTGTGGCCTGCCTGCACCTTGAACTCATCTTGGCCGAACCTTACGTCTACTTGTCCTGACTCTACGCCGACGCTGTCCATGTCCACCCAGAATGACGTGCCGCGCACTGTCGCCACGGTGGTGGGCGTCTCGACCTCGAAGTTCTGTATGCCTGCTATGGCCATGAACTTGTTCCATGTGCTTCCGCTCTCCTGGCGGATCCTGGAGTTTTTCCTGCTGAGCTCTTCTATGGATATCTCTGTCTCAGGGTCGAGCTGCACGAGCACGCTCTCGTACAGGACCACGACTGCTGAGCCGTCAAGTGTCCTGACCTTGTCATCGAGCCCGAGCTTCATGCCGTCTTCTGCAGATGTCCAGCCGCTGCCCTGGTCCACCTGTACGTCTCCTTCCTCTATGTTGAGGAACGCGACCCTTGTCTTGCTGCTCATCAGCACTGCAAGGCTTATGATTATGAGAAGCAGGACTACCCCCACTGGTATGCCTATCTTGAGGTATTTTTCTTTTTGTTTCTTGTTCACATTGACCACCCGGTATGATGTTTATTATTATGAGCTATACCAGACCGAATCAAGAATCATTTATAAATGTTTGTGGCTTCAAGTTGCCTCTTTGCTTGTTTTCACCGCTTTCAGGGCTTCTCGAAACATTTATATACGCTCATACTATATATTATACTGTAGGGGTGGATGTATGGACGAAGAGGAACAGGATCTGCAGGACCAGCCGTTTGTACCTGATGTGGAAGGAGAGGAAGAGTGACTTCAACCGGTCCGCTCCGGGGTGAGCAGATGGATGAGAACCTTAGGAGGCTCCGTGATGAGCTTGAGGAGGAAAGGCTTTTCAACTATCTCAAGCGTTTCGGTACGCTTCCTGACATGAAGGAGAAAGAGAAGTCTCTGAAGGACTTCAACTGATTTTCTTGGAAGCTTCTGGTAAGCGGTAGCTTCAGCTTTTTTCCACGAACTTCTTCCGCATCCAGGGCATCGCGCCGAAGGCTATCACAGCCAGTATGACGACAAGCACCCAGAACCCTCGCGCAGGCATCTTGCCCAGAACGTAGAGTGTCAATGCCACGATCAGTATTCCTGCGAGCACCACAGCGAGTATCTGCAGGAGGAACGCCGGCATCGGCAGTTGAGTGTCCTCTTTCTTCTTGTTCGCTGGCTTCGCTGCCGGCTTCTTTGCCTTGGCTTCCTGTTTTTTTGCTTTTTTCCGTTTCACCATTTTTTTATGGTCCTTCTTCCTTCTTTTTCCTGAGGTATTCCCTGAACGCGTCGCCCATGCGGTCTACTGCCTTCTCTGTCTTTTCGCTGTCGTCCTCTATGTGGTATTCAAGATAGCCGCAGGCTTTGCACCTGAACATCTCGCTTTCTTTTCCTTTCTTGTCGTCTATACGGACGATCTCATGGTGTTTCGTGTTTCCGCATCTTGGGCATTCTTCCAGTTGTGACACCTGTTGTGTTGGTTAAGGTTGACATCCCTCAACAGGTCCAACTTTTTTGATTGTTGATTTGTTGTAAATACCCTTCCTTTTGGGCGGTTGGGATTTTTATTTTGTTTGATTGTTTGCTTTATGACCTCAATGTCCGGAAAGCCGCAAAGCAGAGCCCTACTCCGCTCGGCTCCTTTCAGTCGCCAAGCTCTCGTGTTGCCACGCACGCCCCGGGACTGTTGTTACGGGTTCGCCGTAAGGCGTTAATTGATATTTGTTATGGATTGATGTGATGGCGTGCTGAACCCACAAACGCTCGCGTTTGGGGTGCCAAAGCGCTTGCCGCTTTGAGCATGGCAACTACGGTCTCTGCTTTGCTTGGATTGCTGTTTTCTACTTTTCCACCTTGTCGAACTCTACGATGAATTCCTTGTCTTTTATCTTCTCTTTCTTCTTGTGCTCGTGCATCTTGGCGGGCTCGTTGTGGGTTATGTTCATCTGCGACGCTCCCACCTTGTCCTGTATGGTGTCTTTCCATATCTTGAGATTGTTGACGGTCTCCTCGTCGGTCCTGATGAAGAGCGATATCCTGTCCTGCTTTGAGAGTTTTGCCTCTTTCCTGAGGGATTGCACCCGTCTCATGAGCTCGCGCGCGTAACCTTCCGCTTCCAGGTCCGGTGTCCTTGCCAGGTCGAGGTATGCGAAGCCGTGCCTGAACTCTCCTTCTGCGTAGCCTTCGGGCACTTCGCGCTTTATGATTATGTGGTCTGGTGTGAGCTCGTATTTGTCTCCGTTGAGCGCTATCTCGAACACGCCTCTTGTCTCGATGCTCTTGATCACGGATTCCGGGCTTGTGGTGGCGAGCTGGGCGACTATCTGCGCGGACTTCTCGCCGAAGTCAGGTCCCATCCTTGTGTAGTCTGCTTTTATGGAGAGGTTTATCTTGTCGAACTTATCCACGACCGTGAGCTTTTTGACGTTGGTCTGTGTCTGTATTAGCTGTCCGAGGTCCTCCACTGCCCTTGCGGTCTCTTCGCTGGTGCTCGCGAATACTGCTTCGTTTATGGGCCATCTTACTCCGAGCTGCGCTTTCTCCCTTGCAGAGAGTATTGACTGTATCATGTTTTTTGCAAGCTCGAACCTCTTCTCCAGCGCCGTGTCTATGAGTTTCTCGTCTGCTTCCGGCCAGTCGCAGTCGTGCACGCTCTCGTTCTCGAGCCCGAACTCTTCTTTAAGGTTGAGGTATATCTGCTCTGTTATGAAAGGGCACGATGGTGACATTATCTTTATGGTCTGGAGCAGTGAGTGGTAGATGGTGCTGATCACTGTCTTCCTGTCCTCTTCGTCGTCGCTGTTGGACTTTTCCCTTGTCATCTGTATGTATGTCCTGCTGAGCTCGAGGAACTGGTCTGTTACCGCAGCAGGTATTTCGTGCACGAGGTATTTCTCGAACATATCTGTGACTTTCTTTATGGCGCTGTGTGTCTTTGAGAGCATGTACTTCTCTACTGTCTCTATGTTGCTGCAGTCACTGACCGGGAGCGGCTTGATGCCGTACAGCCTGCTCTGCTCTATGAGGTATTTCTGCGTGTTCCAGAGTATGGATAGGTTGCGGTGCCTGAGCTGTATCTCGTTCCAGCTGAAGTTCATGTCCTCTCCTGCGTTCACGCCGGTCGTGTAGAGCCTGAGCGTGTCCGCGCCGTGCTTGTCTATGACTTCGTAAGGTGATATCACGTTCCCCAGGGACTTGCTCATCTTCACACCTTCAACGTCTGTGAGCATACCATGCATGTAGCATGTCTTGAAGGGTAGCGGGTCGTCCAGTGCCATTATGGATGCGACCATCAGCATGTTGAACCACCCTCTGACCTGCTCCTTGGCTTCAAGTATGAAGTCTGATGGCCAGAGCTTCCTGTACATCTCTTTGTCTGCGGGATAGTCCAGTATGTTCCATGAGAGTGTCCCTGAGTCTATCCAGACATCAAGCACATCTGGGAGGCGTTTCATCATATTGCCGCACCCGCAGCTTATCTCGACCTCGTCTATCCATGGCTTGTGGAGGTTGTCAGGGCAGTGCCCTGCTTTTTCCTTGAGCTCGAGCGAGCTGCCTATCACTTCGTACTTTCCGCAGGTCTCGCACTTCCATATCGGCACAGGGGTTCCCCAGTATCTCTGTTTTGTTATGGAGTTGTCCCTTAGGTTCTCGAGCCATGACCTGAATGCGTTCTTGCCTGCAGGTGGTATCCATTCGATCTTATCATTCGCCTCGATCATGCGTTCCTTGAGGTCTTCTGTCTTGAAGAACCATTGTTTGGTCGTCCGGAACACGACAGGCTGGTGGCATCTCTCGCAGTGGGCGTAGTCGTGTTCGACCTCGGTCTCTGCGACGAGTATCCCTTCGTCTCTCATCGCCTTGACGAACTTTGCGTCGTCTTTCTTTGCCTTGAGGCCTGTGAATTCTGCCATGCCTTCTGGGAATATGCCGTTCTCGAGCAGGTTATTGAATGGCGGGATGTTGTTCTTGTGACCTGCTTCGTAGTCCTCTGGTCCGCATCCTGGTGCTGTGTGGACGAGTCCTGTTCCTGCACTGGTGTCCACGTACTCTTCCGACAGTATTACTGTGTGTGTCTTGGGATGCTTTGCCTTGATCTCCCTGTAGTGGTCCCATCTATTGTTCCAGGGGTGTTCGTACTCGAGCCCTTCGAGGTCTTTGCCCGGGAACTCGTCGATTATGTCGAGCTTGTGGTCTGTGAACGACTGCACGACCGGCGCCGCGAGCGCTTTTGCCAGCACCCATATCTCGTCGCCGACCTTTGCCTTTACATATGGTAGTTCGGGGTGCACCATTATCGCGAGGTTGTATGTTATGGTCCATGGTGTTGTGGTCCATATGATGAGGTATTCGTTCTCTTTGCCTTTGACAGGGAACTTGACGAAGATGGATGTTTCCTTGACTTCCTTGTATTCGCACTCGTGCTTTGCCATGGCTGTCTGGCATGACGCGCACCAGCTCATCGTCCTCAGTCCTTCATAGAGACGTCCTTTTTCATGCGTTTTCTTTATGAGGAACCATACTCCTTCGATGTAGCTGTTGTCTATCGGGTATCGTGCGTTCTTGTAGTCCATCCATACGCCAAGTCTCCAGAGGTCTTTGTCCATGAGCTTTGCTTTCTCCACGCAGAACTTGATGCACTCCTTGATGAACTTCTCCATCCCGAATTCCAGTATATCTTCTTTTGTCTTTAGCTTGTGCTCTGCCATGACTTTGTGTGCTGTTGGTAGTCCGTGCATGTCGTAAGCGGCCCTGTCAAACACGTCGTATCCTTTCATGCGCTTGTACCTGAGGATTATGTCTTTTAGTGAGTTGTTCCAGGCATGCCCCATGTGAATCCTTCCTGATGTGTACGGCGGCCCCTGTATGAAGAAGAACGGCTTGCCTGCTTTTCGCTTGTCCTTTATCTTCTGGTATGTGTTCTCTTTCTCCCAGAGCTGGATTATGTTCTCTTCTACTTCCTTGAAGTCGTAGGATCCTTTCCTTCCCTTGCTCATCTGTAATTACACCTCGGATGTGTGTTGACACATGCGTGCCCGGCGTTTCCAGAATTTGTGCCGTGCTGGATGTGTCGGTTTCCTTTGTAAGAAACTGCAGTATGGTGGTCTGGAATCATTTAAAAAGGTTGTGTTATTGTTTTCTGTGACTTTTTATATGTTGGATGCTTATGTGATCTTTCAAGGCATTATCTGGCTTATTCTTTCCCTTCCCATTCCTTGTAGAATTCTTCGAGGTACTGTTCCATGAACCTGTGCCTGTGCTCTGCCATCTTCTTCCCTGCGTCTGTGTTCATGAGGTCCTTCAGCATGAGCAGTTTCTCGTAGAAGTGGTTGAGCGTACAGCCTGTGCCTTTCTTGTACTGCTCGACTGAGAGTTCCTTCTGGGGAGGCCTGTCCGGGTCGTACAGTGGCCTACCTGCCTTGCCGCCGTACGCGAAGCACCTCGCGATGCCTATCGCTCCTATCGCGTCGAGCCTGTCCGCGTCCTGCACGACTTTTCCTTCCATGCTGAGCTCTTTCCTCTTGCCTATGTTGTCTGTGAAGCTCAGGTTCCTGATGGCTTCAAGTATCCTTTCCTGAGTCTCAGGCTCTACGCCCTGCTCTGCCATCCATGCTTTGGCGTTTTTCTTCTCGTCGGAATGCTCTCCTGTGATCTTGTGGTCGTCAAGGTCGTGAAGCAGCGCCACCATCTCGACGATGAACATGTCTGCATCTTCGGCCGTCCCTATGTGCTTTGCTGTCTTCCATACCCTGTAGACGTGGAACCAGTCATGCCCTGTCCCTTCACCGGACATCTTCTCTTTGACATGCTCTGCAGTCTGCTGTATTATAGGTTGGGTGTTCATGCGGTCTGAGAATCAGTTTGTCTGATTTAAAGCTTTCTCTTGTTTCTTCTCTTCTTCCTTGTGATTATGCCGTGGGGTGTCATGACCTCTACTGATATGTCGCTGAGCTCCTGGTCCGTCCATGCGTAGCTGAATAGGGGCGGTGTGAAGAATCCTGCCGTTACCTTCCTGTTGACTGCAACTATAGACATTCTCCTGTTTATGTAGTCTACTGCATCTTCGTAAGGGACTCTTGCTACGCTGTCTCTTGTGCAGATGTCGTATGTCGCTTTCATGAATGTTTCAGGGTCCTGCCTGAGGGCTTTTTTCAGCGGACAGGTTTTTCCCGGCATCCTTCTCATGTCGAACCCTTTTCTCTCGAGCTCTTCGAAGAGTTTCAGTTCGAGCATGGAGTGGTCGTTGATGCCCAGGTATTTGATGCCGTCCTCTATGCCGTAAGGCGTCACCCTCTCGCCGTTAAGCCGCAGCTTTCCGAGACCGTCTATGTTGTACCTGTTGCTGTGCGCGTCAAGATATGTCAGTATGAGCATCGGTTCTTCGTCCAGGCTTCTGATTTCATCTTCCATTGCGGTTTCCCTGTGGTGTTGATAGCTCTATGTATGTCATGACTCTTTTTTTTCAGAAAAAAGATTTCTCAGTCAGTGAACAGTCTCCACTTCTCTTTTCCCTGGAGTTCCAGCTGTATCCTGCGGAGTACTGTCTTCTCTGGATTTGGGATGAGCTTGACCCTTTTCTTCAGGTCTTCGAAGTTTTCGAATGGCTTCTCGTCCCGCGCTTCTATTATTGCGTTCATGTGTTTCTTGCCGAGCCCCGGCAGTAGCTCAAGCTGGTGCATCCTGATGGTTATGGGCTGTGCTGTGTTGAAGAACCTTACGAATTCCTGTTCTTTTTCCTTGATCATCTCTTTCAGCACTATCTCCAGTGTCGAAAGTCCTGTGTTGGTTATCTTGTCGTACTGGAGCCGTCCGAGTATGTGGTGTATCTTGTCTCTTTTGCCTTCTCCGATGTATACTTCTTCGTTCGGCTGCAGGAATATGCCTTTTTTCGGGCACAGTTCGAGAAGTGTGAATCTTTTGTTTCCTATGGCTTGCGCTATCGGTGTCTTGACATGGCTTGGCCGTGAGTCGAACGGGTAGCCGTGCGGCAGGAAATCGAGGACTGTAGCCTGCTCTTCCTTCTCTTTCTGCATTGGTTCCATTTTCCGATAGCGGATCTATTCTTTGTTGTATTCTTTGATGACATCTGCAACCCTTTTCATGTTCTCCTTTGTTACTGTTATTGGATAGCCCTGCAATACCATCTTCACTTCGTCCGGGGTTGTAGGCATTATATCGATGAGCTTCACGATCTGCTCTGGTTTCAGCCTTGGCACTTCCAGCTCGTCTATCTTTTTGAAGAGCTCTTTGGCGTCCTTCTGCTTGAGTATGGTGAACTGTTGGAGGTACTCTTCTGTCTTCTCTGCCCTGAAGTTGAGCTCTTCGTCCCTTTTCTTTATCTTCTTGAGCTCCTCTTTCAGTTCTGCCATGGTCAGTGGCGACTCTTCTATTATCTCTGGTTTTGTCATTCTTAACTCCCCAACTTATGGATGATCATACTTTCTTGAGGTGTACCGGGTGGACTATGAGCGTCTTCTCCTTGTCATGGTCTTTTATGGATATATTGTAGCACTTGCCGCTCTTGCTCTTGACCACACCGACCATGCCGTGGTATTTGGGCATGTACATGCCTTTCTGGTATGCGGGCTCTGCGACCAGCTTGACTTTCTGTCCGTTCTCGAGCTGCTGCAGGAATCTTGCGTGGCTTATCTTGCCTTTCTGTCTCTTCTGTTTCCTGAGCTTGCTTCGTGTTTTCCTTCTCGATCCGCCTTGTCTCTGTACCATCCTAGCACCCATTACTTTGAACTGTTTTTTTTCTGTCTTTGCTGAATTTGCGTTGGTATAAAAAGGTTTTGTTTTTAAGATATGGGCTTCTCAGGGCTTCACGGACAGCATTCGCTATTTTTCAAAAACCGTAATTTTTTCCCATTATATAATGCTAACAATGTATCTGTAAAACGAAAGGTTTAAATACTTTAATAATAGGTTATCTTCTGTAATTATGCTGTTGTAGGCATTCAGGGGTATGATTTTTCGTGAAAAAGTAGGAGGCACAACCATGAAGAGGCTAATTGGTAGGATTAAGGAAAGGTTTTCTGGTTCTGATGATTTCGAACTTCCTGGTGAAGGTGAAGAAGGGTATGTCGAGATTCCTCCTGAGGGTGTAGCTCCACCTACCAAGGAGAAGATCTCGGTGAGGCCTTTCGTGATCGAGGACTTCAGTGACATCAAGCCGATACTGGACTGCTTGAGGGAAGGTTACACCATAAGTCTTGTGAACATCAGGCCGCTCAAGGACAAGGACCTTGTCGAGCTGAAGCGCGCGATCAACAAGCTGAAGAAGACATGCGAGGCTGTCGAGGGTGACATCGCAGGGTTCGGTGATGACTGGATCGCGCTGACTCCGAGTTTCGCCAAGATTTTTAGGGAGGGCCTGGACCATTCTGAGGATCTTGAGGGTCCTTCTGACGACCTTTAATTTTTTTTGATTGTATCTTTTCTGTATTATCTTATCCTTTTCTGCAGGATCTTATCTTTATGGATCTTATCTTTATTGGTCGTGTCTTTCTTCTGTGTCTTTATCCATGTCTTTCTTCTGTGTCTTTATCCTTGTCGTTCTTCTGTGTTTTTTTCTGTCTCTTTATGCTGTGTCTTGCAGGGTTCCTTTTTTCTGTATTTTTTTCCTGTGTTTTTCTCTGTTTTCCCGCGCGGTTTTTTCCAATCAAAACCTTTTTAAGTTTTTCTTGCTTTCCTCCCGGGGATGGGAGAACCTGAAAAGCTTGAAGGGGAGATGTGCCCTTTCTGCCACACCCCGAACCTGACTCTTTCCGAGGAGGAGGTGGAGATACCTTACTTCGGCAAGGTCTTTCTTTTCGGTATGCGTTGCAGCAACTGCAGGTACGGCAAGTCGGATGTTGAGTGCGCTGAGCAGAAGCCCCCTTCCAAGTTCACTCTTGAGGTAACTTCTGAGGATGATATGAAGATTCGTGTCGTCCGTTCTTCTGAAGGCACTATCAGGATCCCGAGGATAGGCTCTATCGAGCCGGGCCCTGCCGCGAGCGGTTTCATAACCAATGTGGAGGGTGTGCTGCAGCGCATCAAGGACCGGGTCGAGTCTGTCAAGGAAGAGGAGGAGGACGAGGCCCTCAAGAAGAAGGCGAAGAACATGATCAAGAAGCTGAACCGTGTCATGTGGGGGCAGGAGAGGTGCCGTCTTGTCATCGAGGACCCTACCGGCAACTCTGCGATAATCTCTGACAAGGCTGTGAAGTCTAAGTTGTGATTGTTGATTTTTTTGTGCTCTTTTCTGGTATTCCTTATCTATACATCATATTGTTGGCGTGTCCTGCAGATCCTTGCAGACTGCCTGGCGGCTGTATGCGTGACCATCCCGATACGCCCATTTGTTCCTTAAAACGCGTTTAAACGCTTTATTCAAGCTTCTCAGCCCTCAAGAGTGTTGTCTCGAATTAGTGACAAAAGCGAAAGATTTAAGAAGGACCTCTTTCACCCCCGTCCTATGGACTCAGACCAGGGTGATGAAAGTGACAGTCGGCACCCATGTTCTGGGGAACTTGCACGGCTGTCCGAGTGAACTGCTTGAGAAGGTTGATGTAGTCAAGGGCATCCTTGAGAAGACTGTTTCTGACGCAAAGCTTCATGCGGTAGGCGAAGCTTTCCACCAGTTCGAACCGATGGGCGTGACAGGTGTGATCGTGCTTTCAGAATCTCATCTTAGCGTGCACACCTGGCCCGAGACCGGCGTTGTTGCGGTGGACGTATTCACCTGCGGAAAGGAAGGCAACGCTGAGCTCGCGTTCGACATTCTCTCGGGGCTGTTCAGGGCAGGTAAGATAGAGAAGAATAAGGTACAGAGGTGATGTTGCATGGACGACGGTGGTGACGATGGAGAATCAGAAGTTTCAGGTCATGAGGGCGCTTGCGGAAGGGTCGAAGGACTTCTGGGACATCCTGCTGGACTGTGACGGTACGATAAGGGATCTTTTCATCAATCTCAGGGAGCTTGAGTCAGGCGGCACAATATCTTTCAGCGAAGGCAGGTTCCATCTTGAGGATGGAAGCATGAGAGACGCGCTCTCACATGACTTCACCGTTGATTTCAGGAGGTTCTGTGAGGTGTCTGCGGAGCGTCCGAAGTCTGTGCAGGAATTCTTCCAGGGGCCTTTGACTGACCGGGATATCTTCAAGCGGCTTAAGTTCATCTACGATAGGGGGGATATTGCCGGCAAGGAGATTTTCATCATCGGGGATGATGACCTTTTCAGCGTCGCGATCGCCCTGACACGGCTTGCGAAGAGGATAGTCGTGGTCGAGATAGACCAGAGGATAGTGGACCTTCTGGAGGATCTCAGGGCAAGGCTTGGTCTGGACATTGAGGTGGTGAAGCTGAACTGTGCGCACCCGCTCCCTGAAGAGTACAAAGGATCTTTTGATGTGTTCATATGCGACCCTGTCGAGACCATACCTGGTTTCCGAACTTTCATCTCAAGGGGTGTTTCCGCGCTGCGCCATCCCGGCACCGCTTACTTCAGCCTTACTGAGCTGGAGTGCCCGCCCGGGACCTGGCACGTCCTGCAGAAGGACATGAACAGCATGAACCTGGTGATCACTGATATCATGAGGAAGTTCAGCTTCTATTCTGAGAGTGCTCCGCAGCAGGACCATGAGAACTTCTCAGAGTTGAGGATATCGAAGATGTCCCCTTACCCTCTTGAGGAGACGAAGAAGGACTGGTACAACAGCAGCTTCTTCAGGGTGCAGACCGTAGCGCGGCCGGCCCCTATCATCACAGGGGATGTGGAGTTCAACAGGGATTTCTACAGGGATGATTTCATAATGACTGTGCCGTGAGGCTGCGGAGCGCAGATCTTAAAGCCTCTGCGCGGCGTCGCGCGACAGCTCGCTTCTCTCGCCGACGTTGAGGCCTATCGTGGCTGTGTAGTGCAGGTCCCTCATCCTCTGCGCAGCGTACACGAGGCCGCAGTTCAGTATGTTTACGTGGGGCGTGTCTATCTGGTAAGGGTCTCCTGTGAATACCATCTTGGTCGAGTCGCCCGCGCGTGTCAGGATGGTCCTGGCTTCGTGCCCTGTGAGGTTCTGGGCCTCGTCGATTATCACTATATCCGAACCGAGAGACCTTCCTCTTATGTGTTCTATCGAGCCGAGCTCTATGTGGAAGTCTTCCAGGGCTTCATCGACCATCGACCTGTCGAGCCCTGCGAACACAGATATGTTGTCGTATATCGGCTGCATCCATGGTTCGAGTTTCTTGTTGAGGTCTCCTTTGAGGTAACCTACTGATTTTCCCACGCCTACTATTGGTCTTGCTATGAGCACGTGTGTGTATCTCTGCCACTTTTCCCTTTCGTATGCCTGGATCATCGCTGCGGTTATCGCGAGGAAGGTCTTTCCTGTCCCTGCGAATCCCATCAGGGTGAGGTATTTTATGTCCTGGTCGAACAGCGCGTCAAGCGCGAGTCTCTGCTGTATGTTGCGCGGCCTGTACTCGTCGTTGGTGTTCGGGTCCCTGTCAGGCACCGCGTACTTGTCGAGCGGGATGACCGCGCCCTCTTTCGGGTCGTATCTTCCCACCAGCCATCTTTCCTGCTTGCTTTTCTTGTCGCTGTGCTCGGGGTGCAGGAAATATATGTAATGCCTTGGCAGGAGCTTGTCAGGGTTGAGACCGCCGGGTATCTCGATGAACATCCCTTCTGCCTTGAGGTGTGGTTTTGAGATCGGAAGTCCTTTGAGATCTTCGAGAAGTATCATTCCGTCCTTTTCGAGGAACCTGTCTTTCAGGCCATCTTGTCCTGTGAGGTCTATCATGTACCAGCCGGGGTCTATCTCGTCGCTTGTCTGTATGACCCTTTCCGCTCTCCAGTCGCTGACCTCTACTCCGAAAGCGTCTGCTATGTTTTCGAGGTTGGTGTCCTGTGTGATGAGTTCTGTGTCGAGTCCCTGTTCCTGGTAGTGCAGGCAGAGCTTGAGTATGTCCCTGTCGACCTTGCTGACATCGATGCTGTCGACGTGTCCGAACTTTCCTGACACGTCTGTGGCGTCGCTTTTCAGCACGTAATTATCTGCCAGGGGTATTCCTTTGTGGAGGTTGCCTCCGTGCTTGCTCTTGAGCTCCCTTATCAGCCTTGATATCTTTCTCGCGTTCCTTCCCCTGTCTGTGTAGTTCTCTCCTTTGAACGTGTCGAGCTCTCCGAGCACCCCTACCGGTATGACTGCGATGTTCTTCCTGCCTTCCTTGCTCGGCCTGAACGACTCTATGGCGTGGTCGGGGTTGGTGAGCCATACGTTCGTGTCGATTATCTTTATCCTCTCTTCAAGGTCACTCATCTGTCTCAACACCTCCTTGCCCTGCATCTCTTGCTTCCTGCTGTGTCGTCACCATGTCTTCCAGTTTTGTCTTCATGAGGTCGTATATCATCCATTTGTCCTTGTATGGTATCCTTGCTGCGGAGTAGTATTCGTCCGCCGCTGAGACGAGTGCATCCCTTACGCAGTGGAACATGAGGGTTTCATCTTCTGCAGCCTCCCGCATCATCTCGACAGTTCCTTCGAGGGTGCTCTCGTCAGGGTCTGTGAACCTGTACGTAGGCACTTCCTCTTCCTCGTCGAACCTTCCGAACTTGAGGTCGATCCATAACCTCCGCATGGTGTAGTGTATGCTGTCCACGAGGTTCTTTTTGTGCTCTCTTGAGAAGTATTCTGATCCGTTGGAGTACAGTTTTGACCTTGTCCTCATCAGCGCGACGATCCTTTCTCCTATCATATCTGGCTCTATCTGGTATCCTTCTTCTATCTCCCTGACATAGTCCGCTACTGATGATGTCTTTGTGAGCCTTTTCTTTCCTTTCACTTTCCGCTTCTCCGAGAATGCAGCTTGTGATGTGTTGGTCTATCTTATCTTATATTTTTTTCGCAGGCATAATCGTGCCGTGATGGTGACGAACACCTCTCAAAACTGAAAAGTATTTAAATGAATTAGCATCATGCACCATCCGGGTGGTAATGATAGTCAAGATAGGTATCATCGGCGGTTCTGGATTGGATGATCCTGACATCCTCAAGGGTGTTCGGGACGTGGAGGTATCAACGCCTTTCGGCAGGCCAAGCTCTCCTCTGAAGCAGGGCACTATAGGTGGTGTTGATGTTGTAATACTTGCAAGGCACGGGAGGGAGCATACCATCCCTCCGACGCAGGTCAACTTCCGCGCTAACATCAGGGCGTTGAAGGACGCGGGCTGCACGCATGTCCTCGCGACCACTGCTGTCGGCAGCCTGAAGGAGGAGATAGGAAGGGGTGATTTCGTGATCCTCGACCAGTTTATCGACTTCACGAGGCTGCGCAAGCTGACCTTCACCGAGGAGTTTGCGCCTCACAAGCCGGTCCACACCCCTATGGCAGAGCCTTTCGACAAGAGCCTCCGCAAGGTACTCATAGATACCTGTAAGGGCCTTGGTCTCAAGCACCACACCAAAGGGACGGTGGTCACCATAGAAGGCCCGCGATTCAGCACAAAGGCGGAGAGCCATATGTTCCGCTCCTGGGGCGCTGATGTCATCAACATGAGCATAGCTCCTGAGTGCATCCTCGCGAATGAGCTGGGGCTTCCGTACGCGGCTGTCGCGATGTCCACTGACTACGACTGCTGGAAGGAGGGTGAGGAGGCAGTGACCTGGGAGGCGGTCCTCGCGGTGTTCAGGGAGAACGTCTCAAAGGTGACGAAGCTTCTCACAGAAGCGATACCGAAGGTGAGATGAGATAAGAGACCAAAAAAGGTGACATCATGAAGATAACCATATGCAATTCTGTTCATTTCTGGGAGAAGGCCAAGGAGGCGCAGGAGAAGCTCAACTCTCTGGGCCACGAGGCGCTTACCCACCCTATGGAGCTTGAGCTCGACGGGAAGATGGTGCCTGTCATCGAATATTATAAGCTGAGGAAGGCTACGTGGAACGAGAGCATCGAGGACCTGAAGGAGTGGGCGATGCGTGAGCATTTCGACAAGATAATGGGGAGTGACGCGATCCTCGTGCTCAACCATGAGAAGGATGGCAGGCCGAACTATATAGGTGGCAATACTTTCCTTGAGATAGGGCTTGCTTTCGCTTTGAAGAAGAAGGTTTTCTTTGAGAACCCGATACCGGAGCAGCTCTCTTATGCTGAGGAGCTGAAGGGCATGCGCCCGGTAATAGTCGGGGATGACTATTCGATGATCAGATAGGCTGATGATGATCAGATGGGCTGATGATGATCAGATAGGAGGAGATTGTGATGGACGCGATAAAATCTAAGATCAGGACGATACCGCACTTCCCGAAGCCGGGTATCATGTTCCGTGATATAACGACGCTGATGCAGGACGCGCAGGGCTTCCGCAAGGTGGTGGATGAGTTCGTGCAGCGCTACACCGGAGAGGATATCGATGTGGTCGTCGGGCTTGAGGCGAGGGGTTTCATACTTGGCGGAGCATTGGCGCATCAGCTGGGCAAAGGGTTTGTTCCGATCCGCAAGGCGGGCAAGCTGCCTTTCAATGTTGAGGCCCATGAGTATGAGCTGGAGTACGGCACTGACAAGGTGGAGATGCATGTCGACTCCATTAAAAAGGGTGCTAAGGTCCTTGTGGTGGACGACCTGCTCGCGACAGGAGGTACTGCGCTTGCTGCGGCCACTCTCATCGAGAAGCTGGGCGGCGATATTGTCGAGATGGCTTTTATAGTGGACCTGCCTGAAGTGGGCGGCCAGAAGAAGCTGAAAGGGAAAGGCTACAAGATGTTTGCCCTGTGCGAGTTCGAGGGTGAGTGATTCTTTTTTTTGTTTTTATCTTTTTTAATGTCTTTTTTTTGCTTTTTTTGTCTCTTTTTTTTGTGTCTGTGATTTCTTCAGTAATGCTTGAGTTCTTTATTCCCTTCGGGCAGTATCCTGATGTCCTTGCCTATGTGGCCGAACGCTTCGTGATAGACCAGCAGCTCTGCGATTATGGTCATGAGGAGTATCAGCATGAGTGTGATGTTGCTGTACGTGTCTGTGAACACGACGCTCCACATGATGTATGAGAAGAAGAGCAGTCTTGCGAAGAGTATGGTGAATATCGTGTAGTTCGTTACGTGCAGGTGCTGCACGACCTTGTGTTCCTGTTTCCTGAGCATGAACGCGAAGAGTATGACTACTGCCCAGAGTATGAACAGCTCTTCTGCTCTTGTCAGTCTGAGTATGTCTTCTGCGAGGTTTACGAGGCTGAACAGCACGAGCATCGCGAGGTATGCGAACACCGGGAGCAGGAAGTAGTATTCGGTCCTTGTGGTCTTGTTCACCATGTCGTCTTCTGCTCTTGTGAAGTACCTGAACAGGAAGCTGAACATGAACGTGACGAGTATCCATCCTATGAAGTTGTTCGCGGGTATGCCGAACCATCCTTCGTTTGCCGCGTGGCCTACCCAGTACCACAGCTCCTGCCTTGTGGCTACCACGTCGAGCGTGAGGTCTATGATCAGCAGCAGCAGCGCGTCCATGAACGGCCGGGTGAGTGTCTTGAGCTTGAGCATGTCTGTGAGGTGCATGGCTGTGTAGATCAGGCATGTCCATGCGAGCGCTATGAACAGGGGTGTGTATCCTATCCATAGGTTGAAGCCCGGGTTGTAGATGTAGCTTCCGGGGTGGCCTTTTGACAGGAATATGTTGAAGTTCTCGAATATGAGCGCGTAGATGAACGCGAGCACCAGAAGAAGGAGCTTCTTCCTGTCTGTCTCGTAGCTGCGCGCAGCGTCTGCTAGCACCAGCAGGAACAGTATCAACATCGCAATCTCAATGGCTATGAAGAGCATCGTCTGCCTCTTTTTTTTTTACAGGTTCAAAAATGTGACCGTGGCCGCCTGTTGTATTTCCGCTTTGTATTTCCGCTTTGTATTTCCGCTTTGCATATAAGCTACGCGCGCATATCCGATGTGGTTGGCCTGTGCGCGTCGGCGGCGCGAGAGCTTGTGAGCTGTTGCGAACGAAGTGAGCGGCTTGCTTGCTCACAAGCGGAGCAGGGCACATTTTTTGCCTTGCTGAATTGGACTTTGTCTGGTTTCAATACTTATAAAGTTTTTTGAGCTTTCCGAACTCGTACACCGTGTCCGCTACGAGGTACACGTCGAAATCGCAGGGTCTTTTCTTGAGGAACGGGCTGAGCAGTTTCTCGTTCTTTACGTCTGTGCCTTCCATGAGTGGGTTGAGTGATGGCTGCACGATGAGGTTTTTCCTCTTCCATCTGCCGATGAGGAATGCTTTGTAAGTCTCTCTTCGCAGGTCTTCGTGTATGCTGACTGCGGGGTGTTCGTGCCCGATGATTATCGTCTTGATGCCAGCAGCGGCACCGCGAGTTTGCGAGGTGTCGTGCTTGTCGCTTTCAGGGCGTTGCGGGGGACGGCCCCTCCGGGGAGGCAGCCCTTTCAAGGAAAGTTGCGCACGCCGAGACTCGCGTGCTGCTGCGCCTTGTGTGTTGCTGCTGCCAAGTATCTCAGGTATCTTGTCTCCGTGGCAGATCAGCTTGTCGCCGTCGAGGAGGTGGTCTACGAACATCACCTTTCGCTTGTCTGCGATAGGACCTAATATCGTATCATGGTTGCCCCGCACCAAGACTATCTTCTCACACTTCTTTGACAGTAGGTCGAGCATCTTGAGCGTGTTGCGCCATTCCTCGTCGCTTATGGTGCCGAACTCGTGTTTGAGGTCGCCGTTGATGACGACTGTCTTCACTTTCTTCTTTCTTTTCTGCAACGAATCAAATATGCCTTCGACCCGCCTTACAAGATCTTTGAAGTGGAACTTCGGGACGAGGACTCCCTGCTTGACGAGCGCTTCCTCTATTCCTATGTGCAGGTCTGCAAGCACGAGTATTTTCTCATCGGACAGGTAAAGTCCGAGGTCGACTATCTCGACGCCCTTTACTGGCTCGTTTTTTGCTGTCTTAGAATCCATACCTTTTCACGTAGTCTATTATCTCTTTTGATATGAACGGCTTGCCGTCCAGAAGAAGGTACTTGTATGGCAGGACTATCTGCTCTCCTGCTCCTGTCCTGTCGTCGTATTCTATGTCGACGACGTAGTCCTGCTGGAATCGGAGTTCGGCAAGGCTTTTGCCGTGAATTATCTGTTTTGCGACCATGACTGCGTTGTCTGTGGAGAGCTGGTCTTTTCCCAGGTTGCGCCTGTCCGCTTCCGGCACGACGAGCTTCCGTGTCCTTGCCTTGGGAGGGTAGTGCCCGAGTATGCCTCCGAACACGAGGTTTTCGTACTTCTCTGCGTCTGAAGGCTTGAGTGTCTCTTCTGCTTCAGGGTCCAGCACGCATACTTTCTTGAGTCCGAGTTCGCTGGCTTTCTCTTTCCTTGTCTGTATGCCTTCTAATGCGGAGACGTCCTGCTCTCCTACGTTCGTGACCGTGAAGTTATCCCTGCCGACAGCCGAGGCGGCGTGCCTGTACTCCACTACGCACCATTCGAACATCTCAGGGTCCATGTGCTCTATTATGTATATCATCTTATCAGGCTTTTGGAAGTTTTTCTTTATATTATTTTGCCTTTTTCTTGTGATTTACATTAAGATAACAAAAAGTATATTAAGCTATTCGCTTTCTCTCCATCAAGGAGTTTTTTGGAGGGTGATACCTATCAAGTGTAAATTTTTGACTGGATTAGTTCTTTGTTTGTTTTTGTTTTCTTTTGTGGTCGGCTGTTCCGGGGAGCAGCCTCAACGGCAGTCTGCTGACAGGCCTTCGGGATCCGCACCTTCAGAGCCTGCAGACTATGAGGACGTCATGGCTGAGACCCAGCGGCAGATGGATGAGCACGCTGACGGGATGGGCGTAGAGCCTTCAGGTTCCGGCAGTTCTGGGGATTCTGGAGTGAAGTCCTGCGTTGTCATGCAGCAGTGCGGTTCTGGTGAT
This sequence comes from uncultured Methanosarcinales archaeon, assembly GCA_964406185.1. Classification (GTDB taxonomy): domain Archaea; phylum Nanobdellota; class Nanobdellia; order Woesearchaeales; family UBA11576; genus JABMQF01. The sequence goes on from CAYOQS010000002.1 coordinate 240,962, forward strand.
GATCTCTGCTGGCAGGGACGGTGCTGGACAGAGGATCAGCTTTTCGCAGAGTATGAGAAGTGCCAGGACATGAAGTGCGACCATCTTGACTGTCCTGAGTGCGAGAGCGGTCATGAGCAGTGCACTATCGCTACAAGTGCTGGTTCGAGCATGTATCGCGTCTGCGTGGACTGCGTTCGCGGCACCGGCTGCAAGCCTGGCTTCGAGTGCGAGAAGGGCAGGTGTGTATAGATGGAGGAGATAATATGAGGAAGATACTGGTATTGTTGTTGATAGCCTTGATGGCTTTGTCTCTCGCAGGCTGCAGGTCGCAGGATCTTGTGGACGAGAAGACCGGCCAGAAGATAGGTGAGGTCAAGAAGGATGGTGACACTACGACAGTCACCATAGACATGACTGAGAATGTCGGTGAGGGCGAGCCTTGTGAGTATGACGGGCAGTGCGGCTCTTTCAGTGACATGAAGGCGTGTAAGGACGGGCAGTGCGTGGACATAGAGTGCAAGTTCCTGAGCGATTGCGGTGAAGAAGCTGACATCTGCCTGCAGGGCAGGTGCATGACAGAGGATGAGCTTGAGGAGAGGTTCGAGTTCTGGGAGCTTAACTCAAGGTGTCAGGGCGTTTGCGATGAGTGCGAGTCTGGAGAGTTCCAGAGCGCGATGGTCGGCGGCACAGGCACTGAGGAATACAGGCTGTGTCTTGACTGCATGCGTGATGACGACTGCAGGGAAGGCTACTGGTGTGATATCGGCAAGTGTGTGTCTTCGGACGCTTGAGTGATCTTTTTTGTTTTTTTGTTTTTGGGAATGTTTCAGCTTTATTGATTTGTTGTAAATACCGCTCCTCTTGAGGTGGTTGGGTTGAAGAACAACTTAATGGGTATTTACAAAATTAAAAATCCCGACTAACAAATACCCAGTCCCTTTGGGCGGTTGGGATTTTTATTTCAGGATTGATGGGTGCGAGGTGTGTGATATGAGAAAGGTTGTTTTTGCTTTATTTCTTGCTGCTGTGATGATTTTAGCTATCGCCGGCTGCAAGGAGGATGTTGCTGGAAGAGATGGGGTTTCAAGACCTGCGCCTGAAGCTTCAGCAACTCCTGCTGAAGAGGACTGCACGTTCGGAACTGTCGAGGGCTGTGGTCCTGATGACCATATCTGCATGTGGGACCGGTGCTGGTCTAACGAGGAATTGTTGGGCAGGTTCTCGGAGTGCGACTACACTGACGGTTCTGCCACAGAGTGTGAGGCGCAGTCTTGCGATAATTGCGCAAGCGGTGTTTACTCCTGCTACAGTACAGGTTCTCCGAGAGGTTCTATTGACTTCTGCGCAGAGTGTGTCATGGATGGTCATTGCAAGTCAGGTCTTAAATGCGATGTCGGTGTCTGCGTGTCTGGTGATTCTGGTTCTGCTCAGGTCGAAGAGGTGGATTCTGGCGAGAGCGAAGCTGAGATGGTTGCAGACCCGGAGTCTGAAGTTGTGGATGTCGGCTCTGGAGATGGGATCATCGGCCTTTGGGATTCTGGAGGTTTCCATTACTCCTTCAAGGAAGAGGGGGATATAGTGGAAAAGGAGACAGGAGATCACAAAGGTACTTGGGAGCATGTAGAAGGAAGGGATTACACGATCTATTGGGCCAACAGGTATGAGTATGTTGATGATATGACCTTGTCTGAAGATGGTGATGTGCTTGATGGCACAAGACGGGGTCGTAGTTGGGATACTGTGAAGATGACCCGCATGGAATGATTTTTTTATTTTTTGTTTTTTTGTTTTTTTTCTTTTCTTTTTTTGTATTTGTTTAGCTGTTTCTAACTGCGGCGCCACCGCCCTCTTGCGTTTTGAAGGGCTAGCGCAGCGTCAACTTAGGTGCACTGCCCTCAATACAGTTACGTGGCAGCTGCCCTTTGAGACCATCATGCACAAAAACTTCGCCAGAAGTTTTTGGCATGCTCAAAACGCAATGCGTTTTGGCACCCCAAAATGCTTACGCATTTTGAGGGTCCTAAATGTCAGAAATGCTTTGCATTTCTGAGCATGATCAGAAACCGAAGGTTTCTGACAAATCGGCCTGTCAGAGAAAGCACCTGGACACACACCACCCTTTAGGGCGGGGTAAGGTGCTTTCGGCCGATTTTTATGATATCATTTTCTTCGCAGTGCCCACTCCTCTAGCACTGGCGTGGCGCCGCAGAGTAAGAAGCTAAACAAATGCTTTTTTTTCTTTTTTTCTGGATTTTTTTCTGTCTGTTCCTGTTTCCGCAAGGTTTTTATTCTCAAGCGTCATACTTGGTGTTGAAGATGGGGGAGATGAATGAGGTGGAGAGGTATGCCATATTCGGCGTTTTCATGCTGGTATACCTTGGCATGGCTTTCTTCAATTTTGCAGGCAGTTCCCAGTGGCTTTTCGACAACCTTGTCGCGATAGCTTTCCTCACTTTTATGTTTATCATATCCAGGTGGCTTCTCCTTAATGCGAGCGGTTTCATCCTTTTCAATATTGCTTTGCTGCTTCACAACATGGGGACTTTCGGCTGGTATGGATTCTCTTTCCATGGTCTTGCCTATGATAATGTGGTGCATTTCTTCGGTGCGATGGTGGCTGCGTGGATAATATTCAATTTCGTGGCTTCCCGGCTTCACCTGAAGGCGCGCCATCCTGTGAAGCACACTGTGGTGGATGAGCACAAGGTCGTGCTTTTTTTCCTTGTCATCGCGTCTGTGGCGATGCTCGGCACTGTCGTGGAGCTGCTTGAGTTCGGCGGTTTTGTCTTTCTCGGCCCTGGTGAGGGCATCTTCTTCACAGGCTCTGGCGATGGAGGGTATTCGATGGAGGATTTCCGGCTCCAGTATTATGACACTATGGAGGACACTATCGTCAACACTTTGGGTTCTGTATTGGGTGTTTTCCTTTTCTATAAGATGAGGTATGAGAAGACAGACTGGGTCAGGTCGGCAAGGAGAAGCTGAGATTGTCATGTATTCTATTCTTTTGTGTTTGCCCCTCTATATTATGATGTCTGTCGGGAAGTATATGTTCCTGACTATGAGGTATGCGAAGTAGAGTATGAGGAGTATCGCCGCGTTCCTTTTTGCGAGCTTGCCTTTCCACAGGAACCAGAGTATGAGCAGTGCCGTCACGATCTTGACAGGCAGGTCGTACCATATGACTACGTTCGGTACTGTGTAGGTGGATATCAGCGCTCCGAGGCCGAGCGCGAACATCGGGTTGGTTATGTTGCTGCCTATAAGCACTCCTGCTGATATTTTCTCCTTGTGCTTGAACACCGCGACAAGTGCGGTCATGAGCTCTGGGAAGGCGGCTGCGACGCCCAGCAGTATGACTCCGAAGAACGAAGCGCTTATCGGCAGCTTCTCCACGAGTATTATTGAGTGGTTCACCATCTGGTCTGCTGCGAATGCCATGATCGCGAAGCTTACCAGGACGAGAACTATGTTCTTTGCGACGTGGTCTCGCTTCTTGTTGGGCGGCTTTGCCCCGTCCACCATGCCTTTCTTCTGGAGCACGTAAAGGTATGCTATGTAAAGGCCCAGCAGGAGCGCTCCTTCGAACCTTGTTATGATCCCGTTGTATGAGAATATGAGTAGTATAGCCGCTGCCGCTATCAGCCCGCCCACGTCTTTGAGCAGGTGCTTCTTCTCTACTACGATGACGCCTATCAGTGCTACTATTGCTATTATGAAGTTCTGCTGGAATATGTCTGATCCTATGTTTGTCCCGACCACGAGTGATGATACGCTGTTCATCATGGCGGGGTTGAGCAGTATCTCTATGCTGCCTACTACGTGTGTTATTATCTCGGGGAGGCTGGTCCCGACAGAGAGTATGGTCATGCCTATCAGTTCGTCTGACAGGTTGAAGTGCTTGGCTATCCTGACCGATCCTTTCACTGCGTAGTTGGCTGTAAGAAGTACTATAGCTGCTGTGAAGATGACGATCGCGAAACTCAGTATCAGTCCCATACCCTGACTGATGCGGGTTCTTTTTATATTCTTTTTGGTGCGTCAATGCGCCTGGTGCAGAATATGATGTGCGGATGTTGAGAAATGATGGAAAAAGAAAAAAAAAGAAACAGGTTTTTACTGGTACGCTCCGTACTGTGCCATCATGCCGCCCATGTCCATGGGCTCTGCAGGGAACTCGAAGTCTGAGTTGCTCACGCCGGTCTTGTATCTTTTGGCTTCAAGCTCTACTGTCGTGCCTGCTGACTCGCTCTTCATGTACAGGGGTACGCCTTCCTTGCTGTAGCAGACTTCCATGCCGCCGTCTGTGCCGTAGGCTGACCAGTCCACGCCGTAGCAGTGTGCTGTCGTTCCTGCTATCCTTCTTGTGCCTTTGTACGTGGTGTCAACATCGCCAGGGTTTTCTTCTATCTCTGTGAAAGTCTCTGTCGGGTCGTTCATCTCATCTTCTTCTCCTTGTGGCAGCTGCATGCACATCCAGTCTCCGTTCTGCTCATGGCAGCTGGTTATCTGGTTGTCTATCATGTAGAACCTGCCTTCCTGGCCGTTGACTTCTGTGTCCATCCTGTACCTCTGCTTTCCGAAGTACTGGGTCATGGTCCATGTGTCTGTGCCGCTTGGGCCGTCCAGAGAGTAGTCATACTCTACCATGAACTCAAGGCTCTTTTTCTTTGATACGAGGTTGGTGAACTTTTCAGACCATTCACCGCCTTCTGAGGCCTCTTCTGCGCTTGCTTCTGCGCTTCCGCCTGCAGAGCCGGAGTCGTCTCCGTCTGCTGACGTTCCGCTGGGCCTGTCTGCTGTATCTTTCTGTGCATCCTCCTTGCATCCTGCGATGCCGAATGCCAGGAGCAGCACTGCAAACAACACTAAGAACTTTTTCACTTTTACACCCCCGGAATTGCTCCGTGATTATTATCAGCTATTATCGCTTTCTTGTCACATATTTGTAGGAGATATTTATACTTTACCGACAAACTATATAAATGCGCGCTCATTCCGGTCAAGGGAGGGCTGTTATGCCATATTCTTGAGGGTTTTAAAACAAAAAACTTTAAATGCCATAGGGGCAATTCCTGTTGAAAATGAGCAAGAAGATACTTGTGACGAGCGCGTTGCCTTATGTGAATAACGTGCCTCATCTGGGCAACATAATAGGCTGCGTCCTCAGCGCGGATGTGTTCGCCAGGTTCTGCCGTGCGCGCGGTCTGGATACGTTGTTCATCTGCGGTACTGATGAGCATGGGACTGCCACTGAGACCAAGGCATTGGAGGAGGGTCTGACTCCCCAGCAGATCTGCGATAAGTATTACAGGATCCATAAGGATATCTATGGGTGGTTCGGCTGCTCTTTTGACGCGTTCGGAAGGACGAGCACAGGCACGCACACTGACGTCACACAGTCAATATTCAGGAAGGTTTACGATAATGGTTTTATCACTAGGGGCGAGCTTGAGCAGACATGGTGCCCCAGGTGCGACAAGTTTCTGGCTGACCGTTTCGTGGAGGGCACGTGCCCGCATTGCGGTTATGAGGAGGCGCGGGGCGACCAGTGCGAGAGCTGCAGCAAGCTGCTGAATCCTGTAGAGCTTCTCAATTCAAGATGCAAGATATGCGGCACCAAGCCGGTCATAAAGAAGTCGGATCATCTTTTCTTTGACCTGCCGAAGATCACGCCTGAGCTGAAGGGCTGGTCTGAGAGGTCTGCGGAGCTGGGCTTCTGGACCGAGAACGCGAAGACCACGACGGGCGCGTGGTTCAGGGAGGGTCTCAAGGAGAGGTGCATCTCCCGTGACCTGAAGTGGGGCATCCCTATCCCTCTTGAGGGCTACACGAACAAGGTATTTTACGTCTGGTTTGACGCTCCTATCGGCTACATCTCGATAACCAAGGATGCTTTCCCTGATTCATGGGAGGAGTGGTGGAAAGGGGGGGATGTCAGGCTGTTCCAGTTCATGGCCAAGGACAACATCCCTTTCCATACGATCATCTTTCCCGCCACTTTGCTCGCGACCAGGGACGGTTGGACCATGCTGCACCATATCGACGCTACCGAGTACCTGAACTATGAGGGCGGCAAGTTCTCTAAGAGCGCGGGCACGGGCGTGTTCGGTGATGACGCCAGGGGCACAGGCATTCCTGCTGACGTGTGGCGTTACTATCTGATCGCCAACCGTCCTGAGGGCAGCGATACTCATTTCAGCTGGAAGGACTTCCAGGACAGGAACAACAATGAGCTGCTCGCGAACCTGGGTAATTTTGTGAACCGCACTTTGACTTTTACGAAAAGGTATTTCGACGGCAGGGTTCCGGAGAAGGAGCTGACCGATGCTGACGACTCTTTGATAGGGGAGGTCAGTGACAGGATAGCGAAGGTCATCGAACTGCTTGAGAGGTGCAGGGAGCGCGAGGCGCTGAGAGAGGTGATGAACATCTCCCGTCTGGGCAACCAGTACTTCCAGGAGAACGAGCCGTGGAATCTTGTCAAGCCTGAGGCCGGCGGGGATGGCAGGAAGCGATGCGCGACCGTGATGAACGTGTGCTGCAATCTTGTCCGCACGCTCGCTGTTGTGATCGAGCCTTTCCTTCCTTTCACTTCTGAGGAGGTATTCCGCCAGCTGGACCTGGAAGCTGACGTCCCCCGCATCGGGTATAAGATGCATCTTGATCTTGAGCCTGGTCACGCTATCGGTGAGCTTAAGGTGCTTTTCCGCAAGCTTGAGGATGATGAGATCGATGGTTTAAGGAAGAGGTTCAGCGCGGGTAAGGCGGAATCTGAGAAGCCCGCGCCTGTCGAGAGGATGGATGAGTTCCCTGCAGACCTTAGGGTGGGGAAAGTCATCTCTGTGGAGGACCATCCTGATGCTGGCAAGCTTTATGTGCTTAAGGTGGATGTGGGTTCTGAGCAGAGGCAGCTTGTCGCGGGGCTGAAGGCTTTTCTTCCGAGGGAGAACATCCTGGATAAGAAGATCGTTGTCGTGTGCAATCTTAAGCCTGCTAAGCTGCGCGGCGTGGAGAGCCAGGGCATGCTTCTTGCTGCTGAGGAGAAGGGGGGCAAGCGTGTCGCGCTTCTTGAGGCGCCTGATTCCGATCCTGGTGATGAGGTCACGCTTAAGGGCGTGCCGAACACCGAGCCGTTCGGGGAGCTTGGCATCGATGATTTTTTCAGGCTGAGCTTTGTCATAGATGACGAAGGCCATGTTGTCTGCAGGAATTTCAGGAAGCGCCTCAAGACGCCCGTGGAGTTTGTCGTGGCGAAGGGCATGCCTGCAGGCGCCAGGGTGAGATAATAGGATCATTGAGCAGCGCCGCCGTGAATTTGCGCAGGCGCTTTACCAGGTTCAGCATTGTATCTGGAGGGGGGAAGTCCTGTTTCCGAATCGGAGATTCGGTAACAATTCGTAAATCCAGGGATTTTCGAATCTTACGGGGACACTCAAAACGCTACGCGTTTTGGTGTGCCAAAGCATCTTCGATGCTTTGAGCATGCCGGACCAGCGCAAAAAGCATTATACGCCGAGCCTCACGCTGCGCTGCTTTTTGGATTCCACTGCTTAGATTTTCATTATAAAGATGCGGGGTTACGATATCTTTGACGATCGACACGGTTATACTGAAGGCGAGTTATGACCTTATGACTGAGAAGAATGCTTTGGACTATTCCATCCGCAAGTTCGCCTCTGATGTTGGGAAGGGCAGCGAGCTGCAGTCGATCAAGCTGACCCGTTTCGTGGATATTGATGGGAGGGATTTCCTTAAGTTCAACTTCCCTGTTTGCGGTAATCTCTCGTCTGCGGATCTTATGGTTATCTATTCTGCTATGGGTGGTTTTGAGACTTTTGTGGTAGGTAATGCTGAGCGGGGCAGGCGTGACAGGGTCATCCGTGAGACTCTCGGGCTGAAGAACGTCCATTCTGTGCCTGAGCTTGACGTGCCTGTGGAGCGGGACAGCGGGCCTTCCGCGAGGGATTCTTTGTCCTTCACCAACACTCAGCGCCGTGCTTTCGCTGCTCTTCCTGTGGGGGTGTCGCAGGGGCTTGTGCTTGAGGTCGCTGCTGACCTTCCTCTGATGTATCGCTTGCATCATCATGCTGTTCATCTTTCAAGGGATGCTGATTTTGCTCTTGACCTGAATGCTGTGTGCAGGATGAAGTCTCTTGTCCCGTCTTTTGCGCGCAACGGATATGATGTTGTGAAGAACTCGTCGGGTGATGCGGTGAGGGTGAAGGAGAACAATGTGTTCGCGCACAACATCCGTTCGGTGAGGCATAACGTGCCTTTGTTCAGGTTCCTTTATGAGAACAGGAACGGAGGGGGTTACCTGAGGCCTTCCTATCTTTTCGGGAGTCTTGGCTTCCTTGGGGCTTCCGGGCGTCTTGCCCGTCTTTTCACGTCGTGCAGCAGGAGCGGGAGGGATGGCTGCGGCACTGCTTTGGGTGAGGTGAAGCAGTACATGAAGGTGCGTGGCGACCCTTCCTGTGCTGTGTCTTACAGGAGTGTGGTGAACGTCTTCAACGCGCTCCTTTCGCCTTCTTTCTTCAGGAAGCGTGTTTTTGTGGATGCTACCAATGATGATATCTTCTCTTGCTGGGATGTTGACGGCCTGAACAATGACTATCTTGGTTATCGCGCTTTGTTCAGGGAGAATTTTGACAGGCTTGACAGGATCATGCCTTATTCTGAGGAGGTGTATAAGGTCCATGAGGCTATGGATGAGAGGGCGCCTGATGACTGTGTGGAGACAGGGATGTTTTTTGAGGCGAGGTACATAAGGTTTGTGCAGAAGCTTATGCGGCGCCTTCGCGATGATGATTACCTCCGCTCTCTGGGTATAGGGGATGATGTGATAGACCGTCTTCCTGTTGGCAGTGTGGAGGATTCTCTTTTTGATATGGTGCCTGCTGGGCAGGAGAGGGATATGGTCTGTGACCTTGCGTCCCATCTTGAGTCTTTCTGCATGCCTGCGTATTCAAGGGATGTGGAGCTTTACAGGAATATCGCTTGACTTCGGATCGTATTTGTTTAGCTTTTATTTGCAGTACTGCCACCGCTCCTTCAAGCTTTGCTTGAAGACCGGCAAAACGCAGTGTTGCGCTGCTTTGCGTGTCCTCAGACAAAGGAAGCAGTATAGGCCGGATTTAATCTGGAAGCAGTACGTATTGCGGAAGCACGGTCAGGAGATGAGTCAGATTGCAGGCCAAGATTAGACTAGCAGCGTGGCAGTGCTGCCTGGTTGAGCTAAACAAATACTGTGTTTATACTCCTGATCTGCTGCTGGAGCGCAGTTTTTTCTCACTTTTTAGTGGTTTCACGTCGGGAAATATGTTTGCCGCTCTAATATACATTATAAATCCTGTTTATAAGTGGAATAGAAATGTTTATAAATCAATAATTATTCGGTTATAAGGATTAGGGGGATAGAAGCACTGAAAAGTTCGGGATTTGCTTTAGAGCAGATACTGGCATGACCGGAACAGTCATTTCAAAAAGAGAGTGGGTAATCAGTGATGGCCAAAAAAAGAGGTAAGGCTAAACAGCGGACCAGCAAGCGCAGGACTTCTTCTAAGCATAAGAGGCACAAAAAGAAGAGTGCAGGATCTAAAGGCAGGGATGCGAAAAAGAAGAAGGCAGCCAGGAAAAAGGAGAAGAGCAGGAAGAATGCCCCGAAGAAGAAGAGGATCGAGGTCGTAAAGCCTGGCAAGGTCGAGGAGACGATAAAGAAGGCTCCGCACGAGCTTGAGGAGGAGTTTTTCGTACCGTCACCGGTCCACAAGGGCAAGTACAGGATCCCCATAGGCATAAAGTTCCTCATCGGCTATCTTACATTCCTCGCGGTCCTTTATCTTATCTCTTTCGTATACGGCATCACGTTCCCTACGACCATCCTCTTCGGGAAGTTGATAACAGGCACTCGCGCGCTGATAATCAACAGTGTGCTTCTTGCATTGATACTTCTTATGTTATACGGCTTCTGGAAGCGGAAGGCCTACACTTTCGACCTGAGCATCGGCTTCTTCAGCTTTGCCGCGCTGAACGCCGTCATCTCCCTGCTGCTGTTCGAGTCTGCTGAGCATCCTGTGTTCAGGAAGCTTCTGCTGTTGTCTTTCATATCTCTTGTGATAATGAACGTCGTGATAGTGTGGTACATACTGCATGAGAGGAAGTACTTCTATGCTGAGCGTTTCAGGGACAGGCCTTTCCATCACAGGGACAAGGTCTTCCTGTATATGATCATCACTTTCTGGGTGGTCGCCCTGCTGATAGGCATCACTCTCGGCGCGCAGTTCTACAAGGACACGACAAGGCT
>CAYOQS010000003.1:0-4668 GCA_964406185.1 uncultured Methanosarcinales archaeon
GGGCAGCGGGAACCTTCGTCCCCTGGTCCCTCGTGCGCTTCACTTTGTTACGCACCCGAGGGGAATTTTGTCCACATGCCATTGTCATGCGAATTTCGAACCCCCGACCTACTGCTCTCGCGCACACATCTCATCAAGCTTGTTTTATCCCACAGAGGGACTACTCCAAGGGTTAATCATAGACATGTATAGGAGGCAGTTACGCACTCGTCAGATCCTAACAAGTTTCGCGCTCTCCGGCGCACAAACCTGCGTATCCAGGCTGCGCTACGGGTGCATTTAACGCCTTGAAACTAGGAAATTCCAAATATTTATAAGGCTTTCGAGGGTAAAAATAAGGCATGTACGCGCTGAAATCAAAGCCTGAGGACTTCGTGGTGGAAGAGCAGATACGGCTTGAGCAGGATAAAGAAGGGCAGTATGCCTATTACTGGCTTCGCAAAAGGTCTTACACCACGCAGAGGGCGGTCGACCGGATAGCAGGATTCCTCAAGAAGAAAGTCCGGGATGTAGGGTTCGCAGGCAACAAGGACAAGCAGGCAGTCACAAAACAGGCAGTCTCCATAAAGGATCCGGACAGGAGAGTCGGAAAGAAAACATTTGAAAGCTTCAACTCTGAAATCGTATCTCTGGAGCATATCGGCCGCGGCAATAAGCCTATCAGCTTAGGGGACCTCGACGGGAACAGGTTCGAGATATTCCTGCGGGAGTGCGACAAGGAGCCACGGGCAGTCAAGCAACTGATCAACTATTTCGATGAGCAGCGATTCTCAGAGACCAATGTCGAAGTAGGCAGGGCCATAGTCAAAAGGAAGCTCAAGAAGGCGTGCTCGCTGATAAGGTTCGATGATGTGCACAAGCACCTCGATCAGAACCCCAACGACCATGTCGGAGCGATGAAGAAGATACCGTTGAAGATAAGGATGCTGCACGTCCATTCCTACCAGAGCTGGCTCTGGAACGAGACAGCAAGCCAATACTTACAATGTAAGTATGATGTGGTGAAAGTGCCTTACAGCCTTGGAGAGCTCTCTTTTCCGAAAGGAGAAGTGACTGAAATGAGCATACCAATCATAGGTTTCGGCACAGAACAGGCAGGGCAGCAAGTCATGAACATCATAAACAAACTGATGAAAAATGAATCAATAACCAAGAGAGACTTCGTGATAAGATCGATGCCAGAACTGAGCGCGGAAGGAGGAGAGAGGGAGATGGCAGTGCCCGTCTCTGATCTAAGCATCGAAAAGAAAGGAGAGAAAGAATTTCTCGTCAGATTTTTCCTGCCGAAAGGATGCTACGCCACCATGTTGATCAGGCAGATGATGGCCTGACACCCAGCTTCCCGAGAATCTCATCAGCAACCTCCCCGGGAACAGGGTTGTTCGCGTCCACATGATGGACCACACCTTTTTCCTCATAGAACTTGATGAGCGGGCCCGACTGCTCATGGTAAGTCGCCAGCCGTTTCTTGATCGCCTCAGGCCGGTCATCCTCACGAGTATAAAGCTCACCGCCGCACTTGTCACAGACACCCTCCTCCTCAGGAGGCAGGTTCGTCTTGTGGAAGATAGCGCCGCACCTCCTACACTGTATCCTGCCGCCAAGACGCTGGAGCACCACATCCTCACTCACGTCAAGCACTATGACATCAGTTATCTCAGTGATGCCATCCAAAGCCTTCGCCTGTTCAAGAGTACGCGGAAAGCCGTCGAGCATGTAACCACCCTCACAGTCATCCTTGTCCAGGCGCTCCTCGACAAGCTTTATGGTGACCTCATCAGGCACGAGCTCGCCCTTGTCGATGTACTTCTTAGCCTCAAGACCTACATCAGTCCCATTCTTGATAGCCTCCCTGAACATATCACCTGTGGATATGTGCGGGATGCCAAGATCCTCCTTCAGAATAGAAGCATAAGTGCCCTTACCAGCACCCTGCGCGCCGATCAATATAATGTTCCTCTTCATCCTAAATACCTCACAACCTCTTTCTTGGTTATATCATTCTGCCACGAATCCTTCAACCTCCGCACATAAGAGATCATCGACTTCTTAAGGCCAGGCCATTCCTTTACGAAACTTTTTATGAAGGCCGCATTAAGCTCATCAGAATCATCGAAAGACAGCTCAGTAGCGGAACGTTTGAAGAACATAAAGCGCTTATACAAGCATATCATAGACTCACGGTCAGAACCCTCAAACACGTTCGCCTCACGGAAGCTGCTGAAGCTCGCATCAGGATGGAGAAGGTCATCAAGTATCTTTGTCGCTGAATCTATCTTATCGGATATCCTCCCCCTGATCCCCCTCAAAAGAAAGGCGTCATCCTCAATAGAAGATATCTCGAACTCCCTGTCAAGCAGAGCAAAAGCAGGCAGTCCATGCCTCTTCCTGAGCTCTTCGTAAACCGTCTCCATAAAATCCCCCAACCCCTGCTGATTCCAAGCTGATATTTAAAGTTAACCCAGAAAGCTTAAAATACAAGAATGACCTCCAAAAAGACGGAGAAAGGGGTGTGGAGAGCTTGTCTTACTATGAAACATATAGACGCAATAATTCTGGCAGGCACGAAAGGGACCGCCAAGCTCAAGACAGATGAAAGATCAGACCACAAACCATACATAGAGATCTGCGGCAAGACACTTGTGGAATACGTCATAGACGCTGCCATGGACTGCCCGGAACTGAGGACAGTGTACGTAGTGACAGATTTCGCAAGGCTCAACCACGTCCTGCACATGCGAGAGTTCAAGGACCCGCAGAGGAAGCTCAGGATAGTACCTGACGAAGGAAGCATAATAGAAAACCTCCGAGAGACAGTATCATGCCACCTGCTTCCCGAGAACGGACACGAGATATTCCACTACGACCACCAGGACAGGGAAGAATACATAAAGCGGAATCCCGGATCAGAAGACCTCACAACAGTCGTGCTCTACGGAGACAGCCCATTCTTAACCGGAGCGGACATCAGCAGGTTCATAGAGACATCAGACCCATTTGCTGACTACACGGTCGGGTTCGCAAGAGAGGAAGAGCTCAGTGCTGTCGAGCAAGAGATAGGTGAGAAACTCTGCATCCCCGAGACAAAGACAGGGCTGTTCCCTTTCGGAAACACATCCATAAGGGCCAACAACATGGCAATAGGAAAACCATTGAAAGTGCCTGACGAAGTATGGCAGCTTGCGCAGAACATATACGACAACAGATACCTTCTGACAAAGAAAGGGAAAGAGAACAAGCGCAACTGGAGAAAGATATACTCAGTATTCAGGGAATACACAAAAAGCCAGGGAGCGAAAAGGCCGACCATCCTATACGGATTCGTATGGGGAGCAGTGCTGTTCAAGAGACTGTATAGAGCGCACAGGAAAGGGGCAGCAGAATCTCTCAGCAAAGAAGACTTCGAGATGGCGGGCTTCCATGTGACGGGCGACAAGTGCTACGGAAGCATGAACATCTGCGACATCGCAATGCCCGCATTTGACGTAGACAATGCAGAGATGCTGCAAAGGCTGACCGCAGATGACTCCGCGCTGTTCAGGAAGCTCAGAGAAGTTCCGCGGTGCTATCCAAGGAACTCAGAACAAGAACTCGAACAGTTCGTAGCAGAACACGACGCCCTGTTCACGCACAACGAACCGGTGGACGTTGCAGAATGGGAAAAGATGCTGTCCGGCAACGGATACCGATAGGTTTTTAATTACATCCCCTATTTCTTGACTTATGGACAAGAAAGCGCAAGGCATGGGCATCGTCGGAGGACTGTTCTTCACGATCGGAGCGGTCATCGGAGTGTACGGCTACACCCAAAGCAACAACAACCTGATATACGTCGGGATAGGCCTGTGCGTACTAGGCGCTGTCGCGATGAAGTTCGTCAAACTTTGATAATCCTAAGAATAAAAAACAAGCCCCGTGCGAGAGTTGCGGTCAGGGATATATTTATAAACTGATAAAAAATTATCCAGCTGATGGAAAGTTCGAAGCCAGGCAGCCGTAAAAGCGGCCTTATTGAAACAAGCATCGATGAACCAAAAGGTGCGCTTGTCGAACTCCTTAAAGCAGCAAAAAAAGAGGAGAAACTCGTTCTCGCTGAAGTCCGTGCTTCATTGAAGAAATCAAGACGCGCAAGAAAATTAGTCAAGCCATACAAAACAGACGTCTTCGGACAATCATTCGGTATCAGAGGGCACTCACGACAGAAGAGGTTCATAAAGCTGATCAACAGATCCCTGCAACTGGCCATCATCGCAAAGATACACCTACCGGTAATCGAGACAGTGGCAAAAGAAGTCAAAGAATGGCTTCTGAGCCATAAAAAAGACAAAACAACACTCGACCTGCTACCAGCAGATGAAAAGATAATTGATGAAGTCCAAAGAACCAAGAGCCTGCTGGAAACAGCAATCAAAAACCTCACAGAACTCGACAATATGCAGTGGGGCAGCACCTCATCAGGATTCTCCCTCTTTGGCATGTATTATATCCCTGTCGAACGCGAAAGCAAAAAAATGACAGGAATAAAGTACCGTGCAGACTGGGTGAAACCCTTAGAAGAGTCAAATGACTCGCTCAAGAGTTTTGAGAAAGCTGTTGAAGACATCTTCAAGCTGCAGAACGAAATCAACAAGAAATACAGACCATAATAGAAAAAAGCCCCGGCGAGAA
>CAYOQS010000003.1:4768-33823 GCA_964406185.1 uncultured Methanosarcinales archaeon
TTGCCTGATGCAGGATCCCTGTCACCATGTTGCACTCGCGACCTCCTGATCGCTTACACAGGCATCTTTTTAGAAAAGCTGCACCAAAACAACACCAGACACTCACCTACGGCTCGGTCTAGGACAAAATAAAGCCCCCGGCGAGAATTGCCTGATGCAGGATCCCTGTCACCATGTTGCACTCGCGACCTCCTGATCGCTTCGCAGCAATACGGGCCTTGGCCACGCACAGACTGATACAAGTCAGGTGCAATAGCTACTATGCTACGGGGGCATAGTGTGAGAATCGGGATTTTTAAGATGTTTTTAAAGGTTATGGTAAGGTATCTTATAAAGGCTTCTTGATGGTATTTATGTCGGGCAGGGTTATCCACGCACACATATTGCCATAGCCAGTCTTATCTATGTTGAATGGCTGTATCTGCTTTATGTCTTTGAGGAAGATAAGGGTGCAGAGGTTCTTGTCCTTGACATGCTGCCAGTAGGATGGACCTATGCATATCCTGGAGCCGTACTTCACCATGATGTCATCGAATATCTCTTTATCCAGCTTCGCAAAAAACAATACATCCTTGACCCTGGCCTGAGCATTGACAGGGCAGCCTGACTCCTTCAAGTAGATGGTGTCTCCTTTCCCGATGGCCCTGTAAGGGGCTTTAGGATATTTATACCAGCGAGACTCTATAGTCTTCTCACCAGAGAGTATCCTGGAAAGAAGGTCCAGCTTCTTTGACAGTATTGCGACATGGTCCATCTCATTCAGGTTTGCTTAACACAACAATATTCCTGCTCAGGCTCTTATGCACGTAGATGTTGAACTCGTTCTCCACGATGAAGTCTGTCTGGTTGAGAAGTTTCTTATGATTTACTGTGCTGGGAAAGATCAGGACCGCCTTGTAACGCAGTATCTTCCACAACGCCTTCAGGAAGTCTGTGTAAAGCGGCCCGAGTTCCTTTGTCACGCGGGAGCCCCTGCCGTAAGGCAGGTCAGTCACGACATAATCGACAAGGTTGTTCAGGTGCGTGGCGTCGCGCTTCTCCAGGCGGAAACGCCGTATCTTGAAATAGTCCAGGTTCTTCTCGCACTTAAGGAGCATCTTGTCGCTTATGTCATAGCCGACAGTGTTGAATCGCATCAGCCCGGCCTCGATCAGGATACCTCCGGTGCCGCAGAACGGATCGACCACGACCTTCCCGACAGGTATGCCTGTGATGTTTATGCAGGCGCGCGCGAGCTTGGGATCTATCGTGGTTGGGTGCTTCTCAGGCCAGGACTGCGGCCTGCGCTTGTTGAAATCATGATGTATCTCATTCTGGACAAGACCGACAAAGACCTTCTCCTCGCTGACTATGACCTCTATCTTGGTCTGCGAATGCTCCAGGTCGACACGCGGCTCCCTGACCTTCTGCCAGACATACTTCGCCAGCTCAGCCTCCTTCTCATGGAACTTCAGGTTCCCAAGGTTGATGATGCGCAGGGAGAAGCTCTTGGAATACACCTTCTTCCAGTCAAAGCCTGCCATCCGCTCATCAAGCTCCTTGTAGTCGCACTCGAACAGGTACTGGTACACCTTGCGTGTCATGGCAAGCCTCTCGAAGCGGAAGTCAGCATCAGCCACGAGTATGTTCCCGAACTGCCAATAGTCCTCCGTACCCGCGAGGGCAAGTACCTCTTCCCTCGCCAGGTCCAGGTTCTCTCCAGAAAGCAGGAATATGCACTTCATGCAGAAGCTAAATGAGAGGGGGATTATAAAACTTTGTCATGCTGAAACCTGCAAAACTTTATGATATATATTGTATACTTATTGTATATTAAGATTATATAATAAAAATTTTTATTAATTTGCATATAGATGGTTCAAATTGCCTAAAAACAAAGATTCAACAGAAAAATTTATAAATAGCATTTATATATCAATCTGATATATGGAAGACCTATTGCTGCACATAAGGGTTAGCAAGAAACTCAAGAAGCAGATGCAAGTTCTGATAGACTCAGGATACTTCAACAACCAGGCAGAAGTTGTCAGGGAAGGCATCCGGAGCACGGTCCTGCGGTACAAGGGAGAACTGCCGGACTTCAATCAGGACAGACAGAAGAAGAGATAGCGAAAGCACCAGCACGGAAAGCTATCAGGACTTGCCCGGACCAGTCAGACCGACAGATAAAAACAAGACAAGATGGGAACAAAACAAAAGCAAAGGAAGCGTGAAAGGATAAGGATCAGCAACAATGCGCTGTTCGCACTGGCGATACTGCTGATAATAGTCAACTCCTACACATTCCTTATAGCCTCAGAAGACATCCTGACAGGCAAACAGACCGCGACAGGCACGACAGAGATATGCATAGGGCAGAAAATAGGAATGCAGAACCCAACACCCTCTAATTATATCGTCATTAACGAAACATACAACTCAACACTTAAAGCGAACGGAACGTATTACATAGAATTCAACCATCTCAAGTTAGGCGGTGTAAGGATCAATTTCGGAACAGACCATGACGCGGACGATGACGGAATCTACAACGCCACCCTAAACGCATCAGCCTTGCCTGACGGAAACTGCGATTACAGGATAATAGCGCGAGGATACGGAGCATGCGGAATAACCGATACAAAGAGTTCTGTCATGTTTACCATAAATAACATAGATACACCCCCAAAATGGAACAAATTCAAGAATCCCCTGTCAACAAACTTCAGCCAATACACCTCCTGGGTCAACATCCCCGGCGCGAAGATCGGCATTCCCGGAGCGGGAATGATAGAGTTCTCTGCAGATAATTTCGACGATGCAGACCTTGACTACATGTTCAACATATCATACAACTTCATAACCATGAACATATCATCAGACAACTACAACTGCTACGTGAGCAGGAGCCACAAGCTTACATTCTTCAACATCACAGAATTCGCAGAACCGGTAGTGCTCAAGAACGGAGAACTATGCGGGTTCTACTGCACAAACCTCCAGTACAACCAGGGCAATTACTCTTTCGAAACCACAGCCACAGGAGAGTCAAACTTCACACTGGCAGAAGGCGGCCTCATAAAGATCAATCTCAGCTTCAACAACAAGACATTCGACAACTCACCCAGCATAAACTTCACGACCTACATGCAGGGCTCTGTGCGGAACCTATCCTACCCTGCCAACTGCACATACAAGACAGACTACAACCCTGTAAATTTCACATGGATGAAGAACACCAACGGAACCAACCACACCCAGACACTGCCAGAACAGAACTGGTCATACAAGCCGACAGGGATGGGACACTACCAATACATCCAGCACCATGATTTCTATTCAGGGCTCCACGTGCTCACGCTCAACTGCACGGTGCCTGACCCGAGCATAGTCTACAACGACCCAAGCATAGTGGTGAATAACACATTCCTCATAAGATACACCGACAGGGACAAAGTATTCTACGAGGACGGGGATGAAGTCAAGCTATACCTGGAACTGGAAGAGCCCAACCTTACAATAGACGTCAACCTCTCACAGATAGACTCCAACTTCAATCCCTCAAATGTAGCTGTCTTCAACAACGCGACACATTACAACATAAGCTACAACATAAGCGCGGGCAACACCGTACCTGACGGGCAGTACAACATCACGATAGAAGCCTTCAACAGCACAGGACATGAGACCATGAACGGGTCCATATTCATACACCTGCACAACACATGGGCACGGCCAGACATAGACGACGCATTCGACTGCTGGAACTTCAAACCAGGATATTATTTCGACGAGGCCGCCTGCAACTGGGAATCAGACGTCAACAGGGTAGCGAAAAGACTGGTAGACGTTCTCTTCACAGAGATCAGCTGCTTCGACGGAATAGACAACGACGGAGATGGCTACACAGACGAAGACGACACCGACTGCGCAGGGATATACTACTCGATAAGGAGGTTCCAGGGGATAGACTCAGCATTCCTGGACGATCCCTGCCACAACAACGTCTGCCGGATGTGCCTGGGCACAGACAACAACGGAAACGGCATATGCGACACATCAGACGGGGTGAACGTGCAATACCTCCATCACGTCAGGCCAGGCGCGCAGATAAAGGCAAGATACATCAGGAGCAACATACCCGGACAGTCAGTAAGGGTATCTGTCAACTTCCTGCCAGCCTCTTTCGGAATATCAGAAGCCACATCATACATACAGCAGCTGCCGAGGATAGAGCTCGGCGGGTGCACAGGAGGAACAGACTGCAGGTCAGTCACTGCAACGACATTCGGAGCAGGCCTTCCAGACACCTGGACAGGAGCGCTTGACGAGAAAATAAGGACAAACATATCAGGATCAACACCTGAAGGAGACTACCCAAGCCTGGCCGCAGGACGCAGCATAGGAGGAAGCTCAGCATTCCAGAACATGATCTTCTTCGAAGTCAGGGACTGGGCGATAATAGATGAAGGAGACAACGCAACTTACTGCTTCGACAACGAAGACAACGACCTCAGCGGAGTAAGAAACTGCTTCGACCCATCATGCAACCTCACCAGGAATCCTGCGAACCTAACTGAAAGGTGTGAATACCCTCACGAGATCACATGCGATGACGGTTACGACAACGACCAGGACGGGTTCACAGACTGTGAAGACGATGACTGCTTCCAGAAGAACGGCACGAACGGCCCCTGTTATGCGATCGAGGATTTCAACAGCACAAGCTGCGCAGACTCCATCAACAATGACTACGACTGGGGATACCGGTGCGACCCAGCGACATCAGTATCATACCAGACAAGACAGACAAATGCGAGCTACTCAGGAGCGATAAGCATCCCGGACTGCCTGGACATAGACTGCGACGGAGACATCGGCGATACCGGACTGGGAGCTCAGTGCGAATACTGCAACGAAGTCACGTGCAACGACCTGTTCGACAATGACGCAGACCATTACTACGACTGCACAGGCAACGCGTGGAGAAGCCAATACGACCGGGACTGTGACAGGTGGAACGACCCGCTCATAACCTGCCCGACAGTAGAGAACAACTGCTCAGACAACCTGGACAACGACCTTGACTCTGACTCGCTGAACGGAGAGTTCAGCTGGCTGGGAATACCTGTATACGGCGGATGGGACTGCCAGGACCTCGACTGCGACGACGAGATAGGAGACGAGACGACAGGAGCCAGATGCCAGTACGGGAACGAGACAGTATGCGACGACGGATTCGACAACGACGGCGACGGACTCGTCGACTGCGAGGATCCGACGACCTGCAAAGGTCTCAGCGGAGCAGACCAGGGCCTGCAAGGACTTTGCAGGCCATGCGCAGCGATAGAAAACATATCAGTAGACGCGTGCAGAGACACTGACGACAACGACTACGACGGGCTGGTCGACTGCGCGGACCCCAACTGCACAGGAATGTGGAAACAGGGAACAGGCCTGTGCAACTACACCGAGACAAACTGCACAGACGGAATAGACAACGACTATGACTGGCTGATAGACGAGAACGATCCGGACTGCGTGATCGTCACCTACACAGTTGACGAGCTGGGACCGGGACAGTGCGACGACGGACTCGACAACGACGGCGACGGAGGCGCAGACTGCAGCGATCCAGACTGCCAGTTCACGCTCAGGTGCCAGGTAGGATCGTACGACAAGAGCTACTGCGAGAACGTCAATGTTGGAGCGATAACAGTATGCCCCACAAGATTCGTGGTCGCAGGAGAGAACTACACAGTCAAGCTAAGCAGGAACTCGCTGAACGCAGGATCGCTTCTATTCATAATCGGCAACTCACAATACAGCCTCAGGAACATAACATCAGAATTCAACACCACAACAACATTCATGACCGGCACCACGACCGACTTCGCTCTGCTCAGAGGGTCAGACGGCCTCGCGGCAGAGAACAACGCAGGCTTCAACGGTGACCTTGACCTCAACATGATATCCACCACAGACCACAACCTAACGCCAGGATACCACGACATATACATACTCACATCAGTAGAAGGCTCGATAGACGACGCAACATCACAGGTCTACATAGCAGAGAACGAGGACCCCCCACTGGTCACAAACATAACAGCAGAAGCAGGCCACAGGACAGTCACACCAGGCACGGTCAACGTGACATTCACCGTGAACGCGTCAGACCAGGGAACATACAACTCAGGCATAGCATTCTGCCAGATGGAACTCCCCGGCGAGTTCAAGGTAAACTCAACCACGTGCACGCACACGACAAACCTGGGCTCAGGCACCTACAACGTCACAGCCATAGCATACGACGGCGCCCTCAACCCGAGCGCCCGGCTTGAGAAAGAGATAAGCATCAGCATATGGACCAGGCCATGGCAGAAAGGAAGCTTCTACAACCCATACCCTGCAGAGAACTACCCTGACAAGAACTTCTTCAACGACACAGAGAAGCTCAACATAGGCATCAACTTCGACGACGGAAGCGGATACGCAGACAACGCGACAGGATGCGTCGTAAGGATAAAGAACAGCACAGACGTGGTGCTCACAGACCACGTCAACCTCAGCGCTGTGGGGGACGAAGCGCACTGCAACGGACAGATAGACCTGTCACCCCTCCTCAACCTCACAAACATGACAAACATGTCCTGGTTCCCTTCATCGGTCTACTATTTCGACGTGGAAGTAAATGACGACGCATCAAGAAGCGGCACTAGCGCGATGCAGGACTTCCACTTCTGCTACTACTATTACGACAACAGCTCAGGAAAGTACAGGTGCAGGGACAGGTGCGAGGAAAGAGAGATAGCCAACACGCCGCCCGTGCTGATATCACCTATACCCAACCAGACATGGCCGAGAGGCACCAAACTCTCAGTGATAGACCTCGACGACTACTTCATAGACCCTGACAACGACCCACTCACCTACAGCTGGGACATAGACACCACAAGGATAAACGTATCGATCGATAGGGCAAACATAGTCACATTCGACCCTGACATATCATTCTACGGATTCGCACAGATAACATTCTACGCAAACGACGGATACGACTCCACACCATCAAACCCTGTCACGCTGGAAGTAGTCTTCAGGCCCCTCCCAAGACCAACACCGATACCCTCAGGAGGAGGCGGAGGAGGCGGAGCAGACGTCAACAAGACTGAAATAGAAGTATGTGAAGAGGACTGGATATGCACAGAATGGGGACCATGCCTTCCATCAGGCTACCAGTTCAGGAACTGCAGGGACAGGAACGAATGCGGCACGACAAACAACATGCCCAACACGAGCAGGGAATGCATCTACATACCCACCTGCAGGGACAAGATACGCAACCAGGGAGAGACAGGAGTAGACTGCGGAGGGCCATGCCCGCCCTGCCCGAGCTGCAAAGACGGGATCCTCAACCAGCAGGAGCAGGAAGTACTTCAGATAATGTCATCCGACCCGGAAGACAGGTCGGACTGCGGAGGGCCTTTCTGCCCGGCATGCCCCACATGCGAAGACAACATATGGAACGGAGGAGAAGAAGGCATAGACTGCGGAGGGCCGTGCAGGCCGTGCGCCACCTGCTCTGACGGCATAAGGAACCAGGGAGAGGTAAACATAGACTGCGGAGGGCCATGCCCAAGCTGCGGCGTGAAGGTCCAGGAGATAGCTTTCAACTGGAACCTGATGCTCCTCATATTCTCCTCCATATTCCTTATGATAGTCCTGCTCATCGCGCTCCTGTTCGGAGTGTTCAAGAAAAAGTTTATAAGACAAAAAGCGAAATTACTTAACTACTATATGAGGATGGTAAGAATGTTTGAAAAGAAAAAGATGGTCGAAAAAGATCTTCCGATAATGCAGTGGGTTAAATCCCACATAGACCGCATAGAGGAAGACATCCCTTCGAAAAGTGTCGAGCACTCGGTCAATGAGATCGACAGGCTGGTGAGGATATTCTTCAAGAGGATATTCCTGATCAGATACGCGTTCACCAACGACGAACTGATGAAAGAGCTTGACAAGCACAAGATGCCTACTGTGATAAAGAAAGCGTCAGAACTGCTCTTCGAAGAGCTCGCCCAGATAAAGTACGGAGGGGAGCATGTAGACAAGGAGGACCTGCAGACGCTCGCAAGACAGGTCAAGGTCATAACCGAAAGGCTGGTCAACGAGATAGAGACGAAGAAGAAGACAAAGATAAGCATATCAGAGAGGGACATAGACAAGATAAGCAAGACCCTCGCAGGAGCGAGGAAGCTCGGAGTAAAGGAGATAATGAAAGGACAGAAGAAAAAGTAGGGATCAGAACACAGGCAAGGTAACAAAAAAAGATGATAGGAAAAGAGGACATCCACAAAGCGAAGGTCAAGAGGAACATAATTCTCATAGTCTTTGCAATAGCCCTTGGGATGATAGCTCTCCTGATGTTCAGGGGAGGCATAACCGGCTACTATGCGCTTGATACCTTCGAGTCGGAAACAGTGGTCACAGGCTCAAGCGCTGAAATGAGCCTGAACTTCAGACAGATCCCGAATTTCGTGGCGACCGCAGGGGATGACGTCAGCTTCAGGGTCGTCCCGAACAAAGAAGAGGTGCAGTTCAGCGATGATACTGCACTTTTCAACATAACACAGGAAGGGAAAGTAGAGTTCACACCCTCTGCAGAGGATGCAGGGAAGCATAATATCTGGATCATAATAAAAGACGATGCAGGCCATTACTATTACCAGAACGTGATCATAATCATAGAGGAATGATGGAAAACATGAAAAACAGGTGCGGAAAGGCAAAAATGAGGAACATAGCATATGCTATCATCCTGCTGATAGCAGCAGCATTCGTCATAGCAGCAGGGACCGCGCCGTACTTCACACCCACACCACCATCTTCGATGACGTGCTACCAGGACAGCGAATGCTTCTACGACTTCAACGCCACAGATGATGAAGGGGACACCATCAACTTCTCGATAGACACGCCCCCGTTCTCAGACAGCATAGATCCTGATACAGGCGTCATGAACTTCACACCTACCAACGCTGAAGTAGGATACTATGAGCACACATGGGCGATAGTCAAAGAGATAGACACAGGAAACGGCTCTTTCGCACTGATAGACTGGTATATAATCAACGTCAACGACCTTCCGAACATAACATCATACTACCCTCCAAACATCACCAACCTGACAGTCAAGGAGAACGCCTGGATGATCTTCAACGTGACCGCGACAGACCCTGACCTGATACACGGGGATGCGCTCAACCACACCTGGCTGGTGGACGGAGTGCTGAACAGGACACTGCTGAACTTCACAGGGAACCAGGCAAACTACACGCCAGACTTCTTCTCAGCAGGCATACATACAATCATCGTCAATGTCACAGACAACCAGAGCGCTTTCGACTATATCAACTGGACAGTCAACGTCACGAACGAGAACCGGGCCCCGATATTCCAGGGACTTATAGCGAACATAACACTGACAGAAGACACCCCGAGGTTGGACGAGATAAACCTTGACGACTACTTCTATGACAACGACACTGACGACTACCCATTATCCTACGACACGATATTCTTAGGCAGGGAGAATGTAACCATAGTCATCAATGCTACAGAGCCGAACAACGTATCACTCTTCCCGGACCACAACTTCTTCGGCACTAACAAGGTGCGGTTCAGGTGCTACGACGGTTACAACTACACGCTCAGCAACAACGTCACCATAAACGTCACAGGAGTAAATGACCCCCCCACAATACAGCAGGTACAGAACCAGACAGCATATGCGGACACGCTATACCAGCTGCAGATAGTGGCGAACGACCCTGACGAAGATCCCCTGACATACTACGACAACACCACATTGTTCAACATAAACCCGAACACGGGATTCATCACCGAGACGTTCCCGACATCCGACATAGGGAACTACTCCATACTGATCAACGTGAGCGACGGAACGACAAACGTCTCCACGGCATTCAACCTGACCATCATAAACAACACGGCGCCAGTCATAGGGGGCAAGCCGCTGCCGGATATATATACAACAGAAGACAACTACACATACATCTCATTCAACGCTACAGACGTGGACCTCCTCGACACCATCAACTTCAGCGCAGTATCCGTCCCTGCCAACAGCCTCTTCACAGTGGTCACCACGAACAGCTCAGCAGAAGGTGCGGAAGCGTACATGGCATTCACACCATCACAGTCAGACGTGGGAGACTGGACGATAACACTCACAGCAGAGGACAGCAAAGGCGCACAGGACACAGACACATTCATAATAAACATATCCAACATCGAGCACGACCCGATCCTGTCAGCAATACCAAACTACCGCATGAAAGTCAACAAGACCTTCAGCACCACAGTAAGCGCAAGTGATGAAGACAACAACCTACATTCATTCGGCGACAACACCACACTCTTCAACATAACCACCGGCGGCACAGGCGGAAACGCGACAGGACTCATCAACTTCACACCAGATGATCCGGAAGTCGGCGAGCACTGGGTGAACATAACCATAAACGACACCACCGGAAGATACGACTGGCAGCTCGTGCTGTTCAACGTCACGTACAACACCCCCCCTACGCTGACGCCGATAGGGAACCTGACCATCCTGGAAGACCACCTGTTCGAGTACCAGGTCAACGCTAGCGACCCTGACCCTCAGGACAGCATATTATACTATGACAACTCGACCCTCTTCAACGTGAGCGAGACCACGGGCCTGATAAGCTTCACACCGAACGTCAGCCAGATAGGCAACTACATCATCAACATCACAGTCACTGACGGTGAAGCGAACGCATCCACCATAATGAACCTCACAGTAGGCGAGTTCAACGACTTCCCATACTGGGACCCTCTTCTTTATGAGTACTACACCAACGAATCGTTCGCGTACAACACAACAATATGGACGCCAGAAATGCTGCTCAACCACACCACCAACATGACCGTATGGAACAGCACCATATACGAGGATAACAACACCAATGTATTGATGGACGCTTACGATGAGGAGAGCGCGACACTGTCCTTCTCTATGGAATACGTGAACTTCACAAACGCATCGAACGATGCGGTCACAACAGGGATATACCTGATCAACCTGACAAGCTATGACGGAGACACCGCCAGCGCCAATATGACCCCTAACAACTCACAGGTCGGAGTGTATCACATAAACTTCACAGTGGATGATACGACCGGCAGGACAAACACCACCACGGTGAGGCTGGTCGTCTACAACGTGAACGACGCCCCTGCCATACTCGAATACTGGCCCAACATGACCCATAACGTGACCATGCCCGAGAACGCATCCAAGATGTTCAACGTCACTGCGACAGATATTGATTACGGCGACTCGCTGCACTACCAATGGGTGCTTGACGGGGAGAACATAAGCGGGGCGAACATCTCGAGATATAATTACAGTACACACTTCTTCTCAGCAGGAATCAGGAACCTGACAGTGCTGGTGCTCGACGAGCAGAACATCTCGACCACCCTGAACTGGACGGTAAACGTGACAAACGTCAACAGGATAGGATGGTTCGGACAGATCAGGGAATACAATTACACGCACTTCAACGCAGGAGTCACCAAGACCAACGTATCGGCGCTTCCAGGCGACCTCGGAATCGTGCTAAACCCTGGCGCGTTCATCAAGACAGGCGTGTTCGAGAGCAAAGTGCTGGACACCGGAGAGACCAACTTCTACCACGAGTTCGCCAGAATAAACTGGACAGGCAACACCACGCCCGCGAACAACAACACAAACATAACATTCGACATCTACTTCAAGACAAGGACAGCAGAAGGCCTGACACCCCTCTCCTGCCCATCCACGATAAGCTCCAACTACAGCAACGCGACATACCTGACATCAGGTTCTGCCATCGCTTCTGAAGACGAGAGGTGCATACAGTACAAGTTCTACCTGGAGACTAACGATACGAGCGAGAAGCCAGGCATAAGCAGCGTGACCCTCGGGTATGCGATCGCTGACAGGGAGCAGGAGCAGAACACCAACCAGAGCTGGATAGACCTTGACACGTACTTCTACGACCCGGACATTGACGACAACGTCACATACAACGTGACAGACACGAACGGTACAAAGATAGACCAGGTGAACATAACCATCAACCCCTCAACGCACAAGGTCAACGTATTCACAGGAGGAGGCTTCCTCGGCAAGATAGAGCTGGTGTTCAACATGTTCGACGGGTACAACAGCACAAGCAGCAACAGGATAAACCTCACTGTCGTGGAAGCTGAGACATTCCCTGAAGTGATCATCGTTCCTGTAGGAGGAGGCGGAGCGGTGTCACAGCCCGTACCTTATGAGGTCCCGAAATACGTGCCAACACCTGTGTCTTTCAGGCTAATAACGCCGCAGATGGTCACAACATACGTAAATGACACGATGGAGGTACCGATAAACATATTCAACCAGAACTTCACGATGGAAGACCTCAGGCTTAAGGCATCCACGGCAAACAAAGACGTCGAACTCAGGCTGTCAAGGGAATTTTTCCCGTCACTCCAGCCGAACCAGAAGGAATTCATCACACTATTCGTCGAGTCGCACAGGACATACGGCACGTACGAGATAATCATAGAGGCAGAAGCTGACGCCATATCAGTGGCAGAAGACGGGACAGAGAAGAAATCGCGCTTCAGGGAGAAGGCAAAGATATTCGTCAACTCACTGCTTAAATCAGAAGGCAATGACACGCAGGTCAACACCAAGCTCGCTTTCGCAGAGGACCTGCTCAGCACGAACCCTGAATGCCTCGAGCTCAACGAGTTCCTGAAGAAGGCGCGCGGAATCCTTGAGGAAGGTGACACAAGCGAAGCGGACAAGATGCTAGGCCAGGTCATAGAAAGCTGCAAGTACCTTATAGCGCCGCGGGAGGTCGAACCCGAGCTCGAGAAGCCCACACAGGTTTATGGCATGCCCACAGAGTCAGCATTCATACTGGGGACGGTCTCCATCGTGACACTTATAGTGGCCATAGCGCTCATAATAGGATGGGCACACCTGAAATCAAGAAAACAAGAGCTCACAAGAAGTGCACAAAGGACAGGCATAAGAGGAGGCAAATGACCTGAAAAAACCTGAAAAAATCAAAAGAAAGCCCAAAAAAAACAAAAAAACACCATAATCAACAACCATTTCAGAGTGATACTATAACTTTTTAAACGCAAAAGAGGTGAATCCAGCCATGGGAGTATTCGACACGCTCAAACCCGGAGATGAACTGACAAAAGAGCAGATAAAAGAGCTGGAAAGCAAGATAGAAAAGACCAGCGACTTCGTCAAGAAGTCAAAAGAAGAGATATCAAAGATAGTCATAGGCCAGGAAGCTGTTATCGACAGCGTGTTCAGAGCGATATTCGCCAACGGCCACATACTCTTCGAAGGAGTGCCAGGCATAGCCAAGACACTCATGGTCAGGACCATATCCCAGACCATGGGCTGCTCATTCGCAAGGATCCAGTTCACACCAGACCTTCTGCCCTCAGACATCACAGGCCTGACATCATACCAGAAAGAGAAAGGGTTCTACATCATCAAAGGCCCTGTATTCGCGAACTTCATCCTGGCAGACGAGATAAACAGGGCCCCGCCGAAGGTGCAGTCAGCACTGCTGGAATGCATGCAGGAAAAACAGGTGACGATAGGGCACGAGACACTCCAGCTTCCCGTCCCGTTCTTCGTAATGGCCACGCAGAACCCGCTCGAACAGGTAGGAACGTACCCCCTCCCGGAAGCGCAGGTGGACAGGTTCCTGTTCAAGCTGATGGTAGGATACCCTACAAAAGAGGACGAGGTCGAGATCCTCAACAAGAACATGACCATCCACAAGTTCGAACACTTCGACGTCAATCCCATCTTCTCACCGGACAGCATAACAGAGATACAGCAGGCCACAAAATACGTCTATCTCTCTGACAAGATAGAGAAGTACCTGGTCACGATCATAGACGCGACAAGATATCCTGACAGGTACAAGCTCAAGCAGGGACACTACATAGACTTCGGAGCGTCACCGAGAGGATCCATAGGACTTTACATATCGGCAAAAGCCAACGCTGTCCTGAGAGGGAGGACATACGTAACACCTGAAGACGTCAAAGAGGTCGCCTACGACGTCCTGAGGCACAGGCTCATTCTCACATACGAAGCGCAGGCAGAGAACGTGACACCTGAACAGGTCATCAAGGAGATCCTGCAGAAGATACCAGTACCATAATAAAAATGAAAGAGTTCAAGGTCGACGTGACCCCCACGCTCAAGAGACTTGAAGTAATCTCCAAGAAAGGCATATCAGGCATGCTCTCAGGAGAGTTCAGGTCAGTCCTCAAAGGAAGGGGACTCGAGTTCCACGGCTACAGGAACTACAACGCAGCAGAGGACGACGCCAAGCAGATAGACTGGAAAGCATCTCTCAGGTCAAGATATCTCGTAGTGAAAGAGCTGATAGAGGAAAGGAACAACAACATAATGTTCCTCATCGACGTCAGCAGCAGCATGTCATTCGGCTCGACACCAAAGCTCAAGAACGAATACGTCATAGAGCTCTTCGCCTCTCTCGCCCACACGCTACTCGGGGAAGGGGACTCTGTCGGGCTCGCGCTCTTCGCAGACAACATAAGGTTCTTCAGGATGCCCAACATCGGCAACAAGCAGTACTACATCATGCTCAAGAACATAACAGACACATCATTCTACGAAGGAGGGTACGATCTCGAGTCCGCGCTCCATGACTTCAACGCAAGGATGTCAAGGCGGTCCATCGTCATACTCATGACAGACTTCATAGGGGTCAAAGGCGACTGGTACGAGAAACTAAAGCTTCTGGCAGCGAAGCACGAGCTGATAGTCTTCAAGATAAACGACCCCCGGGACGTTATGATGCCGGCAGAGGTAGGACAGGTCTTTGTCAAGGACCCATACACAGGACAGATACTCCTCGTCGACACCAAGAAAGTCAAGCAGGAATACGAAAGGAACATGCAGGAACAGGAGACACAACTCGCAAAGATGCTCAAGGATGTCAATGTAGACCACATGTTCCTCCGGACGGACCAGCCGTACAACAAAGAGGTCTTCAAGTTCTTCAAGATGAGGGAGCTGAGATAGATGGCAGACATAACATTCCTCAACATCCACTTCCTCTGGGCGCTGTTCGCCATACCCATAATGATAGCACTGCACTTCTTCCTCATGAAGTTCACCAGACGAAGGGCTGTCCTTTTCGCGAACTTCGAGGCATTGAGGAGGGTGACAGGAGAGCTCGTCATGTCGAAGAACATAACACTCCTGATAATAAGATGCTTCATAATACTCTTCCTGACAATATCCGCTGCAGGGATGATAATATGGACCAAAGGCCCCGGGTCAGACTTCAACTACGTCCTTGCCATAGACGCGTCCAGCAGCATGCTCGCGGACGACCTATCACCCAACAGGCTCGGTGTAGCGAAAGACACCGCAAAGACGTTCGTCGAGGCGCTCAACGCAGAAGTCAAGATAGGAGTGGTGTCATTCTCAGGAGTGTCGAAAGTGGAAAATGCGCTGACAGACAAGAAAGGGACAGCCGAAGAGGCGATAGACAACATCAAGGTCAGCAAAGCAGGAGGGACAGACATATCAGGAGCAATAACCACATCAGTCAACATACTCCAGACAGAATACGACAAGTCAATGTCTGTGGTGCTCCTCACCGACGGCCAGCACACAGTAGGCGGGCCCCTCGAGGAAGGAATAAACTACGCAGCGCAGAACCACGTGATGGTCCACACCATAGGCATCGCAACAGAGAAAGGAGGGGCTTTTGAGCTCACACAGCTGCTTTCCACCATAAACGCCCCTAACCTGCAGAGGATAGCGGACAACACAGGAGGAAAATCCTTCCAGGTGGGAAGCAGGGCAGAGATGGAAGAGGCGTTCAACGAGATAATCGTGCTTTCAGAACAGAACATACCCCACCAGACCAGGATGATATTCCTTCTCATCGCGCTGCTGCTGCTATTCGCAGAATGGACACTGATGAGCACAAGGTTCAAGGCACTGCCGTGAACCGCATAGTGATTCAGCTTAGTCAAGTTTGTGGTGCTGGATCCTTATCCAGAGCAAAATCCTGCCCTACTACGTTTTTGCTGCGCTCGGCTACGCAAAAACTTCGTCCGGCCATGCCACGTATGCCTACGGCACACATGGCATACATGGCACAGACGGTCAGGATTTTGCTCTTAGCACCTCTAATCTGGCTAAGCCGATGCACACCAATATTTATTAACCACCTCTTTCTTCAGAAAGATATGAAACGAGGCCGCCCCACGAAGTCAGTGATAAGGCAGAATATCGTCGAGATACTCTATTTCCTGGAAGAGGGCTACGCGTATGACATATACAAGCATTATGTTGCTTTGTTCCCGCAGGTCACCATGAGGAGCATATACTACCACCTCAAGAAAGGCACTGAGATAAATGAGTTCCTGGTCAAGAAGATCAAGAAAGAGCGCGGGCATTACAGCTGGGGGGGAGAGGCAGAGAAGATATACTACGCGCTCGGTCCCTCTGCGACTCCAAAGATGCTGGGAAATGTCAAGACGTATTTCGACAAGAAAAGCCAAAAATAGGGTTATCATGGCCACACCCCCTAAGAATTCTTAACCATTTTAGAGTGATAAAATACGTAAAATATATAAATGAAGCTCTTATACTTCCATATATAGATATGGTGGGGGATGTCGATATCGATGCCGAAAGATAGACCTGATTCTAGAAAGGCACAGCAGACACTGGTCTCTGCACTGACAAACAGAAATTCTGAACAAACAAGCGCAGACCCTGCAGACGCCCTTAAGCTGATGACCGAACAGCTCGACAGGACCAGAAAGGTCTACGAGCGAAAGATAAGAGAGTACGAACAGCTTGAAAAAGGTCTCGCGCAAAAGAGCACAGAACTGCAGGCATGGGAAAAGGAGATGATACAAAGACAGCAGGCGCTCGGACTGCAGGAAGCAAGCATCATAGAGAGAGAAGAGACGATAGACAGCCTGGAAAAGCAGATAGAGGATCTCACAGCACAGCTCGACATGGCAAAGCCTTCTACGCACGAAGCAGAAGACGGCGGAAGGATAGACCAGCCATACGTGAACCTCCAACAGATACAATCAGCGCATGAAGCAGACATCCTGAATCTTACAGAAGAGCATAAGCTACTCCTCGCAGAGAAAGACGCTGAAAGAAAACAAGCGGTAGAAAGGGCGATAGCCCAAAAAGAGCAGGAAAGAGACACCACCGTCACCGCAATAGAAGCTATGTACAGGGACGAGCTGGAGAAAGCAGATGGAAGGGTAAGGGCCGCAGAACAGAAAACACAAGACGCAGAAGAAAAGCTTGCAGAGCTTGAAGAGCTCCTCGCACAGAAGCCCGGACCGGTCAGTCCCGACCTTGAAACCACAATACCCGGCATGCCCAGCCCGATATGCGACGACATCAGCGAAAGGCCGACAAGACAGCCAGGGCGCAAAGAAAAACACATGAACGCAGACGATATATACCGGCAGCTCGCGGCAAGGGTGCAGGGGGACTATGTCGGTGGACAGAAAGGCAGGGGCAGCAGACTGTTCGACGCTCTCCGCAACAAAGGAATGAGTTCAGCCGATGCCAACGAAGTGATACATGACCTTCTCAAGGATGACATCATAAGAGGCGATGCGTACGAACTCATAGAAGAGAAAGCGAAAGAGACAGAAGAGAAGATCTTGGAGCTACGCAGAGAAAAGGAAGCCATCACGCGCAGGAGAGAGGAACTCAGCAATCTGGAAAGAAGGGCTCGGGAGATCGAGATCAGGGAAGATGACCAACAGGTGCTTGCCGAAGCCCTCGACAGGAAAGAGACACGTCTTCTCGATCAGGAAAGCACGCTGACCGACCTCAAACAGCTGCTCACAGAAGGAAAGAGATACTTCAAGACCGTCGACAAGGCAGTGCGGGAACTTGTCCTCGACTGCCACAACAGGATCAACGAATACCAGGAAAGAGTAGAGAGCCTCGTAAAAGGACCGAGAAACATCGGAGCAAGAGGAGCCATGCTAGTACTGCTTCCGGCATATTCCATGAACCTTCTCAAATATCCCCGGGACGAGGTGCTCACCAGCATGATAGAGAACGAGACCCGTCCGCTCATATACTTCAGAGCAGGTGAAGCCCAGGATCCCCATACAGCAAGCAGGCTATCAGGAAACGTGCCTGATGACGCTACATACATAACAGGCAAGTCAGATGACGGAACATATTATGTTGCTGCAAGAGGAAGAACAGAAGGAGGGACAGCAGTAGCCCAGTTAGCAGCATGGGGGATACAAGGCGATGAAGCAGGAGCGCTGCCTGAAGAGTCACAGGAGAAAATAGAAAGGGCTGCCTACTCCATAATGGTCAAGTCAGTCATGCCTGACTACAGAAGCCTGCATTCATACATAGTCAAATGGTCAGAGATAGCAAATAACATGCAGAAGATCGAGGAACATATCGAAAAGGACTGAAAACATCCCAAACCCCCTATTTCTATATCTTGAGCGCTTCAAGGCCTTTTTTTCAAAAGAACCAAATATATCTATTATTTAGATAGATTAATATAATAATAAAGATTTTTATTATTTACTTTAAGATAAATATATCTTAAAAATAGATAAATATTTAAACAAGCAGGACTAACCCCTATCGTTTAACCCCCTACATACCACGGCGCCCGGCAAGGGCGCCGACACCCCCCATTTCACCCTCTGACAACAAGTGACAGGATGACAGCAACGCTGAAGCACAGGATAATCGAACTTCTATCAAGAGACCCTGATAAACTATACTCGATATCAGACATAGCAAAGAAATTGGGGGCGGCATATTCTCACGCGCACAACTTCACCACCCAACTCACCAGAGAAGAAGTGCTCAACATCCAGAAGATCGGAAACGTATCAGTCTGCAGGCTCAACCTCAAGAACCCGCTGACCCTGTCATACCTTTCGCTCATCGAGACGCGCAAGACACTCCAATGGACACGCAAGAACCCACACGCCACGAAGCTGTACGAGAAGATAGAGCACGTAAAGGACAACGTCCACAGCATACTGATCAAGAACAACCGCATCATAATCATAGTGCCTGAGAAGATAACAGGAGCGGACTTCTCCATGTTCCGCAACAGAAGCGTGATGAACCGGTCGCAACTTACAAGGAACAGGCACCACTACAAAAACTGCGTCATACTGCACGGAGCAGAGAAGTTCTGGAGCTTCATGGCAGGATAGCGCCACCAGAAAAATATCACAAAAAGATCAAAAGCAAAAAGAGGTGAAGTATGCCAGAGATAGGCAAGGAAGAGATGGAGAAGCTACTGGCCAAGTACAAGACCCAGCTAGACGTGAACCTCTCACCCGAAGACGAAGAGATACAGAGCGTCGGAGTGATCAGGACGCGCGAGTACAACGAGTTCAAGCAGGAATACCTCCCAAAGCACATGTCCTGGTACGAGAAAGCATGCAACCAGTCAGAGAAGCTCTTCAAGATAACACCAGACAAGAAGAAAGCACAGAAGCTCCAGGAGTCCATAGACATCTGCCACCTCAACATAACACCTGCAGGGGCCTATTCATTCTCCCTGCTGTTCCCCCTCGCATACATACTCATCGGAGTCCTTGCAGCATTCATACTCACGCAAGGAGGGCTTTTCTTCCCGGCATTCTTCCTGATAACCGGCGCGATACTGCTCGGCCCACTCGGAAACGCACCACACTTCCTCGCCAACGGCTGGCGCATGAAAGCCTCCAACCAGATGGTGCTCTCAATATTCTACGTAGTCACGTACATGAGGCACACATCAAACCTTGAACTAGCGATAGACTTCGCAGCAGAACACCTCGCCCCGCCATTATCCCTGGACTTCAAGAGGATAATATGGAACATAGAAACAGAGAAATACTCATCAGTAAAAGAAAGCCTCGACGCATACCTGGACACGTGGCGAAAATGGAACATGGAGTTCATAGAGGCGATGCACCTCATAGAAGGCAGCCTGCTCGAAGGGGACGAAACAGCAAGAGTGTCCATGCTCGACAAGTCGCTCGACGTCATACTCCAGGAGACGTACGAAAAGATGCTCCACTACGCCCACAGCCTCAAATCACCGATCACCATGCTCCACATGCTGGGAATCATACTCCCCATACTCGGACTTGTCATCCTGCCGCTGGTGGTGAGCTTCATGGAAGGCGTGGCATGGTACCACCTCGCCGCACTTTACAACATACTCCTCCCAGCCGCAGTATACTACCTCGGGAAGCAGATACTCTCCAAAAGGCCAACAGGATACGGAAACGTCGACGTCTCAAAAAACCCCGAACTCAAAAAGTACAAGAACTTCATCATCAAACTAGGCCCGCAGGAGATACAGATAAACCCCATCTACATAAGCATAACCATAGGCCTGGCATGCCTGTTCATAGCATTCCTCCCGATAATAATACACATACTACTTCCAGGATGGGACATAATAACAACACAAGGCGGAGAGATAATGACAATCGACTCGTACGTACCGCCAGAAGGAGAAGATGCAAAATTCTACTTCATAGAATACAAGATGTCAAACATACCCGACAAAGGATACATAGGCCCGTTCGGACTCGGAGCATCGCTGCTCAGCATATTCCTGCCCCTCTCCGCAGGCCTTGCAGCAGGTCTTTTCTACAAGCTCAGGACAAAGAACGTGCTCAAGATAAGGACCGAGACCAAAAAGCTCGAGGCAGAGTTCGCGTCAGCCCTCTTCCAGCTCGGCAACAGGCTCGGAGACGGATTCCCCGCGGAGATAGCATTCCAGAAAGTGGCTATGACCATACCCGACACATACTCCGGCAAGTTCTTCGGACTCGTCTCGGCAAACATAACAAAGCTCGGGATGAACGTCGAGCAGGCAGTCTTCGACCCGCAAAGAGGAGCCATACTCCAATACCCCTCAGACATAATCGAGACATCAATGAAAGTCCTCGTGGAAAGCGCGAAGAAAGGACCCCTCGTAGCAGCACAGGCACTCATAAACGTGTCACGCTACATAAAACAGATGCATAACGTCGACGAAAGACTCAAGGACCTCATGGCAGACACAATATCATCAATGAAGTCGCAGATAAAGTTCCTGACTCCGGTCATATCAGGCATAGTCATAGGAATAACATCGATGGTCACAACCATCCTGGGCAAGCTGGGAGGACAGCTCCAGAAGCTGCAGACAGAGAGCACAGCAGCACAGGCAGGAGGTGCCGGAGCAGCAGTCGGGCTGACACAGCTCTTCGGTGACGGCATGCCCACATTCTACTTCCAGATAATCGTAGGATTCTACGTGGTGCAGATAGTGTACATACTCACGGTCATGGTGAACGGGATCGAGAACGGGTTCGACAAACTCTCAGAAGACTACGAAGTCGGCAACAACCTCACAAAAAGCACGGTGCTGTACTGCTTCCTGTCACTGGCAGTCATGCTCCTGTTCAACATGATAGCGGGAAACATAATAGGAGGAGGGCTAGGATAGAGGCACAACTGAAGTGCGGCAAGTCTTAATATGCTGTCTTAGGACCTGCAAAGAGCGGCGGCCGCAGCCACGCTGCTAGCGGTTAAGTGGGCGTGCTGACTACTGTTCATTCTCACCGTGCTTGCAAGCTTGCGCAATGACTAAAGCTGATCGTGAAAGTGCAGCCAATTCTCACCGTGCTATGTCAGGACACGCAAAGAGCGGCGGCCGCAGCCACGCTGCTAAACAATCACAGAAAATTTCAGAAAATCATCAAGAAAAAAAATCCAGAAGATCATTTAGATGACACTATCTCGATCACATCCCTGTGCTTCAGCCTGTGCTCCTTGCCGACAGTCATCTTTTTCTTGACGTCTATAGCGCGGATGAATCCCCTGCCGATATCAGTGTGGATGCGGAACGCAAAGTCCAATGCAGTACTGCCTTCCGGCAGCAGGAAACAGTCAGGCAGCACATTGCCGTGCTGGTCCTCAAGCCTGTTAACCCCGCCAGGGAATACAGCTATGTATTTCAGCAGATCGAAGATTGCAGCGTCAAGCACCTGCTGCACACCGGTCGAGCCGAACCTGTCAAGCACGTTCTTCCGGATGAAGTCCAGCGCAGCTTTCTGCTTGTCATTGAGTTTGGAAACGTCCAGGATATTGAACTGGTTGTCGCCAGGGACGTAATCGATGAGACCGTGCTTCGCAGCCTCACGCAATGCGAGCTCTGACTCAGCAGAGCAGGGTATGATCATATGGTCCGGAAACTCTTTCTTCAGGCGCTCCAGGTTCCTGTCAGCGCCAGGCACATCTATCTTGTTCGCAGCGATCACCATCGGCTTTGTCCTCTTCCTCAGCCCGACAGCAAGGGACTTCAACTCGCCCTCTGACCACCTGTCAGGCTTTGCCATGTCAAGACCCCGCCGCTTGATGGTATCTTCTGCCATCTCCTCAGTAACCTTCAGGCCTGAGAGCTGCTTACCTACAGCCTTCGCTATATTGCCCTTCTCCTGCATCACGGTGCGTGCGAAACGCTCCCATCCCTTCTTCAAAATATCAAGGTACCACATGTCAAGCTCCTCCTCAAGGAACCTCACGTCATTCGCAGGATCATAGCTGAGCGGCTCTACCGGCTCACCCTTCTCATTGACGCTGCCTGAGATATCTATGACATGCACAAGAGCATCAGCCTGGCGAAGGTCGTCAAGGAACTGGTTGCCCATACCCAACCCCCTGTGCGCGCCGGGAACAAGACCAGCTACATCCATCACGTCTACAGGCACAAAACGCCTTCCATGTATGCAGAAACCCTCTCTTGGATCGCACTGCTTCCCGAAATCCTTATCGACGCAGTCCACCTTCACAAAACCCACAGCGTGATTCGGCTTTATAGTGGTGAAAGGATAATTCGCTATGTCAACCTCTGCAAGAGTCGATGCCTTGAAGAAAGTGCTCTTTCCACAACTCGGCTTGCCCACAATACCAACGAACATGAAGCGGATGTAGAGACAAGTTGTTTAAAAAATTATCCCGAAAATGATGATATCCAATAAGGAAATGAGACACCAAAAGGGGACGAAACTTTTATAAACGCCATTTGTTTGGAATAAAGGTATGCCCATAACACCGAAAAGACCATTCGAACTCAACAAGCCATGGACAGTAAGGCTCTTCAGCATAAACTTCAAACACATATTCAGCATGGAATACCTATACAAGAGGGTCCACGAATGGATAATAGAGGAAGGCTACTGCTCAGCAAGCAACGACAAATGGATGGAGAAGCTCTATCTCGAAAGGATAAGCGGAAACGGCGCGAAGCAGATATGGGTGTGGTGGAGGACATCAAAGAACTATCCCAACGACTTCTTCAAGCTCTATCTCGACGTAGACTTCCACGGACTCAACCTCCAGACAGAAGAGATAGTCGTGGAAGGCACAAAAGTCAAGACAAACAAAGGGGAGGTAGAGGTATTCGTGACCGCCAAGATGGAACTCGACCCAAAAGGAGAATGGAACAAGAACTTCATACTCCAGAACAAGTACCTGCAGAGATTCTACCTCAACAGGATGTACAAGACGCGCATAGAGAGCGTGGAGGACCAGCTCATCAAGGACGCGTCAAGACTTCTCGGAGCAGTCAAGCAGTACCTGCAGCTCGAATCATGGATGCCTGAATACGCAGGACCGCCCTTCCACCCGAAGAAAGGGGAGTGAGGGTGAGACAGCAGCGCTACGCTGCTAGACCAATGTCGGCTGCTATCTGCTCGTAATTTAGACCGTGCTTGCCTCCGGCTTGCGCAATACACACAGAACAATTGTAAAGTGCAGCCAATCCGCCTGTTGGCCGTTAGGACACGCAAAGAGCGGTAGTGCTGCCTCGTAAGCATAAGGAAAAGAAAGAATAAGAATAATTATTTACCGTCGAGAGGGACATCTATGCCCGGGTGCTCTGCCTGCTTCAGGACACCAGCATCCTTCCTTAGCAGGTCTGCCTTGTCGGTCCGCTCCCAAGTGAAGTCAGGATCGTCCCTGCCAAAATGACCATAACATGCCGTCTTCTCATAGATCGGCCTGCGAAGGTCCAACACCTCAAGTATCTCAGCAGGCTTCACAGGAAAATTCTCCCTCACCAGGGCTGCGATCCTCTCCTCAGGCACGCGGTTCGTACCGAAACAATGCGTCAATATAGAGACCGGATCAGCCACACCTATCGCGTAAGCAAGCTGCACCTCACACTTGTCAGCAAGACCTGCAGCTACGATGTTCTTCGCGATATAGCGCGCAGCGTATGCTGCGCTGCGGTCCACCTTTGTAGGATCCTTGCCTGAGAAAGCACCCCCGCCATGAGAGCCGTGGCCGCCATAAGTGTCTACGATGATCTTCCTGCCGGTCAGGCCCGCGTCACCCACAGGACCGCCTATGACAAACGAGCCTGTAGGATTGACATGGAACTTCGTGTCATCGTCCAACCACCTGCCACAGACAGGCCTGATCAGACGCGCTATGATATCATCCCTGATACGTGAGTGAGGGATTCCCGGCTTGTGCTGAGTGGATATCACGACCGCATCCACCCTGACAGGCTTTCCCCTGTCGTACCCGACAGTCACCTGCGACTTGGCATCCGGCCTGAGGTAAGGCAGGCTGCCCGACCGCCTCAGCTCAGCAAGCCTGATCAGAAGCCTGTGAGAAAGGACTATCGGCAGCGGCATGAGCTCCGGTGTCTCATTGGTCGCATAACCGAACATCAACCCCTGATCACCCGCGCCCTGCTCAGCATGAAGA
This sequence comes from uncultured Methanosarcinales archaeon, assembly GCA_964406185.1. Taxonomy (GTDB): domain Archaea; phylum Nanobdellota; class Nanobdellia; order Woesearchaeales; family UBA11576; genus JABMQF01. The sequence continues at coordinate 29,658 of CAYOQS010000003.1, forward strand.
CCCTCACCCCGACTCACGCCCTGGCTTATGTCAGGAGACTGCTCCCTCACCATCACAGACACCTTACAGCCATCAGGATCGAAACCGCAGTCAGGAGTGTAACCTATGCGCCTGATAGTCCTTCTTGCGATGGCATCAAAATCAAGCTTCGCCCTGCTCGTGATCTCACCGAACACTATGACATTATTGTCCTTCACAGCGGTCTCGCAGGCCACCCTTGAGTGCGGGTCCTCTGCATAACACGTGTCAAGCACTGCATCAGATATCTGGTCACACACCTTGTCCGGATGTCCCTCCGAAACAGACTCTGATGTGAAAAGATAACGTCCATCAATATTTACCATCTCGATCACCTCTGCAAAATCTGATGCTGAAACGGCAAAATCATTCATTTAATAAGGTTCGTGACAAAAATATTCCTATAAGAATAAAAAGAAGGTGTATAAGCCGGCAGAAACCCCTAAAAAGGCCTCAAAACATCAAAATCCGGGAAAACATGGAAAAGATTATAAGATAGATAGACAATACACAGGTTAGTTTTATAAACCATCGGAAAAAGCGGGTAAACATGACCTTTTGGGATGTCATATTATATACAGTATCTTACTTCGGTCTTTTTACTGCAGTATTCTTCCTTCTCACACTGATAGAGAACAGGAACATAATAAGAAACCCACGGCCGCCAAAGAAAGCACCGAAAGTCACGATAATGGTTCCTGCATGCAACGAGGAAGGATGCCTCGCAAAGACATTAAATTCACTTCTCGCGCTAAGATACCCGAAAGACAAACTCCAGATCATAGTGATAGATGACGGAAGCACTGACAATACACTCGAGACAGCGCGCAGTTTCGAGAAGGACGGCGTGCTCGTCCTCACAAAGCCTAACGGAGGCAAAGGGACCGCGCTCAACATGGGACTCAAGCACGCTGCCGGAGAGTTCGTCGCATGCCTTGACGCGGACTCGGTCGTAGAGCCGGATGTCCTGAAGAAGATGCTAGGCCACTTCAGGAAGAAAAGCGTCATGGCAGTCACGCCGTCACTGAAGTGCACCACGCCAAAGACCATATGGCAGAGGATACAGGTCATAGAGTTCCTTCTGGGCGTTTACCTGAGGAAAGTGTTCGCATACCTCGGAAGCATACACGTAACTCCCGGACCGCTCACCATATTCAGGAAAGAGTTCTTCGACAGGCACGGAGGATACGATGAGACCACGTGCACAGAAGACATAGAGATATCACTCAGGATACAGTCGCTGGGGTACGAGATAGAGAACGCAGTAGACGCCAACGTCTACGCTGTAGCTATGCCCACGTTCAACACCACACGAAAACAGAGGGTCAGATGGTACAAAGGCTTCCTCGAGAACACGCAGAAGTACAAGCACATACTCTTCTCCAAGAAGTACGGCAACCTGGGGCTATTTGTGCTTCCCAGCGCGTATCTGTCGGTCCTGATAGCGACAGTCATGGTATCATACTCATTCTGGGTCACGGCAGAGAAGAACTACCAGAGGTTCATGAACCTTTACAACGTCAACTTCGACATATGGAGACTGCTCGAGTTCAAATGGGACCTTTTCTACGTAAACCAGGGGCCGCTCATGATAATAGGGCTGGCGGCGCTCACGATAGGAGTATCCATGATAGTGCTCGCGAAGGTCATGTCCAAAGAGAAGCAGAACATAGCATGGAACTACGTGCTGTTCATGATACTATACCTCCCGCTCTACGCATTCTGGTGGGTCAATGCCATACACGCCAGGCTACGCAACAAGGAAGTCGCCTGGAGAGGAAGGAAGCGGAAGGAAGCAGAGATAAAATACGCATAGAATACGCATAGGTACAAGCGGATCAAGATGAACAGGAGACAGAAGATAAACCCGGTCAAGTACATAACAGTATTCGCGATAACTACACTAATATTCATAGTAGGCATAATAATAGGCAACTACTTCGCCTCACAGAAGATGCAGCAGATAGACTATATAGGACAAGACCTGAAGACCGACACGACAGCCATGGAGCTGCAGTACGAGCTCATAGCAGAGAACCCATGCGACGACCTCAACGCAACACCCTTGGCTGACCAACTGTATGAGATGGCATCGAAGCTCGACTACATGGAGAACAGGCTCGGAGAGGACGACAGGGACGTCCTTGACCTGAAAGAATACTACTCCCTCCTGGAGCTGAGGCACTGGCTGTTCATACAGAAGACAAACAAGGAATGCAACCAGAGCAGCGCCAACATATTGTTCTTTTACACGAATGAAGAGGACTGCAGTGACTGCAAAGAGCAGGGCTTCATACTCACATGGATAAGGCGAAACTACGAGAACGTCTACATATACTCATTTGACTACACTATAGAAAACGCGGCGCTGGACACGGTGAAAAGGCTCTACGACGTGAAAGGCACACCCTCAATCGTCATAAACAAGCAGACATACAACAAGTTCATGAGCAAGAAAGAACTGCAGAACATCGTCGAAGCGATGGGGATAGATAGGAAGACAGGCTGATCCCCCATAGTACCATAGGAATATTTATAAACAAGACTTATTCTTGGCCATCCATGCCATACGACATAAGCAGCCTTAAACACATAAGAAAACAGCTCGGACTCACACAGACTGAGTTCGCCCGCTCAGCAGGCGTGTCACAGTCACTCATCGCAAAGATAGAGGCAGGAAACATAGACCCGACGTACTCAAAAGTACAGAAGATATTCGAGGCGCTTGACCGGCTCAGCAAGAAGAAGGAAGCAAGCGCACGCGAACTAATGCAAAATAATATAATGTCTGCCAAGCCAGGCGACAAGGTCGTCGAGCTCGTAAAAAGAATGCGCCGGAAAGGCATATCACAGGTCCCTGTCCTGCAAGGAAAGAACATCATAGGACTGGTCACGGAACACAACATCATAGAGAAGCTGGGAGACAAGGATGTACAGACACTCAAGGCGAAAGATGTCATGGTGGATCCGCCGCCCATAATCAGCCAGGACACCAAGATGCCTGTGCTGAAATCCCTCATAACCCACTACCCCATACTGGTCGTTGCGCGGAAAGGGGAGCTCGCAGGCGTGGTCACAAAAAGCGACATTCTCAGCAGGATAGTATAAAACAGTATAAAAAACACTCAAAAAATATAAAAATACATCATTCTGCATGATCCTCAGGGGTAAAATGGATTCTCACGCAGTCAAGATAAGGGACGCGATAAGGCGCAACGAGACGATCGCAATAGGATGCGAATGCGAAGTGGAATATTCAGGCAGGGCAGAAGCGTACCTGGCGCGCGGCGAACGGCTCGTGATAATAAAGGGGGACAACACCCTGCTGGTCCACCAGCCCGAAGGCAACGCACCAATCAACTACATGAAACCCGACGCCAAGCACAGCGTCAAGACAGAAGAGGGAAAACTCCTGCTCAGCTCACAGAACCTCGCGCTAAAAGAATACCTCGACATCACCATGCACAAGGTGCACTTCATCAGCTCACACGCGCTCAAAGACGGACAGAAGATACAGATAATAGGCACAGAGAAAGACATGAGCGAGATGATATACAGCAACCCCACAATCGTGTCAGATGACTTCAAGCCACTGTCCATGGAAGAGCACACAAAATACGGGTTCATCGACGTGTTCGGATACGACAAGGACAACAACCTCGTGATCGTCGAATGCAAAAGGTACTGTGCAGACCTGTCCGCAGTCACGCAGCTGAGGCGATACGTAGAGAAGATGAAAAAAGTCAAAGGCACAGACAACGTGCGCGGAGTCATAGCAGCGCCGAAGATAACATCCAACGCGCAACAGATGGCAGAAGACTGGGGATTCGGATTCGTCCCTGTAGAGCCGCCCAAGTACAAACAGAGATACAACAAAGACCAGAAGACACTGGACAAGTTCTGAGATAGCAACAGAATGACCGATAAAAAAGACGACCCGGACGTCTCGGAAAATGTGAAGCTCGCGCACGAGATACAGCATTTCTTCAGGTACAAGGTCAAGAAGGACAACTGGGTAAGCGAGAAAGAGCTCAAATACCACTCACGCAAGCACAACCAGGTGTTCAACGAGCTCGTCAGACGAGGTTTCATCGAACGGAAAAAGACACCATACGGGCACAGCTACAGATGGAAATCGATGATGCCGA
>CAYOQS010000003.1:33923-247076 GCA_964406185.1 uncultured Methanosarcinales archaeon
AGCTTTATGAACGCGAACAGGCTCGTCATCACAGTGCCCAAAGGATCGAAGATGATGTTCAGTATCTGAAAGTCAGCGCTGCCCGCCACCAGAAGGGCGACCGCAGCGACAAGGAAAGGTGTCACTTCCTTAGCCGAGATGTTCAAGAAACCCACAACTATGCCAAGCAGAAGTATGCTGAACGCAAAGAAAGTGCTCGTGGTCTGCAAAAGACCCGCGATGATGGCGATTATGACACCGCCCACAAAAGCATAATGTCCAAACTTATGATGCAAAAATATCACCTCTCAAGATCCTTAAGCCTCTGGTCTATATCATCAATATCCTTATTGATCCTGGACAGCGGCATGGTGGTCACAAGCCTCGACTTCCTCACCCTAGACACAGTAAAGAGGACAAGCGCAAGGACAAGCGCACCAAGAGCTACAGCTCCCGCCACCATGTTATCAGCAGCATAAGCAGCAGGACCTGCCGCGAGATACGCGCCAGTGATATCATTAGCCCTCCTGACCTGGTAATCCATGATGAGCAGGCCCAGCAAAGGAAGGATCGTAACCCCTATGAAAAGCAGAGTCGAAAGCTTACCTTTTTTATCCATATTCACACCCCTTAATGCATAATCATACCAATTAGTATTTAAAATTTTGTTTTTAAAACCATATATCCATCACTTCTTCTTCGCCCTCTTCTTCGCCCTAGAAGAGCGACGTGAAGACTTCCTCTTATGCCCTGCACGCTTAGCTGGCTTAGCAGGCCTCCGGTGCTTGACCTTGCCCTTGCCAAATTTACTGCCATTACCGCCATTTCTTTTCTTTCTCTCAACCCCCGTACTACTCTTACCCCCCTTATCTTTTCTCCTGCTGCCTCTGCCACCTGAGACCTTCTTTAGATTGGATATGTAAGCACCATGATAAGCAGTCTTCTCATCAGGCACTTTAGCCGACTCGCTGACATTGAAGCCAGGCGGAAGCGCCTTCTCAGCAGCCTTCTGCTTCCTGTGCTCATACATCACATAGATGAAACCTCCGATCAGGAACAGAACCAGAATAAGAGCAAGGATGCCCAAAGACCTCTCGATGACGCGCTGCACAAGGGGCTTCTCAACAACAAGACAATCATCAGGACATGTCTTCGCATCCTCGATGCCATCACACACACCATTGCCGCAGGCACAATACGCAACACGCTCAACCTGCTCAGGAGGCTTCTCCTTACCTATGACAACATACAGGTCATCCGGAGAGCAGTCATCTATCTCAAGATCGAAATAGTTCGAGAAACCGAACAGGTTAGTCTTGACATCCTCATCATACAGCTCACTGTAAGCATCGCTCGCGATGACCTGGCCCATGATCTTCTGCACCAACCTGTCATCGATAAGCATCGTGTGCTCTACAGGACGCGACCAGAAATTAACACAGTCCTCATCAAGCACCTGGCCGCCCACCCTCTGAGAAGAGGGGACACTCACAAGCCCGTCATTAGGCGTATCACCGAACAGCAGCCGCGTAAGACCCAAAGAATCCATAAAACCATAAGGCTTGGTGCCTGCAATAGCATAATAAGTTATGTCCGGGACAGGCTCAACATCAACACCACCCTTAAGCAGATCCTTTATCGCGTCATTTATCGGCACTGCAGCAGTCGCCTGCGAATTGATATACTCAGAGATGAAACTGTCCATATAGCCCGCTACAGGACTTCCCTCATTAGGCACTGCGATAAGCAGGACCTTATTCACCTTCTCCAGGAAAGAATAACTCTCAGGATCCTCAAGCCGCTCCTCGTAAGCGTGCCTCAAAGCGACCTGGGTCACGAAACCGCCAAGCGAGTAACCGACGATGTATACCCTGTCAAACCTGTGCTGGTTCGCCTCAAGATAATTCGCAAGGTCCCTCGCGGACTCGTTCAGAGGCTTTGTCGCAAAGTAATGGAAAGTCCACAGCTGATAAGGCTGGTTAGTCATCCTGAACTCGTTCACAAGACCCTCCCAGACACCGCCAACACCCCACAAACCATGAAGGAGAACGATCGCCTGCCTGGAATCCGGGACTGGCGTGAACTTGTTCATGAACTCGGCCTCGCCGCACTCTGCACAGAATATGGTGATCGGAGCAAGTATCACCCTGCCCTCCTCTGCGAACCTAGAGATGTTGATCTTCGCCTTGACTATATTGTTCACCATATCGACCTTGCCACCGATGTAAAGCCAGCGCGTCATTCCACTCTCCACCTTCTTGACATATATCGCTATGCTTGACTCATCCTCAGACTCCCCCACGACATAAGGGATAGTGACTTCAACAACCTCTGAATCTGAACTCCTCACGTTAAGCTCCACAGGCGTCCCGACTATCCTGACATTCTTATTCTCAGGCTCGGGCTGGTCCTCACCCACCATCTCAAGACTTGCCTCGGCACTGCCTTCGAAATCGACAGAATAACTCCCGCTCTTCAGTGACTGGTTATCACCTGTAATGTTGGCCCGCACAGCTGAGACATTGACAGCCACAGTGCTGATGTTCAGGACATCCCTTTCGTGGATGACCTCTTCCTCCTCACCCTCACAAAGCCTTGTTCTCACAGTCGTCCTCCTTGACTGGCACGCATCACCAACACAACGCAGGGCCTGGATATCATCAAGATCGTCAGGGACCATCAAGCCGACACTGAAAGTCTCGCCACCGACGCACTGAGCCTTGAAAGGCTTTCCGATAACCCTATAGCCGGGCGGTATGTCTATCAATTCCGCAATCTCTTCGAGTGACAGCTCCTCCTCCACGACGCGCACCTCCTCAGTGCAACTCACAGAGCTCTCTGTCTCGACAACCTCCTTCTTGATCGCCTCCTTTTTATCATCAGATATTGCCGGCTCTGTAGCAGATTCAGGCTCAGGTCCAGGCTCAGGTTCTGGCTCAGGCTCAGGCTCAGGCTCAGGTCCAGGCTCAGGTCCAGGCTCAGGCTCAGGCTCGTCAGGCTCAGGTTCCGGCTCAGGCTCGTCAGGCTCGTCAGGCTCGTCTGGACCGCTGCTGCCACCACCACCCCCACCCGACGGAACAGTATAAACACGAAGAGTAAAGTTAGAAGGGGCGAAACCCGAACTGTTGAAAATACCTGCCGCCCGGCAGTTCCAGCCGAAATAGGAATCGGGCACGTTTATCGTGAAGCTTGTCTGGTTTGAGCTGCCTGTGACGTTTTTTGAAGCAACAGCAGTCCAGTTGCCTGAAACGTTATGGTAAAGAGATATGTTCGCCAGACCGCCCTCATGGGACGCGCTGCACGTGAAAGTCGGCGAGTGATCGGTGGTGGAAGAGTTATCAGCAGGAGATACGAGAGAGACGTCCGGCGGAAGTGCCCTGTCAAGCGAAACAATAATCTGGTCGCCCTCTGAAACGACAAGATTCTCTGTCGTGTTGGTCACATTGAAGCCGAACCAGCCACCCTTGATTCCTGAGATGTTGTACGTGCGGTTTTCTCTCACACCTGAACTGTTTATGATAAACTCTGTGGCGGAAAGGACGGGAGTGACCGCTGAACCATCGCTCGTCGAGCTCTGCTGCGGAGAGGAGCTGCCGAGGAAAGCCAGGTATACAGAGACATCAGACTCATTGCCCCCTGTCCTGTTGAGCGTCTGCACCTGAACATACCAGTTGAAGCTGACCATACCCTCAGTGTTGTCAGACAGAACATCATTGGACAAAAGGACCCCCTCATATGAAGGAAGAAGAGAGCTGTTCACTACGAAGATGCCAAAACCTGTATTGGAAGTCAGGGTGATGTTGGTCATGTTCGCTGAAGAGGAGTCGCGCAGCCACACACCATGCGATGAACTGCCTGATACAGTCGTGTTGAACAGGAAGACACCAGAATCATCTGACACGTTGATACCTGCACCGCCGCTGCTGCCTATCATGCCGCCGGAGACATCGATGCCCGAGCAGGCCCCGCCTATGAGGACTCCCTCCGCGCCACTGTCATATATGTCATTTGACCACAGCACAGCATCATCCGATTCTGAGATGCTGACGCCCCTGCCATTCCCCGATATGTTGCTGTCCCTCAGCTTATCATCATCAGACTTCTCGATGAATACCCCTGCCTTGCCATTGTACAGGATCGTGTCGTTGTAGAGCATGGTATCAAGCGATATGTAAGAGTGGATGCCATAAGCAGTATTGTCCCTCACAGTGCAGTTCTCTATAAGGTTGTGCCTGCCCGTCCACACGACGATGCCAGAACCCATGTTCCCGTAAGAGGACACGTTGAACACATGAAGGCTGTCAGAAAACCATATCAGCATGCCCGAATCAGAATTGTCAAAAGTGGAGATATCGGTGAAGTTGTTATTGTGCGCATGGGTGACGTAGATTCCCTTCTCATTATTGAAATAGTTCATGCCGCTCACAGCATTATACTCTGACCTCTCGACCAAAAGGCCGTACCAGGTGTTGTTATAAGAACCGGTATCCAGAAGCGTGTTGTTGTCAGAATAATAAATATATATCCCTACATAATTATCATGGGCGGAAATGTCTGATAAGGTATTGTTCTTCGAGAACATAGTAAGGAACAGACCGTTGTTGGAATTCTCACGAAGGGTAAGGCCGGAAAGATTGCAATGGCTTGAATTCGAGAGCGTTATGCCTGCATATTCGTTGTCCCAGGCATCGATATCAATGAGTTCTGTGCCGTCAGCCCTGCTCAGCCTGACACCATAATAATAATCCGTCACGTTGCAGCCCCTTATCACGTTGCCGCCGTATGGGTCGTATATACCTGTTCCTGCACCGTTGCCTACAAGGACCGCATCGCCGCAGTCGAGCTCTATGCCTGAGCCGCCCATGCGCAGGACGCCGGGGTTGAACGAGTCGTTGATATGATAAGTGCCGGGGCACAAAGTTGTATTGCGCGTTATCAGGAGGTCGTCCTTGGGCGCCAGGGTCGAATTGTCACTGTCATCGCAGTCCTCAGAATCCGGAGAGCCGTCATCGTCCGAGTCAGTATTGGAAGTCACAGGCCCCCAGTCTGCCACGTTATCCGAGACTGAGCCCCCGTTGGTTGAACTGTAAGGATACTGCTGGCCGAAATCACCATAACCATCGCTGTCAGAATCAAAAATCATGAGACCCTGCACATCGTCCCAATCATTACCCACAGGAGTGCCGGCGACAGTGGTGTTAAAATCACTGCCAGCAGTATCAGAGTAAGCATGAAGAACGTTATCGGTGAAGGTGTTGTGATATATCCTGTTGCCTGACGAAGAAAGGAGGCGGACGCCGCTGCTGAATCCGCTTATCGTACAGTTGACGATCGTGACATTGCCGTAACCACTGCTGTATACTCCGTGACCCGGACTTCCGGAAACAGGTCCCTGGATCGAATGCCCTGCGCAGTCTATGGTTATGCTGTCATCACCGACGACAAGGCCGTTGCCCGTGCAGAAAGCGGTGCCGTTCGACATCTCAAGGTCTGATGTGAGAGTGATGTCTGCAGCCACGGTCCTGCCGCAGAAAGTGGTGTTTATCACCACGACGTCTTTTGCGGTCAGGGTCTCGTACAGGTCAGACCTGCAGGTTATGTTGAAATCAGTCGTGGCGGGAGATAAGAAAACCTTTGTGAACTCGTATAACTTCGATACACCGTTGTACGTCATGTCCTCCGCAGGACCCGAACCTACCGTGATGCGGCACGAGCCGTTATCGCCGCCATCACCTATCGCGCCACCTGAAAGGTTAGTGTAGTTGGCGTAGAAAGTGACAGGCTCAGCCTGCGACATGACCTGAGAGTCGCTGTCATCATAGATCATCATAGTTGTATTGATGCTGGTATTGGTGGAGGCCATACCAGTCATGGTGTCTATCTGCGAAGCCATAGCAAGAGCTAGTATGACCAATGCCATGAACAGGATCAGATCCCCGAAGCCCCTGTTCAGATCATGCTGCCCCTTATCCTGCATCAGACTGATACCCCCTTCTTCTTAAGAGCCCTGCCTGCGACAGTAGCTATCGAGCTAGGATTCTTGCCCAGAGCATGGGCGATCCTTGAATTGCTAAGGCCGTAATCTTCCTTCATGTAATGGACAACGTGCTCAAGTATGGAAAGAGACCTGTCAGCAAATATTGTTACAGGTATCATGAGGTCTTCATGGACAGGAACAAGAGGCTCTCCGGATTTTTTCCGGGCTCTTGCGTAAGAGGTCCAGATGCTCCGGTCGTCACGGTTCAGCAGGAGAGCTATCTCGTGGAAATTAAGCTCGCGGTTATCCTTGAGGTACTTGCATAACGCCTCGGAAGGACTGAGATCCTTTGAGAAGATGGAGACCGGGATCGTCTCTTCAGGACTCACCTCTGAATATATACTGACAAGCTCTTTCAGGGAAAGATCATGGTTCAGCTTCATGAACCGCACTATTGACCTGAGAAGTTCCCTGGATTCCTGCGGATTTTCTGCGGGAGAGCTCTTTTTCTGCATATTTGGATTTTAGCAGATTCTATTTATAAATATTTCGCATATTTTACTCTTTTTGTGGCAGCAAATACCTTTTTTGTTTATTTTTTACTTCTTTTGTATAAAAAATCTTTCAAGTTTTATACTCTTTATGTATGATAAAATACTTTTTATGTAGAATGGTTGAAAGAATGGTGAAAAGTATCTGGTCTTGTCAATCTTGCCGCGAACATGCAGGATCAGGATATCCTGTCAAGAACAGAATGAGCATCCAGCGACCTTTCGCCGCTTCCGAAGGAGTTCCAGTCCCTGCCCGCCTTTACCATGAACATGGTGCGCAGCATCTCCTTCTCCCTGCTGGAGACGCGGGCGAAGCGGTCAGCCTCGATAAGACCATAAGGGTAACCAAGGAACACAGCATCCGAACTGTTGGCGGAAAGCAGAGGAAGCACTCTCTCTGTCATCGTTTTCGTGAAAGATTCTATCTTGAACACATAATCAGACCTTTCGTGCAGCTTCGCAAACGAGATGAGCGCGCCACGCCTTTCAGCAGCAGGGCAATAAGACCAAGAACCCTGAGGAGCCATAGAAGAGAGGACCTGCGCGACCGACCTGCCCGACGAGGTCAGGAGGTCAGAGGTCTTTGATAGACCTACAACAGAAACCTTTCTTTCTTCTGAGACCGAGCGCAACGCGCTGAGCAGTTTCCCCTCATCCCCTGTCTTAGCGCAAAGATCGCCGTCGATCACAACGATGCTGTCTTTTTCCGCCCTGCCCGCAAGAAGAAGTGCGGTCGAAAGCTCTGCAATCCTGCGGACCATGCCCGGCACCTTTGAGATGGCCAGACGGGAACCCATCTGCCGCAGAGCAGGATCCAAAGGGTCGAACATAAAATTTTCAGCGAAAAAAGTATCAGTAAGTGAATTGACATCAGACCTGAACAGCCTTGCCGAAAAAACAACAGAATCACCAGCACCCTGAGCCTGACAAGATACATAGAATTCGTCAGCACCGCAACCGATACGCCTGTTGCCGCGATAGACAGTATGGAATATCCTGATGAAGTGCACGCACGAACCAGGAGAAGATAATAACCCCGCATTTCCCCCGTCGATAAAGATGATGTTTCTATCATCATCGGTTTTAGGCTCAAGCCTTGCGAAACGGTCCCGTGAAAAGGCTGACCTAACACAATCTGTCTCGCAGGAGCAGAGATCACCATCCTCTCCGCCCTCCCCTGAAGAGCGCAAGCCCTCAAGGACGTCTTCCATAACTTCCATCCCCATGCAAAAAGAAAAAGACAGCCGGTTTTTAATTGTTATGAATGGTTTATGAATGCCTAAAAAAAATCAGATCCTTCCTTTCACAAGCTTCCTCGGACGGATCTCAAGGATGACCACCACAACAAGAGTGACCACGATGGCCTCTATTATCGCACCGATCCCTATTATCATGCCAAGACCCGCAGCGACCCACACACTGGCAGCAGTGGTCAGGCCCTTCACCTTCATACCCTGGCTCAAGATAGTGCCAGCACCGATGAAACCTATACCCGTCATCATCGCTGCAGCGACCCGGGCTACAGAATCCAGCTCAAAAAACAGGAGGAACGTGCTGATAAGAAACGCGCTCGTCACACAGACAAGCATGTGCGTCCTCAGACCTGCGTAATGACCGGTCCTCTCACGCTCAAAACCTATGCTGCCGCCGAGTATGACAGCGAGAAGAATCTTCAGTATAGTGAATAATGTCGGGTCCATAATGTACTGAAAACGATGACCATTTAAAAAGTTTAGTCTTAATTCAGAAGTGGAGCCACAGCAGAGCCATACAATAGCCACACCAAAAAAATAAATACAGACCTGCAAACTTACAGACATTGTCAACTAAACGACACATGGCCTGCACCGCGCTCCGTCCAACAATCTTTCCCCTCCTTAAACAGCACAATCGTGACATCTGAGCCCATCCCAATGACTTCGCCAGGCAGGGCAGACCATGTGTGCCGATAAATCAACAATGTCAACTTACATAACCTTTTTAAACAAACCCGGATTTTCACGGTCAGATGAAATATGAGCTCATAATCACAGAGAAGCCGAACGCCGCAAAAAAGATAGCAGAAGCGCTCGCGAGCGGAAAACCGATCAAGAAGAACGTCAAAGGAGTGCCATACTACGACATAACACACGGCAACAAAGACATAATAGTCGGCTGCGCAGTAGGGCACCTGTATACTGTCGCTGAAAAAGAGAAGAAAAAAGGCTGGACATACCCTGTATTCGACATCGAATGGGTAGAGAGCGGAAAGACAAGGAAAGAAGCGGCCTACACAAAGAAATACCTCGCACTTCTCAAGAAACTCGGAAAAGAAGCCACAGAATTCACAGTAGCGACAGATTACGACGTAGAAGGAGAGGTCATAGGCCTCAACGTGCTGCGGTTCGCGTGCAAACAGAAAGACGCGAACAGGATGAAATTCTCCACACTCACAAAAGACGAGCTGGTCAAGGCATACGAGAGCAAGAACGAACACATAGACTGGGGACAGGCGCTCGCAGGAGAGACAAGACACTTCCTCGACTGGATGTACGGCATCAACCTAAGCAGGGCATTGACGCTAAGCATAAAACACGCCACAGGAAGGCACAAGATACTCAGCTCAGGAAGAGTGCAGGGACCAGCACTCAAGATAATAGTGGACAGGGAAAGGTCGATACAGGAATTCAAGCCGGAACCATTCTGGGAGCTGGAACTCAAAGGAAAGGTCAAAGATGGAGCGCTTATCGCTCACCACGAGGAAAACCCCTTCTGGAACAAGGAAAAGGCCAAAGGGATATTCGACAAGACAAAGCCGGAGAAGATAGGTGTCGTTAAAAGCGTCATGCGCAGCGAGTTCAGGCAGCCGCCACCCACACCGTTCGACCTCACCACGCTGCAGACAGAAGCATACAGGAACCACCACATACCTCCAAGCGTCACGCTGCAGCTCGCGCAGAACCTTTACCTCGACGGAGCAATATCATACCCGCGAACGAGCAGCCAGCAGCTGCCGCCCGCGATAGGGTTCAGGAAGATAATGGAACAGCTCCGCAGGCAGGAAGCCTACGCAAAAGAGACCGCGATGGTCCTGTCGAAAGGAAGGCTACAGCCCAATAACGGCAAGAAAAAAGATCCTGCCCACCCGGCAATCTACCCCACAGGAACGATCCCCACGCTGAAGGGCAAGGAGATGAAAGTATACGACCTCATAGTCAGGAGGTTTCTCGCCACATTCGGAGAGCCGGCTGTCAGGGAGACCGTAAAGATAAATATCGATGTGAAGCAGGAGATGTTCACAGCAAAAGGCACAAGGACAAAAGAGAAAGGCTGGCACGAGCTCTACGGAAGATACGCCACACAAAAAGAAGAAGAGCTCCCAAAAGCAGAGAAAGGCGAACCAGTCCAGATCGATGACGTGCTGATGCACGACAAGGAGACACAGCCACCCAAGCGCTACACACAGGCATCCATCATCAAGGAACTCGAGAAGAAAGGACTCGGCACGAAATCCACAAGATCCACCATAGTCGACAACCTCTTCTCACGAGGATACGTAACAGGCAAGGCGGTCCAAGCAACCCACCTCGGCATCAAGACAGTGGAGACACTAGAGAAGTACTGCCCGGAAATACTCGACGAAGAACTCACAAAGAACTTCGAACTCGAGATGGAACAGATAAGGGAAGGCAAGAAGAAAGAGGAAGAAGTCCTTTCCGACGCCAAGACAGTACTCACAGAGACACTCCAAAAGTTCAAGGAAAAGCAGAAAAATATCGGGGAAGAGCTGGCCAAGGCCACGATGGAGACTGAACGGCAGATGTCTACCATAGGGAAATGTCCCATCTGTTCAGGCACACTCGTCATAAAGAAAGGCAAGTTCGGGAAGTTCATAGCATGCGACAACTACCCTGACTGCAGCATAACATTCAAGCTCCCAGGAGGGGCGATGACAAAGCCGTCAAAGAAGATATGCGAAAAGTGCGGCTACCCGATGATACAGGTCATCAGAAGAGGCAAACAGCCGCAGGAAGTATGCATAAACCCTGAATGCGAAAGCAAGAAGATAGAGGACAGCACAGCCCGGCGTGAAGCAGAAAAGGTAGAGGCAGGAAAGATAGAGAAAAAATGCCCGAAGTGCGGAAAAAACCTTGTGCTGAGAAAGTCGGTTTACGGAAGCTTCTACGGATGCAGCGGGTATCCCAAGTGCAGGTACACAGAGAACATAGACGGCAACGGCGGCGGGAAGAAGCACACTAAAAAGAAGTAATCCTTAAAAACAAAACCGCTTCGTCCCAAGCCTGAGACAAAGAAAACTATTTATAAGAAGAGGCTTGGTCCTGCAGTATGAACAAGGGGGTAAATACACTAATCCTACTCATAATGCTGCTCTTCGCAGCGCCAGCAGCACTGGCGGTGACGTCCACAGGGCACATCAAACTCCTCGCAGTATATGTCAAGGAAGACGGGTTCGAAGGCAGCCCGGCAGACGTCCAGCTCGAGATAAAGCAGGGCAGCGGCAGGGTCTTCCTGGAGACCATACCCCTATCAAAAGTCGACACGCAGATCTCGACCCGCTTCGCCAAAGAGATGGCATGCAAGTTCGCAGAAACCGACTGTGAATCCTACGACTTCTTCTACACGATAAAGAGCCCGGCAGGTATCGTCGGGGGGCCAAGCGCAGGAGGCGCGATATCAGCCCTGACGGTCGCGATGCTGCTGGAACTTCCAGTCGACCAGGAAGCCGCGATGACAGGCACCATAAACTCAGGCGAACTCATCGGACCGGTCGGAAGCCTAAAGGCAAAGATAGACGCCGCAAAAGAAGCAGGCATCAAGAAAGTCCTCATACCAGCGGTCCAGACAGTCCAGCAGAAAGATAATGAGACAGACATAACAGAATACGGACGGGAACTCGGAGTAGAGGTCGTGCCAGTATCCACGCTCAGCGAATCAGTCACCCAACTCACCGGAAAAGAATTCACAGAAGAAAAGGTTGAGATAAACATACCTGAAAGCTACACAGAGACGATGGAAAAAGTGGCAGGAGAGCTGTGCGAAAGGACAGATACGCTTCTGGCAGAAGTGGACGTGTTCGACCTCAGAGGAAAGACAGGGGTGGACTTCGAACAGGTCAAGCTGCAGCAGGAAGCGCGCAACCTCACACAGAAAGGAAAGGACGCCTTCAAGAAAGGCAGCCACTACAGCGCAGCATCATACTGCTTCGGCGCCAACGTCAAGGCAAGCACACTACTGTACGACATCAGGGAGATGACACCAGACGAGGCAAGAGCAGAACACGCAAGGCTGCTCAAGCAGATAAACGACTTCGACAAGATCACAGAAAAAAGGAAGAAAGAGACCATAACAGACCTCCAGACATACATGATAGTAAAGGAACGCATACTCGAGGCCAGACAGCACCTGGTGACAGGCGCAAACGATTCCACCACGTTCGGATACGTAGAAGAAAGGCTCGACAGCGCGGTCGCGTGGAGCTCATTCTTCGACCAGGGCGGCAAGGAATTCGATCTCGACGAGGAAAGCCTTGAAGAGAGCTGCGTAGAGATACTCGGAGAGGTTGACGAAAGGTTCCAGTACCTCAGCCTGTTCTTCCCAGGACTCCTCGAAAACCTCAAGAACAACCTGCTCACAGCGCACAAGTACCACCAGACAGGCGAACAGGCACTATGCATATACCTCGCCAGCAGGACAAAAGCAGAAGCCAACATCATGGTATCAATGATAGGCGTCAGGGAAGAGGTGGTGCAGGACGTCATCGACCAGAAGATACTCGCAGCAGAAAGAGCCGTGGCGAAACAGATGGAAGACGGCATATTCCCGATCATAGCATACAGCTACTACGAATACGCAAGAACGCTCGACGATGAAGAGAACGCGGCAGCGCCCCTGTACGCGGAATACGCGCTCGAGCTCAGCGACATAGACATATACTTCGACAAGAAAGAAGAAGGAATGGACGTATCAGGACTTCTGCCCGGACTCGCGAAGTACCTGCCGACATTCATATTCATATGGGGCATGGTGCTCGGCTTCCTGCTCGGATGGCTGGTCATGAGAGAAAGAAGAAAGGAACCAAAGCCTGCCGTGAAGAAGACAAAAAAACAAAAACAGATCAAGACAAAGACAAAGCTCCGCCTCAGATGAGGGCAAATCTTTTATAGGATGCAGCATACATAATAATCATGACACATGAATCATTGACAGTGGTCGACGGCAACGACGTCGTGCTGGGATATTCTACACGCACAGACATAAAACGCAGAGGGCTCAACTACAGATGCGTACAGGTATTCCTGTTCAATGGCTCAGATGAGCTCATGCTGTGCAAGAGACCGGAAAGCAAGAAGAAATACGCATCACAGTACGCATCGGTCATGGGACACGTAAGAAGAGGGGAGACGTACGCAGAAGCAGCAGAACGGGAAGTCATGGAAGAGGCAGGGGTGAAGACAAACCTCAAAAGGGTCGCGAAGTTCAGCGTGATGGACGGAGCGAACAGGGTCTTCCAGGAAGTCTATTCCGGAGGGGTCAGCTCAGACGTCAAACCCGACAAGACAGAGATCTCAGAGCACAGGTTCATGACCCTGCGCGAACTGAAGACAGACATGGTCATGAACCCCGACAAGTACGCCCCACCATTCATGGAAGCGGTAAGGGCCTATATGAAAGCGAGGAATATCTACTGATCACAGGTTCGCCTGTATGGGCGCCAGTACCTTATCATGGAATCTCCTGTAGAAATCGTCCCTGCTGACATGCCACGACGGCGTGAACATGTAGAACATAGTGCCGAAGAACTTCCTATCCCGTATCCTCTGGAACATCATCAGCAGATGATTATCAAAACGCCTCCTCTCGTTGAGACCCTGCTTCTCATGAATACTGTCCGCCTTCTCCTCTATGTCCTCGGCAGTATCTGTAATCAGCACCCTGTAAGCAGGATTGGTCACGTTATAAGGTTCAATAACACCGAGCGGCGTCGTATAAGGCGCTCCAGCATACGGATACCTGAAGCTTGAATCACTTTTTCTCCTTCCGACGGTATCGGACAGACTGATGCAGAGAGAGTCATACCCCCTTTCTGTTACCGGACCGACCTTAACAGATGAATTCGACAGGATCATCGCCAGCTCCTGCATTGCATAGTCTGCAAGAAACATCAGCCTCTCGCCGTCCATGCCCTCCTTCAGCCGCACCGGCACCAACGACATGACTTCCTCCCTGAAAGAAGCATCAGTATCGTACAGGACATCCAGCCTTTCAAGGACGTCGTGGAAAAGGTCATTGCATCCTGTGAAGTCGCTGAACCGCCTTATCCCTACAAGCGGCGCGTGGGCTTCTGCAATAGCATCAAGACCCTTGACCTTCTGGTCAGCAAGAGCCCTTACAACATCTTCAGGCCTTTCCAAACAGGGATATAATGCCTTGAAATTACTCACCTTCACAAAATCATCAACATAAGCGGTGTGCCTGCCAAGCGTGCGCCTCTGACCCCACAAAAGGAAAAGCAGGTTGTCGATCGAAACAAACTCCGCTCCCGCAGGATCGTTCTGAAGACCGTAAAGCATGTAAGAATTCCCGAAGATAAAACCATCCCTGAGTTCATGACTGTGCCTCTCTTTGGCGATGCAGCCCATGTCCCTCTGCTCATCAATACCTCTCAGGAAGTCATTGCGGCAATCTTCTACATCAGACAAAGAATTCACTGGACGTTTCTGTAATGGGACTTTCATCGTTTTAAAAAACCCTAGCAGACCAGCCGAAACTGGCCTGCTGGGGAAAAAGAGGTGAATATGAAAGATTAAAACCCTAGCGGGCCTGTTCAGCGCGCGAGCCGAAACCCGGCAAATCACAGGCCTGCTGGGGAAAAAGAGGTGATAATTATCGGTCCGGAGCATGAAAGTCTCCAAACCACCCCCACAGATTACAAGTAAGGAGAGTAGCTACTACTATATAAAACTTTCGTTTATTGAGCATTCTCGAGTAGTAACAAATCTTATAAATAGGAAATAGAGAGCCCAAATTACATGAAAAACAAGCCCTCACGCTGCCACAAATGCATAAGAAAAGCAGCCCACAAGCTCATCGACAAATGGTACTGCAAGAGATGCTTCTGCGGCCTTGTAGAGCAGAAGATAAGGCAGAACCTCAGAAATTACAAGATCAAGAGAGACAGCAAGCTGCTCGTGAACGATGCGGCAAGCGAATACGTGGTCGGCAGGGTCGTGAAAATACCTGTCCAGACAGTACACGGCAGGAAGAAAGCAGACTACCTCGTGCTGCCCTGGACACTCGATGATGAGAACGAAGAGTTCCTCAACACATTCTTCAAGAACAAGAAGATCGTCACGAAAGAGAACAGGAAAGTCATAAAGCTCTTCGCGCCGGTGTCAAAGAAAGACATGAAGACATACTTCGACTCCAAAAAGATAAAGTACAGACCTGAAAAGACAGAGATCAACGCGATCATGGACAAGCTCGAAGCCAAACACCCCGGCACAAAGACATCATTGAGAAAAAGCGAAGAAAGACTGAAAAAGATACTATGAAAGCAAAAAGCAAATGGAAGATAGTCGGAGCGGTGCTTTTCGTCATAATAGTCCTCAACTGGGCCACGTTCTCAGACCTCTGGAAGAACAACAAGGAAAAACTGACAGAAGATGTTGAAGAGCAGCAGATGGAAGAGAACACCGTTCCGCCAGAAGTCTACTTCTGCCCGCAGGACGACTGCATGACAGAACTGCTGCTGTGGATGGACGCAGCAGAAGAATACATACACTGCGCCTTCTTCGAGGTCGGGCTTGAAGAGGTAAGGGAGAAGCTTGTCTCAAGAAGCCAGGAGATAGAGGTCGCGCTGATCGTCGATGACAGGTACTACGACGATGTCTCTGACCTGGATTTTGCGCGGCACGACAACCGCTCAGGGCTCATGCACAACAAGTTCTGCGTGCTCGATGGAAAAGCAGTGTGGACAGGAAGCTTCAACCCAACACAGCGAGGGAACTTCCACAACAATAACAACGTGGTATTCTACCAGTCATCGCTGCTAGCAGACAATTACGAAACA
Source organism: uncultured Methanosarcinales archaeon (assembly GCA_964406185.1). Classification (GTDB taxonomy): domain Archaea; phylum Nanobdellota; class Nanobdellia; order Woesearchaeales; family UBA11576; genus JABMQF01. Next base: position 49,501 of record CAYOQS010000003.1, read on the forward strand.
GAATTCCAGGAGATGTGGAACGGAGAGTCCGGAAAAGGCCAACGGAATGATGTCACGTCTTTCCAGATCAACAACAAGACAGTCGAACAGTACTTCTGCCCGGAAGACTGGTGCGCCAACAAGGTGATATACGCACTGCAGGACGCTTCGTCATCAATATACTTCATGACCTTCTCATTCACGCATGACGAGGTGGGAAAGCAAGTACTTTTGAGCGCTGCTGACGGGGTGGAGGTGCGCGGAGTGTTCGAAAAGTCACAGAACAACCAATATAATGAGTTTGAAAAGCTAGCGCAAGCCGGACTAAACGTCAGATGGGATGGCAACAAGGCGAACATGCACCACAAAGTGTTCATCATCGACAATAAGACAGTCGTGACGGGCAGCTTCAACCCTTCACGCAACGGCGACGAGAGAAACGACGAGAACCTGATCATAATACACGATGAAGAAGTCGCTGCACGATACCTTGAAGAGTGGGAGAAGGTCTGGGGAGAGGCAGGCAGCAGGGAATAATCCCAAAACACTTAAATAAACAGGAGAGCATGCTTGTTCTCAAGAGGTGATATCATATGGCAGCACTGTTCGGAAAGAAGAAATGGAAAAAGCCTTCTGCAGGGACGACCAAGAGACCACCCATAGTCCCTAAAGCTACAAAGCCCAAAGCAAGAGGCACGCTAAAACCAAGAGCCACGACCAGGCCAGCAACAAAAGCAAGAACCGCGGCGCCAAAGACAGGTACGAGAAAAGTCCCCGTGATACCGAAGACAAGAGCGACAAGGACACCAGTAAGAAAAACCTCAGCAGGCACAAGAGCCACGGCAGCGCCAAGAAAGACCGCAGCGACAAGCACTGCAGGACAGCAGAACGGGCTTTTCGTATCAGCAGACGGAAGGGTGTACCTGTACCACAAGACCATGGGCTGGAAGCTCATGACAAAAAAATCCATGGACGCAGCAGTGAAAGCCCTGTTCGGAAGCAGATAAATCTTTTTTTTTCAAACACCCCACAAACAAAACAACAATCACTCCCCTCCGAGATACAATCTTGAGACACGCTTGTCCTTCAAAAGGTCCTTCCCCCTGCCTGTCAGCTTGTTGCGGCCGGACTCCAGGACATATGCACGGTCAGCTATCTTCAAGGCAGCCTTAGCGTTCTGCTCCACAAGGATTATGGTGGTGCCCGACCTCTTGATATCAATTATCTTCCTGAAAACATCCTTCATGGCATTAGGAGAAAGCCCGAGCGAGGGCTCATCAAGCAGCAGGATCCGCGGCTTGAGCATAAGCGCCCTGCCTATGGACAAAAGCTGCTGCTGGCCCCCGCTCAAAAACGTGGCTTTCTTATTGCGCCACCTCCTGAGTTCCGGGAGGAATGTGTATACTGACCCCTGCCTCTTCTTCATGGTCTTGCTGTCAAGTATGAAACCGCCCATCTCAAGATTCTCCTCGACAGTCATTGTAGGGAAGACCTGTCTGCCTTGCGGGACGAAGCTGATGCCGAGCCTTGTAATGTCGTGAGGCTGCTTCCGTGAGATGAGCTTCCTGTCAACACCTATCCTGCCGCGCTTCTCCTGAATGACACCGGCAATGCTCTTCAATGTGGTGGACTTGCCGCAGCCGTTCGGGCCTATTATCGCGACGAGCTCGCCTTCATAGACATCCATATCAATGCCGAACAGAACCTGGAGGGGACCGTACCAAGCCTCAAGATCCTTGACTTTAAGTATATGCCCCAGGTTCATGCCAACACCCCCTCACCGTTACCGAGATAAGCCTCTAGGACCTTCTTGTTGCGCATGACCTCTTTAGGAGTTCCTACAGCAATCTCCTTACAGTGGTCAAGCACGATGACTTTCTCGCAGACATCCATGACAAAAGGCATGTCATGCTCTATGAGCAGTATCGTCTTGCCCTCTTTCTTCAGCCTCCTCAGCACCTCCTTGATATGCTTCCTCATGGTCGGGTTCACACCAGCGACGGGCTCGTCAAGAAGAATTATGTCCGCGCCTGTCGCGAGAACCCTTGCTATCTCTACCAGCTTCTGCTGGCCGTACGAAAGGTTCTCTGCAAGAGCTTGCTCTTTCTTCTCTAATCCCACAAGCTTCAGGTACTTCACGCAACGCCTCTGCTTCTTCCGCTCCTCCCTCTTCACCATATGCGGCCTCAGGAAGATATTAAGGAGGCTCTCGCCAGAATGCCTCTCAGCGAGGAGAAGATTCTCCATCACGGTCAGCTTAGGGAAAAGCCTGATGAGCTGGAACGTCCTTGTCATGCCCAAGTTCGACACCTGGAAAGGCCTCATCCCGACAAGAGAGCGGTTCCTGTACCTGATCGTGCCGTTGTCCGGCCTGATGAAACCCGTGATGAGGTTGAAGACAGTTGTCTTGCCCGCACCATTAGGGCCTATCAATGCAGTGATGCTGTTCTTATCCACCGTGAAAGAACAGTCCTGGACTGCCTTGATGCCGCCGAAGCTCCGGGATAGGTTACACACCTTAAGCACCGCCATCACCCCTCCTGAACCTGTACCTCCCGAGCAGACCGTTCGGACGCACCATGAGTATCATCACGAGCAGAAACGCGAAAATGAACTGGCGCAGAGCACCCACAGCATAACTCGGAAGGGGAAGGAACCTTAACGGCTCGGGCAGGAGCAGGATGATGATAACACCCACAACCGAACCCCCCACACTGCCAAGCCCACCGACAATCACCATAGAGACTATCATTATGGACTCCAGCACAACAAAAGAGGAAGGGTCGATGAACGTTATGTAATGCGCGTAAAGACTCCCCGCAATTCCTGCAAAGAAGGCAGATATAGCCAAGGCTATCGTCTTGTATCTTGTAGTGTCCTTGCCCAATGATTTCGCCACCAGCTCATCCTCCCGTATCGCCTGAAGGACACGGCCGAAAGGCGTGCCTGTGACATACCTTATGAAAAGATATGTCAGTATCGCGAACAAGAACACCAACAGCATGTAAGAGAATGTTGAGCTGAACGAAAAACCGAACAGGACAGGCTTGGGTATGCCCGGAATGCCAAGCGGGCCGTTCGTCAAGGATATCCAGTTCCTCATCACTGCCTCTGCGATTATCGCAAAGCCCAGAGTGGCCAATGCCAAATAATCCCCTTTGAGTTTTATCGTCGGTATCGCCAGCAGTACGCCGAACACTGCGGCCACAACACCCCCTATGAGCATCGCAGGCCAGAAAGACAATCCTATCTTGACCGCCAAGAGAGCTGAGGTGTAAGCGCCGATACCATAGAACGCAATATGACCTATGTTCAACAGTCCGGTAAAACCCAACGCAAGGTTCAAGCTAATCGCGAGTATGGCGTAGATACCGATCAGCACAAGCAGATGCATCAAATAAGCCTCGATCATCCAGACACCTCCTCACGAGTCTTAGTGCCGAAGATGCCCTGCGGACGGAATAGCAGGAACAAGATAAGGAGGACAAAAGCGATAGCGTCTTTATAGCCTGAAGGCAGGAACCATATGCCTAAGTTCTCCACGATACCTATAAGGAACCCGCCAAGCAGAGCAGCAGGCACGTTGCCGATACCGCCGACAATGCTCGCAGTGATGCCCTTAAGTACTGCTCCGAAACCCATGTTATGGTCAAGGTTCTGCTCGAAAGCGACAAGGATGCCGCTCAGGCCAGCGATTACGCTGCTGAAAATGAATGTCAATCCTATCGTTCTCTCGACATCTATACCCAAAGTAGAAGCGACGCTCCTGTCGTCGGACACGGCGCGCATCGCCTTGCCCAGACGCACATACCTCATGATGACAAGCAGTATCACGAACATGACTGCAGAGCAGGCAACCAAAATCAGCTGCGTAGGAGTAATAAGCAACCCGAAAACCCCCCAGCCTTTAGCTATCGGCAGGCCGAACGTCTTGATGTCAGCACCAAAGAACAACAGCACAAGAGCAGTTATCGCAAGGAAGACGCCGAACGAAGCCAGCAGAAGAGTGAAATTGTCCGCTCCCCTGTCACGCAAAGGCCTGAATACAGCCATGTTTATAGCAAGACCCATGATCCCCGAGACAACCAAAGCGAAAAGGATGGACAGCACCAAAGGAAGGCCAAGAACGTTATTGAAAGCATAAGCAACGAAAGCCCCGACTACAAAGACAGCCCCAGGACTAAGGTCAAGGAACTTCACAATATTGAATATAAGCGAGAAGCTGGACGCCATAAGGGCGTAGATCGCTCCCGCGATGATTCCGTTCGTGAGTAGTTGGGGGAGTATCATCGTCATCACTGTGGTGGCGCATAATCAAAAAAGAAAAAAAGAAAAAAAATCAGCCTATTGTCACAGGCCTCCCGTCCTCAATCATGCGGACGACCGCTTCAGAATGGACAATACCCTTACTGTCTACCTCAAGCTCGCCAAGAGCGCCGTCGAACATATCAATCTTCTTGAGCTCTGCTATTACATCATCTGTATCAGGCACTGACTTGCCGTCACCGGCCTTTTCGTATGCAGTGACCAGCAGGTTGAACACATCATAGGCGTTCGGAGAACCTATAGAGTATGCCTCACCAAACCTCTGCTCAAACGCTCTGCTGAATTCATCTGTAGGGTCAGCTGCCTGGACATACCACTGTCCTTCGAAAAGGCCCATCTGCTCTGTATACTCGAAGCATTCAATGCCCGAAAGGGGGGTATCAATTCCCAACTCCCTTGTCTGCTTGGTAAGGATCTCAAGCTCGGGTGATAAAGTCTGCATGAGGTAAACGTCAGGATCATGCTGGCGGAGCTTCATGATTATTGTCTTAAAATCCCTGGTGCCCAGGCCGAAAACCTCCTCATACACCTCAATGCCACGCATCTCTAACTCCTCTTTCATCTTGTCATTTATAGCGATGGCTCCCTGCTGGTTCATCAGAAAAACACCGACCTTCTTTATGCCACGCCTCTCTGCCTCTTCAGCCCATTTTCTGGCCTCTTCATCGGGGGTTGTCCAATGTATGAAGTTATACTTCCCCTTGGCGATATTCTCATCTGAAGCAATACCGAAATGTATCACATCATGCTGCGTAGCCAGGGGAGTGACGACATTGCCTGTGCCTGAAGTTATAGACATGATGGCATCCACGCCATCAACACTGATCAGCTTATTCGCAGCAGTAGATGTGACTTTCGGGTTAAGCTGGTCGTCCTCCAATAATATCCTATAATTATACTTTGTCTCACCCAACATCTCCTTCGCAAGAACAAGAGCATCGCTAGCCCCTTCGCCAATAAACGCACTCGAACCGCTAAGAGGCAATACCGCACCTATATTCACGACGGGCTTCTGCTTCTCAACAGCGACTGCCTTGCCTGTTATGGTCTTCGCATCTGTGCCGCATCCTGAGATGAGCAGCAAAAGCACAAACAGCGATGCCGAAATGATCAAAACAATCCTGTTATCCATTTTCCATACCTCACATAATCATATCTCAACAAAAATCAGCCGTCCAACGGGACAGACTCTGAATCTTCGACAACCATCACGCTGAACTCTGCGGTGGCGAGGTCGCCCCTGCTGTCAAACTCCACGAGCGGAAGCGCGACAGCTTCTGTATAGTGCAGATCCTGAAGAGCGTCCCTTATCGCCTCCTTGTCAGTCCCGACCTCCTCTATGACTGAAGCGAAAATATGCACCGAGTCATATCCCGTCGAAGTGAATGCGTTGGTGCTCTTTCCCGTAACCTGCGTGACCCTCTCCTTGAAATCATCAGGATTGCTTATCTCTGCGATGGTGAACATAACACCCTCAGCAACACCTGACTTGAAGAACTCATCAGACTCGAAAGCATCGCCGCCGATCATAAGGACATCCAGACCTGACTCCTTGACCTGCCTCACAGCGTTTATCCCCGTAGCAGGATACAGAGGCACGTAGATCATATCAGGGTCCGCAGCCTTGAGCTTCGCTATGACGCTCCTGAAATCCTTAGCATCCTGGGCCACACCCTCGTCGAAGACAACCTCACCACCAAGTTCCTCGAACCGCTGGACAAACACCTCTTCAAGGCCCTGCCCCCAGTCATTCTGGACATACAGGACAGCAGCCTTCCGCTTGCCGAGCTCATCAAAAACGAATTCCGCAGCAAAACTTCCCTGGAAAGAATCAGAAGGATAAGTTCTGAAAACATAATCTCCGATGCCAGTCAGTCGCGGAGCAGAACCCCAGAATATGACCGGCGTGCCGCTCTGTTGGGCAACAGGAAGCGAAGCGCTGCACACACCTGAACAGATAGAGCCGACAACAACATCAACACCGTCAACATTCACCAGCTTGTTCATCGCAGTCACGCCTTCCTTGGCAGTGCACTTGTCATCCTCAACAAAAAGGACAAGCTCCCTTCCGTCTACGCCGCCAGCGTCATTGATCTCCTTCACAGCAAGCTCAATGCCCGCAGTTATGCTCTCACCATAACTCGCACCCTCACCTGTCAGCGGCAAGGATACACCTATCTTTATAGGACCTTTCTCCTGAACCTTTACTGCGTGACCTGTGACTTTCTTCACAGTCTGATCATCTGGCATGAATACCAGAACCGCGCCAACGATGACTATCAGCACCACGATAACGCCCAATAGTATCTGAACTGCTTTCTCCATGTTTTCACCACCCTCCTCGGATGAATTCTTTACGAATTTAATTACTGATTAGTTACGAAAGAGGCGGGCGGGAATATATATAAATTTTTATTATAATTTATAAATATATTAGATATTTCGAAAAATTTAAATAAAAGGTTGTATTAGTGCTAAATAAAGAGCAGAAGCCGCGCAGCCAAGCCCTACTCCGCTTTACTGCGTAAAGCTCCGCCTGGCCCCGCCTGCTCCGAGAGCACTTCGCGTGTGCAAAAGCAGGCAATGCAGGCGCAGACGGTCTTGGCTGCGCTCGGAGAGCAACAATATGAAAAGACGCGTCGTAGAGCAGGGTGGGCTGACCCTGATGATAAGCCTGCCAAGGAAATGGGCAAAAAAGCACGGCCTGTCCAAAGGGGACGAGCTGGAGCTCACAGAGAGAGGGAAAGAGCTAGTGCTGGCCACCTCAAAAGGGCTTGAAGAAGAGTCCAGGACAACCGTAGAGATAGACCCTGCGAAGTTCATGGGCAGGCTGATACACGCACCATACAGGTTCGGATACAAAGAGCTCGAGATAAAATACCCAGACCCATCTGTCGTGCCAGAGATAGAACATTACCTGGACCAGACACTAGGATACGAGATAGTCGAGCAAGGCACAAACCACATGAAAATAGAGATGGTCGCGAGCGAAGCAGAAGGGGACTTCGACAAGATGCTCCGCAGGATAATGCTGCTGGCACTTGACATGGTAAAGGACCTGACTACTGCAGCAGAAGAAGGCGACACTGAAAAGCTCAAAGAGATCGCAGGGCGGGAGAAAACAAGCAACAAGCTCACCAACTACTGCGAAAGGATACTCAACAAGCACGGATACACAGACATCAAGAAGACAAGCTTCATGTACTGCACAGTCTGGGCCATGGAGCAGGTGGTGGACGATATAAGCGACATGTGCGAGATACTGGCAGGATGCGGAAAAAAAGAAATGATGTGCGATATCCTCAACGCGTTCTCAGGATACATCCGCAAGTTCAACAGCGTATTCTACAAGCACCCATACGAAGAACTCTGGAAATTCCGCAGCGAATACGACAAGTTCATGAAGAATATAGAAAAGACGAAAGCGAAAACACCTGAAGAATACAAGGTACTCGCGCTCATGACGAGCGCAACAGAAAAGATGAGGCATGTGACGATATCACTGCTATGAATCAAGGCCAATGAAGCTCATTCTCGCCCATGATGGCCGAATAACTATTCGGATTATCCTGCTGGCAGTACTCTGTAATATCTCTCAATCCTGAACTTAGCCTGGAACACCTCTCACGCATACGCTCTTCAGGAGTGCTGGAAATATAATCATCCAATTCTTCCTCAACAGCATCATCCGCCCTGTCAAGCCCGTCGATACGCATCCAGTTATCAGTCAGACCTCTCGCTTCGTTCACCGCAGACCAAGTGTGCAAATCAATATCATACAACGCCTGGGATATCCGGGCATACGGAACAGGAGGGTGATCCATGTGCGATGCTCTCGGGTGATCAGCGGCAGATCCTCTCAAAAGATCCATATCTATATCAACACCAGACTCCCTTGCCGCGTCTATCACAGAACCAAGGTTAAGGCATGCAGCAGCAGCAGTCTCAGGATCGTGGAAAGTCTGGTAATACCTGCTGTAGATGAAAGTCATGTTGGTCCGCTCAAGACCTCCGCGAGTGCCTCCCAGCTCTGCGGTAAGTACAGGCATCCACCGTTCGACCTCTGACTGCGCCTCAAGTTCATTGACCTTGTCATTAAGGTGCGAGAAACCATAAGCAGCAATACCTGACCCTATCGCGACCGCAAATGCCGCGGCAGGAATCCCATAACGCAACAAGCGTCTCTTGATCTTCTCTTTCTTCTGCACCTCATCGTGTCTTCCTATCAGCTCATCGTTCTTTCTGCGCATGTTGATGACATCATAAGGGCTGACCTCCTCATTGGTCTCAAAAGAAGGGTTGAAGCGCTCAGCGATTTCAGCCATATCACCCTCTTCGAGAGGAGTGTCGAAAAGGCTGTTCAGGTAATCCAGCTTCGGGTCTTCAAGACCCTCTATCTTACCATCCTTGACGAGCTCCTGGGCGAACAAGGTGTAGAAGTAACGCCTGGATGACTCCATACGGTCAGCATCATGCCCTCTCTTCTTCTCAAGAGAGAGATACCTGCGGGCTATCCGCAGAAGCTGCTTCCTCTTGTTCATCCTGAAAGATGAGTCAAACTCCTCACGTGAAGGCGTATCTTTACCATCCTGCGTGAAAAGCTCTGTCACAGTATGATACGCATCATCCAGCAGAGCCTGCTCTGCAGGCGTGCCGTCCTCAAGCACGTGCGAGCCGCCCCTGTGATCATAGATACCGGACTGCGCCCAGCGCTTGAAAAGCAATGACTCAAGAGTCTCAAGCCGGGAACGCTCAAAATCGATATGGGTATACCTCCTGTCATCACCCTCACCAGTGACCATCACATTCCCAAGGTTCAGGTCCCAAGGGGTGAAGTACACCTGCTCAGGCGTCGAGTCGCCGTCAATGCCTATAAGATCAAGCACTGCAGACCTCTCATCACCCGCGTCATAGAACACTGCGAAAGCCTTCTCGTCGTGCAGAACACCCGAGGTCGTGATGACGCCCTTGTCTATAAGATGCTGCCTGAACTCAGGATCGCACTTTAAAAGGATATCCTCGAACACCTCACGCCTGTAATCCTTTGCCATGAAGACAGGCTTCCTGAAAACCCTGCCTTTGTTAGACAGGCGCCTGCCCTGCCTTGTCCTCATGAAATCCCTCGAACGGTAGCTCGTGACAAGGTCTATGCCCGTCACTTCAGAGAGGACCTGTACCCTGTCGTCTATAGTGATGGAGTCATCAGAGAATGCCTCCTGCAGGTCCTTCCCGTTCACGAACACGTTATGCAGGACGTTGTTCCCGCTATGAAGCGGCCGGATAGGAGCAGCACGGCGCAACTTAGCGGCGATACCAGAAGACATTTCCACCTGCCCATCCCTGATGAAATCAACAAGGGAACGGTAGAACTGCTGACCGCGAGTCGCGAGCTCCCAATCTTCAGCATCATCAAATACGCTGTGGAAAGTCCTCACCACAGTGCCGCCAGGGTAGAACCTCGCTGCCTCGATCAGCATGCCGTCATCATTATAGTTCTTGGCAGTGCTCTTATCGGTCTTTATCCTTGAGAAGCGGGGAGCCCCGCCGTTGAGTTCCTGTATCTCATTCACGACAACAGGATCAAGACCTTCATCAATCATCTGGTCCAGATACTTCAATATGTTCAGCCTGTCGTCCTCGCCCACCACCTCGTTCAAAACGTCAAGCACAAGGTGCTGTGAGTGAGCCCTCTTCCCATCAGGAGTCTTTGAGCCGGTGTAGGCGTCCAGCTCTTCCTTGTGAAGCGTCTTGATATCATCGAAAGGCAGCTCGAAGATCTCATTCCAGCTGTAGTTCCCGGTACAGATATTTTCCAGATTCCCTGCGGCATCGTCAGAACTCATCTTTCCCCAAGCACCTCCTTTACCGCGTACTCAAAGGCGTGGGACTTGTTGCGGAAACGGCCTTCTCGCATGGCTTCGCGTATCATCAGGATAGTGTCCTCGTCCACAGAAATACTTACCTTATGCTTCATCCTGAGTGGGAAGGAATACCACTCATATATAAAGGTTTCGTTTTGTTGTCTCTGTTAAGTGGTTACAGATAGGAAGTTTTAAATACAGGTCCCTGATTTATGTATAAAAGCTACATAACATATGGTGTTTAGGCTGCTAATGTGTTGAGGGAACCAGATGCAGCAATTCGTGATAACAAAGAAAGTGGCAAAGCACGGCAGCCAGGCCATCATAGTAGTACCCCGAGTTCTGGAGAAACATCTCAAGCCAAAGACAGTAGTGAAACTGACGATCGATGTCATAGAGCAGCCGGAGGGTGATGAGTGATGGGAGCCGCAGAAGACCTCGCACCAGAGAACCAAATTGACGAGATCGAACATATCGACAGGCAGCTCGGAGAAGGCAAGTACAAGAACATAAGGAAGTTCACAGAAGGGGGTACGCGAACACTATACAAAGCAGAATGGGGCCCTGCAGAAGAGACAGTCATAATCAAGGCAGACAAAGACGATACGCAACTCACGTCGCCACGCGCGCAGAGACATGCAGAGAGAGGGTATATAACCAGCAACGAGATAAGCGTTCTCGCGCTCATCCGCAAGCTGGAGGGACCTGAAAGGTACCACATCCAGCGGATATACGACTTCAACGCAGACTGCACCATATCAGTCGAGCCAGAGTTCGAATCACAGACACTCGAGGAGATGGTCGACAATGAAGGTCCACTGACATCCGGGGATTTCAGAACAGCATTCACACAACTCATGGAATTCAGCCAGTATCTGATCAACGAGGCAGGATTGTTCCACAGGGACCTGAAACCCTCAAACATCCTCGTCGGAAAAGACAAGCAAGAAGAACTGGAGATAAGAGTGGTGGATTTCGCGAACGGATGCAGGAAAGACAAGACAGAAGCAAAGATGATGCCTACCGCAGGAGGACATCTGGTCATGGATCCCCTTATAATCGGAAAGTTCAATGCTGCAGCGGAAGGAAAGTACGACGAGAAAAGCGAGATATACGCCATAGGCACAGACATGGCATTCGCACTGACAGGAGAATACCCTGTAGAGTACGAAGCAGACAAGGGATTCGGGATATGCAAATTCACAGGAGAGTCACTTCTCGATGAAGAAGGGAATCTCGACCCTGCCGCGCACGACAGAGCTATAGACGCATTCCTCGCAAAGGAACTTCCGAGACACGCTCGCAGATACAGGAAAATAATCAAGAACTGCCTCACGCTTGACGAGAAAAAAAGATACAAGTCGATAGACAAACTGGCAAGAGAGTTCGATAGAGCAAACACATCAAAAAAGCCATTCATCATGAGCATCGCGACAGGCCTCCTGATAGGCGCGGCAGCCGTGGGAGGTTTCGGACTTGCATACCACCAGAACATACAGGCTGATGAACACGCGCAGGAACTCAGACAGTTCACAAGAGATGAAGAGACACGGAGAAAATATGAGGACATGTTCAAATCAGCGTATTCATTCGTCGAACAGAGCATAATAGACGGCAAAGTAAAGAACGATCTCGTGTTTGAACACCCTTACTTCATGCTGTACGAACAAGAAGAGATAGTCGGTATCGCAAAAAGACACGACCTTGAACCAGGACTCATCGCACGAATCCTGCTGGTAAACAAGCTATACTCAAGAAGGTCAGGATCAGACCTGGGGCAGTCACCAGTATACCTATTCGATCCCATAGAGACAAGAAAAAACATGTATCGCGTAGAATCAATCTCCAGATGGGACTCAAGCAAAAGAGAACCTTCAAACAGCCCTGCAAAGATACTGGACGAAGGAGCCGAAAGGCTAGCAGGACTTATACGCGAGAATGACGGCGACATCGAGAAAGCACTGACCGGGTTCTACAGTCCGGTATACCCTCAAAAGGAGGGCGCCCACAGCAGATGGTGGCTACATGGGACATACACCGACGACATAGCCGAAGTTATAGACCAGGAGATAGAGATTATAGTCCATAATGTCATCAACGGACCGGGTGCAGGAATGGGCGGATACCACATAAATACGCTGGTAGGAGATTATATACAGAAAAGATATGCGCCGCTACAAAGATGAGCCCATCAACGGGCTTGTAGCGAGATAGAAATTCCTTACGGCAGACATCAGGTGGTATACGATCACCCTGTCGCTGCTCTTCTGGAGAAGCGCGTAACCTTTCTCATGGATAATTTTCTTCTCTGCATCGTGGACTTGCTCCATGATGACAATATCCTTCTTCATATATGCCCGCTTGAGGTTCTCGAAGAGAGCCGCGCAATCCTTTGCAAAAGACTTCAGCGACCTGTCTATCCTAACACTGCCAGACCTGAAGCGCAGGAGGATGAAGTATATTTCGCGCTGAGCGTGGATCACATGTGTCTGGTATGCCCAGAAAAGCTGCGGATTCTTAATGTCAACAAGCCGCTTCGAGACGATACGGAAGCAGAAATTATTGTACTGCTGGATCTTCGCTTCCACCTCCTCGATGTCTATCAATGGTTTCTTCTTATCAAAAATTTCCAGGAGAGCCTCAAAAAGCTCGGATATGTTGTAGAGCATCTTCTTGCTCAATACCTCGAACTGCTCAGGGGAAGGCTCTGTTATGCTCTCTACCACACAGGACCTCTTCGACCGCTTTATCACCTCAAAACCCAGAAGTCTTGTCTTTACCACTTTGTTGAGTATACTGAACTGCTTCTCGGAATGGAACGAGACATCAATAGAATCATACCCTATCCTGTAAGCGTTCGTTATCATCGTACGGACAGCAGACTCTGTAAGACTTGTTATATTAAGCGATGTTGCCCTCTTCTTTACCTTTGTCTCAGCAGATACCAGAAGACCTTCAGGAAGCTCACGCACATCCACCTCATCGCCTGCATCGAGATTCTTCTCTGAAGCCCACTTCTTAGGCAATGTGATGGTGACAGAGTCCTTCTGCCCTATTATCTTACGTCTCATAAAGGCTATTAAAAGCCCCACATATTTAAGATTTTCTAAAAATATACGAAACCTACGAATTATATGGAAAACATATATATTTGGACATTTGTTGTCATGTGATGGTGTAAGGCGGCTTCTGAAAAAAGAGCGTGTGATACTGAACAGGCATATTGCGCCACAATAGCCTAAACAAAGGTGTCGGGAGATGAACATACTGAACAGGATAAAGAACTACGCAGCAGCAGGGCTCGCGGCTGCGACAATAGCATTGAGTCCAGGTGTGAAGGCAGAAGAGGCAACACCAAGCACGATCAGCGCAGAGGAATTCGTCACATCAGACTTCAGCACAGACACGAGGATTGAACTGGAGCATTCAGGACTGGAAGCGGCAGTGGAGCACTTCACAGGCCCTGACTTCGACGACCACTCAACAGCGATAGGCGTCAGGACACCGGAACTACACGGATTCCAGCTCAGGCAGACAGGCATAATGTCATACGGAGCAGATACAGAAGAGAACGGAGGGTTCGCAAGTAACCTTGTATATGCAATACCCGGAACAGACCTGCGGATAGGAGCAGGAGGAGGAGCGCACTTCCCAGATCAGGACTGGCTCGCGCACGGGACATTCGGGTACTTCGGTGACGTGCTGCACACCAACCTGGGCGTGTTCCATCATGAAGGCGGAGAATGGCCTGTAGACGGCCGCGGGTACGCATCGATACTCGTGCCTGGCGGTTTCTACATGAGTGCGGGAAAGTGCGAAGGGCCAAACCTGTTCGCGATGCTCGGATACATAGAAGGAGAAGGCGGGTTCAACGTCAGGAACAGGAACTGGCTAGACCTTGAATCGCTGGGAAGCAGGCATGACGTGATGCTGACATGGAACAGCTCAAGAGACAGACGAAGTTATGAGTTCCAGAACCGGTTCTGGACGAACGTAGAAGGAGAATGGGACATGCTCGACGGGCACTACGACCCAACCATAGGATTCGCGCCACTGCTGGGCATGTACGGAGAGTATGATGTCGAACTGAGATTCAACCAAGACCAGTCAGGCATGGGAGGTGGAGCGTCATTCGCATACAACCCGGGCAACAGGAACAGCATGGTACAGTTTGGGATAGACTACAGGCACAACTTCCATGATGAAGACTGCCTTACCATGGATCTTATCGCAGGAGTAAACCTCGACGGATGGCTGGTCTTCGCAGGCGCGACAGCAGACATCCTCAACCAGGACATAGCAGGACTGGTATATGTCGGGAAGTGGTTCGACCTGTGAATAACCCATAATTTTTTATACCCTTTTTCTTTTGATCGTTTTTATGGTGCGGAGTCCTATCGTCGCGGGACAGTTCTACCCTGCAGGGAAAGAAGAGCTTGAAGAAGAGATAAGGAAGAGCTTCAATCACAAGTTCGGGCCCGGCTCGCTGCCCGGGAAGCGGCAGAGCGACAAGAAAGTGTATGGGGTGATAGCGCCGCACGCAGGATACGCATTCTCAGGAGCGGGCGCTGCGTGGTGCTACAAGGAAATAGGAGAGGCAAAGTTTCCTGATACTTACGTAATTCTGGGCGTCAACCATCCAGGGACGTCCACGTGCGCAAGCGACGAGGACTGGGAAACCCCACTAGGCACGGTAAAGTGCGACAACGAGCTCGTCAGCGCGATGGAAAAGAAAGGCCTGCCCGTGGATAACGGCCAGCACAGCCAAGAGCACAGCATCGAGGCGCAACTGCCCTTCCTGCAGTTCGTGAGCGGAAACAAGAAAGATGATCTTCAGATAGCCTGCATAATGATCGCTGATGATGCGCATGAAAAATGGGCAGACATCATATCATCTGCTGTTGAAGCGCTCGGCAGGAATGTAGTGTACATCTGCTCATCTGACTTCACGCACTACGGATACAGCTACGGCTACGTTCCATTCGAGGACAATGTCAAAGAGAACATGGAAAAGCTCGACAGAGAAGCCATAAAGCTGATAGAAAAAAGCGATGCAGAAGGATTCCTCCAACACTGCAGCAAGACAGGAGCGACGATCTGCGGAAAGCACAGCATAGCCGCACTCATACAGCTCATGGAAGGAAAGAAAGCAGAACTTCTGAAGTATTACACATCCGGAGACGTGCTGGGAGACTACGGCAACGCAGTAGGGTACGCGTCCATAGTGTTCAGGTAAAGTTGAATTCGGAAAATCCTGTCAATCACAACATCAATAAAACATCCAGGCTTCGCCCAAAAAAAACACGAGAATCCCCGCGGCCTGAAAGAGAGAAACAGCAATGCAAGTGAGGCAGATCAATCTTTTTCTGCACCTTTTTCCTGAGATCCAGCAGACTTGCCTTTCCTGCCCGTGAATACCTGCATCACAAGGAACACCACAACGATAAGTCCGACAACAGCACCAAGATACATGAGAAGCCTCTTGTTCTTCGCAAAGAAAGAAGTCTCAGGAGCCGGCTCAGGCTCCACTTCCTGCACAACAGCAAGCTCAGGAGGAGCGGCCTGCCCGACAGGCTCCTCCACTTCAGCTACAGGCTCAAGCTCCTCACGAGGCTCGGGCTTCGCAGGAGGAAGAAGAGGAATCGGCTCAGGCTTCTGGACAAGATAGAAGACAAGCAGAGCCTGGTTGTCATAACTGCCTGAATACACGATCTGGATATCATCCCTGCCGTCACTGTCAAGATCAAAGTTCTTGGTAAGGCCGTTCGCAAGAGTGTGTGACTGGACCCCATCATACAGGGAGTCAAGCTCCAGGACTGAGCCTGTGAAAGAGTCCACCTTGAAAAGATAAGAAGCGCCATCATAAGACACGCTGATCTCCTGGCTCTTAGGAGCCTCCACGATCGTGGACGTATAAGTCGGGACAACACCAATAGGCTCGCTGGACGCGGAAGCTCCACCGCCACCTCCTCCTCCACCACCGCCAGAACCGCCGCTCTCCTGAGAGCCGCCGGCAGAGAAGACAGAGAAATGGGAGACGTTGGCCCAAACGCGATTGGCATCAGTATCGACCCCAGAATCCGGCTCCTGCTCCCACTCACCTGAAGATGTGTTAAAGTAATAGATCCGCAGCGAGGATTCAACGATGTTTGAAGGAAGAGAAGCATCAGAATAGTAGATGCTCAAGATATACCAAGAAAGGTTTCCCTCCACCTCTGCAGAGGCGTTGACAGCGACAAAAGTGCCGAGCCCAAGCGCAGCGAAGCCGTTTGCGGAAGAGGCCTCGACATTCTCAGGATTGGTATTGTACTGCGCGACAGCGACAGAACCAGTGGTGTTCTGCACTGTAGACAGGTTTATGTCAACACCAGCCGTCGCGTTGATATTGAAAGTCGCGTTCGCCGTGGTGTTAACGCCTGTCGTGGCGTTCTGCTGAGGCACGATGATCGTCCTCGACAAGGAAAGCCCGCTGTTAGAAGCGGGATCCGTGCAGTTGACATACCATGACAAAGAGCCTGCAGCCAGCTGAACAGAGCTGAACGTCGTGACTGTGGAGTCGGCCACAGACGAATTCGACGCAGATGCTGAACCGCCAGCGTACAAAGTGCAGGCCAATGTCGAAAATAGGTTATCCGAAGCGTTGAAGACAAAATCAGAAGAGTTGGTCATCAGAGCAGTCCTGTTGGAAGGAGAAGACAGACAGACAGAAGGAGCTGCGGAGTCGTAAGTCATGATCATCACAGCAGACACGTTCGTGTTCTGGCCGTCAGAACATGATATGTTCCAAAGATAAGTACCCTGCGAAGGGATTGAGTAGCTAAGGTTATTCTCTCCGAAATTGCTGAACACACTATAGTTCACCATAGAACCATCGAAGATGAGCGAGCAGTTGACTGTCGTCGCTGATTCATCACTGACATTGAACACGAACACCTGCAGGGAAGAGGAGACATTGGCGTTGTCAGCAGGGCCGGAAAGGTTCAGGGAAGGAGCCAGGTTATCAGACACGTTAGGCGCGTAGACTAATGACGTCGAAGTCATATTGAACGGGTCGCTAGCATTGAAATAATAAGTATAATTGCCCTCGACAAGAGTTGTCTGGTAATAATAGACCTTGCCATCCACAACATCTGTGTCCCCTGCGTCAGCAGGGAGCATGGAATAGTTCGAGCTGTTTATCACGACATACATGAACTCTGCAGTGTGGTTGTCAGCATCAGAATAATTCACAGTATAATTGAACATCGTCGTCGTATTGCCATCAACAGGACTCAAAGAGGCTGATGAAAGTACAGGCACATCGTTCATTATCGTGATGTTCAGCTTATCAGTGATGTTGCTCATGTAATCCGTCTCGAAAATCGTGAAGAACGTGTAGTTCCCGAAATCACCAGTCGCATTAACCATCCAGCTAACATTGCAGGAAGAGCCGTCCTGCATCACGTCAAGACATGAAGAGTCATGAGGGTTCGCAGTGGTGGTATAGAAAGGAGTCGCCCCCACGGTCGTGGATACCGCGCCTTTGGAAGTGACAGCGGAATAGACATCGATGCGAGGATATGTGTAATCCGTCGTCGCATCATAAAGATCGACACCATTGAACCCAAGAAGCCACTCCACCTGCTGCGGAGTAAGAGTGCGGCCGTGCTTCAACCTAAAGTACTGCTGTATGATGGCCGCGGCGCCCGCCACATGAGGAGTGGACATGGAAGTGCCTGACTTGGTCATGTGAGTACCATCATAATCAGTCGCCAAAATGCTGTTTCCAGGAGCCATAAGGTCCAGGGTGAAGCCGCGCTGACCCCAAGACACAATACCATCACCGTCATCTGTGATGCCTACAGATGTCGCGTTCCTTATACAGCCCGGAGAAGCTATACCCTTGTCACCGCTAGTCCACCTGTTGCCTGCCGCGATCGCGACGAAGATGTCATCAGCGACAGCATTGTTGACAGCCTCAGTCATGACCGGGTCGAAATCCTCACACCCAAAACCATTATTGTCATACACATACCACGTGCCTATGCTCATGCTGATCACAGATATGTTATAAGCCGCCGCGTTGCTCACGCACCAGTCAACACCCGCAGCTACATCAGACATCCAGCCAGAACCAGTCGAATCCAAAGCCTTGACCGCAACAAGACTGGCGCCAGGAGCCACACCAGTATAGGTCGAATCCTCAGAAGCAGCTATGCCTGCACAATGAGAACCGTGAGAGTGATCATCAAGAAAACCTGAAGAGCTCTCCTCATCACCGTCAGTGCAGCATCCCGTACTGTCATCAGGTACATAATCATCACAATAGCAATAACCATCCAAAACCTTCGCATTAGGGAAAGACGCGTAGCCGCCAAAGTCAGGATGTGAATAATTGATGCCCGTGTCGATCACGCAGATCGTCTGATCAGTGCCTGTGATGTTCTCACCACCAACCTGAATGTTCCAAGTGTCATACTTAGCATCGATAAGAGGGACAGAAACATCCAGAGCAGCCTCCACACGCCTGTCAGGGTAGACGTAATCCACATCAGGGTCAGCAGCCAGCCTCTCCAAGCCCTTCGCAGTAACCGTGCCTGCGAAAGCGTTCATGTTCCTGAACCTATGGCGAAGCCTGAAATCCTCCCCCGAAGATGCACCTACCCTCACCCCCTGAGCCATCCTGACATTTCCCAAAACACGATCCTGCTTCCTCTCAAACCCCTTGCCTGTCAGGGTCGACGAATCATCCTTCAGCTTCACCATCACCCTCGCAACACCATCATTCCCTATCTGAGCAACCACATCACCATGAGCTTTCGCCAACTTCTGAGGCTCGGGATCGAGTATCGCCTGGACGTTGCGGCAGGGGCCTTCACCCACGCACGTGACGCCGGCAGTGAAGTTGAAAGTGCTGTGCTTCGTGGCGTTCATCCAGGAAGAAGGAGAGACAAGATAAGGCACGAGCTTGCCCTGCTGCTCGACAGAGATGTTGTAAGAGCCGCCCACATCATTGCCTGACTCGTTCAGCAGTAAATAATATGTCCCTGAACCGATAGCGCGCCAGACTATACGAGCAGAATGATAACCATCAACAGTCCCAGCCTCATCCGCAGAAAGCTTAGTCGAGCCATCAGTATCGTAAAGGAAAAGCCTGATATCTGTCAAGCCAGGAGCAGACAGGTTACGGGTCTGTATCAGATAATACTCGCCAGCAGACGCGTTGAAGTTAAGCCAGTCGTCATCATCGCTACTTGAGAAGTTATGCGTCTGCCAGGTGCCGTTGACAGGGATATTAGTAGAGTTCAGATAGCTATCGTCAGGCTCGTACACATCATCAGCTGCAAATGCCACAGGCAGAAGCGAGAATAGGACAATCAGTATGACAATCTGTCTCATGCAATAACCTCTTTTCAAAAGAGAATATAAGAGAATGATATAAAAAGATTACTTCTTCTTGGACTTAGAAGACTTCTTCCCGGCCTTCCCCTTATTCTTTTTCGAGACCTCTTTCTTCTGCTTCTCAGCCAAAGCCTTGGCCTCAGCCAACGACATGCTCTTACCAGAATCAAGCCCGGAAGACTTCTCAGGAGATTTAGCTGAAGGTTCCGCAGAAGTTTTAGAATGCCTTTTGTACTTCGCAAGCACCCTCTCGATACGGCCATGATGCCAGCCAACCTCAAGAAGACGCTCCTTGATCTCATCCACAGACTTGCCGCGCTTGATACTCTCCCTGATGTAGCTGTCCAGCTCCTTATCCACACTGTAGCCGAGCCGCTTCCTGCCGAAAACCAGGTAAAGCACGACGGCAATCACCACCAAGGCCAACAGTATCAATATGCCCAAAAGCCGGGACTCCTCATCAGGCTCCACACCAGTCACGTCAGGGCCAGTAGTGGCAGGGACTGTTGAAGGAACCTGCTCAGGTCCTGGCTGCTGCTTCTCAAGCTGAACAGGAGTCACACCAGTCTCAAGAGCCACGTCAGAAGGCTCCTCATCAATCTCTTCCTCAGGCACATCTTCCTCAAGAGGAGCTTCCTCGCTGACCTCTTCCACCTCCTCTGCAACCTCAGCATAAGCATCATAACCCTGCATCTTACCTATGAACAGATGATGCACGCCACCGTCATCAGCAGCAGTGAAATACACAAAATCCTCATCATCACTCACCACATCAGTCGGAAGCGCCTCCCACTCCTCAAGAACACGGTCATAAGCATGGAGTGCCACAGCATTGCGGGGCACGCCCTTATCCTCAAGCCAGGACTTCTCAACCCTGAAATCATAAAGGAACTTCTTGGTATCATGAGGCACAAAACCCGAATACTTGATCTCATTGAACTCATAAGAATCATTCTCAGGCACATCAGGAAGGAAATCAGGAATGCTCCTCAGATTATACACGGTAAGGCCTGCATTCTTCGCATCACGCTCGATAGTGAAAGTGATCCTGGTCAAGGCGATCTCTTCATTATCTATCTCAAATACATAAGGAGTGTCAGCCAGGACCTTCTCAAAGATAAGACCGTCCTGCGGATTCCACGCAGGATTATAGAAAGTAACACCGTAAGCAGCCGCCAACGGCAGCAGGAACAGTAATGCACACAAAAATGCCAGGATACGTCTCATCAACCTCACACCCCCTTTATTATAAGCTGAGGAAGGGTGTCGTATTTAAATGTTTTTTGGAAAAACAACAGAACAGAGCACAAGCTGAAAGGTGAAAAGAATAAAGAAATGAGGAGGATGAAAAGAAAAAAATTTATCAGACCTTAATAGTAGGTCTGTCCGCTGATCTCGTCCTCAGCTTCCTCTTCCTCGTCGTCCTTCTTCCTCGTGAAGACCACGATAAGAGCGACAACGATAAGGATGACGACAAGCACTATCAGGCCGATCTCCAAAGCCTTCTTCAGGCCGGAACCGGACTCATCAGCACCATCGCCCTCGACAACGTTCGCAGACATAGGAATCTGCTTTACGACATTGCCGGAAGCGTCCTTGACATCAACGGTGAACATATGCTCAGCAGCCTCAGCAGTCTCCTTAGCTGAAACATAGACATACACTGACTTGGACTCACCACCACCGACAGTCACTGTCTGGAGAGGTGATATCTTGACAGTCGCCCAGTCATCAGCACCTGTGACCGCAACCACATAAGTCTTGGACTCTGCGCCGGAGTTCGTGAAAGTCACCGGATAGATGGCTCCACCCTCACCCCTCACGAGGTCCTGGCTCTGAGCACCGACTGTTATGACAGTCTTCTGAGCAGGAGTCTGCTCCTCAGGCTCTTCAGTCTGCCCCTGTTCGTCTTCCTCAGGCTCTTCGGGAAGCTCAGGCTCACACACAGGGGAGTCGACAACATCAACATAGACGTTCTGTGTAGCGACCTCGTCGCCCTCGTCATAAGTGACCTTGACCTGTCCCGTATACTGGCCTGCATCTGTGCAGACAGGAATCCTGAGATAAAGCTCTTCACTTACCCTGGACTCACCAGCCTCTATATCCATATAATCCGGAAGGGCCTTGAGACCAAGCTCTGGAATCGCGAACTCGACCTTAACATCATCCTCGTCCATCTGGCCGTAGTTCTTCAGGTCTACAAGGACCCTCATGGACCTGCCAGCCTCGACCTCCAAAGCAGGATCAACATCAACATCCTTGATCTTGACGCTGTGCCTTGTCGTGTCGACGAAGATATAATAGTCTGCCTGGAGTTCATCGCCAGCCCTGTCTCGGACATACACCCTCAACCTGTACTGGTCGACATCAATCCTTGACGGCAGAGTAAGCTCAATCTCTTTGGTGTAAGAAACATTAGCTCTCATGTCAAAGACGTCTGTGACGTCTGAAACCCTATCATCATGGTCATAACCGGACATCATGGCCTCGATCTCAACATCCTCAAGATCCTCAAAAGCCGTGACCCTGACCTTAACCTCGAAAGACTGATCCCTTTCAAGGCTCTGGACTTCATTCAGTCCCGGTGCCATCTCATCCCCATCGACCTTGACCCAGTCAATGTCAGCATTAAGAGCGCTGACAACGCCGGAAAGGGCGAAAAGGCTTATCAAAAGCACCAAAAACCCTGTAATATGCTTCATTTTGCCTCTATTCATCTTTCCATCCTCCAAATCAACTGATTTGAACATAAAAGAGTATAAAAACCCCCAACCGTAAAACGGCAATATACCCTCTGTATAACAACCCCTCTTATATAAATGTTTCGCTTATTTTGTTATTTTATAGTGGTTAAAATGATTAACCTTTTTTGAGTGGTATGAGGCCTTGAAAGGCCGAAATAAAAAAAAATTATGCAAAGCATCAGGCCACTGTCACTACCCTGTACTTAACCCTGCGAACATCATCATTGCTGACAACAACCCTCAGGTCATACAGGCCGGGCTCCGCCCACTCCGGCACCCCGAGATTCAGCACCACAGTAGATGTCTCACCAGGCTCGAGCTCGCGGAGAAGGTCCATATTCCTTATGCCCAACTCCTGTATAGACATATCAACCCTGATATCCTCAAGAGAGTAGTCAAGATTGTTCTGCAGAGCCACACTCAACCTGTAATAGTTGCCAGGCTCTACAACCGCGGCCTCAACATCATGACCATTGATGTCAACCCTGTTGATGAGCAGCTCATCCTCATCCCTGAACGGCATGTCATCAGTAGAGACGTCAATCTCACCTTCAAGATCATCATACGCATCAGCGCAGTGAGGATCCTCCTGCCAATCGACAAGACCATCACCATCATCATCCAGACCATTGTCGCACTGGGCAAGACCTGAAGAGATGGTCACAGCGACAACCTCTGTGTCACCTGCACCCTCGCCATCCACGACAGTCAGCCTGAACTCATACAAGCCCTCCTCGAAAAACTGCACAGCAAAACCGCCCGGAAGACCAGGCACGTGCAGATCAGAGTAGGTATAATTACCAGGACCTGTTATGACCCAGGAATGCTCAGCGACAACACCATCAGGATCATAGCTTCCGGAACCATCAACATCTATGATCACACCCGGAGCACCATAAGCCCTTGACAGATCAATGACGGCGACAGGCGGCTGGTTGCCTGCAAAATCTGTCTCATCGTCATCTGAAGCGTCAGTGCAGCCAGGATCAGCCAAGTCAACCAGGCCATCACCATCATTGTCCACACCATCCGCGCACTGAGGAACATGGGCCTCATTGTCATCTTCAGCAGACAGGCAGTCAGGATCCTCCATGTCTATGAGGCCATCACCATCATTATCGATACCGTCACTGCACTGAGGCAGTACCGGGTCGGTCTCATCATCATCAGCAGGATTGTCACAGCCAGGATCAGCCATGTCTATGAGTCCGTCACCATCATTATCGATACCGTCAGAGCACTGAGGCAGCACTACCGGATCGGTCTCATCATCATCACCAGGACCCTCACAGCCAGGATCAGCCATGTCTATGAGTCCGTCACCATCATTATCGACGCCGTCAGAGCACTGAGGCGGCGTGACCGGATCGGTCTCATCATCATCCTCAGGACTCTCGCAACCCGGATCAGCCATGTCAATCAACCCATCACCATCATTATCAATCCCATCAGAACACTGTGGAAGAGATGAAGGATCATCAGACTCATCGTCGTCCATCGCGTCGCTGCAGCCCGGATCGGCAAGGTCAATCAACCCATCACCATCATTATCAATGCCGTCACTGCACTGAGGCAGGACAGGATCATCAGACTCATCATCATCCTCAGGACTCTCGCAACCCGGATCAGCCATGTCAATCAACCCATCACCATCATTATCAATGCCATCCTCACACTGCGCAAGGGATGAACCGCCAGTGTTTACAGGAACATCTATAGTGTCGACGTCGCCGTCAAGATCGCTAAGCACAAGGGTTATGATATCATAACCAGGCGCGAGCGGAGTCACTGTCAGGAAATCATCCATGTCAACAGAGACCTCAGCTACAGCATGGTCCACGCCGAGCACACTCCACTGAAGACCCCTACCTGAATCCTCGACATCAGACTCGTAAGGCGACAAACCTATGATCGTCGTATCGTCAAAAGTCCTGTCGAACTCATCCACAACAGCAGGGTCGATCACAGGAGGATTGTTCCTGATCACCACCTCAACCACCATCTGGGAGCCGCTACCATCACTGAAGTTGAAAGCGAAAGTAAACACCTGAGAGTCACCCAGGAAGTCATGCGTCACAGGTATCCTCAGATCATACCAGTAATTGCCGTCGGTGTTAGGCGCGAACTCATCAAACCAGGCAACACCGCCAGGCGGGCTTACAAGAGCCACGCTCGTCACCAGGTCATCAGCAGGAGCGCCGGACTCGTCAAGCACCATGAAGTGCACGAACATATCCTCACCACGGAAGAAATCATAATCCTCCTGGGTGAAGCCGGAATCATTGTACACAGCAAGATTGGAGATCACATACCTCCTGGCAAGGACCTGGAAAGAAGCTGTAGGATCAGCGTCAAGGTCCGGAGACCAGCCAGGCTTCTCAGCAGTAGCGTAGACAGTATAATTGCCAACAACATCAGTAGGGAAAGTGATCACACAGCTGCCCGTAAGAGAGTCTGTGATGCAGTTAGTTATCTCTGAACCGCCATCATAGAACAGAACAGCATTCGCTCCGCCCACAGAAGCGCCGTGAGACGACTCGACACGCACAGAACATGACTGAAGACTGTCCTCGACAACAGGATCGAAGCAATCTATGCTGGTCACGTTGAGCTGGCCAAGGACATTCACGGTATGCGTGACAGAGTCAGAAAACTCACCATCACTGACAGTCAAAGTGACCGGGTAGTCACCAGGCGCCTCGAAAGTCCAGACAGCAAAGCAGTCATCAGAGTCAGACCATCCGTCATCATCGAAATCCCACCCGCATGTCAGAGAGTCACCGTCAGGATCGGTCGAAGTGGAGTTGAACATCACCTCTTCGCCGGCCTGAGGCGTCTCAGGAGACCATGTGAAGTTAGCCTCCGGAGCATGGTTGTCAGGCAGAGCAGGAAGCACCTCTATATTGATAGTTGTAGAATCTTCACAAACCCCATCAGTCACCCTGAACGTAGCAGAGTGATCGCCTATCTGGAGCTCGACAGGAGTCCAGCTGAAATGACCGTCTGCGGTCAGGAATGGTGTGAATGGCATGTCAGCCCAGAATGTAAGATCATCACCATCAGCGTCGAGAGCTTCAAGGTCAAACTCAAGAGTCTCACCGACCCGGACAGTCATGTCATCATACCAACCAAGACTTGGACAGCGGTTCTCTGAGACATCGATACCGACAGTATCAGAACCGAGGTCGCCGTCTGTGTCCATGACAGTGCATGTAGCTACAAAGACACCCTCAGAAGTGTAAGTATGCGAAGCAGTATCATCAGCCCCGCCAGGGCTTCCGTCGCCGAACTCTATCAGGTAAGCGAAAGGAGCGTTGCCACCGGCAACATCACAGGTAAAGTCTACTGCAAGAGGAGCCTCGCCGGACATCGGACTCGCGATGAGCTCCACGACAGGAGCGTTGTCATCGATAGTTATCTCTTCTGAATCAGAGCCGACATCACCGTCAGCGTCAGTCACTGTACAGGTAGCGTTGTAGATGCCTTCTGTGCTGTACGTGTGGTCTGCTACATCAGAAGCGACCGAACCTTCATCGCCAAAATCTATCACGTAAGAGAGCGGCTCGTCACCACCTGAAGCAGAACAGACGAAATGCACGGTCGTGCCCTCAGGACCTCCTGAAGGTAAAGCCACAAGATCCACAGAAGGTGCGCTGTCATCAGTGACAGTTATCCTTACAGTATCAGAATCCCAGCACTCCCCATCCTCGACATGGAACGTGACATCATAAACGCCCGCCTGGTCATAACCAGGAGTCCAGGAGAAAATCCTTGAAACAGTATCGAAACCAGCGCCAGCAGGAAGGTCTGAAGCAGAGAAGAAAAGCTCCTCCCCATCAGGATCTGAAGCGCCCACTGAAAAAGAAAGGGCCCGACCCTCCCTAACTTCCTGATCAGGAACGTCATCCATCACAGGACACCTGTTAGTATCACGCACATGGATGGTCATGGTCTGCGAATCAGTATCGCCATGCTCGTCAGTCACGATGAAAGTCACAGAGTAGTCACCAGCCTGGTCGAAATCAGGAGTCCAGCTGAACCTTCTTGAAGCAGGGCTGAAAGAAGCGCCTGAAGGAAGTCCCGCCGCTGAGAAAGTGATATCATCACCGTCAGGATCCGAACCAGACACATAGAACTGGAGCAAGTGGTCCTCATAGACAGTCTTGTCAGCTATATGGTTAAGGACAGGTGGATTGTTAGCCGCTTCGGGCCCTACAACAAGACGCAACTGCTCACTTCTCGTGACCACAGAATCTGAAACTGTGAATCGCACCCAGTACTCGCCAGCTTCCACATAATCAGACTCTTCGATCTCAACAATATCCCAGCCGGTGAAGACAGATATATCTATATCGCGCTCCTCAAGGACTGTGACAAGAGAGCCATCTGCCCTTCTCAATTCCGCGCGATAATGCACTGTAGTGTCAAGCGAAGTGAAATCGCCTGAATGTGCTGTAGCTGTACTGCCGAAGCCTATGCTGTGCGGGTCAGAAGTGCCGATCGGAAGCCAGTAAGGCCCTGACCATGCCAGACCGAAAACAGCGGGGCTCAACAGCAAGAGCAGCAACGTAAAAATGACCGCTTTCATATTCTTCATTTTCATTCCACCTGTCTCAAATTATGATCATAAAAAACAAAAGATTTGCTCACTCCTCAGGCTCGTCAGAAGAGTTGCCCCCTCCGAAGTAACCCTCAAGGCTGATACCAGCACCCCATTCCTGGAGACCGTCACCGTCAAAGCCGAAAAGGCCCCTCAAGCCGATGCCAAAGTTAGGATGCGGCCTGAACGTTACGCCCGGAGCTATAACACCAAGAACGTGCGTATCAAGATCTGAGGAGCTTTCGTGATACTCATCAGCAAGCTCGCCGTTCTGGTAGAACACCTGATCCAGCCTTTCGCTGTCCTGATCATTGAACACGACATTAACCCCGCCGGCAACAGCTACCTGCAGCCAGTCAAGCGGAGCATACCTCAACTCAAGCTCTGCGTCAAGCACATGTGTAGATGTATAGACACTTCCTTCTACAACTCCAGTAAGTCCGAAAGGATTATCAGGGTCAGGCAATGTAGTCCTGGAATCAGGATGTCTCACGCTCGAAGAGCCGCCATATCCATAGCCGACCAGGCCCACAAGATAGACCGGAGAGTCACCCAGCTGACCGCCAAGATAGAGCGAAGCGAGCGGGCCCGGATGCTGCAACGCAGCACCATCAACATAAAGCAGCCTGACACCCGCAAGCAGATTCGGCAAAGAATCTTCCTGTCCTGAAACTTCTGGAGCCGGTGCGGGCTCTTCCTGTCCTGCAGTGCCTGACTCATCATCGTCAGACGCGTCAGCGCAGTCAGGATCAGCAAGGTCGATCAGACCATCACCATCATTGTCAATGCAGTCATTGCACTCTGTCGGAGGAACAATCTCCGGAACAGTCTCCGGAACTGTATCCTGTCCATCATCAGGAGCTGGTGTTGAAGGTGTGTAATCCCCTGAAGCATCAGTCGGGTCCGGCCCACCATGGTCAGGAGCAGGAGGTGTGGGCGGTGTAGGAGGAGTATCATCCTGCTGGATTATAACATCAACACCTGTGTCTTCATCATCAGCTATCGGAGGAGCTGTATAGACCGGCGCCGAAACAGGCTCTCCATGCAGAGACCTTCTCACCCAAATGCCTCCAGCAACACCGCCAGGGCCATAGCTGCCGCAAGGCTCGATCTTCGCGTGAACGATCATATAAGGACCAGGCAGGTCGACG
This sequence comes from uncultured Methanosarcinales archaeon, assembly GCA_964406185.1. GTDB lineage: Archaea > Nanobdellota > Nanobdellia > Woesearchaeales > UBA11576 > JABMQF01. The sequence continues at coordinate 77,543 of CAYOQS010000003.1, forward strand.
AACATGCTGTTCCTTGTGATATGCCTTATAGGAAGGCCATTAGTTCCCACGCAGGCATCAGGATCCGTCCGCACAGCATCAGGGCAGATATAGCCAACATCACCGATCCTGTCACCACCATTAGGCGCGCTGGACAGGACAGGAGCAGTAGCGATCTGCTCATAATCACCTGAAAAATACCTCAGGACAACTATAAGGTTTGGATCAAGCGTGCCCTCACCCTCATGCCTGAAATTGTCCATAGCGAAAAGACGGACCTCATCATTGTTGAAAGGCTCTCCGCGCGCATCACCTATCTCGTTGATCATACCTGCAAGATCTATGCTCATGTAAGCGTCAGCTCTCTGGTGGTCCAAAACCCACTCAAATGTAGCTCCATCTGCAACACCGGGAACACCGTGAAGTTCTGCAGTCACCTCCCTGGTGTCAGGACTGCCGCCGAAACTTGCGCCATTGAAAAGATATACATCGAATGACCTGTCAGCACGGTACTGGCCGTCAGTCACGTTGATGAGGCTGCCACCAAGGTAAACCAATCCGGTAGGAGAATCACCGATACCTGAAAGCTGCCTCCGTATGTTCATGTCATGAAGAAGCTGTGCCTGCGGAACGACCTGCGCTTCAGGCACGTCACCGACCCAGCCTGCAGCCATTATATGCTCAGGAAGCAGGAACTGGTTCTCACCCTCCACAGAGACTGCAGGATTATAATGCTGAATAAGAGATGCCAGGTCCTCTGCTGAAAAAGAAGGTGCGGCAGATGATGCTGCTGCAGAACCTGCAGGCACTGCGTCAGCAGAACCTGTGCCTGATACCGCGCCCTGCTGTAGTATAGCATCTGCGGATCCTGGTGAAAGAGTGACAGGCTCTGGTCCGGCCTGCTGTGCTTGAGCATCATCATCAGCCAGTGCAACCGTGCCTGCGGCCGCTACGGGCAGTAAAAATTTAATAACGCTGTTTGAAAGCTTCATTTTGGGTATACCTCCGAAATACACGTGTAACTATGATTTGCAAACTGGTCACCCTTTTTACCCCCTTTACAATACGAAAAATAGCCCGAAAAGACTTATTTAACACTCAAATATCATCAAATATTGGTTTAAGCATTCCCTACTGATATGTAACAGTGCTCCGTATAGTAACACGCCATATTTAAATGTTTCTGTTTTGTTGTTATTCATCAGTCCTAACAACTTCGAAACATCGAATATAAAGAAAAAAAGACTTATAAAGGCTTCTGCAAGCGATTTTACAAAATGATAAGCATAATCGGCGCAGGCCCTGCAGGAAGCCAAGCAGCAAAGCACCTCGCAGAGAAAGGCGAGCAAGTAAAGGTCATCGAAGAGCACAGCAGCATAGGCAGACCAGTGCAATGCACAGGCATAGTAACTCAAAGCATAAAAGAAGAGGTCGGGCTGCGCAACAGCCTTGTCATCAACAAGCTCAGGAAAGTCCGGCTCCACGCACCAGACAGAAGCACAGCAGAAATCAAATTATCAGACATAGTCATAGACCGGACAAAATTCGACCAACACTTAGCAGAAGAAGCAAGGAAAAAAGGGGTGCGGATCCTGCTCAACAACAGAGTCACAGGAATAAAAAAAAGCAGGCTGAAGATAAAGAACACAAAGACAAAAAGAACAAGGACCGTCACAACAGACACCATCATCGGCGCTGACGGGCCAAACTCACTCGTGTCAAGATATATCGGAAACCAAACGCCAGCATACTGGACAGGAGTTCAGGCAGTCGCACAGATGCGCGTCGACAAGACTGCATACGACGTGTATTTCGGAAAAGAATTCCCAGGATTCTTCGGATGGGTCGTGCCTGAGAATGAGGGCAGAGCAAGGATAGGAACAGCAGTGCCAGCAGGGCACAACCCAAGAAAGACGTTCGACAGGTTCATCAAAAGATTTGAGAAATATAGGGTATTGGAGATGCAGGGCGGACTGATACCAAGATACGACCCAAAAATCAGAGTCAGCTCTGAAGGTGTTTATATCATCGGGGACGCGGCAACACAGGTCAAAGCCACGACCGGCGGAGGACTCGTGCCAGGACTGAAAGCAGCAAGATGCCTCGCCAACGCGATAAGCAACAACACAAGCTACCCTAAAGAGCTTCGCAAAGTCAACAAGGAACTAAGGACCAGCCTCATGCTCAGGAACGTGCTGGACAGGTTCACAGATGAAGACCACAACAGGCTCATAGAACTCGTCAACAACGAGAATATCAAGAGATTGCTCGACAAGGAAGACAGGGACAGGCCAACAAAGATAGTATTTAAATCAGTCATGAAAGAGCCAAGACTGCTTCTCTTCGCCAAGACTTTATTCAGAGCAAAATGTTTATAAACAGAAGAAAATCCGCAGATGCGGGGGCGTAAAATGGCAGACAAAGACAAACACAACGAAGATGAAGAAGCAATAATCGACTTCTCAAAGATAAAGGAATGGTTCAGGAAAGAGCCTGAAAAGAAGAAGCACAAAAGCAAGGAAGAGCACAAGCATCAAGAACATGAAGTACACACCCCGCACGAACACAAACACGATACAGAACATAAGACAGAGCATGAAAAACACACGCACCATAAGAACAAAGAAGAAAAAGATGAATTCAAGCTCGACTACAAGGAGACGATCAATTTCTTCAAGAAGTACGGCACATACTTCCTCATACTCATACCCATAATACTCACGATATACCTAAGGCTGCAGCCGGCAGCCCTGCCCATGACAGACGACTGGGCGCAGAATACAGTCTATAATTTCTATAAAGGACAGGTGGCAGACCAGGTAAATGCCCAATACCCCAACCTGCCGGCAGCGAACAAACAGAAACTAATAGAAACAGAGTTCAACAGGTTCCTGCAGGAGAACCAACAGCTCGTACAACAACAGGTGGAAGGCACATCACAGCAGTTCAAAGAAAGGTTGATGTACGAATCAGGAGACAGCAAATACGTATATCTGGGGGATATCGACTCATACTACTGGCTCAGGGACGCAAGGAAATACCTTGAGAAAGGCCACGTCTGCGACGAGATAGACCATGAAGAAGGGGTATGCTATAAGGATACGTACACAAGGGCACCTCTCAAGAGTCCCGGTCCTTTGGATAACGGAAAACCCACCCCTTACGTCTATGCAATCTCATACACCTACAAATTCCTCAAGATATTCAATGATGATATCACGATAATGCAGGCGTCATTCTACGTGCCGCTCATCTTCGGAGTGCTTTCCGCGATACTCGCTTTCCTGATCGGCAGACTGATAGCAGGAAACCTGGCCGGGCTTGTGGCTTCCATAGTGATTTCGGTAAATCCAATACACCTTTCAAGGACATTGGGTTCTGACAATGACCCGCAGAACATATTCTTCCCGCTCCTGATAGTCCTGTTCTTCCTATACACCTTCCAAGCAAGGGATATGAAGAAAAGACTCATATTCGGAGCATTGACAGGACTCGCGATAAGCTTCTTCGCCATGGCATGGCAGGGATGGTGGTTCATGTTCAACGCAATACTCGCCACACTGATAATATACTTCGCATTCTACCTTGTGAGGCAGGCGATACACCACAAGAAGATAAGCACCGCCCTCAAGGCAAAAGAGACAAAGAACATCCTGGGAGTTATCGGGACGATAGTCCTTTCGTCCGCATTCTTCGTGACGATACTTTCAGGATTCAGCAACTTCATGAAATTCATAACAGGACCGCTATGGTTCACGAAAACAAAAGAAGCAGCACTGGCAACTTTCTGGCCTAACGTCCTGGTAACCGTGGCTGAGTTCAACCCCGGCTCGATAGGCACGATAATATCACAGATGGGAGGAAAGCTGCTGTTCTTCCTAGGACTGATGGGCATACTCTTCGTCATGGTAAGCAAAGACAAGATCAGCAGAGAACAGAAATACCTGCTCGCATTCGGAGCCATAATATACCTGTTCCTATCCTCGACATATGGAAAAACACTGGGGCCCATAACATACATGTTCATGGTGGCATTGCCTGTCATCGTCGGCATGATCCTCCTGCTGAAATCAAAAGAGGAAGTCGACGTAAAACTCGCGATACTACTCGTGATATGGTTCGTGGGAACCACTTTCGCAGCACTGAAAGGAGTTCGTTTCACCCTGCTCATGGTATCAGCATTCGGAGTCGCGCTCGGAATAACGATATCCTCGCTCTACAGGATAGCATCAAAATGGATAAGCAAAGAGCTCAAGATAAACGAGCTGATGACAAAGACCGTCGTAGCGATCCTGCTATTGCTGGTGCTCATCGCACCCATAAAGACAGGCTACGCGACAGCGACAAACTTCATGCCGTCAGTCAATGACGCCTGGTACAGCTCACTTACAAAGATAAGGGACAACTCGGAACCTGACGCGATAATAAACTCCTGGTGGGACTTCGGACACTGGTTCAAATACCTCGCAGACAGGAGAGTAACACTTGACGGTTCAAGTCAGGCAGGACCGCCGCTGCACTGGCTGGGCAAGCTCATGGTCACAGACGATGAAAAGCACTCAGTCGGCATACTGCGGATGCTGGACTGCGGAAGCAACAACGCATTCGACGAGCTGAATGGCGTGCTTAATGATACACCAAGGTCGATAGACATCCTCGACGAATTGGTCACTCTTGAAAAAGCTGAAGCAGGAAACCTGCTGGTGGATGAAGGGCTTACAAGAGAAGAAGCAGGAGACGTTCTCAAGTACACACACTGCGATCCGCCAGAAAACTTCTTTATCACAAGCGAAGACATGGTCGGCAAGGCAGGAGTCTGGGGACACTTCGGAAGCTGGGATTTCAGCAGGGCAGAGATGTACACCAAAGTGAAAGGCAAAAGCATCGAAGAAGGCAAAGAGATACTATCAGACCCGAAATACAACCTCAGCCCGGAACAGATAGACACATACTATTACGACATACAGACACAGGACGACAACACATGGATAACACCCTGGCCAGGATACCTATCAAGCGTGCAGCAGTGCGAGATGCCGAATGATGCAGGGATGATGCTCTGCAACCAAAGGATATCCAACGGTCAGCAGATACCGTTCGCGGTCAACCTCACGAATATGGATGTGATCATAGCAGCGCAGGGCAACCCAAAACCGGACTCTATAGTATACGTCACAGAGAACGGGACAGAAGAGAATAAATTCAGCGGCAACACATTAGGATTCTCAGTAGTCCTCATACCGAAAGGAGAGCGGGGATATGCAGCACTGGCGACACACCCCTACCTCGCAAACAGCATGTTCACCAGGCTATTCTACCTGCAGGGACACGGCCTCAAGTACTTCGACGAATTCGACGACCAGCACGGAGTCACAGGAGGAAGGATACTCGTATGGAAAGTAGACTGGGAAGGGACAGACATGAACAAAGTATACGGAGCTGTCGAACCAGGCGATGAAACATCAGAAGAAGAAATTGAAGCGGAAGATACTGCTGCAGAAGAAGAGCAGACAGAAGACAAAAATACCGAGCCTGAAAGAGAAAGTATCGAAGAAGAGCAGGAAGAAACAGCGCCAGAAAGCAGCACAGCACTTGATGAAGATGATGTAGAAGTCGAATTCTCGATAGAATAGGCCCATGAAAACAGCAAAAAATGCATCCATAATAATACCCGCGCACAACGAGCAGATACACATAACTAAAGTCCTGAAAAAGACAAAGAAGTACGCAAAAGCCAGCAACATCATAGTCGTCGATGACGGGTCAAAGGACAAGACCTATGATTTCGCGCTCCAGGAAGGCGTGACAGTCTTGAGGCACGTGATAAACCTGGGAAAAGGAGCTGCACTGAAGACAGGAAGCGAATACGCGATCAGGCAGGGCGCGAAGATCCTTGTCTTCATGGACTCTGACGGGCAGCACAGGCCGGAAGACATACCCAAATTCCTCAAGGCACTCCAAGGCGCAAGCATCGTCTTCGGATCGAGAGTGCCCAGCAAAAAGATGCCCGCAATACTCAAGTTCGGAAACTGGTCCATAAACATGATCAACAGCCTGCTATTCGGGATAAAGTTAAGGGACACACAGTCAGGATACAGGGCGATGACAGCAAAAGCCTACAGGAAGATAAGGTGGAAATCCACCAGCTACAGCGTCGAATCAGAGATGGTAGCCCTTGCGGGAAAGAAAAACTTAAAATACAAGGAAATACCGATCAAGACAATATACTCAGACAAGTACAAAGGCACCACAGTCATAGACGGCATACGAATCGTGCTCAACATGATATGGTGGAAGCTCACAAGGTGGTAAGATGATAGTCGGCGTGCAGATACTCATATTGCTTTTCGGTCTGGTCATGATATACTTCACATTCCTATACTACAAAAGAGCAAACTACGACAAGGTAGGCCTGGTATTCTGGCTGCTCGTCTGGCTCGGATTCATGTTCCTAGGGGTCTTCCCCCAGACCGTATACGGCATCATGGAAGCACTAGCCATAGAAAGGACAGCAGACTTCTTCTACGCAGGAGGGATGGTATTTTTCGCTGTGCTCCTGTTCTACATGTACAACATCACAAAGAAGAACCAGAAACAGGTCGAAGTGCTTGTGAGAAAACTCGCGTTCAAAAACGCCAAAAAAGGCGTAACAGAAAAGAAGAAAAAATGAAGGAAAAAGCCCTCCAGAGATTCTTCAGCTTCAGAAGGTTCATGATCTACAGCAAGGTCTGGGCGCAGAGGACCATGTCATGGATATCAGTAGCCAACTCAGGCATGATACTGTTCCTCGTCCTGGCCAGACTCCAGGAGTACGGCATAAACATCTCTGTCACCCACTGGTTCGTCCCGCTTTTTCTGGTTATGCTGTTAATGCTCATCCTCCTCGGCTACATAGAAGACAAAGCAGGATTCCACAGGGAAGAGCTACACGAAGTCGCGAAGAAAAACCCCCTGCTGAACGACATAATCAAGAGACTCGACAGGATAGAGAAAAAGATGGACAGGAAATAGAAATACAAAACAAGAGTTCTTATGATCGCTTTAACAAGAAGAAACCCTTGTTAGAATTTGCGAGATAAAATTCATCCGAGTTTCCTATCTTAAATAAAAATTCATCTGTGGCATTGATGCTGTGCTCCTTCAAGCAGTAAGTGTCCAAAGTCAGATATTCATATCCTCTAGACCTCATCCAGCTGCTTATCTCCTGGGGAGACTTCTCGAAAATATCCTCCTTAAATTCCATATATGAAGGGTCCCAAGGTTCTGCCAGCTTATCAAAAGCAAGCACCTTGAACTCATCAGAGCAGACAGGAAAAACTTTTGTATTATATGGCAAAGAGTCTACATAATCCATATAACCTCTTAATTCATCCATAGAACCCCAATTAACACCCGGAGGCCAAAAAGATGTCTCAACGATGTATTTCGGATAGCCTGAAGTAGCAAGAATGCCCAATATCATGACAGCATAAACTACAAACCTGTTTACGCGGATCCGTCTGAAAAACGAACCAAGAGCAAAAAAACCCTCTACAGATAGAATGCAGACAGGAATCGCGAATATAGCCCACCACCTATGAGGCATCAACATAGGGAAGGGCAATCTGTTGCCGTGTATACCCATGAAAGCGATTAATAGCCATATAAATGATATGAGTTTCCAATCATCTGAAATCTCCAATATATTCCTGGGCCGCTTTATCCAACCGTAAATGATGATGAGCAAAGAGAATACCAGGAGGAAAAAAAGGAAAACACCCACACCTATAGGATTATCCATCTTGCTTGTCTTCTTTGCTATAATGAAATCATCCCAGGAGTATACCAGACCACCTCCTGAAGATTTGGTAGTGATGCTTCCTAAGTCATTAAGGTTTATCGAATTTTTAGAAGCAGTCCCGTCAAGCCCGAATTCGACTACTGCTGGTATCCAGAACAAGGAAAATGCAAAAATTGCAGCAACAAGGCCTGAAAGAAAAACCTCCCAGATGAACCGCCTTTTTGACAATGATCTGACAATCAGGTACGCAACAAGCATAATACCAAAAATGAACGGGTTTGACATCTGCGTCATGATCATGCCCGCCATCACAACCACAGCAGGAACCATCCAGCGCCTGTCCCTTTGTATCCGCTCTACCGCATAAAGAGAAGGGAAGAAAAGCATAACCGCCAGGGATGAAGCCCATATGAAATGGCTCATGAAACAAGGAATCAGGAGAAGGAAAAAAGCGGCTGCAACTGCCTTCTTCCTGCTTCCAAGAAAAGTCACTCCAAAAAAATAAAAGAATATCCCTATCAAAGAGAGAATAACCACATTAAAGAACTTAAGATTCCAAATGACGTCCTCATTGGTCTGGTGCAATACACCCATCAATATGTCATAACCAGGAGGATAAGGTTCTAAATACCTACCAAAATCTTTTGAAACTGTATTAACCTCAATAGTCTTCATCTCTTTTATGTACCTGACGCCCTCAGCATGAAGCCAAGGATCATCATCCTCTAGATAAGGATAAACGAAAGCACCATGGTGATACACACCGAAGAAGACAGCAGACATCATAAGAACAATAATAAAATAAAGAGAAGATTTTTTCATCTTCATGGAAAACCTGTATTTCGCGATCCTTTTTAGCGATTCGGTGAATCTGCCCCTGTAAAGAGCGTATGAAGGGACCAAAACGCTCAATACAACAAAAACAGGCCAATAAATCTGTACGTGCAGAAGGTTCAGCAAGACCCCAATAACAGGTATCACTCCCAAACCAAAACCTATTATCAAGAAAAACTTCTCATACCACTGAGAGTCCCATCTTATGAAGAAAGTCACTGAATAGCCAAAACCAAGAGTCAGAACCAAAAAAATGACAATAGTTAAAATCTCCATGCGCAACACCTAATCCACAAACCGATACTTGATCATAGTGATCAAAGCATCCACGCCATCCTTCCACCTTATCTTCTTGCCTTCCTCAGACGAGCGAGGATAATAGCGTATAGGGACTTCGTGTATCTTTATCCCCCTTTTCACGATCTTAGCAGTGACCTCTGGCTCCCAGTCAAACTTATCACCCTTGATATCTATGCTCTTAATCACATCAGAGCGGAAAGTCTTATAACATGTCGGCTCATCAGTCAGACGCGTCCAGAACAAAATATTGAATATCCATGTTATACCCATACCGCCGATGTAGAATGAAAGACCTGAATATTTCTTATTCTTCTTCTCGAGACGCCTGGAGCCGTACACAACCTTGGCTTTCCCCTTGATGATTGGCAGCACACACTTAAAATAATCCCCCGGGTCGTACTCCAAATCAGCGTCCTGCACTATCAAGACATGACCAGTTGCGTGCCTGATCGCTGTCTTGATCGCAGCACCCTTGCCCCTATTCCTCTTGTGACGTATAAACCTTATGTAACTGTATTTATCCATAAGCTTCTTGACAATCTCCACTGTCCTGTCCTTGGAACCGTCATCAACGATTATAAGCTCTCTTGAGATGCCTTTCTTCTCAAGAGGGACATTGTGGATCTTCTTCACTATCTTCTCTATCGAATCCTCCTCATTGTAAGCAGGCATGAGGATGCTGAGCTTGGGATCCTTTATTTTATAATCAGTACAATATTTTGATTTCAACATCTAAATACCTCTAGAGAGCGTCAACTACGAGAAGCCAGCCATTTAAATAAGTTTCTTCACATTTAAAAACAAAAACTTTTTAACCCAGCAGATATGGTCTTGAGAACATGAAAATATGCCTTTTGATACCGCCGGCTCCAGGAGGCTTCAAGGTCCCTGAGAGGATATACGGCTGCAGCTACAACATCTACCCGCAGCCAGACCTGCCATTGCTCTACACAGCAGCAGCGCTGGAAGAAAAAGGGCATGAAGTGGTGTACAAGGACTTTGTATCAGAAGAGAACGAATGGGAAGAGATGGAAGACTTTTTGAAGAAAGAGAAATTCGACGCGTTCGTCTTCCACACAGTGCTACTGTCACAGAAAGTAGACCTGAAGACAGCGCAGGTGATAAGAGAGAATCACAAGAAATCCCCCATCGTGTTCTTCGGACCGCAGCCGACATACGTGCAGAAGCCATTCATGCTGGACGAAAACACATACGTGATAAGAGGGGAAGCGGAAGAGAGCATACAGGACCTGTTCGAAGAAATCCAGCACGAAAAGCCACAGCTGGAGAGGGTTAAGGGCCTCAGCTACAAGAGAGGCTACAAGACGATAAAGAACGAGAGCTTTGGGATCATAACAGACATCAACAAGATACCATACCCTGCAAGGCACCTCATAGACCACATAAAGCACAAGTTCTACAACCCAAAACTGGGAAAACGGCCCATGACAGTGATGCTCACGTCACGAGGATGTCCATACCGATGCTATTTCTGCGTCCCAAACTCCCTCAGCTGGGCAAGGGAGCTGGACTGGAAAGAAGGGCACGACGGAAAAAAACCACCCATAGGCATAAGGAGCGCGGAAAATATCATCGGCGAGTTCAAGCAGATAAAAGAGCTCGGATACAGGTCCGTGTCCATCATAGATGACATGTTCCTCGTAGGAGGAAAGCAGAGGATACTGGACATATGCAAAGGCATCGAGCCATTAGGAATAGAGTTCGGCGTGCTCGCTCGTGCTGACCATGCATATGACCTGGAGATGCTCAAGGCGCTGAAGAAAGCAGGATGCCAATACATCGACCTTGGCGTCGAGTCCTTCAACGAGAAGATACTCAAGTACATACGCAAAGACCTAGACCCGAAGATAATCAAGAAAAGCATAATCAACATAAGAAAAGCAGGCATGGAGCCCAAGATAAACATAATGTTCGGAACCTGCCCGCTAGACACGAAAGAAGAGATAAAGAAGACGATAAAGAAAGCATGCGAACTGCCGGTAGACTACTGCATGTTCTCCATAACGACACCATTCCCAGGCACAGAATTCGAGAAAGTGGCGCTGGAGAAAGGATGGGTGCTCAAAGACAAGTACAGAAGGATGTTGCGGGAACTCGACCCGTCAAAGAGCGCTTTGATCTCCTATCCCCATCTCACGAACAAGGACCTTGAAAGGCTCACAAAGATGGCAAACAGAAGATTCTACCTCAGACCGAAAAGGGTTCTGAAGCAGCTCAAACGAATAAAATCCTTCAAAGACCTCCTCGACACCATAAAAGGAGGATACCAGCTCGTCAAAGGAAAGAACTGATTTTCACAGGAAAATGATCAGCGTCGTAATAGCGGCATACAACGCCGCAGAATATATCGAAGAAGTGCTGGATTCAGTGCTCAACCAGACACTGCTGCCGGACGAGATAATAATAGTGGACGACGGAAGCAAAGACAAGACGCTTACCGTGATCAAGGAGTATCCAAAGAAGCTCAAGCCAGGCCTGAAGAAGAGATTCAAGAAAGTCAAGAGATACAAGATACTCAGCCAGAAGAACAAAGGTCCTGCAGGCGCGTCCAACACAGCGATAAAGGCTGCTCGGGGGGATGTGATATTATCTGTCGATTCCGACGCAGTGCTGGACAGGAAATTCATACGATCAGCAGTCAAAGAGCTCAAGAAAGACAAGAAACTCGGAGTGGTCGGAGGGTACATAAGGACAGCAAACCCGGACAAGTTCTGGGCGCGCATGATGGGATACGACCTCGAGTACAGGTATGACCATATAGGATGGGTAGATGCTGACAGGGCCTATGTAGAGCACGTGAGCCCGAACAACACAGCATACAAATCAGAAGTGTTCAGGAAAGCAGGATACTTCGACCCAAAATACCACTACTGCCAGGACGTCGACCACAGCTACCGGGTCGTCGATGCGGGGTACAGGATAATGCTGCTGAAGAAAGTGGGCAGCAGGCATTACTGGAGAGAGACATTCCCCGGGTACACAAAGCAGCAGTTCAACGTATCATACTGGCGCATGAAACTTGTCCACAAGAAGCCAGGCAAGATAAGGGGAGACAAAGTGGCTGGGGCCCGTATGTTCATGCAGGTTCCTCTTACAGGCATCATAGGCCTGCTTTACATCACGACCATATTTCATACACCTATCTGGTGGGTGCCGACCATACTGCTCGGCCTGCTCCTGATCGAGAGATATGAAGAGGCGTTGTATATCATGTGGAAGAAAAAGAGCGTGAGTGCATTGCTGATGCCGTTCGTGCACATATGGCGAAACATCGTGTGGGGCATAGCAGGCGTAAGCTACCTCGTAGGGAAGGCATTCGGAAGATGAGCTACACAACAACAGGACTGGAAAAAAGAAAAAAGCAGAACATCGTACTGGAATTCCTGGGGAGGGTGTTCTTCATAGTGCCACGCATGCCGAAGTTCGCCCAGATAGAGATAACCAACTCCTGCAACCTCAACTGCAAGATGTGCCCGCGCGCCTTCCTGAAAGTGCCTTACAAGCACATGGACATGAAAGTATACAAGAAAGTGGTGGACAAGCTCGAAGGCATAAACACATTGACACTGACAGGATGGGGAGAGCCATTCTACTACGAAAAGATATTCGACTGCATCAGGTACGCGAAGAAGAAAGGCATCAAGGTAAAGCTGACCACCAACGGCGTGCTGCTTAACGATGAGAAGATAAAGAAGATATTCTCATCAGGACTCGATGAGATAACATTCTCGCTGGACAACGTGAAAGGGGATCCTGACTTCGGGCATCCGAACAAAGCCGCTTTGAGAAACATACAGAAGATAATCGAGATACGGGACGGGCAAGACCTTGAAAGGCCAAAAGTCGTGCTGCAATGCACGATGCACGCCCGGAAAGCGAAGAACGTGTTCGACGTGATAAAATGGGGCGCTGACGTGGGCGCGGACAGGGTGAACATCGCCCGCCTGGACCTGCGGTTCGACCCCAACCTCAAAAGGGCGTCAGAGAAAGAAGAACAGAAGATATACAAGAAAGCAGACAGGCTCAGCAAAGAGAAAGGGATAAGAGTCGACATGGTGCAGTACGCCGTCTTCGACGGGTTCGCAAGATCCATGTACAAGCTCCTGAGGAAGGTGCTCCACAGGTTCGACAAGAAATGCTCAAAAGGATACAACTACGTGTATGTGAATGTCGACGGGTTCGTCACACCATGCTGCTTCTACCCCCTCATGAAGATGGGAGACCTCAAGAAGCAAAGCCTGCGAAAGATATGGAAAGGCCCGCGGTACACAAAGTTCCGGCAGTTCAAGGTCAAAGGATGCATCAAATGCGATGTGATGAGGGTGAGGTATATAGGGAAATGAAAAATAAAAAGAAAAACCTCATAATCCTGGGAGGTGGCCTTTCAGGCCTGGCCGCCGCAGACATTCTCTCAAATCACTTCAATGTCAATTTGATCGAAAAGCAAGACCATCTAGGCGGACTTGCTTCCAGTTTTGAACAGGACGGCGAGATGATACCAAAATACTACCACCACGTCATACGACACAACAGCACCACACAGAAATACCTCCGCAGATTTGGCCTTATGGAAGGCAGCAGATGGAAAAAGATAAACGTCGCTATCGGGGTGAAAGGCAAGCTCACAGACATAACAAAACCCCTGCAACTAATCCGTTTCGGATATCTTAGCCTGTGGGGAAGATTACGTTTCGGCATTTTCGGCCTGCACACCATATTTTTCATGAATCCTGAAAAAATACGGGAGGATGCCGACGCGCAGACCTGGCTCGAAAAAAAAGCAGGGAAAGAAGTTACAAAAAAAATATTCTACAACCTTTACGGAAGGAACAAGTTCAACATAAGCCTCGAGAGAATCTCGGCGAAACAGTTCGCATACCGGCTTAAAGAAAGGGAAGTCTATGATAAGTTCACATATCCGCCTGCAGGCCTCCATAAGCTCATAGACGGACTTGAAAAAAGCATAAAAAAGAAAAGAGGAAATATCATCAAATCAGCAAAACTTGAAAAAGTAGATCTGAAAAAGAAAAAAGTATATGTAGACGGCAAAGTTCTCGATGCTGATGTAATCATAAGTTCAATACCTATACCAACATTCCTGAAGATAAGTGAAGGCGTCCCTAAAAAATACAGAAAAAAACTGGCTAACATAAAATGGTGCCCCTGTGTAAATGTCACGTTCGGAACCGAAACATTTCTGGACAAGAGGTATTACTGGACAAACCTTTTTGAGGAAAGGGCGCACGTCCTGATGCAGCATTCCATACTCGTAGACAAATACAGCTCAAAAATAAACTGGATATTAAGATACGGCGGATCCGAGCAAGACATCGGACTTGATGACAAAAAGATCGCAGAAGAATACCTCAGAGTAGTTTCAAGATATTTCCCAAATATCAAAGTAAAGTGGGCCAAAGTCTTCAAAGAACGATATGCTGAGCCAGTATATGATAAAGACTACTCAAAGCACAAACCAGACTACACAACACCCATAGATGGCTTATACATGACGGGCATCCAAGTCACCCATCCCAAGATAAGGAACATGAACACTGCGCTGGAAGCCGGAAGAAAAGTCGCGAAAATCATCTTAAAAAGGGATGCTGAATAGTGGCAGCATAAGCTAAAACAATATAAATGACTCCTGTACCCTAAACTGCACAAAATGACAAAACCAAAAATAGCTGTACTAAAGACGACACCCGACACAGTAGTGCCTGACTATTCAAAGCTTATGCACCTTGCTGAGTACGAGAAAGAGATAAAGAAAAGCCATGAGACTCTCCTGAAGATAAACCTCTCATGGTCGATGTATTATCCTGCATGCTCTACAGAACCCTGGCAGCTTGAAGGTGTGCTAAGGACCCTGATAGAGGACGGCCACAAAAAAATACATCCTGTAGAGAACAAGACTGTGGTCACAGATCCCTGGAAAGGGGCAAAAGGAAACAAGTGGCTCCCAGTCCTAAAGAAGTATGGTCAGACCTATAAACCCCTAACAGAAGTGAAATGGGTCAAATACCGGCCAAAACATGAGCTTATCGCTCTTGACAGCATATTCCCAAAAGGCCATAAGATACCAAAGATGTTCTACGGGAAGAACGTTATACACCTACCTACAATAAAAACCCACGGACACACAGTCATGACGGGAACCATGAAAAATGCATTCGGCGGCCTGATTACCGAAAGAAGACATCACTGCCACAAGAAAATACACGAAGTGCTTGTAGACCTATTGACGATACAAAAAGAAATCCATCCCGGTATTTTCGCGGTCATGGACGGCACTGTCTGCGGAGATGGTGCGGGTCCCAGGACCATGTTCCCAAAAGTAAAAGACTATATCCTTGCAGGAGCTGACCAGGTCGCTATCGATGCGATAAGCGCGAAGATGATGGGCTATGACCCTATGAAAATCAAGTTCATCAAGCTTGCGCATGACAAAGGTCTGGGATGCGGAGATCCTGACCAGATAGATATCATCGGGGAAGACATTTCACGTGTCAATTTCAGGTTTCGGACAGCCAAATCACCGGTAATATTCTGGGACCAGATGTTCAGGAAAGGAGCATTGAGCTTTGTCGAACCTCTCCTGTTCCACACAGGTCTTTTCAATATGTGCATATTCGCGTCAGCATTCTACCACGACTACCTATGGTACAATACGGTCGGCAAGAGAAGGATCAACAGGTTCAACAGGACCAAGTGGGGAAAGCTCTTCAAGAACTACTAAACATATGATACGTCATCATAACTGACAGGCATACATCTAAGGTGCGCACATGAAAATAGACCTTCACGTACACACAAACTTATCCCGCTGCGGAACCACATCAATCGGCAGACTGAAGTCCGAATGCGACAAGAGAGGGATAATACCTGCCATAACTGACCATAACACAATAAAAGGTGCCCTTGAGTACAGGAAAGAATGTGGAAAATGCATCATCGGCGAAGAGATACTCACGCGCGAAGGTGAGATAATAGGGCTATTTCTAAAGAAGGAGATACCCGCCAAGCTCAGCCTCGACAAGACAATAAGTCTCATAAGAAAACAGGGAGGACTGGTAATGCTCCCACATCCTTTCGACAGAATGAGAACGTCAAGGCTTGACGATGAGAGCATCGAAAGAGTCAAGGACATGATAGATATCGTAGAAGTGTACAACTCAAGGACAATATTCCCTTCTGATAACAAGAAAGCGCAAAGATTCGCCAGAAAGAACGGAAAAGCCGCCTCCGCAGGAAGCGACAGCCATTTCTGGTTCACACCCGGAAAGAGCCATGTCGAAATTAAGCCGTTCACGAAGAATACATTCCTGAAAGAACTCGAAAAAGGCAGTCTGGTAATGAGAAGAAGCCCTCTGCTCGTTCACGCAATATCTAAAATTTTAAAAACATACCGGAATTACGTGAAGAGATGAACATGATAAAAAAGATAATAGAAATCATCAGACTCATCAGGCCAGTACAATGGTACAAGAACCTTCTAATATTCTTACCCATATTCTTCATGGAACAGATACTCAGTCCAGAAAGCCTGCTGGTCACATTTTTAGGTTTCGCAGCATTATGCCTGATATCATCAGCGAACTACATCATAAATGATATCGTCGACCACAAGAAAGACCGGCTGCATCCCGAAAAGAAAGGGCGGCCAATCGCTTCAGGAAAGATCAAACCATATGAAGGAGCTATACTTACGGCATCGCTGATAGCAGCATCGGTGGCCATATCCTTGACATTGAACGCGCAGTTCCTCCTGATAGTCGCAACATTGTTCGTACTCACACAGGCATACTCATTCTTCCTGAAGAAGATAGTCATAGCAGACATAATGATGATAAGCCTGAACTTCGTGATAAGAGCCGTCGCAGGCACAGTCATACTGCAGGTAGAGACCACGCCCTGGCTCCTGATATGTCCTTTCTTCTTCGCAATGTTCCTAGCAACAGGAAAAAGGTACAGCGACCTGATACTATTAGGCAAGAAAGCCAAACGACACCGCAAAGCACTCGCACATTATTCTCCGGCAATTCTCCAGATGCTGATAATATCAAACACGACGCTCCTCCTGATATCATACGCATTATTCTCATTCCAGAGGGAGCGGCAATCGCTCGTCCTCACACTTCCTTTTGTCATATACGCAACATATGAGTATGCCCGGCTCATATACTCCGGCTCGGATATATCCCGTCAGCCGCACAAAGCTATCAAGAGCAGACGCCTGGTCATCACGGCTGCCGCCTGGCTGATAGTGACAACATCGCTAATCTACCTTACCTGAAAAAAATGGCATCAAAAAACGTCAAGAAGCATTATGAGAACATCTCTGACGACTACTATTCAAAAAGTAACAAGTACTGCGAAAGGAGATACGAAGAGATAGTTAGGAAAGCCTCAAAAGGCAAGAAGGCTGTACTCGAGATAGGATGTGGAAACGCCGCCATGGCAGCACAGATGAAAGCACGCTACGTAGGTGTCGACCTTTCTGAGGGGATGCTAAAGAACAACAAAAACCTCAAGAAAGGGGATCAGCTACTCTGTGCAGACGCTTCAGACCTCCCGTTCGAAGAAGGCATGTTCGACCTCATATACTCGATCAACCTGCTTGAACACGTAAAAAAACCAGACAAAGTGATAAAAGAAGCCACCAGAGTACTCAAACCAAACGGAACACTACTAATGATAACACCGAACGGAAATCTGGGCTGGATACTCGAGATTGCAGAGATACTCAAGCTTAAACTCCCGGAAGGACCGCACAGGTTCCTGAAACGGGACGAGCTCAAGAGAACAATAAGGAAAAACGGTCTCAAGATAAAGAAATTCAAGGAATTCGTAACATTACCATTCGGACCTTACAGAATCGCGAAGAAACTCGAGTTCATGAGCTCATTCAATTTAGGGCTTTTTCATCTAGTGATAGCTAAAAAAAAATAAACAAACCATCCCTAACCAAAATATTTATAATATGGATAAAATATGTTCTGATGCTATGAAACATATAATCTCAAAAATAAAAAAAAGCCTCAAGAAAGCTTCTAAAGACGAATTATTAACTCCGCGCAATCTAATAATACTTCTATTGATAACGCTGCTCAATTCTTTTATGATACATCTTTATCTCAATCCTCTTTTTGTCATATTATTCCTGTTTGGAATTGTTTTTCTTACAGGATTGTATTTATTCATCAAAATACCTGATAAGCATAAGAAAACCATATTTATCTCTTTGACAATCTCATTTTTAGCATATTATCTCATCATCATGACAGTATTCGCTCCTGCATTCACAGAACGCATGGATAGGGATGAACTGCTAACAGCCACTTCAACCATGATTCTTTCTGGAAAGTCACCATATGAAGCTCGCTGGGTTGTTGGCGAATATGTTGCGATAAACCGCGTCAATGTCCTTCCTTTCTCATTGATTTATTCCATACCATTCTATCTTTTTGGAAATGTCGCTTTTCAGGATTTAATAGCCTATCTATTTATTGTGTATATCATATACATCAGATATACAGGGAAAACAATTTTTAGGAATAGCTTTTCGTTATACCTTCTCGTACTTTTTTCAGTCTCCCCCATTACCTGCTTTGAATTCATGGGACTCAGCGATCTCCTTACAGGTATCGCCTTATTCCTTGGGGCAGTACATTTTGCGACAAAAAAGAAGATAATCCCTAGCACCATCTTTCTTTCATTATCTATGCTCACAAGATTGGTTCTATGGCCCCCTGCAGGACTGTTAGCGGGTTACTATTACAGAAGAGTAAGGACAAAAAAATTTTTGACGATAGGCATTACAATTACAATAATAATAACTGCATTTATGATACCATTCTACTTATGGGATGGTGAAGGCTTCCTAAACAACACCCTAGGATCCAACCAAGGCAAATTAAACATAGAAGGTTCACAACTATTCAGATTAATACCTATAAAAGATATAAGCTTAATTTTTCCAGGAATATTGCTTCTTTATTCAATTATTGCGGGTTATTTTTCAAGGAACTTTCATGATCTCTCTCTTCATTTCGGAATTTTGATGATAATCTTATTTTCAACAATGCTGATGATTGCGTTAGATTATTCACATCTCACATGGATGGCAGTACCTCTTTATTTTTCATTCAAAAGCAGAAAAATAAAAAATAATAAAATAAAATGAAAAAAATAAATATATTCAGAACCATAGAATCTTTCTACCCGTACATGAGCGGGCCGGCGAACCAGGCATTCAGGATAAGCAAAGAGCTGGAGAAGAGAGGGATAAGATCGCCCATATTCACTTCTGATTACAAGGCTGGCGGAAGGCCCAAGCATGAGAAGATGAAAGGGGTCGAGGTGTTCAGGTTCCCGATCAGATGCAATTTCATGAAGTATTTCTACACGCCAAGCATGAAGGAGAAGTTGAAGGGGTTTGATGTTTATGCTTCTCACAGTTACAGAAGCTACCAGACAGAACTCGCGTACAAGATAGCCAGGAAGAAAGGCAAGCCTTTTGTCCTGCACAACCATGGCTCACTGATAGGATACAAGTCATTCGTCAAAGGATGGAAAAGGATTCCCTATATGGTGTATGACCTGTTCCACAAGGACGTGGCGCTGAAAGCGGACGCAGTCATAGTCAACACAAAACAAGAATACGGCGAGGTCGTCAGATTCGGCGTGGACAGGAAAAAGATACACATAATACCCTTCGGCATCGATGTTGAAAAGTACAAACCGCTGAAAAAAGAGAAAGAGGTGCTGAACCTGCTGTGGGTAGGGAGAGTCACAAAGGACAGAAACATAGAGGTAATACTCAAAGCGGTGAAGCTGCTATCTGACAAGAAGGTCAAGCTCAGGATAGTCGGAAACGAGTACAAGAGAACATCAGGCGACAAGGAATCAGAACTGAAAAGGCTCAAAGTAATAGCAAGGAAACTGGGAATTGCGGACAAGGTTGATTTCATCCCCTGGACAGAAAAGAGAGCGAACAAGGAATTCCGCAAAGCAGACATATTCATCTACACATCACTATGGGAGAACCTCGGGCAGACAATACTCGAAGCAGCGGCTGCAGGGCTGCCGTTGATATGTACAAGGGTCGGTGTAGCTCTTGACCTTGTCGAGAAGGAAAAGACCGGCGCGATTGTAGGCTTCAACAACCCATCAGGAATCGCTAACGCGGTCAGGCAGTTCTCCAGCGGCAAAAAGAGAAAAAAGGCTGCTGGGCTGTTGAGAAACAAAGTCATGAAAGAATACAGCTGGAAAGAAATTATTGAAAAGCATATAAGACTATGCAAGTCATTATCAAATATTTGATAAAAATTACATAAACTCAACAGAGAACAAGGGTCGATGAAGTAAATTAAGATCAGATATAATTCTTATACAGAGGTAATAAGAGCTTCAACATATAATGAAAGCCTCACTTCGCAACATTCTTGATAAGATTATCCAAGACATTTAAATCAACACCAGAATAATACTTTTTATGATACTTCTTGCCAAGAGATTGCTTTGAGGCCTTCGACCCCTTATCTGCCAGCAGTCTATGTATCAACTTCTTATCAAACGCATCATAAGAATCCAGCCGCACAAAAAGGTCCATCTTCTCATCAAAAGGTATCTTACAGACGGAGTCCTCATTCAGCCTGTCAGGAGGATCCCATATTATGAGAGGGACACCGAATATTATAGAATCAAGAGCTGTCCTGCAGGTGCTGTGGGATATCACAAGATCCGCCGCGCGCAGAAGCTTATAGAAAGGTATATCCCTTATAAAAATGATGCTCTTAGAAGAGAACCTTGACCGGAGATTATCCAGGCTGATGCTAACATCAGAAGGGTGGAGCTTTATTATGACCGTTATATCCTTCTCTTCCCTAAAAAGCTCATCAAGCCGGTTTATCTTAGGAAAATCCTTCTCGACAGGCACCTTGCAAGGGAACAGCACAATTCTCTTCTTCGAGGAGATTCCCAGCGATCTCAAAACATCTTCCCTCTTTATGCTGCCGAATCTTGAGAGTAGCCTGTTATAGGAGTCTGTCCCGAATATCTTTAACTTTTCAGGTCTGACACCAGAATCTATCTTCCTCTGCCTCTCAAGCTCACTGTAGACGAGCATGTAATCTGAATTTATCTGCGATGCTCCATAAATATCCGCAAGAGGACCATGTGCAAGCGTTATCGAGAGTATTCCCTTTTTCTTAAGGGCGTAAGCAGCAGTGAAGCCCCAAAATATCATATCATTCGTCATCAGCCCTGCTGAAGGCTTTAGCACACTGACCAGCCGTTCCATCGCGAACACAAGTCTTAAGTCGGTATAGAGCTCCTTGATGAACGCCATCTCCAGAGCAGGCAATATTGTATCCAGAAGATCATATCCTCTGAACATAAACTTATTATTGCAACTTTTGTTGAAAAGAGTATTCCATCTCTTCCTATATACCTGAGCAAGCCTGTTCGCATCAGAAGATATCTTACGGGTGAGGAAATTTTCTGAATATGCATATTCCATACCTTCTTTCGACACGTGCTCAAGCACTTTGTTCCTGCGGGGCCCATCACCGCATATATAGATTGGATGGTATCCTTCCTCCTTCATCGACATGAAAGGCTTATCTGAAACCGCCATGTTCGAAACACCATAAGTGAAGAAAAGAATATTTTTTCTGTCTTGGTTCTCCACACCATAATCAGATTCCTTGTCGAAATCTGAGAAGCGCCTCCTCTGCTCCTGACGGAAAATAGTGACCCAATAGATCATCCAAAGCAGGAAATTCTGAACAGACTTCCTGATAACACCGGAAACACCTCTCTTGACTGTAAGCCGGATATTCCTCTTTCTACATATCTCCTCTAGAAGACCTGTAGAGAAATCAATGTCCTTCTCTACATAATACATATCCGCCGGATCGTAGAAGAAAACCTCATCAGGATTCTCCTCAGCAAGAATCTCATCGAATATTATAAGCTGCTTGACCACCTTGATTAGCATTATGTACAATTTGAATCTGTTCGCTTCCCAAAAAGGAAATCCTTTGATTGTAAAATGCTCACTAACAGATCTTCCTTTAACCTTCTGGCAGCCCCAGGAATCAATCAGCTCCCAAGCATACTTACGGACAAGGCTAATGTCTATTCCATCGTAGTCCTCGATACGCCTGAAAGATATGCCTTTCGACTCAAGCATAGAATCAATAGCTGCTGAAAGCGATACATATATGCACTCGCCAGCCCTTTCTGTATCTATATCCAACTGCCTGTCCAGCTTCTCCTTAGATGACAAAAAGAACAGCGTCTTCATCATGACCACCCGACAGCACTTATCAGTTAATCATATTTAAATATAGCGGAACGGGAAGAAAACCATGGTTATTCCAATAAAAACAGAATATCAGCTCAGACAAAAATCATCATCAAAATCTTTGTCTAAAAGAGAAGACCTTATCTTAATTACTGCTTTTTTTATATCTGATCCCTGAGCGCCTGCCCCTCCGTCTACTAGGTGCAGACCAGGACGGTGCATGTCGGATGTCAAGAAAACTGCAAACATACCTTCCTTGAAAGGTACAAAAATCTCATCATTTACGTGAGAGTAAAGCGCCCTATCTTTTTCAGCCACGTAATCATCTAGAACCACGTTACTGTCGTTCTTAGAGCCTAATCCTACAATCTCCTCACCAGATATCATGAACTGAAGATCAACATAAGTCTTATGCACCTCTGCGGGCTTCTCGTTGATGCTCTTTGTCCTGTACTCGCTGATCATGAGGAAGATGTCTTCGCCAGATATATCGTACCGACCTGCAGCCATGGAAGAGAAATCTGTCCTAAAGATGAAAATAAAAGCTTTCTTCAGCACCGCAGGAAGAATATCAAACTCCTGCCCCTTCGTCTTCAGAAAACCGTATATCATCTCATACCTCAAATACCTGTCAAGATAATCATGGGAAAGGATGTACACCTTTAGCATACATTATAAGTTCGCACACTTCCCTGACAGCACCTGAACCGCCGGGTCTCCCCGTGATGTAATCAGCCGCTGCTGAAACCTGTTGGTATGCATCAGCAACAGCTATGCCAAGACCTGCCATTTTGATGCAGCCAATATCATTCAAGTCGTTTCCCACGAAACACACCTGATCCTCTGATACTACCTTATCCTCAAGAAGCATCCTGAATTCGCTCTCCTTGTCATCCGCATCCTGCCTACACTCTATACCGAGCTTCTTAGCCCTTGCTGAAGTCACAGGATTCGTCTCTTTCGAAAGTATGAAAACACCTACATCAGAATGCTTCCTCAAATACTCCAGACCCAGACCATCTCCCCTATCAGCCATAACGGTCTCTTTCCCTGACTGGTCCACATAAACCTTGTTGTCTGTCAGAGTGCCATCAAAGTCCAATACAAGAAACCTGATTCTCGCGAACTTTTCTTTCAGCCCATTAGAGAGACTATCATAAACATCTTTCATATTATCACCCAAAAATGAATGTAAAATCAAATCCATCTCAAATCAAAAGAATAAAAAAAAAATCAAGCACTCACAGTCAGTTCTGGCGCTATCTTATCCCTGGCTGAAGTCTTTCCAGTCGCTGACAGGACTGCTGCCAGCTCATCGTGAAGCCGTAAGATGTTCTCGATCGCATCCATCCGTATCATACACATACCATCAGATACAGCATCTTCAGGCTTAGGATGTACTTCGGCAAAAACCCCTGTATAACCGAATACTGAAGAAGCTAGCAGATAACGTCCAGCCAGCTCCCTATTGCCTTTTGTAAACCCTTCCTTGTTTATGTACTGGGTAGAGTGCGTACAGTCAAGAATCACCCTGTCGAAATGCTTCTTAAAAAGGTCTACCGAGCTGAAATCAACGATGAACCTATCGTAACCGAATGCTGTACCTCTCTCAGTAAGCCATACCTCAGCATCAGGGTTCTGACTCTTCACCTTGCTTATCGAATGCACTATGTTGTCAGGGCTCATCCACTGGCCTTTCTTTATGTTAATCTTGTCGAAATACTTCCCGCACTCGACAAGAAGATCGGTCTGCCTGCAGAGGAACGCCGGAATCTGGATACAATCTACAAGTCCTGCCAGTTTCTTCACCTGATAGACCTCGTGCACATCAGTAATCAACCTTATGCCCGGAATCTCTTTCTTTACCCTGGCGAACATCTTCAGTGCCTTGTCCAGACCAGGACCCCTCTTGCCGTTCACAGAGCTCCTGTTCGCCTTGTCGAAAGAACCCTTGTAATACCAGTCTTTACCTTCCATTATCTTGCTAAGCCTCTTGGCAGTCTCGACATAGAATTCCTCCTCTTCCATAGAGCAAGGACCCACTAACCATATTTTTCCATCACTCATTTCAATAACCTCCTATTTGGACAGTCCGATATTTGACAATACATCCCTTAGCTGGACCCGCTGGGTATCATCTGCCGGCCTTAAAGGCGCCCTTTCATCAGCACTCATCAGACCGAGCAAATCCATAGCCCCTTTCATCGCGATATGCCAGCC
Organism: uncultured Methanosarcinales archaeon; assembly: GCA_964406185.1. Classification (GTDB taxonomy): domain Archaea; phylum Nanobdellota; class Nanobdellia; order Woesearchaeales; family UBA11576; genus JABMQF01. The sequence continues at coordinate 101,986 of CAYOQS010000003.1, forward strand.
AATCGGCAGGGCCACATCAAAAAACGGCTCCTCATACACCTTCACTATCTTGAGGGAATTCCTGTAATCTCCCTCTGCAAAATACCTGTAAAAATCTTCTTCAATCTTAGGAGCGAAGCTTCCAACACCCACCAGATATGCCTGTACACCAAAACCTGCACAGGTCAAGAATTTCCACATTGAACCTCCCGCTACAACAAAAGTCATCCTGTCGGAAAGATTCGCTGCAAGCTTGTATCTCAGACCCTCATCTCCAAGTTCCTCCTTCATTCCAACAATGTTCTTAATCCCTGCGAGCCTCGTGCACAGATCAATAGAATATTTCTTTGTCGCTGAGCCTATTTTTGCATTCCTCAAGGGCACAGCATGTATCATCACACCTATATCTACACTTTCCGCGACATTCTTAAAATACTCAAATATTGCGTCATCAGAATAGTATCTTTCAGGATAGTATAGCAGGATACAGTCAGCACCAATCTCCTGGGCATGCTTCGCGAAATCTATCGCCCTGTCTGTAGAGCCGACAGGGGGGTTCGCAGCTATCACCAACGGACGGGATTCTCCTGAATCTGCAGCTTGGACAACAGTCCTATTCAGTTCCTTGACCTCCTCATCTGTCAGAAGATTGAAACGGCTAGTCCCTGCAGTGACCATCACCGTCCGGACTTTATAGCCTGTAAGGAATTTTACATAATCCCTGACCGCGTCAAAATCTATGGAACCATCTTTCCTAAAAGCAGGCGGTATAGGATAAACCGGTCCTACCATCCTCTTTCTCAAAACATCAAGCCTCTCAACAGCACTCGCTTTCATGATATTCTCCTCAATCTGTCTTAATCACACCTTCATCTATCAGGAACTGAGCATATTTTAGATCAACCTTTTCGTCGATATCCACATACCGGGGCATGTGATATCCCTTCACCTTGCCCTTGAAGTAGTTCCTGTTCTTCACAAATGAATTCCACCAAGACATGTAAAAACCACCATTAGGTCTGTAAATGGGCTCTTGGTCTTGGGAACGCGTATCTCCTGTTATAAGCGGACAAGGATCAAAAACCCCTTTCAAGAGGCCTGTCTCCTTGTCCTCCTTTATGCTCAACTGCGGCGGGAACTCAAAATCCATTATGCTTACTACAGAATCCACATCCTCTGTCAGAAGTTTGAATCCTTCTTTTATGTCTGAGGCATTCCTGAACGGACATGTGGGAAGTAGTAATGTAACAGTATCAAACTTATCTGGACCAATATCATCCACCATATGGCATACCAAATCAAGCGCCTTTGCAGTATCTGCTGCAAATTTCGGATCCCTCCTTACCGCATCAATGCCATCGTACTTCTTTGCCAGATCCAGTATTTCATCATCATCAGAAGAAAGGATTATCCTACTGAAACAACCGCTTTTTAGTGCTGCATCCATTGTCCAGCAAACTAAAGGCTTTCCTGCTAACCCTAACACATTCTTACGCGGCAATCGCTTTGACCCTCCGCGGGCAGGGATTATTGCCAGAGACTTTATCTTTATTTCGTCCATAAAACACCTTAAAAACAATAATTTCTTAAGAAAACGAACCCAAAATATTTAAATCTTTCTAATTTTAAGGTAAAACAACAAAAACTCTTAAATTTTAAGTTTTTTATTCGTATTTATCTTATTTATTTACGTATTTATTTGTCCTGATTCCTTAGCTATTTCAAAGACCCTAAAGAACGGCTTAATCAGGCCCACAATCACTTCTTAGAACTGCTGATAACTCTTGCAGGATTTCCTGCGATTGTCACACCAGAAGGAAAAGATTTAGTGACCACCGATCCCGCACCTACAACAACATTGTCGCCAAGCTCAACACCAGGCAAAATAACTGCATTCATACCTATCCACACATTGTTGCCAATCTTGATGGGTCTCACCTTAATATGTTTCCGAAAATCTTTCTTATCATGATTGCTGCTGATAATACCCACATTGCAAGCCCAGATAACATTCTTACCAAAATGAATACCATTCCTCCCCTGAATGAAACAACCAGGAGTCGTCAAGAAACATTTCGGTATCCCCCCCCCCGAACTTAATGTTCTCCGAAAAGGTGACCAAACTATTATGGTGTACCGGCCAAGGCACTTTCTTGTTGTGGCTCAGAAATCTTTGGTGTAATCTCTGAATGATCGATATAATTCACACCCCCTTATAGTCGTTTGAATCAGACATCGCTATCAGCTTAACAACATCGTACGTCTCGAACTTATATACCCTAGAGGTCACTGTTTCTGACCAATCCTTTATAATCTCCCTGTATTTACCCCTGATTTCATTACCGATCCGAAGCATGTGCTTTGCGTTCTTCGAGACTATGACTATTGACAAATCCCATTCGCCTGAAACTGAAAAGATCTCTGAAACAAAAGGATTTTCCTTCAGGAAATTGATAAAACCATCAAGATCCGAAGCAGAATAATTGTGGAGTTTTATCTTCACTTCGACAATGTTATCAAATCCCATGTGCCTGAGCCTCAACTGTATCCGCGGGTAAAAAATCTTATTTCTAAGCATCTTCGAAATTCGCTTTTTAGTAGAATCAACAGAAAGTCCAACTTCAGCAGCAATGTTTGTAAGAGACATCCTGCAATCCTGCTGCAGCAGGTTCAAGATTATGCAATCTTTCTTATCCATCCCAACCATTCTAGATATAACGTGAAAAGACTATTTAAATCTTTGTTTTTAGACATAATGGCCCGGAAAATCTTAAAATTTAAGTTTAAAAAATAAAGAGTGTCTTTGGATCTTCTTTGATTTGGGGGCGACACTATACTGCGATGGTTTTTTAAATGCAGTAGACAAACAACAAACATCCGTCAATACATCATCAAACACAATATCAACAAATGTCAAATACATCCGAAGAAAAGAGCTGTGTAAATGGACTACAAAAAACTCGCGAAGGATTCTGCATGGGTCTTCGCGATATCCTTCGCAATCATACCTCTCAACCTTCTCATACGTATGCTGTACGCGAGAAACCTGACTATCGAGGATTACGGAATATTCTACGGTCTCATTGCGTTCTTTGGACTTTTCACATTCCTGAGTGATTTTGGGGTGAGGAGCGCCACACCATACATAGTGTCAAAATACGATGTAAAGAAGAATCACGGGAAGATAAAAGCAATATATTTCGGTGGGCAAATATTCCAGCTTACAGCCTCATTGATCGTAGTTACGCTTATGATCATATTCAGAAGCGACATAATAACACAAGTCTTTAACAACTCCCAAAACGCCCCAATAATGCTCAACTTCTTCCTCCTATTCTGGATAATAAACACGATATTCAGAGCAAACCTGTCCTTCTTCATCGGCTATGCTGAGACAAGGACGTCCAAAATATTCGAGTTTGTGAATCTTCTGGCAGTATTGATAATATCATATGTACTGTTCTTCTTCTTCGAATCATACAAAGTACCTGTCATCGCTTATCTTCTCGCAATAATAATCTGCGCGCTCCTCACAACAGTGCTATTCTGGTACAGACACTATAATGTGTTCAACGCAAAGATGTCATATAACAGGACACTCTTCAAAGAAATCAAGAAATATTCGCTCGCAGTTGTACTCGCCTCTGCTTCACAACTCATAATGCCACAGATCGACACAGTAATACTCCAGACAATATCTGGTGCGGAAAGTGTTGCATACTACACAACAGGCGTATCTGCCGCATCACTTATTCTTGTTTTAGCAGCATCTGTACGAATAGTTCTCCTCCCCGCGTTTTCAAGACTTTGGCACAAGAAGGAAAAAGCCAGGTTATCAAAGCTGATAGAAGTAATAATGCACAACCTCATCATTATCGCATTGCCTATAAGCATGCTTTTCTCACTTTTCTCGCTACACATCATAATCTTGCTCTTCGGAGAAGGGCTTGCCCCCTCACAGATAGTCTTGCAGTTTTTCGCATTCGTCTTCATCATAAAGCTATACAACGAATTCCTATTTATGTGTCTCAAGTCCACAGGAAAACCCGGGAAGTTCAGCAAAGCAATGATTATCGGTCTCGTGATAAACGTAGTCCTAGACCTGATACTAATACCACAGATCGGAATAAAGGGAGCTATAATAGCGACATCTGCAACATACCTGTTCATATTCATATATGCAATAAACTACATCAAAAAGACGGTGAAAATAAGAATCCATAAGATGAAGCTGCTGAAGATAGGTGCGGCATCAGCAGGATTTGTCTTGACATCCCTCATTCTCTACACCCAATACGCTCCGATAACCATGTATAGCACAATGATAAACAGCATCGCAAACCACAGCATCGCATTCCTCGCCGGCCTAGCAGCTTACTCAATCCTGCTGATAGTGCTAAAGGCGATTGACATAACAACAATTCTATGGATGAAACAGCTCGTGATGACAAGGGAGAAAAAATAAAAAGAAGAAAACAAGAAAAGAAAGGAAGAGTTACAACAGGAGTAAAAAAACAGGTGATCTTTATGATAGAATACTTATCATTATTGTGTCTGATAAAATAACAAAACTTTTGACCATAATATATACGCAAGGGCTATCCCCGACCTAAAGGTCGGGGTATTACGCCCTTGCAAATTGATAGTCAAAAGTTTTGGGATTAACGCTGACGGGCTAAAGCCAGGGGCATTAAACCCCGTCTGCGTTAATAAGCAAGCACTAAAAATTCCTGTACACAAGTACTTTCTGTTCTATTTTCTTAGTCAGAAACATCCTATCAACCATATCGATAAAACCATCCAGAATGTCTGAATCCATAACAGAATCAATCTTCATGATTGCAGATAACTCCGCCAAAGGTATGTGCCACACCCTTATCGTGAAATCAAAACTCTTAACAGGCTCCCCGTCTCTGTAAATACTCCAAACACAAGAATCCGTATCATAAGCTGAGAGTTTCCAAGTATCTATAACGATAAAATCATGCCCCTCAGATCTCAAATCAGCCAAATCGTCGCAGGAATCAGGTAGGCCAGTTGATGGAGACTTTGTATAGAAACTCATTAAACTACCTACTGTAGAGACTGTACCTGTCGATCCTTGCTCCCGGATATACTCCCCTGTTTCCCTAAATGCAAGATTGCTATAAGAGACTACTTCCGCTGACCAAATAGTGCTCCCTAATACTGAAAAAAAGACCAATAAAATAAAACCAACCGACGCAACCTTTCTGCTCACACGTTTCCAACAAGATAACCTTAAACGTATAGAATCCATACCAAAGCCACCTATCAAAGCGATAATAAAGGGAAAGAACATCAAGGTCCTGGGTCGCCCATAAGCTATCTTCATGACAAAAAGAGCCAGAAGCACAAAAGTGCCTGCAAAAAGGATATCCTGGCGCTTCCTGCGCCTTAGCATGGCTATCAATCCCACGACAAGAAAGATGAATGTCGTGATAAAAAAGTACTTATACATGAAGAATACATAAGCCAGGTTCTCTGAGAGGAAATTCCCTCCAGCTAACCAATCGTGATCCAGCCGAGGGATGCTGTCAAGAAAAGGTATCGCAGCCACTATACGGTGCCCTATGTCTATCTGATCCACCCTATGCATGAAATAGAACAGATAGCTCTCGTCAGCAAGGTAATAGAAGAACCATGTAGCGAAAAAAACCAATAAAAATCCTGCGGACATAACCATGCAATGCAGCACACCAGACTTTATCTCTGCCTTCCAAGCCTCCCTGCGTCTTGCCGATGCCAGCCAGCCTGTAAGCTCGAACAGGCATAGTATGATCAGAAGCACAACCCCGAGAAACTTTGAGTCGTATGAAAGCCCTATGGATATACCTGCCAGAGCCAGAAACAGCCATTTGTAAGGCCTTTCGTGCTTTCGATGACTGTACTTATTATGGTTGTATCTTTTAGACAAAAGGTAGAAGAGAAAAGCGAGGCTGAAAAAAAACAGCATTGTCGACTCTGCATACGCGTTCCTGCTGAACTCTATGTGCAGCTTATTGAAAGTGATTATTATCGCGGCGAAAAGCCCGGCATAGTAATTGTAAGCCAAGCAACCAATAAAAAAAACAACAAGAACTGTCAGACTCCCGAAAAGAGCAGAAACCATAATGCCTGCATAGTCATGATGCCCGAAAAACCTGAGGGATAAAGAAATCAGATAGGAAAAAAGAGGTTTTGATGAAATGAGGGGGTATCTGAGATCTGCGTAATCATCCCCATTCATCCATGCTCCTTCATTCATATAAGTGGCTTCATCAACCTGGCTTATGCCTATTCCAGTAATACCATAGAACCTGATGAAAAAAGCAAATATCATAAGGACCGCCACTATTATAGGCTTATAGTTCCTATTAGCCCACCTGAAAAAGCCCTTCAACATACCCATAAATCCAGCACAAGGATATATAAAATTAACTATCCTTGTAAGTAATAAAGAATATAAACCAGGCAGGAATTTAAAAGCAAAATGTGCGGAATATGCGGCGTATACGGCTTTGATGACCCGAAGCTGGTCAAGGAGATGACAAAGATACTCGAACATAGAGGACCGGATGATTATGGTCATCTGTTCGATGACAAAGTAGGTCTAGGCCACCGGCGCCTATCAATAATAGACCTCTCCACAGGAAGGCAGCCAATCTACAATGAAGATAAATCGATAGGCATCGTATTCAACGGAGAGATATACAACTTCAAGGACCTGCGTGAAGGCCTGGAGAGAAAAGGACACAGGTTCAGCACCGAAACGGACACGGAGACCATACTGCATCTTTATGAAGAGAAAGGCGTCCGATGCCTTGATGACCTCAACGGATTCTTCGCCTTTGCAATATGGGATTCTGAGAAAAAAAAACTGTTCATAGCAAGAGACCGTGCTGGTATAAAGCAACTTTACTATACTCTCGTCGATGGCAAACTCCTTTTCGCGTCAGAGATCAAAGCACTTCTGCTGCATGAAAGCGTGAAGCGTGAGGTCAATATATCCTCGCTTGACAGCTACATAACATACAGATACATTCCCGGAAAAGGTACGCTTTTCGAGGGAATATACAAGCTAAGACCTGGCGAGGCAATACTTGCTGATGGCCAAGGGATAAAGATAAAACGATACTGGCGTTTCCGCATAGATGAAGACATCTCGGTTACCCATGCAGCATATGCAAAACAGCTCCGGAAGCTGCTCAAAGACTCTGTCCAGAAACGGATGATAAGCGACGTCCCTGTCGGCGCATACCTTTCGGGCGGGCTAGACTCAAGCGCCATCGTCAACTACATGGTCCAGAACACTGACGAACAGGTCAAGACCTTTGCACTTGGATTTGAAGGAGGCAAGGATGTTGATGAGACAAAGAATGCGAGGCAGGTGGCTGAACACCTAGGAACTGACCACCATGAGATCAGCGTCCCAAAAGGCGCCGCCAAACTGCTGCCAAAAATAATATGGCATCTCGACGACCCCCTCGGGGACACAGCCATAGTTGCCAACTACCTGCTCGCGGAGCGCGCCAGGAAAGACGTAACTGTCGTGCTAAGTGGAGAGGGTGCTGACGAGCTGTTCGGTGGTTACATGCAGCACAAATACATGCTCCTGGCAGGTAAGATCAAGAAGCTGATGCCACGTTTCGCAGCAAGGACTATCACACCTGCCATCCTCAAGACACTTCCTCCCAATGTGATCGACAAGTTTGTCCACTATCCCGCAAACATCGGAAAAAAAGGCAAGAAACGGTCCATAGAGCTCGTAAGATCAGTACATGATGATCCAAAAACATACACCCAACTCATATCCTTCTTCACGGAGAGCGACAAGACGAAAGCTTACTCAGACAATCTTAAATCCAAAGTCAGCATCGGGCACGTACGCAACGATATCAGGACAAGCTTCAGGGATTCCCACCAGCGAAACATACTCAACCAGGTGCTCCATCATGAATTCAACACCTGGCTCCCAGACGACATCCTGTTCAAGCTCGACAAGATATCGATGGCAAATTCCCTTGAAGGAAGAGTGCCGTTCCTCGACCACAGGATCATCAAGCTCTCAGCCAAGATGCCCGCCAGCATCAAGATAAAAGGGATGCAGGAGAAATACATACTCAGAAAAGCGATGATAAAAGACCTTCCCAAACAAGTATACCAGAGGAAGAAACACGCATTCTACATGCCCGTGACTAATTGGTTCGACAAGGAGATATTAGATATATCTGAGGACCTGCTTGACCCGAAACAGATCAGGAAGAGGGGATATTTCAATAATTCTTATGTGAAGAAGATTGTGTCAGGCTACAACAAGGAATTCCTCTACGAGAAACAGCTGATATCACTCATCGTGCTGGAGATGTGGCACAGGATATTTATAGATGGGAGTATTGAAAAAATAAGAAAATCACCAAAATACGCAGATATATTTTAACCCAAAAAAAACATGTTCTTTAAAGTGCAGATATCTTAGCCCGATTCATCTACTAATCTCTTTATTGTACTCCATATCAAACAACATTCCGAAAAACAGGAACTGAAAACCCATTATCAGCAGGAATACGCAGAGAACCACCGCGTTTATCGATAACAACTGGTAAACCAGCCGCGCATATAAAAGATATATCCCGTAAACCAGACCAAAAGGCACCAGAATAATACCAAAAATGTAAAAAAGCGCCAACGGATGAAAATCCCTCAACAGATACTTCTCCTTCAAACGCCAGAAAAAACGTTTTAAAAGAAGGAAAGAAACCTTCGGGATGTACTTATGAAGACGAATACCTGAAACTTCATCCTTGTAAACAGGATTTATAATCACGTCCTTCACCCTGAAATTGTATACGTTGAGAATCGCAAGGATGTCATTAGGCACGCCGTACCAAGGATATATATCATCCAGAGGTATAGTCTCCAAAACACTTCTTTTAATGACAGTATAGCCGCATTGCGGATCCATGATCTTCCAATATCCTGTCGAAATCTTGTTCAGGACTGTCAGAAGGGAATTGCCAAAATACCTGAGTTGCGGCATATTCTTCTTCACGTCCCTGTGAAAAAGGCGGTTACCCTTTGAATAATCAGCGCCTCCATCAATAACTTCGTCCATCAGAGCAGGAAGGTCTGCTGGATCCATCTGGGCATCACCAGCCATCACAGCGATAAGGTCCATCTTGAGCTTAACAGCAGCCTTGTAACCTGAAACTATGGCTCCCCCAACGCCCCTATTCTTTCTGTGGCGGATAACAATAAGACGCTTCTTTAGTTTTGGCTTGAATCGTTTGACTGCCTTCAAAGTGGAATCTGTGCTACAGTCGTCAACAACTATTATCTTATCCACGTATTTTGGCATCGTATTCAGAACTTTCCCTATCTGTTTTGCCTCATTATGCGCGGGAACTACAACCCCCATTCTTGCCTTTCCATACATAATACTAACCTTTATCTCTTTCCTGTAAAAAAGACAAAACCAAAACCTGCCTTTACATACCTGAAAAACTCACTGAATGACGATATAGAACATAATTTCCTAAACAAAAATTTTGGCCTGAAATAGAACTTCTTATGCGTCGAATAATAAAAATCTTCCAGGTATTCCGGAGATAAATCGCAAAAATTATGAGTCATTCCTGCTTTCACAAAACCTTTTTCAATATCAAAATCCGACATCTTACTTCCCGTCAGCTTCTGCTTAAACATATCAAACAATTCAGTTCCCGGATAAGGCATAGCAATATTCAAAGACATATAATCAGGATCAATTTCGAATATTAGATTTTTGGTTTCTCTCAGAGTTTCTTCATTCTCACCCGGCAGACCTATGATGAAATGTGCCACAGTACCAATCTTATATTTTTTAATAATTTTAAATGTCTTCTTTATCTGATCAACTTTTATACCTTTCTTCATCACCTTAAGCATCTTATCTGAACCGGATTCGACACCAATCTTCAACAAATGACAACCTGCCTTCGCCATCAGTTCAAGCGTTTTATCATCAAGAGAATCAATCCGCGCATTACATATCCAGCCTATATTTATATTTCTCTCAAGCAAAATATTACATATATCCTCAACTCTCCTCTTGTCGATGGTAAATTCTTCATCCCTGAAAAAAACTTCTTTGATTCCGTACTTCTCCACACACATCTGGATTTCATCAACGACATTTTTTGCTGTCCGGGCCCGATACCTTTTCCCATAAGTCATCCCTGCTGCACAGTAGATGCATGGGAATGGGCAGCCCCTGCTGGTGTTCATAGTCGTGTAGGGTAACTTCTTAACGAAAGGATTCAAGTATTCAGCATCTGGAATCAAATCCCTATCTGCAAAGGGCAGAATATCCAGATCCTCTATCCTGTCTGAAACACCTGTATTGACATATGTACCATTTCTCATAAATGCTAGACCCTTAAGATCTTCAATTGAAACACCCTTAACTAAACGATCAAACAATTCTTGAAAGGTCATCTCAGGTTCCCCTAATATTATATAATCCAACGCAGTATTCTTAAGTGCTTTTTCGGGAAAACAGGTCACATGATTGCCAATCATAACAGTCTTCAAATCAGAAAAATGTTTTTTCAATTTTTTCAGAATCTTACAATCCGTATCGAAAGTCGCAGATCCAGTAACGATAACAACAGCATCAGGTTTAAATTTGTAGAGTTCTTCTAAAATTTCATTAAATGACCTCTTAACTGCGACAGCATCGACAATCTTCGGTTTTGCACCAACTTTCTTAAGAATAGAACCCAACAAGGCCAAATTTATTGCGGGCCACACATAGTTAGCTTTTGACTTCGTAAAGCATCCGAATATATTATCTCTTATTACAGTCTCTCCGTGTCTTGTTGGCGGATTGAAGAGTAAAACATTCATTTTTTTCAATGCAAATCGCCCCCCAGCAGTAGTATATCTTTCGCCCTCTTGATATCGAACTACTTCAAAGAAGATTTATAAGGTTTTTGATTGGAATCCGCAAAAAATAATTTAAGCTTTGGAACAGCAAGCAAAAGCTTTATATTTCAACTAAAGCCCATCATTTCCAGTTCTTATAATTTGGTGAAATAATGCGGATATATATAACATTAACGGAGGAGCCCCTTTTCATTACCCCTTTTATTAAAGAAGTCATAAACGACATACATAAGGAAATAATAGGCGTGGCAATCGTTAATGGAACAGCTTTTAAAACAAAAAACCAAAATTTTCTGTCTTATCTATTGACGCTTTCAATCATAAGCAACCCATACCACCTATTTAAACGATTTCTTATACTTCTATGCTATAGAATATTAAACGTCACAGATTTCACAAGAAAAAAAAATCCTTTTTCCGTAAGAAAAACAGCCCGGCGATATGGCATACCAGTAATAAACATAAATAATGTCAATTCCGAAAATTTCGTGAATTACCTCAATAAAAAGAAGCCAGACATAATCATTAATCAATCTCAGGCCATATTGAAAAAAGAATTTCTTTCAGTACCAAAAATCGCGTCTTTAAACAGGCACGGAGCTCTACTTCCAAAATATAGAGGCAGATTGGCTCCATTCTGGGCATATTTGAATGATGAAAAATATACTGGAGTAAGCATACATTTCATCGAAAGAAAACTGGACAGCGGCCCAATTGTCGTCCAAAAGAAGATAAAAATTGAACGGTTTGATGGGTTGGACAGAATTCTGAAAAAAATATTTGCTGTCGCGCCAAGAGCTATGGTAGAGGCCATCAGAAAACTGGAAAAATCTAATTATAAAAAAGAACTTATTGGAAATAATGATTGTGAAGCAACTTATTTTTCCAGTCCCACCATAAAGGATGCTATAAAGTACAGAAAAGTTATGCTAAAGCGTTTTTTTACAGGTTAAAAGGATGTTAAATAACAAAATAATGATGTCTGTTGACATGGATGAATGGTATCAATGCAGGTGGGCAACAGGTTCTCAATATGCGATCTGGCCAGATACGAAAACATGCTTCAAAGAATATTATTATTCGGATAAACCTGTTGGAGAAATAAAGGAACATACAAAAAGACTCTTGAAACTCTTTTCCAAAAACCAAATAAGAGCCACATTCTTTTTTACAGGAGAGATAGCAAATTATTATCCTGAGTTAGTTGAAAAAATAGTTACAGAAGGACACGAGATCGGCTCACATAACTATGTGCATAAGGATTATACGGGAAAAAACAAGGAAGAATTTTCAAAAAACCTGAAAAAATCAAAACGGTTGCTCGAAAGAATCAGCAAACAAAAAATTATCGGGTATAGGGCTCCAAATTCAACTGTTGATAATTATATGATAAAAGAATTGATACGTAAAGGATTCAAATATGACTCATCAGTCACACCGACGAGACCATTTATGGGCAAATTTGGAAAATTCACCTATGCGCCAAAAAATCCCTACCAATTATCATATAATGATTTTGCAAAAAAAGGCAATTCAGGACTGTGGGAATTCCCTTGGCCAGTATTCCCTGTCTTAAGCTTACCTTCAGGTTCGGGAATCATGTCAAGAATTGCAGGTTATAATTACACAATACTATCTTTCAAAAATGCCTTAAAAACTGGCGATACAGTCTATTATTTCCACCCTTATGAAATTGGAAATCCGCCAGATATAAAAATACCCAATCTTAAAACACGAATCTTCATGAGAAGAATGGGAGAAAATTATTTCTTCATGTTGCAAAAAATAATCAAACGCTATAAAGGCAGTTTCATCTGTGGAGAAGAACTTCTAGAGAGAAATCTGAGCAACGGATAAAACTATCTCTTACTCTTAATAAAGAGAACATTCTTATTTGAAAAATGTAAATCAGGATAATCGTTCATAACTATAATCGCATCTATTTTATCAGCACAGTCCAAATCTAAATATTTTAAGCCAAGATCGGACAATTCTTTTTGGGAATAAAGAGGATCAAAACAAAAAACATCATAACCGCGTTTCTCCAATAAACGAATAAAAGGGATAGACCTGGTGTATGCAGTCTCCTTAACACCTTCTCGGTAACTAACGCCGACAACAAGAATTTTACCCCCTTTTGTCATTTCTTTAATCGCATCAGCATAATAAAATATCATCTCATCGTTTATTCTCCGAGCCGTTTCGATTAGGGGAACATCAAAATAATTTATAAGAAACCAAGGATAAACAGGTATACAGTGACCCCCCACATTTCCCGGAAAATGCAGATTACAAAATTGATGACGGGTCTTTTCTTGAACCTCGGCATAATCTATGCCCTTTGAATTACACACTTTCAGAATTTCGTTTGCAAGGGCTATATTCACATCCCTATAAATCCCTTCGGCAACTTTTATCATCTCCGCCGTTTCTGCGTTGGATACCAAATCAACCTTTTTGTTAAATCTAGCATACAAATCAAAAGCTTTTTTTCCACTTTCTCTATCTATTCCACCCACAACCTTTGGAAAATCCATATAGCGGGAAATCGATCTGCCCGTCATAATTCTTTCAGGAGAGTAAGCCAAATTATAATTCTTTCCTGAAGCATCAAGAATGGGTTTAATGACCCTATTAGTTGAACCAGGAGGTAAAGTTGTCTCAAGAACGACCAGATTACCATCATCAATAATGCCAGCAATTCTTCTGGTCGCAGATCTCAATATAGAAAAATCAGGCCGCTTCTCATCATCAATAAACAACGGAACAATCATCAGGTAAGCTTCACATTCTTTTGCATCCGAATAATCAGTGGTTGCCTTAAAGTTATTACCTACTTGACGCTTAAGTATCTCGGTGAGACCTTCTTCTTCGGGTATAGGGTTCTGTTTCCTGTTTATCAAATCTACCCTTTCAGCATCTAAATCAATGCCCGTAACATTCAATCCTGCCTCAGCCATCACTGCTGCTAGAGGCAAACCAGCTTTGCCAAGCCCAATCACGGCAACTTTCAACTTAATCCTCTCCGGAAGAAATAATCCTTTTGGCAAGTTCAAGAGCAACAAGGCCATCTTCCCCTTTCACAAGTGGCTTTGTATCATTTTTAACGCAGTCAACAAAATGCTCAAGTTCAGCCAACAGAGGTTCTTTCTTTTGTATGAAAAATTTAGTCATCTTCCCTTCTAGAACTCCGTTTATCGCTGGAAAAGTCGATGTTGAACCATTTAGCAAGGCATTCTCGTGAAAGTATATATCCTGAGTAATATAATTCACTATGAACATCCCTTTCTCCCCTGTTATCGCCAGGTTTCGTATCTTTGTCGGGGTCAACCAATCCACACTCAAGGTACATATGGTCCCATTATCCAAACGAACAAGAGCTTTGACCAAATCCTCATGAGATGAGTTTATCTTCTTATCAAGTTCCGAACTAATTTTCTTGACTTCCGATCCGGTTATATATCTCATAATATCCAAATCATGGACTGCCAAGTCAATAACAACACCAACATCACGAATTCGCGCAGGAAATGGACCAACCCTATTGATATCGATCTTAAAGACCCTTCCGAGTTCATCATTAGATAAGCGCCTCTTAAGTTCCCGAATAGCAGGATTAAATCTTTCAATATGTCCAATAAGTAATTTTATGCCTTTCCTTTCAGCAAAATCAATTATTTCCTGCGCATCTTTAACATCAGACGCTATTGGCTTCTCAAGCAAAATATCCACGCCCTTAGATATTACATCTAAAGCGACATTCTTATGCAATTCTGTCGGGACAACTACAGAGATAAGATCAATCTTTTCTGTGCAAAGCATATCTGTATAATTAGTATAAGCTTTACAACCATATTTCTTGGCTAATTTTCTAACGAGAACCGCATCAGGATCAGCGATAGCAACAAGATTAGTATCTTCCATGTCCGCGTATATACGGGCATGATTCTTACCCATCGACCCCACACCAATAACTGCAGCATTAAGCATAAATAACACCCGAATATTGAAACAAGAATAAACCAGTCACTTTATAAAAGTTTGGTTTTCAATTTGAGAAGATTATCCAATAGAACCGCCACAGTCATCGGCCCAACCCCTCCGGGTACAGGCGTAATATGACTTGCCTTTTTCTTCACACCCTCAAAATCTACATCGCCAAATATCCTATTTTTCTTTCGAGAAATACCAACATCAACAACAATCACCCCTTCTTTAACCATTTCGGAAGTAATCAAACCCCGTATACCGACAGCAGTCACGATAATATCCGCTTTTTTTGTGATAGATTCCAAGTTCTTCGTAAACTTATGACAAACAGTAACGGTAGCCAACTCATTAATCATCATAAGAGCCAAGGGCTTTCCCACCAAAACACCATTATTAACAATAACAACATTACTGCCTTTAACATCTATATTGTATTCGCGCAATAATCTTATGATACCTTTGGGTGTTGCGGGCTGAATGTTTTCATTCACCCCTATAAGCCTGCCAAGATTGTATGATGTCAGCCCATCAACATCTTTTGATGGAAGGATGGAATCTAAAATGTCCCTTACACATATATGTCTCGGTAAAGGAAGCTGGACCAAAATACCTGAAACATCTTCATCATTATTCAAAGAAGAAATTTTAGACTTCAGAGACTCCCCAGATACTTCAGAATTAAAACGAATCAACTCAAATCCAACACCAATTATTTCACAAGCCTCTTTTTTTTTCCTGACATAAATTTCAGAAGCAGGATTATCACCTACCAGAATAACTGCGAGCTTCACCTTCAAGCCCTGCGCCACTTTAGTCTTTAAATCTTCTAAAATTCTGTCAGCCACAGTCTTTCCATCAAGCAATATTGGCCTATCAATCGCTGCAAAATACATAATCAAACACCCATAATATTTATCTGCATTCTATTTTACCATCCTCTGTAAATATATAATCGACTTTAATGTCATGTTTCTCTACTGGAACTTTATCCAAAATCTGAAAACTGTAAGCCAAACCTAACTTAGGAATACCCACATTCCTTAAAAACTTATCATAATAACCGCCACCCCTGCCTAAGCGATTACCACATACGTCGAAAGCGATAGCTGGAAGAATCACCAAGTCCATCTGCTCGATTGAACCAATAGGGGACTCTGGTTTCGGATTCATTATACCAAATGCTCCCTTAACCAGATTTTTTTCAGACCTACAAAGTTCGCGAACAGCCAATTTTGATTCTGCCACATCAATAACAGGTAAAAACACACTTTTTCCCGAAGAAAGTGCAAAACGGATTAAAGAACAGGTATCTACCTCATTACCTTTTGGATAATACAACAGAACATTTTTGGCATCTTTAAAAAATCTTTCCTGAGTTATTTTTTCAGTAGCTGCCTTTGAACGTGCGGCAACAAAAGAGGCGTGCAAACTTCTCCTTCTTGACCCAATCTCAATTCTAATCATTTCTTTAGTACTCAACTTATTGTCCATGTGAACCTCGCAAAAAACCTTAATTAATCTACTTGATATTGCCAAAAGTTTTAAAGACCTGAATAATCTTAGATATTTCTTTTTCTCCCACCCCTGGATGAACAGGTAATGAAAAAACTTCCCCGGCAGCATTCTCTGCAATAAGAAAATCACCACTTTTATATCCTTGCTTTCTAAAAAACGGATGCAAGTGGAGAGGCTTAGGATAGAAAACACCAAAGCCAACACCATTATCCTTAAGGTAAGCAGCCAATCCCTCCCGGATCTTTGAATCTACCCTAACAGTATATTGATGAAAAACATGCTTACGACAGGGCAGTATTTTCGGAGTCCTCAACCAATCCAATGAAGACAGCCCATCTGTCAAAAGTTCAGCGTTTCTTATCCTTTTTGAAGTGAAATCATCAAGACGCTTCAATTGCTCCAAAGCAATCGCTGCCTGTAAATCCATCATACGATAATTGTATCCAAGATCATGATATTCATAACGGGTCTGTTCTGACTGGCCATGATGCCTGAACCGTTTAGCAAGTTCCGCGATTTCAGGGTTATCTGTTGTCAATATCCCCCCTTCTCCCGACATCATGTTCTTTGTCGCATAAAAAGAAAAAGCAGCCACTTCTCCAAAAGACCCTGCCTTTTTACCGTTGAACTCCGCACCGTGAGCCTGACAGGCATCTTCAACCAACACCAAATCATTATCATCAGCAATCTCTCTCAATGCCTTAACATCTGCCACCTGGCCGAACAAGTCAACAAAAAGGATGGCTTTAGTCTTTTCTGTGATTGCCGCCTTTACTTTTCCTGGGTCGATGTTAAAAGACTCTTCATCTATATCAACAAAGACGGTTCTTGCATTCTGCATAATTATGGAATTAGCGGTGGCGACAAACGTAAACGGGGTAGTAATAACCTCATCTCCCTGCTTTATCCCTGCAGAATACATCGAACAATGAAGTGCTGCAGTCCCGCTGTTTACCGCGACAGCGTATTTTGTACCACAAAAATCTGCAAATCTTTCCTCAAGCTCCTTAACCCTCACCCCTTGGGCAAGCATTCCAGAATCAATTACCTTTGAAACCGCTTCTTTTTCCTCAAATCCAATAAATGGTTTCGCAATGGGTATCATTTTATCCTTTTACACTCTCAAAAATATTCTTGTCTATAAAATATTCCTTTCCGCATGAATCACAGATCATGAATACCTGTTCTTCTTTTTTTTCTTTCAAAATCATGCGGCCCGCGCAAACACAGACAAACCCCCTAAGCCTTGCAGGATTTCCGTATACCAAACCATAATCAGGCACAGATTTTGTAACTACAGACCCTGCACCGACCAATGCAAAACACCCTATAGTTATGCCGCTGACAATCGTAGAGTTCGCTCCCAAGGAGGCTCCGTGCTTTACCAACGTTTCTGATAATTCCCAATCCTTATCCTTTGCTGTCGCACCTGTCTTAAGATTTCCATCAGGACTAATGGACCTGGGCAGCTTATCATTGGTGAAACAAACATGCGGCCCGACAAAAACGCCATCTTCAATTTTGACTCCCTGATATATAGATACATTATTTTGAATCTTTACATTATTTCCTATCTTAACACCAGCACAAACGTATACGTTTTTGGACAGGACACAATCATCTCCAATAATCGCTTTCTCTCTTACCTGTGCTTGATGCCAAATCTTGGAATTCTTGCCGATTTCAGCATCTTTCGACACATCTGCAGTTGGGTGTATCATCATTTTCACTAAATTTGTATCAAACTTTTCCAACACCGAAATACTCGAACCCAAATGACTTCAGCATGTCGGGGTCGTAGATGTTCCTGCCGTCAAATATCACAGGGATGTTAAGCATAGACTTTATCTCTGCGAAATCAGGGGCCCTGAACACATCCCATTCGGTCACTAGCGCCAGACCATCTGCACCCTTAAGTGTTTCGTATTTAGTGTTTGAGAAACTTACCTTATCACCGAAAACCCTCTTCGTGTTCTCCATCGCCTTGGGATCGTAAGCATTAACCTCTGCGCCCTTTTCAAGAAGATAATCTATTATATATATCGCTGCGGACTCCCTGACATCGTCAGTCCTGGGCTTGAAAGAAAGACCCCACAACGCAATCCTCTTACCCTTCAACCCCCCTTTTGAAGAGTAGAAAGCATCCATCTTCCCTGCAAGATAAAGCTTCTGGGCATTGTTGACCTCGTCCACCGCCCTCAATATCTTGGGTGAGTAACCTCTTTCTGACGAAGCCGACATCAACCCCCGTATGTCCTTAGGGAAACAACTTCCACCATAACCTACACTTGGAAAATAGAACTCCCAACCTATCCTGGAATCAGAACAGACCCCCTCCCTCACCTCGGATATGTCACCTCCGAATGCGTCACAGATGTTTGCAGCCTCGTTTATGAAAGAAATCTTAGTAGCAAGACAGGAATTCGCTATTATCTTTGTAAGCTCGGCATTGATCGGCTTCATGAATATCAGCTTGCCTCGCTTCAGGGCAAATGGATGGTACAGCTGCTCCATCACACTGCGGGCATCATCAGAATCAGCACCTATTACTATACGGTCAGGACTCTCAAAATCCTTGATCGCGCGACCCTCCTTCATGAACTCAGGATTTGAGACCACATCAAACCTTGCAGAAGAGCCTGAAAGTTCGGAGGAAACCAATTCCCTGACCAGCTTATTCGTGCCGGGCGGAACCGTGCTCTTGATGACAACCACCTTATATCCTGAAAGCCGGTTCAGCTCCCGGCCTATGCTCCTGGCAACATCCTTGACATATTTCAGGTTGAACGAGCCGTCATCGCTCTGTGGAGTGCCAACAGCGATAAAGTAGACATCAGACTCCTTCAGAGCTGAAGAAAGATCTGTCGTGAATGAAATCTTCTCACTGCCGGAATTGGTTATGATATCTGACAGACCCGGCTCGTAAATAGGTATGACGCCTTTTTTGAGAGATTCTATCTTATCAGGGTCTATGTCAACGCAAGTGACGGAATGGCCGAACTTGGCAAAAACAGCACCTATCGTCAGACCCACATAACCTGTCCCAATAACCGCAATCCGCATCAAACCACCAACATCAGGACAAAAACAAGGCATATAAAAACCTTGCTCCCAAAAAACACAAAAACCTTATAAACAACCTCAAAATCCCAGAGTATTGGACGGCCATAGTGGCTTGGTTACACCGGTACCCATTCCGAACACCGAAGTTAAGCAAGCCTACGTTTGGTGCAGTACTAGCCTTTAGGTTGGGAAACACCAAAAGCTGTCCCCTTTTCATAATTCTCAGAAATTCAACAGGTATTCTCCAGTCTGGCCAAGAAAAAGCCCTGTGTCCCTGTCTTATCAGGCCATAAGCGCCTGCACAGCCCTGTCCTGCCAGTGGTGCCTTTTTCGCCCAAATCAAGGCCTGTAGAGACCAGCTTCACAGAAAGGTTGTCCAGGGCCCATCCTATCACTTCTTCGTTTTCCTCCGGCTCCAGGGAGCACGTGCTGTAGACCAAAGCTCCAGATGGCTTCAGGACCTGAACAGCCGCCCTCAGAAGAGACTTCTGCAGCTTGGCCTGCTCTTTCACACCTTCCAACGATCTCTTGTCAAACCACCCAGGATCAGCCACGAAATTACCAGAGCAGGGAGCATCAAGAAGCACCTTATCAAAAATAACCCCAAAGTCCTGAGCATGAGCAGCATCCTTCTGATAGACAAGGCAATCCTTAACACCACAGCGCTCAAGATTATTCTTCAAAGCCCGCAACCTCGAAGCATTGCTGTCAAGCGCAATTATGGTGCCCTGGTTCTTCATGTACTGGGCAATCTGAGTGGTCTTTGAGCCAGGCGCAGCAGCCATGTCAAGAACACATTCTCCCTTTTCAGGAGATAACACCCGGACAGGCAGCTGTGAAGCGGCCTCCTGGATGTAAAAGTAGCCATGCAGATACTCAGCAGTCGAGCTCAGGGAGAAGTCTGCCTCTGCCCAGTAGCCATGGTCAGTGAAAGGGACTTTCTCAAGCCTAACCTTCTTCTTTTTCAGACGCCTGACAAGAACATCTTCAGCAATCTTCAAAGTGTTTATACGAATGCACTGCCTGAGCTGGACCTTTTCAGGATCAATATCGTGGCCGAGCTCTTTGTAACGCCTCAGGAAGAAGTTCATTTTCGCATCCAGTCAACAGTACGTCTCAAACCTTCATCAAGCGAGTACTTTATCACAAACCCTTCTTCTTTTAATTTAGATATATCACCGTATGAACGCACAATATCGCCTGCCCTCGCAGAAGCATATATAATCTCAGAATCGGATCGCGAAATTCTGATAATCCCCTTCGCCAAATCATTAATAGATGTCTCCATACCCGTCCCGACATTATATATTCCCACAAGGCTTTCAAGCGCGAGAACACAAACCCGAATCACATCCTTCACATATATGAAATCCCTTGTCTGCTCACCATCACCAAAAATAGTTATTGGCCCATCATCCAGCGCCTTGCTGATGAATATAGGGATCGCTGCTGCGTACTGACTCTCAGGATCCTGTCTGGGACCGAATACGTTGAAAAACCTCAAACAACAAGTCTCAATCTTGCCCTCTTTCTGGTATTTTGACATAAGCTCCTCTGCCTTAAGCTTGGATTCCGCATAAGGGCTCTTAGGGTCCGGAATCATGGATTCTTTCTTCGGAAGGACAGGAGAATCACCATATACTGCGCACGAACTTGAGAAAATGACTTTTTTCACACCATTCTTTTCTGCAGCTTTCAGCACGTTATCTGTACCCATCACATTCACTGCAGAGCATTCCCCAGGATGCTTTACCGACTCTGGCACGCTGATGAATGCCGCAAGATGAAAAACATAATCGCAACCATTCATGGCCTTATCTAGGGTCTCAAAATCGGTTACATTTCCTTTGATAAATGTATGCCTCAAACTTTTCAGATTATCTTCAGACCCTGTTGAAAGATTGTCCAGGACAGTCACATCCGCCTCATCATGAAAATGTTCAACAATATGACTGCCAATAAACCCTGCACCCCCTGTAACCAATATCTTCATCACAAACCCGCCTCCACATCAACCTGCTGAACGGCTGCGGATTTCTTCTGGTTTATTAAACTGTTTATCCGCTCACACTTCTCCTTTGCCTTGCTCACGAACTGCACCTTGATTTCTTTCTCCTCTGTGCCTGTCAGCTCGACAGTGATGTCACCAAGACTGGAGGGAGAGTACTCCCTGAAATTGACCCTGATGATGTTTGTGACAGGCGTCGACCTCGTGATCTTGAAGAAGCTACCGTACGAATAAGCGAGGTTGTTGCCATCGAAGACCAGCTCATAAGAGGTCAATGAGAGCGTGCTGAAGAAAGCCAGGACAAGCATCAATCCTGATAGGACAACAAAAGCCCGAAAGCCCCACAACAAAGGTATGCCGAAGAAACCGAACGCCTCTGCAAAAGGGTTGGACCCTGCGAGGTGCTGAACGAGATAGAAAGCGCCCACCAAAGCCGCGATGAAAAAAACAGCCTTTCCCATATTCAGCAGGTACGCGGAAATGAGACTCGGAGATACGACAATCCGCTCCTCTTGGGACGCGCCCTCAGGCGTTCCCTGCGGATATTGCTGTTGAGCTTGTTGAGCGTCCATCCTCATCAGTCCAGTCTCATAATTCTATCGTAATCTCGCCAGTCTTTGTGTCTATGCCTTTTATCATCTTATGACCCTTAAACATCTCCTTTATCTCCTTCCAAGATTTCTGGCTCTTCTCCTCATTAATCTCGGCGATGACCCGCTCTATGAGCTGGTAGTTCTCGTATATGAACTCTGCCTTGCGCTGGTTCTCCTCTGCAGACCTCTCAAGACCATCGATGCGAAGCCTCTGCTGGCGGATCACCTCCTCCACCTTATCAAGTTTGGTCTTCGCAGCCTTCTCTGCAGTGTCGATGTCCTTCTTCTCTATCTTCTCTGTAAGTACACTGTCAAGGGCAGAGTTGAAAGTGTCTGCACTTGTCTGTTGGAATGACCTGTAGAATTCTAATCCAAAAGGAACTATATCTTTTATCTGGCCTTCGGCAAACTTGTAGATAGTGGGAGAAAGTTCTTTATCCCTGATTGCTTGTATTGCTTCGTGAAGGGAGGAGATCTCCTTATCAGAAAGCTGGGCAGGCTTCAGGTTCTTGTCAATCCCTGCGAGAAGGCAGAGCTCCTCTGCATAGACACCTCCAAGACCAAGCTCTATGGCAAGAGCCTTGACCAGGCTCTCCTTCTGCGACCTGTGGAGAAGATTAGTCAGGTCATCTTTATCGATCGTTAGGAAGTTGAACTCCTTAGCAGGATACGTGTAAGTCTCACCGGGCTTGACAGAACGGTCCTTCCACTCCTGCCTCTCAAGCACTGAAAGGATCTTCCTTTCCTCATCGCAGAGGATGATGTTGCCCTTGCTGAAAAGCTCGATCATAAGAATAAATTTCGCGTCCTTAGTCTCGAACATGAACTCAACGATCCGCTCAAAACCAAGCTGCCTGACACTCCTGAGGCGGGCGTTCTTCAGCTTCCTCCTCAAGTAAAGACAGAAGCCCGGCGGCTTCTCAGGCACATCCCCCTTGTTAGAAGCGATGTATATCATACTTCCAAGCACACAACGCAGGATCCTCTTGCCCTTACCAGGAATATGAAGCTGAATGATGAGCTCTTCCCTCCCTATCTGATATATCTGCTCCACCTTTGCGCTCAAGAGCTCCTGGAACTCCCTGGCCAAATAGTGCAGCTCAAGTGAGGAAATCTCTGATTTCATAAGAGAACCAAAAGAGAAGTAGTATATAAAAGGTATTGGGAAACAAGGTCAAAGAATCAACAAAAAAAAAGTTTAAAAAAAATTATTCCTGTTCCCCGACAGGTTCAGGTATGTACAAGACCTCTATATTAGCATCCTTCTTCAGCTGCTCGACATAAAGCGGGACCGCCTGCGCCTGCTTCTGCGTGCGGATCAGCTCCTCAATAGAAGCGCGCTGCTCCTCAAGTGTCTGCTCCTTAGGAAGACGAAGGATCACATGGTATCCGAACTGGGTCTGGACCGGCTCTGCAGTGAATGCATACTCCTCAAGACCAAAAGCTGCCTGCTCGAAAGCAGGGACCATCTGACCCCTGCCGAACTCGCCAAGATCGCCCATGTTCTGCACTGCAGACGGGTCGATAGACTTCTCAGAAGCCATACTGCCGAACTCAGTCTCGATCTCATTCAGCGAAAAGCCCTTAAGCTCCTCAATGATGTCCAAGGCCTCATCTTCAGACTCGACAAGGATGTGCATCGCGTGTATCCTGGAATCATAGAAGCTCTCGACATCCTCATCAGTCACCTTTATCTTGTCAAACACTGTCTGGTCAAGCAGAGCATTGATCTTCAGCTGCTTGCCATAAAGCTCCTCAAGGAACTCCCTGCTTATGTTCTGCTCAGCAAGCCGCTCATCAAGCTGCTCAGGAGTCACACCTGCCTGCATCATGGCATTCTCGATCTCTGCCTGGACATCTGCCTGAGTCACGTTCACACCCTGGCGGTCAGCCTCCTGAAGAAGGAGGACCTCATTGATCGTCTGGTTAAGAAGAGTTGCCTTAGTGATGAACTGCCTGTACTCCACAGGAACGCGATCGTACTGCTCATCAAGGTAATCCATAGTGATCGGCTCGCCATTCACTGTAGCGGCGATATCTCCCTGCCTCTGCAGCCTCATCTCGCCAGACTTTGAAGCAAGATAGATCAAACCTGCAACTACCGCGACAAGCACAACAAAAACTACCGCGCCGAAAACGTACTGACGGGTATCCTTCTTCTTCCGACCGCCCTTATGCGGAGCATGAGCATGATGCGTCTTTGCGCCTTTCTTCTTTCCATGTTTCTTTTTCGCCAAACATATCCCCTCCAAAAAAATCATATCTGAAATGCAAAAAACCTGAACACTTGAAAATTGAAGGCGTTCTATATAAAATTATTGCTATGTCTCGGAACAAAAAGCCTGCAGAAAAAGGGTTTGAAAAATCTTCGTCCCCCTGAGGTTATAATAAAGTTTTAAATGGTTACAGACAGACAGAAAAAGCCATGGCGCGCGACATAATCGTAGGAAGACTGGAATCCGACAGGGAGAAATACGGAACAAAAGGCATAGTCCTTCTCGGCAAGCAATACGTAAAGATGGGCAGGGTCACCAGCCTGTCGAACAGGATATACCTTGATGTAGCAGGCGCTCACGTGATGTTCATCTGCGGAAAAAGAGGAGGCGGAAAGTCATACACTATGGGCACAATAGCAGAAGGCATGGCAGACCTCCCCCCCGACGTAAAGCAGAACCTCAGCTTCATATTCCTCGACACCATGGGAGTATACTGGACCATGAAATACCCCAACAAGAAAGACGAAGACCTGCTCGAACAATGGGGATTCAAACCGAAAGGCCTCGACATAATCATCTACACGCCGAAAGAGTATTACGAGACATATAAAGAGCAAGGCATACCCACAGACAGGCCGTTCTCGATCAAACCATCAGAGCTGGACGCCACAGACTGGTGCTCAGCATTTGACCTAAGCCCGAACGAGCCGATGGGCATACTCATAGAAAGGGTAATACACCAGTTGAGGAAAACACAAGGAGACTACGACGTAGACGCGATGGTCCAGGCAGTACAGCAGGACATAAGATCAGAGCAGAAGACAAAAGACGCGCTGGAGAACCGGCTCAGGAGCACAGAAGCATGGGGCGTGTTCGACATAAAAGGCACACCGCTCAACGAGCTCGCAGCGCCCGGCCAGGTCACGATACTCGACGTCAGCTGCTACGCCACGATGCCGGGCGGGTGGAAGATAAAATACCTGATAGTCGGACTTGTCTCGCAGAAACTGTTCCTCCAAAGGATGACAGCAAGGAAAAAAGAAGAATACGACATGGTGCACAGCACGATAGACTACTTCTCAACAGAAGACGTGGCAAAAAAGAAACAGGAGATGCCTCTCGTATGGCTGGTCATCGACGAAGCTCACGAGTTCCTGCCCAAAGAAGAGGCTGACGCGAACGCAGCAACAATGCCACTGATAACGATAATGCGAGAGGGAAGGCAGCCAGGAATCAGCCTCATACTGGCGACACAGCAGCCAGGAAAGATACACACAGATGTGATGACACAAAGCGACATCGTGCTATCGCACCGCATAACTGCGCGCATGGATGTAGATGCCCTAGGTCTGTTGACGCAATCATATATGAGGGAAGGGCTGACACAGGCAGTAGACAACCTGCCCCGGGTTAAAGGTGCAGGAGTCATCTTCGACGACTCGAACGAAAAGCTGTACCCCATGCGAGTCAGGCCCCGCTTCACATGGCACGGCGGAGAATCACCATCAGCGGTCAAGATAAAGAAAGAAGAGTTCTGAACGGCATCATACGCCAAAATACGCAGTAAATCTTCCGACCAGACCGGAAAAAAAACAGCAGAAAAGCCTTTTTCTGAAAATCCCTACAGCAGAACCGGAAACATTGCGCTCACGCCGGCAGAAATCCGCTTTTTCATGGGAAGCACATATTAAGGAAGAAAACAAACATAACAACATGGTTTTCAGCAAAAGCTTTCCAAGAGAAATACAAGGAAGCAACTGGCCAAAATGGGAAGAGATATTCCTCTCAGCACAAGAGGAACGCGAAAGAGAGCAGGTGGCAAGACAGGAGAACCTGTTCCTCATCCGGCAATGCCTTGCGGACGCCCGCAACGTGCTGAAAGATGAGAAGATGATGGACATGCAAAGCCACGTACTCTCTGTCGCGCTGGCACTCTTCAGGAAAAGAGCGAGCCACTCGGTCTTCTACAAGGAAGAGAGATGCCAGGAGAAATTCCTCAAGTACTGGGGAAAGAAATTCCCAAAGCCAGCAGAGAAGAAAGAGACGAAAAAAGCAAAGAAGACAAAGAAGAAATAGCTTCCGAAATCATTTATTATTTTATTTTTTATTTGTTAAGCTGTTATCGGCATCACTACCACGCTGCTAGAGGTTAAATAGGCGTTCTAACTGCTGTTTAAACTGACCGTGCTTGCGCAATACATCAAGAACTTTGTTGAGTGCAACCCTTTCCACAGTCATAAGGCAAGGACGCGCACAAAGCGGCGTTAGTGCTGCCTGACCGAGCTGAACAAATACTTTTATTTCTTCTTCCTGCCTGACCTGCGTTTCGAGCGCTTCTTTACAGGACTCTTCACAAGATCCGGAGACATCTCAAGCTGGGCCTCGATAGGCGCCTGCGTCATGGAAACTATGGACGCCACAAACATCAGGGCAAAGACAAAACCCAGAGCGAAAGCCCAATCCTGGCCTATCCGCCCACTGTAGATGATAGAGATAAGAAAACCAAGCATAGCGACAAGCATGAAACTTGACTTCAACGGAGCAACCTTCCACTTAGCCATAATGAACACCTCTTTTTGACATTTGACAACCAATAAGCAGCAGGCATTTATAAAGGTTTTTACAGAAAATAACCACACATCAAACCTTAAGCATGAACTCATCCAGCCTGTCCTTCATCTCTTCTCGTCTTTTCTGATGCTCTGCGAGGAAAGTATTCAGCTTATCTATAAGAATCTGCTTCAGCTCGCCGCTCAGCAAACTGCCTGACCTGTAGTCATCATAAACACGCTTCAGCTTCTCATCATCCTCTTCAAAGAACGTCAGCCACTGATAAGCAACATCGATGTCAGGATCGCCTCCGGATTTCCTGTGCTCCTCCACAGTATCCCTGCCTCCTGAGAAAGCATACTTATTGATCTTCTTCTTCACGGTCTTAGGGTCATCGGTCAGATATATGGCGACCCCCGTAGATGAAGAAAGCTTCCCATCCTCTGACATGCCTGCAAGCCCCGGAAGGAACCTTGACTGGACAGACGCCGGCTTGGGATAACCCAGTTTAGGTATAACATCCCGCGTCACCCTGAAATGCGGGTCCTGGTCTATAGCGTGAGGGATCAGACAGGCCATCTTCTTTTTCTTTATGACCGAAGGGAGGAATGCCGGCACTGCCTGCATAGAAGTGAAGAATATCATGCCGATATTCGTATCATTCGTGAAACCGAATACAGACTTCACTGTCGAGAACGTAATCTTCTTGGCCACCTTGATCGCTTCAGGATACATCACACCCGCGTGCTTGGTGTCTATTATGAAATGGGTCTTCTCAGGATCGAAGCCGAGCGCTGCAACATCCAACATGTTGTCATAAAGATGCTCCTGTATCTCCTCATAAGAACGCTCCTTCTTCAGCATGAACTTCTCATCATCAGTGAACTGGAAATAAAGATCCACATCCAGCCTTTCCTGGAGCCATTTTGTGAACATCCAGACCATAGCATGACCCATGTGGATCGGACCTGAAGGCCCGCAGCCAGTGTACAAGAAAAGGTTCTTGCCTTTCTCATACTCCTTCAATGCAAACTCAAGATCCCTCTGGGCAAAGAATATCCCCCTCTTCAGGAAATGGTGCAGTTCTCCTGTGTGTTTCTCCAGCCTCTTGAGAAGATCATCATCTATCTTGGATACACCAAACTCTTTTATCAGCTTATCATAATCGATATTTCCTTTAACTTCCCAAGGGGTCACAACACCTGCCAAAAAAATCACCAGAACCAATACCTATATCTTTTCTTTATAAACTTAACCTTGCTATAACCTCACCCCAACCAATTGTTGACCACTTCCAGCGCTTTCTCCCGGTCCTTAGGATACGCTGCCATGCTCATCCTGATGTGAAAGCAGTCGCCAGAGTCTGTAAGGCAGCACTTATTTTCCTTAAATAGCTTCTGCCTGTCGAGGCGTATGAAGAAATTGAGCCCTTCATCAAGCCTGGACTCCAGCTGAGAACGAAGCAGGTTGATGTTCCCCTCAGACAGAGATCCCTTGAGGTGCTGCAGGAACCTGTTCGTGTGGCGCTCCTTAGTAAGGGTCAGCTCGAGTATAACTATCTTCCTCTCATCGAAGCCCCAGGCATTGGTGCGCTTGATCGACAGCTTCTCCTGCTCAAGGTCAAAAGGGACCAGCCCAGCAAGAGCTTCGGCAATCCTATCCGTGTCCTCACCGTCATCCTCATAAGAGAAGACAGAAAGTTTGATGTTGTGTACTAGTTTCATTTTCCATAGCCACAGCCTGCTCCGGTTTTATATCAATCAGTTAATAAAACCTCTCGCGCCGCCGGCTCGCGCTTAGATCCATTTTCTGAATACGAGGCATCCCCGTAGGGGTCATCCCCCTGCCTCGTCCGCATAATCTTCTACTGAGCGCTACGTATGTTGGCGGCTACGGCTGTGGCTTTGCTGATAAACGAATGATTTAAATAAGTTTAGGGGTGCAATCGCTTTATGAAACACTCTCTATCTATCACGCTTATACTTGTGGCAGTGTTCTTCCTCTCACAGGTCGTGGGGCTTGCCGTCACGAACCAGTACATAGCAGAGAAGACAGTGAATGAGACCACCGGCGAAGTGGTCAATGTCACATATTCAGAGCTGCCGTTCGACATGCAGCGGCCAAAGGTAGAAGAGTCAAAATCCTACCTGTTCATACTGGGAGCAGTGCTCATAGGCACACTGCTCGTCCTGCTGCTGATACGGCTGAGAGGATTCAGGATATGGAAGTTCTGGTTCTTCCTGTCAGTAGCGTTGTGCCTGACGATAGCGTTCTACGCATTCCTCTCCAAGCTAGGAGTGATCGGGCCTTTCCTCGCAGTAGGGCTGGCGGTAGGGCTTGCGATATGGAAGATATACCATCCCAACTTTATAGTGCACAACATCAGCGAGGTATTTGTCTATGGCGGACTGGCAGCGATATTCGTACCGATAATGAACATATACGCGATAGTCATACTCCTCGTGCTGATATCAGTATACGACATGATAGCGGTCTGGCAGAGCAAGCACATGGTCAAGATGGCAAAGTTCCAGACAGAATCAAAAGTCTTCGCAGGACTATCCATACCCTACAGGCTGCCGAAAAGATCAGAACACGCAAAGAATGTCAAGCCGACAAAAAGAAAATCCAGGATAAAAGAGAAAGAGATAAAGAGCGCCATTCTCGGCGGAGGAGACATCGGATTCCCGCTCCTGTTCGCAGGAGTGCTAATGAAATCAGTCGGTTTCCTAAAAGTCCTGATAGTCCCTGTCGTGGTGGCTTTCGCACTCTTCCTGCTGCTGTACTTCGCAAAGAAAGACCGGTTCTACCCTGCGATGCCGTTCATAACCGCAGGATGCTTCGCAGGATACGGGCTGCTCATGCTCATCGCATAAGCCATATGATCCATCCCGCAAGGGACTGTTCAAGTCCTCTCAAGACGCTTCTTCAGCTCAGGATTGATATTATGAGACCAGGTAATGCCCTTCAGGCTCACACCTATCTTGTTGCTCTCCTCAAGATAAGCAAGGATCTGCATCAGGGTATTGTGGTTTACCTGTTTAGGCAGCCGCTTCTTCAGCTCAGGTATTGACAGGTAAGCGCCTTCATCGTCCTCAAGGACCGCCTCGACCATCAGAATGGTGTTGAGTGTCGGTGAGTGCAGGTTGGCAGACCCCTTCTTCGTCATATGAATAACCTCCAGTTACATATGTGTAAAAAATCGTTATATTAAAACCTTGCGGTCTTGAGCAAAGATTTAAAAGAGAGCTTGTCATCAGCTCCTGCGGGCAGGCTAGGCCGGGAGGTTAGTCGTCTCCTGTAACCATCAACCGACTTACGTTGGGGCTGAAGCCTGGAGAGAGGCATGTCCAGGATCTTCTGGTCTTGGTCTGGACGATGATACTCTGTCCCCAGGGACTGGCCTTACCGGGAACCGGGTCACGCGCAGAATATCTGCGGCAAAACGCCTGCGCGCCCGAGAGGCTGGGAACAGAGCAGCCCTAACCGGCAAGGTCGGTGCTCTGGGGGTAGCGGAGTTGAGGAAGGATCAGGGTCCACCAGCAGGCCTTGGGCGTGCTCATCTTCGGGTGTGCCTGCCTTCTCTTTTTTCTTATTTTTCCGTGAAAAATACGGTGCTTTATAAATAAAAGTATATAATTTATAAAAAAATAAAGAAAAAAAAGCAAACTTTTAAATATGATAAGGTGCCCATATTATGTTTGCGATGCCATCTAGCAAAATGAATGGACACTGGCACAACAGGAATATAGACATTTTGCTAAATGGAGATGTCTTCACCGGCGTCTTTACAAAATACCCAATTATGCGCTAACAAAGCCCTACGCCAAAACGGACGGGGACTTTGTTGCGCGGGCTATCAATTCTGGTGTAACAAGGTCCTTGTCATAGTGCTAGGCTTCACGACGTATAACACCAACCACGGCAACAAGAGCAAGGGAAAAGCAATACAAGAGGAAACCAAAAAAAAAACGAAAGGAAACGGAAATCCAGGTGTTGAGAGATGGAGGCAATAGCAGAAGCAGAGCAGCTCTACCCACAAACGGTGGAGAGAACAAGACCCAGACTGGTTCCAGTCCCTGACACAGACCGAGCGCCCACAATAGATGCAATCCTCGGCTACGAGGTCAAGGTCGACTTCAGCGACGCATCCAGACGACATGACCAGCTAAGCGAGCTTGTAGAAGAAGCAAGACAGGCACTGTCCGCAGACCCTAACACAGACACTACAAGGATAGAGCAGGACATAGAAGCAATACTTCTCGACGATGCAAAAGGACTGGACGACTTCGCAAAAGTGTTCGTCAACTCCCTGATGCCCGAATACGAGGACAAAGCAGGCACCTGCGGACTGGCAGGTATGAGATATCACAACACATACTCAGGAGATATGGGCCTTATGCTCTTCAAGACAAGGATAAAACGAGGGAGAAACACGCTGGCAAAAGCTTTCAGGAAATCTTGTTTCGCTCAGGAAGATGCAAGAGAAATGCTCGCCAAGTACGAACAGGATCCTGACAACAAAGACCAGCACCCATACCAGCTCGAACCGGAAACCCAGACCGTGAGATATAAGATAGGCGACACCTCGGCAGCAAGAGCCCTTTTCGAGACAGAAGACGGAATAGAGAGGATGAGGGCATGGATATACCTGCACCCAGAGATGGAAGTGCTTTCAGAAGAGGACAAGGACAAGCCCACCTACAAGGCAAGACACCTGCAGATCAGATACCAAGGAGTCGTCAGAGAAGTCCAGCTCATGACAGCAGAAGCGGAAAGGATATCCATAGACGACGGATACCACGGACCCCAGAAGAACGACGTTGCATGCCATGCCCGACGCTGAGGCAACCCACAAAATTTTTTCTTAACGTATCCCATCAACATTTATAAAGAACCGGCTTTCTTAATACAGGCATGGAACTCACACCAGAACAGCAGAAAGCCATAGAACAACAGAAAGCGCAATGCATATTCTGCCAGATAATAGAAGGAAAAGTTCCCAGCAAGAAAGTCTATGAAGACGCTCGGCTTCTGGGGATCCTCGACATAAACCCTGCTTCCGGAGGGCACGTGCTGCTCATGCCTAAAGAGCACTACCCAATCATGCCACTCATACCCCCCGACACATTCAAACACATGTTCTCAAAACTCAAAGATATAGACCAGTGCGTGAAGCAAGCCCTGCTCTGCAAGGAGACAACAGTCCTGATAGCCAACGGAGCGGCAGCAGGGCAGCAAAGCACACACTTCATGCTCCACATAATACCACGCGAAGGAGGGGACGGACTGGACATGCTCGACCTCAAAGGGAAAGAAGCACCAGAAGAAGAGACAAAAGAAGTTATGGAAAAGACCGCGCCAGCGCTGAAAGCCATACTAGGCAGAAACCTCCCGGCTCTGGGTTATACAGAAGCCACGGGCGATGCGGGGGGTGAACCAGAAGTGCCGCAGGACCTAACAAAAGAACAACTCCTCCAGATAATCGACAGCAACCCCCAGCTGAAAGACATAATAACGCAAAAGCCGGACCAGTTCAAGCAGCTGGTGCCCAGGCACCCACAGCTGAGCCAGATATTCAAGAAATTTGACCTCGACGATATAATCAAGGAAGTCACAGGAAAAGAGCCTGACATGCCCGACAGCAAAGTTCAGGACCCGGAAAAAAAGGAGAAAGAAGGGAAGAAGCCAGGCAAGCTGAGCCTGGACGGAGCGCTGAAATGAAAGAAGGATGCAAGCACTGCGAAACCCTGGAAAAAAAGGAGAACATCCTATATGAGGATGATAAGTTCGCAGCACTGATACCAGCGAAACCCGCTACAAAAGGCCACATCCAGCTAATATCCAAAGAGCACGCAGAGACCATGCAGGATCTGGACGGCAAAGATGTCGAGCACGCATGGTACGCGGCCAGCTTCACAGCAACAGCGCTGTTCGAGAACCTCCAGGCGCAAGGCACCAATCTCATCGTCAACACAGGCAGTGAGATGAAGAAAGGAGGGCACTTCCACATAGACGTGCTGGCAAGGTACAACGAGGACGGGCTAAACCTCCTCTGGCAGCCCAAAAAGCTGGGAGAGGACGAGATGAAGAAGTTACAGGCAAAGATCAAGGACAAGTGCGACATGATAGGCGTCGAGAGGAAAGAGAAAGAGGTCCTCGACCTTGACAGAAAGCCTGAAAAGATAGAATCCGGTGAAGAGAAGGCTCCTGAAGACTGGAAGAAGGAAACTGGCGAGGAAAGCCCGAAGGAAAAGAATAGCAGGAAGACAGAAGAAGGAGCAGATGAAAAAAAGCCGAAAAAGCAAGAAAAAGAGACCGGAAAAACAGGCAAGAAGAAAAAGAAGAAAGAACCAGAGGAAAGCTACCTCATCAGGCAGCTAAGGAGGATACCTTAGTGCTAAAACCGACATCGCAGAACCATCTTATTCTACAAGGATCGCAGGCTTGCCAGGCAGGGCATTTCCGGCCTTAGAGCTGTCGCTGTCCTCAGCCTTCACGACGACAACCTCTGCACCAAACTCATCTGAGAACATATTCTTATTCTTATCAAGGGCGTCAAATTCCTCATCCTGGGAAGTGACAGTATCAGGTATCTTAGAGCGGTCCTTGACAAGCCTCGGCACCAGTTTTGATATCTCCTTGCCATGCTCCCCATCCATACAGGACTTGATCAGAGCACCCACATCATGGGTCTCCTCAAGACCCTTCTTCAGCTTACATACAACATCATACTTCCAGGCATCAGCCACCAGAAAGGTTATACGCTTAGGATCCTCTATCGAGGCCAGTTTCAGTATGTCACGCACATCACCTATAGAAGCGCGCGCGGCGCCCTCAGAAGCCTCAGCAGCAAGATCTATCCTGCTCTCATCAGGCTCTGGCCAGGACTCAAGAGAGACAAACGGCTTGTTGCCGATCATCTCCCAGAACTCCTCAGCAAGATGAGGGCATACAGGAGAGAGCAATCTTATGAAAGACTCCATGTCCTCTTTTGAGCAACCCTCCTCGACGCAATAGAACATCTCCTTGAGCTTGATCACCGCAAGATTATACCTGAGATCAAGGATGTCGTCGGTATACTCCTTTATCAGACGGTTGAACCTGCTCTGGCCCAGAGCGCTCATCCTACCCGGCTTGAAGTCCTGGACACAAGAGATTATACGGTTCACGAAACGCAGGCTGCCATTGATGCCTGCTTCACTCCACTCCAGGTCCTTGTCAGGAGATGCTATCGATACCAGGAAAAGCCTGGCTGTATCGATGCCATGAGTCCTGCTGATCTCCTCAGGCAACACCACGTTCCCTCTGGATTTTGACATAACAACGCCTTCCTTGTGCAACATGCCCTGATGAAATACCTTTGAAAACGGCTCGTCAAACTCTATCATACCCATATCCTTAAGGGCCTTGGTAAAGAAACGAGCGTAGATAAGATGCATGCAGGCATGCTCAGCCCCACCGATGTAAAGGTCCACAGGCATCCAGTAATCGGCCTTGGCAGGTTCAAATGGTTCATCACTGTTAAGGTTATCAGTATATCTCAGGAAGTACCAGCTTGAATCAAAGAAAGTGTCCATGGTGTCAGTCTCACGACGGGCAGGCTTGTTACACTTAGGGCATTTACACTTCACGAAAGACTCGCTGGTCTCAAGAGGATTACCCTCACCGAACTTGATATCATCAGGCAACAGGACAGGAAGCTGGTCGTAAGGAACAGGCACAGCACCGCAATCATCACAGTAGATTATCGGAATCGGAGTGCCCCAGTAACGCTGCCTGGAGACAAGCCAGTCACGCAGCTTGAAATTAGTTGTAGCCTTGCCCCAGCCCTTCTCCTCTGCAAATTCAGTTATGTCAGCCATCGCGTCATGGTTGTCCATGCCATCGAAATCACCGCTGTTCACAAGCACCCCGCGGTCCACATAAGCCCTGGCCATCCTGGCAGGGTCAAGCTCGTAATCCGGTGGAGATATCACCACCCTGACAGGCAGGCCATACTTCCTGGCAAACTCAAAATCGCGCTGGTCATGAGCAGGAACAGCCATCACAGCCCCTGTACCATACTCGTAAAGCGCGTAATCCGCAACCCACAACGGGCACTTTTCGCCAGTAAAACGATTCATGAAATACTTGCCCAGAAACATGCCTGTCTTAGGCTTACCCTCTGCAGTACGCTCGATACTGGACATCGATTTTACCTGCTTTACGAAGTCCTTGGCATCCTTCTCCAAAGGGGTATCCTTAGTTAATTCAGTTACGAGAGGGTGTTCTGCAGCAAGGACAAGGTATGTTATGCCATACACAGTATCAGGCCTTGTGGTGAACGTGCTTATCGTCTGGCCTGTCTCAGAACCATCCTCATTGACGATCTTAAAGTCTAGCAGAGTGCCTGTACTCTTGCCAATCCAGTTCTCCTGCATGATCTTAGTTCTTTTAGGCCAATCAATTCTACTATGCCCTTCCAGAAGTTCATCAGCATATTTTGTCTGTTTTATGAACCACTGTTCTATGTCTCTAGCCTCGACTTCAGTATCCTCGTGCCTCCAACACTTACCGTCATGAACCTGCTCGTTAGCAAGTACTGTATTACACTTAGGACACCAGTTTACGGATGATGATTTACGGTATACAAGCCCTTTCTCCATGAATTTCAGGAAGAAGAACTGGTTCCACCGGTAATAATCAGGATCAGATGTCCTGAGCATCCTGTCCCAGTCATAGCTCAGGCCGAGCTCCTTCTGCTGCCTGATGAAATTCGCTATCGAGCTATCGGTATACTCCTTTGGCTGCGTCCCTGCCTTTATCGCGGCGTTCTCAGCAGGCAGGCCAAAAGAATCATAACCCATAGGGTATATAACATCAGAACCGGTCATACGCTTGAATCTGGCATAGATATCACCTATAGTGTAGTTGAAAGCATGGCCCATATGCAGACCTGATCCTGACGGATAAGGAAACATCTCAAGCACATAGAACTTATCCTTGCCTGACTTAGTAGCCTGGAATGCCTTGGCATCCTCCCATCTCTTCTGCCACTTCTTCTGGACCGAATCGAAATCAATCTTAATGTCTGCCATGAAAACCACGAACCTACCGATGTAATATATAATTTTTCGCCATGGATTACGGAACTATAACAAAATAGGACACAAAAAAAAAGACAAAAAGACACATCAACCCCTGGCTCAAGATCTTTCAAGCCTTTCAGAAAGGCCGTCTGTGAGCTTCTGCTGGGTGTCTGTGCTGACCAGTATCGTCCTCTCGTCGATCTCAGCATATGCAAGCCTGCCCTTCAGCTTAAGCTCTTTCAGGTATGCGTAGAAGGAAGTCCTGCCGCAGAGCTGCTTCTCATTCACGACAATCTCCTCCACCTCTTTTGTCGAATACTTACTCTCACCTACGAGATCAAGTATGAACTTGAGCACATAACCCTTCCTGTTGGGCATCACCCGGGACATGATATGGCGCTGGAAAGGCGTGCTGGGACTAACCTGCTGGACAACCGGCTGCTGGAACACCTGTGATTGCTGAGCAGGTTGCGGCCGCGACTGAAGAGGGGTCATTTCAGGCTCTTGTGATGCGTGTCTCGGCCTTTCAGCTATAGCTCTCAGCTCCTTTATCTGCTCTGAAAGCTCACTTTTTGCCTGTAAAATGCGAGATTCTGCAAAATCGTGTGATTTTTCAAGCTCTTCCTTTGCTGAGACAAGCTCCTGCTGTACTGATGAGAGGCTTGACTTAAGCTCGCCATTCTCATGCTGAAGACCATTTACGAGCTCTCTCAGCTTAGAATATGCTTCAAGCCAGTTCTTCTGTATCCTTGTGATATCCTGCTTCAGATCCTCTTCTTTAGCTTTCTGGCGTTCCAGATGGGTCGAGAGGTAATCTATCCAGGTCTTCAGGCGTCTGATATCTTCTTCTGAGGCTTCCTGGTGTTCCTTAAGCCTGCTGTGGAACTCACTTTTCAACCCCTCCCTGTGCTCAGAAATCGCTTCAGAGAGCTCCTGGTGCTTGTTTTTTACCTCCTCAGCCGTCCTGGCAGCTATTTCTGACACCTGGGAGTGTCCTGACCTGAGCTCGTGGTGGGAAGTGTGTAATTTCTGGTGGTTTTCTGTGATTTTTTCGTATTTTTCAGATAATCTTGAACTGTGCTCTGAAAGCCGCTGGTTAGACCTATTTAAATAGTCGATCCATTGGCCTATCCTCTCAACCTCCTGCTGGTTGGAGTCTATCTTCCTGTTGACCTCACCCATATCAGTCTTGATCTGAGCGAAAGCCTGTGCTAGTTGTTCCGAGAAAGTGATGAACCTTCTTTCAAGATCCTTCCTCCTGTTCCCCTTCAAAATATCAAAAGCCATCAGATCACCCTCATTTTTGAGATGGAAACCATTGAAATATTTAAATCTTGCTGTTCAGTTCGTGTTCAGTACGTACCGGATTCGGACTTTTTAGGGTGGCTTTTTTTCGTATTAAAAGAGCTATGAAACGCTTTTTCGGGTTCAGTACGAACCTGAACCTGAACTGAATTCACGACGGATACGTACCTGGAAAGAGACTGGAAAATTAGTTTCTCGACGAGAAAACATATCAGGTAAATATCAGGCAGGTACGGTACGGAGCAGGTCCGAACCTGCCCGAACCAGGTCAGAAGGCCTGAAACAACTGAATTCGGGCTTCTGAGGCGAGTGCGAACCGGGGACGAACCAGGTACGGGTCCGAGAAAAAAAGATGATGCGGTGGATCACGGGCGGATCATCGGAAAGGATAACAGGATATCGAGAGGAAAGAAAGAGCAGATTGATCAGAGAGATAATATATATTTCAACAAAGTTATTTTATCATAGTTTTTTTCTAATGATTCTTTCTGAACATATATTTTTGAGTTGAAGTAATGGTCGGAACATCATGATGATCTGATCGAAGTGAGACGAGTGGGAGGGGGTCGAGAAAGGCTACAAAAAACAAAGCAAAAATACGGAAGTGAGACACAGGAATAACGGGCCCGAATCTCTGATATCGGAAAATTGCCTAAAAATCACTAAAAAACAGCTGAAAGTGAGCGGTTTTGCCCAGTAAAAATCTTTCAGGAAGCATGAAAAGCCACCAAAAATGTCCCTAACTGCCTGAAAGTGAGGGTCAAAACAGAGAAGAATAATAAAAATACACGATAGTGAGGCAAAAACAGCAGAAATAGGCTATAAATAGCTCGAAACAGGGAAATAAGTGCCTGAAAGACTGAGACAGTAGAAAAAAAGACTAAAGTATTTTAGCAAAAAATATTAGCAATAGCCTACTGGATCAGAACTTCTTGAACTGAGAGGCCGTGTCTATCAGCTCCACATGACCCATAAGCTGCTGCCTACAGCAGTATCTCTCAATGCCCAGGTTGTCAAGAACCTTCTTCACAGACTCCCCTTTGGCCACCCTCTCCTGGAAATCCTCCCAGAGGTGCGCTATGGGCTTGCCACAGCTCCAGCATCTTATCGGAATAATCATATTTTTTCACCTGTATCGATGGATAAGCGCAAAAAAAGTGAGCAGAAGCGTGATATTCCCTGCTCAGTTTATCTGCTCACCTATATGATTTCTGCCTCTTGGCACGGGCCTTGGAATCGTTAGGCTTGCGCGTCTCCTTATACCTTGTATCAGCGACAAGCAACGCCCTGTCGTAATCCAGCAGCTTCCTACGGACCTTCTCACCGCCGAACTCAGAAAGCGCCTTGCCCATCGCCTGCCTCACAGCATCGACCTGCGACATCACACCACCACCATGGACGTTGATATCCATACTGACCTTGGACGCCACATCCCCAACCAGGAGCAAAGGCTCCATTATCCTTATCCTGGCAAGCTTAGGCTCCCATGCGTCAAGCATCCGGCCATTCACCCTGACAAGACCATTGCCTGGATGAAGTGTGAGCCTAGCAACGCTCTTCTTCCTGGTCCCTGATGTATTGATAACCTTTGATTTAGTCAACATTACCACCTAAAAGCCTTGAGATCTCCTTGACAGAGACACTATTAATCATAAGCTTGGAAGCATCGGCCTCCTTGAAATCCTCTGCCTTCTGGTCCTTGAACTGCTCAGGAACACCAATCCAGCACTTTATGCCCTTCAAAGCATCCCTACCCCGAGGCTTCTTGTAAGGAAGCATATCCCTGATCATCCTCTTAAGTAGTCTGTCAGGATTCCTGATGTAATGTGGGCCCTTGGACCAGGTCCTTCTCGCAAGGTTCTGCCTGTACCTGGCAAGCACCTTCTGCCTGCTGCCGGATATCACTGCCTGCTCTGCATTGACTATATCAATCCGTTCACCGAGCAGGGCCTTCTTCGCGACAATGGCCCCAAGCCTTCCTACAATCTTATTCTTGGCATCTACCAGCATTTTGAATATCCCTTGATCATTTAATCCTTAAATCCCTTGATAAACCTATAAACCTATTCTTTCAGCCTAATATCCGTATATCTGACGGCTTAAGGTCCTTCTTCATCAGCTCGCTTATGCTCAGCACATCACAGTCCTGCTTCTTCAGCTTCTCCAACGCACCGTCAGAGAACGCAAACGCGGCGATAGTGACCTTATGCTTGAGAAGACCGGAACCAAGCACCTTGCCAGGAACAACAACAGTTTCGCTATCCTTGGTGAAATGGTCTATCCTTGACAGGTTAACAGCACGCCTATTCCTCGCAGGTCTCTCTAGATCAACCGCAAGCCTCTTCCAAAACTGGGAAGAGTCCTGTATTGCCTTTCTCTTCAGCTCCGCCACCAGGTTCTTCAGGTGCGGATTTGTCGGACCTGTTCTCTTTGACATCTTGGTTTACATCCAGTACGGTATGTAAAAGTTCGGAAGGTTAATAACAGTCCGAACCCGGTTTTCCCGTCTTGAAAACATTTAAACATGAATGTGGGGGACGGGTATATCGGCTGTGGCCGAAGAGCTTCGCCCTCCGCCAAACGCTTTCGAACCCGCGCAGGCACTAAGCCACTAGGCTTCTGAAGCTCGGGCCAAAACCCTGGAAACATGATTTCCGCTGCCTCAACCTAGCCCGTCTGGTCCACATGATGACTGTGTTTGACCACTCCGGCACCCCCACAGATCAACATGATCAGGGGAATCGCTGAAATTTAAATGGAGGTCATTTGATGAGCTTCACTACTTCATCACACTTCTTCTGAATAATCTCAACAGCTGTTGAGACGATGTCCTTGACGTCAAGCTGACCCCAGCTCTCAACAGTGAAAACAAAGTCAGTGCCTGACTCGTTAAGCTTTATATGATCAGGATCGACATCTGCACAAGCGCCACATAGATGGCACCTCAGCACGTTATCCTTGTTTATCGTCAACTCCTTGTTCTTGACAGAGTAAACATCAACAGGGCATGAATCCGCAACCGCCTTCGGATTCTTGACGCCTTTCTTGATATCGATGGCGGGCTTGTACTTGTAAAAAGCCAAAGCAGGCGACCACTTTGAATGGTCCTTGCCCCTGCCAAGAACAGCAGTGGCCTCAAGCTCAAGCGTATGGCCCTTGATCAGCTTCACCACAGGCATCTTAGGATGAACAGGGACAACTTTAGGGTCGTTGGACTTCATATCTGAAGCATAGACATAGCCCGGCCCCTTAGCCTTCAGCGTGAACATCAACTGGCATTTAGAGCAACCCTCACCCTTGCAGGTGCACTCCTCCGGAAGATTGTAAGCCTTGAGATCCGTTGAAAGAGGAACCAGTCCCAACCTGTGCGCGATTATCTCGTCATAAAGCACGGAGCTGTTCTTCCTGAACTCGACATCCTCAATAGCCATAGTAGGGACCTCATCGATGATTGTCTTCCTTAGCATATTTGCGAACGCAGGATTAGCTCCTTTGAGCAGGAATACAACCCTGTTCTGCTTCTTGTCATGATCAACCAGTTCAACTTCCATTTTCGATCAGACTCTCCTGCCCCGCCTGCCGCCTTTCTTCCTGCATCCGTCGTGCGGCACTGGGGTCACGTCCTGGATAACACCGATCTTCAAGCCCATCCTGGACAGGGCCCTGACTGCAGCCTGAGCCCCAGGACCGGGAGAACTCGGACCTGAATGGCCTCCAGGCGCCCTTATCTTAACATGTATACCTGAAATGCCCCTTTCAGTAGCCAGCTCAGCAGCCCTCTTGGCAGCTATCATCGCAGCTGTCGGGCTTGACTCCATGCGGTCAGCCTTCACGACCTGCCCGCCCGAAGTCCTGGCGATAGACTCTGTACCAGTAATATCAGTGATGTGGATTATCGTATTGTTGAAAGATGAATATATGTGACAGATCCCCCAACGAAGAGGCTTCCTCTCATACCTCGGTCGGTCCCGTGACTGAGGTTTCGGAGCTCCTTTATTGAACTCTCTTTTAGGAGGTTCTTTACGTACACCTTTTGCGCTTTCCTGTCTCTGGTTCTCCTCAGCCATCTTTATTCATCTTCCTTCATCTTTCTTAGGCCTGCCTTCCTTCTTGCCAGGTCCTTTCCTGGAAGTATCCTTCCTCGCATGCCCTTTCTTCAGACCTGCCTTACCACCCTTGGACCTGGGCTTATCTTCGCCGACAACCATCTCCTTCTCCTGCTTCTCCTTAGCCAACCGGGAAGCGACCCTTTCGGGATGTTCAGGATCGTCAAGAGAAGATGTCTGCTTGAAACTGATAAGCACCTCCTCCTTAAGAGGGACAAGATATGAAGGGGATGTTATTATCCTGTCACCAACGCTTATATGCTCATGCGTGATGAACTGCCTGGCCTGCTTCACACTATTCGCAAGGTTCTTCTTATACACGATAGTCTGGAGCCTGCGCTCAAGCACGTCACGAAGAGATATGGAAAGTATAGCGTCGAGACCTGCCTCAGGAGAGAGAAGACCATACCTTCTCAGCCTGTTCAGAAGCAACTCCTTCTCCTTCTCAGCCTGGGCTCCCGGAAGAGTGACGAGCTTCTTGGCCTGCGCAGAAGCGGACCTCAAGAAGGATACCATGCGCCATATCTCTGTCTTGTTCTTGAAGCCGTACTCTGCCATGAGCTTCTTCTCCTCATCTATCCGCTCTCTCTGCCACGGATGGCCCGGAGCCGAATAATTCTTCCTATGCTTTTTTGGATCTCCCATCTTGAACCATCAAACCTTATCTGATAATTGATCGTAACTGATCGCAATCATTTCTTGCCGCCCTTTGCGCCGCCCTTGGCCGGCTGGGACTTCTTCCTCTGCACACCAAGCGAGGCCTTGCCTTTCTTCTTCCTGAAATTGCCTTTGGTCCTCTGACCCCTCACAGTGAGGCCTGACATGTGCCTGACACCCCTGTAAGAGCGGATCATCTTCATGCGCTTGAGATCATTCTCTATCTGCCATCTCAGGTCAGCGCCGAGAAGATGCTTATCATCACCGGTCTCTATATCCTTCCTCCTGTTCAGCATCCACACAGGGATTCCAAACTTGGCAGGATTCTTGATGATATCATTGAGCCTCTGCACCTCTTGAGCGCTAAGCTCTCCTGTCTTCTTGGTGCTGTCGATATTCGAGAACGTACACACAGCATTAGCGAGCATGAAATTAACACCTTTAATCTTGTTAAGAGCGTTGTATAACGGTTTCGCGCCCTCAAGATCAGTGTCAGCTACCCTGACTATATGCCTGTATCCTTTCTTGACCTGATTATCTTCTGCCATTTTATCATTAAACGCGTAAATGAATCTTTCCCGGCATCTATAGACTTAGAACGCAGTTTTTAACCAAAAAACTTGATTAAAACCCTAAACGCGCCCAAAAAGCCTTTGAACTCGGGTCATTCAATGCCAATCCGAAATTCCGGATCATATATAAAGCTATTGGAAACTTCTGAAAACGGTGCAACGGCAAAAAAAAGGGCGGTAGCCGGGACTTCCAAGCGAAAACCTTGATGCTTTCCGCGATTTGAACCCGGACTGGAAGATGACTGCACCATTTCATCAGGTCCCACAGTCTTCTGTGCTGCCAGATTACACCACTACCGCCATATGACCGGTTAAATGGTGCAGAGACATTCTCTTATAAAGGTTTTGCTTGACTTCCAAGCTTTTTCCATAAAATAAAGTTACATATATGTAATAAAAAAGTATAAAGGAACCAACGGAAGAATCACGTAAAAAGGTCATGCAGAGCCTTCCAACCTCTTCTGCCTGCTCTCCCAGACGAGATCGCGAACCTTGTAGATAACATACGGAGCGCTGAAGCTCACAAGGTAGACAATACTCAAAATCCAGGGGTTATGAGGGTTGGGATTATTTATAACATCATTGAAACGGTTGGAAACCGTAGTCATGAAAAAAACGATCACCAACGCAATAGCCGGAGTGAAAATTCCTGCAGCGATATGATGCCGCTGGTCCACATGCTCAATATCCTTAAGGATAACATGGAAAAGGTAACCGAAAACAAAACCAACGATGCCAAGGATGACATACAACTGAACAGAATTCAGGATCATAAGAAAAGGCAGAAGAGCCACGGTCAGTATGAAATTTCCGATGATAGCAACGAAAAGACCGACCCAGTAAATCATAGGATGCGTGGACGCGACATAATGAGCATGCTTCTCCCTCTTCTCGTCGGAATAAAGAAGATGCATAGTCTTCGCTATCTCATCCTCTGTCCACCCCTTTTCCAGCAACCTGTGCTTCAGACTCTTCGGCATAGGATCGCAGAAGAGAAGAGCATTAATAAAGGTTTCTCAGGATCTGCCGGACAAGTTCACAAGAATGAACGCTTTCACTCACTCTCAGGCTCTATCATCCCCTGGACATGCGCGAAGAATTCCTTGGTACGCTTGAAATAATCAGTGATGTTATCGATATCGATCTTGATGACCTCCTCATCCACCACCACAGTCATGGTCACGTGACGCCTGAACTCACACGCACGGGTGAAGTCCGCCTTGCTTATCTTCCTGAAACGCATGAAAAGGTCAGCGAATTCCGGCAGAAACTCGTCATCAGGATAGATCTCCTTGATCAGGTTAGCCTTAGGTATAGGAGCTGTAGGCAGCTCATCGAGCTCGCCCTTCTCCTTGAGATGCTCAAGAACCGCTGTGAAAGTGAAATCGACAGCATTGATGAGACGGTCGATGATGTGCTTGAGCACATCACAGGTACGAGTATACTTCAGACTCACGAAAATAAGATGGTCTGCCCTCTTAAGCTCCTCATTCGCCTCGTCCAGGTAATCATTCATCTTGCTATCTCCCTGCTGCCAAACTCCGCCTCTGCCTTCTCAACAAAGAGACGCGCCTTAAATAAATAGTTTTTCATATCCTCAACAGATACCACATCACATGCATAATCATCATCACATATAACAAACTTGTCCTTCCTGGCAAACTCGACAGGGCTCTCCTCATGCTCCCTGATGATATCCTGTAACCTGTCAAGCAGACCCACATCCTCTTCAGTGAAGCCCAGACCCGCAGCTTCACGCCTGAAACGTTCGATCCCGTCCGCACCATCACGGCCCACAAGCGCAAAAACACTGCTCAAAAGTGCAGTAAACAGGTCCTCAGAGACAGCCAGAATCAGCTTAGGATCCTCGACAAGAGGATATGTGCTGTTCAGCATGTGCTCAGCAACATCCAAGCTCCTCCTCGCCCGGCGCATACTGTCCTGAGAGTCCATCACCTTTATCAAATGC
Source organism: uncultured Methanosarcinales archaeon (assembly GCA_964406185.1). Taxonomy (GTDB): domain Archaea; phylum Nanobdellota; class Nanobdellia; order Woesearchaeales; family UBA11576; genus JABMQF01. Next base: position 146,503 of record CAYOQS010000003.1, read on the forward strand.
ATATAATATAAATAGATTTAGTTTTGAAGAGACATAATCGCAGCGGCAAGGTCTCCATCATTCTCATCTATGGCCTTCCTGGCATCTTCTTCAGACACCCCTGCCTGATCCATGACAGTCTTAACATCCTCCTCGCTTATCTCCGGCCCTGAAGAGAGAGGTCGCTCGTGAATATCGCCAGTCACCTGAATGGTATCCTGCCCCATCATATTCACCTTTGCGACCTGAGGATCTGTTATGACAAGTTCGCTGTCAGGAGTGCGGATAATCACTTCGGTAGCAGGGATATCCACCTGCTGAATACCCATCCTCTTCATCATCTGCTGCATCTTCCGAGGATTCATACCAGGCATCATTTTAGACCGAGCAGGGCATAACCCTGGATGTGGAGAAATATAACAAGAATCATGACGATAGCAGAAAGTATGACAACATGACCCGGCTTGAGCTCAACATTAGAAGTGTAATCATCAAAATACCTTGTCAGACCGCCCATACCAGACGGAAGATTGACCTTGTTCTGCCTTGCCATATTAGAAGTTGGGAGAAATGAGGAATATATAAAGGTTGTGGGAGAGCAAAAGGGATAATCTTTTAAATGACAGGAAAGAGAGAAAGTGTTGTAGGACTGCAATTTGACAATTGGAAACCCGGCCTTGGCCGTGTTGCTAAGGAAAGTCCGCCCACTTATGTGGCCACTCACGGAAGTGAGGCAGGGAAACCTGCGGCAACAGCTCAGAAACGAAACCCCCTCATGGGAGGATGATGGACGCGAAGTCCCGGGCGACCGGGACGAGATAACCTCCGGACGTTCCTTGAGGAAAGGATTAAACGGCTAGCCCTGGCCTGTGCAAGTCTTTACGACGCTAAGTATAATGTCAAAACAGACCATCGCACTCGAGCTTGACTCTTGTGTTCGGGTCTGACAGAAGGCGGCTTACTGCAGTCCGACGCTTTCTTTTTGTTTTAGGGCATATAACATTAATCTAGACAAAGAACCAATAATATGATCAGCCTTCACCAAGGAAAAAATGGCATGATTTTCTGGGAACTAAGCGCGTGTTAGAAGCGAGGCAAAGTTCGTGCAGGGAGCAGAAAGGATTTTACATATCTTTGAATAGTCTGAGTATATTGAATGCTTAGACACACTTCAAACTGTCACTTCTCCCTCTCGAAGACGAGGATGGAGAACTCCTCCTTGCCCTGCATCACAAGGAACTTGCCTTTCAGCGAGAAGTTATGGCGCTGGGCGTGCTTCAGGATCTGCGAATAGTTCTTGGTGAGAAGGACGATTCGGCCATCAGGCTTCAATATGAAGTCAGCAGTATAGAACAGTTCCTGGAACTGCTTCTCGATACCCTTCTCTGTAAGGAGGCGAGAGACCTTCGGCGGATTGGAGACTATGCGATCAACAGAATGCTTCTCGAACTTCGTGTCAAGCCACTCCACATCCATCCGGGTAAAGTTGACCTGCTTGTTAACGCCGGCGATCTTCGCGTTCTTCTCTGCAGAACGGACGTGCCGGTGCTGGGAATCAGAAGCGATGACCCCCTTCAGCTCCTTGTCAAAACTGTCGTGCTTAGCGAAAAAAGCATCAAAATCAAAATCCTTCATCTGAGGGAAATCAAGGAAAGCGAAACGATCCTTGTTGTAGAAATTAACAGGCTTGCCGGTCGCATAGAAAGCTGCCTCGACAGCAACAGTGCCTGAATGCGCGAAAGGATCCAGCATCGTCATGCCTTTCTTATATCCTGCGAGACGGACGAGAGAGTAGGCGACAGTCGCCTTTATGCTGTCAGCCAGGGCAAAAACGCGGTAGTTGCGCTTGCTCAGGTCAAAACCGGCAAAGTCAATCCCGAAATAGAACATGTTGCCCAGGACATAGACGAAGAAAGGTACGTCAGCATCCTCAAGGTCAACCTTGGCGCCGTACTTCTCATGGATCACCTCGCCGACAAGACGCTCGGACTCCATAGTATCAACATCATCATTATCAACAATCCTGCTCCGAACCGCGAAAGAGCAGCCCTTGAGCCAGGCAGACAGGTCCAGCTTCTTCACCTCGGGAAGGACATCCTCTATCCTGCTGAGTTCGCACGACACCAAAAGATGCACCACCTTGATCGCCGACTGTGAACGGTAACAAAGAGTGCAAAGATCCTCAATCCCATCAGCGTCGAACAATGCGACAGAACGTTCAAGCTCACAATCCTTCCTGATGACTTCCTTGACCTCTTTTGCAGAGACTGCCTCAAGACCAGGGTGAGTAATTATCGCTCCTCTCATTTTGACTCAGTCTTCACTCGCCAGCTTAGCAGCGTCCATCAGCCTGTCACCCTGCCCCAGCCTCATTATGCGCACGCCCTGCGTGACCCTGCCGATGACAGATATCTGCTTGACAGAAGTCCTTATGATTATCCCCTGATGCGATATGAGCATCACCTCATCGTCGTCAGTCACTGTCCTGACAGCAACGACCCTGCCGTTCCGCTCAGAACAGATGATGTTCTTCACACCTACACCGCCCCGCCTGATAAGCCGATACTCAGAGATGTCCGTCCTCTTACCGTAACCATTCTCGGTCACGGTCAGCAATGTCTTCTCCTCATCAGATATCACCATCCCGATGACAGAATCTACCCCCTTGAGAGTCACTCCCCTGACTCCCGCGGCAGTACGGCCCATAGGCCTGATATCCTGCTCAGAGAAACGCACAGCCATACCATCCCTTGTAGCTATGATGATGTTCTGCCTGCCGTCAGTGAGAGCAACCTCCACAAGCTCATCACCAGCCCTTATGTTTATAGCTGCGATACCTCCCCTCCTCGGCCTTGAAAACGCCTCCAGAGAAGTCTTCTTTACCAAGCCATTCTTAGTGCACATCACTATGTAATGCTGGTCATCGAACTGCGTAACAGATACAAATGTCTTCAGAGACTCGTCCTTCTTGAGCCTTAGAAGGTTCACTATGGCCTTGCCCTTGGACTGGCGAGACCCCTCAGGGATCTCATAAACCTTCAGCCAATGCACCCTGCCCTTATCTGTAAAGAAAAGCACATCAGAATGGGTCGAGGCTATGAAAAGATGCTCAACAAAATCCTCATCTTTCGTCGACGCGCCGATGACACCCCTGCCTCCACGTGCCTGCTTACGATAAGTGTCTGCAGGAAGGCGCTTGATATAACCCGCGTGAGTTATAGTCACGACCATATCCTCCTCCTCGATAAGGTCCTGCACAGACAATTCCTCCTCGATAGCAGCACCGATCTCAGTCCTCCTGGAGTCACCATACCTGTCCTTCATCTCAGAAAGCTCAGCCTTGATTATGTCAAGTATCCTCTGCTCAGAACCGAGTATATCCTTCAGCTCTGCGATAAGCTCAAGCAGAGACTTATGCTCCTCCCGTATCTTCTCCTGCTCCAAAGAGGCAAGCTTCTGCAGGCGCATGTCAAGAATAGCCTTAGCCTGCACTTCGGTAAGTGAATAATCAGACACCAATATGGAACGCGCGGTCACGACATCCTTAGACTGCTTGATCTTCTGCACCACGTTATCAATATCATCCAAAGCCTTGATCAGACCCTCAATTATGTGGGCGCGATCCTCAGCCTTCTTCAGGTCGAACTGCGTCCTCCTGCGGACTACCTCCCGCCTGTGGTCCACAAAGCACCTAATCAATTCAGGAAGGTTGAGAAGCTTAGGCTCATTCTTCACAAGCGCAAGGAATATTATGCCGAAAGTGGACTCCATCCTGGTGTGCTTGTAAAGCTGGTTGAGAACTATCTCAGGAGTAGCCTCTGACTTAAGCTCGATCACGACACGCATCCCCTTCTTGTCAGACTCGTCCCTGATATCATGGATGCCTGTTATGCTCTTGCTCCTCACCAGATCGGCTATCTGCTCTATAAGAGCTGCTTTATTCACCTGGTAAGGGATCTCTGTTATTATTATCGCATCCCTCTTCTTGACAGTATCAAAATCAGCACGCGCCCTGATCTTCAGCTTTCCCCGGCCTGTCCGGTAAGCCTCACGTATCCCTGCGGAACCGCAGATGATCCCTGCAGTAGGGAAGTCAGGACCCTTTATGTGCTGCATCAACTCATCAGCGGAGATATCAGGATTGTCGATGAAAGCGACCGTGCCGTCGATAACCTCATCCATGTTATGCGGCGGGATGTTGGTGGCCATGCCTACAGCTATGCCTGAGCTGCCGTTCACCAGAAGGTTAGGTATCTTGCACGGCAGGACGACTGGCTCCTCAAGCTCACCATCGAAGTTCGGCTGGAAATCAACAGTCTCCTTATTTATGTCCTCAAGTATCTCCTCTGAAACCTTAGAGAGACGGGCCTCAGTATATCTCATGGCGGCAGCAGAATCACCGTCGACAGAACCGAAATTGCCCTGACCCTGTATCAGAGGGTAGCGCAAAGAGAAGTCCTGCGCCATCCTGACCATGGTATCATAAGCAGCAGAGTCGCCGTGAGGGTGGTACTTACCCAGAACTTCACCGACGATCCTCGCTGACTTCTTGAACGGCTTGTTCGAGAACATCCCAAGCTCGTTCATCGCAAAAAGAACCCTTCGGTGGACAGGCTTGAAGCCGTCACGCACGTCAGGCAGGGCACGGCCGACGATCACAGACATAGAATAATCAAGATAAGACCTCTTGATCTCGTCCTCCACAACAGTGGGAACAATGCTTTCCGCGACAGTCTTCTTCATGTCTTCACTGGGAGCTTCTGCTGATTTTCCTTCTGTCATTTTCGTATCCAAACCCTATAGAAACTGGTATTCAGGAAATCAGGGGCATTTATATTTGTTTTGTTTTTAAAATGCCTCCAGAAGCCCTGAAAATGCAGAATATGGGTTTTTTAGGTCTGAGAAATCACCCATCTGAAGGGCTGAAAAACAGGCTAAAGCAAAAGGATAAAACAAACCTAAACAGTCCTCTTGACCTCCTTAAGAACGTGTTCCTTGACCCTAAAACTCCTTCCACAATAAACACAACGCTTGCTCTTACCTGAAAGCATCCTTGTGTCTGTATGGTACATCATATCATGCCCGCAACCAGGGCATTTAAGAAGAAAATAGAAACGCGCCATGTTAAGTTTTTTCGTCTTCCTCTTCTTTCCCTTCGCCTTCTCCGCTGTCCTCTTTCCCTTCCTGCGCGAACTGACCAGGATACTCCTCTGCCTTAAGCGGGCCCTCTTCTTTGTCAGCGGCATCGCCTTCCTCAGCATCTTCATGCTCTTCCTCGCCTTCTTCAGGATGCGACGCTCCGCTCTCTTCGCCGTCTTCTTCAGACTCTTCATGCTCTTCCTTATCTTCCTCTTCTTCGCTCTCCCCATGCTTCTCTGCGGGTTTTGGGGCCAGTTGCTCTTCATCGCCCTCTATGAAATGCTCAAGCTTCGGATGCAGCTTCCTCTCTGCAAATGAAGCTTCGCCTTCCTCCTTCTCTTTCTTCTGTTCCTCCTCGAGAAGCTCCCGGGCTATACGTTTAGCTTTCTCCTCTTCGGTCTCCCCGGGCCGCGGTCCTTCACCTTCACCACCTTCTTCTGCATCTTCATCTCCTTCATCTTTCTCTTCTTCTTCCGGCTCCCCCTCTTCCGCGCCCGGCGGAGGCGACCGATAGGTCTCCAGCTCCACACCTACATGAGGTTTTGTCTTCTCAGGAAGCACATCCACATAAGGCTCAAGATCTACACTCTCGACAGAACCGCCACCATCTTCAGAATGCCCAGAAACACCAGTTATCCCCTCTTCTGCTACGTATTCGCCCTTCTTTTGCCGCCCATCCGGCTTGTCTGCTCCTTTCTCAAGCTCGCCAGCCTTCTTCTGAACAGCAACTTCGATATCCTTGAAATCGCTGAACATGTCCTTTATAGCGTCGGCATCAGGAAGGTCAAAATAATCCAGAAACTTCTGCGTGACCTTGAGCATGAAACTCCTGCCCTGCCTCTCCTTGGAGATGAAACCGAGACGCTCAAGCTCAGAAATGTGATCATAAGCCTTATTGGTCCTTATCTTGATCACATCCGACTGGAGAACCGGCTGCTTCCACGCGATGACAGAAAGGGTCTCGAGAATGGTCTTGCTAAGCTCGGTATGAGGGTTTATCTTCTGAACAGTCCTGAGGTACTTCTCCTTGACAGTAAGCTTCCAGCCATCATCCTCAGAAAGTATCATCAACGGGCTGTCCTTCTGCTCATAATCCTGCTTCAGCTCCCTGATAGTCTCCTTTATCAGGCCGGGCTCGCTGACGTGAAGAAGCTTCTGGAGCTCCCTAAGCTCGACAGTCCTGCCTGCCGAGAAAAGAATCGCCTCAACCTCTTTCTTCAGATCAGCCATTTTATTCCCTGAACAAAATTAAAAAATTGAAAAACTGAAAAAGACACCAACAAATCATGCCTGCTTCTTCGCGATGACGTAAGAATCGCCTGATTTCTCAACGATACCTGCCTTCTCGAAATTCGTGAGCAAAGCCTCCGCATTCTTCAGGGGTATACCTGTCAGCTTCGCGATCTCCTCAAGTGACCTTGGCTCCTTGAGCACGAAATGCAGGAAGTTCCTGACAAGCACATCGGTGTTCTTACCTGCGACCTGCTCCTTGGCGGCGGAGTCTTTGAGCTTCAGGCCAAGGTCATGCATCTTAAGCAGGAAATCATTCATCAGTCCTGATACAAAATTAGCTCCCAGAGAAAGCTTCGAGGGCTGCATTATCTCGACGGACGAAGGGGTAAACTCGAAAAGGAACTTGGTGAGGGTATCAAGATCCTTAAACCATATCTCAAGCTCAGAGAAAGTCGAGAAAAGCTTTCCCTTCGCCTCTGCCTCATACGTAGATTCCGATACCACCTCTGCCCGGTCCACTTCGTTGATCCTGTCTATGACCAACTGAATGGACTCCTCGACGTATTCTTTCGGAGCCCCAAGGACCTCTATGATGACCCTTGCGAGGATGTTTCCCTTTTCCAGGCGATCCTTGTCTGAAAGCCCTTCGCTGCCTTCCTTCTTATCATCAGACCCTACCATAGCGGAAAAACAAAAAAAGAGGACTGTTTATATATCTTTCTGTAGAAAAATAATGGTCAGATGTTTTAAAAAAGACCTTGTTCAAGAACTGGCCGATCAGAGCCTTTTCATGAGAAGAGCGACGAGAACGAGAGCCAGAACAAGCATTATAAAATAAACTGCCAGATTCCCTGCCTTTGCAGAACTCGACATGAAAACAGTCCCTGATGTCCTGTTCCCGTCCTTCTTTTCTGCAGAAAAAAGCTTTCTTCTGCTCTCATTCTTGTGAGAGGTGTCGCCAGTCTCAGCTCCTGATGTTCGGGCAACAGAAAGGCTTCCCATGGCAGAACCCTTATCTGAAATGCTGCCCTGAGAACCTGCCCCGACATACAAAGGAACCGTGATCTCCTCAGAAGTCTTCCTTCCGGAGCGAAGGAACTTGACCTTCAGATTGTACTCACCATCATCCGCATCAACAACGTTCTCAAGGTCGAACGTGACATTCGAGAAAGAAGGTAGATTGACGGACTTCCGGTTCTGTTCGCGCTCTCCTGAGTAGCACACAGAATGACGATAGACGTAACTCCAGACATCCACCTCAAGATCATCCGGTGTAGGGTTCCGCATCACAACCCTCACCCTGAAAGGCACGCCAGGACTTACTGCAGAAGGAACATCAAGCATATCATAAGATACCTTTCCGTCATAGACGCCTGCCACTCCAACCATCTCATCCTCACAACCATCAAACACGAGCTTCACCTCCTTCTCCTGCTCAAGACCAAGACCCTCTGCGTGTATCCTATAATCCCCACCAGGAAGACATCCTGAGAAGCCGAAGTTCGCGACCAGGTCGTAATGCATGAACCTCTCACTGAGAGGGAACTTATCCTCAGAGGATGCCTTTTTTCCGTTGCTGTCCTCTACCCAGGCATATATCGTCCGCTTCAAGGTCTTCCCCCTATACACAGAAAGCGGGACAGTCATGTTCCCATCCTGCCCGACAACATAACTCCTGTCCGCGAGTATCCTTATGAACGAAGCATTGACATCAAAGGCATCCTTCCCTTCCACGCCGAGTTTAAGCTCTACAACATGCATCGTGTCAGCTGACGCGCGTAATACGTAAGCCAGCAGTACGATAAATGCTATCATGGATATGCTGAAGAGTCTCATAGAAAACAATAAGGATGAAGAGCAATATATGCATTAGCAGAGAAAAAACGGATATATTGCGGACAAGATATCTTGATTTCCGGGAAGGCTGGATGGTATTACAACCGCCTTAAAAGTCAGCTGCAAATCAATACAGGCAGACCGCAATTATTCCGGCAAAATCCCTCTTGTCCTGCCTGTTGTCACCATTCCAGAATACTAATATAAGTTTAAATATCAAGAGGATAGTTATTCGGGAGTAGCTTAATATTGGGGGTTTATAATGGGAATCTTTGACTTTTTGAAGAAGGATAAATCAACGACTGGAGAGACAGGGATGGAACTTCCGCCGGTCCCGAATATAGAAGCTGATGAAACAAGAGGATCGATGTTCCCTGAACTGAAAAAAGAAGAATCCCCTGAATTTCCAGACACATCCCTACCCCCTCTGCCCACAGAAGTGCCAGGAGAAGTCCCTCCAAAACCAGGCGAGGAAAAGCTTGAAGCCCCTAAAGTTAGCATACCCGAACCTCCTTCTCCAGTATCATCAAAAGCTCCTTCAAAGATAGAACCTGAACCGCTGGGTCCGCCTGCAGGACTGCCGAAAATCCCTCCAGAAATACCTGGAACGGAAGAGATAACAGAAGAGCAGAAGATGCCTGAAGAGCCCCCAGTACAGGAGATGGAAAGACCTGAAAAGAGACCGCAACACGCAGCGAACACTTCAAAACCAGAATTCCCGACGACCCCTGAACTCCCTTCGGAAGAGACGATACCTGACAAGGTGCCGCCCCTGGAAGGCGTGCCAGAACCGCCGGAATACATGCCGGCAACGTCTGCGGGTCCCGCTCCAAAACATGCAGCAGGGAAAAGGATGCAGGAAATGCCTGAAGCGCCAGAGAGCAGACCGGAAGCGTTCCCGGCACCAGCATACACATACACTCCAGAGGAGAAACCAACACCTAAAAGAAGAGAAGCACGCGGGCCAATATACATAAAGACAGACACGTTCAAGGCGATAGCAGAAGACATAGAGCACATAAAATCCAGATTCACTACAGAAGATGACACGTTCACAAGAATCAATGACGTCAAGAGCGCGCAGGACAAGAACTACGAAGCTTTCAGGCAGAAAATAGAAGATGTCCAAAGGAAACTGCTGTTCATAGACAGATCATTATTCGAGACAAGATAGGTGAAAAGAATGGAAAGGCAAGCACCCGTATTCGTGAAAGTAGAAGAGTACAAAGACGTGCTCGACATACTCGACCTGGTCAAGAACAAGATATCCGAAGCAAAATCCACGATGCACGAGATAAACGAGCTCAAGAACCAGGAAGACACAGAACTCGCCACATGGTCGAACGAGATAGCAGACATCGAGAGGAAGATAGACTTCATAGACCAGACCATGCTCGAGCCGGAGAACGTATAAAATGCCTGAAGAAGAATACTTCGTGCAGATAAAGGATCCTGTGGATATCAGAAAGAGCCTGCTGGGAGGGTCCAAACAGATAATCCAGATGCTTCAGAGGTACGAACACATAAAGACACTCAGGACGAGGAAGCTCGAGAAGATATCAAAGCTCCGGTCCATAAACAAGGAGATAAACCTACTCACAGCAAAACTCCAGAAAGAATTCCCAGAATTCAAGATGAGAGTGGCGCTCGAAGATGATGCTCCCAGGAAAAGAAGGGCATCAGCAAGAGGAGATGACCTTGCAAAGCTCGAATCAGAACTCAAGATGATAGAGGACAAGATAGGAAGGCTTAGTTAATTTTATATATCCTTTTTTCTGAACATTATCAAAATGGGATTTGTGAGAATTCTGATGGCATTATCCATATTGGCTGTGCTGGCCCTTGACGGAGGACTGTTCCTGCTCACATTAGGCCACGACCTGGAAGAGTGCACCACAGCTCTGGTGAGAGAGCAGGGTTACTCCCAAGAGAAAGCACGTGAAGGGTGCGAATTCCCTGAAATGCTTGTAAATTACAGATACTTCCTTTACGGTATCTCCGCTGTACTGATAATCCTCTTCGGCCATATCTTCAAGAAAGTCGATTAAGTTTATATACCAGCTCAGGCTCTCCAGATTCGCCCAAATCACTGAGGGGGTGCCGGAGTGGCCAAAACCGCCATGCACCTGCAGGCGGAGGCTATACGGGACAGCTTTTACTGTCCATAGGCATTAAAAGTCCAAACTCAAGTTTGGTTGAGTGCTGAGGTCTAAAACACCGATGAAGAACTCCGATGGGTCATCTGTTGGCTTAGTGCCTACCAGGGTTCAAATTGCGGCAAGCCTGCACGGTTCCGCGTGAAAGTCCCTGCCCCCTCATTTTTTATTTTTTGGTGCTGTTTCCAGAAATTCTCAGAAAGAAAAAAATAATAATCCACGACTGCGGCGAAATCTTATTTTATGTCCGGCAATCCAAGCGACCCGGATCAGGGTCATCAAGGCCGGTCCGTATCAGCACAACATTTATAAGCATGATGTTTATGGTCAAGCATACAATGGCAATAGAGATATGCACTGTCGGAGGATATAACGAGGTCGGCAAGAACATGACCGCGATAAAGGTAGATGACGAAGTCGTGATCATAGATATGGGACTTCACCTTGACCCGTACATCAAGTACACCGACGACGAAGACCTGAACAAAGAGATAAACGCGAAGACACTGACAAAGATAGGGGCGATACCAGACCTCAAACCCATAAACCAGTGGCGGAAGCAGGTCGTCGCAGTAGTGCCGACGCACGCGCACCTCGACCACGTCGGAGCGATACCCTACCTCTCAAACAAGTTTGACGCTGATATCATATGCACACCATTCACAGCAGAAGTGATAAAAGCTATATGCCGGGACGAAAAGATAAAGCTCGAGAATGACATCCGGGTGCTGAACCCCAACTCATCAGTGAATGTCTCTAAGAACATAAAGATAGAGTTCATCAACATAACACACTCCACACCGCAAGTCGTGATGGTTCTCGTCCACACACCATACGGAAAGATACTCTACGGAAACGACTTCAAGTTCGACGACCACCCAGTCATCGGCAAGAAACCCAACTACGACAAGCTCAAACAGATAGGCAAAGAGGGTGACGTCATCGCGCTGATCGTGGACTCCACATACTCAAGAGACGCGCGAAAAACGCCCAGCGAGAAAGTCGCAAGGGAGATGCTCCACGACGTGATGCTCAGCATAGAATCTGAAGGCAAAGCGGTCATAGTCACGACATTCTCATCACACCTCGCAAGGCTGCAGTCCATAATAGACTACGGCAAAAAGATGAAAAGAAAGATCGTTTTCTTAGGCAGGAGCCTGGGCAAGTACGTAACAGCAGCAGAGAACATAGACCTTGTCAAGTTCACAAAAGACGTCAGGCTCGCAAGGTTCAGGAAACAGGTCAATAAAGAACTCAGAAGGATAGCCAAAGACCCTTCCAAATACCTCATAGTCTGCACAGGACACCAGGGAGAGCCAAAAGCAGTGCTGTCCAGGATAGCCAACGGAGAGTTCGACTTCAAACTTTCCAAAGGGGACATAGTCATATTCAGCTGCACAGTAATACCTACCGCCCTCAACCAGTCCAACAGGGAAGTCCTTGAACAGAACCTCAAAAGAGAAGGCGCAAGGATATTCAAGGATATACACGTCAGCGGGCACGCAGCGAAAGAGGATCTCAGGGACCTTATCAACATGGTCAAGCCAGAGCACATCATACCTGCCCACGGAGACATAAACATGGCATCAGCACTGTCCCAACTCGCGATAGAGATGGACTACAGGCTGGGAGAAGACGTGCATATAATGCAGAACGGGCAATTCCTGACGATAGAGTGATTTTTCTTGAGTTCTTTCCAACATTATCTGTCATAGTTTTAGATACCTAATCAATAGTATGGTGGGCCTTCGGCAGAACCATACATAGATAGTTCTAAATGCGCAGACTTCCTGGTCCTGCGCAACCTACTGCTTGGGTGGGTGGTCAGGGGTCGGAAGGAGTGTGACAGCATGCTCATCAGAAAAAAAGGATCTGTGCCCGCTCATCAGTTACCAGCCACAACTGGTTACGCTCGGTTGACACGCAAGACCCGGTGCTATCTCGCTATACTCGATAGCACGAAAAAAAAAGGATTTGTGCCAGCTCATCAGTTACTCCATCTGCCATAGAGGCACTGGTGTTCACTTAATCATCGCTGGTAGCACTCCTCAAAGCATGGTGAGAGGCCATTTATATAAATATCTATTTTTTGCCCCTAATCAGTAGTGTCAAAACGCAAGATTTAAATAGGGCTGTGGCTTAAAAATAAATATGGCCCAAAATGAAGAATACCAGTTCAAGAAGCTGAATGACCTTCTATGCACCTCATTCAACAACATAAAATACGATGTGAGGGATATAAACGGCAGAATAGAGAATCTGAAGCATAATTTCGCCTCATTCTCCACAGACAGCATCAAAACGGCTTTTGAAGCCCAGACAAGACTTATACAAGAGCAACAGCAGGCCATAAACCAGCTGAGCGAGAGACTCACAGAGATCGAGAAAAGACCAGAACCATCAGTCAAGCAGCCAGCACCAGTCGTAGTGCAGAAAGGCATGACAATGGAAGACCTCAGAAAGCTGGCAAGAACAGAGAAAGCAAGCAAGAAAAAAGACAAAGCGTCTGTATACGACATCCCGGAAGGGGAAGTCAGGATCACAAAAACACGGTTCAAGGCAAAGACAAAAGCCAAAGGGAACAGAAAACTGAACGACGAATGGGTCGAGATCACCGGATACGGGACCGACCTCAGCGGATTCAAGCTGCATGACAAAGGAAGGAAACACACATTCAAGTTCCCGGAAGGATTCAAGATCTACGGACCTGTAAAGGTCTTCACAGGAAAGGGCAGGAACACGAACACAAAATTATACTGGGGGAGATCAAGACCTGTATGGAACGATACAGGAGACGTGGCGTCACTCAGGAACAAGCGCAACAGGATAGTCAGCCAGGTCCTGAGCGAGCCAACATATTCTTTCAAGACCATAAAGTGATACACGGAAAGGTCATCCACGAATCGGGACGACAAAAACAACTTAAATATTACTGCACCAATTTCTGCGCATGAACGACAGGTTCGAATGCGCAAAGCCAGGAATGAGATTCGAGAAGACAGTGCTGGGGTATCCCGGACTCGAAGCACAGGTAGAGATAATCGAAAGGCAGGGAGAATTCCCTGACGAGTCAGACACGCTCATAAAGGCCGGGCAGGTCCACTACATACTCCGCGAAGTGGTCGGCGAAGGCGGAATGGCCGTCGTCAGGAAGGCCGAGAGGATATTCACAGGAAAAGAAGAGACAGAAGCGGACGACATCCCCGGCACGGTCGCGGTTAAAAGATCATTCTGCCTCGACGAAAAACTCGAAGAGGCAATAGTCAAGGAAGCGAAGATAAACCTGGGGATATTCCACCAGCAGGTCCTCACACCTCTGCACTTCGGATACCATAACGGAGGATACACAATAGTCATGCCATTCGTGCACTCAGACCTTGAGAAGATAATGGGCATGCACAACTTCACACCGAACAAGGACACACCACCACAATTCTGGGACGATGACCGGTACCTCCTGCACTACAGCGGTCCTGACATGACCGGCCCTGAAAGGATAAAACGCGTACCCGACAAGTTTGTGGGGTACTTCATCTACATGGTAGCCCGGACACTCGCGCCCCTCCACAAAGAGATGGGAATAGTCCACAGGGACATATCAGCCAACAACATACTCGTCGAGCCCAGCACTGGAGCAATATACCTCGCAGACTTCGGAGTAGCGAAGCAGAAAGGAGAGAAGAACGTCATAATGGCAGGCAAACTCCAGTACATATCACCCGAAGGGCTCATGACACCGCACGAGGCAGACCAGCGATCAGACCTCTACTCCCTCGGCGTAGTCGCGTACAAGATGCTCACAGGACTCGGCCCGAACGACGTGTTCACAGAGCCGGATAAAGCCACAAGCAACCAGCAGAGGATATGGCACAACATACACCAGCTCATGAAACTCTACGAGAGACAGGTACTGCCGCCGCACATACTCAACCCTGAAGTTGACAAGAAACTTTCAGGCATGGTGTGCAGGCTGCTCGCGACAGACCCTAACGACAGATACCAGTCAGCATCAGAATTCGCCAGGGACATAAAAGACAACTACCTGCATCGCGGGCCAGGGCCGACACCAGAAGGTCTCGCAGCATACCTGAAGATAGTCATGCACGGGTGGGAAAGCATGGACGATCAGGAGTTCAGTGAAGCGATAGACGAGCTCCAGTTCCTCCCGAAAAAGAAAGGCATGCCCAAGGTGTACCAGCACTTCGCGCTTACAGGTGAGACAAGGATGAGACTCGCAGACAAGGACAACCCGTCGAGAGTCTGAACCGCAGAAATAAAAATCCCAACCGCCCAAATGGGAGGGGCATTTACAACAAATAATGCTATCCCGTCATAATATCTTGAAATCGACACATATCCTATAAGTCCTGGGAGCGTGCTGGCCGCATCTGATTGTTCTTAGAATCCTGCATCTCTTCTTGTTGCGCTTGCAAGCAGATCTTATCGTGTCTTTTGCCTCGTCGAACTTGCCAATTTCTTTGAAATCGTAAAAATGAATAATAGTGCCTTTTTTTGCTGCGGCTAACGCCGAATCCAGAAAATCTTCAGCAGATTTAGGGAGAGGCATAAGTATGCGGTTGAATTTTGTCTTGGTCAGTTCTGCGGCATGCCTTGCATCAGCGTTTATCAGAGTGACATTATCCAGCCTGTTGAGCTTCACGTTCTCGACTCCGTAGTCATGGCCCACAGGGTTCAGCTCAATACCGACAACCTCTTCGGCTTCTGTGTTCCTAGCGATCACGCACGGATAAGGGGCGCAACCTGAAAACATGACCAGGACCTTCTCGTCTTTCCTGACCTGCGCGGCGATACGCTTGCGCTCTGCAGAAAGTCGTGGGGAGAAGTATACCTTCCCGACATGAAGCCTAAGCCTTACGCCATGCTCCTTGTGGACAGTCTCCTTTGTCCTCTCACCAGCAATGTGCTTCACAGGCTGGATGCGGAACTCAGTGCCATGGATATCAGCCTTCTTCACAACAGTCTTCACGTTCTTCTGCAGCTCCAGGATAGTCTCTGCTATGAACCGCTCTTTCTTCCTGAGTTCAGGAGGTATCTCAACTATAGCTATCGTGCCCACAACATCATATGCCCTCCTCAAGTGTTCAATCTCCTCCTTCGTGAGCTTTTCCGTAACAAGGGATCTCACAGTCTTCTTTTTCCTTGCCTTCGGCAGGGACTTCAAGTCTGTAAACTCTGCAGACGGAAATCTCTTCTTAATCCCGGACTTTTTGGTGATCGGAAAGAAGATATGCGTCCCAGTCCTCTTCAGGCGGTAATCAGTATCGAAAAGGCCTTGCTCTGTAATGAACCCCTTCACCTTCTCAGCTTGCTTCAGAAGGACCTTTACGCAAAGAACCATACTTTCACCTCACAATACCACAAGCACCACACCTGCTATCATCACCACACAAGCAGCGATCCTGTGCAGAAGGTTGTGGTCGTGAAAAATCCTGCCACCTATTATCGTCGCGACAAGAGTGCTAGTCCTCTTGACAGGAATTATCAGGGCGATCATCGCACCAGGGATCGCGACAGCCATGTAATAGAACACGTCCGAGAAAAGCATCAGCAAAGCCACGATGAATATCAAGTGCTTCCCATTCACGAAAGCATGCTTGATGTCCTTCAGCCCATCATACTTCAGGAACTGGATCAACACGTAATGGACAGTAAGAATCAGGAAAGTGAAAGACAGGAAAGTGTAAGGCTCAACCTCCTTCAATATGATCTTGTCAAGCACTGCGCAAAATGAATAGAAGAAAATAGCTACGAGCATGAAAACAGAATGCTTCTTCTGGAACACCTTCCACGGCCTGATAAGACTGCTGAAATGATGGTCTGCCTGAAGCCAATACGCACCGAGCACAAGAAGAGCGACGCCCCCATACTGCATGAGTGAAGGCACCTCATGAAGAATGAAAAAGCTCAGCACGAGAAGGAATACGGGAGTAAGGTTCGTCAGAGGGGTCACCAACGATATCTCAAGATGCTTCAGAGCCTTCGAACCCAGCAACCAGCCTACCGTCAAGGACAAAGACTTCAGATACATCAGGAACCACATCATCGCAGAGTAGCCGAAGACCATCTTAGGAAGGAAAAACAGGCTGAACAGGAAAGCAACAGAACAGGTCGCGGTAAGGTACTCCGCAGTATGCTCAAAAAGAAGTATCTTCTTGGCAACAACCTGCCTCGTGCCGAAAAACAACGCCGCAAACAAAGTCCATATCAGCCATTCCATCTTACACAAACTCCCCCAGACCTTTCTGCGAAAGCTCGGACTGAGCCTTGTCAAGCTTATCAAGAGTATCATTGACCCTCTGAAGGCTGAAACCATGCCTGTCACAGAGAACCTCAACTATCCTCTTACGGTCAGGAGACTTCCAGTCAAGAGAATAACCCTCATCCACAGGCATCTCCCTGAAAAGACGCATGACCTCCTTCCAGCTATAATCGAAAAAATCATCCCATCCTGCCTCCTTGAAAAGGGCAGTGAAATCATCACCATGCTTCTTCACCAGATCCAAAGCCTTCTTCGGACCTATACCCTTTACCCCACCAACATTATAGTCAGTACCCACCAGCATGCCAAGCACGATGAGTTGGTCGCGAGTAATACCCATATGCTTGAGGTTCGGCTCAAGCTCTATCATCCTCGGACTGACGCGTTCATAAGACAGCCTGTCCTTCCTCTTCTTACGCTCAGAGATGGTAAGGTTCTGCACCATCCTCGGCACTCCGAAAAGAAGACAGTCATAATCCTGGCTTACCTCAGCAAACACCTCACCCTTCTTCACCATAAGAGCTGCCTGAGCCTCACCCTCAGAAGGGGCAAACACAACAGGAACACCCATAGCGTCAAGAAGATCAGCCGCCTCGTCAATCATGTCCCTGGTCAGGCGGGAAGTGCGCATGCTGAACTTCTTCATCCTGGCTGCATCACCTTCCTTCTTGGCCTGCTCATACTTCTCCCTGGCCTTCGCCTTGAGACCCGCGCGGCGCTCAGACTCCGCCCGCTTCAGCTCAGGAGGCTTACCGTCAAAAACAAAAACCAGCCTTATGCCATAATGCATCAGCTTGGCAGTACGATGGAACAGACCGGTAAGATGAGAAGTCACGTTGCCATCAGAATCCATAAGAGGTGTGCCGTCAGGCTGGCGTACCGTAGAAAGGAACTGGTAAAGGATGTTGTTACCGTCCACGACAATCCTCTTACCCTTAAGTTCAGGTATAGAAATGTCATCCTTCAGCAAAATGTCCTTTAAGTTCACACCCATAAAACAAAAACACCTCTTTTCAACATCGTCCAGACTGCCGGAAAGCAGGGAAAATCAAATATCATATCCTCTTAACAAACATGTTCCGGAACTCCTTATCCAGAAGCTCCTCCGCCTTCCTGGTCAGCTCACCCACTGTCAGCAACAGTATAGGAAGCTTCTTCATCTGACCATGCACGAAAGCAGTAGACACATCACCATCATTAAGCTTTGACTTGGACCTCGCCTTACAGTAATAATTAAGAGAGCCCACATTGCTTGGCAACTTCACCACAAAATCATACTCAACCCCTGTGCGTACGTTCTCAAACTCCACGATCTCTATACCAGAACTCTCAAAGAAGTGCCTGATCTTCTGGAAGAACTCATCATCCTCAGGAAACTCAGGCTCAGCAGGCTCAGGCTCCTGCGGGGGCTGGGCCTTCTCAAGACGCACCCTGGCATCAGTATCAATCTCAGTAGAAAAAGACACAGAAGTCTGGTACGCGAACTCAGGGACTTCACCATCCTCAAGAGGGGTCATCTTCACAGAAGTCACAGGCTTCTGGGGCTCAACACCTTCAAGGGGCGCGTCAACCTCCCTGACAAGCTCCTCTTCAGGAGCTGGCGGCTCAGGAGCAGGCCTGTCAACATCGCTGATCGTGGCCTGCACCTCCTTTTCCGATGCACCTTTGCCCCCGGCAGAATCGCCAGCCATCCTGTTGATATACTCCTTGATAAGAGACTCAGCATCACCATCGCCCACCAAGAAATACTTCCAGAAAAGGTCAGAAGAGCCGTTCGCATTCACCTCAAGAGGAACTGCAAAATCCTTGATCTCCCTCAAGGAGACGCGCACCTGCGGGTCAAGGTCGCGGTCCCTCAACACACCCTTATCCTTCAGGAGATGAAAAGCCTTGCGATCCGCATCACCAAGCTTCTCAGCAAATCCTTCCAACGACTTCTCCTGCCCATCACAATAATATAGAGGCGAGCCGCCCACCTTCATCGAACTTATCCTGAGCTTCTTCTGGTCAACCATCTCAGAGAGCATAGCAGAAGCGAAAAGCACATTGGTCCTGAGCTCCTTGTTGATCTGCGAAGGAAGAAGAGGCCCCTTATCCTGCACTATCTTAAGAAGGTTCTCACGGTGGTCCATAGCCTTAGAATAAATGAGAATCGTATATAAAGTTTGTTGTGTTTAAAAACCGATGCCTCAAGGCCTGACCCAACGGATCTCATAATAAGTCACGTCACCCTCATCGTCGACGACGCCGATAAGAAGGCGCTTCTTTGTAGAATGGGCGACGCGGTTCTTCGCGGAAAAATCATACCATGTTATCTGCTCACCCTCATGTACAGGATACACTATCCACCTCGCGTGGTCCTCACCAGGCTTGACTCCCCTGTCATAAACACGGAAGTCAGCACCAAATTTCAGAGCGGTCTTGACAATATAACCGCGGTTGCGCATGTCCTTGAACACACAATACCTGATCCAGAAATTAGGCTCGACCTTCCTCGCCCGTCTTATAAAAGAATCGAAATCAAGGCTCTTACCCCTACCGTCCTTCAGGTCAAGCCTCCCCTTCTCAAACAGGAAAAGAGCCTCAAGAAGAGAGAGCTGGACCTTACCATCATCAAGCACATTGCCATACCTGCTCTGGTTATAGAGCTCCCTAGCATCATCACTTGACTCAGCCAATACACGCTCGCGAGCAAACACAGCAGAAACAACAGCTTTAGGCCTCGCAGGCTCTGCAGCCTTCTCAGCCTTTGCAGCCGCTCTTGCGGTCTCTGCAGGCGCCCCGGTCTTCTTCTTCCCAGGCATATCCTGCAGGGATGAGAGATGATTTATAAATGTTGCCTCGCGCCGCAATGGCACAACATATTTAAAAAGACAGAAACCAACCAGGCAATCATGATCGAAATAACATTTTTAGGCACGTCAGCCATGGTGCCAACAAAAGAAAGGAACGTGACAGGCATATTCCTCAGCTACAATAACGAAGGGATACTCCTTGACTGCGGAGAGGGCACGCAGAGGCAGATGAACATCGCAGGCATAAACAGGAACCGCGTCAAAAGGATACTTGTCAGCCACTGGCACGGAGACCACGTATCAGGAATAGTCGGACTGCTGCAGACCATGGCAAACAAGGAGAACAACCCCACAGTACACATATACGGACCGAAAGGCACAGAAGAGCACGTCAAACACATGCTCAAGATGGTCATATTTGACGTGCAGATAGAGATAAAGGTGCACGAACTATTACCGAAAAAAGACGAGATGCTCAAAGCAGAAGAGACAGAAGACTACCTCATAGAATGCGCGGCGCTTGACCACAAGATACCCTGCATAGGATACAGCTTCACAGAGAAAGACCGGCTCAACATAGATACTGCAAAACAGAAGAAGCTCGGAGTGCGGGACGGCCCCCACCTCAGAAAGATCAAGGAAGGAAAGACGATCAAATACAAAGGAAACGAGATAAAACCAGAAGACATGACATACCTGGTCGAAGGGAAGAAAATCACTTACGTCGCGGACACCTCCAAATGCAAGGCGTGCATAATGCTTGCGGAAAACGCGGACCTGCTCATATCAGAATCAGTATACGCAGCAGACATGCAGGACAAGGCAGAACAGTACAAGCACCTGACAGCAGCAGACGCTGCGACGATCGCCAGCCAAGCAGACGCGAAGAAGCTCATCCTGACACACTTCTCACAAAGGTACAAGACAGTCGAACAGATAGAAGAAGACGCCAAGACCATATTCCCGGATACCAGATGCGCGTTCGACCTCATGAAAGTCAAAGTATGACATAAATTCATTCTTGATTGATGATAAACAATCTTTAAATAGGAATATCAAAATCACATAATCCATGGCACCCCCGAGCTGGAACAGGCAGGAAAAAAACGAAGAGGAACTCTTCGAGGACAAGGTCAGACAGCTCATGTACAAACGCAGGATAACATACCAGGAAGCCGCCCAGCTGGTCAAGAACGGCCAGAAAAGCATATTCGAATTCTGAAACTGACAATAGATTATGAGCAGAACAGCACAAGGTATATAATCATCTGCGGCTTTTATCTTTGCATGTCAAGGAAATCAAAAGGAATAAACGCAGAAAGGGAACTAATACACCTGTTCTGGCAGAACGGCTGGAGTGCGTGCAGGATAGCAGGAAGCGGCTCCACAAAATACCCGAGCCCGGACGTCATAGCAGGCAACAACGTAAGGAAAATCGCCATAGAATGCAAATCAACAAAAGATATCAGACAGTACTTCACCAAGAAAGAGATAGAAGAGCTCAAGGAATTCTCAAGAGTGTTCGGGGCGGAGCCATGGGTAGGGGTCAAGTTCAACAATGTCGACTGGTACTTCCTTACACTGGAAGACCTTGCCAACAACGGAGAAGGATACTCCACCAACATACCCTGCGCGAAGACAAAAGGGTTCAGCTTCACAGAACTCGTCAGGCAGTAGATAAAAGAGACGCGAAGAAAGATGGTGGCGGCGATGCAATATGGCTGCAGCAGCCACGCTGCTATCGATTAAGTGGACATGCTAATCATTGTTGATCTCAACCGTGCTTGCAGAGCTTGCGCAATGACTAAAGCTGATGGTGAAAGTGCAGCCAATTCTCACTGTGTTATGTTGGGACACGCACCGAGCGGCGGCTGCAGCCACGCTGCTACTTACCCGGCTTGATGAAACGCAAGAACTTATTCAGGATGCTCTCCTCCGCCTCAACCTTCTTTACCTCCTTCTCGAACCTCTTCAGCTCTGCCTCCTCAGCCTTAATCTCCTTCTCCTCCTTCCTGAACTCACCAGCTATCCTGCGCTCCTCCCTCTTCTGGGAAAGGAACTCAGCATTCGACACGAAGACAAGCAGTATCGCTATGAAAACCACATTCATCACAAGCCCGATAAGGCCCTCCATGAAAAACACAACCCTTGCAGCGGTGGAGACAGGAAGTATCTCACCATAACCCGTAGTGGTAAAAGACACCATGCTGTAATACACAAAAGAAGCGAGATGAGGCTCCTTGTCCACAGATAACTTGAAAGCAGCAGGATTAGCCGGGTCGGTATATATATCATGGTACAACGAGCCGAAACCCACCACATAAAGAAGCACTATCGAAAGATATATCACAACGATAGAAAGCTGCTTCCGATGCCTGAACCAATCCCTGATGTTACGCTCTATACCCAGAACCTCAGGACAGAAGATGAAAGTGATCAGGATATAGCTCGCAAAATAGTTAGGGATTGTAAGGATGAGCCCGTAATCACCCTTCAAAGCAGAAGGCAAGGTAATACCCAGCCCTACAACAAAGAATGCGAGGATAGAATAACGGATGCCCGCTATCTTCTCACGCTCACGGATAAATGGAACTATGAAAAGGAAAAGGATAGCCATGAAAGGCACCATCAGTATCTTGGCAGTCACTCCGGACGAAGCCTCGAAATAATCAGAATAGACCCCACCAATCTTCATAGCAAACAGCAGGAAGATCATCAGAGGGATAAAGAAAAGAAGATTATAATTCACAAGCTTCAGCAAGGATATGTCCTTCTTCCCGGACTCACTATCATGCCGGAACCTGGAAGCGGAAGGCACCCTACTCGAAACATCCTTCTTAGAACGAGAAGACTTGCGTCTATGCTTCACCCCTTTTCTCTTCTTCACCATAAAAGAACCTATAGAGCGGTCGTATTTAAACTTTATCAAAAGAAACATTAATAAATCCTTGAAACAGCATTTCCGGACATGAAGAGGTGGATGCACAAGATAGAGGTGATAGTAGACAAGGCAATACCCCCCTGCCTCATACTCCTTCTTGTCGTCATAGTTCTCGACCTGGGATTCCACGAATTCGTGGAAAAACACCACCTGCACCCATACATAGTAGCAGCAGACTACTTCGTAATAACAGTATTCGTCATCGACCTAATATTCAAATGGATGCGGACAAGACACATACCGATGTTCCTAAGGAAATACTGGCTCGACATACTCGCAGTATTCCCATTCTTCCTGCTTTTCAGAGTTTTTGAGCTTGCGGCAGGAGCATTCTCATTCGTGGTCAGCGAAAGCACACAGACAGCGCAGTCAATACTCCACAGCGGACTTGAAGTAGAGAAAGAAGGCGCCAAGATACTCCGGGAAGGAGAGAAGTTCGTGAAAGAAGGCAGCAGGGTCGCCCGGGAGGCAGAAAAGTTCTCCAAGCTCAGCAGGTCATCAAGGTTCATGAGATTCCTGCGCCCGATATTGCGACTGCCAAGGTTCATCAAAGGAATCCCGAAGATGATACACTTCTACGAGAAACCGCACGGCGGGCATCACGAACACGAGTTCATGCCAAAACACGACAGTAAAGGCAGACCCAAGAAAAGGAAGAAGTGATCTGGAAAAAAAAATCCCGGTGGGCAGCACAAATCAGAGATCTGCCGGTCCACCAGGTGCGTGAAGCCCCTGGTGGGAACTGCACCCACGACCTGCTGCTTATTGCCCGTTGGGTCTGACCAACTCGAGGCAGCCGCTATCTGTAGGGCCGAGGCCTAGCTACTAAGCCACAGGGGCGTATGATCATAACTTCTCCAGCAGGTCCGACTTCTTAGGGAACTTCCTCTGGCACTCACTGCAGACAGTGAACTTCTTCCCCTTCCCGTCCTTGACAACAGTCCCTATCGGCTTCTTAAGGAAAGTCTCCTGGATCCTGGACCTGCATATCGCACACTTCATGAGAAGCGAAAATAAAGGGATAGTATTTAAATCTAATGTTACAGGTCCTGAGACTGCCTAATCGACGAGAGAACACGAAAACATTTATATATAATCTTCGGATTAATCCACCTGATGCTATCCAAAGGGCAGAAGACAGAAAAAGCCGAAAAAGAAGATTTCCTGGCCGTAAGGTCCAAGCTGACCGAGAACGGCATCACCGTTTCTGTCAAAGGCAAAAAGTACAGAGTGGAATACCCATCAGAGATATGGAAAGCGTACTCAGCGACCAACAAAGAAGTCCTGCTCGACAACCTCTCATTCATGCAGACCTGCCACCTGGCAGCAAGCCACAAGAAGAAAGGCGCGGTGTACAACACAGCCCTGCCCTGCTTCGAGCCGTACGCATTCAAAGGCACGATGATGGACGCACCATCCACAGCGGTCATCGACCACGAGAAGACAACAGAATACCTGAAAAGATACTTCAACGCAACATTCCTTTTCTCAAGCTACCAATCCTCAATGCCAGAGAAGAACAAGAAGAGATGGTATGACAAGACACAGCCCACAGCGATAATACTTTTCACAGCAGGAAAGGAAAGCCTGCTCAACCTGGCACTGTGCCTCGAGCTCGGCATCGTCCCCATACCGATATACATGGACGAAGAGCCGGAACTTGCAGAGTCAAAGCACAAGCAGAAGATAATCAGGCAGATAAAGGAAGAGTACGGAATAGAGGTGCACAGCATCCTCAACGAGCCCGGCAAGCTCAGGTACTGTGACCTCGACGAGGAAGAGAACAACTGGGGCGCGGGCACGCAGTTCCTAACATACGTCATGGAAGTCCTGCCGTTCGTCGATTACTTCAACGCAGACTACATACTCTTCGGCAACGAGTACAGCTGCGACGACCACACGTACTGCAAAGAAGGTTTCAAGAGCAACTTCTGCTTCGACCAGTGCTCAGAATGGACAAGACAGCTCAACGTCCTGGCAAAGACCATGGTCGGAAACACTGTGGAGGTAGGAAGCCTTGTCGGACCGCTGTACGAGATCGGACTGGTCAAGATACTGCACGAGAGATACCCTGAACTCGCAAAGCTGCAGATGAGCTGCTTCTCAGACACAGAAGAAGGCAAAGAAAGGATATGGTGCGGAAACTGCTCAAAATGCGCAAGGATGTTCGTGTTCTTCAAGGCATCAGGAATAGACACAGACAGGCTCGGGTTCGAGAACAACATGTTCAACAAGCCAAGCATGAAGAACTACTCAGTGTTCGGCACCAAAGGCCTGTACAGCTACGACGTCTCAGGCCTGGGCTCGGAAGAGCAGGCGCTCGCGTTCTACATGGCAGCAGAGAGAGGAGAGAAAGGATACCTCATCGACAGGTTCAGGAAGACCAAAGCATACAGAGAGATCGCCAAGGACCCTGAAAGCGTGCGCAAGAAATACTTCTCACAATACCCCAGCGTGGCAGTCCCGTACGAGCTCCGCGAGAAGGTGATGGATATATTCGACCAGACTTTCCAAGGCGATTTCACACCGAAAGACTTCAGGGTGAAAAAAGAAGAGGAGCAGCAGGCAGTCGGACAGGATCCTGCAAACAGATAAATCAGGTTGCAGCAGCAACACCGAACCAAAAGGGGCCCCCAAACAGTAAAAATTATTAAGAAAAGCCCGATTCTACAGATATATGGCCCGTATAGCGATAGTGAAGAAATCAGAATGCAACCCGATAGGGTGCGGAGGGTATCTCTGCGCAAAAGTCTGCCCTGTAAACAGAAAGGGAGAAGAATGCATAAAGCCAGACCCCGACATCAGGAAAGCCATGATAGATGAAGAGCTCTGCATAGGGTGCGGAATATGCCCTAACAGGTGCCCCTTCGACGCGATAGACATAATCAACCTCCCGGAAGAACTAAAACAGGAACCAATACACAGGTACGGACAGAACGGTTTCGCACTTTACTCCCTGCCCACACCAAGATTCGGCAAGGTCGTCGGAGTGCTGGGCGTCAACGGGATAGGAAAATCAACAGCCATAAAGATACTCGCGGGAGTGCTGAAGCCCAACCTCGGAAGGACAGACGGAAACGAAGCAGAATACACAGAACTCATAGAATTCTTCAAAGGCACAGAAGCGCAGACCTTCTTCGAGAGAGTCAGGGACAGCAAGATAACGATATCCTACAAGCCACAGAACGTCGACGTGATACCTAAAAAGTTCTCAGGCAACGTCAGGCAGCTGCTGGAGAAAGCAGACCAGAAATGCATACTCGAAAAGGTAACGCAGGCACTTGACCTGGACAAGGTGCTCGACACAGACATAAAGAAAATATCAGGCGGAGAGCTACAACGTGTCGCGATAGCCGCCACAGTCATGAAAAAAGCCAACTTCTACGTGTTCGACGAGCCCACATCATACCTCGACATAAAGCAGAGGATAAAAGTCAGCAAGTTCATAAGAGATCTTGCGGACGAAGAGACAGCAGTGCTCGTCATAGAACACGACCTGATAATACTCGACTACATCACAGACCAGGTCCACATCATGTACGGCAAAGAAGGAGGATTCGGAGTTGTAAGCCTGCCAAAGACCACAAGAGCAGGAATAAACATCTTCCTCGAAGGATACCTCCGGGACGAAAACGTAAGGTTCAGGGACGCGCCCATAAAGTTCGAGGCGAAACCGCCCATCCAGAAAGCAGGCAAGGAAGTCCAGACAAGCTGGGAAGGGCTCAAGACAAGACTCGGCAATTTCCTCCTCAGCGCGGAAAAAGGAGAAGTGTACAAGAACGACGTCATCGGCGTGGTAGGAGAGAACGGCATAGGAAAGACGAGCTTCGTCAAGATCCTCGCAGGAGTCGACAAGACAGAGAGCGGAAAGACAGAAGGCAAGGTCAAAGTTTCATACAAGCCCCAATATCTTGTGGCCGACGAAGACCTGGTCATGAACACGCTCGGAGAGGCGCTTGAGAAATACGAAGCACAGCTCATAAGGCCGCTAAACATAAAACCGCTGCTCATGAAGAAGCTCTCAGAGCTCAGCGGAGGAGAACTGCAGAGGGTCGCGATAGCGCACTGCCTGTCAAAGAAAGCAGACCTATACCTCCTCGACGAGCCATCAGCATACCTTGACGTGGAGCAGAGGATAAGGGTGTCCAAGATAATCGCAGACATAATGGAGAAAAGAGGGACATCAGCCATGGTAGTGGACCACGACCTCCTGTTCATAGACTACATATCAAAGAAACTGACAGTATTCGAAGGCGAGCCCGCAGTGCACGGAACAGTAAGAGGGCCGTTCGACATGCAGGAAGGAATGAACCGGTTCCTCGAAGGTCTGGACATAACACTCAGGCGGGACGAAGAATCACTGCGGCCCAGGGTGAACAAGCCAGGCAGCCAGAAAGACCGGGAGCAGAGAAGTGCTGATAAGCTGTATTATGCGTGAAACAAGCTTTTTCTACATATTTGTCGGGAAAAAATCACAGAATCGATAATAATCCTGGCTTCGCCATAAAAATACAAAAAAGATCTCAGCGGCCTGGGGAAAAAAAAATCATAACTTATGCCCTTTGTGGAAGAGGATGTCCTCTATCCTCTTCTGGTCATCAGGGGAGATTTCCTTCGGCACGTACTCCTTGTTGTGAGCCTGCTCCCTCGTCGGCAGATGGATAGGCTCGCCCCAGTCAGGATCAGACTCCCAGCGAGGATAGATATGCCCGTGGACGTGGCGCACCCAGTTACAGTTTATCTGCCAGTTGATGATCTGAGGCCGCAAAACCTCCTCGATCGCCTTGCCAACCTTGATCCAGCAGTCAATCAAAGCATGCGCTTCCTCGAACGGAACATCAGTAAGGTTTTCATGATGCTTCTTCAGGATGACCTTGACATGACCCCTCACGTAAGGGGATCCCCACACCGCGACCGCATGATCATTCTCATATATCTTCCTGTAATGCTTCTCCCAATCACAAAACTTGCACTTCATCTGAACACCACCCCCGGTCAACAGCACCTAATCGTGCGTATGGCCCGCATGGCAGCCGGACTTATCCGCACTACCATAACTCCTTCTTTACCCTGTCAAGCTCTCTCTTGAAGATGTCCATCTCCCTCTTGGTCAGCGTCTTCGGCCTGAATTTCGCGCCCTTCTTCGGGATTACCGGAGGATCACCCCAATCCTTGTCCTCCTTAAAACGAGGATAGACATTCCAGTGTATATGATGATCCCAATTGTCAAGATATTCCAGGTTGAACAGGTCAGGCTTGATCGCCTTGCCCAACGCCTTCATCACATGCACGGTGTCGTTCATGAACGAGTCCAGGGTGTTCTCATGGAGCTTCAGAAGGTCCTCCTCATGCGCCTTAGGCATGACAAGAAGATGGCCCTTATGATGCTGCCTGCCAAACATCACGACGATATGATCGTTCTCAAGCAGTATGTCCTTCTTCGCCTTTATCTTCCTGCAGAACTTGCACTCAGGATGCTCGTGAGGGTGCTGGCGCTTATGCTTGATGTATCGAAAACGCTCCTTTTTCACCATAGCCATCACGAAAACAAATCAATATTTAAGCATTGCCCCTGCTCTCCCCCTTCACCAGAGCAGCACCTATAAGATGCGCCACGCGCACCGGCTCAGGGATGAAAGAACGCGTAGAGGTCAACTCCACAAGCTCCCCCGCCTCATCAAATGAAATACCTGCAAACTGGATATAGATCCTGCCGCACTTTCTCGGAGGGCCGGTACGCTCCAGGATCCTGATCTTACTATCCATCTTCAGGCGTGTCAGCACACGTTTTATGTTATCGATGTCCGGCCTGCGGCGGACCACAACTATGACCGGTATCTTCGTCAGCCTGAAAAGCCTGTGGATGTCGATGATATTAAACCCCGCCATGTTTATGCCGTCTAGGAACATGCAGCGCAGCTGCTTCCTGAACCTCGACCTGTTGACCATCTCAGCAAGCCTTGAAGTTGAGTTAACGCCGTCAACACGCACCTTTGTCGAGACAGCGCCGTCAGGGTATTCGCCGCCACGATACACTACACCTATGACAGTAGAGTGACTGTCCCTGAACTTGTCAAAAGGAGAATCGTCAATCCCGAGTACGCGGACCTCCCTCTTCATGCTCACAGCTTCCTCCCGACAGTCATGAAACCTGAGTGTATGATGGACTTCGACTTCGGACGGACCTTCCGCTTCTCAACCTCCCAAGGCCTCTCAATCACCTCGACAGTGCGAAGATGTATAAGATCCTTCCTCTCAAGCATGGCATTCACAAAATCAGCCGTCTGGGTTATGGTCGGGGAATATGATATGATGAAACCACCATGCTTCAGGGCGTTCTCAGCATTGTCAAGAGCTTCCCAAGGAGCGGGCAGGTCAAGACAGACAAGATCCGCGTCCTTCTCGTCTATCCTCTCGTACATGCTTCTGTTCTTAAGAGTTATGTTATTAATGCCCAGAGACCTTATGTTCTCACGCGCGATATCAAGATGCTTCTTCTCAATCTCGTAAGAATAGATCTTACTGCAGTGCCTGGCAAGCATGATAGCAAGCGCCCCTGAGCCTGTGCCGCCCTCAACAACCTTCGAGTCACGGCCTATGCCTGTAGAAGCAAGTATGAAACCTATATCCTTGAGCGGTATTATCTGAGGCACGCGCCTGATGCGCCTGTAATGGTCGATGAAATCCGCATCGAAGATGTGAAACTCCTTGTTCTGGGAAGACCTCACCACACCTGTCTTCTTGAGATCTGCTTTCTTTATCGAGCCGTAAGGCGTCGAGAAATCCCTTGACAAGTCCTCTATGTAGAACCTCTTCTCCTTCACTGTAGTGACTTCCCTATCAAGATCCTCGATGTACTGCTTCTTACCCTTCCTTATCAATATCTTTGCTTTCTTCACAGGCATGACAGAAAACACCCCGGATGATCACTTACCTGACTTTGACCTGGCATCCTTTATCACCTGGTCGACCACGTCCTTTGGCCAGCCCTTCTCGAGCAATGCACGCCGGACCTGGGACTCCCTGAAGCCCAGGCTGTAAGCATGGAATATATACTTCTCCAGCTCCAGCTCCTTTGCGTGTGACAGCGTGATATGTGGTCTCTGCTTGGCAACCTCATCTGCAACATCCTTTACCTGACCGGGAGCGCTCTCCGGCACAGCGGTTTTTGTAGGAGCAGGTTTGGAAGCCTGTTTGGAAGAAGTTTCGGGTAAACCAGTAGGCTCCAAACCTGTCCTAGTTACAGTAGGGGGTTTTTCCAAGCGATGAAGCCTCGTCCTGTAAAGGACGACACCTCCCACGAGGAATATGACAAAAACTACAGCGAATATTATGGTCCACAGGTTGATAGGGGATTCGGGCACCTGCACCTCCTCAGGCCGGGTCTGTGAAGGTTCGGGAGCCGTCTCCGGAGCGGGCCTTGGCGTGAAAGTTGCAGGAGGCTGCTGCACCCCACCCCCGCCCGGCTGTGCAGGCTGCTCCCTCGGCCTTGGAGGAAGCAGAGGGATCGAGAGGCCCGGACGCTCATACGTCTTGAAAGTAAGCATCACAAACTCATTAGACACGTGCATGGACACCTCCACATCCCTTGCGAAGAAAGACGTCAGGCCCATGGTCTTGGTCTCGCCGAAGCTTAACTCAAAAGGCAGATAAGACTGGAGGTTCTTGAGCTCCACCTCCATAGGCTTGGCCTTCACGACACGGAAATGATAGTCAGTACCCTTGTACTGAACCACAAGCTCATCACCATCATAAACCTGCACAGACTCGCCTTTTGCAGTAGGGGTCACATAGATAATCTTCGGACCTCCGGCTCCGCCGCCACCGCCGCCACCGCCAGTGCCGCCCCTCCCGCCGCCTGGCGGAGTGTATGTATCCTCAGCAAGGAAGAACGAAGAGAAGTTCCTCGTAGACGCAGAGGCCACATCTCCGCTGTCGCTGGTGGACAGTGCTGCGCATGTCGACATGTCTGCCGCGCCCGTGCTGAAATCATACTCACACTTGAGTATGACCGGCTTTGTTATGCCTGATATTGTGGAATAATCAAACGCTACAGTATAGGTCCTGTCGATAAGCTGCGCAATATCAAAAGCGTAAGCGTACTTCACACGATACCTGCCGGAGCTGACACCTATATCCCCTGAGTATGACTGGGATGCGGTGTCTACCAGCTCTGCAGTGATGTTCAGCTCAGGATACCCGCTCGAAGTCGCGTTTATACCGGAAATACCTATCCTGAACCTGCTGTCATTATTGTAAAGGTCAAGGTTCCACGTCGTATTAGGCAGGGTCACGTTCTCCTGGTCAGGGATGGGCAAGGTGTCTGTAGCAAGATCGTCGCCGTTCCTGGTATATACATAAGTTATGTTGTCAGCAGCGGCGAATGAAGCCATAGCCGCAGCTAGGAAGACAAATGCAAGCATAGCTGTCATGTTTTTCATGTTCATTTTACGTTAAGAGTCTGGTTTATAGCTGTGAAAACCTCAAATATGTTGACTGAAGACAACGGCCCCAGAGTCATGGCGCCGTTATCAAGGTCGAGTACGGTCAGAGTGTACTGCCCAATCTCACTCGTGTCCACAGGCTGCAGGCCGTTAAGATATGCAACTTTGTTGTTCTCATCTATCGTCGGCGTGAAGTTGCCCTCGTCAAACTGCTGAGGAGATCCTGATGGAGCGGTGATGTTGAGCAATACGTCGCTCAGGGTCTGGTTCGAAGCCACCTCAAGTGTCAGGTTCACATCCTGACCCACATAAGCCCATGACGGGCTTGCCCTGATGCTGATGAATTCAAGGGCGTAAACGCGCGGCTCGAACAAGGTATAAGTCTCGTTCTGGTTCATTATGGAGTCCGTGCACACGATGCTCATATTGTAAGTCCTGTTGTATTCCAAGCCGGAATACCCGACGATATGCGCCGTGGTGTGAGTAGTGCCTGAAGTCACAGGAGTTCCAGTACCGTCTATGACAAAACTGCAGTCAGCAGGCTCATGGGTACTGATGTTGGCAGTGAAAGAGTTGCCCACAACTATGCGTGTCGGAGAGTGAATCGTCAGCTGAGGAGGCAGGTTGTCTATGCTGAAATTTCCGTGCTCTCTGGATTTCGTGTACTCGCTGTCAGACGCGTTGAGCCTGAGAGTGGTGTTCGCCGCCTCTGTTACGAAATCACTTGAATTCCAGTCATAGGAGGTATCGTTGAAAATGGAATCGTTTATCACATTCCAGGACGCACCACCATCCTCCGTGTACTCAAGGCTGAACCAGAGTGTCCCGTTGTCCACGTCATAAGCAGACCAGGTGATGAGTATCATACCCTTATTGTCAGTGCCTATCAACGGAGTCAGGACTGACGGCTCCTCAGGCGCGTCATTTACAGGAGTGACGTTCACGATCGCATCCCTCTCCACAGTGAAGGTGCCGTCGGTCAGCCTGAAAGTTATGTTATAAACACCATAAGCATCCCCTACAAGAGTGAAGTTGAACTCCCCCGTGGCAAGGTCGAAACTGCCTGATGAGAGGTTGAAGACGGATGAGTCGAAGACAGGCATAAGCCAGTCTATGCTGTCGCCATCCACATCATAAGCATTGCCTGACAGAGAGTAGTTGATACCGCTGGCATTATCCTCCTCGGTCACGACCAAAGGTATGGGTGTAATCGTAGGAGGGTCAGGCACAGGGTTGACCTCAAGCGTGAAATTGGTGGAGGCTGACGCACCATAATAATCATTCGCGGTGGCTGAAACCATACAATCTCCTGTGTAATTGTTTCCAGCAGTGACACCATACACCTCTCCCGTAGAAGGGTTCCAGGTGAAAGCCACGTCAGTGCAGTTATCTGCCATGCTGTAAGTAAGGTTGTCAAGATAAGCCCAAGTGCCTGTGGTGTCGGGGTCTGTGAAGTAAGCCGACAAGTCAAGGGAGGCTACCGGCAGGTAGGTATCCTCATCCACGTCCATGTCAGGGATCGTGCCTGTCACCTGCGGCGGGGTGCTGTTCACGAAGACGCTGAACCAGCCGGTCCCGTTCGTCCTTCCTAGGCCGTCCAGAGCTCCGGACATCCAGTAGAACGTGTTGTTGATGTAAGAAGCGACAGGTATGCCTGAAGAGTTGAAGACTCCGCTCTCTACAGAGGTGTTGAACACCTGGAACATATGCGTAGAGTTGGATATGTTCGTGTTGTTATACGTGAAATTGACACTCTGGAGAGTCAGGTCTGTCCAGTTTATCGACAGGACAAGAGCATCGTCAGCATAGACCGTGTCGCCGGGCACGGTCATGTTATCCGACCACAGCGGATACCTATGATCAACATAGAACGTCCTGTTCGCGGCAGTGCTGCCGTCAAGATTCTCTCCTGTGAACTCCGCGCGGTACACGCCCCCAGGCCAGGTAAGAGTGGAGACAGGATCAGAGTAGTTATGGATGGTAACTGTAAGGTTAGTCTTGGACTGCTTAAACCTCTGAGTAGTCGACGGGAGCGGGCCGACTATCCTTATCGATGAGTCCAGGACGGTGAAGGCCACAAAGTCAGAATCTATACTGTCGTTGAATGCAGTCACACCATCTATGATCTCAGTGCCGCCCCTGCCGCCGAACAGGAACCACGGAGTCGCGTTGTTTATGGTGAAGTCAGAGGAAGCAGAGTTCCAGTTGCCCATGAAATCCCTTGCCTGTACGGTCAAGGTAAAGTTGGCCAGGGAAATGTCCGTGAAATCAAGCCAGTCGCTCATCCAAACAGTACCTGACCGCGTCATGTCACCGGAGAAATGCACGCTGCCGTTTTCGGTGTAAGTTATGGTATAATTAGCGTAATCCACAGCGTCAGCACCCAGGTTATCCACTATATTCGCGTAAGCCCTGAACTCACCAGCGACGATAGAACCGTCAGCAGGGCTCAAGCTGCTGATAACAGGCGGAGTATTGTCTATCGTGAACAATGAATATGCCGCGCCGGTAAGGTTCTGTCCAAATATGCATGAATTGTTCATGAAAGCGTTGTCGCAACCCCTGATACGCCAGGCATAAGTATCATCCGGAGATGATGTAGAGTCCAGTCCGTAAACATAAGTCGGCGAGATAGGCCCCTCCACGATCCATCTCGAAGGCAGAGTGATGTTCTGCACAGCATACCACAGGTCGCCGACGTTCTCATAGACCAGAAGCTTATCGTAGATTACCGGATTATCACCCGCGCCTATGGAGGCGTTGAAAGCGTCGCTGCTGAGCAGGTCTGTCACGGTTATGCCTCCTGAAGCGTTCTCATAAGCTATCTTGTTCCCGTAGATGCTCGCGTTATAGCCCTGAAGTTCGATAAGAGATGAGTCCATCATATTGGTGATGTTAAGGCTCGTGCCTTCCTCATTAGCCAGGAAGTATCCGAACAGGAACGCCTCACCCTCAAGACTGGTCAGAGAAGCGCTCTCATTTGAAATATCATAAATCCATATCCTGTTGTCTGCAGAGTTTGTCCAGACGATGTTTCTTCCGTAGATACTCACGTCAGTAGCTGTCGGAGTCGTGTATACCGATATCTCTGTAGAGAGGTCACCGATGTCCTTCATCCTGACACCTGCACCGTCATGATACACTATACGCCTGCCGAACATATCCATGGTTCCGGGAGTTATACCTGAAACCACCTGCTCAGTGACCGCAGTATCCGTATCGTAAAGATAGACAGTCCCGCCACTCTCATAAGCCACGTAATCACCATATATCCGCGGATTGGTCTGGTCTCCTGCTGCGGTAGATATGGGCGTCTCTGTATCCGACTCTACATCGTACATGTAGATGTCCCAGTTCCCTGACCTGTAATCCTCATAAACTATCCTCATGGTATAGACATCAGCATTGCGCTGGATACTGGGTATGGGCGTCCCTCCAACAGTCATCCTGTTCACAGGACCGAACTTCAGACCCGTGTTGTCATCCGAAGCGTTGAAAGACGTCTCATTGTCCACCTGAATCTCCAGAGTCATGAAATCATCATCGATATCATCATAAGGCCCTATCCAAGAGAAGCTCATGTCGTTGTTCACAGTGACCAAATCAGGAGAGACCATGTAAAGGTCATAAGGCTCGAAGTTATCCACCACGACAGACGCGGACTCGTTACGCCAAGCACCCTCATCATCAGTCGCATTTACCCTGCAGGTGATGGCATTACCCCTGCGGGTGTAATTGTAAGACAAGAGATCAGTGGCTGAATAACTGTTATTGCCTATGTTCGTAGCGTTGAGGTACTCTGTCCTCACAAGAGCGTTGCCGTCGTACCACATAAACTTCAGGGTGGTATCCAGGTTCTGCCTCCCGTCAGGATCATGGACAGTGACGTCGCAGAAAACATCATCATCAGAGTCCACAGGCGAGGTTATGAACAGCTCGTCAAAGACAGGCGGGTCAGGCCAGTCGACGGTGAACTCAACCCCTGTACTGTCGGCAAAAGTCTGCGTGTTCCAGTAATGATCACGGCAGGATATGTACCACGTCCAGGTGCCCTCAAGCGGCTCGGACGTCGTGGTGTTCCTTGTGCAGTTGATGAACGTGACATCAGGATAGTCATCATCATAATAAGCATGAGGTATCTCAGTGCAGTTCACCGCGTAAGGCGCGTCCTCAGTATAGTCGATGCTGTAGTTCAGGACGACACAGTTGTCTATGTCATTATATCCGTTGAGGTCACCCATAGCCAGGATCTCTATTATATTGGTCCTGTCCTCAGTATAATAAGGAGAGCTCGTCTCAGTCACGTTGTTGACGCTCAATATGGAGATGTTGCCCGGCGGGGCGTTATCCAGATAGATGATGCCATCAGAGTACCTCGTCGTCGAGTTCAGTCCCGCCCTGTTCCAAGCGCGGACCTCAAAGAAATACTTATGATTATGCGTGAGGTTCAGGCGGTTGATGCTGACCTCTGATACAGTCGTGTTGTCAGCAGTGACCTCTGAACAGTTAGTGCCTATATACAGACCGGTGCGGTTCACCACACAATGGTCCCCGCCCGCAGTCGGCTGCTCGACGATCCGCCAGTGATAATAATCAAAGCCCGACTCAGGATCTGAAGAGTCCTGCCAGTCAGCATGAAGGCTGGTCCTGTCATTAGTGTAGAACCCATCATCAACAACAGGAGCCACATCAGTCGGAGGAGTCTCATCAGCCTTCACGATCCTCAAAGTCTCATTAGGCGTGTTGTACACCACACCATTTGACGCATTGTCCCAGGCAAACAGCCTGAAGACATAACAATAGCCTGTAGTCACATTTACGTCCCTATAAGACTCGCCAGTCAGGACATCCGACGTGTTGTACCAGTCAAAGTCAGATATCACCGGACAGACATCATTCGTAAGAGCGCCGCGCCCGTACTGTATCATCCCCTTCACATTGTCGCTCGTGCCAGGAGCGTCAGCACCCACATAATAGTGTATAGTCACAAATCCTGACGTGGAATAAGTCTGGTTCTGCCACTCGATGAAACCTCCTGACGGGGGCATCGTATCCACAGTGATGCCCGGGGACGAGTACCAGCCCGACCAGCTGCCTGAATAGTTCATAGCGACATTACCGTTCCGTGCCTTCACACTATAATAATACGTCTCGTTCTCATCCAAGGAGAGAGCGTCGTTGATGACGCTGTCCTGGCCGACCAAGGTCTGCGGCTTTATCGAAGTGTAGCCGGGCTGAGGATACGGAGCGGTTCCCAAAGTATACATGTACTCAATAATATCGGACTCGTTATCCTCGAAAAGCCACTCCGCAGAGAGCTGAGAGTCAGAATCAGTCCAAGGGCCATGATCATCAACGTACTTATGAGCCGGAGGGGTCTGGTCGATAAAAAGTATGCCATCGCTCGACTTATTGGCCCCGTAAGCGCCAGCCTTGTTCTTCGCTCTTACTGTCAGGTAATAGACAGTTCCGGTCATCATCTTAAGCTCTGTGGCGTTCAGGTCTGACGCGTTCATATCATGCGTGAAGTTCACCCAGTCCTGAGCACAGTTTGACCCGCCGAACACCTCGCAAGTGGAGTTCCAGCCCTTAACCGAATCGAAATCAGGGTCAGGATATGGCTCAGTGCCAAGCGCGAACTCAAACCTGTCAAGAGCTCCGCCCAACGAGGTATAAGTCCAGTTGAAATACAGCCAGGCATCATTAGTAATGTCATCCTGGTCATTGACATCTATTATGTCGATCGTCGTGACAAGCACAGTCACATTCTTCCAGGTCAGGTTAGGCCAGCCCGCAAGATCATAGACCTCGAAAGTCGCGTTGTAAGTGCCATTCTCAGTCCTGTTGAGAGTGAAAGAGCAGTCGTACAGCGACATGTTCGCGGATATATCTGTACAGTTGATATCATCTAAAGAGTAGTTCATGGACCAAGTGCCGTTGGAAAGGTTGACCTGCAGAGTCGAGATGTTCAGCTTGTAATCGTCTGAAACATTGAAACTGAATGCAGGATACCTTGTGTGGTAGTAATCCAACGTACCTGTCAGGTTGAACTGCGGAGGAGTCCAGTCCTTGTAGATGTAATGATCCGGTGAAGGATACCCCTCAGTATGGCTGCCCCTGATAGCCACACCATACATGCGGTTCATGCCCCAGTAAACCTCCTCAGGAGGCACGGTTATGTTGAACCAGCCCTGCCTGTAAGTCGTGTTGTAGAAGCTCGCGACAGTAAAACCTCCATACACGTTCTCCTCCAAAGCAGGAGTTATGTTCACGATAGGATCAGTACCCGGGTATTTCACAGCACCAGTCACATTGTAGCGCTTCCAGTGAGTCCTGTTATGATTTGAGAACCCAACCCAAAGATCCGTCCAGTTCAAGGTCGCGTTTATCTCATTATAGTCCAAAGAGTTTATGTAAAACAATGATGAGTTCACAGGCATGTCCCTCGTAAGAGTAGAGTCCCTATGATGCGTAGCTGACTTGAAAGAGCGGTTGGAGACAAAATTGTACCGGTCATCCTGGTTGAAATTTATCGTCATGTTCAGGCTGCCCAATGAAGACTCATTGATGAAACCTATCACTGTAAGGTTCTCGTCATCCCTGAACGCCCCAGGCAACGGCCAGAACTCAGGAGCGACAGGCGCGATGTCAGGGTATGGCGCGGTTATCCAGTCATTCGTGGCAGCACCCTCATTATCCGCCTGGTCAACACCCCAAGCAGATATACGGTTAGAGCCGCCGAAAAGGCTGACATTACGTATGAAATAACCAGCAGGGTGCGGAGCGGTATAAAGATGCATTATCGTGCCTGTAGGCACGTCCTCCTCAAGATCCTGATAAAACTCAACCCTGATATCATCACCGGTGCGGTTAGCCCTGTAAATCTCATAACGGTTGAAATACGTCCTGTTATGATTGCTGAACTCAACATAATCAAAGTTGTTCAGAGCGGACTGGAACGTCGGGTTCCAGGAGACAAAAGTGACGTTCTGCCCTGCAGTAGAATCGAAATTTATGACAGGATCATCACCCTTGTACTCAGAATGGATCACTGAAGAGTGCGTGGTACCCTCAAAATCAAACGTCCAGAACGAATGCAGGACATTGATAGTGTAATCGATATCAGACTCACCGAAATAGCCTGCCACGTAAGTCCACATCTCATCAGTAAGGTTAGACGGGTAAAGCAGGATCTGAGGGTATAGTATCGGAGCGTCCGGAGGGGTCGTATCCTCTACGACAGAGAAACGCTCAGTCAGGTTATGAGGCTCATAGATATCCGAAACACAGCTGACGTTGTAACGGTAGTAGTCGGAAGGATCCTCAAAATCATTAACACCAGACTCATAAACATAGAGACCGTAGAAGTCATCGTACTGCATGACACCCGTCCTGTTTGTATAAACAATTATGTCATCAATCCATACAGCATAATCCTGACCGCTCGAATTGTCAAATTCAAACCATAAAGTGCCTGTGTCAGACCCAGGAGCCAGCTGAACACTTAGATTGAAAACCTGCCACCCGTCAGTCACGTTATGAACTGCTGAAAAAATTGCCATACTCTGGCTCAGATTTACAGAAACATTGACTCCGCCTGATACATTGCTCCTCGCCTTGAAAGTGATGTTCATCAACTTAGCAGAAAGATCATCAAACAAAAGCTCATTCGCAGGCGCATCCAGGCCGTCAGGAATCAAAACATAACACTCATGTGCAGGACCTGCCGAATCCTTCAGCTCAACCTTAAGGACGTGCTGCATTACAGGATCAAGATACTCAGCATAAACATCAAGACACTGACCCCCTGCAAATGACGGGTCTATATGAGACCACGTCTCGGTCGTCCCTGAATTAAAATCAAAAGACTCAACAATATAATCCGTGCCTGTAACATCATTCCCTGACGGATCCGTAATCTTAATAGTGCATGAACCATCATTGTACTGATCAGCATAACCACCCGTCTCGTCATTTATGGGGTCGCCAGACGGGAACTTGGTATAGTTCGCAAAGAACCTCAACCGATGGTAAGTCTCCATCTCCTGCGGGTAGTTAGTCGAGTAAGCAGCAGACTCAGGATCCGCCTGCGTGAAGATGTGCAGTTTCGAGTTGTTCGTGGTGCTGAAAGTAGAGAAGTGCGAAGCGCTGAACGAAAGCGTGCCTGTGAAAGGATCCGGAACCGGTTCGTTCGGGTCAGGCACCTGGTTAGAGCACACATCAGGAGTGCAAGGCTCGCCGTCAACCAGAAGAGTGGGAATCTTGTGATAACCAGTCAACTGCCTGAAAGTAATCTTCGAAGACTTGTCGAACCTGTCGCCATCGGGTGCTGCAGGATCTCCTGTGATGCTGTTATAGTCAATATCGAATATGGAACCGAGGTTCACACCAGTAAGGTTGGTCTCTGTCTTATACTCCACCTTACCCCACTCATTCTCGATCAGCGCGTAATATCTTGGAGGCGTGCCCGTATTTATCCTGGCAGTGTTTATGTTGCGTATCGTCCCGTTGGTGTAAAGCGTATCGTTGAAAGGACCAGGAGTGAAACCATGGCCGCAGCCATGATCCAGCCAGTCAACACCTCCAGTCGTGTAGCCAGAGATACCCACATCACAATCATCATCAACAGTGTTAAAGCAGGCATTCGCAACATAAGGTGATGAACTGTTCTCACGCCACTTAGGCTGGTGCACAGAAGAGTTAGTATCATCACAATCCCAAGAGTCTGAAGACTTATAGTAATCAAGGACGGAGAACGCGTCGTTGTCAAGGTCATTACTAATATTAAATGCCAAGCTATGGAAGTAAGTTCCATTAAATTCGCTATCAAACGGAGTGATGCTTACATTAAAAGAAGTGTGATTGAATATGTGCTTCGTGTCCCAATCAAAACCGGGTTCCCCATCATAATAAACCTGATAATATTGTTCATCTGTATTATTATACACATTT
Source organism: uncultured Methanosarcinales archaeon (assembly GCA_964406185.1). Classification (GTDB taxonomy): domain Archaea; phylum Nanobdellota; class Nanobdellia; order Woesearchaeales; family UBA11576; genus JABMQF01. The sequence continues at coordinate 186,258 of CAYOQS010000003.1, forward strand.
AGATAATAAGTCACAGGAGATAAGAAAGAATCCTGTTCGTCCCATTCTATCCTAAGAGAAGAGATATTATAAAAATCAGGCCATCGAGAATCTGAATATGGCGAATCCGAAAGGGAAATATTTACAGGACCACAATCATCAGCACCCATCTTATTTTGAGGAATCGTATACCTATAGAAATTACCATCACCACCATAGCAAAAACTATTTCCTGCAAACATATAAACCCCTTGACCCAAAAATCTGTTCAAATACAACTTGCTTCCGATCGACGAAGAATCCAGATAAACATCCCAACCACCAGAAGAATTCTTGTTCTCTATTTTGTTCCTTGTAATGTTGATATTATCTGAATTCTCCACAGATATCTCTCTTTCAGAATTGTCGTGTAGATTATTGCTTTCAATATCTCCACCATCAGCAGCATATAATCTTACACCCATCAAATTATTGAAAATATTATTATCTGTCACATTAAAATTGTCTGCACCATTAAACAATAGCACACCCCAACCCCCATTATCGTGTATCGTGTTTTTAAAGATGGTTGCGCCAGCACCTTTCCAGTTGATTCCTCTATGGAAATTCGATATATTACAATATTCAACAGTCAATCCAGTATTAGAATTTGAAGCAATACCATACTGTGAATCCCCATCGATACCAACAATATTATGACCTGCGCAATTTATATCTACATCATCAGCCCCAATCTCAAACCCATTCCCAGCACAAGTCGCGTCTTCAACATGAGTCTGGTTTGCCAAGTCCCTTTCGAGGGTAAGGTCGTCGATGACTGTCGCGCCGCAATAAACAGGCAGGTCCGGACCTTCGTAAGGCTCGGGGAGGGTGGGGGAATCGCTACCGCAGCCAGTATTCCTAACAGTAATACCCGAATCATAATAATTACCAAATACATCTCTGATTCTGTTATCTTCCTCCTCGACACAGTAAGTTGCTCCAGCCGGGTTCTCAACAATACCTTTTTCGTAGAAATTATTCAACCACACTTTATTAAGATAACTATAAGAAGAAATATTAAGGTCTGCTATTGTTCCTCTTAAAGTATTTTTGGTAATATTGGAATGGTTCGCGAACCAAAGCTCAATTCCCTTTTCTGTAGCATCTATATCATTTCCAGATATAAGCGTGTAGTTACCCATAACTACACCTATGCCCATATTTACAGAAGATATTGTATTATCTAATAATTTTGCATAATTACTAGGATACAAACCAAAAAGAATGAAACCATTAATTATTCCTGTTGCGAAATCCTCAATATTACAATTTTGAACAGTCACATTTGTCAAAACATTTCCTGCTTCATCAGGCACCATAAAAATTCCTGCACTGCCCGCCCCAGTACCGCTTCCAGTTATTGAGTTATCTTGGCAATCAAGAATTACGTCACTTTTATTTATAATAATTCCATTTGCTGAACAGGGACCTATGGGCTCGTTCAAATACCATGTCCCTTCTTGATCTATAAATCCGCCACACCCTCCAGTATAAGTATCAAACCCTGTCACCTCACTGCCCATGCCTTCGCTGAGGAAGTAGGCGCCTGCGCCGAGGCCTGCGAGGACTAATAGGACTATGACTAATGATGTCACCTGCGCTTTTTTGGACATGTTGTTGGGTTTCATGTTCATGTTCGTATTGTCGTCTTCATGTTGGTGTTTATTTTCTTGTCGGTGTTGTTAAAGCTCCTCCAGCCTTCCTGACGGTCTGCGCCTGTACGACTCGACTGTCTTCGAGATCTTTTCCGGATCTATGCCGAGCTTATCTGACTTTTCCTTGACCTTGTTGAGTATGACCGAATGCTCAGAGAGCTCATGCTCAGGGACCTTCTTCAGGAGTATGCCTTCGTCTGTTATGGAATACATCCAGAACGCGCTGCCTTCATCTAGTTCAAGCTCCTGCCTGATATCCTTCGGTATCACTATCTGCCCGCGCTTATCGCACTGGACAACCTTTGGGTACTTCTTCAATTTCTGCTTTCTCTCTGAATTTCTGATTTATTCTCTGATTTACCAAATTATTTGCTGAATATTTAACTTTTTTTCTGAATATTAACTTTAAAAGCGGAAAATACGATTTAATTTCTGAAAATAAGAAAAAGACTATTTAAATGTTTCGGAAAGGTACAGGGAAAAAAGAAGTTTAAATATTATTTATGCTACATTAAACTAATCATAGAAATATAGAAAAATTTATATATTAAGAGCTTTACATTAAAGACATGGAACTAGAAAAATTATACCAGAACCTTAGAGGATACCAAACAGTAGATGAAATCATGCAGAAGATAGGAGTAAGCAGAAACATGGCAATATATTATGTCCACAGACTCAGAAAGATGGACCTGGTCAAGACGATGAGAGGAAGAGAAGGAAAAAGAGTATACCTCATACTCACCAAGAACAGGTATAAAGGCTACATAGACATGATCAACAGGAAAGCCCCTGAAAAAGTCACTGAGCTAAAACCGCAATATGTCCATGGAAGAGAACCGACAGCAGAGGAATCACTACTCTACGCGATAAGGAAAAAAGATGTCCGGGTGCTGACCGCAGCACTATCATTATTCAGACAGATTACTGACTGGAAATCGCTCTTTGCGATGGCTGGCAAAGAATCCAGAAAGGTGTGCGCACTATATGAAATGGCAAGAAAAAGCATACCTAAAATCAGGAAGATGCCTGTAAGATACAAAAAAAAGAACCTGCCGAAAGCGGATGACCGATACATCGACATAATCAGCGGAGCAAAATCAAAAGACTTCGGAGATCTTGAAAAAAAATGGAAAGTCCGACTGCCCTTCAACAGAAATGACCTGGAGGCGTACAAATGATAAACATCGTAGAACAAGACCTGCTGTTCGAGAGGATAGGTGAAAAACTAAAGCGCCCGGTGAACGTATTTGCCATCGGAGGGACCGCAATGATCCTGCTAGGGCTGAAAAGCACGACAAAAGACATAGACCTCGTCACAACAAGCACCGAAGACAGAGACCTGCTGGCAGAAGCGCTCGAAAGCATCAACTTCATACGATTCAACCCAGCAAAAATATACAGAGAAAAACCCCACCAACCCAGAATGTACACATTAGGACCGACAAGAATAGACCTGTTCACAGATCAAGTAATAAAATTCACTTTCTCAAAGAGTATGCAAAAAAGATTCGTAGAAATACACGAATATGGAAACATGATGCTGCACATCGCCAACCCCCAGGATATCATAATAATGAAGTGCGCGACCGACAGAGCAAAAGACAAAGAGGACGCAAAATCCATCATAAAAAACGTACGGCTGGACTGGAAACAGATGATAGAAGAAGCCAAACACCAGGCAGAACTCGGAACCCGTGACCCTGTCTTTGAACTCGGCGAATTCCTGGAAAACCTGAAAAATCAAGGGGCCAAGGTACCTGAAGAAGTGCTTGACAAGCTCTATGACATATTAGATTAGTTTCAACAGAAATAAAACCTATAAGTAATTATAAATAAGACATCACCATAATAAGAAAATGATGAAAAAATCATTCCTACTGGTGTCATTGAAGGAAAGCAAGGCAAAGAAGCTCGCAGAAGTCATAAGCAACAAGACCTGCAGGAAGATACTCGACCACCTTGCGGAAAAGAAAGACGCGACAGAATCACAGATCGCAAAAGACCTCAAGATACCCATATCAACAGTACACTACAACCTAAAAGCGCTACTTACAGCAAGACTCGTCAAGAGCGACGAGTACCACTACAGCGCAAAAGGCAAAGAAGTCAGCCACTACAGGCTGGCAAACCAGTACGTCATAATAGCGCCGGAAGGAGAGAAGCACGCGATAAGAGAGAAGCTCAAATCAATAATACCCACAGCGCTGATAATGGGAGCAGCGGCAGGGATGATAAAGATATTCTCAGGCACTTTTGGGGCCACGATGCAGTCATCAGGCATGGAGAAAGCAGCACAGCCCATGATGATGGAAGTCGCAGAGGATGCAGCATACGAAGCAGGAGCAGAAGCTGCAAGAAGCGCGGCAGACGAGACAGTCATGGCAGCAGCACCTGAAGCTCAGAACATCGCTGCCCAGCACGCACCAGAAGTCATGCAGAAAGGAGCGGAGACAGCAAGCCAGGCGCCAGAGATAGCGTTGTGGTTCTTCATCGGAGCAGTGGCAGGAGTGGGAGTGTACCTGCTGGTCGACCATATCGTGAAACGAGTAAAGAACAGATAATTTCGATGTCTTTTTCCTCATGATTAAGGCTTTGGTCATGTCGATCCGCAGAATATAGACGGATTTCGGCATCAACAATTTCTTGCGGTCAAGACCGATCTTTTCAGCCACACCGAAATCCCGGTTTCTATCGGAAAAAAAGCTTTTTAAGCTCTGTTCTACCGGTTCTTGACTTCGACTGTCCTGGAAGCCTACTCGACGGTATAAATAGGTTCTATGCGTCATAGATCATATCAATAACCGCGAGGTCGAATTACAATGAATAAATACCTGAAATGGACAACAATCATTTTCGCTATCCTGGCTATATTGTTGACGGCAGGATGCGCAAAGAGCGTGCTGGAAGGAGCAGAACAGCCTTACCGGAACAGCTTCACAAGCGGCAGTTCCGGAGTCGTGCAGTCAAGACCTGTGGAGACAGCAGTGCAGATGGAGATAGCACACGACTCAAAGATGATAGAACCCATGCCGCCCGGATACTACCCGCATCCTGAAGACCACTACGGGTCAGGAGAGGACATAGAAGCCGAGCTCAAGATAATAAGGACCGCAAACATGCAGCTGGAAGTGGAAGACCACCTCATAGCATCACAGAAAGCAGAAGCATTCGCAAAGAAATACAACGGATACATCTCAAACTCAAACACTAGAGCAGACCAGAACAACAAGCACAGCGGGACAGTCACGATAAGGATACCAGACATGCACTTCGACGCGGCCATCGCAGAACTCACCCTACTAGGAGAGGTGAAGTCAAAAAACGTCAACGGACAGGACGTTACAGAAGAGTACATAGACCTCGAATCCAGGATAAAGAACGCAGAGAAGCACGAGGAAAGGCTTGTCCAGATGTTCCGAAACGCGACAGACGTGGATGAGATGATGCAGATAGAAAGAGAGCTCAACAGGGTAAGGGAACAGATAGAAAGAAATGAAGGAAAGCTCCGCTACCTCGAGAACAAGGTCAGCCTCTCCACAGTCACGGTACACATGTACGAGCCACAGCCAGCAGTCAAGGAATGGGGCGTGTGGAAATCCGTGAAAAGATCGCTCAACCACTCACTGGCCACGCTAAGATGGATGATAGAGCTCATCGGATGGCTTCTGCCGCTCATAGTGACCGGCCTGCTCATAGGACTGATCACCAGGTGGAGAGTGAAGAGAAAGAAGAGAAGGACAAAGAGAAATTAGATATAGAAGGTTTACAGGACGCAACGCCCTGCAGGTGTGCTCACAAGCGAATTCGCCTATGGCAAAAAGCCCGCGTTCGCTTCGCTCGCGAGCAACTACAGGCGTGGCTTTGCTATTATCCTGCGCAGGGCCAAAATGACTAATTTTATAATCTTTTTCTTATTCTTCGGGTGGTATGGACAATACAGTTATCGTGACAGGAACACCCGGGACAGGGAAGACCACTGTAGCCACGCGGCTGGCGAAGAGAGCAGGATGGAAATACGTGGATGTCAACAAAGCAATATCAAACCACAAGCTCAGCGAAGAGTACGACAGAAAAAAGAAGTGCCACGTGGTCGACACAAAGAGACTGAATAATGTATTGGGCGATATAATAAAGAAATCAGAAACACAAGTCATTATCGATTCGCACCTTTCGCACTACCTGCCCAAAGAACTCGTAAAAAAATGTGTAGTGACAAAGTGCAACCTCAAACTTCTGAAAATGAGAATGAAAAAAAGAGGCTATCCTGAACATAAGATCAAGGAGAACCTCGAATGCGAGATATTCGACGTGTGCCTCAACGAGGCACTTGAAAACGGGCATGAAGTGATCATAGTAGAAACGGACAAGAAAGTTGATTATGACAAGCTACTCAGAAAAATAAAAAGAAGAAAGAAAAAATAAACATCATTTCTCAAGAGCATCAGCTGAGATGACCTGCGTCCTCGAACCCTGCGCCTTGGCCTCATTCCCTATAAGGAACTTGGCACCTGAGCGCTCAGCAGCTGCGACCATATCCTTATCCACAGAGCCATCCATCACGATAGCGTACACACCAGAGCTCAAGCTCTTCAAAGTAGAACCGAGTTCAGGAATAGGTACCTTGCCCAGGATGCTGAGCTTATCATCAAGGATGTAAGCTCCCTTGGTACCGATAAGGTCCTCAAGCATCTTCTTGAAAGAAGCTTTCTCCTCAACTGAAGCGGTAGGACCGCGGGAAACAGGGGATGAAGACTGTCTCTGAGGAGGCCTCTGAGGCGGTCTCTGAACAGGCCTGTTACCGGCGGGCTGTGCCCTCTGAGGAGGCCTGCCCTGAGGTCTTTGAGGAGGCCTCTGAGGCTGAGAACGCTGATAGCCCTGACCACCATGCTTCTGGTACGGGGGTCTCTTGTTCGCAAACTCATGCTTTGCCTGCTCAGCAGCGATCTTTGACCTGAGAGACTTATGGATCTCCTTCTTGGTGAGCTCCTCAACCTCCTTGCCATCGGGAGCCTTACATACGAAATCCAACTCCGCAGTCTGGATGAGCTCCTGGATGTTAAGGTCGCCCCCCCTGTCACCATCGACAAAAGCTATTGTAGTCTTCTGCCTTGAAACGTCGATAATAGTCTGGGGAACGGAAGTGCCGTTCATGGCGATGACGTTCTTGAAACCATGCTTGAGCAGGTTAAGCACGTCAGCGCGGCCTTCCACGATTATTACCTCCTCAGCATCAGAGATGCTGGGGCCGGCTGGAAGCCGATCCTTGCCATACTCGACAATCTCCATCATCCTCACAGAATGGGCCACCTCATCCGCAATCTCCTGCGAATCAGGAAGCACAGTATCGGTAAGATGCTTCAAGAGCTCCTTTGCCCTCTCAACAACGAAATTGCGTTTAGAGACGCGTACATCCTCTATCTTCTTGACCTTGATCTTAGCATTGCAAGGGCCTATGCGCTGGATGACCTCAAGAGCCGCCGCAATGATAGCGGTCTCTGCCTTGTCCAGGCTGGAAGGTATAACAATAGTACCAGAAGTCTTTCCGGACCGGGTCTCAGTATTGACCTCTATCCTGCCTATCCTACCTGAACGCTGAAGTTCCCTAAGCTCAAGGTCCTGACCAAGCAAACCCTCAGTCTGGCCAAAAATGGCCCCTATGACGTCCGGCCTCTCGACAACACCATCAATCTCAATCGTAGCATGCGCTATATATTTAGCTGAAACCTGACTAATCTTTGCCATTATTCTCACCTTCTACCGATGGCATACCAGAAACGAGTGCTCATACAAAACTTCTGACTGCGTAAAAACCTGCGCAAATCCCAAGCCTGAAAATAACATGATCACTCTCTAACGAACCACAGAACAAGACAGGTCGTGACTGATCTTCTAATCATCAAAAACTATTTGGAATGATTATGAGTGTGAAAAATGAAACCTGAACTTGAACTGATATGTCTTTGATTCTGATATTGCCTAATGTTTGATTAGCGCTTTAAAGCGCTTTTGATAATCATTAATCCCTTTAAAAAAGGAATGTCGCCCGAAACACTAACTCCCAAGCTCATAGCTTGATATTCATCGTCAGCTCCGTTGAGTACTCTCGTGTCGGGCTGTATTGCACAAGAGTGTCTCCAAATCACCGCCAGAAAGTTATTCCAGCTCTTTAAAGGACCCATTTGTGCAAATGGCGTATCCTGAACATAAGCAACCCAGGTATTTAAACCTTGTCAAGCAGAACACTGCACCTCTCCCTATGCTTTTTGTCATGAGTATAAAACCCTGGCGGATCTGAGCAAGCCCAGATCCGCTGGGGAAAAAGAGGTGATTATGATCTCGTGTTCCTTGTCTCAAATGTGAATATAAAACCCAACAGACTTGGCCTGAGCCTTGTCTGCCGGGAAAGAGGTGTTTAGACAGCTTAACATGATCTGTTGATATTGATGTTTTGAGCTCTTTTTGTATCTACTAATCGGTGAAGAATAACTAGTATATAAATGTTTCTTTTTTGACTACTAATTAGTGACTAAAACATCTTAGCGTGCCATATATTTAAATAAGGGCTGCGGTTCTTCACAAACAATCACCTCCCTAAGCAGGATCAACACCAAAATGGCCAAAATCGCACGAGAGAAATACAAGACCTGGGGAAACGTATTCGATAATTTCACCACCCGGCTCCTCTTCGAACTGAGTTCTAAAGGGCGTTTCGATGAGCTGAAAAGCCCGATATCCATAGGCAAGGAAGCCAATGTCTTCACAGCAGAGACCAAAGAAGGCAAGACGATAGTCGTCAAGATATACCGGCTCGAGACCTGCGACTTCAACAGGATGTACGACTACATCAAATACGACGCAAGATACACCAACCTCAAAGCGAAGAGAAGAGAGATCATATTCTCATGGGCGCAGAGGGAGTACAGGAACCTCATGAAATCAAGAGAGGCAGGAGTACGGGTCCCGCTGCCAATACAATGCAAGAACCACGTGCTGCTCATGGAACACATAGGCGGAAAAGAACCCGCACCAAAACTCAAAGATGCACACCCTGACGACCCAAAGAAATTCATGGACAAGATCGTCGAGTACATGAAGAAACTATGTCAGGCAGGACTTGTGCACGGAGACCTCAGCGAATTCAACATACTAAACTGGAAAGAGAAACCAGTCTTCATAGACATGTCACAGGGCACAGTAAACAACAGCATCAACGCAGACGAGCTTCTCGAAAGAGATATAAAGAACATGTGCAGATTCGCAAAAAAGACAGGACTCGACCTTGACCCTTACGAGATGAAAAAGAAGATAACAGGACAAAAATAACCCGACAGCACAAAAATGGAATACGGATACGAACTCAAAGTGCCAAAAGAACGCATAGCAGTACTGATAGGCACAAAAGGAGATATCAAGAGACAGATAGAGGAAGAGACAAACTCAAAGATACACATAGACTCCAAAGAGGGAGATGTGAGGATCACAGGAGAGGACAGCCTCGGCCTGTTCAGCGCAAGAGAGATCATAAAAGCGGTAGGAAGAGGGTTCAGCCCGGACACCGCCATGCACATACTCAAATCAGACTACTCATTCGAGCTCCTCAACATATCAGACTATGTGGGAAAATCAAAAAAGACAGCAGTAAGGCTCAAAGCGCGAGTGATAGGGACAGAAGGAAAGACAAGAAAACAGATAGAGCATCTGACCGAGACAAACATAAGCGTGTACGGAAAGACCATCGGAATAATCGGAGAGGCAGAACACGTAATGCTCGCGAGAAGGGCGATAGAGACACTACTCGCAGGAGCGACACACGCATCGGTCTACAAATGGCTCGAAAAGAAAAAGAAAGATCTCGAACGAAACAGGATGATAGGAACAGACAGGACAGAGATCAAGGAAGAGTTCAAAAAAAGGTGATTGAATGGCACAACAGAAACTCACAGGCTCCGAACAAGACACCAAAGCGCACGAGATGGCGAAAAGCCAGAGAGACATAAGCATAGCCGAATTCTTCTCGAAAAACAGGCACCTGCTGGGATTCGACAACCCGCGGAAAGCGCTGCTCACCACCATAAAAGAAGCAGTAGACAACTCACTCGACGCGTGCGAAGAGGCAGGAATACTCCCAGAGCTCAGCGTAGAAGTCATAGAGATGGGAACGAACAGGTTCAGGGTAATAGTCGAGGACAACGGACCCGGAATACTCAAGAAACAGGTCCCGAAGATATTCGCGAAACTGCTCTACGGAAGCAAATTCCACAGGCTCAAGATGAGCAGAGGACAGCAGGGCATAGGCATATCAGCATCAGTCATGTACGGGCAGCTCACCACAGGAAAGCCGGCACGCATAACAACGAAGATAGGCCCAAAATACCCCGCATACTACTACGAACTCCACGTCAACACAGCATCGAACAAACCAGAGATACTGAAAGAAGCCGAAGTGGAATGGAGCAAGGAACACGGCACCAGAGTCGAGATAGACCTTGAAGCGATGTACCAGAAAGGAAGCCAGAGCATAGACGCGTACCTTAAACAGACAGCGATCGTCAACCCACACTGCACGATAATCTACACAAACCCCAAAGCAGAACAGATAATATTCCCGAGAGCCACAGACAAGCTCCCGAAAGAGCCGAAAGAGATAAAGCCCCACCCGAAAGGAGTGGAGCTCGGCTTCCTCATGAAGATGCTCCAGGACACAGACGCGAGGACAATGCAGAGCTTCCTGACCAACGACTTCTCAAGGGTCGGCGCGGGTACGGCAAAAGAGATACTGCAGGAAGCAGGGGTGCTGCCCAACTCCAAGCCACAGAAAGCCAGCAGAGACCAGGCAGAAAGGATCATAAAAGCCATAGAGAAGACGAAGATAATGAACCCCCCGACAGACTGCGTAACACCCATAGGAGCTGCACAGCTCGAAAAAGGCCTCAAGAAAGAACTCAAGGCAGAATTCTACACCACCACCACGAGACCACCATCAGTCTACAGGGGAAACCCATTCATAGTCGAGGCAGGAGTCGCGTACGGAGGAGAGCAGGAAGGCGACAAGCAGGTCAGGCTCATGCGATACGCCAACCGCGTGCCGCTGCAGTACCAGCAAAGCGCGTGCGCCATAACACAATCGATAGTGCAGACCAACATGCGAAGCTACGGGCTCAGCCAAAGCAAAGGCTCGCTCCCTGTAGGGCCTTGCACGATAACGATACACCTCGGATCAGTCTGGGTGCCATTCACCTCAGAATCCAAAGAAGCGATAGCGCACTACCCCGAGATAATTAAGGAAGTGAAACTCGCGATACAGGAATGCGGAAGGAAACTCGCAAGCTACGTCCTCAAGAAGAAAAGGATGCAGAGCGAGATGAAGAAAAGAAGCCACATCGAAAGATATATACCCCACATAGGTGAGGCACTGCAGCAGATGCTCGGCCTCAGCGCAGCGCAGAAAGACAGCATAGAGCTCGACCTAAAGAACCTGCTCGAAGAGAAACGCGGAAAGCTCAAGAATATAGAGGCAGACAACACAGAATACGATGAAGAGATCGCAAAGATAGGCAAAGGGGGCGGAGAGTCAGAACTTTACGCGGACGATGAAGAAGGGGGTGAACAGGAATGAGCGACAAGAAAAGAAGAGAAGAAGTTGTGAACAGCATAAAAGGGCTCGCCCAAGACCTGTACAAAGAAATGAAATCAAAAAAAGCACCCTCGATAAAGATGCCGATAAGGGCGCTGCAGAACGTCAAGTACGACCCGAAAGCAGGATTCTTCGAACTAGTGGGAAAGATGAAAGAAAGGACCCTCTCAGCATCCACAGTCAAGAGCTTCGCGCAGACCCTACTGCTCATGAACGAGTCCAAGAAAGTCGTGGAGACAAACGACATAATGACAAAGAGAGAGGCATATTACGTCAGCAAGAACTGGGGAGACGCAAAATTCAAGGAACAGCCGGAATCAGACACGACCATGGACGACATCGAAGCCATGATGATGATCCAAAGAGAACAGCTCGGCTTCATACCTGAAGAGGACGGCGGCGCGGTAGCAGGCAAGCTCATAATAATCGAGACAGACATAGAGACAGGAAGGACCAACGAGGTGGACTGCACAAAATTCGTATCCGGAGCATACAACATACCCAACCAGGTAGAAGACCTCAAGTTCAAGACCAACGCCAATTTCGTGCTGGCCATAGAGACGGCAGGTATGTTCCAGAGGCTGGTCAAGCACAAGTACTGGCAGAAAACCAACTGCATACTCGTATCACTCAAAGGAGTCCCATCAAGAGCCACAAGACGCTTCCTCAGAAAAATCTCAGACGAGAACAAGCTGCCGGTCTACGTATTCACGGACGGCGACCCTTACGGGTACCTCAACATCTACCGTACACTGAAAGTGGGAAGCGGCAACGCGGCACACATAAACAGGTTCTTCTGCGTGCCCGGAGCAAAGTTCATCGGCGTCACACCGCAGGACATAATCGAATACAAGCTGCCCACACACCCTTTGAAAGACGTGGACATCAAGAGGATAAAAGACGGGCTGAAGAACGACCCCTTCGTACAGCACCACAAGGAATGGCTCAAAGCGCTAAAGCAGATGGGCACGATGAAGAAAAGGGCAGAACAGCAGGCGTTCGCAAAGCACCACCTCAACTACGTCATGGACAAATACCTCCCACAGAAGCTCAAAGACCAGAAGACATGGCTGCCTTAAGCAAATTATTTAAATGGCAGTGAATGAAAATGTTTAAATAAGGCTCCGTAGCCTAGTCTGGATAGGGCATCGGCCTTCTATGCTTCAACGAAGCAAGCCGAGGGTCGCGGGTTCGAAAGAACTCACTGCGTCCGATTCTTCCGTTCGCAGAAGTTCACGGAAGTCCCGTCGGAGCCATAAAATATTTTTAAAAAGAATCGGCGGCGTCGCCAAATCCGGTAAGGCAATCGCCTGCAGACTGGATGCAGTACGCTGTGTTGAGCACGTAGTGCGATGAAAGGAAGACAGCGATCATTTGGGGGTTCAAATGGCGCAAAGCGATCAAGCTTGCGCTTGAAAGTCCCTCCGCCGCCTCTTTTATTTTACCGACAAAAATGGAATTCACAGTTTCTACAACAAAGAAGCAGTCCCTCACAGACATAACACAGCACGTAAAGGAAGCAGTGCAGGATTCGGGTGTCAAGGAGGGGCTCTGCAACGTGTATGTATCTCATGCTACGGCAGCGATCGCAGTGAATGAAAATGCAGACCCCAACATAACCCTAGATTTTCTGGATGCTCTTGACAAGATGGTAGCAGAAGGTGTTTGGCGGCACGATGAGGTTGATGGCAATGCCGCAGCACATATCAAAGCAACCATAGTAGGACCGACCGAGACAATACCTATCTCAAGCGGAAAGCTTAAATTAGGGACCTGGCAAGATATATTCCTCTGCTGCTTCGACGGACCAAGGAAGCGGCAGGTCACCGTAACAATCATACCTGACAAAAGGTGAGAAAACATGAGCACTTGCGACATGTGCGGCAGAGAAGCCCAACTTGTAAAAGCCAGGATAGAAGGGACCGAGCTTGAAGTCTGTCAAGAATGCACAAAGTTCGGCGAAGTAATAGAAAAACCAGATATAAAGACAAAGACAATACCCATCGGAAGACCAAGCAGGCCCATTCCCAAAAGGAAAGAGATAATCCAGGTCATACTGCCCGACTACGCACAGAAGATACGTCAGGCAAGAGAGAAGATGGGACTCAAGCAGGAAGAGTTCGCAAAGAAGCTAAACGAAAAAGCATCGATAATGCAGAAGATAGAATCCGGACAGTTCAAGCCATCCATAGATATGGCAAGAAAGCTCGAGAGGCGCCTCGGAATCCGTCTCGTCGACCAGTACGACGAAGGAGGCGAGATACCCATAGCATCGCCGAAAAGGAAAGAAGAAGGCTTCACGATGGCCGACTTCATAAAAGACAAGAGGAAAAAGACATAACACCACCAAAAAAACGCTGATTCTCTAAGAGACCGTCGTGTTGATGACTTCCCATATCTCGTAGCCGTCCTTATCATAGACGTTCCTGAACGTGCTCGGGCTGGTGAACAGAAAAAGAAGACCCTCATCAGGCCTGCTCCACACGAGACCCTCCTTCATCCCGGGAGTCACGTAGACATATTTTATATCGTAAGCGTCAAAAAGCCTTTTGGCAGTCTTCAGCTTGCGCGAATGGAACATCGAATCCTGCACCTTGTAGAGGAAGCGCTGGTCATGATCAGATGTCCATAAAGAGTCAGCAAGCACAGGATTCCTGGCCACTGTAGATATCATGTACCCATTATCGTAATGGCTGAGCACAAAATCATCCTTGAACGTGTTCGAGCCCAGCCACTGAAGGCTGTCCAGCATCTCCTGGCCGGGATCAGCAGAGCTCAGACGGGTAAGATAGGACGCTGTCGAGAAAAGAAGCCCGCAGAGCAGTATAAGCAAAGTAAGGTTCTTCACAGCAGGCACGTGCCACTTCAGCTCATAAAGCTTCACAAATCCTATGCCTGCCGCGACAGCCACAAAAAACATCAGGTACATGTTCGCCACGCTCCCTATGAAGAAAATAGACAAAAGCAGCAAAAGAGAAAAGACAAAGAAGAATATGAAGACTGACTTCCTCTTCCAATTCGAAGAAACACCATAGACAGCAAGGACTATACTGAAAATACCGAAACCGATCAGGCCCCCAAGATCCGAAAATACATTGCTGACCACGCTCGCCCCAGGAGAATACGCGTAATTATAGAAAAGGCTCGCCCGCCGGGCCAAGGAAATGAACGCCATGACAAGAATAACCACAACAAAACGGCTCTGGAACCTCCGCTTCGTCAGTACATAAGCGAGCAGCACAAGCAGCACCACAACAGTGTTCAAAAGGCTAAAAAAAGAAACCATGGCAAAACATACCAGGCAGATAAAGATGTTATAACGGCTGCTCCTCAGGAAGAACCAAATACCGAGCAAGGTAAGCGCTATCGCCATCGAATGCTGGTTGGATACCGTGAACGTGTAGATGAAAGCAGGGTTTATTACCAGCAGAAGAAGGACAAGATGCCTCTTATAGCCCTCTTCGATAAAGTGCTTCAGTATAATATTGAAAAGGATGATGCTGAAAATACCCAGAATCAAAGGAACAACACGAGATGCGGAGAGCAGGGAGATGACATGAGAAAAATACACCAACAGGTAATGATAAGGGGTGAAAAAATAATCACGAGAGTGGAACACAAGGTCCGGCACATCCTTGGGAGGGTCAAAAAGATTGTAAGAGCCCTCATCGAGAAGCTCTGCAGCGGCACGGTAATGGTAGTACGGCTCAGAGCCGATAAGAGAGTCATTACCATGATAAAAACGCACCAAAGTAGGGATGACCAGGACAAGCAGAGCTACAAAAAACACGAAAGCCAGGATGTTCCTCCTCTTCAGACCTATCCTTATCTCATCAGTAACCATATTCAGACCTTTATCCTGCACAGCCGCTCATATATCTGGACCGTCCGGTCGTATACCAGTACAAAACAGTCCTCTTCAGCATACCTCAACGTGTCAATCCCGAACTCATCCTCCGCACGAGGCGAAAAATAGACATAATCGACACCATACTTGTCCATCAGCTCGACAGCACGCGTCTTAAGGATAGAGGTATACATCGTCTCGACATCCTCGAAAACCTCATCTGAAGAACGGATGAGAATGAAATCATCATCAGCAACATTACGCCTGTCTGCGATCGCAGAGACCACACTCCCTTCATCTATCGTCGACAATACCACAGCATCATCAGGAGAGTTCTCCCCCAGCCAGTACAAAGCCTCAGCCTCCTCTTCGCTCAACGCATGCGTCATCTCAACAGAAGCCTTCACAAAAGAAGGGACCACAGAAGTCAGGATAAGGAGCGCGACCAAAGGAACCCAGAGAGCCCAACCATAAGAAGCTACCTTCGTCATAGACGCGTACCTGAACAATATGTTCAGGCTCTGCGCCAGAAGAGGTATAAGTATGGCCCCCAGGAACATCAACCCCACCTCCAGGGTAACAAGCTTGAACCACAAAAGAAAAGCCACAGCAAGAGCGAAAGCCATCAGCAGGTAAGTCCTCTTGTCACGTTCCTTGAACATGTACCTGTAGACGGCATAGACTCCGAGAAGAAGAGGGAGAAGTCCTATATTCGTGACACTGGCGACGATATCCACGTCCTTGAAATACGCGCTCAGCACCTGAGAAGGTATGTTCTGCCATATCAGAGAGTATGAATGGAAAAGGAAAGCATCCTTGTACATTATCGCATTTATCCATATAGTGAGGAACGTCACAAAAAGTATGACCTCAAGCTCTATCCTGTTCTGGACCTTATACTCCAGCCTTGTCAGTAGCAGGTACAAAAGCATCGCGAAGACAAAAAGGAAAGAAAGCGCGCTCGTCAATGAGATGATGAACGAGAAGAAAAGGAAGCGGTAAAGGAACCTCCTCTCCTTTATACGCATGAAGCAATACACAAGATAAAACATAAGAGGAAGCGTGAAAGATATCACCGACGCTGAATTGACAGTATTAGCGAAAAAGACAGGTATGAACGCCGCCGCCGCAGAAGAAAAAAGAGCGATGTTCCTGTTCTTGGTCATGTCAAGGACCATGAAATAGACTATCACGATCAATGTGCAGGCAAAAATGTTCGGAATGACCTTCAAAGCAAGAGACACACCCATGAAAAAAGAGAAGAAAGACAACAGGTAATAATACAAAGGCGGGAAGATATGTGTCCTGCCCGAATAGCTGAGATCGTCAACATAAGAAGGCACAAAAGACGAGCTTATAGAATCCACCTGCCTATAAGTGAAGTAAGCGTCCTCAAGACAGAAATGCGGGCTCTGAAAAGCAAGCCAAAGACGTACAGCAACAGCTGCAACGAACAGAGCTGCAAGCAAAAACAGATACAAACGCTTACTCTTCATCGATGCGTGTCATGAAAAAAGCATATTTATATGTTTAGCAAAAGCTTTATAAGCCGGTCAAGACAATAAAAATACATGGATACAGGCCGTCTAAACACAGGATCAGAAATTCTCGACAAGCTGCTAGAAGGAGGATGGGAAAAAGACACGGTCACCACCATCTACGGCCCGTCAGGAAGCGGAAAGACAAACCTCTGCATCATAAGCGCGACAGACGTGGCCAGGAAAGGAAAAAAAGTGATATACATCGACAGCGAAGGAGGATTCTCAGTAGAAAGGCTAAAGCAGATAGCACCAAACAACTACAAACAGCTGATAGATAAGATGATATTCCTCAGGCCCACAAATTTCGATGAACAAAGGAACGCATTCGGAAAGCTCAGCAGGATCGTGGACGACGATACCGGAATAATAATAGTCGACACGATATCAATGCTGTACCGGCTGGAGATAGGCAAGACGGAAGACGTGTACACGGTCAACAAGGACCTCGGAAGCCAGCTGTCATACCTCAACGAGATAGCCAGAAGAAAGAACATACCTGTCGTCGTGACCAACCAGGTCTACGCAAGCT
The DNA here is from genome assembly GCA_964406185.1 of uncultured Methanosarcinales archaeon. Lineage (GTDB taxonomy): Archaea > Nanobdellota > Nanobdellia > Woesearchaeales > UBA11576 > JABMQF01. The sequence goes on from CAYOQS010000003.1 coordinate 203,488, forward strand.
TCGAAGAGAAAGAGACAATACGCATGGTGGGCGGAGACATACTCAAGTACGGCAGCAAGTGCTGGATAGAGCTCGAGAAAGGACGCAAAGGCATAAGGAAAGCAACACTGAAAAAGCACAGGAGCATAGCAGAAGACAAACAGGCCATGTTCAGGATAGTCAACCCAGGCATAGAAGAATTCAAAGGATAAAAAAAAGAAAAAAAATCACTGCTCTGTGAAATCATCGACGCTGTAGTCCAGCTCCTTGTCACGCGGAAGCTCGCCACGCTCCCTCAAGTACTGGGTCGCAAGGATGTGGAAAAGGATACCCAACGCCTTCTTACCCTTGTTGTTGCAGGGGATCACAAAATCTATATTGTTCGTCTGGTTATTGGTATCGCAAAGAGCAACGATAGGTATGCCCACACTCGAAGCGTCCTTGATAGCGTTCCTGTCAGGCCAAGCGTCAACCACCACAAGCACCTTGACCTCCAAGAAATCCTCAAGATTCGTGTTGGTCAGGATACCCGGAGGGTAACGCCCCGGAAAAACCTTCACACCAGTCACCCTGCCGAACATCTGCACAGGCTTCCAGCCGTTCTCACGCCTGCACACGATAAGGATATCCTCAGGCTCGTACCTGGAAAGGAACTTAGCGGCAAGGTCAATCCTCTCATCGATCTTCTGCAGGTTAAGCACGTAAAGCCCGTCAGGCCTTGTCTTGTAGATAAAATTATTCATGTACTTGGTCCTGAACTTGGTCCCTATATGGATGCCTGCCTTCAGATACTGGTCTATAGGCACCAACAGCTGATCTTCTGCCATTTTAAATCCTCCTGAAAGCAATAGAACTCTGAAAACGTCTATCGCCACATTATTATCGCCCTGCAGCACGCATAAGGTCCCGTTTACGGCCATCCCCCATGCTGGGCAATATACCCTGGAGCGAGAAGGGGGTTTATAAAACTTATTGTGATGCTGGAAAAGACTTCAGAACCTCATATTCGGGCCCCTGAGGGGTCAGGACAGACTTTACCAGCTTGAAGGAGTCCAGCTTGAATGACGCTTCAGGCACTTTGAGAGAGGTCAGGCAGTCCCTGAGCCCTTTCCTGTCATCGACGAACTTTATGCGCGCAAGAGTGATGTGAGGGTGGAAACGCCTGTCAGCAACGAAACCCAGCTTCTGAGTGGCAAGGTCAACCTGCCCCTGGATCGAGTTGATGATGTCTTTCGGCTCAATGCCGACCCAGACAACTCTTGGCCGGTTCGTGTCAGGGAACGCGCCGACCTCTGAGAGTCTGGCGTCAATTGGCCGGAATGTTATCTTGGACAGTTCATCAATAAGAACCGATAGTTTTTCTTCATCCACGTCCCCGAGGAACTTCAAAGTAAGATGAAAAGTCTTTGTCTTCGTAGCTTTTCCTGAGAAAACTAATTTTTCCTGTACAGCAAGAAGGAGCCTGGATATATCATCAGGAACCTCAAAAGCGATGAACAATCTCATGTTAAAAAAGAAATAAAAAACAAAAAGAAGAATCACTCCTTCTTCTCTTCAGTCTCTTCAGGCAGTCCGGCCCCAGGCGCTTCAGGAGCAGGAGGTGCTTCCATATCCTCAGACCTCTCTTCATCAGACTCTTCTGAAACCTCTTCAGGAACTTCCTCAGTCTCTTCCGGCTCCTCGCCAAAATCCTCAGTGTCCTCGGGCGAGGGCTCCTCAGGCAACGGCTGAGCAACAGGCTCTTCCTTCCTCTCCGGAGCGGGAGGAGCCGCCTTCGCCTCACCTATCACCTCAGCAAAGCCCACCTTACGCAGAACCTTCGTGATCCTTATCCTCACTTCATCGCCTTCCCGTGTGTTCGGAACGAACAACACAAAACCGCGCTTCCTCGCTATGCCGTCGCCCTTCTCACCGACAGCCTCAATCCTGACGTCCAACTCTTCACCGACCTGCACCGGCGCGAAACCAGCACCAGGTCCGCTTCGAGGCCTGAAACCGCCTCCCTCATTACCTTCTCCATACATAACCTATTCACCTATCCATAACCTATCCAGATCTGCACAGCAAACTGCACATGAACAAAAAGAAAGAGAAAATGATTTATAAAACTATTGCTGCGACGCGTTCGCGTCCGGCGTTCAGACATCCCTAAGTCCTTTTGTCTCGACAAAGAAATTGCATTCTCCGTCAGGAAGGTTCGGAGCGTCTATCAGCTTGGCCACACGAGATCCCTTCTTGCCCTTACGCAGATATATCCTGAAGGTCGAAGCGTGAGCCACTATGTGACCCCCAACAGCCTTAGTAGGGTCGCCGAAGAACTGCGCAGGATCAGCCTGGACCTGGTTAGTCACATACACGCACGTATTGTACATATCCGCAAGCTTCAGCAGGGTATGCATGTGCCTGTTGATCTTCTGCTGACGCTCGGCAAGAGTGCCGCGACCGATAAACTCCGCCCTGAAATGGGCTGTGAGCGAGTCGACGATAACAACCTTGACAGGAACCTTCTCCTTGCCGATCATCTCAGCCACCTTCTCAGCAAGAAGCATCTGGTGGTCAGAGTTGTACGCCTTCGCCACCTTGATGTTCTTAAGCACAGCATCAGGATCGAGACCAGCACCATCAGCAAGCTGCTTTATCCTCTCAGGCCTGAAAGTGTTCTCAGTGTCTATATACACAGCCACAGCATCAGGATTGCCCTTCTGGCAGTTGACCGCAAGTATGTGGCCCACCTGTGTCTTCCCGGAGCCGAACTCACCGAAACACTCCACGATAGAGCCAGTCTCAAAACCGCCTTCGAGAAGCTCATCAAAAGTATTGCTCCCTGTCGGGATCTTCAAGACCCTCGAACGCCTCTCAAGAACCTCAGACCCTGAAATGAAACCCATGTTCAATGAATTCCTCGCGGCCTGGATCATCTTACGCGCGACAGACTCAGAAACACCAGAGTCCTCCACCAGCTTCCCCAGGGAAGCCACGGCTATCGACATCACACCATCATAACCAGCCTCCTTAAGGCGCTCAGCAGTAGCAGCACCCACGCCAGGCAGGTCATATATCTCAACTTCCTTCTCAGGTTCCTTACTCACCTTCCTCGCCTTTGAACACTTCTCCTTCTCAACAGAAACAGGAGCTGAAACCCCCACATCTGAATCATCATGCTTTGCAGCTTCTACTGTCATTCAATACCACCTCATATTTTAAACTTGCTTTCATCACATCTCAACAGCCAGGTCACCCTGGCCGTTGAGCACTAAGTATTCATACGCCTTATTGAGAACAACAACTGCTTTGGGAAGGTCTGTCGCTCTCAAAGAATTAGACGTCTTCCATTCATCAGAATCCTTATCCTTGTACCTTCTCTGGAAAGACACAGTCCTGATGTCTGCTTCTGAACCATCTTTCTTCTTGATGGTATTCCTCCACACAGCCGCGCTTATAGCTCCGGCCCTGAACTGCATCTCAGGCAGATTCTCACCAAACTTACTTACTTCAGTCATACACAACACCTCGCGTTGCTTATCGCATCTTATTTCAACCTGAGACCCTTGGTACTGCCTCCACTTTGGTGGCAGGCAGCAGGTCCCAGACCGCGATAGGATATATAACGCCGAAGTCGTTTAAATACCTCATCCGAGCATGTCCAGTGGGCAGTGGGAGCAGCAGAGAGGCTGAAAAGGTTCAATCTTTGAGAAAGAGGATTGGGCGAAATATTTGCGGATGTCTAGTGCTCTAAGCAAGCACCACAGCGCAGATAGAGCACAGTAGACAGACACGCAAAGAGCGAGGGTGGTGCTTGCTTTATTGCTAGATCATGAGAAGGAGAAATATATTCACGGACATCAACACGAAAAAGAGCGCGTACTCGTAGAAAGCGCCTGTACGCATAGAGCCCCTCAAACGGAACTTCATCAAAGGGTGGAGAGGGCCTATCCCTGAAGCGGTCAATGAATCCGCCAGGATGTGAGATGCGTAGCCCAACAGGAAAGCTATGCTGTACAGCATCGAGTTTGATAAGAGAAACAAGATGAAAGTGAAGAAGGCTATCGCGATGAACGAATGGAAGAAGCCGCGATGCTCAAAAATCCACGACACAGGCCACGCCATCTGGCCAAGCCGGGATCTCGGATGGTCAATATCCGGGAACGCAGCGCCGATGAGAAGCACGAAAGCGAAGAGAAGCTGGTTCGCCGGCTCCAGGAAATGGAGAGAAGCTATAGCTACAAGAAAACCGAAAGCCAGATGGGTCTTGAGCATCATCGTATGTGATAAAAAATAAAGGGAGTTAATAAAGTTTAGGGACTGGACAGGGACGATAGACGCAAAAAACAATTATTTCAGAACACATAAATATATAAATAGAACAAAGGCGAAAACAAGGACAGAAGAACAAGAAGACCAAAGGGGGTAATCACATGATAAAGCTCACGCACGAACAGATCGTGGAGAAGATAAAAGAGAAGACAGGACTTTCTGACGAAGAGATAGAGGCAAGGATAAAACAGAAGCTCGACCAGCTCGCAGGACTCGTATCCAAAGACGGCGCGGCACACATAGTGGCTAACGAGCTGAACGTCAACGCCTTCGAAGCCATATCAGGAAAGGTGAAGCTTGACAAGCTGCTGCCCGGAATGAGGAACGTCGAGACAGTAGGCAAGGTCATCGCAGTATACGACATACGTGAATTCTCTACAGACAGGGGAAGCGGAAAAGTAGGCAGCTTCATGATAGCAGACGACACGGCAAAGACAAGGATCACGTGCTGGCACACGATGACAGAAAAGATGCAGGACGTAAAGGAAGGCGACGTTGTAAAGGTCACAAACGGATATGTCAAAGAGAACAACGGAAGAGCAGAGATACACCTCAACGACAAGAGCCAGATACAAAGAAACCCGGAAGGAGAGAAAGTGGAGGTCAGCGAAGCGGCCATGCAGTCCTCCGCAATGCCTGAAGCGCAGCGCAAGAAGATAGCAGAACTCAACGAGAACGACAGCAACGCAGAGATACTCGGCACGATAGTACAGATATTCGACCCAAGATTCTTCGAGATATGCCCACAGTGCGGAAAGAGAGCGAGGCAGAGAGAAGAAAAGTTCGTATGCCAGCAGCACGACGAGGTGGAGCCGGACTACTCTTACGTCATGAACGCGGTCATCGACGACGGAAGCGAAACCATAAGAGGAGTCTTCTTCAGGCAGCAGGCAGAAAAACTCACAGGAAAGCAGCGTGAGGAATTCCTCAAATACAGGGAGAACCCAGACGCATTCGACCAGGTAAAGATAGACCTCCTCGGAAAGATGATAAAACTCGGCGGCAGGATAACCAAGAACGCGATGTTCGACAGGATAGAGATCGTCGCGAACAAGGTCGAGATGGACCCAAACCCCAAGGAAGAGACAGAACGCCTCAACCAGGAGCTGGGCAACAAGACAACAGCATAATTCTATGAATAAAAGACAAAGCCCTGAACTCAAGCGCACCAGCATACTTTCCGGAGCATTCATACTCCTCCTTGCATCGCTCATCCTCATGATCGAAACTCACGGGGCGCCTGACAGCAGGGTCGTGCTCCTCAGCTTCGACGTCGAGCCTGTCGACGGGGAGCAGAGCGTAATGGACGTGCTTGATGTCGTGTACAGGCATGATGTCGACGCGACATTCTTCGTGACAGGAGAGTACGCGGCCAGATACCCCCACATAGTCAAGCTGATGACAGGAAGGGAAGTCGCATGCCACGGCTGGTCGCACAGACCATTCACCAAGATGACGGACGCTGAGAAGCGATCAGAGCTGCGCAGGTGCAGGCAGGTACTCGAGAACATCACAGGCAGAAAGGTTGTCGGTTTCAGAGCTCCTTACAACAGGATCGATGCTGAGACTCTCTCGGTTCTGGAACAGGAACACTTTATTTATGACGCCTCCATCATAAAAGGACTGGGATCTATTTATCCCGGCTTACGCCAACACAGAATAGGGGAGATACCCGTGTCAAGCATCCTTGGAGTTCCATTGGAGGATGTCGTGTTCCTGCACTACCTGAATATGGACAGAGCATTCTTCTATATAATGAAGAACAAAGAAACAGGACTTGAATCTTACCTATTCCACCCGCACCACATATCACAACATAAAAAAGAGTTCGAGGAATTTATAAATTATTTAAAGGAGCGAAACACAACTTTTATAAGTCACTCCCGACTCGTAAGAAACCAGCATGAGGGGGTTCAGACATGGAAGGATTCTAGTCATAATACCATTAATCCTATTTCTGATGGCCACATCCCTGGCAGGATGTGAAAAGACAGGCATGCACGTCAAGACACTCGAGAAAAGACCTATAACCGAGACAGTAGAGATGTACTCAGAAGAGCCCTACACGACCACAGAAACACGCGTAGTAGGCGAAAAATGCATAGAACGGCACTACAGCGATATGAACGACTCCAAGTTCAACCTCAGCATAGGAGAGAAAGAATGGCTCACACAGCCACCTGTGCCCGGACAGACCAACTACGTCAGAAGGGTAGTCAACATCCACAACGGAAGGGAGGAGGTCGACGCCATATACCTAGACAAGATATACCTGTACGACGGAGAAGAGACCAGAAGGTCAAAACACCCCATGATGTTCCTTGTAGAACCCCAATCCACAAGGACGCTATACGTCATGTGGGACACACAATACGACCCGCTGAAAGACGTGACAGTAGACTTCACCAACAACACAGAAGAGACAGGATACGAGACAAAAGTGTTCAGGCTCTGCATAAACCAGACAGAAAAAGTCAACGTCACAAAGTACAGAAAAGTGGTATCAGGCACGACAGAAGAAGTGACAGGATATGAGGAAGTCCTGAGAGTCGAGCTGCCGCGGAACTGAGACCAACATAAAATATCACACTTCTTCAGGAATCAGGACAGACTGCGAAGAGAGAGAAGATTCAGCGACAATGCCCTCGAAATCAACATCTGACCCCCTGATACGCTTCACACCAGCGACCACAAACCTTGCAAACTTAGGAGAGCCTGTGAAGCCGCAGGCGAAATCAGTGAAGTCCCTCACCGGCCTCGAGAAGCGTACAGCGCCATCGGTCTCGCTCGAGATGCCCTGTGCGAAAAGAGGCTCCTTCGCTGAAAGGTCAAACTCCCCCGAAGCCCCATCCTCGAAACAGTATATCTTATACCCCTCAATCTTTGCCGGGTCAAGAGGGCCGCCATCTATGTTCTGCTCAACAGGATCGATATGGAAAACAACATCATCACCCCCCACCTGAACCTCCCTAATCTGTGCGAGTGCAGGCGGGAGGTCATCCACAGAATTCTCGTGCATCGCGGACGCAGGAATATTAAACGAAGGGCTTTCATCACCATTCGTATCAGTCGCGGTGATGCCGAAGAAATAATCATGGTCGTTCTTCACAGGAGACAGAAAATAGAAGAACATCTCATCAGGAACAGAATAGAACAGCACATTATCCTCGAGCAGGGCGTCAGACATCATCTCACCTATCATCGTCTCCAGCCTGTAGCCTGGCACGCACGTAGTGCCGAACACCTCACAGGAAGGATCATCAAGAGAAGACAGGCTCACCATCACATCCTGCTTTGAATCCACATAAAGCTCAACAGACTCCAGATCATCCTCCAAACCCTCCGGAAGCTCAGAAGGGTCCTGCCCTCTTAGGTTGGACTCAAGACCTGCGTTCTCCGAATAGTAAACAGTATAGAAATTCACGTCCACACCCTCGACAGGACTCCAGACCAGCAAAGACTTGTTGGAAGCTAAAGCAGCATCCTTCACCTCAAAATCCCTGACGTCAGTGATCTCGCTGCTGAAAAGATACGCAAACTTCAGCACCATCCTCTGCATGCCCATCTGGTTCTCATCCGCATCGTAAGCAAGGAAGGACGTGTTCTGAACCACGCAAAGCTTCAATATCTTATTATGCAGACCGCACTCCTCAGAAGAAGGCGCATCACCCGCAGGGTACAGGGTTATGTTGCCGTCATCGTCCTTGTAGATATCAATAGATTCCGGACCGTCACGCGTGTACCTGAAATGAGACGCTGAATCACCGCGAACCCCCTGGTGTACCTGCCTGAACTTCGCAGAAGGGACCACTGCCTGCAAACCCCCCCCTGCTAGAGAGACCCGCACACCACTACCCTCACGGGAAAGAGAAAGGACACGCTCATCCCAGTCAGCAGAATCAGAAAGCTCGGTCGCGATAAAAGAAGCGATGCCAAGCAACGGGTTCAGAAGAGCCAGACCGGCGCTCAAGCCCCTCCCGTACCACCGATTGATATCCTCCTCTGTGACTATAGGCGGGGTGTAATGGTGAACACAATCCCTGTCCTGAGACCTTGTCACGACATCCAAAGCCTCGGCAAGAGAATTTACCGCATGAACATCAGGAGACTCGCAAAAAGCCTCCCAGGCAGGATACTCCAAGTTACCGCCCGCATCCTCGCTGATGACATTCCCGCCGTACTTGATCAGCCAGTCAAAGCCCGGGTTCTCCTGCTCTATAATAGATGCGTTGTTCTTTACGCACGCGACATCGTCCTTGCACCTTTCAAGGCGCCTCAACTGCTCAGGCACGGTGTCATAAACAGAGAAATCATACTCGATATCCGTCGAGAAAGAAGGGTTCACAGAATAAGGCACGTCAAAATAAGGGTGGGTGGGACGGAAACCAGCCCTCTCTGCACCAACCCCCACAGCTCCGGAAGACAGCTCTTCCCCACCAGCACCTTCACCTGTCGTTATAGGCGCGCCCTCCTCAACAATGCGGCCGCCGATCTCCTCACACGCCCGGACATAAGAATGCCACCTGATATCAGAATAATGCACACCCACATCCTCATACCTTATCCTGCAATAAAAATTATACGCACAGGACTTGCCGTTCTCACACATAGGATTCACACCCTCAGGACACCCGTAATGCTCACGGGTATAGCTGTCACAAGTGTAATCCCTGTCAGCATAAAAATGCGCACAGGCCTCATCCGTCGCCTGCTGGATGGTCTTGCCCTCCTCGCGCATCTTCTGGATAGCCATACGGGCCGCGCCAGGACCACGATTGTAAGCGAACCAGGCCATCCACAAAGCCTGCCTGCCTGTCAACCCGCTGCTGCCGACAACCCTATCAAAGAACCTGCCGATCGCACTGGTGCCATAATCAATCTCCACCTCGGTCGTAGGGCACTGCTCAGGATGGAACTTGCAAGGATTATCGACCTGCATTATACCCCCTGTCACCGCACCCTCATCCCCAGCAGCATACGAACGGCAGCTGTTCTCATGAGCCGCGGTGATGAAGAGGAAAAGCAGGTCGAGGCCAAGGTCAAACACGCCATTCTCCCTGCCCTTCTCCTCAAATATGTCCTTGAAGCGAAGGCAGCGTCTGAGAGCTGTGTTCTGAAGATTATCGATATTCCCTCCCTCGCAACGGGGAAGGGAACTTGTAGGGGATGCGACAGACTCTGACGCGGCCAGAGAGGCAGGCGAGTCGCCAGCACCATCAGTCTCATCATCAGCAACCACAAAGAGTGAGGACATAAGAAGAGCAAGGATTACGATCATGAAAAAAGATGCGAACCTTGAACCAAACCATGATACATATCTCATCCTTGTCTCCCCCGCAAAGCAGACTTCCTTGCCTCATAATCCTTACGGATCCCATCATCGACCAGTGAAGAGTCATACCCCCTGCCGATGAGGTGCTGGCGCACCTGGGTGTAGCTGAAACCCTTCGACACCATAGAATCTATATAACCCTGAAGAGAAGTGCCTGAAACACCAGAAGCAGATACTTCCCGGGCAGGTCGTACAGCAGATGCCGCGCCTTCCTCCCTCGCGACCTTATCTGAAGAAGCAGCAAGATCCTTCCTTGCAGAACGCCCGAATATGGCGATGAAAATGACCACAACAAGAATCACGACAAGCACACCACCAACTATCACAGGCAGGTTCGCGCCCCTGACCTGGTCAGGAATCTCAGGCAACACCTCCCTTACTTTCCGAGCGACAGTATCTTCCTCCTGCGCTTCCTGCTCATCAGAAATATCCTCCTCTATCTCTATATGCCGCGACGTCCTATCCTCAACCATCTCACCCATCTCTTCAGGATGAGACCAGACATCCTCATCCTCAACCCACTCATCCAAAATGTCCTCGTAATCCTGGCCGTACAAAGAATCGATCTCCTCCTGTGAAAGAGGGGTCGAGGTCTCATTCCTGACCTCCGCGATAAACTCCTCCGTGACTACCTCCTCAATCTCATCGCAACGGCCGACACAACAGAAAGCACCCTGGTAATACTCCACCCACTCACCATCACAACCCTCATCAGGCTCGCAAATCTTTCCGCCAAGCTCATCGATACAGTAATCACCGAGGAAACCCTGCGACTGCGCCGCAGCAGCCGTATCACCCGTCCTGGTGATGGTGAACGAAGGCTGGTTCTGCATCTCGATAGACGTCTCGACATACTCGCCAAGGTCGAAACAGGTGCCTCCTGAACAGCAACTGTCAGAGTCTATAGAGCTAACAACATCCCCTCCATAACATATCTCATCGCCGAAACAAACATCACCCTCCATCTCTGAACAAGTCTTGCCGCAGTCGAAATCCCGTTCACCCTCACAATCAGGGTCGCATATGCCATCAGGAAGCTCGTCACAATAACCATCAATACCCCCTGATGCGCAATCAGCGCAAGTCAGCACGTTCTCAGAAACGGCACAACCCGGCAAGTCGCAAGGCTCACATGTCCCGTCACCATCACAGAAACTAAATTCCTGCTCGAACAGAACATCATCCCCATCTACTATCATCATACCTGAAGCGCCCATGACAGAATCATAAGATACTGGACCGTAAAGGTCAATAACAGGTATCCTGAATATCTCCTCGCCAGCGGGTCCAAGAACAACCAGTTCGTACCCAGAACCATAAAAATATCCTACATCTGGCGGCTCTACAGAACCATAATGATAATGATCGATGAAATTCACGACAACAACATCCATGAGAGAAGGGTCATCAGGAGAAGAGATGTAGAAGAATACCAGCTCTTCGGTCTCATAAGCATGTGTAATCCCTGATACCAAAAATAGGGCAAAGCACAAAATTACAGTAACCAAAACCATCCTATCAAACGACAACAGCAGCACCTCCTGCCATCCAATCCTCAGACGGCTCACCCCTGAACTTGGATATCCACTCCCTGCTCAGGGTCATATGGGCGCCACCACCCCAAACACTGTCAAGGACAGATACTCCTTGAGTGCCGACGTAAGAAGCGCCAACAGGGAACATCCTGACCGCTGGGTTGGCGGTCGTATGGCCTGCAGTAGTGTGAGCCCTTACCTGAATACCAGAAGGTATTCCCTGCTGCTGAGACAACGCGTCCCGCAACTTCGCAGCAAAACCATTCTCCCCTCCAGGGCCGAAAATAGGCGGGTCCCAACCGCTCTCGGCAGGATCAGAACCAGTAGAACAGGCAGCAAGACCTACTATAGAACCCTGATTAAGACGGGGAGCGATCTCTGCAGCAAGCGTCTCTACAGATACCCACCTTGGAAGAGCATCACGTCCAACACGCGCGCCAGTGGCACCAGGCCTCAAAAATCCTCTGGAAGTTCCGTGACCAAGAAGTATCAGATTACGTATATCATCATGCTGTCTTATCGCATCCAGCATCTCCCGGGCATTCCCTGCAAAATGAAGCTCACCACCTATCTTCGACTGTATGCTATTAGCGGCAGCGCGGAAAGTAGCGGCACCATGGCCTTCGGACACACATACAAGAACATTTACCCCTCCTGTAGCAGGAGTGTGATCACCTGCAGCGGCAGCCCCCTCTTCAGCAATCTCCCCCGCCACCTCTGCTGACAGTATTGCTACCCGCCCAGGATCTGCCATGAACTCGAAATGAGCAGGGCACTTCGCAGTCTCGTAATCACCGCCCCACCTGAAACCATAACGCCGGAAAGCATCGACAACACACTGCGGGATGTCAGACTGCAGCTCACCCTCCTGGTTATTGAGGTTTGAATCAAGATTTATGTCAAGAGAGATACCGAAAGAGCTCGTAGCAAGCAGCTCGGGATCCTCAGCCAATGCCTGCCAACGGTAAGACCCCACAGTCCTGTACCAGTAATCACTCCCCTCATCACAGCGCATGATGTCCTGCTCTACACAGGCAAGAGCAGGAACTATCTTACGATGCATACTCACATCTTTCCCCATAAAGCTGAAGTCCTGAAGCTGAGCCTCAACCTGAAGGCGGTTCCGACCATACATCCCCTTAAGGAAATCGAGATCGTACTCCCTGTCTGCGGATATCGGCACGCACACAGCACCAGGAGTCAACTGGGAAGCGGTCTTGTTTATCCCTACCGCGATGTTCTGACGGGAAATACCTGCTATACCTGTCACGCCGAGGGTAGAGTTCATAAGAAAATCAAAAAGCGTAGAAGGCAGGACAGACTCGGGCACGCAGACGGTGCCGCCACCCTGTGAGGTGGAAGTACCAGACCCTACTGAAGGAGCAGCAGGGCCTGTCGGGCCGGCAGAAGGCGCGGCACCAGTCAAAGCATCATGGATCTTCTGCGCCATCCTCTGCTTTCCCGCAGGGTTGGGATGTATCCTGTCACCCCCGAAAAGCGCAGGGTTAATGTCATCAGTGCCCGGAAGGACGAACTCAGGATAAAGATCCACCTTTACATCAGCAGGAGACTCACTCAATATCCATTCATTAATCCTCTTCAAAGTGTCAAGAGCAGGGCCGAGCTCATCAGCAGTCTTCTGAGGGGTTATGGTGCCAGCGACTACACGTATACCCTGCGCCCTCGCCCTGTTGTACATGTCAAGCAGGTTGGACCTGACGGTCTGCCAATCCCTGCCTATATCATTGCCGCCGCCGATCAGCACTATGGTGTCAGGCTCCCAGGCGAGAACAGCATCAAAATCATCCTTCATCTGCCTTGTGGTCTTGCACACATAAGCGAACTTGTCACCCCTCTCACCGGGCTGCAGGCAGAACCTGCCCTGCACCTGGCTGGTGCATACGGTGCCCGGCTCGCTGTCCTCATTCATTATCGTCGTGCCCTCACCGCACATCTCCCTAAGGTATCTTATGTAATTGCTTGAGCAGGCGGTCAGCGAATCACCCACAAGAGCGACCTTCCCGCCACAACCCGCCGATGATGAAGACGATGAAACAGGCTGCGAAGCGGTCGAAGGAGCAGCTCCTGTAGCAGGAGCGGGCGAGGAGGGTGAGACCTGCGGAACAACCGCGACACCGCCTTCACTACCCGAACCCGCATCAGGATGCAGCCTGGCGATGTAAACCAGTTTATCAGGATCGCCCAGGTCCACATCATCACTGCTCGTCACCCGGGTCCAATGAGCGCCATATATGTCAAACCTGCCATCGCCCTTCACCTCCTCGATGATGGCCGAATGACCTCGCCAGCTGCCGTCCTCCCTCCACCAGTACTGCACGAAATCACCAGGCTGCGCATCCCCGACAGAGACTGCGTCACCTACACCCGCGGAGGTCAGGGCGTACTGTACGCCCTTATGGATGGGATCATTCTCAGCGATTATCGCGTCAGCGCCCCTCCCACCGACAGCGACGTTTATCCTCCGCTCCATCTCAGAATCGACATCGACACCAAGATCCCTGATTATCTGAGTCACAAAAGAAGAACAGACAAACTCACAAGGACCTGTGCCGTAACGCCTGCCCTCATACTGACGAGCATGCTGGAGCACAGTACTGCCGTCAATAGAATCAGGAGGGGAAAGGATAGACACAGCACCGCAACCAAGCCTGGAAGATATCCCCCCGACAGTGCCTGCAGGAGCAGGCCTCATGCCCGGCGGACAGACGCCAACACCCTCAAGCCCTGAAGGAAGTTCAGGTGTCTGCATAGGACTGGTCACCTCAGGAGAATCAGGCATGTCAGGATTGTTGAAATCAGGAGCCTCAAGACGGTAATACTGGATGTCATCACCATCCACATCAACAACCATGAAAGCCCATCCAGGCGTCACACCCGTATCAGCAGGAGTGCCCCTGCCGCCTCCCAGAACTCCCGGTATGATGCCCTTAATGCCCTCGACATCAACCTCCAAAGGTATATGGACATGACCTCCGAAATGTATCTTCACACCAGCCGACTTCATCAGGGACATAAGCTGCGTCGCCTGCTGGAGAAGAGGTCCGGCAGGCCTGTTGTTTGGCTGGGCAGTAGCCGGACGCCTCAAAGGAGTGTGGGAGAAAGCGAAGATATGCGTCGAGCCGGAAGCAGCTGATAAATCTTCCCTCAACCAGGCAAACTGCTCCTGAGAATCCCTCAGCCCATGCGTTCCAGGAGCGAACAAAGAGACAAAATGTGAATCACCGTAATCAAAAGAATAATACCTGTGATAGCCAACGCCGCTGACAGGATAATCCCTGTTCCTCGACGGGTGAGACGACCAGAAACGGTCATGCTTCAGGAGCGAGACCTGCGAGCCGTAATTGCCTGGAAGAGCGCCATCATGATTTCCTGTGGTGAAGAAGAACAATATGCCTGCCTGAGTTATAGGATTTACCACCTCCTCAGCAGCCCTCTGCCACATCGTATCGATGCACTCAGCAGAATTGCTCTGCTCCTCATCACGGATACTTATAAGATCACCAAGCTGTATCACAAAAGCAGGACTGATCCCGATTATGCGCTCCACAGCATCACCTATCCTTGGATGGACTCCCCTGTCACCGCAGCCGATGTGAGTATCGCCTACGACGACAAACCTGAAACGGGAAGAGCCTTCACCGCCCGCATCTTCACCTTCTCCAGCACCCTCGCCGTCAGGCACGCCAGAAACTGCATAAGCCAACGCGGAAAACAAAAGCAGGACAAGCATAAACAGGGCAGAATATCTGGACAACAATCTTCTCTTTCCGTAGGAGCAAACAGGATGTGCCATCATCCCTGACCTCCGGAACCCGCGTCAACATCACCATCCGCTTCCCCATCTGCCTCGCGGGAATCTTCGTCCCCCCCTTCTCCACCGTCCTGCCCGGAACCCTGGCCGGCAACAGGGAAGAAAGCCTTAAGGAAGTGTTCCATACCTACGTGCAGAGAACGCCCGTGAGCGCCTGACGAGATATCAGACATGGTGAACGCAAAGCGCTTCGCATCATTGTTGGAAAGGCACCCAGCAAGACCGCCTCCCGGAATTTCTGATGAAGGGCATTGACGGTCTTCCGCTATGCCCAATGCAGAGTTATGCGCGGACCTCTGATCAGGCGAGGCCTGACTAGCGTATACGGCCATGAACCTCACGTCCTGCCCAAGCTTCCCAGCCAAAGAGCCCCCAAGCTCGGAAGAAGCGCAGGAATCGAACTGACCCACAGCATAAGCTGTCGAGAAACGCATCGCAGCAGAATGCAGGCCCGACATGATAGAACAAGCAGCGCCGTCATGGGTGACAAAACTCACCGACGACAAGATAACACCATCCGGAAGCTCCTCGCGGACCTGATCCACAAAAGCTGCGGCATCGAACTCAGAGCCCCACAATGAAGGACCGCAAGGAGAGTCAGGAGATCCCCTAAAATTAGCAAGACCACGCGTCTGCGAAGGAGCAGCCAGAATCAAGGGACGGACCGTGCCTGCCTGGATGAAGCGTTTTGTAAGGGGTATGATATCATACTCAAGACCATCCCCGAAATTCCTGTGCTTCGTGGCATGAGACTCGCGCATGCAACCGTGCAAGAAGACTATAAGAGGATAAGAGCCGGGGCAGTTAGCTTCAGAAGGAACCCAGACGCGCCCGCCATCATCAGGGAAGAAACCAGACCCGGAGCTGAAAGTGAAGTCCTCCATGAGATCATCACCCTCACCGCAAGAAGAGACCGCCTCGCCAGTAGCGGCGGCGACGCCCATCACATCAGTGGCTGCCAAAGCACTTCCCCTTGAAGCGGCAGCACCAGGAACATTACCCACAAAATCGGCGCTCGGATAAGCGGCGACACGCGCGACAAGATTGGAGACGAAAAGGTCCCTCAAAGCGTCCTTGGCAGTATCAGCGTCGACAAAGCACGTCTCGCCGGACTCCGCGTTCCAGCGGTTGAAACCGTAATAAGTACCGCAAGCGCCTGCCTCAGATATCCCGCCCTGAGACTGAAGATCGAAAACAGACTGATACAACGCCATCCTGGAAGCGAAATCAAGGAATATCAATGCCTTCTCACCTTCCTGCATCTTAATGACCGCATCAAACTGCATCTCGCCCAGCTCATGGTCCACGTCAAGCTTGTTAGAGAGCTGGACATAAGCATAGCTGAGCACGACGATGGTGAATATTACAACCATGATGTTGAACACCATGCCCTTCCTGCTCCTAAGCAAACATCCCCTGACCATCCTTAACCTGAACCTCCCAAAGACCTGGCAAACTCCTCGACAGCCGCGCCGTGCCTCTCCCTGCAGGCAGGATTCGCCACTGCAGCAACCGGATCCCTGCAAGAAAGAGACGTAGCCCATCTGGCCGCATCATCCATATCAAAATAAGGATCAGGAGAGTATACCGAAAGCAACCTCTCAAAATCATATATAGAGTAAAGTATTATCGGACCATCCCGCGGATCTACAGGAGCTATGTACGTCGCGTAAGCCTCTTTCGGGACATCCCTCAACTGGCTGAAAA
Organism: uncultured Methanosarcinales archaeon; assembly: GCA_964406185.1. Classification (GTDB taxonomy): domain Archaea; phylum Nanobdellota; class Nanobdellia; order Woesearchaeales; family UBA11576; genus JABMQF01. Next base: position 220,187 of record CAYOQS010000003.1, read on the forward strand.
GATAGTGCGGGCTGAAACCTATCGAAGCTGAACAAACCAGATTTCTCTGCGTGTAATCGAAGGAATTTCCGTGTATAGAGAAGAAAAAACACCTATCAGAATCAAAATTCTGCTCCACAAACTCCTCTGTCAGGTCTATGATCGCAGTCCGCATAGGATTTCCCAGACCAATAAAATTGACAAGAGGATTGTCAGTTATTACATCCTCAGCCCACTCAGCGAAAGATGCCTCATCAGCCTGCATCCGCTCCAATGTCTGGTTGTAATCATACAAAGCTATCAGCTCAGCCATGGTCATGTCCCTGCCAGCTACACTGAGAGGTGTGCGAAGGTAGACCTGGGCAAGATAATTACCGTATATCACGTCCTGCTTGTCCTGGATCTGCTGCATCGCCGCCTCTGCGCTCCACCTGTATATGACGAAAAACACTATTATAACTATCACGAATATTATGATAGCCCATATGTCCACAAGAGCGTCGCTTATGAAAGCCCGCTTTCCAAAATTCCGCGTCTTTTTTATCAATCTCATGGTATATCAAAGGAAGATGCCAGCACAAGGCCAAAGCCTAAAGCTATGGCCTGCGCCGGCACTCCTGGGTTTTGGTCTGAAAACATGAAAAACCTGCAAAATCCATCGCGCATCATCCAGTACATGATGATCATCCCCTGGGCTGGACAACCTGGTACTCCACATAACCAGCGTTCAGGACCCCTTCATCGTTGCGGTATATTACAGGCAGGGTGCGCACATAATCCTCCACACCACCTATGCCCGGCAATTGCAGGACAAGCAAAGGCCTCCAGTTGTCATACCACTCCCTGTTGTAATAAACCGTCTTGACAGGAGTCTCATCATCCCGGTCAGCAAGCACCGATATCTTCGCGGCGATGAAACGGTTGTCACCACGGTAAAAACCCGCGTCCAGCTCTGAAGAGTTGAGCTGGGCAAGGTCAATCACCTCAGGATACGTCCTGCCCGTCAGAGGATCAGTATAGCTGACGCCGCCGGTACCGTAAATCAAGCCTGCGATGAAAATCTCAGCCTCAGTATCATTAGTGTCGAACTTGTTGTTGATGAAAAGGCGGATAAGGATAACACAGGCCATCAGCATGATCACAAGGAATATTATCCGCGGAATCATAGATACGAAATTGAAGGAGATTATAGCATCCTTCCTCCCCATCATCCTCATCTTACCTGTCTTACCTGCCATAATACCGCACCATAATAAGTCACGCCACCGCCGGCGTCGCGGAAGGGTCATAGTTCTGCTGCAGCCTCGACGCGTACCTTCCTGTAGTATCTCCATTGTATATCCTTGCCATGGTCTCCCAATCCCTTGACCTGATAGCAGATGATATGCGATCATTCATCGACAAAAACTCTATGAACTTCTGTATCTGCACCGCCTCAGACCTGCTGAAATCCTCAAACATCGCCCTCGGGCTTGAATATCCGAGACGCTGATGATGGAAACCCATGATCTGGGGGAGACCCATCGATATCGACTTGTAAGCAGCATCCTCATCTACGGAAACAGCACTCTCAAGACACTCGTGCTCATGCTCCTGGCCGCCCTGGCACGAAACACCCGCAATTGCGCGATCCTGTCGGGTTGTATCTCCCCACGTGCCTGAATCACAATCACATTTCCTGTTGAACACGTGCGGCTCCACACGGATCTTCAGCCTGCCATCAGGACCGAAACCCCTGCCCCCAGCCTCGACAGCAAGGAACGCCTTCAGCACAGGAAACTCAAAACCGTGCTGCTCTGCAAGACGCGCAAGCAAAGCATCCTTCTCAGCCTGGCTCAAAACCTGGCCGTAAGAGTCCGGAACCACGGCCGCTCCAGCACCAGCACCTGACGCGGTACGGACTGGTGTAAAGGCGCGGATACCTGTACCTGTAACACCGCTCTCAGTAAAGCTCAAGACAGGACCGCGTATCGCAGGCGTGTCCTCAGAGCCGAAGTAACGCTGTACAGCATAGTATATAGCCAGAGCAGCATTGTCCACGTCGACCTGCTCATCAGAGAAAGTCGAGATGTCAAGGAAGACCATGACCTGAGAAGGATCAGACTTCTCCTCAAAAACATTGAGGGGAGATGCATCATCAAGGCTTTGCACATATACCGGCATGACCTGAGAGTAGAAGACAGCAGAGTCAGGAGTGAGCAGCTCATTGACCAAAAAACAGGCGAACTTACGCTGCTCAAGCAGGTTCGCGTCAGAAGGTATGTATACCACAAGGCTTCCGGGCTCACGCCCCTCACCAGAATCACCTATCGCTATCACGATGCTCGCGTCATCAGGCACAGCACTTATGACCGAGCCGCCTGAGACCTGCGCAGGAGCGGAAGAAGTGCCGCTGACCTCGACCTGGTTGTAACGCGCGGAAAGGATCCGGCCTATCCTGTTCACCGGAAGGTCGGCGTTGCCGTAATCGCCCTCACCAGGCAGGACCTTTGCGATAAAAACCTTCTCAGACTGCCAGTCAGTCACCGACGTGTTCAGCACAGGACAGACAAGCTGCAGAGGATTCAGCCGGTCCCTGTCAAAAGAGACCCCCTTGCCTGTCTTGTAATACGTTATGTTGGGAGGGACAAAATCCTCAAAAGACATCAGTCCCATAAGGTCAACCTCGCGCCTCGTCCCCTTAAGTGAAACAACCTCATCAAGAGGGTCCATGTAACGATCAGAAAGGAACCAGTACAGCACAGGAGGCAGCTCCTCCTGGCGCTCGGTGATCAGGATAGTGTTGTTCTCGAAACCAGCATCTACCGCCCGCCTTATCAGCATCTCATCATCACCCTCGATAGGTATGTAGACCTGCTTCAAAGTCCCAGGAGCGTAATGGACAACAGTGGTCAGGAGCGCCATATCGATAGAAGTGAAACGCTTCTCAAAACCGAGATCGGTGGCCACGTTATGCACATAAGCAAGAAGAGCTATAAGGACAAGAACGACAAGGATCAGCTGGAACATCAAGTAATACACTTCGTGCATGATGTTAGCCTTCCTGCACCTGAATAAACGCGGAGCTAACCCACCTCTTTTTTTCCAACCAAAACCCATTGGCAGAACACAAACAAAAAGAGTTTATAAACCTTTTTGAAAGAAAACGAGTAAAATCAGCTTGAGCCCTGCTGCCCCCGCCTTACCGCCTCTATCTGAGGAGTCACGTCATCCCTCTCCTGCTGAGGCTGCTCAGGCCTTTCCTCGCCACGCCTGAAATCACGCACCATATCCTCACACTCAGGGATGTTACGATAAGTACTGTTCATCTCCTCCTGAGTCATAACCGGCTCAACAGAAATCACATTGCCTGTCTTCTTCTTCACAACATAACCCGCGATGACATCATTATCCCAACCCCAACAGCTCTCACCATAAATCACAAGGTCTATCTCATCCCCATCATCATCCAGAGTGACAAAACGCCTTACCTCCCGGCTCACCCTGCGGCACTGGGAATCATCAGGGTCCTTGCAGTCATCACCAGAAACACCGCCGGCGCCGCCATTGCACAGGCAGAGGCAGGCAGTATCAAGACAGGAACTCGGCTTGTAGATATCATCATCAATCACACCGCAGAACTCCTCAACATAACCATAATCCTCATCATCAGGATCGCCAGTCTTATGATCAGCATTGCTCTCGCCCTGCTTGTTGAAACCCACAACAGCAAAATCCGGCTCTATGTAGCCGTTCAGTATCTTGCACGAATCGTTCGTGTTAGAAGGATGCATCATCACATCAACAGCCCCGACAATCCTGCCAAACATGTTCACTGTTCCCTGATCAGGCGGGCCGGTAAAGATGTTCAGAAGACCCGCCACAACGACGATGCTCATGATTATGAAACCGACAGCAAGAACAAGACCTATGGTCTGCGTAAGGCTGAGGCCTACAATACCCTTCCTGGAATGAGGTATCATCACTCAATCCCCCCCAGTACCCGGAACTTCAGGAACACCCGCTCCACCCGTGCCGGGCTCCTCATAAGGCTCCGCACCCTGGCAGCACTGGCCAAAATGCTTTGACTCGACGACGCGAAGCATGGTACCCTTCAGCTTACCGTCGATCTCATCCTCTATGCGCTCCACATCCTCCTCAAAATTCTGACGGGCAAGCTCCTTCTTCGCCTCGTAATCCTCGCTGTCAGAGCATAAAGCCCTCGGACAGTCGGGATGGACCACACCATGACTACCACCCGGACATTCACCATCATAGAAGCAGTCGCACTCACCGCCAAAACCTACAGGCCTGTCAGCCTGGCAGGAAGCAACGCTCTCAAAAGACTTGGAAAAGAAAGTGCCTCCCCTGAGCGCGAGAAGGGCCAATATCAACACCACTGCCAAAACAACAACTATGCCTGCGATCTTCCCTAAAATCTGGGCCTTCTTAGATATCATTGAAAAAAAACCTCTCAAACCCTCAAAAGAACAAAAAAATCGGAAGATATCATAATGAGCAGCAGCCCTGCCAGCCGCAATCCTCATAACCGCCATCCGGAGCCTCTGTCCAGGAACCGCCACGACGTTCGCACTCATCCTCACCCATGCACTCATTCATGGTACCAGGAACCTCACAGTTCCTGCCAGCGTACTGGCTCGTCGTATCGCTGGCAGTTCCGCTGAAGAACTTGACCTTACCCGTGAAGATAAGGGCAAGCACAACAAGCACTATAAGCGCCAACGCGGCGATGATAACAACCTTAAGGCTCATACCCTGCGCTTTCTTCATCAAAAACACCTCAGCAAAAAATGATAACCATAAAAATTTGGTAAAAATGAACACAATATGGATCAGATATATGGATTCAATCAAGGCTCAAGGCACGCTCACAGCACTTGCCATCCTCATCATCTGAAGTCTTGCAGTACTTCAATGTCTTGAACTCGTACTCATCCCCTTTAGCCTCGCATTCCGCGACAGTCTTGACGCAGAAATCCTCACCCTCAGCACAGCCCATGGACTTAGAACCCAAAACACCTGCGCGGAAAGCAAGCATTATAAGCACCACGATAAGGATTACAGCAAGCACAGCAGCGACCATCTTGCCCATGGTCATGTCCGCATCCTTCCTTTTCCACAACATAATCAAACACCTGTATTATGAATCCTCACTTTCTTGGCTTTCAGAGTCCTCTGAACCCCCTCCTGACGGCCCACCCATAGGGACGCAGCAATGAGGCTCGTTTTCCGGACAGTCAGTGCCGAACGTGTATCGCGCGCCATCGCAAGGGCCTCCAGCAGGTATGCACTCCCCTCCCCTCGCTTGACAATCAGAAGAGGTCTTTCCAAGTATCCGCGTCTTGCCTGTCAGCATTATGATAAGAACAACAAGAACCACGATAGCTATGACAGCTATAACAACTACGTTGAGACTCATCCCCTGAGCCTTCCTAGAAGGAAAAAAAGAATAAACCATTTTCAGCACGGCACGGAATCACTCAGCTCCCGGCTGACCGACACCCACACAGCAAACAAGATCGGGCCTCTCATCACCGGTTATCCTGTCAAAGCAAGGATCGCTGGTAGGCCTGAAATAAGCACCCCTATCATAGCACTCCTGCTCCGAACCGACGCAAGTCCCCGGGCATTCATCTATGCTCTGGGCAGTCTTGCCCATCCTGCCGATAAAGATCACAGCAAGAATGACAAGCACAAGCAGCGCGATGGCCGCGATGATGATAACATTCATGGACAATCCCTGAGCTTTCTTAGACATACATGTCACCTCGTCTTTTCATCATGATAAACTGGAAAATATTATGATACACCACCAGATAGTGCTATATATAAACTTTTCTATGGTTCCAGACGCTAACTAACGATGTTCAAGCAGTAGAGGAACGTCCCGTCGCCTCATAATTACACATAGTGCCGGAATACTCTGAAGCAGGAAACACCGCCTGGAAAATGGTGTGCTCATCCTCTATATCCTCCTTACGCTCAGTATAATGCTCAAGATCCTCAGGATAACCCTGAGACTCAACAATCTTCTCCTGAAGCTCCTCCTTATAATCCCTGTAAGCAGCATGCGCGCAAGCGAGAATCTGCGGCTCGCTCTGCTCAATCTCAGCAGTGGTGAAACGAGAATTGCCGGTCCGCGGATTCCTGCACGCCAGGTACCTATGGAAAAGCTCAATAGCATAACCCGGCTCGTGAGAGCCAGAACCCTCAGAAGCAAAAAAACGCATCCTATCCACATACATGCTGATCTCAGCATCAGAAGGACACTCAAGGTCAGGCATGAACTTCGCCATGCTCGACACTGCAGCCTTGCTCTTCTGGTAATAAAGGCCATACCCTATGATGGACGCCAGAATAACCACAAGAATCATACCGCCCAGCACACCCTTGACACTTACCATCAAAACACCGCTGTTCAAGCACCCGCGCCAAATATGAAATCCAAAAGCCCTGACTGGTCACCCATATTCTTGGCGATAAGCAAAGCCACCATGATAAGGATGAATACTGCAAGCAAAACCCACAACAGGATCTTGGAACCCTGCGCCTTACGAAAAAAACATCCTTGAACCAACAATATCACCTGCACACAATATTCAACATAACTATTTAAAACTTACCTGAACATCCTAACTGAAACCTACCTGAAACCTACCTGAAACCTGCATCGACCATGCTGATAGGCAGTTCCTCGCAGCCCAGCTCAGCGATCATCTCAGGAGAGTACTCCACAAGCAAAAGCTTGGCCTCCCAGTCAGCAGCAGTAGTACCCGCAGCACCCACCGTCGCCCCTACAGCCCCTGCGACAGCAGCGCTGATGCCAAGAACGACAAAAGGGGTAGCGGTACCGCCTGAAATGGCGGATATCACAATACCCGGACCTGCCAGCACCACAGTGACAACCGCACCAACCACAAAACCCTTCACACCATTCCAGACCTTGTGCCAGAAGCTCGTCTTATAATAAGTGAAAAGCACAGCGTAACGCTTGCTGCCGTCAAGATAATTGGTGTCAAGCTGCTGCGTACTCGGATCGTCGACCACAGAAGGATCCGTGCTCCTTCCTGCGATGTAATCAAAATAAGTAGGAGAATAACCCTCCCTACTCCTTTCAGGAACCCTCTCCACCATAAGAAAAGACATGAAACCGTCAAGACGCGTGCCGCGGTCCTCAAACTCAAAAACATCACAGATAGCGCAGAACTTCTTGTCTGTCGCCTCAAAAAGCAGAAGCCTGCCCTCACCATAATTATCCCAGCAGCGGTACATCATATTTGCGACCTCCCTCTTCATAGAAAGAGGAGACTCATCAGCAACCGTAATGAAACGCGTAGGACACTCAATATCGCCAGGGTCAGTAGTGGCGCTACCGAAAGGCAAGCTGTTAAGTTTGGAGTGAGCGATCACAGAATTCTTGCACCTGCTCTCGACAGCCCGCTCCTCAAGATTGGCACCGATCTTGGAGACGATAATAAGAAGCAGAGCAAGAAGAACCAGACCAACTATCACAATGACAAGGAAGTGGAAACTAGCCATACCCTTTCTCGCGCCCAAAAACCTTGAACCACGCATTTCCATAACTAATTCACCATGATAGTGCACACATCTTTCTTTTCCTCTTGGCCGGGAAACCTCTTCTCCTGACTAAGCATCTCACGCGGAAGCATGAAAACCCCCTGGGTGACATCAGTCCCCCCAACTTTAGATACGATAGTGTATCCAATAAAAGCAGATACCGGATTCAGGGTCACCACACCGATAACCACGCCAGTAATAACACCCGCAATCACACTGCCGCTGCCCTGCTTCTCAAAACGCCACACAAGAGTGTAACGCTGGTCCAGAGGCCACTCATCGCCAGCCCTCCTAAGACGGGTTATCTCCTCATTAGAAGGAGTCCTGCCATAGATGAACTCATAAAAACTCTTCTCCTTGCCCTTAGGGAAGCGTGTAGCAAGCCAGTAATTAAGACCCTCAAGTTCGTAAGGCTCAGGCCTCTGCTCAGCAGCCTCCTCCCGGAAGTCCTCGCTGAACCTGATATCAGCACAGGTCATGCAGTAAGTCCTGTCAAAATGCGGCCAGAACTGACGGAAAGGATCAAGCTCGCCCGCACCTACCATCGACCAGCAGTCATACATCGCTTTAGCGATCCTCCCCTTGACAAGGTCATCATCAATACGGCTCCGCCTGCTACGCTTCACATCAGCAGGCTCGATGATGATATCCTCTGCAGTGCACTCGATGTTCGGCATTATATCTACAGCATCAGCGCTGCTTTCCTTGAGACGGCCGGCCTGGTCAGCGGCGAGGATGCTCAGATGGCACTTCTGCTGCTCATTCAGGGCGCCGCTGCCTACAATTATCTTATAACCTATAGCAATAAGAGCTATACCTACGAGCACCGTACCTATCAGCACGGTAAGGATGCTGAAAGACGCGATCCTTGACCTGAAAAAGCGTGGAAGTTTCATCCTACCCCCAACACCCCCCTCACAGCCTTCCACACAGCCACACCTATCAATATCAAAGCGAGGCTGACCACAAGCCAGATCAGTATCTTCATGCCCTGTGTCATCTGAGCTTTCCTTTCTTTCATCATAACCAACATCATCAAACACCTCCAAACCGGAACCGCATCATTCACATATGAAAATCTTAAGGGTCAGGAGACCCCTGCTCGTCGGCAGGAAAAAAGACTCTGACTCACCAGGCTGCTCATCATCAGCAACGCAGCCCCTGTTATGGAAGTAAGTTATGCTCTCCTCAAGACGCTTCGAGGTAGAGGCGGTCAGGTAATACCTCGTGTTCCACGTGTCAAGCGTCTGGTTAAGGATATCACCTATCGTGCTGTTGACGTAAGCACAGGACTTCCTGCCGTCACCGCAGGTTATCGTGCCGCCAGCCTCAGGCCACTCAGCACAGTCGATAAGCAGGTCCTTGACGGCAGTCCCGCGGCAATCCTCAGTGGTAGAGGACATCAACGCCAGACCGAGGTTGGAAGCCATCTGCGTGCGCGAAAAAGTCTGCCGGGTCTCAAGCGGCTTCTTCAGCACGACAAACTTTATGGCGAAAAGCACGCCCACTATCAGGAGAATGACAACTATCATCAAACCCATGATCTCCATCTGCCCTCTCTTCTTCTGTTTTCTCATCTTAACATCATGAATACGTGGTTATCCTCAACACTCCGAAATAATACTCATCAGCGGTCGTGTTGTAAAGCATTATAGGGATGTTCGTCACAGGAGCGGAGGTAAAGTCCGCCTTCTGGTTGTCATACAATGTCCAGTTGCTACCACCAGGATAAAGCTTTATCAGATCAATAGTAGTAGTGCCGAACTCGCGCGAGTAGAGCAGCAGGCCCTCCGGAGTCGCGGTCACCATCGAAAGCCCTATCAGCTTATAGATATCAAAGCAACTCGCCCTCACCACATTAGACTCTGTGCACTGCGCCTCAGGAAGGAAAGATATGGTCTGGGCAAGCTCAACAGCACGCAGGTCATAAGCCTCCTGGATCTCGCGCTGAACAGTAGAACGCTGAAGGTTGACATAAAAGACAGCACCCACTATCAACAGTATAAAGAAGATGAACATTATCGCGATGGTCTCCCCCATCTTCAGCTGCGCCTTCCTATACAGCTTACTGTTCAACTTCATCTTCCCCTTCCTTGAATCTTTCCTTGGATCACCCATGTTTCAGTATATCAAAGGGCACGACCTCAACTGCGCCCTGGTGTTCTTCTCCTTCAAAGCAGACTTCACCTGACCTATATCCCCATAAGAAGGAGGATACACCCCTGTAGCCTTTATCAGCAGGTCAAGATCAGGATTGTCCCTGTAAAGCCCCTCACAATGAGTTGCATCGAACTCAGGGGCGATGACGTTCAGCTTCTCATAATACACCCTCGCGACCATGTTCAGGCGCGAATACGCTCGGCCCATAAGACACTCGTAGATATCAGCATCATCAGAGAATATAGCCCCGTAAAGAACCTCATCCTCCATATAAGTGTGACGGGCACCTGACTGGACCAAAGCAGTGCCTGAACGCTCAAGGAACTGCACGTAAGGAAGACCGGACGGGCCGCCACCAGCAGACTTGACCACAAGACCTGAAATATCAACATCATCAAAACCCTCAGGCGCGTTGAAAGAATCACCCACATCCACAAAGATGAAACGCACATGCAGGTCGCCCTCGTCACGTATCCCTCCAGCATCGTAATCAGCGATAGAGAACATCTGCTTATTCAGCTTCTGCGGAAGAGCGTCGAACAAACCATCGGCAGCAGGCTCGTCAAGAGAAGACCCTATGACGATGTAACGCACAGTAGGAGATGTCAGGTAAAGAAGACCCGTGACCTTGAAAGGCACGTTCCAGTCAAGAGTCCAGGTTATGAGCTTATTACCCTCAAGATACTCCGGAGCGAACAGAACGCGGTTGCCAAGCCTCTGGCTCGCGGGGCCGATGTAATAATCATTACATGTAAACCTGATCTCAAGATCGGGCGTGGGAATCTCCTGCACAGTGCCGGAAGAGACCTTCGCACCGACGAGAATAGTGTTCAGCTGGGTAGATACCTTGCCGGCGAACTTCGCCTCGCTCGCCGCACGCTGCTTCAGCACTATATAAGCAAAAAAGGCAAGTATAACGGCGCCCACTATCAAGATGAAAATCCAGTTCAGCTGGCTCTCAGCCTGCGCCTTCCTGCCCCGCACAAACCTGTGCGGAAACCTCGCCATCTTAAAACAGTTCATCCTTGACATGACCTATACTCCTCCGGAAACCCCTGATACTATGGGAAGCTCATCCATAAGCCGAGACCTCAACCTTATCACCAAGCCCCTTCAGCTGTATATTGGCCTGGTTATTCACCACGTCGATGCATATGAACGGCCTGTTATCCTTTATGACAATATCACCAACATCAAAAGCATCGCTGCCGTCAGGTATCAGGAAGACATTGTTCCGCCCGGCCTGCCAGCCCGCACACGCGATAGGCTGGTATAACCCCTCCTGACCCGGCACCTCGGTGCACAAGGCAGTACCCTCGGCATCTGAAGCCCTGTCCTTATCCACCAAACATATCATCTCGTACTTGCCAGGAACATTCACATCAGGCCGGTTCACAGAACCATAATCAGAAGTTATCGCCTTGACAGAGTTCTCAAGACCCTTCTGCAGGGTCACATACTCTACCTGCTCACCCTTCTCGGTGAAGTCCTTGATCGCAGAATAGCCATAAGCGATTATCAAACCAACAACCACTATCGCAAGGACGTAAACAAAAATCTGACCAGCTGTCTGACCTCTCCTGTCCATCATTAACACCTCATGACATAAAATGCGCAACACGCATTTAAAACAATTTCCGCATCACACTGAAAAAATACCATAATTCACCTCTTCATACCCAAATTGAAAAAAACATCAGCAACATCCTTCTTCGAAAGGACGCCCTCACCCTCCAACCCAAGCAGAATCTCCGAAACATCATGCTTCGTCACCTTGCCGGACTTGAGAAGATAAGAAAGAAGGACCTCAAAAACGTTCTTGTCGACATGCTTCTCACGCGACATCTGCTCCACAGCCCTGACCAGATCCCTCTTCGAACCTATGCCTGCAAGCTTCTCGATCTTCGAAGCGGCAGTCTCCTTCGCCTTGACAGAGCCCATATCCTCCAAAGCACCGATAACATCTTTTTTCTCAGGCTCTGAAAGACCCTCAAGAGCATCGAAAGCACCGGCCTCGGGAACCTGCTCCCTGATGAAAGTATCAACATGCTGCCTTGATGTCAGGAACTCATCAAGCCTGTCAATATCAGACTTCCTGAAAGCCTCCACAAGACCTTCCTGCCTGCCCTTGTCCTCGGCAACCTTCTGTGCGACCTTGGCGAGCTTCGATACATGATCCTCCTCGAGAGGAACTTCCTTCCTCTTCGTTATCTTTGCAAGGCGGCCCATGTAATCAGCCTCCTCCCTGCTCAGGCCCTCAAGCTTGTCAACATAATCCTTACCCACAACCCTGGAAAGCCTGCCGACATAATCCTCCTCAGGAGGTAAATGCTTTGCCTCTTCAGGCCCGGCCTTTGCCTTGCCTGAAGGGGCAGTCACGCGCGCATGACGAAAACCAACCGGCCTCTTCGCAGCACCTTTCGGCCTGCGGGCGATCTCCTCCATAACCCTGCCGGGCTTCTTCGGAAGCTCCCTCTTCTCACCGAAAGCCTTCAAAATCTTCTCACGCTCCTCAGCGCGCTTCTGCAGCTCCCTCTCAAACAGCTCCCGGGACATCGCAGGACCTGAAGGAACGCGAGGAGGCAAGCGCCGGGGCCTCGCGTGATGGCGGACCCCGTGCGGAGGCACTCCTGCCGGCCTGGCCGCCGCCTTAGGGGCGGGCCCAGGGACTGCAGCCGGCTTCGGTGGTGGTGAAACCAACGGAACATAATACCTCTTGTATATAAGATAAGCAACACTGCCTGTGTTGGCGAGAATGCCAAGGATTATCAGCAATATAGGGAACAGCCCTGCGCTGGGATAATCATCAGGGTCGCAAGGGTCAGTACCAGCCTCGATCTCCTCCCCGTCATCATAACCATCATTATCAGTATCAGGAGATGTAGGGTTCAGCCAGTTAGAGCACATACCCCGGTCATAACTGCACTCAAAACCGTTCTCAAGACCGTCACCATCAGGATCCCCGCTCGCGTCAAAAGGATCAGACGGGTCAAGACCATACCTGCGCTCGCAAGCATCAGGCATACCATCACCATCCTCATCAGCCTCAGCAGAAGGCAGCTCAGGCTCAACAGGCACGCGCTCCTTCTCCAAAGGATTCGTTCCGCGCCTGTACTCCTCGATATTCGTGTAGCCATCCTCATCAGGATCAGCACCGGGACCGCAAGTGGCAGGATCATCACATACCGTGCTGTTGAAATAACCCTCCTGCCAGTCATCAGGCAGGCCATTGCAGTCCTCGTCATAAGTGCAGTTGTCAGTGCAGTTATCCATGGCGAACATCACATCATAATCATCACAGTCAGGACCCGACGCGCAGCCAAGACCGAAACCATCACCATCATGGTCATAAACGCAGTCCGTCGTCTGCGTGCAGTCAAGATTCGTATAAGGATCAGTATCATTACAGTCAGCGCCGTTGTCACATCCCCAGCCGTAACCATCACCGTCATTATCAGATACACAGTTGTTGGCGCACCCCTCGAAGATAAAAGGGTTCATGCCATTGCAGTCCAGACCGGACGTGCACCCAAAACCATAAGAGTCGCCATCCTCATCAAACACGCAGCCGTTCGCGCAGTCCGAAGATACAGAAGGATCCCCCCCGTGACAGTCAAGACCATCCATGCAAAGGACACCAGAACCGTCGCCGTCAGTGTCCTGCGCGCAGGCGTTCGCGCAGTCAGCCATCTTTGTATGATCCTCACCATGGCAGTCAAGGCCGACAGGACAACCGAGGCCGTAACTATCACCATCATTGTCATCTATACACCCGTTAGGGCAGTTGATCGTAAGGGTAGAGTCTATACCGTTGCAGTCAGGACCGTTATCGCAGCCAAGACCGAACTCATCCCCGTCATTATCAGAGATGCAATTGTTAGGACAGTCAGTGGTCAGGTTAGGATCGACACCATTGCAGTCATTACCTGCATCACAGCCCAAGCCGTAACCGTCACCGTCAAGGTCCTGCACGCACCCGTTAGGACATCCGACTGTCCAGTCAGGATCGGTATCATCACAGTCAGGACCAAGCATGCACCGCTCACCATAACCATCACCATCACCATCTATGCCACCAGGACAGGGCTCACCAGATATGTTCGCAGCACTGGTGTTCAGGTCGACAACCTGAGAGCCGCGCGCAACATTGCCTGCGTTGTCCTTTATCGCCCAGCAAACAATAGTCGTCTTGAAAAGAGGCACGGTCACGGGATCAAGATAGTACTTGCTCGCATTGCAGGGCTGCTCATAAGAAGTGCCGTAATAAGAACCTATGCTTGTGCAGCCGCTCTGCTCATCAAAACACTCGATAGCGACAGAATCGCCAGTGCCTGAACGCACAAGAGTGATAGTGGGTGGCGTGCTGTCACAGGTCACGCCGCTCGCGTCAAAAGTGATCTGGTTGGAGGAAGCTGCGGGACCTTCGTTGCCCGCGCCGTCCACAGCGCTGACGCTGAACACATAAGTCTGGGCATCGCTAAGCTCAAAAGAAGAGCCGTTGTTGTACTCGGACACAGACACGCTGGTGTCAGATGTCGAGCCGTTGGCGAAAACGTTTCCAGCGGCCCCCACAGCCCAACGGTACTCAGATATCCCTGAACTGTCATTCGCAAAGAACTCTGCTGAAAGAGTGTTGTCACAGACGGGATTGGTAGCGTTCACATAAGGAGCAGGAGGAGGCGTGTTGTCTATCCGATACGAGTATTCCTTGGTCGAGGTCATAGGCTCAAGACCCACACCCTCAGGAACATCACACCGTATCGATATCGTGTGAGAGCCCTCAGGCTTGTTTCCTATGCCCCTGAAATGGACAGTTGAGAGGTTCCCGAAAGATGATGAAAGGGCAGCGTCAGGAGAAGTGAAAGAGGCAGGATCCCCAGGACCTGGAGTCAATGACTTGTAAAGGCAGTAAGACCTCCTGTTCGTAGTGATGTTCAAGAAAACATCATTCTCCCTCGAGAAAGCAGGAGGGGAGACGACCTGTATCTTAAGCCCTGCAGTAAGGTCGACCGTCACAGGTTGGGTCACCTTCACGGAACGGAACCTTGCGCGGTCCTCGCACTGCACATAATACGTGAAGGTCTCCTTTATAGTATCGCCAGGGAACTCCACAGTCTTCTCATTAACCTCCCTATAAGCGTCAAAATCATCCCTGTCAAAACCGTCGAAAGCATCCATATCATCATAAGATGCCTCAGCACTGTCTGTGAAACGACAGATGACCGGTTCGGAAGCCACGATACGCAGATCAGACCTCAACGGACCTGATTCGGGATACTCGACGACAGGAGCGGGCCTGAACTCTACAAGAGAAAGGCGTGGGGGGGAAGTGTCAGCGTAAAGAGTGAAATCCTCGAAATTCTCCCTGCCAAGGTCATCCTTGCATACGACATAGAGATTGCGGGGGAAGTCAGTCTCCACAGAATAACTGCTGATGGCGTGGTCATTGACAAGGTCATCATCTGACTCATTCCCTGTAATATCGAAATACTTCAGGCGGATATCGTTGAAATCGCCGACGCTTATCCCTGTGTACTTGCATACGCTAGGCCGTGAAGTGTAGATGGTCACAGGGAAAGTGGTGGAATTAGCCACGCCTATGCTGTTCGGCTCGAGAAGGAAGATGCGCGTGCCGGGAACAAAGACCTCAAAAGCGTACTCATAACTGTCAGTGTTGTCGACAAGATCTGAGGCGAACACGGTCAGGCGGTACTCCCCGTTCGAAAGGGCCTTCGAAGGGACAAACACAAATGTCCTGCTGTCCTGCTCCAGCACCAGCTCGACAGGATACTCCTTTGACTGGTCAATGTTCACGAGAAAGAAATCGACTATGACAACATCCTCCTGAAAAACAGCAGTGATCTCAGGCTTGACATTCTCTATACTGTCGATCGCAACAGCAGCAGAGCTAAACAAGGCTAAGAATACAATGACCGGAAAAGCAAGTCCAAACCTCATCGTAGACCAACATCTTCCCCCATCTTCAATCAAGGCAGCCCACCCATGGGAGGTATGCAATCGTACCAATCCTCACCAAGACAGAAAGTGGGACCTGCAGGAGGAGCTATATCAGTGATGACCCGCAGCTGCCTATGGCTGACGTGCCCTGCCTTGTCCCTGACATAAAGAGTCATGTTGTTAATCTGGTTGATAAGCATGAAATTATAGAGGAACGGAGCCCGGGCGACATTGCCTGCCTCAGGGTCCACAAGATTCACCTTAAGCTCAAAAGACTCGGCAACACCATCGCTCGTCCTGAGATCAGCGTACTTCTTCCCCTCCAGCGTACCTGTCTGGCTGTCGAAATCACCCGGCTCAACCCACACCTTGTCAATATCATCATCGATGAAAGACCCTGTTATCGTCACCTCAGGATTAGAGGTAAAGACCTCCCTGCCGATCCTGACAGTATGCGAGACGTCGACAGACATGTTCTCTATCCTCGGAGCGGTAAGGTCTACAAAGACAGGGACAGTCACAGAGCGGGCATTACCCGCGAAATCCGATAATGTCAGGCTCGCGCTGGCAGGCCCTTCCCTGTCCTTATCATAATCCGGCACCTCCCACACGAAATAATAGAAGCTGCCGTTATTGGACGAGTATATCGGGGCGTGGCTCTCACCGAAAATCTCAAGATCTGCATGCAGAGGATGATGCTCATTACTAACTACAGCACCGATCGTCAGGTTGATGTTGTCCATAAACCTGGTCTGGAAAGCAGGTACGAAATCCGGAGCCTGGTCATCGACGGTGAAACGGAACGGGCCATAATCCCCATTGTTCGAACTGGTCCCGTCGTCAAGGGTCTTGAAAGCCCTGATAATCACACCATAATCAGCCCAGAACACGCCCGAACCGCTCGCAGTCGTCTTCGGTGCGGTGAACTCGCAACGGAAGACATTGTATGAAGTGTTCGTGCAGTCCGCCGCGCCGCCTTCTGTCGGGGAGTCCTCCATCATCACATCCACAAGAGTCACAGGATTCGGCTCTGCACTGAAATCCACGATGAAATCAGGAGAGTGGTCAACATACCACCGCGTACTGCCAGGAGGGCCGGAAGAACCACCGATCAGGCTGAATATCGGATCCGCAGGAAGGCTGCGGTCCACGATAAAAGTCCAGTGAGAATACTCAATATCCTCGCTGAACCCATTCACGGCAAGGTCATAGCCTTCAACAGAAACGTCATAGACACCATCATCAAGATTTGACGCGGGATAATAAATGCGATAGTAATCATTGTCAGGATCCACAGCCTCAAGATCCGGAACGTGCTCCATATGATAGGTCACAGGCTCACCATTTATCGAGAAGTTTATCGCCTCCTCCCACAAGCCTGACTGGTCCTTGCCCTCCTTCACCACCACCTCGATATCCATGGTCGTGCGGGACGTTGAGCCGTCACGAGGGTAATGGCTCAGCACAACAGGAGCGACAGGATCGCTGAAGAAAGTCAGGAAAGGATACTCGCGGCTTATCTCAGGGTACCTCACAAGATTCCCCGCATCATCATAAGACTTCAGATAGACCGTGGTGTTCTGGAAACCCGCCATAGGAAGGTCAAAACCGAACCAGAAAGACGGGGTCTCCTTGTCATAGAAGAATATCTCCCTGTCAAGCTTCAGGCTCTCCTCAAGCACAGGATAGATCGTGACAGACGTGTACTGCTCATCACCAGCCCTGTAAATCGCGTTGGTGATGTCATAGAACATACCATAAGCGCCGTAATCCCTCTTAGGACCTATCTCGGCCTGCTCAGAATCAAAACCCAGATACATCGAGCTGTTCACCCTCCCCGTTATGTCGCCCTGGATGTTGATCTCATGCTGACCTGCAAAGCCTGAAAGGACGATATCCTCATACACCATATCGGTCTGGGTCTGAGTGAAGATATGCTCAGTGTCTACATCATCAACACTAGTCACGGCGATCATGTCAAGAAACTCATTCGTGTAGCCTGTCACGAAAAGACTGCCCTGGCTTGTGTAATACGTGCCGTTATAGTAATGCACAGGATAACCCATCATCTGATAATCACTCCCATCAGGAGAAGGCTCCTCAAGGCTCGGCTCTACGACGGGAACGTCAGGAGGCTTTGTATCGATAGGTATCGACGCGGTGCCCGAACCAGAGATGTTATGATGGTCAATGCCTGACGCGGTGAAGATAGCCTCACCCTCAAAACCCCTGTTCGCGTTTATGTTCTCTATGAAAAGCGCACCCTCCCACACAGCAGGATCCGCGGTCGGAAGAAGCTCGATATCATCACCGAACTTAGAAGGCGCGGTAGAGTAAGACAGGGAAGGCTGCGAGATAGCAGGGCTTATGAACGGCTTGGAAGACGATACGCGGATGGTGTAGACCTGGTTCATGACAAGCACGCTCACAGGAGAGCCGCCGCGCAGGAACTCAATATCTATCTCAGGAGGCTCCTTGTCTATCTGGAAGACAACGTTCTCCACAGGAGTCTCAGCATTACCACCCTGGTCAACAGAATAATAGCTGAAGTATGACGTCTCAAAGAACTCAAGCGGAGAATCGTACACACGCCACTCATCCTCGAAAGAAGCGCAGTCCCTCCCCACGCAGTAATACGTCTCATCGCAGCCGAAACTCCAGTCAAGGCTGTTGCCCATCACAAGCGGGTCGCCGCAAAAAAGCTCTACGATGATATCCTGGTTGAACCAGCCATTATACGGCTGCACATGCGTGCGGTGCTCAGTCCCGGGAGGGACCATGTCGACAGCAAACCGTATCTGGTCAGCAGAGTTGCCGCGATAGCTGTCATCATTGAACATACGGCACTTGACATAATAACGGTGATAGCCATGGCCCACATCAACAGTCGAGCGGTGTATAGTAGTGGGAGAATCAAGAGAGCCGGTAACCTCAAAAGTAGTCATAGTGTCAAAAACAGCCGGGTCAAAAGACCGGTTCTCCCAAAACGCCGGAAGGTCCTCTGTCGAGTTTGTGTACCTGCACCCGGCATTCGTGCCTGTCTCAACACTTATGGTCAGGTCACCATGGTTGAAAGTCCCCCTCGGCAGGGGATCAGTAAGGGACTTGTCACCGTCTATGACTATAGTAACGTTCGCCTCAGCCACGTTACCGACATCATCCTCACAATGATACCAAAAAGTATAGTAATTGTCAGGCATCGCAGCATACCCTCGCGACCAGGAATCATTATACTCACCGATAATATCCTGCAACGGATATATCGAAGCGTTACCCAGATACATCTTAGCATCGCAAAGGGCAAACTCATCAGCATAAACGCCGGAGCTGTCCACAGACATCTCAAGCGAGAGATTGGTCCGCCAGACATCCTCAGACACCTCATAAGACACGTTCGACCAGGACAGGACTATCACAGGAGCGTCAGCGTCGATAAAGACAGTGAAGTTCTTCACCCTCTCCAGGTTATGAGAGATGTCCTCAGAAAAATACCGGATAATGTGGCGTCCTGACCTGAAGCCGCGCTCGCTGAAGTTATAGGTTACGTTTACACCCACATTCTCAGCTGTGATGAGATTTCCCCATACCCTGCCAATATTCTCAGCAGTACCGTTAGGATAGCACCACAACCCATCCTCAGCAACACAAGCATAAGTTTCAGGATAATGGGTCGAGTAATCCAAAGAGCTGTCGAACACCACAGCAGGGAACTCGAAATCACCACTTATACGCATAGGATCGGTAAGGTTCTGGTAGTGAGGTATCGAAGTGGAGGGGGAGACGAAATCCTTCCTGCAGTCAGTCACGTTAGAGACAGAAGGTGAAGGAGCGGGCTCCAGAGCAAGACCTTTACAGTCAGAATTTTCTTCAACCCTCAATGAACTGTGGAAATCACTCTCTTCCAGATCCAACTTCGGCGGAGAATCATCCGAATTCTTGATACAAACAGGAGCATACCCCCAAGTCACATTCCGTGTCATGACCCCTTCCTCATCAAAATAAGAAGTGTTCTGGAAAACAGGAACCGCCCACTCGCACTTGCCGAAACCGAAAAAGTCATCACTCGGAGTCTCGAGCCTGTTCGAACCGTCAAGCTTGTTGAAATAAGAGCCCTCCATGAAACCCGAGACATCAATATCCACGCTGTCGTTCAGCTGAGCAGAGCCACCTATGGAATAAGGGCCGGGCGAGTTCACACAATCATCCCTGGTGTCATAATTCTCACAAGCGATCTCACGCTCATGAGTGCAGCGATAAAAAGCAGTGTCAGACTCCTTCTGGGCGCGCTTGACAGGATCCGCAGCAGTCATCTCAGCCAGGCTGCTGTAAAGCGCAAGCTCACCGACAAGATTATTGCGGTCATAATAGCACCTACCGTACAATGCGCAGGAATCCTCGTCACAGCGGTTGAAAACCTCATTATGCGGGTCATGGCAGCGGTCACACTGCTGCTTCTCAGTTATGTTCGTCCTGCACACGCCGACACCAAGCTCCCTGAACAGAGGATGCCACACCCACTCACACTCACCGCTGCCGATAGTGCTGTTATACTCCTGGCAGGCCTTCAAAGAATTGAAATCATAGCAGGACACCTCAGACATGTTGCCATAAGCAAAGAACCTGTTCGTGTTGGTATAGGAATAATCCATGTAACAGAAGTCAAGCTCTATGCAAGGCACATAACCAAGCCTGCCACGTTTCTCCATCTCGTCGGTAGGCGCCCTGGTCGGAGCAGCCCCGAAATCAGGACCTGCAAGGAAATCACCAGAATCCCACATACTGCCTGTAGAGCTCGAATAACCGAACAGGCCGAACGGGTCATTACAGTAGTCACATACAGATTTAGGCACGCACTTCGTCCTGCCCTCGTCAGGCGTGCCAAGGGCATAAGGCCCGACGCACACGTACTCAGTGAAACCGCCGAAATCCTCCACAAGCTCGTTGCAGTCCACCTTCTCATCAGGACTCTCAGGCTCGACCATCACAACAGTGTTGTTATCATCACAAGTTGACCTGACATTGAAATTATAGCCTGCGCAGAACTCATCAGCCCAAGGATAGAACTCATGGAACGTGAAGCACTGCTCATCACCAGCGCGGACGCAATGCAGCTCAGGATCGAACTTGCCCTTGTCAACAGCATCAGCGAAATCCTTAGGGACCACACCATTGTCAGCGATCATGTCACCATACACGCCCTGGATAAAATAACAATAATACCTCGCCTCCTCAGTCGTGCTGCCGATAAAGGTCGTGTCATCGAACTCGGTCGTCACGCCAAGTGTCTCCTCGTTTATGATGTTGAAGATGCCTCCCTCTGTGCACCCCTCACCACCAGGTCCTGTAGCCTCGCAGCGGAACACATTGTATCCCTTTGCGTTATCATTGATACACTCATCCTCCCAAGTCAGATGGATCTCGCGTTTGAACCTCACATGCTCAGGCTCGTTCAAAGTCGGGCCGGGAGGCGCAGCCTTGCACTCAGTAGGGCACTGGCACTCATCATCGACACCATCCATCACAGAAATATAATTCTCATAATCATCAAACAACTCATCCGCAGGGGTGAGCCAGCTGTCAGCAGTGCGCGGAAGAGAGCAGAGATCTTTCCTGCAACCGTACTTACGCGTCTTGAAAGAATCCCAATAATTCCCTGCAAGATTGAGAGTGCCGTCACAATCCTCCCCATACTCAAGGATGTTGTTCCCGCAAACAGCCTCAGCAGGAGGGCAGGTACAGTCAGGAGAGCACTGGTCAACCTCACACTCCCCACCGGAAGCAGGCTCAGCACCACCCATGCCACCAGGATCGCACTCCTCAGGCTCCTCGATCACACCGTTGCCGCAGATCTGCGGAGGAGGGCACTGGCAAGGCCTCAAGCCAGTAGGCTTGCCGCACTCATCGATAGTGCAGTCAGAACCGGTATTGTAATGGGCAGGATCCCAGATGTCACGCGCGGCATTGAACATACCATCACAATCCTCCAACGGCTCATCGATCACGCCGTTGCCGCAAACAGCCTCATACTGGCAGGTGCACTCCCTCTCCTCGCCAGGAGGGATGCACTGACCAGGACACAAAGAATCATTGCCTATAGGCTCCCCCTCCTCGTCAAGGAGCGGCTCGCCATCCTCACCATAATAGTCGCACTGCTCATACACACCATCAGCATTAGGGAACTGGATAGTGCCGTCGCCGCAGAAAGTCTCCATGCACGCAGGGCTCGTGTCAAAACAATCATCATCCTCACAGTCAGCAAAACCATCACAGTCATTGTCAAAGCCATCAGAGCAAAGATCCTTAGGCTTGCCTGTAGCTTCGTCGATGTAATACTCACCGCGAGGGTTGTAATAAGTCTTGGTTACGGTCTTATGCATGTGAGGCCTCCCTTCGGTGGTCATGAAATGCTCATTGCAGTTAACATCACACCTGTCAGCCGCATCGCCCATACCCTCACGGGTCGAGTTCCAGTTGAACTGGTTGCCATTGTCATCCCAGCCATTGGTGCAGACCTCAAGACCTGCAGGAGGAGCGGCGATAATATCAAGCACAATATCAAGCCCGTGGACATCAGCACCGCTGATAGAATAGGAAGTAGAATTTATCGTCGAGTTCTTGATGGCCACGACCGTCCCGCTAGACAGGTCAGGAAGAAGCTCAACAGTGTAATTGCCGGACCCGTCACTCAGGACCTGCTTGCCACCCGCGCGAACCTCAGCACCCTCGATAGGAAATCCCTCAGGACTCATTATCTGACCGTGGATGCTGAAAAAGTCCGCAGCACCACAGGAAGGGCTCGCGGAGCACGCGCCGAAAGAAGGAAAAACAGAATCATCCCTTGCGCAACAGAACGGATTCGCCTCTGTAGCAGATGCAGAACCGCACATGCAGCCAGGATCATTAGGAGCCTCACAATTCACATTCCTGCAAGGGGCGCGCGCACCCTCACAATAACTGTTCGCAAGCGCGGACTCAGCAGAAGGATTCGTGGTGAAAGGCTTGATATAGATCGGCTCGATCTCAGCCTCCATACCAAGACAGGTAGAACGGTACGTAGCCTTGGGAATGCCCGGAAGGTCATGGCAGCACGCCACGATATCACACATCTCGATCTCCTCGCACTCGCGACTGTCAAAAGCGGCAAGCTCTATACACTCACTCTCAAAGAAAGCGCGGGAACAGCCAACAATACCCTGGCAGCAACCTGCAAAGGCCTCGGAAACGAGAATCAAGAATATGGCAACTAGAAAAACCGCTAGCAAAAACCTCTTTTTTACCATCAATCCACCACTCTACCGAAGCCTGAAACAGCAAATAAACACGGTCTCAAGCTGTTTACCAATAACTGCAGTCAGGAAGAACCAAACGAATACTCATTTAAAAAGGTTTTGGTTGTTCCGGCCGAAAAAGACAAGAACCAGCCAAGAAAAAGTATATAAAAGCCGGAATGAACACCTGAAAGCGAAAAGAGGATAACATGAAGGCCTGGCTGGAAAAGCTTGAACTGGGAGCGGAAGAGCTCATACTCGCGCTGCTGATAATCATAGAAGCACTGGATTTCTTCACCATCATACCAGCACCGCTCGAGTTCGCAGAGAAGACGACAGCCATAATCGCGATGTGCTACCTTTTCTACAAGGCAAGCATAACAAAGATAGTGTCCGGAAAAAGAGAGAAGCTGCAAGACATCATGATCGTCGTCGCTTACCTGCTAATATCCATCAAGACAGTGATAGGCTTCATAATATCCGCAGCAGAAGAGAAGACAATAATGATGGGCACTTACCACACCATACTGCAGAACGTCGACGCGATAGAAAAGACAGGATTCTGGCTCGGAGGGCTGATACTCATAGGCATGGCAGTGGTCCTGGTGCGGGAGAAGGTCAAGAAGCCGAGCATCATGGACGTGCTACACGAGACAAAAAAAGCAGACACAGCAGGAAAGAAACTCGCAAGAGGAGTGACAACATACCTCGTGCTGCTCGCCATATTCGTAGTAGTGTTCGCGTTCGCAATAGAATGGCTCGCCATCACGGTCGACGCACCCATAATCATGATCATCCTGTTCTTCTACCTCTTTGTCATCGTCAAGCAGGGCAAGAACATGAAGACCGAATCATTCCTGAAAAAAGTCAGCGAGACAAGCGAAGAATTCTACCAAAGGTTCATATCAATGCTGCACGAACGCAGGACCGTCGCAACAGCCATAACAGGGCTCCTCGTCCTGCACCTCCTCGTCGACATAGGACACTTCATAATACCATACACGACAGGACTGCTCTACCCCTGGTACTTCAAACAGCTCGGGCCGGGACACGAACCTCTCGCGACACACATGGCACAGGATTTCGCGCTGGCAGGAGGGGCGGCAGCGCAGACAGGCGTGATGCTCGTGTACACGCTCAACGTGCTCTCCATACTCATGCTGTTCTTCGGACCGGCATACGCATGGGCAAAGTTCTACAGCAGGAAAAAGACCGCGATGCCAAGGATCACCTGGCTGTTCTTCGGAAGCCTCGCAGTCTTCATAATGCAGCCCGTGTTCAACATAGGAAGGGTGAAAACAGCGGGCCTGCTGGGAGTCGACATAACAACACAACAAATACCTAACATCCAGAACACCTGGAGCGTCCTGCTGATAGCAGGACTTGTCGCTGCGATATTCTACCTGCTGGAAAGAAAAAACCCCTGGCGGACAAGAACGGCCGGGTTTCTCGCAGTGTTCATCTACTTCGGCATCTACCTCTACCACTTCTTCACAGACCTCGCAGCATACTATGTCAAGGCCACGACTGCGATGGCGCAGAACGAGTTGTACTTCATAGCAGCACACCTGCTGATCTTCTTCACAATAACCATAATATTCTACATCGGAGGATACATCCTGTTCCTCCACAAGTCATACATCCAACAAAAGATTTAAATAAAAAACAGACAAAGGTGAATAAAATGAACACTGCAAAAAAGATACTCAAACGCCTCAACTTCTTCGAGAAGATGCTGCTCGTCGTCGGGCTCGCGGTGACAGTCATAGGATTCTACTACATCAACAAGATATACACAGGAGAAGGACACCTCAGCTGGGCACTCCTGCAGGCAGCATTCCTCTGGCTCCTGCTGCTGTTCATGATAATACTCACAGACAGCAACGAAAGCATAAAAGAAGAGCTAAAAGAAGTCATAAACAAACAGGTAGAAGAGACCAAGATACTCAAGCAGATATCAAAAGAACAGCTCGCAGAGCTCAAGGTGCTTTCGGCCACCATGTCAAAGCATTCCAAAGCCAGCAAAGCGAAGAAGAAATGAGAGCATTTTCTTTCAGAATACAAGATTTTATGATAATATTTCCACAGCCAATCCCATAATCAATAGAACTCATTGGCTTCGCCAAGAACAATCCAAAGATTTTCTCAGTGGCCTGCAGGGTCAGAAAAGCAGACAATCAACAATCCTGGAGCCAGTACTACCTCCTCCTCCTGTGGGCAAGGTCGACGAGAAGGACGAACACAAAACCGAGGATGGGAATGATAAGAAGAGGGAGAAAGCTAAAGTACCACGGGCGGACAATCGGCTCCGTGCGGTCAGCTACAGGAACAGTCGAGGTCTTATCAGCAGCGTCATGGACCTCACCCGCAAACCCATAACTCAAATCAGTCTTCTCAGACAGCTCTGAAAAATGCCACGCCACAAGAGGATCATCCTGGATGACCTCAGGCTCCACAGAAAAGACGATCAGATCAGCGGACTGGGCCAAAGACTTCGGGATGTACTCAAACACGGTAAGGTTGTAAAGCTTCTTGACAGGCACAAGCTCAAGCCTGACACGCGTCCTGCCAGCCACGACAGAAGAGGTCTTCCTAACATTGACAGCCAGCTCAGCATCCTGCTTCTTCTGCAGATATGCATCAAGATCATAAGCACCCTCACCAAGCTTGATGTCAAGGAACTGCTTCAATGCAAGCTCATCGGCTGCAAGCGGGTCCTCACATCCCTCGTCGACACTACCGTCACAGTCATCATCCAGCCTGTTACCGCACACCTCATCAGAAGGAAACACAGCAGAACAGCTGTGCCATTCTCCCCCATCACACTGCTCCACGCCGAATGTGCATACCCCTATGTCTGAGACGCCGCAATCCCTGGTGACAAGCTCATCCACCATGGTGTCACAGTCATCATCCCTGTCGTTGCAGACCTCAGGAGCGCCAGGGAAGATGGACGCGTCCTCATCATCACAGTCAAAACCCCTGGCGCAGAACCTGCCGTAGCCATCACCATCCTCGTCTACACACTCCCTGGTCGCGACGGGCAGGTCAGGCTCCGGTTCGGGAGCAGGTCCTGGCCCGGTTTCCGGCCCTGTTTCGGGCCCGGTCCCTGGAGCGGGCACCGGTCCTTCAGGTTCATCTGCAGGACAGGACTCATCAACCTCACCATCACAGTTGTCATCAATCCCGTTGCCGCACACCTCATCAACAGGCGTGACGCCACCAGAACAAGAAGACCACAAACCATCCGTGCATGAGCGCGAGCCGAACTCACACGCGCCGATATCAGAACCACACGGCTCGGTCGCTCCATCTATACATTCACAACCCTCGTCGATACTACCATCACAGTCATTGTCAAGACCGTCACAATCCTCAGCCCGCGGAAGCACGCCGTCGCACCCGCTCCAAGTGCCGTCAGGCAGGCAGGTCTGAACACCTCTGGTACACACGCCCGTGTCAGTGCTGCAGGCCTTCTCAGAACCCTCAGGAGTGCAAGTGCAGCCCTCATCAACAGTGCCGTCGCAGTTGTCATCCACAAGATTACAAAGCTCTGCAGCTTCCGGATTGACCTCTGGATCAGTATCGTCACAATCCACAGAAAGAGGAAAAGAATCACCATCCTCATCGATGCAAAATGGTATCGGCGCGCAGTCAGGATCATCGCAGTCTATCAAACCATCGCAATCATCATCCAGGCCGTCATCACAATCAGCCTCTGAATCCGCAACAGAACAAGGATACCAGTCAGAACAGCCACCCTCACAAAGAGTGTAACGGGTCTGCGTGCCCCCACAACCGCAGGAACGGATGTTGGGGATACAGTCAGGATCATAATCGCAGACCTGCGCAAAAGCAAAGCTGGCTGAGAGAAACACAAACAAAAGCAAGGAAAGCAACACACCTCTTTTCATGATGAGAAACCAGGCATTGATGTATTTAAAGGT
>CAYOQS010000004.1:0-146602 GCA_964406185.1 uncultured Methanosarcinales archaeon
ACCCCGCCCAAAAACTTCTGGCGAAGTTTTTGTGCATCAAAACAAGGTTCAGCGCTTTTTCTCCGAACTCAAAAAAGCATCATTTTTCTGTATCTGTCTTGATTTTACATCTGCTGTCGGCATCTTTCCAGACTACCTCCCCGATACCCCCTGAAGGGCCCGACTTTGGCATATCTTGACTCAGTAAGCAGGGTTATACAGCACAGACCCCTTGAACTATTTTGTCGGCATCATCCCTTAACAACATACCACTATCCCGACCTGTAAACCATCATCCCGGAAAATGCCATTTTTGCACCACGCCCTTATTCGGCATCTTCCCGAATAAAAAATAAACTAAAAACAAGACAAAAATCGACTCCAAAAACACCCAAAAAATCGTGTTTCAGGTCATATAAAACCATCAGTTTTCCAAGAAGTTCCCTCAGAATCAACGCATCCAATTCTGATAAAAAGATTCAATCAAAGAAAACAAATTACTGCCTCAAATGCACGACCGTAGCCGCCTCCTGCTTTAGCTCGCCTTGCGACATCAGCTAAGCACGCACATAACGATTCAACAAGCTGCGTGCTTGGCGGCACGAGAGGTTTGACAAACACAAGTTTGGCAAACCGGAGTAGGGCGTGCATTTGAGTAGTGCCAAAACCCTTTTATACCCCTCTATATTGACACCCTTCATGCCCAAAAAAGACAAGCCAAGACGCAACTACCTGCTCCTTGGAGCATCGTTCCTGATAGTGGGCCTGCTGGTCGAGTTCATCAGCAGGAAGATAGTTGACTATCCGATAAACATTGTCTACAAGACGCTCATCGTGATGCTGATGATAGTCATAGGCTACAGCTTCGCAGAGAGCGTCATAGCAAAGTTTGCCAGGAACTCTCTCAAGGCTCTTCAGAGCCCGTTCATAAAGCTGGCAGGGACGACCGCAGGCAAGGCTTTGTTCTACATCTTCGTGTATGCCATCCTTTTCGCATTGTATCTTCTCGTCTTCATCTACGGTCTTGATATCGGCAGCATTCCGAGGACTGCTGAGGTTGAGCTTTCCAGTATCATGGCTTGACCAAAAGACCGAAGACCCGCTTAAAACTTTTCAGCAAAAACAATACCTATTACGGTATTTTCCCGACGAGAATACTGCTTTTTCTAAAAATTTATATACAACAATACCAAAAACAAATACGGGTAAATCAGGAAAGGCATGTAGGAGGAACGTCCTGGTTCTACCGAAAGAAAAAAACTTAGCAGGATTGCCGGAAAAGCTATAACGCCCTGCTCCGCTTGCTTGCGGTACAAGCCGCTAACAAGCTATTGCATTGCCACGCACGCTTGGATGCCTGATGTAAATTTTTGCCGAAGGCTGGAAAACATTATTGATTATGAACTCGGACTATTGCGTGCTGACAGGCAATTAGGGTCGTGATAGATTTTCTAGTGCAGTTTTAATCTAAGTTAGTAAGAGGTGATTAGTTTCAAGACTACAAAGATAGTGTTGCAGAACCATGAGCCGGGTATGAACCCTACTTCTGAGGAGCTTGCCAGGATAGTTATGGCCAGGATGGGTCTTGAGCCGCGCAAGTCAGGAGCTACAGACAAGATGTACTGCACTCTTGTGGAGCTGTACGAGCGCTCCAAGCAGGCAAACAGGGAGAAGAGGCCTGAGGCTGCTGTCATGACCGTGGAGGAGATGGGTATGTTCGCTGGCATTACGCGCCAGACCATGTATGATTACCTGCGGCGTTGGCTGGACCTGAACATGATAGTGAAGACCAGCTATATCGTCGACAACAAGGTTATCATCGGGTATAAGCTGAACGGCTCTACGCTTGAGGCGAGCTTTGAGAAGGCCCAGCAGAGGATCCGGAACAACCTGGAGCTGACATTGAAGTACATCCAGGAGCTTCAGCGCAGCATAAAGAACGAGAAGATCCGCAAGGCCCAGAAGGAGAAGCAGGCAGAGACCCCTGTAACAACGATTGACCCCGCACCCGCTGAAGCGTCACTAACGCCGCCCAGCGCAGTCCATGCTGAATGAAGGTTGGGAAAAAACCTTGGTGAATTAATCTCAGTCATAACTAATACGCGGAGCGCTGGGGTAGTGGCGCCGAGTGAAAAGTTTCTAACTCTGCTTAATTCTGTCAAGAACCACCCATCACAGATGGGTGGCATGGAGGCAAAGCTGACAATCGTGACACGGAGATGAGTGGTTCTTGATCATGCTCAAAGAGCTTTGCTCTTTGGCATCCTAAAACTCGGTCGATTGATGCGAGTGTCAGGTCAAACTCCGCATTAAAGTGCAAAGTAGGACGCTTGCGACCGAGTTTTATGATGATCAGAAATTTTCCGAAACAGAAAATTGCTCGGCTTTCAGCCACCAATCGCAGATTGGTGGAAAATTTCTGACATTTTCATCTTTTTCTCCCCTAAAAAATCCCGACACGATTCGACAACATAATATAATCCCGACGACTGCCGGAATAATCCAGTGACTCTATCATGCCTTGATGTTGTCGGCAGGAAGCCATACAAAGCAGGGCTAAAGTGAGGATTGGAAGCCGATATCAGGCATCCATACAGGCATAAGTCTTCACTTATCTTTATCTTCATCCAGGGATGGCCTGTTCTCCTTGCGAACCCTGAGAAGGAAACGGACTGTGAGGAATAGTATAAATACCGCAAAGAGTACTATGCCTGTGGCTGCGAGCTTGACATAACCACTGTCTTGTTTTGTGTCTACTGGATGCAGGCGTGTGACTATCGCTGCGAGTGAGAACATGATGATAGCTACGAAGAAAAGATATCTCAATTTCTTCTTCGGCTCTTTTGCCGGGCAGGAGGGGGCGGTTTTTCTGGCCATACCCATATTCAGCACGATATTTTATATAACGGTTTTTTTACCACCTGTCGCGGTAAATGGTGCGTATCAGGGACAGGAATGATCGATCCATTCAAAAACATTTAAAAACAAAAACCGCTTCTGCACGCATATGGAACGAAAGGCAGGCATCAACAGGGCATTCCTTTTCCTTCTTGTAGCTTTCCTTACCATCTTTGCGGCCGCTTCTTTCATAGCTTACACGCAGGGTGAGGATAAGATAACCGGCGAGCTGATCAATGTAAACAATAAGAACACGATACGCGTGCCTGACAGCAGCCAGCCATTGCCGAACCAGGACGAGGGCACGGTCGTCCTCTGGACCAAGCCGCCGATAGAGATCTTCGACCAGTTCTCTGACGCAAGGGACTACATAATTTTCTTCTCCGCTACGAACATGCCCGGCGTGCGTGTGGTGTATAACATCAGGCAGAAGAGGTTCGAGGCGGGCTCGCCTCTGCTCATGAGCCCGGAGATAGACATCTTCGACAGCAGGAACCACCAGCTGTCCTACACTTTCAGGAAGGATGGTGAGCAGGC
Organism: uncultured Methanosarcinales archaeon; assembly: GCA_964406185.1. GTDB lineage: Archaea > Nanobdellota > Nanobdellia > Woesearchaeales > UBA11576 > JABMQF01. The sequence goes on from CAYOQS010000004.1 coordinate 3,415, forward strand.
TTTGTTCCTCGACGGGAAGAAGGTAGATTCTTCCGATTTCAGGCCGATGAGGATAACTGACGTGACAGGCTTCTTCACAGCCCTGGAGTCCGCCGCGGAAGTTGACATCGCAGGCCTGGAAGTGGCTGTATTTGGCAAGTCACTTTCAGAAGATGAACTCTGTAAAGTATAGATCTGAAAAAGAATACATATTTTCTAAGGCTTCCACCTTAGCATCGTCCTCGGGAATGGTATCGCGTCTTTGATGTTGTCCAGCCCGCAGATCCACGCCACCACTCTCTCAGCGCCGATCCCGTAGCCGCTGTGAGGCACTCCGCCGTACTTGCGCAGGTCAAAATACCATTCGTAGTTTGACACGTCCTCTCCGTCCTTCTCGAGCCGTGCTTTCATGTCCTCTACGTCCATGCTTCTCTGGCTTCCGCCGACGATCTCTCCGTACCCGTCTGGTGCGAGCATGTCGAAGCAAAGTGCCTCATCCGGAAATTCAGGATCCCTGGGCTTGTAGAATGCCATGGCCTCCACAGGGTAGTGTGTGACGACAACAGGTACGTCGAAGCATTCCATGAGCTTCTCTTCTTCTATCGTTCTCAGGTCCTTGCCGAACTTGACGTCCATGTCTTTCTTTTCCTTGAGTATCTTGAGAGCTTCACGGTATTTTATGGTGGGCCATTCGGAAGAAGCGATCTTCCTGAACTTCTCAGGGTCCTGCCCGAGCTGCTTGAGCTCTTTCTCGTGCTTCTCGGCGACTCTTTTGATCGTGTACTTGAGTTCTTCTTTTGCGAGCTCGCTTATCTCGTGAAGGTCTTTCCACGCACACTCTGCTTCTACCATCCAGAACTCAGACAAGTGACGGGATGTCTTGCTCTTCTCCGCCCTGAACGTGGGTGCGGCGTCGTAGATGTTCTCTAGTGCGTACACCGCGGCTTCTGCGTAGAGCTGCCATGACTGCGTGAGGTACGTTTCTGCGTCATAATACTTGACCGCGAACAGTGTGCTGCCGCCTTCGCACTGGCTCGGCTGGAATATGGGCGGGTCGAAACGGTAGAACCCTTTCTCCTGGAAGAACCTTTCCCTTACCTGGAAGTACGTGCTTCTTATCTTGAGTATCGCTGTCATGCGCTGCGTGCGCAGTGTGAGGTGGCGGTTGTCATCCATGAATTCCCTGCTCTGGTCTGACCTTACAGGGAACTTGTCGCACTCTCCCACAACAGAAAAGTCCTTGACCAGAACTTCGTATCCTGTGGGTGCTCTTTCATCTTTCTTTATCGTGCCGTGCACTTCAAGCGATGTCTCTACCTGGAGCTTGTCTGCCTCAGAGAACTGCTCTTCTCCTACATCTGCTTTGGCTATGACGCACTGGATGGTGTTTGTGGAGTCACGTAGCACTATGAACCTGAGCTTGTTGCTGCCTCTTTCGCGGTACACCCAGCCGTGAAGTGAAACTTCGCCGCTTCCTTTGTCCATAGCTTCCTGTATTGTCGTGAATGCCATATATTCCATTTATAGGCAACCTGTTTAAATATGTTTTGCATATGCTGTCAGAGGATTGGACTGCCGGCAAAAGCCTCAACAAAAAGTGAGGAGCGGTTCTATCAGCAAAATATTTAAACTCGGGGAAGAGGGTGATGATATGAGCCTTTTAGAGCACCTCCGCCTGGTGAAGATTGAAAAAGACTTCTTGAAAGGTATTGGGGGAATCAAGACGGTCATCAGGGATGAAGAGGAACTGAAAAAGAGGCTGGAAGATATCCATGATGATGCTGATGTTAGGTTCATTGAGGATAAGGATATTTCTATCCTGAACAGGTTGGGAAAGAAGGATAGGGCGAAGCTTAAAGAGACGCTAAAGCTTGTAGAGAAGTTGGCAAAGGAAAGGTCTGATCAGGATATCATCTCAAGGTTAGAACAGATTTTTGAGCATCTGGATGTTACTGAGAAGCTTGAGCTGAAAGAGGAGGAAGAGATTCTCGCAGAGTTCCGGGAGTTGGCCGGATCGATCCGGGATGATGGAGATATAGAAGATTTTTTCAGTAGGCATCCCAATTTCTTCGGCGCAAAGCCTCATAAGAGATTGAAGAAAAGGATCAGGAAGTTTCTGCAAAAAAGGATTGAAGAACAGGGTATCAGTGAGGAAGGTGCAGAAAAAGGACCCACGATCAGGAAGTCAGAGTTAAGAGCATTGAAGAGGAGTCTTGAGGTGTATTTTGGATCTGATGATTTCACCGGATACATGCGCAGGTTCTTCAGGGGAGCTATAGATGTTAAGGTGGGCCTGTTTGGAAGCATGGTGACCGGAACAGCTTCTGCTGAAAGCAGGTTCAAAGGATTGCCGACGGATAAGGGGCGGGTGAGTGATGTGGATATAGGCATCATAGTTCCACATGATTTGATCACAAGAATCCCTCTTGAGGGAAGACATATCCGCAAGAGAGGTCTGTATTATGGGCCTTATTTCAGGTCTAATGCGGAGAAGAGCGGGCCTTTCCAGAACATCTTCAGGTATCTTGAAAATATCTCTTATGCTGGAAGACGCGACAGGAAGATAGGGGTGGTAATAGTTGACAAGGATTTCTACAGGCACAATCTTTCAGATGAGGATCATATGATCCTTGTGCATCATGTCACGGATATATCATAAAAATCGGCCGAAAGCACCTTACCCCACCCTAAAGGGCGGGGTGTCCAGGTGCTTTCTCTGACAGGCCAATTTTTAGGACCCTCAAAATGCGTAAGCATTTTGGGGTGCCAAAACGCATTGCGTTTTGAGCATGCCAAAAACTTCACCATAAAGCTTCAAGCTCTGCTTGAAGGCTTACAACATCTCCGATGTTGAAAGAGGTGGGGTGTCACTTCAAGGTTTCCTTGAAGGCTTACAGCATCTTTGATGCTGAAAGAAACCCCAACCCAAAAACTTCTGGCGAAGTTTTTGTGCATGAATTTTCAAGATCTCGATGGGGCGTACAGAGAAGGTTGCGGGAGATAGATGAAAAGGCTGTCATTTTCAGAGATGTCGAGCACACCTAAAGAATCTGGTTTAAGTTCGCCTCTTTTCTTCCGGACTTCATTGAGTCCATAAGTGTTTGTAGTTGTTGTTGAAAGTGGTGGAGCAGCATCGTGCAGGTGGCCGAAGAAGGTATATCTTGCGTTTTTAGATAATGATTTTAATTTATCGCTCTCCGGAAAGTCATGCATGAGCAGTATCTCATTTTCGTATGAGGATAGCTTCCGTACGTGTCCTGGCTTGTGGTGCCAACCCAGAGCCGATATTTTCGCAGTGATCGGGCCTTTGGTGATTGTTGCAGAGTCGCCTGACGGGAGGTATTTAAGGTTTTTATAAGGGCTTGTTTTATCAAATGTTTCCGCGACTCTCAGGTCGTCATGGTTCCCGTCTATGAAAAAGAAGGGCACATCTGAGAATTTGCCTTTCCTTCCGAAGTAATTGTCAGCTTCTTGTGTTCGGTGAAGATAGTTTCTGAAACCCAGCTCTTCAGGATCTTTTTCTGCCATCTCTTTGGTGACTCGGTCAAGATTAGTCTGGTCATCAAAGGTGATGAGATCGCCTACCTGGAGCATTGCATCTATAGAAAGACCTGTATAATCTGCCCATAAAGAGAGTGTTTCAAGCGCCAAGGTCATGTGACCGTGTGTGTCTCCGATTATTGCGAGTCTCAACGATTCTGGTCTTGTCACATAAGATTCCTTGAATAGGCTTACAGCTATTTCTTCCAGTTTTGGCTTTGGATTTTGGTTTTGGTCAGCGCCCCTTACTCTCCCTCTTATTAATGTAAGTCTTCTGCCAAGACAATCCGTATAATGGCGAAATTCCCCCATATGTTCAGTTAAGTGGGATTTGATTTATAAAACTTGCTGTTTTTTACCACTTAAAAGTGCTCAAAAAGGAAATATAAATGGCGGATAGCCATCTTGAAGGCAGACATATAGATATTGATGTCAAGACATCAATCAGCCAGATAATGGATTACACAGTATAGAGGTGATATCCTATGACTATCAAGACATGGGTGTGTAAGATATGCGGTGACCCGTACATCGGAGAAGAAGCGCCGACAGGGTGCCCTTTCTGCGGTGCTGATTCAAAGTACATCGTCAAAGGGACAGAATACAAGGAGCCGGAGGCAGGTCGGCTGACCGATAAGGAGAAGGAAAATATCCTGGAAGCGATAAAGCTTGAGGTGGGCAATGCTGAGTTCTATTTCTGTGCTGCTGGAAAGGCCGGTAAGATGGAGCTGAAGAAGAGGTTCAGGGCGCTGGGCAAGGTTGAGGCTGAGCACGCGTCCCTGCTTGCGAAGCTGGTCAGGGCGCAGAAGCCTGTGATCAGGAGAGGCTCTGATAGTTGCGAGGGTGATGACCACGCATTCATGCAGGAAGCTCTCGAAAGGGAGGACGATGCGATAAAGTTGTACACCCGGTTCCTGGAAGAGGCGGACGACATGAGGGTCAGGCAGGTCTTCGCAGCATTGGCAGAGATTGAGAGCACGCATCTGGAGCTTGAGAAAGAAAGCTTGGAAGGTTAAGCATATTTTCTTTTTTTTCTTTATCTTGATAGATATTGGAATGCTGACTTAGATACTGATCATCACAACATCAGCAGTTTCATAGGTTCAGCATCCCACTATATCTCTTCGCTACGTAAGTGCCTGCCAAGCCCTGATTACTGAAAGAGGGATGAAAACATAGGAACAGTAAGTGAAAAAATCAAGAAAGATAAAGGGGGGGTGTTAAGCATGTGCGTCGCCGCACATGCCCAAGAGGTTAGACATGTAGGAAGTGTGACAAATTATTTTTTCATCAATAACACACTTTCTACGACCAGAACCGCAGGTTCTGAGTATGTAGGAAGTGTGACAAATTATTTTTTTATCGATAACACACTTTCTACGGCCAAAACCAGAGGTTTTGTGCATGTAGGAAGCGTTACTGCGTCACTGCTCAGTGTTCGAAGAACTGCTTGAGCAGTGTGTTCTGGTACTGGCTTGTGACGTCAGGGTCTATCCTTATTATCTGTTCTTTCGCCTGTCTGAGCTTGAAGTCGTCGTTCATCCTGACGTAGACCTCTCCTTCGAGAACTTCTCTCTCGATCGGCAGGCCTTTGTCCATCATCGATGTCAGGCAGTCCGCGACTGTCTGCTGGGAGAGGTATGATTTATCAGCGACCCTCTCCGCTTTCATGAATTTCTCATGAGTGTATAGTATGAGGAATACTCTTTGTTCGTCTTTGGTGAGCTCTACTGACAGCCTTGCCTTGGTGACGAGCTGCCTGAGCAGGAACTGGACCTCGTCCATCCTCTCTTCTATCTTTGTCATGCGGTTGTCGAGCTCGCAGATGAAGTGGTTCTGGACGTCTATCTCTTCTGTGTTGCCGTTTATGGACTGCATATGTTCATCTAACTCTTCGCGTATCGAACCTACGCTTCCTTTGAGGAAACTGATGTCGTCAGAAACGTCGTGCCTCTTTGTCCTGAATAGCACTCTGTGTCACCCCCTGCATGTCTGTTTCGTTGTCGTTTTTATATAGTTTTGTATTTTTGGATGGTTATTCTGGAAAAGTGTTTTGCCGTGAGTTTTCCGGGTTTTCCGCAAACAGGTTCTCAGCGGCTGTTCTCAGGATATAGACAGGAATTATTTAAAGGTTCCGATTTTTCCCCCGTTTCCCAGATTTCCGTTTATCGAAATAAGCACATAGGGACCCTAAATGGTAAGTTTTATATAACCAAACCGCAACACATCGCGTCATGGCACTGTCAAAATCAGGTCTTGCTGTGGAGCTGTCGAAGCTTGAGGTATTCCAATCTCCAAAGCCCAGCCTTGAGCAGTACCCTACAGACTCAGAGGTTGCTGCCGAGGTTCTCTGGAGCGCTTCGATGATGGGGGAGATAGAGGGCAGGACCATAGCAGACCTTGGCTGCGGGACAGGGGTGCTCGGTATCGGCGCGCTCCTGCTTGGAGCGGAGAAGGTTTTCTTCATAGACACTGACACTGCAGCCCTCAAAGTACTCAGCAACAACCTGCGCAGCCTCGGGATCAAAAAGGGTTTTGAGATCATCGATTGCGACATCAAAAGCTTCAAGAAGAAAGTTGACGTGGTCATCCAGAACCCCCCGTTCGGTACAAGGGAGAAGCACGCGGACAGGGCTTTCCTCGAGACGGCGACCTCGGTGGCGGACATAGTCTACTCCCTGCACAAGACAGCGACGGCGAAGTTCGTCAACAGCTTCGCCAGTGACAACGGGTTCGAGATAACGCACCGTTTCGATTTCGATTTTCCGATGAAGCAGACCCTCTCACATCACAAGAAGAAGGTGCACAGGATCAAGGTTGCCTGTTTCCGGCTTGGAAGGGTCTGATGCTGACTTGCGAACGCGCGCGAAGGGGAGTCGTGCAGTTAAGGCGCGCCCCACGGAAGCACCATAAACATTATAAAAGTATGTTCCATTTTTAGCCATAGAAGAAGAGGTTATCAAAATGCTGAAAAGGATTCCATATGTTTTCGCTCTCCTGCTCTTGCTGCAGGTCGTTAGCGCAGGTGAGATCTTCGACGGTGAGGTGCAGGACAATGTTCCGTTCACCATCGATGGCGTCGAGCACATCGCGAGGTATTACCCTTCTGCTGAGAAGGTGTCCATAAAGGCGGGCGACGCTCGCGTCCTTGTAGAGCTTGAGGGGTGCAAAGACCTTGGAGACCTGAAGTACTGCCTGGATTCCGCTACAGATGGTATTGACGACGAGACAGGTGACCCTTCGAGCACGATGGAACTAAGGGTTCTTCAGTCGGGTCCTGAGCTTGACATCGACAGGGATGTGTCCTCCGAGAATCCCGTGCTCGGTGAGGAGGTAGAGGTCACAGCCACCATTACGAACTCAGGCAATGAAAGGGGGTACAGCATAAATTATGAGGACAACTTCCCGTCGGGCGTGAGGGTTTCAGGCTCGAACAAGAACCCGATAAAGAATGGTATACTCTGGGTAGGCAGCCTTGATCCTGGAGAGTCTGTGTCATTCACGTATAAGCTTAAGTTTGAGGAGTTCCTGACGTACAAGTCGACCGCAGAGGGAAGCTTCATATTCAACGATGATGTCAATAAGGTCGAGTCTGACCCCGTCACTTTTGAGGTGAAGAGGCCTTATTCGATCACAGAATCATTATCTCCCAAGTCTGTCGATATAGGGGAGGAGATGTCTTACAATATCATGATCAACAATACAGATGACAGTTCTACGCTTTACATCGACAGCATGGAGGTTTCTATCCCTTCCGGTACAGCCACTTCGCACAGGAGCATAGGTCTTGAACTTCAGGACAGCAAGATAGTATATTCAGGTTCGATATCAGGCGGAGGTTCTGAGGAGTTGTCTTTCAGGCTGAAGTCTTCAAAGGCGGTCGAAGGTGATTTGATTGTCAGTATGGATATCCGTGCAGGTGGAGAGTCATTTACAGAGGAGTTCACGCATAAGGTCGGTTTCGGCATCTCTGACATCTTCCCTGAGATAACGTTCAGTCCTGACCCTGCAAAAGGCGGCGGCGAGCTTGAGGTCGAGGCGAGGATAGTCAACAATGGCGAGGACACGATCTCTGATATCTCGCTGAACATGGCCAGCGACATCGTCGAGGCTAGAGGATGGAGGAGCCTTGAGCTCGACACTGATGAGAAGCATTATGCTTTCAACAAGATAATCAACGCTCCCTCTGCTGAGGAGGAGACGGTTTACTTTATAACATTGAGCGGCAGTTATGACCGCGGGTCGGGAAAGCGCATGGAGTTCAGCGCCACAAAGAATGTCACGGTCCTTCCACAGGAGATGCTTGTTGAGATGACCCCTTCGATAACCAGGTTGGGCGGGAAAAAGTTCAACATCACTCTCGAGGTCAGGAACATCGCGCCGTACAAGCTCTCGTACGTATCTTTCATCGACTCACTGCCACAGGGTTTCGACACCACAGGCGGTGAGAGGTATGTCGATCTTGACGAGATGCCTGTGGGTGATAAGAGGACAGCTTATTCCTATGTGGTGTCTGTCCCTGACACTTATACTGCCGAAACTTTTGAGATAACACACATCTTCAGCGGCCTTGACACCGATGAGGAGAAGATCACGAACGAGAAGGTGTCTGAAGTCCTGGTCAAAGATGAAGAAGAGGCTGGAACTGGAAGGGATGTCCAGGCAGGCGATGAGATAGGTAACCTGACAGGCACAGACGAGTCAGGACCTGCAGGGAATGGGTCAGCTGCGGAAGAGGTTGAAGAAGAGCAGGAAAAGGGATTCTTCCAGCGCATATGGAGCTGGATTACTGGTCTTTTCTCAAAAGAGCCTGAAGAGAAGTTTGAATGAACACCTCGCTCATTTAAAAAACTATAAAAAAAGATATATATAGCAGGACAGTCTTAAAGATAATATGGGGGAAGTTATAAGGGGAGAATGCAGGGAACCTGGCTGCAGATACCCTGCTACCAGGGTATGGCGCGGCATGAAGCTCTGCCAGGACTGTTATGAGAAGTACAAGGCAAAGGAAGTGGAGTCACTTCTGGATCTTCAGGGCTGGTGATTGACCATATCCGACTTCTGAGATCATTTATAGCTATTTATGAGGCATATGTTTCATACCATCACATTTATAAAGGAGCGCTTACTTCCAGCAGACACTGATTGTCAGGTGGTATTCCATGGAGATCAATGTTCTTGAGGAGTCGAAGGATAAGCTTGTTGTGGAGCTGAAAGGTGAGGGGCACGCCCTCTGCAATGCGTTGAAGACAGAGCTGTGGAACAGCAAGAAGGTCAAGATGACAGGCTACAACATCGCTCACCCTCTTGTTGGGATACCCAAGATCGTTATCGAGACGGATTCCGGCGACCCGAAGAAGCTTCTGGCTGATGCTGCCAAGGCAGTGAAGAAGGATGCTGATGATTTCCTGAAGGATTTCAAGAAGAAAGTCAAGTAAGATGGAGAAAGAAGAGGGCGATCTGCTTCTTGAACTTGCGCGTAAGTCTATCAATTCATATTTCTCAGAACATGACGTAGACCTTTCTCCTTATGAGCGGTTTGACAGGAAGCAGGGCGTGTTCGTCACACTGCACAAGCATGGCGACCTGCGCGGATGCATTGGATTCCCGCACCCCACTCGCAGGCTTTACCAGGCTGTTTTTGAGGCTGCCCGGGCCGCCGCTTTCGAGGATCCCAGGTTCCGCCCTCTCGACGAGAGAGAACTTAAGGAGATAGATATAGAGATATCTGTGCTGACAGTCCCTGAAGAGATGACTGTGCCCCCGGACGAGTACCCTCAGCAGGTCAGGATCGGCAGGGACGGGCTTATCATAAGAAGCGCTTCTGGTTCGGGCCTGCTTTTGCCGCAGGTTTTCACAGAACATGATTGCACTCCTGAGCAGGCTCTTGAGATGACCTGCCAGAAGGCAGGCCTGCCCGGAGACGCCTGGAAGGACAAGAAGAATGAAGTGTTCAGGTTCCAGGCGGAGATATTAAGGGAAAGATGATTTTATCTCTTGTTGGAGACTTCTGTTTTCAGACATACTCTTCTTCTGCATCCTTGTCGTACACAGCTTTTCTTATCCCTTCCCCTGCAGTGCCGCATGTTAGCAGCGCGGTCTGGCTTACGATTATGTCTATCCCCATCCTTGTCATCTCTGTATCGACACGCATGAGGTCAGAGAGCTCGCTGCCCGCTCCTGCTGCCAGGGCTCCAAACCCCCCTGCAGCCGCAAGCGCAGCTGGCAGGTATTCCAGTGCTGCATTAAGATATCTTCCCATATTGATATACCCCCAACACCTCTATGGAATGTTTGTTTGAGAATCACGAGCTTAAGGATTTATAAAGCTTGCTGTGACTGTTTTTACCTTCCGAACCGCCTCTCGCGGTTGATGTACTGGTCTATGCACGCGAGAAGATCTTCCTTCTCGAATTCGGGCCAGCATTTGTTGAGGAAGAACCATTCTGAGTACCAGCTCTGCCAGACAAGGAAGTTTGAAGTGCGGTGGTCCCCCCCTGTCCTGATTATCAGGTCTGGCTCGTGGTTCATGTAGACGTTCTTGTTGATCGTCTCAGCGTCGATGTCTTCTGCCTTTATCTCGCCTGACTCAAGCTTCCTGCCTATCTTCTTGACAGCGTCGATGAGCTCTTCCCTCCCACCGTATGCCATGGCGAAGTTGACCGTGTAGTCAGAATAATCATGGGTAGCTTCCATCAGCTCTTTCATCTTGGTGTAAACTTCCTCTGGGAATAGATGTATCCTGCCGATGAAGTTTATGCGTATCTTGTTCTCATGTATGGACTTGTTGGCTTTGGTGTCCTCAAAGAACTCTACGAAAACTTTCATCAGAAAATCGAACTCCTCTTTCGGCCTGTTGAAATTCTGCATCGAGAAGGCGTATAGTGTCATCTCTTTGACACCCACTTCCTTGCACCATTCGAAGAGTTTGGCCACTTTCTCTGCTCCCCATTTGTGCCCCATCCATGGTTTTGCCATCAGTCTTTTGGCGAATCTCCTGTTGCCGTCGAGTATTATGCCTATATGCTTGGGGGCAGGGTTCTTTTTGCCGCTGTTTTTCCCTTCTGCCATGATGTTGTGGAACTGCGAAGCATTTATAAAGTTTTTTGCTCATTCATGGGTATGATGAAAGAGGATGACCTGATAAAAGAGGCTGAGCTTGCCCTTAAGGAGCTTGAGAAGAAGCAACCGCTCCACGGGAGACATAAGATCAAGAAGGATGACAAGGAGAGGCACAACCCTTTCGCTTATCTTCTTGTGCTCATCCTGCTTCTGCTTATTATAATGATGGCCGTTCCTTATTACGGTGTCAAGCTGGATCCGGAGCCTGAGAATGTGCCGTCGAAACAAGACATCACACCTCCCGGACTTTCTGTTTTCCTGAACAGGACCCCAAGCATTGCAGGTGGTTCAAGGGCGGATTATGCCCGGCTGATCCTGCCTGACAACCAGGCGATAAGGAACACTGCTGTGAAGGTCGCGACTGCTGGGTGCAGGGACAGCCAGGTGTGCTATTCCAAGGCATTGTTTTATTTCGTGAGGGATGAGTTTGTCTATATCGGCGACCCTCCTGATGAGTATCTTGACAGCCCTTTCGAGACACTCAAGTCAGGCGCTGCTGACTGCGACGGCCTTGCGATATTGCTGGCCAATCTTCAGGCCGCGATCGGCGTTCCGACCAGGTTCGCTTTCATCCCTGGCCATGTGTACGTGCAGGTTAAGATCGACGATGCTCCGAATAAGTACAAGGAGGAGGACGGCTGGATATCGCTTGACCCTACCTGCAGCGATTGCGGGTTCGGAGAGGTCCCGTACACCACCATGAACAAGAGGAAGGAGTTCTTGTATACTTGAGCAGCACCTCTGCCTCTCCTTGCCCATAACCTTTATATACCCCCTATCCGCCCAGTCTAGACAGTATTACTACAGTGTTCCCGTGGACTACAGCCGGTTTTTGGCGTGTAGGAGGGTGGAGATGGTCGTTATGGACAAGGAAAAAGTCAAAGAAGCTCTTAAGAAGGTAAAGGAGAGTTCTAAGAAGCGTAATTTCAAGCAGACAGTCGATTTGGTCGTAAATCTGAAAGGTCTGGATCTTAAGAAGCCCGAACACCATGTGGATATATTCTCTGTCCTTCATTATCCTAAAGGAAAACAGGCTAAGGTGTGCGCTTTTGTCGCTGGTGAACTGTGGGAAGAGGCTAAAGATGTATGTGACGCGGCAGTGTATGTTGATGATTTTCCCAAATACCAGCAGGACAAGAAGCTGGCCAAGAAGCTTGCGAACAGCTATGATTTCTTCATAGCTCAGGCGAACATAATGCCTAAGGTCGCTCAGGCTTTTGGTAAGATACTGGGCACAAGAGGTAAGATGCCTAATCCTAAAGCAGGCTGTGTCGTCCCTCCGAAGGCTTCGTTAAAACCGCTTTATGATAACCTCCAGAAGACAGTCCATATAAAGGCCAAGACCGAGCTCGCTGTCAAGTGTGTTGTAGGTTCTGAGGACCAGAAGGACGAGGAGATAATCGACAATATCCTTACGATATATCATGCTTTGATACATAAGCTTCCCCAGGAGGAGCATAACGTGAAGGAAGTGCTTCTCAAGCTGACTATGGGCAAGCCGGTGGAGGTGAAGTGAGATGGCTCTTAAGACATCCAACCTCCCGGAGAGCAAGAAGCAGGCAGTGGATGAGTTCATAAGGCTCTGCAGGGAATACCCTATAATCGGCGCTGTGAACATGGAAAATCTTCCCACTAAACAGCTCCAGAACATGAGGGCCCAGCTTAGGGGCAAGGTCGTTCTGAAGATGAACAAGAGAAGGATCATGACCCTGGCCCTGAAGGAGGCTGCCAAGGACAAGAAAGGTATCGATGATCTCATACCATATCTCAAGGGGATGCCTGCGTTGCTTTTCACCAAGGATAATCCTTTCTCACTTTTCAAGACACTGAAGAAGAACAAATCTACAGCGCCTATCAAGGCAGGGCAGAGGGCTCCCAAGGAAATCATAGTTCCTGCGGGCCCGACCGGTTTCGCACCAGGTCCTATCATAGGCCAGCTTGGCTCTGCCGGCATCGCTGCAGGTATCGAGAACGGGAAAGTCGCGATCAAGAAGGATTCCAAGGTCGCCAGCGAAGGTGACGAGATCGATGCCGAGCTTGCAGGCATCCTGACAAGGCTTGGTATAGAGCCGATGGAGATAGGTCTTGACCTGATAGCGACTTATGAGGACGGCAACATCTTCACAAAGGACGTGCTGGCTATCGACGAGGATGAGTATATGGACAACCTGGCCAACGCGCACAGGTGGGCGTTCAACCTCGCGATGGAGTGCGGGATCATGACAAGGGATACCACCGAGCTGATGCTCACTAAGGCATTCACCGATGCGAAGGCATTGGCGGTGGAGACCGGAATTTATGCTGATGCTGTGATGTCTTTGCTGCTTTCGAAGGCGCACAGCCAGATGATGGGCCTCAAGGCAAAGGTCCCTGAGGTTTGATCCAAAAGAGGTAACAGGAATAATAATCATAATCGGAGGGAACAAAATGGAATATGTCTATGCTGCAATGTTGATACACAAAGCGGGTGGTAAGGTAGACGAGGCCTCTGTCAAGAAAGTGCTTGAGGCTGCCGGCGTCAAGGTGGACGAGGCGCGGGTCAAGGCCCTGGTCGCTGCTCTTGATGGTGTGAACATCGACGAGGCAATCGAGAAGGCTGCTATCGTGTCTGCTCCTGCGGCTGCTGCAGCTCCTGCTGAGGGTGGTGCTGCTGCCGGAGGCGGTGAGAAGAAGGAAGAGAAGTCTGAGGAAGAGGAAAAGAAGTCCGAGGAAGAGGCCGCTGCCGGACTTGGTGCCCTTTTCGGCTGAAAACCTGCCCGTTTTTTTTTGGAATTTTTTTTGTGTTCGGTGCTTTCAAGCACCTTTTTTATTGTGTTTCAATGGGATCGATATGAACGAGGAAGAAAAGAAGAGAGCGCTTGCTGAGATTGAAGCGAAGAGGAAAGAGCTTGCTACTCTTAAGGCCCGGCTTGACGAGCTGAATGTCAAGAAGGAAGAGTGGTTCGAGAAGAAGAGGAAGGCAAGCAAGGATATTTCTGATGCCATCGGTTCCATCCGTGATGCCAAGGGCAAGAGGAACACGTTCACCAAGCAGGTGAAGGACTCTAAGGAGCGGAGGACCGAGCTGAACAGGCTTCTCAGGGATAAGATGGGCGAGATGAAGCGCCTCCAGCAGGAAAAGCGTGAGATCACTAAGAAGTTCGGGATCCGTGTGGACCCTTCTAAGATAAAGCAGGAGATCGAGCAGCTTGAGCTGAAGATCGAGACCGAGGCTTTGCCTTTCAATATAGAGCAGAGAGTGATGAAGCGCATCGCCGAGAAGAAAAAGCTTCTTGACCAGTCAAAGGAGGTGAGCGATGTCTTCGATAAGATATACAAGCTGCGTAAGGAGCTGGACAAGATAAGGAAGAAGGCTGACGACACGCATCGCAAGATACAGTCAAAGGCCGAGACGAGCCAGCAGTTCCATGAGGAGCTGGTCGAGTCATCAAAGGACATCAAGGACCTTCGCGCTAAGGAGGAGGACGCGCTGAAGAACTTTGTCGAGTGGAAGAACAGGTGGAGTGAGCAGAATGATCTTGTCAGGGCAAAACAGAGGGAGATCAGTGAGATACGCGCTGCTGTAGAGGGCATCGATTTCAAGGAGAGGAAGAAAGCCCAGAAAGAGGGGGCCAAGAAGCTCACAGAGCAGAAGAGGTCTGTCGAGGAAAAGATCAAGAGGGGCATGAAGCTGACCACTGATGACCTTCTCGCTTTCCAGGCAAAGAACCAGGATTCAAGGCACGGCTCCAAAGCCAAAGGCAGGAAGCAGAAGAAGAAAGAGGCGCAGGACAAGCAGGACACACAAGAACAGAAGAAGACCGAGAAAAAAGAAGAGAAACAGAGCAAGGATACGGAAGATAAACCGGAAGAGAAAAACCCTGAAAAGAACAGACCCGCTGAAGATAAGAAAGAAGAGCCTTCAGATAATAGCAAATAGAGAATAACATCACTTTTTCTTTAGCACATTACAGGATTCATCGATCTCCAGCACTTCCCCAAGGAACTTCTCCACCACGTAAACTCCTGTCTTGGTGTGGTCTGTTATCTCTGATGTCTTTATCTGCCCGCCGAATACTGCGATGAAAGGCACGAGGTTGTCCGCAAGATGCGAGTCAACTGCTCCCCCGCTCTCTATCTCAGCGGAAAGTTTCTTGGCTGCCTCTTCTCCCACAGCTTCTGCTCTCTTGCCGGGCTCGCCGAGCGCGTCCGCCCCTAATCTTATCGGGTTGTGCACGTCAACTTCGTCCTCGACGAGCGAGAATATCGCCCAGAGTGTTATTCCCGTACCTGTGCTGGGCGTGTCTGGGTAGTGTGTGGATATCTGGACTGGAACGTTGTGTTTCAGCAGTGCCTGTTTTGCAGCGCGGGCCTGCCTTTCAGCGACCTGCGCTTTCTGAAGGTCTGATGATGCGTGGCTTACCCCTTTTATCTGTACAAGACGCCCTTGTGAGATCAAGTTGATCAGAGCAGCCCCATCTGTATTGTCGATCGTATGATGACCTTTGATCTTGATATCGACCTCGCCGCCGCCTTTTGGATAATACCCTCTGCGCACCAGCTTGCAGTCGATGTCTGCCCATCTTCGCAGCTGAGGCGCGAAGACTTCGCTGAAGAAATCGAAAGGCATGGCCCACTTGCCTGATGTGCCGCCGCGTATCTTGAACCTGACCTTTCCGCCGGCTAACATTCCTGGCAGAAGAAGTGACTGCAGCAACAAAGAGACGGATCCTGCGGTGCCGATGTCCACTGACACGGTCTTCGGCTCTATCCTGCCTGGCTTGAAGACAAGATTCTCAGAACCAAGCTCTACCCCCTTGACCTCTGCGTTGCATAACTTACGCAGAGCCTCGACGCAATGAAGATGTTGTGCCTTCAGGCCTGGCTTTTTCCTGCCCTGCCGTATCTTATCAACAGAAAAGGCTTTGCCTGTGACTGCAGAGAGCGCCAATGCGTTCCGTACGAGCTGCCCGCCGCCCTCGAGATGGTCACCTTTTAGCTCTATCATTTCATCCCTTCTTCAGTATCAGTATGTTGCCTCTTCCTTTCTTGACTTTCTTGATCATGCCTTTGTGTTCGAGCTCTGATATCATGAGGCTGATCTTCGCCTCGCTCAGGGGTATCTCTTTGCGCAGCTCTTTCTGCGTGGCCCTTCCGCCTTCTTTCTTGAGGAAGTCCAGCACTTTGTGAAGGTCCTTGTCGATGTCTGCGTACCTGCCACGTCTTTTCTTGTGCTTGCCAGAATCTTCAAGCTCTTTTTTCATGGATTCCTTTGCGAGCTTCCTTGCTTTGTCTGCTTCCTTGAGTTCTTCGTCCTCTTCTTTCTCTTTGATGCAGCCGACCGCATAGTATATTACCAGCAGTATTATGATAGCTACCACCACTATTATGGCTATGGTGATTCCTGATATCTTTTCATTCTCTTCTATGATCTGTTCGGGGACTTCGATGACATCCTCTGCTGCTAGAAGCTCTTCGTCTCCTTCATCTATTTCAGGGAACAGGAACAGGTCGAATACGTAATCCCCTTCTTGTTTTATTGAGAATGATTCGTTTGTGCTGTACTGGCTGTATCTGTCAGGAGAATATGTTGCTGTTATCGTGTAGTTGCCTGGGTTGAGTTCGAAAGAGTATGCCCCGTCCTTTGATACGTATCTTTGGGCAGGCTCTGAATCAACCTCCACCACCACTCCGTTCAGCTCGTTAAGCTCTATGTCGTATATCTTTCCGTGCAGCGTGGCAGCCCATGAGACCTGTAGGAGAAGCAATATTGCGAGGATTGCGATAAGCGGTCTTGAAGCTCTCATGATATACCATAAGGACAATATACATATAAATAGGTATCGTAAAGCTTTAAAGCAGAAAAAAGCCTTCAAAATAGCCAATAACCATCTTTAAGCCTCCATACAAGTTTCTAAGAGCATATAAAGTTTTGTAAAGTTTCAAAGAGCAGAATATCAGCTGTAAAGTGTTTTAAAGAAAAGTATGTTTTTAAACTACTTTTGCGTATCATCACTCAGGTTGTTGGAGGTTGTTCAGGATTCCCGCCATTTCGTCTGCACGCCTCGCATTCGGGCGGGGTCTTGTTTTTTCAACCTCTACAAAAGACATCTACAAAAGACAAAAAGACATTTACACGATCCAACAACGGTTCAAAAAAGGATATGGAGGTCAATAAGATGTTGAAGAAATTCGGTGCATTGTTTGTTCTTGCTGTCTTCCTGCTGAGCATGGTCCCTATGGCTTTTGCAGAGGAGGCGCAGTCAAGACAGAGGGTCCATGCGGTGGAGCCCATGCCCGCTCCCGAGCCTGTAAGGCAGGAAGTGAGGAAGATAGTCAGGGAAGGTATAGAGAATGACACTTCCCTGACAGCAGTCAGGCAGGAGATCAGGACAACAGTAAAAGAGAGGCTTTCAGATGCTTCTATCCCTGTCAAGAGAAAGCTGGCAGCTGCTCAGCTAGAAACGGCAAGGAATCAGTATGTTCTTGCCAGACAGCATTATAATGATGTGAAGGAGAAGTACATGCTGCAGAAGCAGAAGTTCAACAGGGCGAAAGAGTCTTACCAGGAATGTAGGGATTCTGATTCTGAAGAGTGTGAGAAGAAGAGGGAGCAGGTCAAGGAACATGCTCAGCCACATCTTCTCCATGCAGCAGACCTTGTCCTTAAGGAGCTTGAGAAGGTCAAGGCCAAGGTTGAGGCTTCAGAGGAACTTTCTGAGGAGGAGAGTGATGATATTGTCTCTGACATCGAGCTGAAGATAGAGGAAGTCGAGGAAGCTAAGGCAATGATTGAGGATCTCGACGAGGATTCCTCAAGGGAAGAGATAAATGAGGCTGCGAAGACCATCCGTGAAGCATGGAAGAAGACTAAGTGGTCTCTGAAGAAGCATATCGGCAGGCTCAGCAACGCTAAGCTCGGCAACATAATCCACCGTGTCGAGATGCTTGAGAAGAGGCTTTACAACGCGAAAGACAGGCTCGAGGAGAGAGGTGCTGACGTATCTGAGCTTGATGATGCGCTCGAGGGGTTCAGCGCTGACCTTGACACTGCCGCCGACAAGTACCTTGAGGCGAGGGAGCTTTGGTCTGATGCCAACACGCCTGGCGAGGTTGATGAAGCTGCCAAGGAGGTGCAGGCTCTCCTGAGAGAAGCGAAAGCTGCTCTTGACGACGCTCGTGATGCCCTTAGGGATATCGTGAAGGAGATCAAGGACCTGAACCGCGGAAGCCTTGACGTCGCTGATGAAGAGGAAGAGCTTGAAGATGAAGAGGAACTGGAAGATGAAGATGAGCTCGAAGAGGATTCAGGCTCAGCTGATGAAGAGCAGGATGAGGCTGATGACGAAGGGGCTGTAGAGACTGACGATGATGACGAAGAAGAGATGTCCGAGGAGGATGAAGATGAAGAGTCTTCTGAAGAGGACGAGGAAGAGGGCGAAGAGGAGTAGGCGGAAGCTGGACAGTTTTTTATTTTTTTATTGTCTGTTCGATTCGGCTTCAGCTGCCTGAAATGCGAGGTAAACTAAAATGAAGAAAGCGATACTGTTATTTTTGTTCGTGGCTCTTGCCCTGACTCTCGGATGCTCTCCTGACAGGACAGTCTCGAAAGATACGTCTGAAGATATTGGCGCCCCTGCAGGCACTTCATCCCGGGAAGGTGCTGTAGAGGCTGCTGCGGAAGATGATGCTTCGGGATCCACAGCAGATGCCGTGAGCAAGATAGAGTCTGAGCTTGATGACATCGAGGACATAGATACGGATTTCCTCTCCGCAGAGCTCGAGGACCTGGACGCTGAACTCGACTTCGAGATATGAAAGAAATTTTTTATATTATCTTTTTATATTTTTACGGATAAAGAGCTTAAACAAAACAAAGGAAGGAGGAATTTAATATGAAAAGTCTTATTTTGTCGATGATGCTGTGCATCCTTATGCTGTCGTCTTTTGTAGCAGCAGCAGGAGCGCAGAAAGGTATACATGACCCTGGTACGGGTATTGCCGACCCAGAGCTCAAGGAAGCCGGCAAAGGCACAGGACAGGGTCTCGAGACGAGCGCAGAGGTTGCAACAATGAACCAGGGCGAAGAGCAGCAGGTCCAGGCTCAGCAGCGCGAGCAGGTGCAGGCGAGACAGCAACTCCACTCGGGAGAATACACCACTGAAAACGGGAAAAGATTGCAGGTCCAGCAGGCATCGCAGAACAGGATGCAGCTCATGTCAGGAAATGCTGAAGCCACTTCTTCACTTGAAATGACGCAGGAGCAGGTCCGGGCGAGGACACGTCTTCACGCAAAGCTTTCCAATGGACGAAATGCTGAGATCAAGGTAATGCCTGACGCCGCGTCAGAGAAGGCAAGGGAAAGGCTCAGGCTGAAGGTCTGCAGCGTGGAGAATGGCTGTTCTATCGAGCTGAAGGAAGTCGGCAAGGGCGAACAGGTCAGGGCCGCTTACGAAGTGCAGGCTCAGAAGCAGGCCAAGTTCCTCGGACTCTTCGGCACCCGCATGCAGGTCCAGGCCCAGGTCGACGCAGAGAACGGTGAAGTGATCCAGGCCAAGAAGCCCTGGTGGGCTTTCCTTGCATCAGAGGAGTAAGTCCACTTTAATTTTTAATATATTTCTTTTTTCCAGCCCTTATTCTCCAACCAAAATCCTTATAAATATACCCGGATTCTACAGGGTCCAGGATGGGCATCGAGGAAGAGAATCGTCTTATAAAGGAACGTGTGGACAAGCTCAGGGCATTGAGGGAGCTTGGTATAGACCCGTATCCGTATTCTTTCAGTAAGACGCACCATGCGAAGGAAATTCTGGAGAAGTACGACAGGCTCAAGGCTGAGGAGACCACTGATGATAAGGTCAGCGTTGCGGGCAGGATAATGACCTTGAGAAACATGGGCAAGGCGACTTTCATGCATGTCCAGGACGCCTCAGGGCAGATCCAGCTTTACATCCGCAAGGATGACGTGGGAAAGGATGCTTACAAGTTGCTGAAAAAGTTGGACCTGGGTGACATGTTGGGTGCTGATGGCAGGGTTTTCAAGACCAGGACCGGCGAGACTTCTGTTTATGTTGATAAGTTCGACCTGCTCTGCAAGTCGTTGCGCCCGCTTCCTGAGAAGTACCACGGACTGCAGGACAAGGAGACCAGGTACAGGAAGCGTTATCTTGACACGATCACTAATCCTGATGTGAAAGATGTTTTCGTCAAGAGGGCCCGGATATACCGTGCGATCAGGGAGTTCCTTGACGAGAGGGGTTTCATCGAGGTGCAGACCCCCATCCTCCAGCCGATCTACGGCGGCGGCGCTGCAAGGCCTTTCGTGACGAGCATCAATGCGTGGGACATGAAGATGTACCTGCGTATAGCTTATGAGCTTCACCTGAAGAGGCTTATCGTGGGTGGTTTCGAGAAGGTCTACGACCTGAACTATTGTTTCAGGAATGAGGGAAGTGACAAGACGCACAATCCTGAGTTCAGCATGATGGAGATACAGTGGGCTTATGCTGATTATAATGATGCGATGAGGCTTTTCGATGAACTGTGGGAGTACGTGGCAAAGAAAGTGAACGGCTCGACCAAGATAAAGTTCCAGGATAATGAGATTGATCTTAAGGCGCCCTGGAGGCGCACGACCATGTCTGATGCCCTTGAAGAGTTCGCAGGTATAGACGTGAACGTCCTCAACGACGACGAGCTTAAGGACAGGCTGAGGGGGTACAACATCGACTATGAGGGTGAGTTCAGCAGGGGACTGGCCATCATGCTTCTTTTTGAGGAGCTCTGTGAGGACAAGATAGTCCAGCCCACGCATATCATCGACCATCCGCGGGAGGCGTGCCCTCTTGCAAAGCAGCACAGGGAAGATCCTTCGCTGATCGAGCGCAGTGAACCTTACATCAACGGGTGGGAAGTGGGCAACCTTTACTCCGAGCTTACCGATCCGATAGTGCAGAGGGAGCTTCTTGAGGAGCAGGCAAAGATGCTGCGTGCCGGTGCAGAGGAGGCCCATCCTATGGACGAGGATTATGTGCAGGCGCTTGAGTATGGCCTTCCGCCCAACGCGGGTATCGGTATCGGCGTTGACAGGATGGTGATGCTCTTGACCGGTTCGGAGAGCATCAGGGATGTCATACTTTTCCCGACCATGAAGTTCACTGATCCTTCCCAGGAGGTGGATGCCCAGGAGAGGAAAGCAGAAAAAGAAGTGAAGGAATCATTGTCATGACCAGCATGTTATGCTGTAAAGTGAGGTAATTAATATGTTCATACTGGGAGACAAACGCAATATAGTCATAAAGTACAAGAAAAAGACTGTCGTCGGTCTTGTAGAGCCGGTTAGGGTCACTGGACCGGGCGGGAAGTCCAAGGAAGTGCTTGCGAGGATAGACTCTGGCGCCACGAAGTCAAGCATCGACGTGAAGCTCGCCGCTGAGCTGAGTCTGGGACCTATCCTTAAGGCGAAGCTGGTCAAGTCCGCTTCCGGGAAGAGCCTGCGGCCGATGGTGGAGGCGAGACTGCAGCTTGCTGACAAGGATTTCAAGACTGACTTCACTATCGCAGACAGGGCTGATATGAAGTACCGCATACTGATCGGCCAGAGCATATTGAGGAAGGGATTCCTGATAGATCCTGCTAAGGAGATACCTAAAGGTAGATGAGAGGGAGATGTGTAAGATGGACGCTGCGATAATAAGCCTGGGAAGCAAGAGTTCGCAATGGACTTATGATGAGATGTGTAAGCTTTTCGAGTCTGTGGACACTCTTGACCTGCGCGACCTCGAGGTTGATCTTGGGGGCAAGAAGCATATAGTCCTTCATAAGGGCAAGAAGATGAAGGACTATGACTGCGTCTATGTGAAGGGCTCTTTCAGGTACCTGCAGATAATGAATGCTGTGGCCAGCTCTGTATACGGGACTACCTACACACCCATAGAGCCGAAGGCGTTCAATATAGGGCATGATAAGATGCTTACTCATCTTGCGCTCCAGCGTGCGAGCATACCTATGCCTGAGACTTATATCTCGGCAAACCCTGGCGGAGCGAAGCAGTTGCTTGAGAAGCTGAGCTATCCTATCGTGATGAAGTTCCCGTCGGGGACGCAGGGCAAGGGAGTTATGTTTGCTGACTCATACATTTCTGCCGCGTCTGTGCTTGACGCTTTCTCTGCCCTTAACCAGCCGGTGATCATCCAGAAGTACATAGAGACCGGTGGCAAGGACATCCGTGCTATCGTCGTGGGTGATAAGGTGGTCGCTGCTATGGAGCGGCAGGCTATCGAGGGTGAGAAGCGCGCTAATATACACGCGGGCGGCAAGGGCCAGAAGACTACGCTGGACTACAAGTCGAAGGAGCTCGCGCTCAAGACTGCGAAGGCGATCGGCGCTGAGATATGTGCTGTCGACATCCTCAAGAACAAGAAGGGCTCGATGGTGATCGAGGTGAATCTCAGTCCGGGTCTGCAGGGTATCACAGAGGCTACAGGGATGAACATAGCCGGGAAGATTGCTGAGTATCTTTATGAGTCTTCCAAGAAGTTCCATGGTGAGAGCGCCCATGTCAGCGACAGGCTGGCAAAGGCAGCGGGTATGGGTTCGGAAGCGAAGACCATAGTGACTAATGTCAAGCTGAACAGGAAGAGGATATGCCTGCCTGAGATAATCACTGAGATCAGCTCTTTCTGTGAGGGGGATGAGATTCTCGTGGCCGCTGAGAAGAACAGCGTAGTGATATCCCGGTCTAAGAAGGTCAAGAATAAATCATGAATCATGGAGTATCTTGCTTATTCTCTGTGTCGCAGACGTACGTCATGAGGGATTTTGAGCTTGCTATCTGTGATTTCATCTTCTCCATGATTATCGACACCCATTCGTGGTTCCAGTTCTGCCTGTAGAAGTCTCTGCATTGCTTTATGAGCTTTTTCTTCTGGGATATGAGTTTGAACGCAGCTTCCGTATCCCTGCTGTAGAATGCTTTCATGCAGTCTTTGTAGTATTTCTCGATGAGGGAGTATAGCCTTTCAAACTGTTTTGTCTCTGACTTGCCGAAGTCAAGCCTTCTCATGAGTTTAGCTATCCTTTTCGTGTCGTCAGCTATGCTCTCTATCTTGACTGCTGCCATCCACATCGCAAGATACATGTCATGGTCGAATCCTTTTTCCCGCGCATTTCCGGGGTTTGTCTGTATGTTCCGCAGTGTCCGGAAGACCAGGTATGACAGCCTGTTGACATCAGTATCGCGTTCGGATATGTTAGCGTACCTATCCTCCTTGAATGTGTTCTTGGCGTCGAGTATCATCTCCTGTGTTATCATGTCCATCTTCTTAAGGAGCTCCATCGGGGAGATGTCATCTGTGTGTATGAAGTCTTTGGTGACTATCTTGCTGGCGTCCTCTTCGACCACCTCTAAGGCCATCATGTCATGTATGATTGTGCGGATTTCCTTGGCCTTGGACTGCATGTTGTCTGCTGTGAGGGTTATCTCGTTGAAGTTGCGTATGTAATGAGATATTATCTGGATGCGTATTTCATCTTTTGTCATGTTGGTGACATCTATCGCTGCTTTCCTGACATGTTTAGACCTGTCGGCCTTTGCAGGTGAGAATATCAGGTTATCTCCTTGGTGTCCGACATAGACTGTATCTCCTTTGCCGAGTTTTCTATCTTTTAGCCAGCTTTTCGGTAATGATACTACGTAGCTTGATTTCCCGAACTCGATTATCTTCCTGTATTCCATCGCGCTCCCCCGATATTGATGTATATGCTGGATGCTAAAAAAAAACATTTAGCAGGCATATAAAAAGAAAAAAAATATATATACCTATATAACCAAAGCACAATTACATATATAAGCCTTCTTATATAAATTTTAAAGAGCAATATTTTTAAAGGATAGACAGGGAATGAAAAGCATGAAACAGATCATCCTTGACACGAATTTCCTGCTCATACCTGCACAGTTCAAGGTAGACATATTCGCCGAGATAGAGAGGATAATGGATGAGCCTTATGAGCTTTGCATCGTGGACAGCACGATAGATGAGCTTGAGAAGCTTCGCGCCTCTGACAGTATTTCAGGTGAGAACAAGCGCGCTGCAGGCCTTGCCCTACAGCTTATCAAGGCAAAAGGAATATGTCATTTAAAAACAGAAAAGAATTTAAACACTGATAAACTGATTGTGGAACTGGCGAAACAGTCTGATTGTATCGTAGCGACGCAGGATAAGGATTTAAAGCGTATTTTAAAGGAAAACAGGATTAGACTGATTGTTTTACGCCAGAAAAACTATTTAGAGCTCATTTAATGATTCAGAGCGCTCCAAAAGCGCTAAAAGGCATTTTTAAATGAGAAGAAAGCTTAAGAGGTATTATCATGTTTTACAGGACAAAGCTCAAGGACCATATCAGGGTGTCTCCTGAACTTTTCGGCCTGACCGCTGAGGAGGCTGTGACCAAACAGATCAAGAAGAAGTATGACGGTTACATATCCAAGGACATCGGCACGGTCATTGACGTCGCAGGGGTGGATGAGATAAGGGAAGGCATAATCATCCCTGGTGATGGCGCGTCTTATTATGACACCACGTTTGAGCTTCTCACTTTCAAGCCTGAGATGCACGAGGTAGTGCTGGGCAAGATAAGGGACATAGCCGATTTCGGCGCTTTCATCCATATAGGTCCTATCGAGGGCATGATCCATGTGTCGCAGACCATGGATGATTTCGTGTCTTTCTCAAAGGAGAAGGTCCTTTCAGGAAAGGACTCGAAGAGGGCTCTCAAGGTCGGTGACAGGTGTAGGGCGAGGATAATTGCGGTGTCTTTCCGTGACATAACCAATCCCAAGCTTGGACTGACCATGCGCCAGGAGTTCTTGGGCAAGCTTGACTGGATCGAGGAGGACAAGGAGAAGGGCAAGCCGAAGAAGGGAAAGAAAGAAGACAAGAAGTAAAAAAAGCAAGTTAAATTTGTTGGCTAAAAGATATTAACAGGGTAATTATAATGGCAAAGAAAAAATGCTGCAAAAGGTGCAAGCTGTTCGTCGAGGGCAGCGAATGCCCTATATGCAAGGACAACAAGTTCTCCACCAACTGGCAGGGAAGGATATTCGTAGCAGATCCTGCCAAGTCCGCTATCGCCAAGAAGATCGGCGTAGAGATCAAGGGCGAGTACGCCCTGAAGTGCAGGTGAGCATGATGGAACTGGAACTTATCAAGGAAAGGGACATGCCGCTTCTGTCCAGGAAAAGGTATTCTTTCTACCTCACTTTCAAAGGGTCTACGCCGACAAGAAAGGAAGTCAGGGACGTAATCGCCAAGAAGATGAAGAGCGAGCCTGAACTTACTGTGGTGAAGCATATCTACACAAGATATGGCATATCCAAGGCGAAGGTCATAGCCCATGTCTACTCCGATAAGAAGGATATGGAAAGGTTTGAGGATAAGGATCTCATAGCCAAGCATGCTGAGAAGAAAACTGAAGGAGAGGGGAAGCCTGCAGAAGAAGTGAAGGAAGATGCCCCACCAGAGAAACCCGAGGAGAAGGTTGAAGAGAAAGAAGATAAAGAGGGAGAGAAGAAGGAATAAAACCTCATCATATGATCAAAGGTTGATTTAATATGGCAAAAAAACAGAAGAAGAAGAAACCGAGTTCCAAGAGGTATCAGATGTATGAGGCTTCAGGTTCTGAGCTGAAGCGGAAGAACAAGTTCTGCCCTAAGTGTGGCACAGGTGTATTCCTTGCAAAGCACAATGACCGGCTCACGTGCGGCAAGTGCGGATATACTGAGTTCGTCAAGAAGGAGAAATGATCATTTCTTTCGTGATTTTTTTTATTTTTCTGTGTTTCCTGTGCTTCTGTTGATAATAGAATATATTGGCGCTCAGCTGAAAATATTATTGAGCCAGCTCAGCAGGCTTTCCCACCAGCTCTCTACAGGTTGCTTCCTGGTAACATCGACAACTGCCTCTTTATGGGGTGCGGCACGGATCTCTTTTTGAGGCGCTTCCGCATCAGTTCCTGCATACTCTTCGGGTTCTGGTGCATGCACCGTGCTGGCCTCTGCAACATGCATCTCTTCTGACATCGTCTCTTTAGGGTGTTCTGCTGGGAAGAAGTTGAACTGGACAAGGTCCCTGCCGTCTCCTGCTTCCTGCGGCATTATGTCTCTTGCCTGGATCAGGGCACCGTCGGAAAGCCTGAAGCTCTCATCCTCTGAGAGCGTGTCTGTCCTCTCCCCGTTGACCTCAAATTGGGCTTTCTGCTGTGAGTCAAACACAGAAATCAGGGTCACGCTGTAGTTGTAGCCTGCGATGTCATAGTTCCTTGTCTCTCCTTCAAACAGGGTCTGTTTCAGTAGGAACCCTTCTGCTGTTACGGCCTGCGGCAGCAACAGGAAGGCTGTTGCCGACGAGATAAGAGAGAAGATGATGATGATGAACAAAGGAGTCTTCTGTACCCGGGTCGGTATGCTATGTCTCAACTTCTGCACCGTCTGGGACTTCTGGGGGGCCATTCTCCGCTATCAGCAGGTTCTCCTTGCACTCAAGCACTTCCTGCTGGCATGCTGATATCCTGCTTGATGTTATGTCAAGGACAAGGTTTGTCCTTTCGAAAGATTCGTCAAGTATCTTCGTGACCACCTGGAAATTTGAGTATATCGATGTTATGGCCCATGTGCTGAACAGCACGCTGAATATGACAAGGACGAATGAGAGCCAGAACGCGAGCCTGTATGTCTTGCATTTCTGCTGGAGGCGTTGGTCATGCTTGTCTGCCAGGTCTTTCAGCACCTCTTTCCTTATGGCTGACTTCGACTGCCTATTGCGCCCGGACGTCCCTTGTTTTTTCCGGCTTGTTCTTTTCTTGTTCACATTTTTTTTCATTTGCTTTCAAACCATGTCTAAGGCTTTTCTTTTTTTAAATCTTTCCAAGATTCAAGTGTTCAGGTTGCGACCCTTCCGGAACGGCCGAGGTAGTACTCGCCGCTGGTCCTGCTGATGAGCTGGAAAACTACAGTGACTTCGGGTTTTTGGGCTTCTTCTGTGCAGTCTTCTTTCATCGCAACCCTCACGTCCTCTGTGAAGCCATGCTCTTTGCATATCAGCTTGAGTGTGGGCTGGTTGAGTATCTCCTGGCAGCTGATGGGCCTGCAGGTCCACTTGACAACGTTGTATTTGTACTCTTCCTCAAAAAGGATCTCCTGCTCCTCCTCTGTGAGATTGCTTTCCATGTTGAAATAGCTGTCAACTTCATTGAATGACTGGTTCAGGAACTCTGGCGTCTCGAACTCCATCTGCTCTGCAGGGAAGTAGACCATCTGAAGGTATTTGAGCGTGCCGCCCAATACTGCTATGAACAGGATTATTATAAGCGTGGCTACAATAGGATGTTTTGCTGACCATCCTTTCTCTTCCGGATCCAGCCCGTCTGCCATCATGAGCACCTCATAGTATCTCTCCTTCTTTTCCGATGAACGTGGTGACCTTCCAGTCTATGAGCTTCATCCTGTATGTGATGTCGCTTCCTTTCGTGATGTTTGTGCAGTCTTTGAAGGTTGTGAAAAGCACATCTCCAAAACCGTTTCCGCTGTGGTCCACACTTACCCTGAACATGCCGTTGATGTCATTGCATGCCAGCAGGGTGCCTGTCCATTGGACGAACCTGTTCTCGTAGTCGAGCCTGAAGAGGTATCTTTTGTCGCTTTCTGAAAGGTCGCTCTCAGGACTGAAGATGAAGTTGACTTCAGGATATGTCTGTGTTATGAATTCTGTTTCTTCCTCTTCTTGATCAGCATCGTCTTTTGTAAGGAAAAATACCGGGATGAGAAGTATGAATATTATGAAAAGGACTATTATCGTGAATTCCAGCGGCTTTCGCGTCACAAAGCTTTCATGTACTACCATCATGCCTCTTTTTTGGATTAGAGGAGAATGTGGTGTTTTCTATTTAAATGTTTTTGGGAAAAGAAGAAAGAAAAAGGAAGAAAAAAAAAGAATTGAAATATTATGCTGTATCAGGTCCTGGACTCTTCGACACCAAGAGTGTATGCAGGCTCAGGAGAGGCATAGTTCCTGATTATCACATTGTCTATCCTGGAAGATACTATGGTCTCCCTTCCACTGAAGCCTATGTACCTTGCCGGAAGCGCGGTCTCGTTGTAGCCCGAGATGATCATGTCATCATTCAGCCAGTATTCGTAATCTCCTTCGTACCTGTTGATCCTGTAGGAGTTGAAATCATACGGCCTGATTATTGAAGTTGGGAATCCTACTTCTGTCACTTCATCCGAAACAACAGCTATTAAGTTTTGTGAACCAGCAAAAGCGTCTTTTACCCTGATGTAATTTCCTGTAACTCTATCAAAACTTCCAGTATGCGTCCCGTCCCATTGCATGTATGTGTAGAACTGCCCGTTCTCATTGACTACATTGGCTTCAAGCATTATCTCGACATTGAGAGGCATTGTGTTGAGTGTCCTCAGGTATCCCCTGTGCGCGCCGTCATTGGCCAATGTCGCGTATCCGCTTCCTTCAGACACTGAAGCTGGTGCAGTAGACACATCAACCCACTGGCTCGCGTCCAGCGTACCGTCTTCAAAGTCATCCCATACAAGGAATGTCTCTGTGCCATCGCTGTTAGAGCTCGCGAGGACATTGCCATAGTACATCCAGGCCTGTCTCGCTGAACCCGTGCTGACATCATCGAACTCTATCCATATCGCGCACCATTCTCCGTCGATCTTCTCTTCGATCCAGTGGTCGAGCTCGACAGAGTGGTCTTCACTAAGGAACCTGAGGTCGCTGAAGTCTGAATTCATGCCTGGCTCATGTGATATGTTCAGCCATAAGGAGTAGTCTGCCAGTGCGTGGCTTGAGTCGAGCTCTATCTCTTTCCTGTAGTCCCAGTCTGCATCCCACCATATCGTGAGGCTGAAGTCCTGGGTCGTCACGCTTCCTGCTGTGACAGTGATGCCGGGTCTGGTCTCTGTCCTGTAGCCTGCTTTTGATACCTCTACATCATATACATCTCCGACAACTTCCATCGAGTAATATCCTGAGCCGTCTGTGAGCGTGCTGTTGACCACTACAGCTCCGTCAAGAAGCTTGACCAGCGCTCCTGATACAGGAATTTCTGTGGCGTCATCGGTTACTATGCCTGTTATCTCCCCGATTATTGTGGGGGATTCGACAAGTGCGGCGTCCTGCGTCACCAGGCTTTCTGGTGTTATCGCCACTCCTGTAAACTCCAGAGCTTCATACCCGAGCTTTGTGAATTTTATGGTATACGTACCTTCCCTGAGGTCCATCGAGTAATCTCCTGACCCGTCTGTGGTCGTGCTGTTTGCCTCGCCGCCGGCTTCTGGTGTGGCTTCGACAAGCACTCCGTCCAGGTCTGCGGATGTCGCTGAGTCTTCGACGTGTCCCTGCAGTGTGCCTATCGTTGATGGAAGTCCTGTCATCTGCGCGTCCTGGATAGTTGTCTCGCCAGGCAATATCTCGATGCTTTCGACAAGCTCGTCTTCGTATCCTTCCTTGATGAAGAGCATGTAGTACGTGCCTTCATGGACTGATAGGAATTCGTAATGGCCTGAACCGTCTGTTGATGTGCTTCCTGCAGGTGTTCCGCCTTCCTCGAAAAGGTCGACCGTGACCTCCTCCAGCGCGAGTTCTGTCTCTGAATCAGTCACTGTGCCCTCAAGGTCTCCCTCAGGGGTTACTATATTTATATCCCATGCTGCTGCTGCCTCTTCTGTCCCGTCGCTGACTATGACTGTCAGGGGGTATGGTGATCCGTCTGTGTCCTCATAGAGGTAAGTGAAGCTGTCTGTCGCGACGACGTCTGCTCCCTTTCTCCATGTTAGGGTCAGTATGTCGTAGTCCGGGTCTGTCGCGTCTACGCTGAAAAGCCTTGTGCTGCCCTCACCTACGTTCACGCTGTCTGCTTCAGGTGTCTTGCTTACTATTACCGGCGGGTTGTTGTCGCTGTTGAGCACTCTGACGGTGAGGTAGTCTGATCCTGTGTTTCCTTCCGGGTCTTCTGCTATGAACCTGAGCATCTGGTTGCCTATCCATGCAGGGTCTCTCTGTGATATTATCGCGTCGTGCGGTGAGTCGGGGTCTATAGATACTGCGAGGTCTGTATCGCCTTCGACAGACCATGTTATGGCTGAAGGTTCTGTGTCTTCATCGTAGAGGTAGTCGTCAAGAGATACTATGAAGTCTCCTCCCTCGACAAAGCTGGCGTCCAGCTCCCCGAAATTGACTATCGGCGCTGATGCGGGGTATATGAGATTGTATCTCCTTATCGTGTTGTCGCCTGCTGGGTCCCCTTCTGCCCTGAAGTCGAACATTATGTGGTAACCTTCGTCATTTGTCAGCTCGCATGCGTAATGGTAGTCTGAGAGTATCAGGTCGCATGATGTTGTCCATGCACTTCCGTTGACCGTCTCTGTGAATGTGCAGTGCGGACCTGAGCATGACGGGAGCCTTGAGTTGAAGTAGAAGTGATCCCTGTCTGTTATGTATCCTTCTGATGTGTATTCTGCTGCGAGCAGCTCATCGCTGGGTACTGTGAATGATGCGAAAGGAGTGCCGTCAATGGCTAGTCCGGTGACTTCATCTCCCCAGACGAATATCTCGCTGTCCACATAGGTGTTGATGCCTGCGTCCCAGGCCTCTCCGTCCAGCGCTGCTGTTATGAAGTTGAATGTGCCTGTTGTGGCGTGCTCCACGACGGTCACGGTTATGGCGTCGTTGACTATCTGGTCTCTCTCGTTCTTGGCCTTGATCATGTATGTGTAAGTGCCGGGTTCTGCCTCGCTCAGCTCGAATTCTATCGTACATTCGTTCGCTGCGGGGTCGCAGTCCCTTATGTCATAATCTTCCGGCAGGTATGGTGATTCTCCCATGGATATCCTTGTGACAAGGTCGTCTGAGTCTGTCGCGGTTATGCTTATGACAAATGACTCGCCTGCGATCGTGTTGCCGACAACTTCTTTGTTGTCTATGTGCAGCTCTGTTGAGCTGGGGTTGAGCCCCCACCACCAGATATCATGGACTGTCAGGGCTTCTCTGTTTACTCCAAAACCGCTGTTCGAGTCTTGGTCATCTTCCGGCGCATCTTCATCAGGTTCTGGTTCCCAGACGTGCATGTCGTCCTTTTGTCTTATGACTGTGAAGGATGGATTCGCTATCACTACCTCAGCTTTAGTATGCGCATGTTCTGCCGGCTCTGTTTCTTCTGCAGGTTCAGCATCTGCTGCTGGTTCTGCTCCAGCTATGTATTCCACGGCTGCCAGGCCATCTTCAGCTGGTGCTGTTTTTGTGGCTTCTGTGTTTTTGCTGCTCTTGATCACCATGAACGGTTCTGCGGTGACCATGCTGGCCAGCAAGAGCGCGATCATGAGTATGGTGAATATCTGTGCTGTCTTGCTCATCTTAGATACCTCCTTCCTCGATGTCCTGCAGAAGCGCAGTGGTGCTGTCCATATTTGGAAGGTATAGCACGACCGGTTCTGCGGTCTGTTCCTGTGAAGGAGGGGCTATGCCTCCTATCATCATCATGTATGTCCTGTCCTCGCCGTCATTGCCTCTTGCGCTGGCAAAGTATATGGCGTTCGTCTCTCTAAGCTCGAAGTGGCGCCTGCCTTCGTTGTCGTCGAAGAGCACGCCTATCATGGTGTCGAATGCTGATTGTATGTCTTCCTGCTCTGTGGTGCAGGTAGTATCTGCAAGCCTGTCGCTCAGGTCGTTGTACATAGCAGTCCTGACTTCGGGGCTTGCATCATATCTTGCCTTGAATCCTGCTGCTGTGTATGCTGTTGCGCTGTCGATTGCTGCCTCGAAGAGTTGTCCTAGCAGGAGCCCCCCTTCAGTGACTCTCTGGTCTTCCATGTTCTGCTGGACGTCCTCATGGTTCGGGTCGTACCTGATCTGGTTGAAGAGCATGAGCGGAAGGTCTTCCTTGATGTATTCGCAACCGGCATCTCCGCCATCAGTCCCTCCGTCTGGAATGCCGCCGTCTGTCTCCTGCGGGTTTGCATCTGTCTCGATGCCTGCATCTGGTCCGTGGCCGATATGGCCGTCGATGTTCCTTCCTGTTCCTTGTGTGTCAAGCAGGCATCCGCCTATCATTGTTGGCGCTGCTGTCGCGAAAAGTAAAGCTCCTACCCTGTGTATGAATTTCCTTCTTCCGAATGTTGTTTCATCATCGATTGACATCTTCTCACCTTGCGTTGATCATCATATTTGATATGTCTTCATAACTTGTCCCAGGGCTGCATCGTCGGCGTTCCCACAGGTGGTTGCGGTTGTCCGCCGTCATTGTCCTGCGACAGGTATATGCCCAGTCCGGTGCCGACGCCTGCTGCGACTACGCTGCCGACCACTGTCCAGAACCACCAGGTCTCGTACCATTCATCCTCTCCTGTATCCGGCTCTACATCTTCAGGAGGGGTATAAGGTACCGCTTCCAGTATGTCTTCTTCCGGGAGCGGAGTTGTTAGATCTATTTTCCTGGGACCTTGCAATCCTGCTGTCTTGTGGCCTTCCTGTTTTTCACCGGGCTTTATTTCTGGCTTGTCTTCTGTTTTCTGTTCTTCTTCAGCTTTATTGGTCTGCGTCTTAACGCCTACCAATTCAGGGTGTTTGACATCTTCCATGCTTTCTTTTTCCAGAGGGGTTTTCCCTATCACCTCGGGAGTTGCGTAGTTGTCTTCGATCATGTTGTAAATAGACTGAAACCTGTTGTGGACTGTTTCTTCTGGTGAAACAAGAGGCACAAGTCCAAGATCGTTCCCTGCAACAGGTGAATTCTGTCTAAGGTCTGCGTCGAGTTCTGCTGCGAGCATCCTTTTTGCCTGGGCGATGTAAGCCAGCACATCTCTTTCTTCGCTTCCTGCATCAATCATCTGTCTGACCTCTCCTGAAACGTGGTCGATCCGGTCTTCAAGCAGGTCTGTTGAAAACTTGCCTGAGGCAGGGCCATCCTGTTCCGGAAGTTCATAGCAGCCTTCTTTACCTTCACAGACTATACTGCTGCTGACCAGCACTTTGCCCTGAAGGTCTTTTCCACCCCTTACTTCGCTTGTTATGGGTATGCCTCTTGTGACCCTCATCCCGATAACGGTCTCTATCTTATTGTTGCCATATTCGTCTGACTGTTCAGGTTCATCTGTGATGTAGTCGAATATGCCATAGATCCTGCTTCCGTCAGGCAGCTTGAACTGTGCTACTCCCACAGATCCTGACAGGTATATTTCGGATCCATCCTCGAAAGGCACGGCATTTATCATGCTGCCTTCACCTGTCTGCAGTATTGCCCTGTGGCTCGCTCTTTCTTTGAGTCCTATTATGAATCTGATTGTGTACTCATTGCCGGAGATATCTATACTGCCTTGATATGTTCTTCCTTGGTTGTCGAATTGAGCATTCTTTGCTGCCTGTGATGGTATGTAGAACCGGTCTATCTCAAAAGGCTGCGGCATCTTGGGCGTGTATCCGACACCTGTTTCAGCGCCATCCGGTTGTTCAGGGAAGGGCATCTTCGGAGCCTTGTCCAGCCGTTCCTCCAGTGGCGCTGTTGGTTTCTTATCTGCAGCGTATGCGTTGTTGAGAATTGCAGTCTCTAATGATAGTACTGCTATTGTAGCTGCGACTGCCTGTGTCTTCTTGTTTTGGCGTATCCTAGATAAGTTAGGTTCATACATATTTCCACTCCTTGCTCTGTTCCCCCAGAAAACACCCCTTGTTACCGTTAAGAGTAAAGGGTTGTTTATAAACCTTTCGTTTATTCGTTATTTTTAAGTAGTGACGAAAAAATATGGTTTTTTTTGGTCTCTGATAGCTCGATAAAGCTCCGCCAGCATTTAAAGCTTTTTGCAGCGCTTTTTTTACAGAAAACAGGATAAAAATACAGATATAGGAAATTCCTTAATTCCAATAAGATTTAAATATGGTCTCTTTTTTCCAGGATATCTAAAAAAAGAGTTCTACAGGATCCAAAAGACAGAGGCATTCAACAGACAGAGGTAACAAGATGGCAGATAAAGAAGATTTCAAGCAGGGACTGGCAGACAGGCTGGAAGCGAGCAGGCTGAATCAAGGCACCTTTGAGAAGAGGATTGAACATGCAAGGGGCAGTCCGCTGGAAGGTATTGCAAGGGTCATGATGGCCCGCCACAATCTTGATGATGATACAGCATTGTCTATGGTTGTAGAGTGCTGTGATATGCGAAGGCCTTACTTTCTCCGGTTCCTTCGAGGGTATATATCTAAAGATGAATGGATCGCGGCAAGGGATGATGTGGACAGGTATGTCATCGCAAAATATACTGGCATGCTCCATTAAGCTCGTCTTCGCCTGCCAATAGTACTGTTAGGGAGAAAATAGTGTTATTTGCTGTTCAGTTCATCGACAATCTTAAGGATGTCTTCCGGCCTCGCTGCTTCGTAGTCAGCTCCTGAACCGCCTTGCGCTACGTTCAGGTTCCCGTATTTGGCAAAGCACGAGATGAAGCCCATCTTTTTGGCACCGACCACGTCCTTGTCAGGCATGTCTCCTATCATGAGCACTTCTTGCCTGCTGAAGCCGAGCTCCGCGACCGCTTTCTCGAAAGGCAGCCTTGCCGGCTTTGCCATGTTGGTGTCGTCGAACGCGACCACGACGTCAAACATGTCTTCCATGCGCATGTAAGTCAGGCGGAGCCATGCCTTAAGATTAGGGGCATCAGATACTATCGCCAGCTTGATGCCTCGCTTCTTCAGCCCTTCGAGCACCGCGATCATCCCAGGGTATGGCTTGACTTCCCGTTTGCTCCTGTAACTAACTATGCCTGCTGCAAGGATCCTGTAGTCAAACTGTCCGACCGATTTGAGGAACTCCTGGAATATTAGCTTGTATTCCATGCCATAACGCTTGTAGAGCTTATATATTTTGGCAAGCGCTTCTTCTTTGCTCATCCTGAGGCCTTTCCCGATCATGGCTTCGACTGCAGGTCCCAGGGATTTTTTCTTCATCTCGAGAAAATCTATGAGCGTGTTGTCGATGTCGAATATGACTGCTTTTATCATGGTGATAAAATAAGAATGAAAAGTTGTTTAAATAATTTATTGGGGATTTCCTTCACCACTATACTTCCTGACACAATCGACAAGCTGATTGAATGTATAGGGTTTCGGCAGGAAACAGGCGAACCCTTCCCGCTCCCATTCAGAGTTATGGACAGGTCTTGCTGATGACAGCACAACAGGGGTGCCATTGCCCCTTTCTCTCATGCTGCGCATGAATTCTATCCCTCCCATCCTGGGCATTTGACAATCCGTAAGTATGAGATCGTATGGGGGTATTATCCCTTCTTTTGCCTGGAGATATAATTCAAGGCCTTGCTGTCCGTCATTAGCGACGTCTACCTCACATCCTGCAAGATTGAGCATTTCCTCCAGGAGAATACGCATATTTCTCTTGTCATCTACCACAAGCACTCTTGGCTTGTACAGACTATATTCTTGGTTTTTTGCATCCATCTCATCAACACCTTTGTTCACTTGTAGAATCAGAATCCATACGGGTCATATTTAAAGCTTGCTGTTGTTTTTCTGCTTGTTTCACTTCCTTACAACTTCTATGAACCTTTCGAAGCTGCGGTCATACGCGCTCTCTATTTCTGGGGGGAAGCAGCACGCAGGAAGCTCTCTTCTGCTGAGATGATAAGCTATGCACTCGCAGCACACACCTTTGCGTTGACAGCCAGGGTAGGTGCAGTTGCAATGTTGTTTGTTTGATTCCTGCTTGCACTCCATCAGTTCACCCATAGCCCGTCAAGCTCTGCCTTGTAGACCGTGCAGTCGAATTTCGTCTCGAACTCTTCATGCATCTCTCCGCACCTGAGGAGGTCGTATTGTGTCATTATTCCTGTCTCTGTCTTATGGACAGTATGATCGTATTCTGCGTATGCTGTCGGCCCGCCGTATGCGTAGACCATGTTGTCTTCCGCAAGGGGCTGGCATGCCTGTATTATGCAGTATTTGTTGCCCGCATCCTCTCCTTTGTCCGGGTCGCCATCCCTGCAGTTTATCAGGTCTGGGTAGAAATTGTTCCTTCCGACAGACGTCTTGAATTCGCATCGTCTTATGTCATACTTGTCGCACTCGAAGCTTGGTGCCAGGTGAGGACATAATGAAAGGTCTTCCTGCAGGTCAAGGCTTCCTGATATCTCCAGCTCTTCTGTCTGGTTGGTCTCGTTCGTCAGGTTCTGCTCTGTCTCGACAGGCGCTGCCTCTTCTTCTGCGACCTGTTCTATTATCTGTTCTGCGATATCCTCCGGCTCTTGTTCGGGTGATTCCTGAATAATATCTTCCTGGTCCTGCTGTCCTGTCCCATCAACAGGTTCTGCAGTGCCGTTAATCGGCGGCTCCCCGGGCAGGAAAGCGCAGCCTGTTACCGCAATCAAGAATATACACGCTGATATGAAGTTCAGACAGATCATGGATCCTCTTTTCATGCTGCATTGCACGTCCCGGGAGTATTTAAAGTTTTGTGAAGATATAGTTACCAGTTGTCACTACCTTGCATGTCTGTTTCTTGAGAAGTCATGTATATGTGTATAAAGAGAATAATAAAAAAATAAAAAATTATAGCTTTACGTCAGCTCTATGTAGAAATAATATGTCGTCACTGTTGTGGACCCGTCTGCGCCGTCTTCCGGAAGAAGTATCTGGAAGTCATACGGGACGTTGTCGAATCCGTTGACGTTGTTCTCCAACAGAGCTGCGTATATCAGGTCATAGTCGTAGTCGCCGCCACCTTCATCTTCATATGTGCCGTCTGTGAGCACGACTTCCTGCCAGTCCGAGAACTGGTCGGCGTTGTTCGTGTTCATGTAGGCTCCGTAGCAACCTCCTGCCGCGCCTCCTATAACGCTGGTGTCAGTCACTTCCTGCTCACCTGCATAGAATGTCGTCAGGTTGAAGTCGTTGCCGTTCTTGAAGGTGTTGCTGTACGAGTCCTCATCGCTTGCTGTATGGTTGAACTGTGCCTCTTCCTCTGTTATCATCGTGCTGTTCGCGCATGTTACGCTTGTCCAGTCAGGGATGCCTCCATTGAAGTATCCGCTTCCGCCGGACGGTGCCTCTTTTGTCGCGTACAGCTCGCCTGTTATCGTCGCTATTGTCCAATCATAGATCGCGTTTCCGCTTGCGTCCTGCAATGCGAACTCGCCTGTCACGTTCCCGACATATGCTTTCCATTTCTGCGTGGGCGCTGACTCATCGATGTTGACGAAGTGTATGTAGCCTCTCTGGTGGGCTTGAGACATTCCTTCCTGTCCTCCCACTGTGGCGTTCGTCACGTATGTCATCGACGTCGGCTGTGTAGGCTCGATTGATGGTTCCGCCCATACTGCCGCTGCCATCGCCAGAGTCATGAGTGCCGCAAGCAGAAATCCTGTTGTTCTTTTGGTCGTCATCTTGCTTACCTCCTTACTCTAGCTCCACGTAGAAATAATACGTCGTTGTGCCGGTGTCTCCATTGTGGCCGTCCTCTCCAACTAGCATCTGGAAGTCCCAATACTGGTCGTTGAAACCTATCGGTTCGGTCTCTTCTATTATTGCAGTGTAGACTATCTCGTTGCTGGTGTTGTCGTAGAGCAGGACTTCCTGGAATGAACTGGAGTCCTTTGTCTCTGAACCGTTGTACGTCTGTGTTTCCGGACAGGTCGCGTCGATTTGGTAGTCACCGACATAGAAGGAATCGTATGTGGTCCCTTCTGTGAACGTCTCGTCCACGCCGTCGATGTCATCTGATGCGAGTCCTAGGGATGTCTCCAGCTCTGACAATGTCACGTGTGCGCTGTAACCTACGTCTGTTAATTGTAGGTCATAGCATTTGACATTGCCTGATGTCCATGTCACGGCTGCCTGTGATGCGTAGATCTCGCCTTCAGGGCTTGCCAGCGACCAGTCGTACATCGTGTTGTTGCTTGCGTCGTCCAATGTTATCGTGCCGGTTACGTTCCCGTAGTAGCCCTGCCATGTCTGCGTCACTGTAGTTCCTGCTACTGTCAGTTGTGTCACGTTTCCTGCTACTGCTTCCAGTGTTGGTGAATCAACGGCGGTTCTCCTAGAAGTGGACTCGATGTCCAGGGTTGTGGGACCTTCAGGGACTGATGTGGCTACAGCGATGCTTGCGCTGGATATCATCAACATTCCTAGAAGGAGCCACATATCTAGGTGCTTCCTACATACCATTATGTTTCACCTCTTTTGGTTACTCGATGGACGAAGGACTTTTGAGAAAACCCCTCCTCCTGTAACTCTAACCTCTTGCATTATTAATGACCACACCACGACAGGGAGGTAATATCATACTTCCCCAAAATGGCATAGCATTATTAACGATTAATAGGGGATTATCTATACTGGTATTTAAATATTTCTATATTAGAACGGATACTTGGGGAGAACTGATCAAAATCTATTTAAATTATTTATAAAGAGTCTGGAGTTAAAAAAGAGATATTTCGGAAAAGAAAGATATTTTACAGATATTTTTTACTTATAAAAGAAAAAACGCAAAAGCATCAGCCAGATCATTTAACATTCATCTTCTCTGCTTTAGATGCCAGGGTCTTCGCCTCCTCTGCCATCTTCCTTATCTCATCCTCTTTATCATGTAGCTGTTTTTTCTTCTGCTCTATCTCCTCCTGAAGTGAGACCCATTCCTGCTCAAGTTTCTGCAGGGGTGTGAGGCTTTCGGTCAGCCGCTGTTTCATCTCATCTATCTTCTGTTCCTTCTTCTGCTGTTTCCAGTGTTTCTTCATGTCGGTAAGGAGGTTCACCGACGGTGTCGAAAGTTTCGTGGATTTGAGCCCGTCCTCGTGCAGCTTTTTGAGGAGGTTGGAGAAGTATAATCTCTTGTCATCTATCTGTCCTTGTCCGGGCATGGTTTCGGGTGTCGGGCCTTCGACAGGCGGAAGCTCATCCGGCGCTAGTTCAGAACCCTGCTGTGGATCGCCGATAGGCGGAAGCTCATCCGGCGCGCCCTCCTGTCCAGGGGGGTCTTCCCCTTGTCCGTCCCCCTGCTGGTCTCCTGTCTGCTGTCTTTCTCCATCTACACCGCCTTGCGGCAGGTCAGGCAGTTCTTCAGGCACCTCTTGTTTCTGCTCGCTGGCCTGTTCCTGGGATTCCTGTTTCTTTCCTATTCCTAGTATCGGCACTCATCCACCCCTTTGTGACCCATATCTATTACTATCTGCTCTGCACATAAGATACAGTATTTAAAAAGGTTTATGTTCTTCATATAGTAGTTACACAGACCATTCTCATTGACATCTTCATCAACATCCTGTGTGTTTGGTTTCTCGTATTCATCCATCAGGGTGATCATTTGATCTCTGTGTAGAACGTGACGGTCTGCGTATCAGGCCCTTTGTATCCTTTAAGTCTTGCAGGTACCCTTATTTCATAATCATAGAACCCATACCTGCCCGTATGTGACTGGTTCACCATCGTTATGAACACTATGTCCTCGTCTGATGTGTTGTCGTATTGGTTGTTGCTGTTCGAGTCGTCGCTCGAGTCCCACAGTATGCCTGTGGCAAATGTAGTGTAGTCTGTGCTGTTTACTGTGGGGACGTCGGTTATGTCTACGCCGAATATGTTGAAAGTGCGGGTGTCCTTCGGGCTGCCTTCTGATGTGTAGGTGAGGTTGATCGAGTCCCCGAAGCCTGTGGTGTTGAGTTCTGTGTCTAGTTCTGTGAAGTCATCGCTCATGTAGCTTCCTGTGGTGTTTCTGCTGAATGCCTTGAGCGAGTTGAAGTCAGGGTTGCTGTCAGTGTCTGTCACGTATATGTTGCTGCTTGTAGTGTCTGTGACGTTCCATTTTATGATTGCCCTCTGGTCCTCTGTCTCAAGGGCGATGCTTCCTGTGACGTTTCCGACATAGAATGTCCATAGGGGTATGTCTATCGTGCTGTACGCGTAGTTGTCCGACTCGTCGCTTTCTGTTATTGACCCGTTGGTTTCGACTGGCGGGTCGACAGTCACGTATATGTCATGCTCCCCCACTCTTGTGGTCCAGTTCTGCACCACTGATGTCGAGGCGCCCGCATTCAGGTCTATGGTGTGGTCGATGCCGATCTGCTGTCCTGCCAAGTGGTGGCCTTCATAGAACCTGACCACTATGCTGCTTGCGTCATGATTCCCGTCATTGTACACTCCTGCGGTTATGTTTATCTCCTGGTTCTCTGTCGGCGTGTCATCGCTGAAGGTTATGTTCGTGGAGTTTATGCGAAGGTCGGGCGCGAGTATTGTGCAGTTGACCGTGAGTATGTCTGCAGTAGCGTCCTGATCTGAAGTCAGCTCAAAATCTGCCTGAAAGCTTCCTGCAGCGCCTGTGGAGCAGTTGAATCCTGCTGTGATTGCCTGCCCGCTGCTCATGCCTGTGGTGCTCCAGTTTGTGGTGACCACCCCGCAGTCTCCGCTCGCGCAGCTGACCTCTGCATTGTTGTTGGTGTTGTTGGAATATACCTGTCTTGTCCCTCCGGTCCCTGCTTGGCCGATGACCGCTGTGCCTATGTCAAGTGGTGTGGCAGAGCCGGGGCTGTGCCATTCCACGCTCGCGAGCACTGTGATGTCGCGGGATGCAGGCTCTATCATGTATACCTGCCTGTTGCGGTCGTAGCACCGCACTGTCCAGTTGTGCTCTCCTGGGAAAAGTGGTGTTGGTGTGAAGCTGGACGTGGTGTTTCCGGCCAAGCTCGTGTTTGTCATGTTGACCGTATCATCAAGTATGAGTGAGCAGTTGGTGATGTTGCCTGCATCTGTGGTGTTGTACCGGAAAGTCTGGGTAGTGTCATAGGTGCTCGTCCCGTCATCAGGGGATAGCAGGTAGACTTCAGGTATCATCATGGTCAGGTTGAGGTATGGAACGTTGCCTGTGCCTTGCGTGTTCTCCTTGTCCTCAAGCACTAAGGTCGATGATCCTTCAAGTGCGTAGGATTCGTGGCTGCTCCCGTCATTGAATCCAGAGGAGTATGTCTCTGTGAGTATCCAGCCGTACCAGCCTGTCGTGCCTATCTGCTCGGAGTCGAGGCTTCCGCCGTAATCAGGCTTTGAGTTCCAGGTCAGGTTGGTCTCTGTCCATGTTGCGCTGTCCGCCTTGTGTATGTTGTATTGCTCGTTGCCTGCTGCTGAAGCCGCATACGCCCATAGGATTGCGCTCGCGACATAGTACCCTGAAGGGTCTGTGAGGTCGAACCTGAACCACACCTCTGTATTGCTTCCATCCACTATTAGCCCGCTGTTGTCATAGTTAGTTGCTGCTGAGGAGCTGTTCACGTAGGTGTCATCCATGCTGTAAACGATGTCTGTCTGTATCAGTGCATTGGCCTGGAACGCTAGAGCTATCAGAAGCAGCAAGGTTAATAGGAGACCATACTTGATACGCATCAGATTTTTTACCCCCAAATGATTTAGTAACTATTGGTGTGATTATTATTTACTCTCTTCTGCAGGCGCCGCTCCGCCTGGATCTCCTCCGGCATCTCCTCCGGCGCCGCCGCCAGCATCAGCACCTGCCTCAACGCCTGCATCATCGCCGCCTTCTTCTGCCGGCTTTTCTGTGTTGACCTCGCTTGCCTGTCCGCTGCCAAGCTCCATCTCTATGTACTTGCCCAGGTTAAGTCCTTTTGCGAACATCGGGTTTTCCTGTAGTGTCTTGGCGAACGCGTTGGAGAGGGCTTCCGCCCTTTCAAGTCTCTCGTCGAAAGACCCTTTAAGCTCTCCTTTCATTTCTCCGAAGCCTGACTTGAGGCTCTTGAGGCTCTTGTCCGCATCGTCGGCTATGCCTTTCATGCGCTTGCCGAGTTTCTCTATATCGTTGAGCCTCTTCTCGAACTCTTTCTTGTCCACGAACTTGGCGGTCTTGACCTCTATCTTGTCTACTTTCTCTCCCATCTCTTTCATCTGGCTCTTGACCATGCCCATCTGTCCTATTAGTTCGTTGAATTCCTTGAATGTCTTCTGAGACTCGACGAACACGTTCTCCACCCTGTCAGAGTGCTGCTCTACTGTCGCGGTCAGCTTCTTCATGTTCATGACTTCTGTCTTGACATCTTCGTTGAGCTTGAGCACCTCCTCGATGCCTTTGAAAACTTTCATCTGGTTCCGCATGTTCTTGAGCTGCTCCATGATGTTCTGTATCATGGCGTCCTTGCTTTCTATCAGGCCGCGCAGTGCCTCTACTTTTCCATCGGATTTTTGGACCTGTATCATGAGTTTGTCAGGATGTACTGATTCAACAAGGTCTGCCGCTTTCGTGACCTTGACCTCAAGGACTCCCATGTTCCTGTTGACGTCCATGACCTGTCCGCGGATCTCTCCCATCTGCTCGTTTATCGTGGCGAACCTTTCCGAGTTCGCTTTTCTTATCTCTTTGAAGGATTCGAGGGTCGCATTTATCTTGGTGATGTCAGCTACCAGTGCCCCTACGCTGGGCTCCTGGTCCCCTCCGCCTCCGGAGCTGTTTCCGGAATCCTCAGAAGTTTCCTCTTCCTCTTTTGGATCCTCTTCTTTTTTCTTCTTGAAAAGTCCCATGT
The DNA here is from genome assembly GCA_964406185.1 of uncultured Methanosarcinales archaeon. Lineage (GTDB taxonomy): Archaea > Nanobdellota > Nanobdellia > Woesearchaeales > UBA11576 > JABMQF01. The sequence goes on from CAYOQS010000004.1 coordinate 45,626, forward strand.
GCACCCCTTTCAGGCACCATTTAAGGCATCTCTTGCTTGCGGTACCCATCGTACTTTACACTATCTTTATCATGTTCCGGATGAAGTGACGTATTTAAAGGTTTTGTTGCGTTCGGGAGTGTTTCCATGGGAAAATATTTATATAAACTGTTGCCCGTTTACTATAAAAATGAGGGCAGGCTCCATCCATGATTTTAGGACACATCAGTATAGGGTGTTCCTTGCAGAGCCTTATTTCAAGCTTGATCTTGAGGAGGAGATTGGATGGCATGAGGAGCATCTGAAGAAGCTGAGGCTGCAGGCGAAGAATCCGCATCTGTTCCATCGTTCCCGCACTTCTCATGATATAGAGGACCACCACCACAGGCATTTCAGGGAGCACGTCCTGGAGTCGATCCCGTTCCATGAGAAGATTCTTTCTGACCATCGTAAGCGGCTTAAGACTATACTTGAGCTGATGCCTGAGAAGGATTACCGAAAGCTTCACAAGCTCTGCATAAAGCATGATGCCCATCCTGATTATCTGGTGTTCGACAGGTTGAGCAGGAATTTCTTCTTCGTCATCGACAGGCCCACTCCTGAGAAGGAGAAGTGGTCTCGTGTGGTGAAGAGGCGCAAGCTGGCTGAAGTGATGTTCCTGGAGTAGTTTCTGATGAGGTGTTTCGTATGAGTGATGAGGATGTCGCTGAACTGAGGGCGAAGATACGGCTGAATGAGAAGAGGTTCGAGGCGCTGCTTGAGCTGCTCGCAAGGGAAGGCATAGTCAGCAGGGAGGAGTTCAGGCTGGAGTTCGAATCATCTGGAGAGGAAGGGGAGTAGCTCGTGATCCTGTCAAGATTGTCTTCCGGGATGTGGTCTGATGTCTGTTGAGCCTGTTGTCTTGGTGAACGGCCTGGGTCGGCTTGCAGTTTCTGTCATGGCTGTGCTTCTCGCGTTCAGGCTCGGGAAGGAGAAAGGCTGCGTACTTGAGAAGCCTCTTTACCTGCTTGCGATCTCTTTCTTTGTTATGGGTCTTCTTGACCTTCTGTGGTCGACAGGGGTCATTGCCGCGTCTTCTGCAGATAATTTCCTTGTCATCCCTTTTTTCCATCTTACCGTGCTTGCTGTCTGGTTCTACGTGGTGAGCATGGTCTCAGGTCATGAGAACATGTTCTATCTTATCGCTGTGTTCATCATGGGTGTTAATGCTTTCCTGCTTTTCAGCGAGCTCAACGTCATCGCGGATGTCATCACGGGCCTTTCATTGATGGGTGTGTTCTTCTTTTTCAGGCCAGGGCATGTGAAGTCCCTTGCAAAGGTAAGTGCGGGCGGCATGATATATGGTATCGCGGTATCTTCATGCGCTTTGCTGGCGCACTTCACAGGGGTGCCTTACATCAGCTCTTTCTGGTTCATACCTTCAGCTGTGCTTTTCTACGTGATGTTCACGATGATGGGTGAGGATGATGTCTGCGGCATGGCTCCTGTGGCTGGAGCGCATCATGTGCCTGTAGTGGTTGAGGTGTTCAGGCTGGGCCTGTTCGTGGCGGGACTGAGTGTCTTCCTGATGCTGGGCGTGCTCGGCGTGCATGAGCTTGGGCACAGTCTTGCCGCCGGCGCTCTTGGCTGCTCTCATGAGACGAGTTTCGGTATCGGTTATGCCGTGACGCATGTCGCCTGCGGGGACGGTTCTGGTGAGACGCTGATAACGCTTGCGGGCTTTGGCCTCACTCTTTTGATATCTGCATTGATGTTCTTTGCAGGGAATGCCTTCGCTAGGCGTATGTCTCTGCTGATGTTCGCTTTCTCTTTCATAATAGCATCGGATGATTTCAGCGTGCTCGGCATGACACGTTCTTTTTTCGTGATCATCATTTTCGCTTCTGCCCTGCTAATAGGCTACGGGCTTATGAAGATAGTGCAGAACTATGAGGCCGAGTATGTTTCCCGTGAGGCGCGCGCGTGCACCTCTCCGTTGTGTAAGGGGAAAGGTATTTAAAGCGCATATGTGTAATGTACAGGTATACGCGCGTAAAGGTATGTCAATATGGTGCTTGAAGGACTTATCAAACCGTTCAATGCTGAAAAGAAACCTGTTGAGATGTTTTTCTTAGGGATAATTTTCAGTTCCATAGCTATTGTACTGAGCATATTCATCTTCGCGCCTTACTCAAGCATCGTCTCTATATCCCTTACTGCGATCGTCTGCGTGCCTGTCATCTACGGCATCATAAGGATGGAGGAGCGGAAGGATATGGAGATATTGAAGGAGTGGACTCTCTTCAGGGAGCATGGGAAGGCGCTTCGTTTTTTCCTGTTCCTTTTTCTTGGCTTTGTGATCTCTTTCGCGTTGTGGTACACTTTTCTGCCTGAGAGTCATGTGAGTAATGTCTTCAGCGTGCAGACCGAGACGATAACCGGCGTGTGGGGGGGTGTTACTGGTAGCATGGTCAGTCCTGGGAAGGCGGTGATGGAGCTTATAGGGCATAACACGAAGGTGCTTTTCTTCTGTCTGCTTTTCGCTTTCTTCTATGGTTTCGGCGCTATTTTCATCCTGACATGGAACGCTTCTGTGCTGGGTGTTGCGATCGGTGATGTGGTACGGACGAATATCAGCAATGGTTTCATCTCGACCGTGACTGTGAGCCTTTTCAGGTACCTGGTTCACGGCATACCTGAGATCGCAGCTTATTTTACTGCCGGCCTTGCCGGGGGGATAATAAGCATCGCTGTGATAAATCATGATTTCAAGAGCCCTAAGTTCAGGAATGTACTTAAGGATTCGGGCGGGCTTGTCGCTGTATCTTTCGCCCTTCTTGTGGTTGCTGCACTGCTTGAAGTGTTTGTGAGCCCTCTGATCTGAGACTGCTGATCTGGATTGAGAAGGAGTATTACTCTCAGCTGCAGATCATGCATTTGATGTAGAGGATCAGGCGCATTCCCTGAGCATCTCCAGGAAGAGCGTGTTGTTAAGGATGTGTGTGTTGCTTATCATCTCTTCTTTCTCAAGGTCAACGTCGTGGTCATATGCTGATGTAGGCCTGCCTATTATGCCTTTGTAGAGAGTGTCGTTGACCAGGGATCTCAGCAGGTTGTTTACCTGCCTTTCATAGTGTTCAGGGTCAACCCTGTTCAGTACTATCGCTGCCAGGCTTGTGAGGCCGAATAGCTCCAGGTCAAGAGGGCTGTCCTGTGTCTCTTCGAGCATCTTGCTGCGGAGCGTGCGGAAGTCGTTGTGCATCCGGTCAAGTAGTTTGTTTATGCTTTCCTTCCATTCTTCTTTGTCAAGGAGGAGCGGATATATGTATGCCGTGAGGAAGATGGACAGCACGTCCGATTTTGTGGCTCTCCCTCTTTCTTCCATTCCTGTGACTGTGTGCTCGAGAAACAGCATCCGGGTATCTTTTCTCAGCCGCTCTTCTTTCCTGCGGTGTTCATCTGATTTTGTGAGTGCGTATGCGAGGCTGTATACTGCTAGTGCCAGTGCCTGTGATTCAAGGTTCAGCCCGTATTCTGTCTCGACATATGGTTTTCCGTTGTATTTTTGGCTTATCAGTCCTGCTATACTCTCTATCGTCTTTGCGGTCTTCTTTATGTCTTCCTGGCTGAAGTACTTGTATAGTTTTCCGTCAGCGCTTAGCTTGTTCAGGAACCTGCCTAACGCGAGCACAGGCCATGCTGTCTCTTCGAAGCTGGCCTTTCCTTCCTGCGTCCTCCGCTGCTGCCTTTCAAGTTCCGCTAAGAGGGTGTTCTTTGCTGTACCGTATTCTCCCTCTATGAGTAGCGCGTGGACTGCCATCGTTGTGTAGAAGCTGTCCACTTTGGAGAAATGGGGTATTGGTATGAGCGCGTTCCCTTTTTCCTGGTCAGGAAGGAGCATGTGGTCTGTCCCGTTGAGTACGCATGCGTATGCAAGTGCTGATTCTGAGTCGCTGAAATCTGTGGATGTCGTTATGTAGTCCTGCTGTATCTCCTTTATCCTGTTCTCGTTCTGGAATAGGTGGTCTGCTGTGACTATTGCTTCCTGTTCGGTAAGGGACATCGCGATGGTTATCTTGGATGACATGACGTCTATGCTGAAAGATGTGTTGCCTTTCTTGTTGTCGTGGTCATATGTCATCTTCTCGCCCTGTATCGCAGTATAGACTGTGCTTACACTGCCGTCTTCCGGGCTGGAAATGATTGATTTGATGATTATCCTTCCGTTTTTTTGGGAGACTTCATGGCTTTTGACCCCTTCTTTTCCATTTATGTCGCGTGTGTCTATCTCAAGCCTTAGCGGTGTGCCTGGCCCGGGGGTTATGAGTATTGCGTTCATGTAGTATGGGGCGAAGAGGCCGTACTTGTGCTTGTCAGTCTCTATCTCAAGCGAGTGGAACCTGTTGTTGAGGGAGATGATTTGTCCTTCGAACGCGATGTTGTGTATGGTTTTTATCGGCTTGTTGCCTATGCTGGCGTAGTATTGTGTGAGTTGTCTTTTCGCATCGAAGAACATCATGCCGCCGAGCTTGTTGGACGTGAATATGCCTAGCGGTGCCGTATCATTCACTTCTTTTTCTGCACTGTGTCTTTGGAACTGGTGTTTTAGCTTCATGTTCACTCTTTTGGCTATCTGGAGATAATTGCTGCTGCCACCCCTTCACATGAAAAGAAGTCATGTATTTAAATATTTATTGTTGTGCTGGGATGTGTCTCACTCCGCAGCTGCCTTTCCAGTGGCTTCTTCAGGCGTCTCTTGAGGGGCTTCTTTAGGAGCCTCTTGAAGGGCGTCTTCAGGTTTTTTCCGCGGATTCTTCCTGTTCTTGTTTCTGCTCTTGTTCCTGTCCTTTTGCCGGCCCTTCCTCTTTCGGATTTTTCTCTTTGAGCTTATTCTCTTTACGCTCTTTCTTATCCTGTTTCCTTTCGATGTATGCCTGTACGCGCCGTTTCTGCCATTCGGTGTATCTCTTTTGTACTGCTTCCGCTTTCTCCGTGAATTTTTTGTACACTTCTGTGGTGTGCTTGGCAGCCCATTTTACCGCTTTCTTGACCCGCTCCCACGCTTGTTTTGCTGTGTTCTTGATACCTTCTTTGGCCAGCTCTGCGTACCTGCTGATGTTTCTTCCCAGCCGTTTGAACGGGGCTGTTAATGCTATCAACGAGGGCTGGATGTGCTTTACGTAGAGATAGTAAGGCGGCCGCGCCCATCTTCTGATGTAGTCTGCTATCTTATAGCCGCTCTTTATCCAGATCATGCTCATCTGGAAATGCAGGTTGGCGCATTTTGCCTTGGATGCTTTCTTTGCCGCGCCACCGAGAAAGGAGAACGACTTGACGGCTGCCCTGCCTGCTGTCCTGAATGGGGCGGTCATGCGTGACATTGATTCCTTTCTTTTCTTTGCATTCTCTTTCTTGCGGAGCATCCTGGTGTGGTATCTCTTGTACTGCTCGTTGAGTCTGTCCATCGCCCTTGTGAACTTCGCTTCTCTTTTCTCGAGAGGCATGCCTTTCTCTATGCTTTTTATGTAGAGCTCTGATAGTTTCTGCTTGTGCTCTTCATACCACATCTCTATCTCTTCTTCCTCGAGTTTCAAATGTTATTCACCTGTTCGTCCATTCCCGTACGGTGTATCTTCATGTGCTGTGCTATCCTTTTGTCTGTGCTATCCTTTTGTGTATGTCCAGCGCTGCCTTGTATATTATGCGTTTCTGGTCTTCGGGCAGTCGGGGGTATACCTGTCTGAGATCGTCGTATATCTTGTGGGCGGCACTGCATCTGTCTGCACGTATGTGGTCGTATGCTTCCTGTATGCGTTTGAGCGCCTGGTCGAATTCTGTGCCTGTCTTGACAGTGTCTATCTCGTGCCTTATCTGCGCGAGCATCCTCTTGACCTCATCTATGTCTTTCTGTTCGTAGGTGGTCCTCGCCATCTTTATCTTTGGGTGTACGTCTATCATGCGCAGCTCTACGAGGGATGTATCCATTCCCTGCCGCCTTATCTCGCTCGTCTCTTCCTTGAGCTCGTTGAGATGTTCTGCAAGTGAGTCGAGCAGCTCCTCTTTCTTCTCGTCCTTGGGCAGTTCTATCAGCACCATGTGCTGCACCTCCCGGGTCCGGGCGTAATCCTTAACGCTTCATTAGGTCTCATCTTACGCTTCTTTGTTCTCTCCTGCATTGTCTCCTCCTGCACCGGCTGCACCAGCTGCACCGCCTGCGGCGCCTCCTCCGTCGCCGTCCTGTTTTTGCTGCGCCTGTTCCGGGGGCTGGTCCTTCGCTTTCTTAGCTTTCTCTTCCTTTGCTTTCTTTACCGCTTCGTCTATGTCTTTGGTGTCGAGGAGTTTGACCTCCAGCTTCTTAGGCTTCTTACCAAGCTTATCCCACATCTTCTCAACCCTCGGAGTCAGACCATCAAGATAGATCTTCACCATATTAAAATTCCCACTCTTGATCTTATCCTTAGCCAACTTCAACTCAAGCCTAAGGTCAAACACATCCTGCTTCAACCCCTCCAACTGATCAAACTCAAACTCCAACTGCTCAACAATACCATTAAAATGATTATACTTATCCAACTCCTCATCAGACAGACGAGCCACCGAATGCAGGATCGGACGGAAAGTAACATAATACGGCTTCCCCCTGTTCCAACTACTGTTCTGGACCATACCACTACCGACAGGACTCTTGATCAGACTCTGGATATACTCCTCACCATACTGCATCTTGATACGACTCAAATCCCCCTCATCCCGAGTCTTCATCTGAACCTGCGTATTGATATTCGCCTTGATCTCACCCACAAAATCAGACAACACCTGACTGATCAGGATAATACCCAAACCCCACTTCCTAAACTCCCTACAACCCCTCTCGATCTGGGTAAAACCAGCACCAGAACCACCAAACTTAGGAAGGATACGATGGATCTCATCAAAAACCAACAGATACTTCAAACCCCTAAACTCCTCCAGCTTCGAATGAAAGATCTGCTGGATCATACTAGCGACAAAAATATCATAATCCTTAGGATCCAAAGTATTGGTCGTAAAGATCTGGATCTCACCAGGCCTCAAATACTTAAAAATATCGATGATCTCACGACCATTCTTCACAGCCTTGATATTACCGTTAAAACCACGAGGATCCTTCTTCGGATCCATACCAAACTTAGAATAAAACTCCAAAAACTTCTTATCCTCCAACTTCCTCAACATACCACTCCACTGAGCAGTCGGATCAAAAACAGCAACCGCAACACCCCTCAACAAACACTCCTCAATAATATCCTGAGCACTGATCGACTTACCACCACCAGTCGAACCCGCAACAATCGTATGCACAGTCAACCTATCCATATCAAAAAAAGCCCGCCTACTGGTCTCAGCAATATTACCAACAAACAAACTCCTCTCACCCTCCACAGGCAAAGAACCATAATCCACCTTAGCATGAAAACGCTTCTTGGCCTCGGCCCTCTTCTTGTATACCTTGTAGCTCATGTAGCCTGTGGTGAACAGGGTCATCATAAGTGAGAAGAACCAGACAGGCACGACGCCGAGGAGGTCTTTCTCATAGAATTTTTCCTTCACAGAGAAGAGCGTGTCTGTCTGTGCGTGCTGGTTGTCATAGTCTATCATCACCCTGAGTATATAGTCGCCGACAGGGGTGTCTATCGGTATGGGTATCTGTTTTACTTCTGAGTATGATCTTGTGACTGTGAAGTTCAGGTGTTCGGAGTGTATCTCCTCGTCTGATATGTTGTGGTCTTCAAGGGGGTATACTGAGACTGTGACATCCATATTTTTGACGTCTTCTGATATGAGGTTGAGTATGTCGAGCTTGTATTTCAGGGTGTTGCCGCGGACTATGATCGGTTCTAGCAGGCTGATGTCAAGTATGACGCTTGCAGCAGTGATCCTATCGTTCTGGTATGTGTCGAAGCTTATAGGTATCTCTTCTGTGATGTCTCCTGATATGATCAGTTTTCCGCCGTAGCTGCTATGGTTGGTCTGGTTCTCGTCATTGCCGAAGAAACGGAGGACCAGCTCTCCTTTTCCTCCCGGAGGTATCACTGCTGATTCGTTCTCCAGGGTTATCATTTCAGATATGTTCCCTTCCACTGTGGCAAATCCGGTTATAGGGATTGCGTTCTCGTTCTTTATCGATACTCTTTCCTCTATAAGCTCGCGTGATGCTGCCATGCCTGTTATCCTGTCAGGGAATATCTCATAGCCTGCTTCTGCAAAGGGTGGAAGGATAAGGAATATGGACGCCAGCAAAATACCTGTCAGTACCGCAGTCCAGGTTGTTCGCTTTCCTGTAGATATGTCTTTGTTTTTCATTTGAGCGTCGATATCTGCCTGTTTATGTTCAGCATGTGCTTGTAGGCAAGAGGTTTCTTGTCCTGGGGGAGCGATTTGTACATCTGCGCCATCTGCCGGTACGTGTCGGCTGCGCCTGTCTTGTCTCTTGACTGTATCAGGCTGTTCGCCTGTGTGATCATGCTTGTGAATCTTGATATGGGTGTTGTCTGTAGCTGGCCTGCAGGGCTTGAATTTTTCTGAAGGGGCTTTTCAGGCGGGTTTCCTGGAGAGTTCTCAGAGGGTTTCTCAGGGTTTTTCTGTCCGCCCGCGTCTCCTGTTACTTTGTCTGTGTCCTCTTTGGCTTCTTTGCTCGCATCACCCTTACCGTCGCCTTCACGTCCCTGTTTATCTTCTTCATGATGTCCTTCTTCCTTCTGATCTCCTTCTTTCTTATTATCATCTTCTTCCTTATTATCATCTTCTTCCTTATTATCATCTTCTTCCTTCTTGTCTCCCTCTTCTTTATCGCTGCTGCCTTCCCGTTTCCCTGCCTGTTTCTTCTCTTTCTTGGCCTTGTCGACCGCCTCTTCTATCTCTGATGCGTCGAGGAGTTTGACCTCCAGCTTCTTAGGCTTCTTACCAAGCTTATCCCACATCTTCTCAACCCTCGGAGTCAGACCATCAAGATAGATCTTCACCATATTAAAATTCCCACTCTTGATCTTATCCTTAGCCAACTTCAACTCAAGCCTAAGGTCAAACACATCCTGCTTCAACCCCTCCAACTGATCAAACTCAAACTCCAACTGCTCAACAATACCATTAAAATGATTATACTTATCCAACTCCTCATCAGACAGACGAGCCACCGAATGCAGGATCGGACGGAAAGTAACATAATACGGCTTCCCCCTGTTCCAACTACTGTTCTGGACCATACCACTACCGACAGGACTCTTGATCAGACTCTGGATATACTCCTCACCATACTGCATCTTGATACGACTCAAATCCCCCTCATCCCGAGTCTTCATCTGAACCTGCGTATTGATATTCGCCTTGATCTCACCCACAAAATCAGACAACACCTGACTGATCAGGATAATACCCAAACCCCACTTCCTAAACTCCCTACAACCCCTCTCGATCTGGGTAAAACCAGCACCAGAACCACCAAACTTAGGAAGGATACGATGGATCTCATCAAAAACCAACAGATACTTCAAACCCCTAAACTCCTCCAGCTTCGAATGAAAGATCTGCTGGATCATACTAGCGACAAAAATATCATAATCCTTAGGATCCAAAGTATTGGTCGTAAAGATCTGGATCTCACCAGGCCTCAAATACTTAAAAATATCGATGATCTCACGACCATTCTTCACAGCCTTGATATTACCGTTAAAACCACGAGGATCCTTCTTCGGATCCATACCAAACTTAGAATAAAACTCCAAAAACTTCTTATCCTCCAACTTCCTCAACATACCACTCCACTGAGCAGTCGGATCAAAAACAGCAACCGCAACACCCCTCAACAAACACTCCTCAATAATATCCTGAGCACTGATCGACTTACCACCACCAGTCGAACCCGCAACAATCGTATGCACAGTCAACCTATCCATATCAAAAAAAGCCCGCCTACTGGTCTCAGCAATATTACCAACAAACAAACTCCTCTCACCCTCCACAGGCAAAGAACCATAATCCACCTTAGCATGAAAACGCTTCTTGGCCTCCTGCCTTCTTTTTATCTCCTGTCCTGCGAAGACTGCTGTCGCCAGTATCGAGAGGAGGGTCGCGAGCAGCCATACAGGTATGATTCCGAGAAGGTCGTATTCATAGTATGGCTCCCTTACTGTGAAGAGGGCATCTGTGCTTGATGTCATTCCGAGGTAGTCTGCCTGCGCCCGGACTATGTAGTCGTCCGGCTCGAAATCCTCTGGTATGCGTATCTGCCCTACGAGCGACGTGAACGTCTCTAGCGTTATGGTCTTGTTCGTCACGTTCGTGAGCATGGTGCCGTTTATTTGCGCGACGTAGAACTTGAGGTCCACGTCGTATTTCTTGTCCGTGTAAAGGTTGACCAGGTCGAGCTTGTACTTGACAGGGCTGCCCTGCACGACCTGCTTGTCTAGCACGTCGAGCTTCATCATCAGTGTCTTTATAGGTATCCTGCCTTCCTTGGATATCCTTATCTCTATCGGAAGCTCTGTCTCCAGTCCTCCTTTTATGATAAGGCTTCCTTTGTAAAGTCCTGGAGGCCTGTTCCCCATTATCCTCATGCTGATTTCGCCGTAATCATTGGGCATTACAGAGAGGTCGTTCCGGTCCACCTTGAATATCGGGCTTACATCTCCTTCGACTGAGAGGTCTAGTTTCATCTCTTTGTCCTGGAAGTTGTAGAATGCCAGCGTCTGCTCCACGAATGAGTCCTGCTTGAGGTGTGTCTTTATCTGCCTTATAGTAAGGTATGCCGCTATCTTACCCTGTTCGTCAAGTACGACCAGGCCTGTGCCGTTCTCTGCTCCTGGCTGGGTTATTATCTGTTCCGTGTCGTTGTATTCCCCTTCCTCTCCAGGAGGTTCTGTGTAAGGCCCTTCATCTCCTGGCGGCTGGTCGTAGAGTCCTGTGAGCAGGTTGGACTCGTTCATGAGGATGTCATAGTGTATCATCGAGTCTGGTGTGACCGTGTTGTTGCCGCTCAGGTTGCCTATGAACGTGTCGTAAAGGGGCTTTGCAGCTATTATGTAGTAGAGCTCATATGAAGGTATGCTGATGGAGTAGTTTCCTGTCGCGTTTGTCTTGGTGGACCATGATCCTACATATACTGTTGCGTTGGCTATAGGCTCTCCTGTCGTGTTGCCTGCTGCCCATTCGTAGACAGTGCCGTAGACAGTACCGTTGGGTCCGAAAAGTCCTGGGAGCTCCCAGAGCGTGAAGTCATAGTCTGTGGTCTCGAATGCCGTGACGTTCACCGTGCTGAGGTTTGTTAGGTATCCCTGCTTGTAAGCTACTATTGATGTGTCGTTCCTTGCCAGGGCTACGACGGAGTAATGTCCTGTCGCGTTGGTTATGTCGCTGAAGGGGCCGGTCATGACCGTCGCATTTACGAGTGGGTTGCCGTTCCTGTCGAGCACCCTGCCTTCTATCGCTCCGTATCTGGTCGAGCCGCTCTGGTTCTGCGTAGGGTACATGCTGAAGTTATGCCAGTTGGATATGTTCTGTTCTGTGTGCACGAGCTCGACATAGTCGAAGTATCCTGTCCTGACACCAAGCAGGAAGTTGTCTCCTTCCCTTGCGAGTATCTCGTAATATCCTGATGCATTGGTCTCTGCTGCAGAATCTCCGATGTATACTGAGACGTTTTCGAGGGGGAGTCCTGTGAGGGCGTCTGTGACGTATCCTTCAAGCGGGACGTATGTCCAGTGGCTTCCTCCGCCGAACTCGTCTGTGACCGGGTCGGGGAAGAACCAGTATGTTATGTTGGTCGTGTTGTACGGGACAGGGACCATGACCTGGTAGTTGTGCATCTCTCCGTCGTAACCGGGTATCGCGTTGGTGGTGTTGCATCCGAAGAGCAGGTTTCCGCTCCCGTCCTTGAGCGCCACTTGGTGGAAGTGGTTTGTTCCGCTGCCTGTCATCTTGGTCCTGACTCCTGGACCGGTCAAGAGCGTGCCGCCGAAGTTTACTGTGAATGTCTCGTTCCAGGTCTGCGTCGCGGATATCCTCTCTGTCGTGTTGATGCCTATGAAAGCGTCCACTTCAGCCAGGGTGGCCGCTGTTATGTTGGTGAGGTCCAGCTGGTCGTAGGGCACTGTGCTTATGTAGAAGTCATATCCTGACTTTCCCATGTTGTTGAATACAAGGTATTTCTTTGTGGCTCCGCCTCCTGTGACTGTCTCGTTCCAGTTGGTCTGGTTGTTATCGTAGTCCAGCGTGACTGTGCCTGCGAAGCCGTGCCACGCGTCTGCAGCGTACGTGTGCTCTATCCTTAGCGCGGTTATCGTGCCTGCCTGTGCCGCGTGTGAGAACCTTCCTATGAACTCTTTGAGGAATATCATGCCGACTACCGAAAGCAGTATAAGCATAGCTATCGCTAGACTTAACAGTACACGGTTCGGTCCTGCCTTTTTCTTCATATTGTCCTACAGAGAACAGCAGCTAGCGAAGCGAGTTTTCGAAGAGCTTCTGGTGAAGCCTGATGCATCTCTCGCTTACTGCTGCTCTATGCTCTTTTTCCATTCTTGAGTATATGTTCTTTATCTCAGAATAATGATCCTTTGCCTGCTTATGGTCGCTGTTCTGCAGGTGCGTCTCTGCCTGGTCCAGCATGCTGTTTATCTTCGATACCAGCATCCTGTTGTATATGTGCTTTGTCTGGGGATGGACTTCGCTCTTTGCGTCTGCTGATAGAAGCTTGTAAGCTCCCATTATGCTCTTGTACGTCTCTTCTGCCTTGTCGTGCTTTCCTGTCTCTGTGTGGCTGTGCGCTGACATGATGAGCGACTTTATGTGGGTTAGCTCTTTTGCGAACGTGTCCTCTTCTTTCTTTATGAATGACTTGATCTTTCCTGTTACCGAGTCGAATGTTGATTCTGGCTTGTATGCTGTGTCTGTCTGGTATGGTGCCTTGGAGGGGTTCTTTTTCGTGCGCCAGTCTCTGTACCTGTCGATGAGCTCGAAATGGTATACAAGGTAGGCCAGGAGTAACAGGACGATTATGACTATCTCTGCGAAGAGCTTGGGGTTTTCTATCTTTATCCTTGGCAGTATAGAGAATCCTGTGACTCCCGGGAGTCCTTTGCCTCCTTTTTCTTCTGGTTCGTAGAGCAGGACGTGTTTTGTCTTCTTCAGGTCGTCTATGCTTATGTCGTCCTCTATATAGTATGAGTATGACCCGACATCAGGGCTGAACTTGAGTATGGGATCGCTCTTTATGACCTCGAACGCTGTTATCTGGGTTATGTCGCCTGAGCTTTCTGCTGCCTCTTTCGGGACATACTCTAGCAGCACGAGCCCTTCTGTGTTGACAGGTGTCTTGGTAAGGGTGTTGGTGACGACTCCGGCTTTGGTCTCTGTGCCTGAAAGACGTGTCAGTGTGACTATGCTTAGTCTTGTGTTGACCGTGATGTCTGCCTGGAGTTCTGTGTTTGCTTTTATGTAGTCCTCTTTCTGCCCTTTGGAGTATTCAAGTTCCTTGTAGCTGAGATATTCTGTCGAGAGCATGGATATGTCTGACGCTTTGGGGTAGTCTACGAACTCTGTCGTGTCCTCTACAGTGACTGCTGATATCAGGGTGTTGAAATCAGAAAGCTCTTCTGTTATGTTCCCTATCCTTGAGTTCTTCTGTTCTGCCGTGAGTACTGTGTTTGTCTCGATGTTGCCTATGTCCCGAATGATCTGCCTTACGCGTTTCTTTGCTTTCTGCAGTTCCTGCTGGACAGAGAGTGCTTCAAGCACAGACTTGGTGGCCTTGTCATCTGACTCGAGGTTTTCCAGTGCTGCGCTTATCTGGGCGAGGAGCTCTTCGGCTTCGTTCTCTGCTTGCCGGCCCTGCTCTGCCGCCTCCTCGTCCTCTTCTGTAGGCGGTGTGTAGTTGGTGATGGCTGTGTTGTTTAGTTCTATGGTTATGGAAGTGTCTTGTGTTATGTTCCTTACGAGCTTTACCCATTCGTATCCTGTGTGCGCGACGTATATCCTGCGCTTGCCTTCATATACCGTGAAGTTGACCTTGCCTTCATCGTCTGTGCTCTTGCGCTGGTCATCTATCTCTACGTCTACGCCGTGCAGTGGTTTTTGTGTCTGGAGCTCTTTGAGTATTATCTGGAGCTGGTGCCTGTCGTAGACGTCTATGTCCACCGTGTCTGTGGCCTTGTTGCCTCTGCTGTCTGTGGCTGTGAGCGTGACCCGGTATTCTCCCACGGAGTTATATGTGTGGTCAACTTCCTGTCCTGTCGATGTGTCGCTGCCGTCGTCGAAGTCCCATCCGTACGTGACTGATCCTATCCCTCCTGTGGCGTTCGCCTCGAAGTTGAACGTGTCTCCCGGCACCCCGTCTGTCTCGTTGACCTCTATAATCGCGTTGAACGTGCTTGTTACGTCGAATGATGTCTTGACTATGTACACGTCGCTGCCTGTCGTGAATATGCCGTCTATGTTGTAGGTGCCTGCGCAGTCTGTGTAGTTGAGCATCTCCACGAAGGGGTATGTCTTTCCTGTGTAGTGTTCGAAGAACGAGTCGTGGTTGGGCTTGTCCACGAATAGTGTGAGGTTGCTTCCGGCGCTTCCGTCTATTATTAGGTAGCCTATCTCTCCGAGTGAGTATGACTGCTTGTTCGGGCTTATGTTGTATTCGCTTGGCGTGCCTGCGCTGATGTAGAAGACCCTTTCCTCGCTGCTTCCTGTGTTGTCTGCTGCGTCTGTGCAGCTGACGTTCCAGTCGTACACTCCGTTGGAAAGGCCTGTCAGGGTGACTGTCTGTTGTGTGTTGTTTGTCGCGACTATGCCTGTTCTGTTGAGCGCGCCGTTGACCGACAGGCTGCATACCATCACAGGGTATTTGCTGTCTGTGGGGGTGAAGTTGAGGTCTATAGAGTTTGATTGGCTTACGTGGTAGTCTGGTGTGTGCAGCTCGACTGAGGGGGTGTCGAGGTCTATGGTAAAGTCTCGTGTCTCGCTCGTGTTAGAGGCCCCGTCGCTTCCTGCGCAGCTGACTGACCAGGTGTGCTGTCCTGATGACAGGTTGAAGTAGGTGGTTATCTCTTTGTCTGAGTCTGTGCGTATGTCTTCGTGCATGACCTCACCGTCGACTGTGAGGTTGCAGTCTACTGTGGTGCTTGAGTTGAAATGTACAGAGTAGTTGAAGTTTATTCTGCTCGTGCTTGTTATGTACTGCCCGTCCGCGGGGTAGAACAGGTCGATTCCTATGCTTGAGTGGTTGCCGGGGTCTGCGTCTGAGAATATGACCACCTCGAATATCTGTGTGGAGAGGTGTGGCGCTATCCAGCTCATCCTGTCGTACTTACCGTCATCGTCTGTGTCGTGGAACGTGAGGTCGAATCCGGGGTCGTCTGTCACGTCGGTCTTCTGTCCGTCGACCTGCCAGTATAGCTTGACTTGCTCTTTCGCAAGTGTCTTGTCCAGTTCAGGTATGTCTGTGTATGTCAGGACATCCTGGTAGTGCGTGTCGCTGGACACTATGACGTTCTTGGTGAGTGACTCACCTTTCCTTGATAGGGCAGTCTCTGTCTTCTCTGGTGATGGCGTCTCATATCTTATCAGGTATGATTTGTGTTCGTTGAAGTCGAGCGAGTCGCGTATGGTCAGTTCGTCCGAATCTGCTGTGGCTGTGATCTCCTTGGAATTTTTTAGGTCTGTGACCTTTACGTTGTGTGCATCTTTGGGCAGCAGGACCTTGAGTTCTGATGTGGCCTGGTCGTACAGGTTCTGTATGTCTACCTGCTTGACCCACCGTACTGGCTTGCCGATTTCTGCAGGGAGCTGTGTAGCCCTGTATTCCGCGCTTGGCGTCCCTGCTGTGATAAGCGTCACGTCATCGTAGGCTGTGACCTGTGCAAGCACAGGAGGTATCAGCAGGAGAAGTATTGCTGTAAGGATGGCTGCCAGGATAGCTGGAACTGGTGATGTCCCGGGATTCTTGTCCATTTTCCTTCTTCGCTTATCTGTTGCCTTCACTGATGAGCCCCTCTTTTATCCTTTCAAGTTCCTTGATCAGCTGCTGCTGCGCTTGGGTATCGTTCTTTGTCTTGACAGCTTCGGCTATGTCTTTCCTCAGCTTCTTGAGCTGGTATGCCTGCGGGTCTTTGGATTCTTTCCACCTGTCGCGCACTATGCTGCGCACCTGTTCGGATACGTCAAGGTAGTGGTTCCTGTCCGCGAGCTTCTGCAGCTCTGAGAATAATGTCTTTGGCATGCGTACTGATACCAGGGAATTGTTGGTCGGGGGCTGGACTATCTTTCCACCCCCTTTCCTGTATAGTCTGTGCTGTTTGATGTGACGTGTTCCCTTATGAAGTCGCGTATCGCTTCAGAACGAGAGTTGTATACCCCTTTCTTGACAAGGCTGTCTATCCATGTGATTGTCTCGTCCGGCAGCCTGACGTTGAGTATGTGTATTTTCTGCGCCATCGAGTTGTTGCTATGCCTCTTTTTTTGGTCGTTTTTCGATGAGTGTTTGATCCTGTTTTGAATAGCTTATTGCCGCGGTCAATAAATTTGTTGTATTATTCTTGTATGACATATGTCTTATAAATATAGTATTTAAATGTTACGTTTTTGAAAATTAATGCTTTTTGTAAGTTATATGTAAGTTAAATGATTTTTATATATAATATAAAAATATTTCGTCGCACAAAGCTAAATATGACAAAAAAATTATTTATGTAAGTTATATGTAAGTTAAATGTAATTAAAAATATTTAAGTTTATAGGTCGATAGTGTTCGATATGATCCGAGCCTACTCTGATGTGGTTTGCCTGATTCGATCTATTCCAGCTCTACATAGAAATAGTAGGTGGTGGTTGTGGTGTCGCCGGCATGCCCGTTCTCTCCGACTATCATCTCGAAGTCCCAGTACTTGTCATCAAAACCCAGGGCAGCCTGCTCTATTATGGCAGTATAGACCAGCTTGTCGCTGGTGTTGTCATAGAGCAGCACTTCCTGGAACTTGTCAGGATCCTTCTGCTCATTGTGGTCATACATCTGCGTGGTAGGGCATGTGTCATTGATCCTGTAGCTGCCCACAAAGAATTCGTCATATCCTGTGCCCTCTGTGAATGTCTCGTCTATGCCGTCAGCGTCATCCGGTTCGAGTCCGAGCAGTGCCTCATACTCAGCAAGAGTGTTGAAGCTGCTGTCGCCAGTATCAGAGGCATCAAAGTCGTAGCAGAACACGTTGCCGTAGGTGAAGTCTATCGTGGATTCCGAGGCGTATATCTCCCCTTCAGGGCTTGCGAGCTGCCAGTTGTAGATAGTGTTGTTCAGCGCGTCGTCAAGCGTTATCGTGCCGCTGACGTTTCCATAGTATGCCTGCCATGTCTGCGTGACAGTGTTTCCGACTATGGATATCTGGGTGACGTTGCCTGCCTGCGCCTGTACAGTTGCCGCCCCTGCCGGCGCCCTCCGTGAGGTGTTGATGACACTCAGCTCGGTCGGGCCTTCAGGCTCTGTGGGCATTACCTGGGCACCCGCCAGGGATGGGAACATCAGAAGGGCTAGAAAGATGAAGTGCAGGATCCACGATGTCTTTTCCTGTCTCATCCCGCTCTCCCTCCGTTTACCTGCCCGAGCTTCCTCTTTGCCCTGTCCAGGACTGTCCAGACTGTCTTGTCATGCCTGCACACGATTTGCGCTATCTCATGCCAGTCATACCCCTGCTTTGCCAGATGGTATGCCAGGCTCTCAAGTACACTTAGATGTTTGGTCTCCTTTGCGCGAAGCGCTTCAAAAGGTATCTTTTCCTTGGAGGATATATCAAGAGCCTCGCCCAACTTGTTCTTCGCACGACGATAAGTCACACCTATAGGTCCGGGATTCCTTCCCAGCATGCTGGCTATTGTGCCGTAGTCGAGCAGGAGCTCTTCCCGCATGTACTTGACGATGCTCTCCAACGCTCCGAGATGCGGGTTGAAGATCGAGACAGGTATGCCTTGCCTGGACGATGCCGCTCCCAGTGCGTCCTGGACTTCAACCCCCCTGCTTTCCAGCTCTCCCAGGACGGCGCTCAGGCTGTTGATGAGCCGCTTCAGTTCCGCGTCTTTTGTTATATCTTTCATAAAATACTATGTAAGAATTAAATTGACTATATAAACATTTCCATAATAAATATCATGTAAGATAAAGACCTGCCACCAAGAGATATGTCATCAGAAATATGTCATGAGGAAAATGTCATCAGAAAAATGTCATCAGAAAAATCAGCGGGCGGTCCGTCGGACAGTTAAGGATGAAAAGAATAAGGAACATGAAAAGATTACATCACTTCAGCTTGTGCCCGCATTTCTTGCATGTCTTCCTGCTCTTTGGGTTCTTGTGTCCGCATGAAGGGCATTTCTTCCTGCCGAGCAGTATGAGCAGCAGCAGTATGATGATCAGTATCACCGGCAGGTATGTCCAGATGTCGAAAGCCTTAAGCGATATCTCGAACTCACCTTCCAGTATCTTTATGAGCGCGTCGCTCCTCTGTCCGTAGTGCGACCTGACGCGGACAGTCGGGTTTGCTTCAAGGTCAAGGTCTGAGAGCTCTGCGAGTATGGTGTTGTGCTTCGTCTCGCCTTTCCTGAGGCGTATCGTCTCTTCAGAGCCGAGAGTGACCTCCTCGCCGAGTATGAGTATGTCCACGAGCTCTGTATCGACATAGGCGTCGACCTCCCCTACGTTCTCGATGTATATTAGGAACCTGTCTCTTGCCTTGTCGTACTGCACCTTCTTTATCTCTATAAGGGCGTCGTCACTGACCTCGATCGTGGATACTGAGAATGTGTCATCGATGACAAACTCGAGCGCGTTCTTGGCCTCCCCGTATATGACATATGCCTTGAGGGTCATCTCACCTTCTGGATTGACTCCGTCGACCTTGTAGACCATGGTCTTGACGTCTTTCTTGTCGATGAATACCACTTCCTCATCGCCGAAAGTGAATTCCTCATCGCCGACCCTGAGGGTGTACGTGCCTTTGAAGTATTCTGCCACTTCTGCGTCGTTTTTCAGGGTTATCTCCATCATTCCTGTGAGCTTGTTGTACTTGACGGATATTATCTGGAGGCTGAGCTCGACTTTCGGGACAGGGAACATGTCAAGGCCTTCGACCTGGGCTATGCTTCCAGCCTTTGTCCTGGCGCCCTGCGCGAACTTGACAAATGTGCTTATGCCTACCTGCCTCCTGACCACTGTGGCTGTGCCGACAAGTTCATTCCCTATGAGCACGCCGACCTCTATGTCTGTGCTCTGGATGTAGTCCTTTATCTTCTGAGGTACGTTCTCCCTGCCTATGAAGAGGACCGGCTCCTGTCCTGACATTATCTCTGATTCTATGAACTCGCCGTTGGTCAGGACGACCTGTCTTTTGGGATTTATCTCGCGGTACTTCTTGACTATCTCTACGTTGTTGGCGAACCTGTCTCCGTCTTCGTTTATTATCTCAGGATCGTAATCCTCAAGGGCCTCGTGGACTTCCCTGTCGAGATGCCCGTACAGTATTATGTTATCCACATCTCTTGAGTCGAGGAGATCCCTGACCTCACCTATATTGTTCTCATCTGCGAAGAGGACATAGCTGCCTGCCAGCACTGCGTAGGGTGCTACGGCGATCGCGTTGTAGCCGTACGCGTCATCTATTATTATGAATTCAGTGACGTTGGATGAAAGATCTTCTGCGAGTTCAAGGTTCATGTATGTGTATTTGTTCTCTTCTGCTTCGCGTCCTTTGCTTGTAAGTATGGACTTGTAGCCCACGACATAAGGCTGTCTTTCGGATGTGAAGACCTGCAGGCTTTCTGTCGGGGGTATGCTGTCAAGTATGAGTGGTCCGTGCCTGTCGCTCACAAGGAACCGGGGCCTTTGGTCTGTCAGTGCGCCGTAAATCATGACTGTGTAGACGTCTCTCCAGTCCTTGGAGTTGGATATCAGCGTGTCTGCTGATACGAGCGGGACTGCAGCTATGAGAAATATCAGTAAAAGCATAAGCCCTTTTTTCATATCAGCAACCACCTCTGGAGTATGCTCTGCTCCTCTTTTATAAATTTTATGTTATTATCTATGTTCTTATATCTATGTTCTTATATCTATGTTCTTATATCTTACAGTGGTATGATCTGGCAGGGGCCTGTAGGGCGCGCTCTTCACTCACACACGCTATCAGTCACGTATGCTGTCCTGTTCACTCTTCTTTTGATGTTCTCAGGCTCTATGATGTAGTCAAGTTCGCAGTCGCTGACGTCAAGGAAGCTGAACGTCTCTGTGTCTCCAGGCTCTATCTTCTTTTTCTGCTCTCCCTGCTGGTACCCGTTCCTGCAGTAGAGAAGGACTCTCACATTGCCTGCGTGGTCGTCCTTGTTCCTGACTTTCAGGAGTGCTTTGTTCTCGTTCCTGAGTATCTGGAATCCGAGGTCTTCAACTTCCAGCTGTTCTATGACCGTGTCGGTCATGACTTTCGGACCGCTTATCTCTGTGCAGGTCTGTCCGGGGCCTCTTATGGCGAATCCCAGAGCCGGCCAGTCGCCCAGGTCGAAATTGGTGAGTATGAAATAGGCCACTGCTATGAGGAGGAGCAGCCCTATCAGTGTCTTGACTCTCCTGTTCTTGTTGCATTTACCGCCCCTTTCCCTGCTTTCGGGCTCTTTACGCCTGTCGCCGTCCATGGCAGTGTTGAATACCTGTTAAGACTTAAATATTTGCATTGTACGGCTTTCCTTGCAGGTTTCCTTGACCGAAAAGAATTTATAGGCGTCATTCATACTTGGTCAAGGGTGCTATTATGGGTAAGAAGAAAAAAAACAAGGGCGAGAAGAAGCCTAAGCAGAAGAATACTGCAGCAATAGATGAGCGGTACAAGAAGGCGTTGTCCATCCAGCCGCCTGATGAAAATCCTCACAAGATGGATAATGAGAACAAGATAGACCGGTTTAGGTACGCTTTCAAGAATGACCGTCGCTCGATCAAGGCGAAGAAGAGACAGGTCGCAAGGCATAACAGGCCCAAGAAGTCCCAAAAGAAGTTCATCTGATCATCTTTTATTTTATTATTTTATTTTTCATATTTTTTTGTATTGTATGATCCTTTTTTCCAGCAGGATCCGGTTCTCTGAAATGTCATCTTTCGGCTCTACTCCTGTGATGTCAAAGCCGTACTTGACCAGGTATTGGAGCATTGTCTTGTGCTTGTTCCTTGTCTTTATCCTGATCATGCTGTACCCTTTCTGCTTGGCCCAGCTGTCCTGGTAGTCCATCATCGCCTTGAGCACTCCGCGTTTCCTGTAAGCTGGGGGCACACCCGCCATCCAGCAGTAGAATGATCCGTCCTTGTGCCTGTCATATCCTA
This sequence comes from uncultured Methanosarcinales archaeon, assembly GCA_964406185.1. Lineage (GTDB taxonomy): Archaea > Nanobdellota > Nanobdellia > Woesearchaeales > UBA11576 > JABMQF01. The sequence continues at coordinate 66,951 of CAYOQS010000004.1, forward strand.
TAAGGAATCCTGCAGGCTCATCTTGCAGGTACGCCACTATGATGAGGTGCTCATTGTTGTCCAGCCTTTCCCGGTACCATTCTTTCGATGTCTTTCCCTGGAACTCCTCTATCTGCGAGTCTATCTTGAGAGCATCTTCGAGAGGTACTTCTTTCACGGCCATCGTTTCAGTCATCTTGATCAGCCTTCCTGCCGCACCTTCCAGCCTTTTGTATCTTCTGCTTAAGTTCTGCTTTCTTGACTATAAACCTTGCGGTGTTCAGGGATTCTTCAACTATCTCGGAGTCGGTTATCTCTATCCTCTTCATGAACATGGGCCCGTCTAAGACAAGGGTCTCGAACTCACCTCCCTCTCCTGCGATGTGGAATCCTATCTTCCTGTTCAGCGTGACCAGCTTGTCCACATCCTCCTTTGTCAGTTTCCTGCCTAGCCAGCTCTTGTCCAGCCCTTCGGCTGCTATCGAGCTCATCATGAACAAGAATCCTTCCTTGACCAGCTGCCGCATCTCTTTCTCCTGGTCCATGTGCCATAATGGGGAGAATATCTTGAGGCCGAGCTCATCGCATATCTTTTCGATACGCTCGCGCTGGTACTGGGAATAGAGCGCGCCGGTCACTACCCCTTCGATTCCGTAATCCTTCTTGGCTCTCATTATGGCTCTCTTCATGTCTGCGAGTTCTTTCTCTTTCTCTCCCGCTGTCTTCTCCATGACAAGAGGTATCTGCATCGCCTTCGACTGCAGTTCAACCATGTCTATGTTTGGCGTGTGGAACATGTATGAGTCAGGATTGCTGCTTTTGATGGTGATCAGGCATCGGATGGGATAGTTCTGTTTTTGCATGATCCATGCTGCGTAAGCTGAGTCTTTTCCTGATGAGAACATCACGCCAAGAGCGGGATTCCTGGAATAGAAGCGGTCAAGATACGCGCTTTTGGACTTGACCTTTGCTTTTTTCGCAAGTCTCTCTAGTGCCTTGTCGAACCTGCTTCCGTACTGTGCTGCTCTCTTGCGCCGGTGGGCGAACTGTTCGGGCACGCCGAGATCCTGAGCTATCTCGCGGATTATCTTCTTGTTCTGTTTATCGTCAAGCTTGTGTTTTGCAGGTATCCTGAGCGAGTACGCCGCGAGTCTCTTGTCAAGGAATGGAAGCCGAAGCTCAAGGTTGTGGTTCATGGTGATGACGTCGTCCCTGTAGAGGTCTCGTTCATACATCTTGCGGAGCCCTGAAAGGCATTCGTCATTGACATCGCGGGCGCCTTTGTGCCTTTCGTAGCCTGCGAACAGCTCTTCGCTTCCCAGGCCTGAGAATACGACCTTGATCCTGTCTTTCTTGGCGAGCTCGCAAGCGACATGGAATGTCAGTGCCACTCCTACCTTGACCACGTTGTTGTCTTCGATCAGAGGGACGACTTTCTTGAGATATCTTTCTACCTGGTCGAGCTTTATCGTCCTGTACTTGAGCTCAAGTCCCATCTCTTGCGCGGCTTTCTTCGCTGCTTTCAGGTCTTCCGCTTCCACATCCGAATCAAGTGCTGCTGTGTAACAGGTGAAGGGAACCCCTAACTCCTGGCAGGTCTTTGCTATAAGTACAGAATCCACTCCGCCTGAGAAGAGTATGCCGAACTTCGAGTCGGGTATGCGTTTTGCTATTGAATCTATCATCAATCCGGCGAGTTCTTTCTTTATCTGCGCCTTGGTCTTCTTCAGCGCGGGCTTTGTAGTGAAGAATTCCCTGCTGGATGTCTTCACCTTCCTTCTTCTGAGGTCGTATACGATTATCTCTCTCGGGTTGAGCTCTTTCACGCAAGTCAAGCCCGCTGCCTCAAGCGCTTTCCTTTCAGAACAGAAACCTTTCTCATCATACCACACAGGCTTGACTCCTAGTATGTCCCTGCAGACATAGACCTTATCCCCCTGCCGATAAGCGAAAGCATATACTCCGTCAAGTTCGTCCAGCACTTTCCTGAACTTGCCTGCACCTGATTTGTCAAGGAGTTTCAGCAGCATGTCCGAGTCATTTGCCGCTCCTAACTTGTGTTTGGCGTCAAGCTCTTTCCAGTTGTATATCTCGCAGTTGGTGACCAGTACTCCTTTCCCCTTGAGCGGCTGGGGGACGATTCCGACGACAGAATGTAGGTTGTGTCCCAGGCAGTCTGTAGCTTCTACCCCTTTGATGGCTTTCTCAAGCCCTGCCAGCGTCTTTTGATGCAGGATCATTTTTCTGAAGGCAAGACCATACCCATCATTTCCCCTGTTCTTGATGATTTTCATGCCGCGGACTGCCTTCTGCAAGGCTTTATTATCATCAAAGATCCCTATTATGCCGCACATGCTCTCTGTTATTATAGTCTTGTTTAAAAAAGTTTATATAATGGCATTTCCGGATGTTTTCATGAAGAGGTGTTGATTAAATTGGTCCAGAGCGGGGGCATACATCACATACACAAAAGAAAAAGGATACATCAGAAGCACCAGCCTTATCCGCACCCGCACAAGTGGAAGCTGTCCTGGATAACCTTCTGATAGTGCTTGCAGGGGCTTGGCCCGCCGCGACAATACCTCAGGTGTTGGAGATATTCTGGTTCCAGGACGCTTCAGGAGTATCTTTCTACTCATGGTTCCTGTATGTCTGTTTCACGATACCCTGGATAATCTATGGCATCACCCATAAGGTCCGTCTCATCACTTTCGCGTATTCTTTCAACTTCATCCTTTACTCAGCTGTGTTGATAGGCATAGTGATGTATGGCTGATACCTGTCAGAAAATAGAGCTTATGCACAATTATCATCTGGAGTGGGCGCGAGTTCCACTTTGCCGAAGTACAGCTTTTCCGGGTCTTCCTCGCTCAGGTCGCATGTCACGATGAAGTGCTCTTCAGGTCTGATATAGCTTCTGAGACTGTCGGGAATCAGTCCGCTCCGTATGCTGATGACTTTCCCGCCATACACTCCTGGGAGCGTGACTTCCATCCTGCCATCTGGATAAGAATCAGGCACGCTCACTACGCGAAGCAGGGTAGGGTGCAGGTTTTTGACTTCATCCTCCAATGTCATCGCGACCATGAGAGCCCAACAGGATATCAGGTTTATAAAATTTTGGCGAGTGATTTTTAAATCTTTTAAATCAAGAAAGCGACAGCACAAAGGACGCGGGCAGGGACGATTCCAGGATAGACTGGAATGAGGATAGTTAGAGAGATGAAAGTTAGAGAGATAAAAAAAGAGAAATCAGGATATATTCACGCCAGGTGTGCCAGCTCTATGTCGGTCTTCAGCTCTAGTATGGCGTAATAGACGCGTTTCTTGTCTGCGGGCCCTGCATCGAGGTGCTCGTACATGCTGCCTATCTTTGTGTATATCTGTCTTGCCTCGTCGAGCCTTCCCATCTCTATGAGCTCCCGCGCCTCTTCGATTAGTGAGTAGATGTCTGTCGCGTCCTCAATCTTGATCATCTCGGGCCGTTCGTACTTGAGCATCTCGTGCTCTACATAGTCCTCGAACACACCTGCTTCTGCCTCTGCCTGTTCGGTCAGGAGCTCGCGTTCTCTCTCTTCTATCTCTTTCTGTCTCTGTTCAAGCTCGTCTTCCACCCTCTGGGCCTCGAGCGTGTGCTCTGTGGCCTGCAATGCTTCCTTGTTGAGTTCCTTTAGCTCGCTCTCGCGGGCCAGGACCTGTGAGTCGAGCTTGTTGAGCCTGTTTTCGAGCTGTGTGATGCTTGCCCTGAGTTCCTTGACCGCTGATATCTTTGTCTCTTTCCTGTCGAGCCGGTCTATGCTCTTGTCCAGCTTGGTTTTTGTCCTGTCGAGCTCTTTGGCCTTTTTGGTGTATTCCTTCTCTGATTGCGTGAGCCGCTTCTGGAAGTCTTCGTGGAGCTTCTTCTCTTTCTCGTGGAGTGCGTTGTCGTACTTCTCGAGCTCTTCCCTGAGGTTCTTCAGTTCCTCTTCGCGCTGGGGGACTGTGGTCTGCAGTTCTTCGAGTATCGCGACTTTCTCTACGATCTCTTCCTCTTTCTGCTCTATCATGAGCTTGTCCTGCTCTATGCGTTTTGCTGTCGCTGCGAGTTCGTCCTCTTTCTTGTCGAGGAGTTCCTTGTCGAGCTCCATGTCCCTTATGGTCTGGAGTAGTTCTGTCTCCTTGTCCTTGAGTATCTTCTCGCTTTCCTCTACCTCTTTTCTTCTTAGCGCGGAGACTTTCCCCAGCTCTTCTATCTCTGCCTTGCGGCGGTTTATCTCCTCGTAGAGGAGTCTCTTGTTGGCCTCGGCCTTCTGGAGCTCGTATTCGATGCTTTCCCTTTTCTTGTTGAGCTCTTTCTCCTTGTCTTCAAGGAGCTGCTGCTTCTTGGTGAGAAGGTCGTCTATCTTCTTGAGGTCTTCCTCTTTCTTCTTGAGTATCTGTTTGGTGAGCTTGACATCTGCGACAGTCTTCTCCCTGACCTGTATATCTTCTTCGCGCCGCTGGTGATCTTCTGCCTCTGCCTCTCTGGCCCTTGTCATGTTCTTGAGGTCTTCGAGGTGCTGTGCTGCCTGGGCTATCTGCTGCTGAAGGTCGGCTTTCTGCTGCTGGAGCCTTGCAAGCTCTGTGGCTGTCTCGGCGAGCGCTCTCTGCTTGCTGCCGTGCTCCTCGACATGATGGCTTTTCAGGTCTTCCATGCTCTGCTCTCTTGCCTTTAGTTCCTGTTCTCTCTGTTCGATCTCTTCCTGTCTCTGCTGGAGAGACTCTTCCTGTTCGTGCAGTTCCAGCTTCTTCCGGTCTATCTTGGAGACCAGCGCATCGACTTTCTTCTGGAGGCTCTCGAACTCCTTGCGTTTCTTGTCTGTGTTTAGCTCTTTTTCCCTTCTTTCGAGGAGCTCGTTGACTTCCTTGAGCCTGGCTGACACTTCCTGTACCTGGGATTCGAGTTCCTGTTTCTTCTGTGACAGGGAGTCTATCTCCTTGAGCATCGCCATCTTCTCTTTGTCTATGGATTCTGTCTTCTTTCCTGCTTCCTTGAAGCCTTTGCTTATCTCTTTCTCTCTCTTCTTGAGGTCTTCCTCTTTCGCGTCGAGAAGTTTGCGTTTGGCATCGAGCGCGGATTCAAGGTTGCCGAGCGCTGTGTTCTTTTTCTCTATCTCTTCGTTGAGCCTGTCGAGCTTCTCGTGTCTCTTGTCGAGGCTTCCGAGCTCTTTCTCTTTTGATCTTATCTGTGATTGCAGGTCTGTGAGCTCTTCCTCGTTCTCTTTCACGGATGAGTCGAGTTTGAGCTTCTCATTTTCAAGCTTCATGATGTCTTTCATGAGCTTCTTCTTCTCAGAATCCAGGCCTGAAGTCTTTTTCTCAAGGTCTTTAAGCTGTGACCTGATGGATGATTCTTTGAGCTTTAGCTCGTTCTTGAGTACCCTGAGCTTATCTTTCTCCCGGGTGAGGAGTTCCTCCTCTGCGTTCATCGTCTTGTGCTTCTTCTCGAGCGCCTTCTCCAGCTTGTCGAGTAGCTTCTCCCTCCGGGTCAGGTCTTTGGTCAGGGTCTTTGCGGTCTTGGGTGTTGGTGGGAGCGGCTCCGTGCCTTTTGCTCCTGCTTTTGTTAGCTTTTCGCGCATCTTCGCGAGGTCTTTCTCCTCTTTTTCTATGCTCTTCTTCTTTGTCTCGAGTGCCTTGGCGAGTTCGTTAAGGAGCTTCTCTTTTTTCGCGAGGGTGGCTTCACGTTCGTCGAGCTGCTGCTTAGGCGTGAGCTTTGTAAGCTTCGTGAGTTTCTTTAGCTTCCCGGATTTATTTTCTGCTTCTTTATTTTGAGGCAGCTCCGTATCTGCCTGTGCTGCTTTCTTGGCTTTCGGCTTTTTCTGTTCGGTTGTGTAAGCTGGGGTCTCTTCCATGAGCTCCTTGAGTCGCTGGTCTGTCTTGTCGATAGCTGGTGTATCATCTTTACCTTTCTTGCTGAACAGTCTTGAGAAGAATCCTTTTTTTCTGTCTTCTGTCGTTTGCGGCTTCTCTTCGGGCGTCTCCGATACTGCTGCCTGTTCGGCCTTCTGTGGCTGTTGTGCTGGTTTTTCCGCAGGCTGACCTGTCTTGAGAAGCTTGTCCATCTCTTTTGCCAGTTCGTCAAAGCTCATCATCAAACCCCCTTTTTTGTAAGCTGACTGTGGATTATGCGGCGTAGAATGTTTAGGATAGGCTCTTATAGCTTTATCTGGATCCTATCCGCTTACTACCCCCAAATTGGCAATTCCAAAAATCAGAGGCTTTATAAAATTTTAGTACTACTTCAAGATGGAAAGGTTTTTAAGAGTAAGTAGCAGAGCAAGGAACAGAAGGCTTTATCATATGTTCAGGAAGCTTTACGGTAATTATACGGTAATTTTATAAAGAAGCTGTCACCGCTGGAATCTGAGTGCTGTAAGTCATTGTTGAACTCATGTTATCAGAGAAGCTATTGGAGGTATTTAAGATGGAAGAGGTCATTTGCTCATCCTGCAAGAGGAAGATCACGAACCTTGAAGGTACTACGAAGTTCAAGTGCCCTAAGTGCGGAAAGGCAGAGATAATACGTTGTGGGCACTGCAGGGAGATTGTCACGAAATACACGTGCCCCGAGTGCGGTTTCGAGGGCCCGAACTGATTTGAGGAAGGTGATCATATGGGAAAAGCTGTTGTTACTCTGACTGTAATGCCCGAATCTCCTGAGGTGGATCTTGAGAAGGTCAAGGAGAAGGTTGAGGCTATCGTCATGGAATTCGCCGGCGAGGGTGACAGGAAGTCAGACATAGAGCCTGTGGCTTTCGGCCTCAAGGCGCTGAAATACATCTTTGTCATGGAGGAGTCTCTGGGCTCTCCGGACGTGGCTGCTGAGAAGGTACAGGAGCTTGAAGGTGTGCAGAGCTGTGAAGTGACTGACGTGAGAAGGGCTATCGGATAATCTCGTCGATAACTTGTTTTTTGTTTTTATTGTTGTATTGCTGCCCGATTTTTGTTCTTCGCTTGATTCTGGTTCTTCTTTGGCTCGGTCTTCTTGCTTGTCGAGGAATACTGGATAAATGCCTTTTCATATCAGGTACATCTCGAAGGCTCTCGGCCATCTTCTCTGGTCGGAATATCTTTCGACTGTCGTGCTGAGTCCCTCGCCGCTGAGGGACTGGCCCCTGCCGCTGAACCTGTTAAAGTCCCTGCAGCCCGCCATAATCCGGACGAGCGGCGAGTCTGATGCACCCGTGTCGCCGTAGAGCGTGACTGAGTACTCTCCTTTGGGCATCCTCGGGTTCAGGACGTGCGTGGGTTTTCCCATACGCGTCTCATGCCTCTTTATCAGGTGCGCGTATATTGTTGTGAGGTGTATCGTGTCCGTCTCTACAGCCCCTTCTCCGAGATTTCTCCTGACCTGTTCGAAATTGTACATGTAAGGGATTGTCTGCTCGAGGAACTTCGCAGATCTCCTCATGAAATCGCTGACGCCTTTTAGGGACTTGATAAGTATCTTGTGCTTGAGCTCCACTTTGGCTGTCAGGAGAGTGTTGTATCCCCTGTTGCCTGCGACAAGACTGATTTCGAAAGAAGGGTTTTCTAGGGGTTCTTCGTCTCCGTCAAGGACAGGCACTATCCCTCCGTTAGCTTCTTCGTTTCCGTGTGCATTCTCATCTACCAGGTAGAGGGCATGGTTCTTCCCAAAGAGTTCTGTGGCTATCTGGCGTATCTCTGCGCCGTCGATAAACTCGAAATGGCCCGGGTCGTGGTTGTATGTCCTTCCTGACCAGAGGAACTGCTTGCGCTTCATCTCCTGCTCTGCTATGATATCCAGTATGTCTCTTGATTTCCTGCTGGAATTGGAAGTTACGAAGACACCCAGCGCCTGAAAATCCTCTTCACGCAATGTTATCGGGTCGTCAGGATCATCGTCATTTATATACTGTTTGAGCCTGTCGTCGATTTCTGCAAGCTCTTGCGTGACCCTTGCGCCGATGCCCGTGGTTACAGCTTTCTCTATGTCTTTGAGCTCTTCATCATCGAATGACATGAAGCCCTCTAAACTTTCGTCAGGGGAGTTGTATCCTGTTGAGTGTCCTTCTTTTTTCTCTTCAGGTCCTTCAAGAGTATCCTCTATGAACATCTCGTCAGGATCTTCCTCGTCCATACTGGCAATTTCCCTGTAGAGTGCGTCCTGGTCTTCAGGCGAGAGTATTTCAGATAGGGCCACCTCTGCGTAATAGTTGCCCTTATCCTTATTGCCTTTGCCCGGCTCGGTCTTGTTCGCGGCGTTTGCCATATGAATATCCCTCAACACATATCAAAACATGTCAAGACATATCAAGACATCTTAAGACATATCAACACATCGTTTTCTGATTTTACAGAGCTGGTCTTACAGCACTTGCTTATGGCATTAATAGTGCTGGCACTGCCCACACAGTTGCCTGTGATCACGACTTTTCAGAATTTCCTCTGCTCCCCCTTGAGGTATACAGGATGCTGTATCACAAAGATTATTTAAAAAAGTTTTGTTATGACTATGATGTCAGAAGAATACTGGCTGTCAGAAGAATACTGGTGTAAGTGTTTGAAGATTCAGATCAGCAGGCCTTCTCCTGAAGGTGCATCCTCTTCAGGGTTTCCTTCTCCCACTACTGCTTTGTCTATCCCTCTTATCTGGAGGTAATGTTCTGCGCAGCCCGGTGTGTCTGACCTGTAGTGCCTGCCGTCAGGACCTTTGACCTGTGCAGGTATGCAGTTCACGTCCACTACGGGTCGTTGTGTGTTCCTATACCTTTCAAATACCACGTTGGTACCGTGCGCGTCTGCTCTTGCTATGTTGAAGCGGTACTTTTCATGGTCGAGGAATTCCGTCCTCAATGGGCCTTGTGGGACGTCCGGTGTCCTGAACCCTATTGTCGTCCTGCCTTCCTCGAACTCGAATGCGATGCGGTAATTCCCTTTGGTCCTGCTGTCGAGGCAGGGTGTCTTGAGATATGCGAGCCGTATTATGTCTGTGTACCTGAGGCCCTCATCTGCTTTGATATACTTTGCGAATTCCTGTATGAAAAGGGCGGTGCCTGCGAGTGTCTGTTTGAACGCATCTCCGAAGTCAAACTCGACCTTTCCGCGGGAATGGCCTGCTTGATTTAGCTTGACATCTATGGTGAGGTGGTTGTCTTCAGGTCCTATGTGTTCTGTGCACTGGTCGTTGACCTGGAGGGTGTATGAGCTGTATTGATAGCAGTGTCCTGCCAGCCTCTGGAGCATGCCTTTTAGTTTGGGTATGTTTATCTTCTGGTCAAGGCTCAGCCTTGCCACCTGCCTTTTCTCTTTTATGTGCGGCGGCAGGGGTTCTTTCTCATCAGCTCTCCTGTCAAGAGGTTTTATGTTGCCTATATTTCCTACATGGTCTGTCCTGCATTCTTTTGAGATGTATCTGCCGCTGGGTTTATTTCTCCTGTATGCACTGCTCACCAGGGATTCAAGCATTGCTGCTTGCGCTGTATCTCCAGAATTTGGGGGTCTTTTCAACACCATGTTATCATTCTTCTTTCTGATCAGTCTTCTTTCTATATTGGTGTTGTTAAGCCTTGATGATATTTAAATGTAATTTAGATATCTTTTACAGAAAAAGTCCTGTTTAAAAAGAACATTTAAAAGTTGATTATAAGTCGGCAAGGTGCTGCCCCCCACCCCCGAAAGAGCAGCCCTTGCCGTGGTCTCCAGAAAGGAGCCTGAGGTTAGTTGATGGGTTAAACATTATCTGCAGTAGCTGATAATACAGGTCATATGGAGCATAACCATCCTGCACTCATATCTATCATACCAGCATATTTATCATATCGAGTCTCTTATCACCTTTCTCAGTTTCTTGCGTGTAGCTGCGTCCATCTCAAGTTTTATTGTCCTGCTCTTCTTACGAAGGCTGCGCAGCCACGTTACCTCGCTTCTTATCAGTCCTATCTCTGAGAAGTTGACGAGGAAGGTCCTGATCCTCCTGACCGAAAGCGGCTGTACGTTCTGCTTCTCACACTCTTCCTTGTATGCCTTGTACACCCTGCCGCCGTCCATCTCTTTCTTCTTTGACTTGAGCATGGCGAGATAGAGAAGTTTCTGGTGCTTCGTCAGTGTTGAGACTATGTTGAATATGTTGTCCTTCTCGAGGTTCTTGTCTGCCTCGTCGACGAGGTCGAGGGTGACCTTGCTCTTGTTCTTTGCTATGGCTGTCTTTGCGCAGCTGTCTATGAGTTCGAGGGCTTTACGCGCATCTCCTCCTCTGGACGCCTCGATCTCTGCTATCTTCTGCACGACCGGGTCGGACACTATGCCTTTGTTGAATGCCTGCTTGACCCTGTCGTTGAGTATGTCTGTCAGCTCTTCTGCTGTGTATGGCGCGAATATCACCCTGACCCTTCCGAGCGTGCTCTGCGTCCTTGGCTTGAGGTAGTCCGCGACGCGCACGTCGTTGGATATGAGTATTGTGGAGACTTTTGATTTTGTCTTCTCGTTTATCCTGCTGAGCCTGTAGATTATGTCGTCGCCTGACTCCTTGAGCGCGTAGTCGACCTCGTCGAGGACAGCTATTATGTTCGTGTCCAGCTCGTCCGCGACCTTCTTGAATTCTGCCAGCGCCTTCGCCCTTGTCCAGCCTACACGGGGATATGTCTTGCCAGGGTTTATCTGGCTGAGTATGTCGACGAGTATGGTCGTCTCGGTCCTGTTCTCTGAGCAGTTGACATAGGCTTTCTTCAGGTTGACCTTGCGTTTCTTAGCTTCGTCGGACAGCTCTTTCATGAGCTCGGTTATCACCGCGGTCTTTCCTGTGCCCGGGTTGCCGTAAACGAACACGCATGAGACTGCTGAGTTCATGAGTATAGGTGCGAGCTCCATGACGAGCTCGTTCTTCTGCTCTGTCCTGTGGAGAAGGCCTGTCGGCGGGACAAGTGCGTATAGGACGTCTCTGTTCCTGTATATCGGATTCTGCAGTACTGACGCAAATGTCACCGCTTTCTTAGCCATTATACTATCCACCCCTTATTCCCCAGCGATGCTGAGAAAAAAACAAGTAAAGCAATAAAAAGACTATAACAACACTATTTGCTGATATGACACTTCTATTTAAATGTTCCTTTTTTTCCGTTGTTTCCGTTACAACACATTACAACATATTAGCCTGTGTCTCCAAAATCTCTGAAGTCTCCAAAGTCTCCAAAAGTTTCCTGAAGTCTCCGTCCAGATGTTGGGTGGGAGGCAGGGGTTGCAGGGAGCGTTTGCATCGCTTCCGATTATTACCTGCCCCTTATTCTTATCGATTCTTGCAGAAACAACTGTAAGTTTTAAATAAGGCGACGCACCAAAAAAAGCCATGCTAAAGAACATAAATGAAGCAGGTATAAGTATCCTGGCGCCTGTTGAGGAGAAGATATCATCCAAGCTCCCTGTATTCTATAATCCTGTGATGAAGCTGAACCGAGACATCAGCGTTCTGCTCCTGAAGGCCATAGAGAAAAAGGATATGCAGGTCTGCGACCTGCTTGCAGGGACAGGTATCCGCTCGATCCGTTTCCTTGCGGAGCTTGAAAAAGAAAAGATAAGATCGATTATCATCAATGATTATAATGAAAAATCAGCTGAGCTGATCAAGAAGAACATCGAAGCGAACCGGAAACTGTTGGGCAAAGATGCTGAGATCAAAATCACAAATCAGGAAGCCTCGACCCTTCTGCTTCAGTCGACCGGTTTCGACTATATAGACATCGATCCTTTCGGCACACCTAACCCTTTCCTTGACGCTGCTGTGCGGCGCCTTGCCCGCGACGGAATCCTTGCGGTGACCGCGACGGACACGAGTTCGCTCGCAGGGACTTTTCCGAAGGTCTGCAGGAGGAAGTACTGGGCAGAGCCTGACCGCGGTCCGCTGAAGCATGAGCTTGGTTTGCGCATCCTCATCCGCAAGTGCCAGCTTGTCGGTGCTCAGTACGAGAAGGCCCTCCTTCCGATATTCTCTTACTCGAAAGACCACTACATGCGTGTCTTTTTCCGATGCGTCAAGGGCAAGGCAAAGGTTGACAAGGTCATAAAGCAGCACGGTATGTTCGGGGACGCTGGCCCGCTTTGGCAAGGTGTTCTCTGGGACGCCGATATTGCCGGGAGGATGTACCGGCTCGCTTCAGAGCTGGACTACGGTGTGGATGGCAGGTTCCTGCAGACGATACGTGATGAGAGCAGGCTTGACGTTGTGGGATTCCACGATATCCATGCCCTGTGCAAGAAGCATAGTATCCAGGTTCCCGAGTTCAAGCTGGTCTTTGATGAGGTCAGGAAGGCAGGTCATGATATCGCACGCACGCATTTCTCTGCTTTCGGTGTGCGGAGTGATATAGATGAGAGAAAGATGACAGATATATTGAATGTGACAGGCAAAAGCACTTAGCGTGAACATTAGGTGAGTATAATTCTATGGTGACTGATGTTATAGTGCCGTTCAGGTGCCTGGCGCGTTCGGTGTTGCTATGTTCATGAACTGTTCTTTTATGACTCTCTCTCCGGTGTCTGTGATGTCGAAGAATGTCCTGTTGCTCTTCTTTTTCCTCTCGATGAGGTTCAGCTCTTCGAGTTTCTTTGCGTATTTTGATACTGTTCCGCTTCTTGATGATGGCTCTGTGTAGGGGTAGACTTCCTGGGTTAGTGTCTTGAGCGGGACGCGGCTGCCCGTCTCTGACTTTATCTTTGAGCAGAGCACGAGTATCCTCTGTTCCATCTGGGTGAGGTTGTACTCTACCTGGTATGCTTTGGGCTCCTCTTTCTTGCCGTGCATTATCGCGACGATCTTGTCGAACTGCGTTATGAATTCCTTGCCTTTCTGTGTGATGCTTAGGTAGAGCTGTCCTGCTTCTGACTTCTCTGTGGTGATCAGTTCTGCCTTTTCGAGGTTTGGTATGGTGAACGGGGTCTCAGGCACTGCGAGCCTGTCTTTCATGTCGACATAGCTCATGGTATAACGCTTCTGCTGCGCCTCGTTGTCATAGAGTATCTTAAGTATGTTGATGCTCGCTCTGTCTTTGAGGAGTGTGTGAAGATGCATGATTGAACAGCCTTCACGCATGTTTAAAAAATTTTGTATTACTTTTTAAAGCGTGGGGCGGGAGGTCGGGGATCGGGATGGCGGGATTTGTAAACACAGGCGCGATGGAGCTTTTGACCCATCCCAAAAAAAAACCTTTAAAAACCTCAGACCGGCAGGTTGGATGGTCTGGAATCCTGTTTGATCGTGTGCTTTAGAACAAGATTTAAAAACAGACATCTTTCTCCTTTATCCTGTTGAAGATGGGAAGGAAAGATAGGCAGGCCTGCGGGCCTGATATAAGAAGCCCTGTCTGTTCTGTGATAGGGCATGTGGATCATGGGAAGTCCAGCATACTGGACAGTATAAGAGGCAGCAGGATAATATCCAAGGAGGCAGGGGGCATAACTCAGGCCATCGGCGCGAGCATAATACCTCTTGATGTCATCCAGAAGAAGGCAGGGGATCTGCTCAAGTCGCTAAATATGGACTTCACGATTCCAGGTCTTCTTTTCATAGACACTCCTGGCCACGCGGCGTTCACGAGCCTGAGGAAGAGGGGCGGCAACCTTGCGGACATCGCGATCCTGGTGGTGGATATAAATGACGGTTTCAAGCCGCAGACGGTTGAGTGTATCGAGATTTTGAAGAACTATAAGACTCCTTTTGTCATCGCGGCGAACAAGATCGACATGATCGCAGGCTGGAAGGAGAAGGATGGATCTCTTCTCAAGGGGGTCTCTGAGCAGGAAGCTGCTGTGAAGGCTGCCCTGGACAATGGCATTTACGAGATCGTGGGCAAGCTGCACGAGTTCGGATTCCCGAGCGAACGGTTCGACAGGGTTTCTGATTTCACTAAGGAGATCGCGATCGTACCTGTCTCTGCAGTCACGGGTGAGGGCATTCCTGAGCTGCTCATGATAGTGACGGGTCTTGCGCAGAAGTTTCTAGAGAACTGCCTTAAGTGTGACGTGGCAGGCCCTGCAAAGGGGACTATCCTTGAGGTCAAGGAGGAGAAAGGTCTCGGCACGACGGTGGATGTGATAATATATGACGGTACCATCAGGGTGAATGACACTATAGTCATAGGAGGTGTTGACACGCCGCTGGTGACAAAAGTCCGTGCCCTGCTGCAGCCGATGCCGCTGGCCGAGATGCGGGACAAGAAGGCGAAGTTCCGCGGTGTGAAGCAGGCAGCTGCCGCTACCGGTGTGAAGATTTCAGCTCCTGATTTTGAGGGTGTTATCGCAGGCATGCCCATCCGTGTGGCGACTCAGGATACTCTCGAGCAGGTAAAGGAGGATGTGCAGAAGGAGATAGAAGAGGTTATCGTAGAGACGGACAGGGAAGGTATCATCGTCAAGGCTGACACTATCGGTTCTCTTGAGGCGATAGTCGGCATGCTGAAGGTGAAGGGCCATACTATCCGCAAGGCATTGGTAGGTGAGATATCCAAGAAGGATGTGATGGATGCTGAGTCCAGCATTGAGAGGAATCCTCTTAACGCGGCTATTCTCGCGTTCAATATCGGCCTGAGCGAGGAGGTCGCGCAGTTCGCGAAGGAAAAGCATGTGCGTATAATACGCAGCGAGATAATATATGAGCTGATAGACAGTTTCCAGAAGTGGATCGAGGAGGAGGAGAAGCGTCTTGAGGCGAAAGAGCTGGAGGGTCTTGTGAAGCCCTGTAAGATGAGGATAATGCCTAACTACGTTTTCAGGCAGTCTAATCCCGCGATCGTCGGCGTTGATGTTCTGGTCGGCAGCATCAGCGTCGGGACTCCGATAATGAAGGACGGCAGGGACATCTCGTCTGTGAAGTCGATCCAGCACGAGAAAGATTCGCTTTCTAAGGTCGGGGCAGGCAAGCAGGTTGCTGTCTCCCTTCCGAACGTAACTGTCGGGAGGCAGATAAGTGAGAATGATATGCTTTATTCGGGTATCCCTGAGCCTGACTTCCGCAAGCTGAAGACCCTGAAGAAGTACCTGAAGAATGATGAGGTCTCTGTCATGAAAGAGATCGCTGAGATGAAGAGGAAAAAGAACCCGTTGTGGGGTCTTTGATATGGTTCTTTGATATGGTCATTTGATATGGTCATTTGATCGTTTCTGAAGCTCTATACAATCTTAATATACGATCTTAATACGCCTGTAAAGCATCTCCAGCATCAAAACCTTTTTATATGCGTCGGGTTTAACTGTTTTTAAGGGGGAGCCGTATTTTTGGAGTTGTTTAAAGTTTCACACATCAGTGTGGGGGTGTATAGACCGTGAAAGAAAGATATGTTTTGGTGGCCTGTCTGGCTGTTGTTCTTATGTTTGTATTCGGGTGTGCCTCTCCGCAGGCTGCGCCCGAGGAAAGGCCTTCGCCTGCTCCTGAACCTGAAGAGCCTGTGGTTTCAGAGCCTGCAGAAGCTGCTCCTGAACCCGAGCCTGAGCCTGAGCCCGAACCTCAGAGGCAGATGACAAGCAAGATGCAGGAGCTCCTGCAGAAGCATGTCGGCAGGCTTGATAGCCTGAGGTACATGTACCAGGACCAGACGATCCATCCTGAGGAGTGGGAGACCTGGGTGGAGGGAGACAAGATGCATGTGAAGCTCAGGGATATGGACAATGTCCGCGGTGATGTTTACGTGGATAACATATATCTTGACCTGTCATCTAAGACCGCTGTCGGTTACTGTGAGAGGAAGGTCTACAGGTGCGCTGACCCTAACTCTCCTGTGGAGGTCAACTTCAGGAAGTATTACAGGAAGACGCCTTTCGAGTGGATAGATGAAGTGGATTACGCAGAAAAGGTTGCTGAAGAGCAGATGCAGCAGAGGACTGTCTGGAAGATCAGGTCTGTCGAGGATGGCAAGACTACTGAGATGTGGGTGGATGAGTACTATGGCATCCCTCTTGAGATAGAGGTGACTGAAGGCGGAGCCACGAACAAGTACGTCTTTGAGGATATCGGGTTCAATGCTGTGGATGATTCTGACCTTAAGCACAACCTGATAACCACAAGCTACTGATTTTTTGTTTTTTTCTTTTTCTTTTTTTTCTTGCCGCTCAGGTCATTTATGGTGTATGGATATGAAAAGAGAGATGAAAGGAAAGAAGGGCCCTGCAACACCCAAAAGTTCCCTGCGCATACTGAATACGAGGGAAAAGAAAGAGCTCAACCAGAGGATATATGAGCAGTGGGGCTGCACGCTCGATAAGGATATGGTTTTCCTGATGAGCAACAAGGGAAGGCTTTACGTTTGTGACCGGGATGTCGGTATGTTGGATTTCTCCAGGCTCAGGGTGGACAGCATGGGGCTTTACGTCGCGACTGTGGATGAGAAAGGTGCCCGGCTGAGCATCGAAGGCAGCCAGCTTCTCGGCTCTCATGCAAGTAAGAATGTGATCGAGATAGATTATAATTGTGTGCGTGACTGGTTCAAGGGACATGACCTGGATGCAGGAAGTAAGGGTATAGGTTATGCTGAAGGTTTCGTGATTCTCAAGAGCGAAGAAGGTGATTTCCTGGGATGCGGGAAGGTGACTGATAAAGGCATCCTCAACTTTGTCCCTAAGGCGCGTAGGGTGGCTGAGGATTCTTGATTCTTACACGCCGAACATGTGGTGCCTCAGCACTGTCATCGCGAGGAACAGCTTGTGGTCTACCAGCTCTCTCCTTCCCTTTTCAGGCCCTCGTGCTGCTGTGCCGCTCTCTGCTGTCCGGTGCATGTCGTTTGACCTTATCTGCAGATCGACAGGCATCTTGACTCCTATGAGCTCTTGGGTGAACCTGTCTGTGGGCAGGCTTACAAGTGTTGCGTGGAGCGACCGGTAATCGTTCTCTTTTGGCTCTGCTATGTAGTCCGCGAATCTTGTTATCGGGAACTTCTCCTTGAACCATTCCATTATCTGGTAGCAGGTGTCTGTGTCCGGCGTGATTATCCTCATGCCGAACTTGTCGTATATGCTTCTTCCGTTGTCCTCGATGAGCCGTTCCACCTGCTCTTTTCCTATCGTCTCTTCAAGCAGGGACATGTTCTCCATGACTGCCTGGATGTGCCTTGACTGTTTGACCCTCTTGGCTGACAGCCTTGCAGCGACTTTCTCTGCTTCGCTTGCAGGCTCTTTTGTCCTTATCCTTACAGATAGCACTTTGGGCAGTGCCCTGCTCTCGCTGGCTAGCTGTTCAAGGTACAACGGCGAGTATATGTATTCCCTTGCGCTTGCGTAGACTCCTTCCATCCTCTTTTCGAGGTTCTTGTTGGCGTAGGTTCCGCATGTTTCGCAGTGTATCCTTTTCTTAGGTCTTTTGTTGCCCTTCCTGCGTCTGGGCAGCTTGAATGATGTTGTATCCGGGTTGATTATGTGCGCGTCTGTGAACCTGATGTGCTCTGTGTATGACTCGTCTTTGTTGTCGTATGCGAACATGCCTGATGCCTTGTACTCTCCGCAGAGCTTGCAGTAGAGCGCGACCTGCCTTGCGTACATTATCTTGGAAGGGGATTCGTCAGGCATGAAAGTGGCCTTTACGACTCGCTGGAGGAACCGGAGGTTTGCCCATCCGAATTCCATGCTCTGCCTGTACGCCCGTACGCATGCAGGGTTGGTCAGCTCCTGTATCTCAGAATGGGGCGGCAGGGTATTGTGCTTCCCGACGTAGATCAGCGCGTCTCTCAGCTTGTCATCTGAGAAGTCGTTGAGCAGGTAGTCTATCTCTCCTGTCTTTACATAGGAGGGGTTTGCTGCCAGCTCTTCATAGTACTTCTGTATTGTCGGAAGCAGTGCTAGTTGCTTGTTTATCCTCTGTGGCAATCCTACTATCTGCATACTTGAACACCTTTATACCCCCTCTACTCCCCAGAATCAGGTGTTTCATAAAGAAAAAAGGATGTTTATATAGTTTTCGGGCACTTTTTTGGGTGCTTTTTCTTCAGTTCTGGTCCTATTCCGCATAGGTCGTGAAGTTCCAGGCGTCATCTCCTACATAGTGGAGGTTCAGGACTATCTTGCCTGCTTCCATCTCCTGTATCTCTTCTTTTGAGAACAGGCTCTGTCCTATCGCTACGGGCTTCAGGTTTTTCTCGTCAACTATCGCCACTATGTCACCTTCCTTTACTTCCGCATCGACTCCTGTTATTCCTGGCCGCATCATGTCCGCACCTTTGGCTGCGTAAGGCACTGCACCCATGTCTATTATGATGTTCTTGAGGAAGTTGTTCTTGAGCACGAGCCTGAGGGCGGGTATGAGAAGGTCTTCCTTGTAGAAGAATACGAGGTTGCCGTCCTTGAGTATGTATGTATCTTCTGCGAGGGTCAGGAAGTCGTCTTTTGAGAAGTATTCTTCCAGTCCGTATTTCTCTTTCAGCTCTTTGTTGAGCCCTTTTATGTCTTTCTTGCTCAGTGTCACCTGTTTCATATGTGATCATATCCTTTCAGATTTTTTTTGATTCCTTCAGATTTCTTGGAGTATTTCCGGCAGTCTTTTCATGTCCTCTATGGTGTAGTCTACATAGTCGAACTCTCTTTTTCCCTGGCTTTCTGCCCACGGGCCGTACCTGAACCAGACGGTCTTCATCCCCAGCTCTTTGGCGAGCACAAGGTCTGCCTGTGGCTTGTCCCCGACCATGACGCACTCTTCGGGTTTCACGTCCAGTTTTTTGAGTATGATGTCGTAGAATCTCCTGTTAGGCTTGTTTATCCCGACTTCATCGCTCACCACTATCGTGTCTATGTATGGTCTGAGCCCGCTTTGGTCTATACGCTGCTTCTTAGGCAGCATGTCTCCGTCCGAGTCGGTCATGACACCTATCCTGTATTCTTTCTTGAGTTCTATGAGCACTTCTTTGGCTCCGGGCATCGGCCTGGCTTTCTCGAGGACGTTTTCCCAGTATATCATGGTGAGCTCGTCTATCTCTTTCTCGTCTGCCTCGATGCCGACCTCATCGAAATATTCCCTGAACCACCTGTGGCGGTCGTACATGCTTGGTTTTGAGCCTTTGCCTTTGTCGCTGTATCTGAGGTCTATATCCTCCAGGAGTTTTATAGTGGTAGGTCCATAAATGCCGTGGCGTTCAGACATCAGCTGGGCTATCTTATGGTGTGCGTTTTCTATGCCTGGTTTCATGTCGCCCAGGGTGTTGTCGAAGTCAAACAGCACTGCCTTGACCTGCGGCTCTATGGTGACTGTAACCTTCTGACCTGGCTCCCTGAGCTTCCTGACCAGCTGCCTGTTGATGTGCGCGGCGGCTTTTTCTGCCCTGAAACCGAATGTCCTGTCAGAGCTGAACTCTGACATCCTGAGCACCACCTCCCTGTCAGAGCTGAACTTCTTGTTGGCCTGGAATGGTATATCTTCTGACATTCCTCCTGCTTCGATACGCATGTTCAGTCTCGTGTGGTTCTTGACAAGTCTTTTCAGTTCTTCAGGTGAGAAGTCCGCTGCCACTGCGACGATGCAGTCTCCGTCAGGGCTCAGTTCATCGTCCTTGGTGAACTCGAGTGTCCTCTTGTGGCTTGCGAGTATGTTCCGGTGGCCTTTTGCTGTGAATGTGTATGCCATGATTGAGGATAGAGGAGAAGCATATATAAAATTAATGTGAGAACATGAAGCTGCAACACATTTTTGTCATATGATGTTTCCATCGACATATGATTTTGAGAAAAAATTTCACAATGCTGCTATATGACTATTACCTGCCTGCCTGCTGGCCTGCTCTGTCTGGGAAACCATGTTTCAACACTTGATGCTGCCCATATCACGGCGAGTACTGCTATCATCTCTAAGAACATACCACCACCTTCATCTTTTCCTGCAGCCTTGATGATATCGATAGGTGCCTGCAGATATGGATATTATGTCTTGACATAACTTAAAAGTTGAGTTGTGTTTTTTTAGAAAACACAGAAAAATTTATAAAGGCATAAGTGTTTAGTAAAAAGACTATGGTGGGTGAATCCAAGGAGATATCTTCTGGGAATGCTGAGGGGCCTGTGAAGGCTAAATCGCCTGTAGTGAAATCGCCTGTCAAGATAGACAACAAGGACAAGGAGATACTCAGGCTCCTGAACAAGGATGCAAGGCTGACTTCGAAATCCATCGGCTCTTCTACCAACATATCTAGGGAAGTGGCTGACTATCGCATCAAGAGGCTGATGAAGAACAGGCTGATATCGAGATATATTACGATAGTTAGTGACAGGAAACTCGGTTACGAGGCATATGTCCTTCTCCTGAAGCTCCAGAACTATACTTGTGATGATGAGAAGAGGATAATCGGCTTCCTGGATGAGCATAGCAACACCAAGTGGGTGCTGAAGTGCAGCGGGGACTGGGATATCCAGACCACGCTCGTAGCCAAGAACAAGTTCCAGCTGGCCAATGTTATAGATGAGATAGATAATTTCTGCGGCAAGAACCTGCGCCAGTACGATCTTGCCATCGTGATCAACCTTCTTGTCGCTGAGAACCTCAGCTTCATGCTCTCCAAGCCCAGCCGGAAGTTTAATCCGAAGGAGCTGCCGCCGATAGAGAAGAATGAGTCTTTCGAGACTGCTGATATCGACGATAAGGACCGTAAGCTTCTTCGCGCCCTTGCCACCGACGCCAGAGCGCCGATAGTCAAGATCGCCCAGCAGATCGGCCTGTCTGCCGATGCCACCAATCTCCGTATGAAGAAGCTGAAGAAGAACGGCGTGATAAAGAAGTTCCAGACAGTGGTGGACCTTTCCACCCTGAACTACCTGCTCTATTCGGTTTTCCTTAAGATCAATAATTACAGCCCCCAGAGGGAGAGCCAGGTAAGGACTTTTTTCTATTCCCTTCCTAACATAACTTTCGCTGAGAGGATAATAGGAAACTGGGACGTGAGGATCCAGATATCCTGCGCGACCCCTCAGGAGTTTGAGGAGATTCTCCAGCAGATCAGGGAGTTCCTTGGAGCCGACCTGAAGTACTACAATTTCGCGCTGATGCTCAAGGAGTCAAAGAGAGTGTCATATACCAAAGGGATGAAGTGAAGCGTCCCGATAGGGCTGGGCCGCTGAGGCGGGAAATGCTTGATTGCGGCCCTGATGGTTCAAAAAAAAGAGGTGTAAAATGTCTGATCATGAGAAGACTGTATTCGAAGCTTCTTGGGAGGTCTGTCACAAGGTGGGCGGTATCTATACCGTGGTGAAGTCCAAGGCGGCTCTTCTGGAAGAGGCTTATCCTAATTATTTCTTGATCGGCCCTTATTTTGAGGCCAATGCCGAGACTGATTTCGAGGAGGACACTCTTCCCCATGGTTTCCAGGAGGTTTTTGACGAGCTGAAAGAAGAAGGTATAGTCTGTCGTTTCGGGAGATGGCAGATCAAGGGCGAGCCCAGGACGGTACTGATAGACTTTTCCGGTTTCAGGAGCAGGACTGACAGGATCAAGAAGGGCCTGTGGGAGGATTACAGCATAGACTCTCTTGGCGCGGGTGGTGAGTTTGATGAGGCGGTGGTCTGGGCAGCCGCTGCAGGAAGGTTCATAGAGCTTTTCGTGAAGAAGAAGCAGGAGCGCGGCGAGGCTGAGGGAGGGTTTGTCGCGCATTTTCATGAGTGGCTCGCAGGTGCTGGCCTGCTCCACCTGAAGAAGAAGAAGGTCAAGGTCGGCACTGTCTTCACTACGCATGCTACCACTCTGGGCAGGACCCTCGCGGCCATGGGCAGGAACCTTTACCAGGAGATAGAGAGCATCAAGGCTGATGATGAAGCTAAGTCTTTGGGTGTCCAGGCGAAACACCTGACTGAGAAGGTCTGTGCAAAAGAGACTGATGTGTTCACCACGGTCTCCGAGATAACAGGGATAGAGGCTGAGCATCTGCTGGGGCGGAAGCCTGAGGTCCTTGTCCTGAACGGTCTTGATATCGAGAAGATGCCTACGTACGAGGACGCAGCATATAAGCACAGGATCAACAGGGAGAAGGTGCATAATTTCCTGAGGTATTACTTCCTTCCATATTATTATTTTGACATCGAGGACACCCTGCTGCTTTTCATCGTGGGGAGGTATGAGTTCAAGAATAAGGGCATAGACCTTGTCATCGACGCTCTTGCAAAGCTGAACGATAAGCTGAAGGAGGAGGGTTCGAAGAGGACGGTGATATGCTTCTTCTGGATCCCGCGTGACGTGCACGGTGTTAGGAATGATATCTCCATCAACAAGTCTGCGTACAGCACGCTGCATGGTTTTGTGGAGGATCACCTGCCGCACATCAAGGAGATGATCGTGACCAACATAATCAAGAGCGGTGTGGCAAAGCCTGATGTTGATTCGATAGGGTGCGATATCTTTGATGATGAGTTCAAGAGCAACATCAAGAGGCTTGAGGTAAACTTCGCGAAGAAAGGCAACCCTCCTATGTCGACCCATAACATACCTTATGAGAATGACGACCCGATAATACAGAATCTGTTGGGCAAGGGGCTTGACAACAAGGAGGACGACCCTGTAAAGGCCATATTCTATCCTATCTATCTCACAGGTGTGGACGGCCTCACGGACCTCTCATATTATGATGCGATGAACGCCTGCCATTTCGGGCTTTTCCCTTCGTACTACGAACCGTGGGGTTATACTCCTTTGGAGTGCGCGTCGCTTGCAGTGCCCTCGCTGACCAGTGACCTCGGCGGTTTCGGCAGGTTCCTTGTGCAGAAGACGACAGGAACTTCAGGCATCTACGTGCTGAAGCGTTTCAAGAGGGACAGGGCTGAAGTGGTTGACGAGTTCGCTGATATCCTGTACAGGTTCTCCAAGTTCAACGCCAAGGAAAGGGTGCAGCAGAAGATACTGGCGAAGGAGATGGCTAATTATGCTGACTGGAAAGAGCTGATAAAGAATTATTTTGAGGCGCATGACCTGGCCCTGAAGAAGGTGTCTGGAGGGTAAGGTTGAGCGCTGGATATGAAAGAGGTGTTTTATATGGTGAAAGTGGCGATTAATGGTTTTGGGAGGATCGGCCGCATGGTCTTCAAGGCAGGGCTTGCCGATCCGGATATTGAGTTTGTCGTGGTGAATGACCTGACAGACACGAAGACGCTTGCGCATCTTCTGAAGTATGATTCGGTGCATGGCAGGTTCGAAGGGACTGTTGAGGCTGAGGAGGACGCGCTGGTCGTAGATGGAAAGAAGGTCAAGGTCGTGTCCGAGAAGGATCCTGCCCGCCTTCCCTGGAAGGAGAACGAAGTGGAAGTGGTGGTCGAGAGTACCGGCAGGTTCAGGCACAGGAAGGACTGTGAGAAGCATCTGGAGGCGGGTGCGAAGAAAGTGTTGCTTTCCGCTCCTGCAAAATCTGAAGAGGGTGAGGAGCCTATCAAGACTATTGTGCTTGGCGTGAACGAGGAGGCCCTGACTGGTGATGACCTGATAGTCAGCAATGCGTCCTGCACGACGAACTGCCTGGCCCCGATGATGAAGGTGTTGGAGGATAATTTCGGTGTTGAGAAGGCTTTCATGACTACCATCCACGCATACACTGCTGACCAGCGTCTTGTCGACGCTCCGCACAGCGACCTGAGGCGCGCGCGTTCTGCCGCTGTTTCCACCATTCCTACCACTACAGGTGCTGCCAAGGCTATCGGTGAGGTGATACCTGACCTGAAGGGGAAGATGGACGGTTTCGCGGCGAGGGTTCCTGTGCCTGACGGTTCTTTGACCGATGTCAGCGCTGTGCTGAAGAAGGACGCCAGCATCGAGCAGGTGAATGATCTTTTCAGGAACGTGGCCGAGCATCATATGAAAGGGATAATGGAATACAATGAGGACCCGTTGGTCTCTGCAGATATAGTTGGTAATCCTCACTCATGCATATTCAGTCCTGACATGACCAATGTGATAGATGGCAGGCTGGTAAAGGTTGTCGGATGGTACGACAATGAGTGGGGATATTCCAAGAGGATGATCGACCTGATCAGGCTTATGGCCCGGCTGGGGTGAATCACGAACATGGTTGACCTGCCGACGCTGAGGAATACCTACATCGGTAAGAAGAAGGTTCTTGTCAGGACGGGTTTCGATGTCCCTCTTGATGATGAAGGGAGGATTCTTGATGACAGCAGGATAAGGATATCAGTCCCGACTGTCAGGTACCTTCTGGATCATGGCGCTGAGCAGGTCATTATAATGACCCATGTCGGGCGTCCTGGAGGAAAGAAAGAGGGCAGGCTTATGACTGACCGGCTTGCGGAGTGTTTTTCTGAGCTTCTGGGTGAGGATGTTACCAAGATTGAGGATCATGGCGAGAACGGCATTCCCGATCCGAAAGTCGACAGGATAGTGATGCTGGAGAACCTGAGGTTTGACTCTAGGGAGAAGGATAAGGACCCTACGAAACGTGACGGGTTCGGGAAGCAGCTTGCAGGGCTTGCCGACATCTACGTGAATGATTCTTTCTCCACCTGTCACAGGGATCATGCTTCTATGACGAGCGTCCCTAAGTTCATACCCGGCTGTGTGGGTCTCAGCGTCGAGGAGGAGGTGTCCACGATCAGGGATGCGATGGACGGTCCTGACAGGCCTTTCGTCTCGATAATAGGGGGTGTGAAGGCTGACAAGCTGAACGCTGTCCGGAATATGCTGAAGAGGGTTGACATGCTGCTGTTGGCCGGCGCGCTGGCTTTCACCCTGCTCAAGCAGTTCGGTAAGGAGGTCGGTAAGACCAAGGTTGATCTTGAGGGTCTTGATGGTTTTGAGGATGTGGTGCAGGAGCTGAAAGATAGCGATAAGATACTGCTTCCGATGGATTGTGTGATCGCTGACCGTTTCGACAAGGATGCTGATTCAAGGATAGTGTCTGTGGATGATATCGATCCTGACTGGATGGCTCTGGATATAGGACCTAAGACAGTGCATGCTTTCAGGGAGGAGATAGGCAAGGCGCGGACAGTGGTGTGGAACGGACCTATCGGTGTTTTTGAGTTCGAGAGGTTCGCCAAGGGGACTGAGGAGGTCGCGCATGCTGTAGCGCATTGCGACGGGACGACTATTGTCGGCGGCGGTGATTCGGGCGCTGCTGTCGGGAAGCTGGGACTTAAGGATAGTATGACTCTTGTTTCTTCCGGCGGTGGTGCGAGCCTGCGGATGTTTGAGGGTAAGGAACTTGTCGCTTTAAAAGCGCTTGAAGGGCGGGGCGGTACTGAGTAGAAAGCTATAAAAAGCGTGTTGCGCATAAGGTCTGCTGTGAGGATATGACTTCAAAAAAGGGGAAGAAAGGCAAGAAGAGATACGATGTGATTTCTGTCGGTTCTGCTACTATAGATTGTTTTGTGAACCTGCCTGGTGGTTTCGGTAAGATTAGGCCGGGCAGCAAGATACTGATAGACAGCATAAGCCTTCTGACAGGGGGAGGGGGTACGAATGTCGCTGTCGGGCTGAAGCGGCTTGGCATGAAGGTGGGCTACATCGGTGAGGTGGGTGATGACCATTCCGCCCACATAATCCGGAAGGAGCTTGAGGAGGAAGGTGTTGACTTCCTGGTGAAGCAGCACAGCAGGCATGAGACCGCATACTCTGTGATCCTTGAACCGAAGGGGAAGGACAGGGCGATCCTCGTATACAAGGGGGCGGCGAGCTATCTGCATCGGGAGGAGGTGCGTGACATCAACAAGTCTGCTGATTGGTTCTATTTCGCGAGCGTTATAGGCAGCTCTCTGAAGACGATGTACTCTCTCGCGAACCATGCGAAGAAGAACAGGATAAAGGTCTTCTTCAACCCGAGCTCTTACATGATCGAAAAGCGCAAGAAGGAGATGGAGAAGTTGCTTTCTGTCGCGACCATACTTTCCGTGAACAAGGAGGAGGCGCAGAAGCTTGTGAAGAGCCGTTCTGACGATCCGAAGAGATTGCTTGAGAAGATGTTCAGCAGGGCTTCATGTATCTGCATCATCACTGACGGGAAGAGAGGTGCTTATGTCTATGACGGTGAGAATTTCATCCACAGGAAGGCGCGCAAGGTCAAGACTGTCGATACCACCGGAGCTGGCGACTCTTTCAATGCAGGCTTCCTGGCAGGGTACCTTCAGAGGGAGGACTTCTCACGTAAGAAGCGTCTTGAGCGGGCGTTGAGGTCCGGGCTGTACAATGCAGAGTCTGTGATCAGGCATGTGGGTGCGAAGGAGGGACTGCTTACCCGGAGGAAGATGCCTGGGTGAACGTCAAGGCAGTCCGTGAATAAAAAAGCGTGAAAAAAATAAGTGATGAGGTGTTCATTGAAGATGCTGGTCTCAAACAAGAAACTTCAGTCAAATGCCCTGAAGGGCAGGTATGCTGTGGGAGCTTTCAACGTGTATGACATGGAGTCTGTGCAGTCTGTCGTGCAGGCTGCTGAGATTGAGAAGTCCCCTGCGATCATCGCTACGACTGAGGGCGCTATCGAGTACGCTGGGCTCGGGTTCATCGCCAGGATCATAGAGTTGGCTACAAAGAAGTCCAAGGTGACGTATTCGATGCATCTCGATCATGGGGAGAGCATGGACACTATCCGGAAGTGTATACGGATGGGATACACGTCGGTGATGATCGACGCGTCGCACAAGCCGTTCAAGGAGAACATCAGGACCACTAAGCAGGTGGTCAGCTTCGCTCACAGGAAGGGTGTGTCTGTCGAGGCTGAGCTTGGAACTATCGGCGGGGTGGAGGATTCTGTCTCGACGAGGAAGATACTGCTCACAGAACCTGAGGACGCAAAGGAGTTTGTGGAGAAGACTGGCTGCGACACGCTTGCCGTGGCCATCGGCACCAGCCATGGCGCTTACAAGTTCAAGGGAAAGTCTAAGCTGGATATTGATAGGCTGAAGGATATCAATAAGGTGGTGAAGGTGCCTCTGGTGCTTCACGGCGCTTCTGGCATCCCACAGTGGGTGGTGAAGAAGGCGACTCGTTTCGGTGCTGTGCTGGGCAACCCTCATGGTGTGGCGCCGGATGACATTAAAGCCGCTGTTAGGAACGGCATCACGAAGGTCAACATAGACTCTGACCTGCGCCTGACTTTTGACGCTACCGTCCGTGAGGTGCTGAAGAAGAAGCCTAAGGTGTTCGACCCGCGCAAGATACTCGGTCCGGCGAGGGAGGCCGTGACTGATATGGTGCGTTACAAGATGCAGCTGTTCGGCTCTTCCGGCAAGGCAAAGAGATAATTTATGGTATCGAGATAAGCCAAGATTAAGAGGTGAAGCAGGACGCGGCTTAAAATCGATGGTGGATGAAATGGCGATAGTGGTGATAAATTTCAAGACGTATGAGAAGGCGACCGGGGAGCGCGCTGTCACTCTTGCAAAGGCCTGTGAGAAGGTTGCGAAGGACACGAAGACTGAAGTGATTATAGCTGTGCAGAACGTGGATCTTTTCCATGTTTCAAGTGAGGTGTCCATCCCTGTTTTCGCTGAGCACATTGACCCTGTCAAGTACGGCTCCAACACTGGTAAGGATCTTGCAGAGGCGCTTGTCGATAACGGGGCGAGCGGCGTGCTTATCAACCATTCTGAGGACAAGGATGAGCTTGTGGATATCGAGGGGAGCATCGCACGTGCGAAGGATGTCGGTCTTCAGACCATCGTGTGCGCCCCGACTGCCAGGTCAAGTGAGGCGATGGCCGCTTTCGGCCCTGATTTTGTGGCTGTCGAGCCGCCTGAGCTCATCGGTGGTGATGTCTCTGTCTCGAAGGCAGAGCCTGAACTGATATCTGAGACCGTGAAGCGGGTGCATGAGGTTGACAGGCGCATACCTGTGCTCTGCGGTGCTGGCATAAAGGATGGTGAGGACGTGAAGATAGCTATAGAGCTTGGCTGCGAAGGCATCCTGGTGGCGTCGGGCGTCACGAAGGCGGATGACCCTGAGAAAGCGCTGCGTGATCTCATAAGCGGCATCCCCGGCAGCTGATTGGCCTGATCATTGTATTTTACAGGTGATTTTTTATGTTGAACATCGATATTTCGCATATGAGGATAAGGAGATATTCTTCGCTCAAGTCCCGGCTGGCAAAGTTGCATAAGAGAGAGGTTCCGGTTTTCCAGAATTACAGGGAGGACATAGAGAGTATCAGGGAAGTGGTGAAGAGGTACGGAAAGTACAGGAACCTGATAGTGATAGGGAATGGCGGCTCGAACACGTCCTTCAAGGCTTTTCATAGGGCGTTGGTTCCTCTCGATAACAAGAAGGGTTCGTTCATCCTGACGACTATGGAGCCTGACCTTCTTAATGAGCTGAAGAAGGTTTTTCCTAAGAGGAATACTCTGGTCATGCCTGTGAGCAAGTCGGGCACGACTGTGGGTGTGATCGAGTCCATGCTCGCTTTCGATGGTTACAGGATGCTTCCGGTCACAAGCCAGGGGGAGGGTGCCCTTTCAGTTATCGCTGATAAGAACGGTTTTGACCTGATACCTCATCCTCCTGTGGGCGGGCGGTTCTCTGGCCTTACCGCTTCTGCTTTCGCGCCTTCTTTGTTCTTCGGTATCGATGTAGAGGCTATAGACAGGGGCGCGCGGAGCATGTATGGGAAGTGCGAGCCTTCTGTGCATATAGATCGGAACCCTGCACTGCAGCTTGCCGCTTCCCTTTTCCTGCTGGACAAAAAGGGTTATGATGAGATATTCTGCCCGATATATTCGCAGAGGATGGCAGGTTTCCAGAATCTCATAGTGCAGCTTATGCATGAGACCGTGGGGAAGAAGAGGAAGGGCCAGACGATTTTCTGCGCTGACGCTCCTGAGTCGCAGCACCATACGAACCAGCGTTTCTTCGGGGGGAAGAAGAACGTGTGCGGTGTGTTCGTGAGCGTCGAGAACCAGGAGGATTCTGACTCCAAGGTGAAGGTCCCGCCTGAGATCCGGCGGATCAAGGAGCGTGACGGGCGTATAGGTGACATCAACGGCGTGCCTTACTGCAAGGCGCTGGAGTTCGAGTTCCGCGGAACTTATCAGGACGCGATAGATAAGAAGATTCCTGTTGCGCATATCGAGCTGGACAGGGTGACTCCCTTCAGCGTTGGTGAGTTCATCGCTTTCTGGCATTACGTGGCGGTGTACAGCGCGTGGCTCCGCGACCTTGACGCTTTCGACCAGCCTCAGGTAGAGTCTTCCAAGGAGATGAGTTTTGAGTTGAGGAAGAAGCACAAGAGCTTATGATAGACCTGAAGCAGGCTTGGACATCGGCTTAGAAAGTGTTTATCTCTCCCAATTGACCCTGAGGAAGTGGGCTGAGCATGAGAAGCATGGGTCGTATGCCCTTATGAGTTTCTCTATCTCGAGGATGATTTTCTTTTCCGGAAGCTTGATGATGCTCGGCAGGTATTCGCGTATGTCTTCCTGCATGTTGAGCAGGTTCTGGCATGTGGGTGTTATGATGTTCGCTTTTGTTATGTCTCCTTTCTCGTTGATCTCGTAGTCGTGTATTAGTATTCCTCTTGGCGCCTCACCTATCCCCACGCCTCTGGACTTCCTGAATTTCAGTTCTTTGGGGTGTATGGGCTCCTCTTCCTCAACCTTGAGTTTCCTGCATATCTCTATTGCCCTGTCTACGGTGTGGACGAGCTCTATCGCCTGGGCGAAGTTGTTCAGGAAGGGGTTGGTGAGAGGAAGCTTGTGTTTGGAGTCGTTGAGCAGCTTCTTCGCGTTCTTTGACAGGTATCTGTGGTTGTTGTTGAGCCTTGCCATGGAGCCGACCATGTATCTCTTGTCTTTCTTGACCACGAAGTTGGCTGTGGAGTATGGCTCGTGGTATTCTTCAAGGTAGTCCTTGTATTCGTCTCTCCTGAAATCGTTGGATTGTGACTTCAGGTCGCCGTAGAGCGTGGGCACTGTCTCTCCGTCGTGGAGTGAGAAGTATTCTGTCTCGCTCTCGAACTTTGGGTTCTTGAGCTTTGCGAATAGCCGTGCTGTGGCGATCGTGTCTGTTTGCGCGTCCTGCAGGTTCCTTCTCAGGTTGTCTATGTCTTCCTGTGATGGTATCCTGAGCATGCCCCCTACCTGTGTCGAGACAGGGTGCATGTCTCTTCCCGCGACCTGGTGTATGAGTTCGTTGCCGAGCTTTGTGAGCTTGAGCGCCCTTGCGAGCTCTTTCTTGTACTTGGAGGCCATGGCAAAGGCTGATTCGTATCCCATGTAGTCAGGCAGTGCAAGGAAGTAGAGGTGTGTCGCGTGGCTCCTTATCCTCTCGCCGAGTATTGTCAGCTCTCTCAACATGTTTGTCTGTTCTGTGGGCTTTATCCCGAGTGCGGATTCGACTGCCTGTATAGATGTTATGTAGTGTATGCAGCTGCATATGCCGCATATCCTGGAGGTCATCTCAGGGGCTTCGTAGCATTTCCTTCCTTTTATGAGCCCTTCAAAGTATCTTGATCCTTCTATAGATCCAAGTTCGCATTTCTTTACCTCCCCACCTTCTATGGATAGGGTGAGGTTTGCGTGGCCTTCTATCTTTGTTATGTGTTCGAGCTTGATCGTCTTTGTCATTTTCTCGCTGTCTTTGTCATGTTTCTTCTGAGCCGTCCTTTGAGGCTTTTCAGGAATGATCCTGATTGTTTTTTGGGTGCTGTTTTATTTTTTGACCCTGCCTTCTTCTTGGGCCTGTTCTTTGCGTTCTTCTTTTGGGGCGAGTTCTTTTGGGGTCTTGATTTCTTCTTTGGAGCTGTTTTCTTTCTTGCCTTTTTTGTCTTCATCCCGCTCCTGGCTGCTGAACTCTTGTTGCGTTCATTTTTTGCCGAAGGACTTTTCTTTACCTTTCCTATTGATGGTTTCGTCGTCTTTTTATTTTTATTTTTTGCAGTTTTCTTCGGCGCTTTCTTCGGCTTTGGTCTTTTGGCGGCTTTTTTCTTTTTCGTCTTGGCCTTCTTCTTCACTTTCTTCTTGGCCTTCTTGACCTTCTTCTTAGCCTTCTTTGTGGCTTTCTTGGCCTTCTTCTTCACTTTCTTCCCGGCCTTGCTGACCTTCTTCTTGGGCTTCTTTGTCTGCTTCTTTTTATTTTTAGGTTTCTTCTTTGTCTTTTTCTTCGCCTTCGGTGTCTTCTTAGGCTTCTTCTTTGGTTTTTTCCTCTTTATCTTTCTGGGCTTGACTGTCTTAAGTATCGGCTTTTCCATCTGCATTCCGACGAATGTCCTCATCCTCTTGCGTATGTGGTCTTTGGTGTATCCTTTCTGCTCTAGAAGTTTTACCATCAGAGGTATGTTGGCGTCCGGTGTGGATCCTCTGCAGCCCCAGCACTCGAATCCGCCGTTGGTGCAGATTGCGTTGCAGCCCCCCCGGGTTATGGGTCCGAGGCACATCTTGTTGTCGTCAAGAAGGCACCTGTTCTCATTGAGCCTGCACTCGACGCATACTGGTCTGTCATAATCATAGGGATTCTTTCCGAGGAGAAGGTCTTTTATGAATGATGATATCTGCTGCTTGTCCGGAGGGCAGCCGGGCAGGTAATAATCGACCTTGACGTGTTCGTTTATCGGCGTTGCCGGCTGGTCTGCTATCTCCTTTATCTTCTCGTATACCTGTGATGAGTATTTGGATGTCTCTATGAAGTTCCTGTATGCTGGTACGCAGCCGGTGCACGCGCATGCGCCGAGAGCTACCAGTATCTTTGATTTGTCCCTGACTTCCTTGAGCACTTCAAGATCATCATTGCTCGCCACGAGGCCTTCGACAAAGGCTATGTCGAGCGTCCTGTCCTCTTTCCTGTCCTTGACAAACCTGAATGCTTTGATGTCTATGTGCTTAGCAAGATGGAGCAGTTCGTCCTCGTTGAACACAAAGCTAAGAAGGCAGCCGTTGCACCCTGTGAGGTCGTAGAATCCGACACCGGGTCTGTCGTTGCTGCCTTTCTGGCCTGGCCGGGTCTTTGCCTTCTTGGTTTTTACTTGTTTGGCAGGGCTCTTTTTGCGGCTCTTCCTCACATCCTTGCTGCTGTCCCTGCTGCTGTCCTTGATGCCATCCCTGCTGCCGCTCTTTTTTCCATTTTTGGCGCCTTTCTTTTTCGCAGCTTTTTTTCCGGTATTCTTGTTTGACTTCTTGTTTGCCATGTTATTTTGACCTTGTTCAGCCTGCTCAGTCGTTCTTGTATTTGCTGATCTCGTCGTAGCGGAATACCGGCCCGTCGAGGCAGGTGTATTTTCCGTGTATCATGCAGTGGCCGCAGAGACCTAGGGCGCAGTGCATGAGGCGTTCCGTGCTTATGTATATCTGATCTTCCTTGAAACCCTTGTTCTTGAGTATACCTATCGTGATCTTCATCATTATCGGCGGTCCGCAGATGAACACTATCTTGTTCTCCGGGTTGAGCTTCGCCTTCTCCACCAGGTTTGTGACGAAGCAGACGTCGCAGGATGTCTTGACGTGTTTTGGGTTCTTGTCGACGCTGACATTGACATCGTACTTCCTTTTCCATTGGCGGATATCTTCCTTGAAAAGGATGTCTTCAGGCGTGCGGAAGCCGAAGTACGCCTTGACCTCTGTGAAGCGGTCCTTGTTCTTGTCGACATATGCGAGTATCCCTTTGAGCGGTGCGACTCCGCTGCCTCCTCCGATGAGTATCAGGCTCTTGCCTGCAAACTTGTCCATAGGGTATCCGTTGCCGTAAGGGCCTCTTATGTATAATGTGTCCCCTTTCCTGAGGTTTGCAAGATGGTTGGTGACGTTCCCTACCTCGCGTATGTTCAGGTCGAGATGGTCTTCAGAGAAAGAAGCGACCGATATCGGCGCTTCGCCTATGCCTGGTATGGATACCTGGAAGAACTGTCCTGGCTGGTAGCTGCCTTTGTGGTCTGTGCGGAGGAGGAAGCAGTCCGGGCTTTCCCTCTTGTACCCTGTGATCTTAACCTGCTTTGGGAGATATGGGTTGTGCGGCTTGGCTTCCGGCTCTTCGCGTCTTGTTTTTGTCCTTGGCATTTTAGGTTTGTTATCCTTTCTTGTTTCTTATCCTTCCACAGTTATTACAGTCCATGGTTATTATCCTTTTATTCTTCTTCAGGCATGTCGTTGAGTATCTGGACCCAGTTTATCCTTGTCGGGCAGCCTCTTATGCATCTTCCGCATCCTGTGCAGAGGTTCATCCCGTGCCTTTCCTTGAAGTACTGGATCTGGTGGTATATCCTGTGCTTGAACCTGTCCTCACGGGTCTCGCGGAAGATGTGGCCTCCCGCCACTTTCGTGAAGCATTGGAGCTGGCATGATGCCCAGTTCCTTCTTCTCTCGAAGGTATTAAGTTCAGCGTCTGCCTTGTCGTAAAGGTCGAAACAGTAGCAGCTGGGGCATAGCGTGACGCATGCTGCGCAGCTGAAGCATATGTCGACCCCTTTTTTCCAGTCAGGATGGTCGTAGTAAGGCGCTATATCCCTCTTGTTGAGCTGGAGATGTGTCTCTATCCTCCTGTCCTCTGGCCTGAGGAACTGGTCCGTGTCCCAGAAGTACTTTCTGTACCTCTCGACGAAGTTTCGCCCCCTCTCTGATCCTATCTCGACGAGGTACGCGTCTTCCTTGTCGTAGAGCATGAGGTCGTAGAAGTCTCCCAGGTCCATCGAGCTGCAGAAGCAGTAATCGTCGTAGGGTTCCTTGCAGTGCAGGCCTATCAGAACTGTCCTGTCCCGTTCTTCTTTGTAGTACGGGTCGTGTATCTCCTTCAGGAACATTATGTCCTGCCTTTTTATGCTGTTGAGGTCGCATCTCTTGAGCCCTATCATCACTCTCTGTTTCTTTTCTGTATGCAGCTCCGGCTTGATGTGCTTCCCGTTCTCTGTCCTGAAAAGCAGCTGGCTTTTCTTGAAGAAGAACTTCTTTGCGGGAAAGTAGGCGTGGAGGTCAAGCTGTATAAGTGAAAGGTCCTTTATCTGCTCGAACCTGGACTCCTTTTCCTGGACCGGCGCGACTAGCTCGTTGTACCTCATTACATCTGTCAAGAAATCATTGAATGACGACTTGTTGATCTTCAGCATTCATACCACTTCTGGTAAATGAGGCCTACTCGACCTCGACCTCTTTTAGCACGATGTCCTTCCCTTCTGTGATGCGGGGCACTTCGCCGCATTCCGGGCACGTATATACAGAGTGTCCGTGGCTGTGCTCCTGTATCGTTGGCTCACCTTGGTACCCGCATGAGCAGTCGGCTTTCGCCTTCTTCCGGGTCAGGGTCAGTTTCCAGTCCGGCACAAGGCTCTCTAGGGTCTTTTTTAGCTCTTCAAGGGGCACGTGCCCCAGGTCCCCCACTTCTACGGTGATACCCTTGACTTTTCCTTGTTTTTTTGCCGCTCCTATGATATCTTGGCTTATAAGGGTATCATGCATCAGAAGACCAAAAATCCTTTTCTATTTAAATATTACCGCAAAATCAGCTCATTCTGTAACCATCAAAAAGTTATGAAAACGCGACCAGAAATGCGCATCAATCATTGCACCGATCATTGCGCCGATCATTGCATCAATCATCGAAAGGTCGCTTATTATGCAGCGCGAGATGTCCTCTGTTTATACCATCCGTCACAAGAGTGTGTAGTGCGGCAAAGTTGTTCGCAAGACCTGTAGCCGCCACTATCTCCTGCAGCTCTTTGGCTGAAGGCCCGCCCAGTATGTCCAAGCCTATCCTGGCAAAAGGAAGGCCTGTAGCTCCACGTATCGTTCCCAGAGCCAGGGGTATCTCCATGTTACCTTCTAGATGATCTCCTGAACATTTCCATTCAGAAAGTGCTTGATACCTGCCGTTCCTTGAAGCGAAGGCATGTGCTCCTGCCTCAAGTGCTCGCCAGTCATTGCCTGTCGCGAGCGCGACTGCATCGATCCCGTTCATTATCCCTTTGTTGTGCGTAGTAGCGCGTTCAACATCATCTATTCCTAGCTGACCCAGGTCAAGGAACACATCAAGGACCTGCTCTGCATCAGGACAATTATGCTGAGGTCTTGCGAGCTCACGTATAGGGATCAGTATCTTGGACTTGACTATAGCCCTGTCAGCATAATTTGTGAGTATGCCTGTCACTACCTTTCCGGCTGTGATCTGCTCGACTTCATCCTTGACCGCCTCGCACATCTGGTTGACGACGTTCGCACCCTGTACGTCTCTGGTGTGGACGACCAGGTCGAGTATGATCCTTCCATCTTCGCGTAGCTTTATCTTATGGTCATACATATACGTATGTTTGTGGTCTTCATTTGCGAGCGCGTACAATGAGGTGATATGCTCTGCCAGCGCAGAACTTGCCTTATCAGGATAGTCGATATCCTTGATGTATATCTGTCCTTTGAGTGAATTGCCGAGCGAGGTAGACTCCATCCCCCTATACCTGCCTTCAAGGAATCCTCTGCTCGCCGCCGCGACGATAGAAGGCTCTTCTGCCCGCATAGGTATGAGGTATTCTCTGCCGTTTATCTTTGCGTTTGTTGCTATACCCATCGGAGGGTCGCATCCTGCTATGCAGTTCTCGATGTATTTGTCTGCAGTCTCGCTCGGAAAATAGTTCATAGGGCTCTTCTTCAGTTTATCTGCCTGTTCTGAAGTAAGACCTGTCTCTTCTGCAACGCGGTAGATCATATAGTCGGTGAAGCTGTATCGAAGCAGTTCTGCATCCGAACCAGATAGGCCTGTCAGCGTCGCGACTGTCTCTATCCTCTCATCTATGCTCAGCTTGTGGAACCCGGGCAACCTGGACGTCCTGACTCCTTGCGGAACTTCATGACTTTCGTACGCTCTCATCACCTGGCGCAGAAGTAGATAGGTCACTTAAATAAGTTGCTGATCGGTCAGGATAGTTAGGGCAGATATGATAATTTAAAAAAGAAGGAGATTCTACTTTATCCCTAACTGTTTCTCTTTCTCTGCGATAGCCAGGGTCGTCTTCACGACTGTATCAGGGTTCAGGCTCATGCTGTGGATTCCCGCTTCAACAAGGAACTCAGCGAAGTCCTCGTAATCAGAAGGTGCCTGCCCGCATATGCCAATATATTTCCCCTTTGAGTTCGCGACGTCGATGACCTGCTTTATGAGCTTCTTCACCGCTTCGTTCCTCTCGTCGTATATCTCTGCTACCAGTTCGCTGTCCCTGTCGAGACCGAGTGTGAGCTGTGTCAGGTCGTTAGAACCGATGGAAAACCCGTCAAAGATGTCCAGGAACTCCTCTGCCAACAGTACATTGGATGGTATCTCGCACATGCCGATGACTTTCAGGCCGTTCTCGCCCTGCTTCAGTCCGCTCTTGTCCATCTCTGCTATGACCTTCTTCGCCTCGTCTATCGTCCTGCAGAATGGTATCATTACCTGTAGGTTTGTGAGCCCCATCTCGTTCCTGACTTTCAGCACGGCCCTGCACTCGAGCGCAAAGGCTTCCCTGAACTTCTCTGCGTAGTATCTTGACGCTCCTCTCCAGCCTATCATCGGGTTGTCCTCTTCGGGCTCGAATTGCCTGCCTCCTACGAGGTTGGCGTACTCGTTGCTCTTGAAGTCGCTGAACCTGAGGATCACGTCTTTCGGGTAGAATGCCGCGGCTATCCTTGCGATGCCCTGTGCGAGTTTGTCTACGTAGAACTCGACCTTGTCGTCATAGCTTGCGGTCAGCTGTTCTATCTCCTTCTTTGTCTTCTCGTCCTTGAGCTTGTCGAAGTGCATCAGGGCGAGCGGGTGTATCTTTATGAATGAGTTTATTATGAATTCCTCTCTCGCGAGCCCCACCCCCTTGTTCGGGAGGAAGCTGAAGTTGAATGCCTCTTCAGGGTTACCCACGTTCATCATTATCTTTGTCTTGGTATCTGGCATGTCCTTCAGGTCGGTCTTCTGTACCTCGAACTCCTGCTCCCCGTCATAGATATACCCTTCGTCTCCCTGTGAGCAGTCCACGGTGATCTTCTGTCCTGATTTGATCACGCTGGTGGCTTTCTGCGTGCCTACGACGCAGGGTATGCCGAGCTCCCGGGATATGATTGCTGCGTGGCAGGTCCTCCCTCCCCTGTTAGTCACGATCGCTGAGGCTATCTTCATGATCGGTTCCCAGTCAGGGTCGGTCATGTCTGTGACGAGTACCTGTCCTTTCTTGAACTCGTGTATGTTCTGCACGTCCTTTATGACATTGGCTTCGCCGGCTCCTATCTTCTCTCCGACGCTCCGTCCTGTCACCAGTACTTCTCCTTTGCTCTTGAGGTGGTAGTCTTCTATGGTGTTGATGTCCCTCTGGCTCATGACCGTCTCAGGTCTTGCCTGGACTATGAACAGCTCTCCGCTATTTCCATCTTTTGCCCATTCCATGTCCATTGGCTTGAAGTGGCCTGCCTTTTCTGAGTAGTGGTCTTCTATTATGCATGCCCAGTTCGCGAGTGTCAGCGCTTCATCGTCTGTTATTGAGAACTTGTTCCTGTCGTCCTGGCTCACCTGGACGTTTTTCGTGGGTTTTATGCCGCTGTCTGTGTAGATCATCTTGACGGCTTTGTCGCCGACTTCCTTGAATATTATTGATCTGAAGCCTTTCTTGAGAGTGGGTTTGTGGACGTAGTACTCATCAGGATTCACAGCTCCCTGGACCACGTTCTCTCCGAGTCCGTAGGCGGATGTTATGAAGACGACGTCCTTGAACCCTGATTCTGTGTCTATTGAGAACATGACTCCTGCTGATGCCCTGTCGCTCCTGACCATCTTCTGCACTCCTATGGAGAGCGCTACGTCGAAGTGGTCGAAGCCTTTGTCCACACGGTAGCTGATAGCCCTGTTGGTGAAGAGTGATGCGAAGCATTTCCTGCATGCGTCCATGAGCATCTCGGGGCCTCTGATGTTGAGGAATGTCTCCTGCTGTCCTGCGAAGCTCGCGTCCGGGAGGTCTTCTGCTGTGGCGCTGCTCCTGACCGCCACATCGACGTTCTCTCCGTAGTGTTTGCAGAGGTTTTCGTACGCTTCTCTTATCTTGTCCCTGAGGTCTTGGGGAAATTCTGCGTTTAGGAAGAGGAGCCTTACTCTCTCGCCGCGTTCTGCGAGGTTTTTCATGTCGTGCGTGTCCAGGTCGCTCAGCGCATCCCTTATCTTTTCTTTTATCTCTGTCTTCTCAACGAGATAGTTGTATGCGTGCGCAGTGACTGCGAAGCCGTTGGGGATCTTTACACCTTTTGCTGTGAGGTTCTTGTACATCTCTCCCAGGCTTGCGTTCTTGCCTCCGACCTGCGGCACGTCTTCTATGCCCAGCTGGTCGAACCATAGAATCAATTCTTTAGACTTGTCCATACTTCTTCACCTTTTTTTCCCCGAATGATAATGATACTATATGATGACCCAACTCATCGTCATTTATAAATGTTGCCTTAACAACACTGTTGGAAGTCGCGTTGCAGCCCTGCCTTGCAGGAGATTTCCAACAGCGGCAGAGCCAAAAACTATTTATACTATCTCAGATTCAGTCCTGCGCATGAAAAGAGGGTATATGTTCGTATTGCTGACCGCGCTGGTGAGCGGAATATCTATTTTTCTGAACAAGTTCGGTGTTGAAGGCATCAACCCGTACGTATTCACTTTCTCCAAGAACCTGCTTGTCGCAATACTGCTTATCGTGACAATACTTGCTTTCAGGGAATTCAAGACTCTAAAGCAGCTGAGCTCAAAGCAGTGGGGCAAGCTCGCCACCATAGGTCTGTTAGGAGGATCTGTCCCTTTCCTGTTGTTCTTCAAGGGACTGAGCATGGCTCCGAGCGCGACTGCAGGTCTTCTGCACAAATCAATGTTCGTGTTCGTGGCGGTTGCAGCTGTATTCTTCCTGAAAGA
Organism: uncultured Methanosarcinales archaeon; assembly: GCA_964406185.1. Taxonomy (GTDB): domain Archaea; phylum Nanobdellota; class Nanobdellia; order Woesearchaeales; family UBA11576; genus JABMQF01. The sequence continues at coordinate 105,658 of CAYOQS010000004.1, forward strand.
AAAGATGAACAGGGTCTTCCTGGTTGCTGCAGCGCTTCTGTTTGCAGGCAATCTTTTCATACTTGGCACTACTAATTTTGCATTCGGAATTCCTGAGCTCCTCATCATGCTTGCAGTCCTGTTCTGGTCTGCTGAGACGATAGTTTCCAAGCACGCATTGGCAGAGCTCCCGTCCCGCATCGTCGCGTTCGGCAGGATGTTCTTCGGCGTCCTGTTCATAATGGTGTTTCTTACAGCAACCGGCAGCATCACGACCATGGCAGCCCTGACCTTTCCGCAGGTCGGATGGATAGTGTTCACAGCAGTGCTCCTGCTTGGCTATGTCACCACCTGGTATGCAGGTCTAAAACTTGTTCCTGCGTCCCGTGCGGTATGTGTCCTGCTCCTAGGCAGCGCTATAACAACGCTCTTGTCATTCATCTATGCGGGTTCTGTCACGATCGCGGGCCTTGCTGGTGTAGCTCTTATCCTGTCTGGCGTACTGCTGACAATAGGATACTCATATCTCGCGTCTAAGTTCAGGTTCCTTTTGCCTGCTAAGAATTAGGTTGTCACTTAAGATCATCACTTATCTTCTACTTTCTCCACAGCATAACCGTAATGTATCATCGCTGTGTCGCCGACAGCAGCATCCTTGTAGAGCGCTGACACCACTCTGACGTCTCCATCTCCAAGCTCTGCTATGAAGTATCCTTTCTTCTGCCTGACTAGTTTGCCTGGCTTGACAACACACAGTCTCTTTATTGTCGGAGGAAGATCAGCACTGAGATGCTCTTCATGCCTGTTCCAGAAATACTCACGTATAGTATCAACATTCCAGACATCTTCTGACACTTTCCTGATACCTTCAAACGCATGGTCGAATATCCTTTCAAGATACTTGCGGTCGACAGGTGTATCAGTCTCTACTGCTTTCTGCAAGTTCTCAAATTCTTCTTCTGTGATAGTCTTGCGCAAGTCCACTAACACTCTTGCGCAGGGAAATGAGTATCTTAAGAAATAGACTTCAGGCAACATTTTGTACAGCCTCTTCCCACGCTTCAAGGCTCTTCTTTGCCTCTTCCTCTGGTATCTTCGCGACGATGATCTTTGCAGACATGAAGACATAGTCTCCTACTTTGTAGTCTCCCTCGATTATACCTGCCTCTCGGGTATCACAGGGATACTCAATAGTAGCTTTGTCACCTTCTATCTTCACTATCTTCCCGGGCATCGCAAGACACATATTATCACCAACGAAGGCAGCACCACCGCTCTTTGCGTGTCCTCAAATCAAGACAGCTGGGTGGGCTGCACTTAATATTCAAACATCACATATTGCGCAAGCGCAGCAAGCATGGTCAGACCAAGATTCAGTTAGCAGCCTACTTGACCACTAGCAGCGTGGTGCTGCCGGGTCTGCCCGAAAAGGATATAAACTCTGCTCTCTATAAAAATCTTATGCTATACATCCTTGCTTTCGGGAATCCGTATTTAAACGAGGATAACCTCGCTCTGCATATAGCTGATTCTATCATAGAGGACAGGATAAAAGGTGTCGAGGTGGTCAAGTGCATCTCTCCCGAGGAGGTACTGGACTACACCGACAGGGATTTCGTCATCATCGACGTGGTGAAGGATCTTGAAGAGGTGACTGTCATAGACAGCATCGACCGTCTCAAGGCAGAGGGGATGGTTTCCCTTCATGACTTCGACCTCGGCTTCTTCCTGAAGCTGATGAAGGAGACAGGTCAGATAGATAAGGTGAAGATTATAGGTATCCCGATGAAAGGTGACATCAAAGGGATCAAGAAGAAAGTTCTAGAACTTCTGCGGGTGTAGCCGGCACTACTAAGCTGGCGTGGTGCAGGCTAGAACTAAGAACTAGTCTGCTTCCATTTCAAGCTCCAGGAAGTGCGTAGAGCATGAGATGCAGGGATCGTACGCCCTTATGAGCTTCTCTATCTCTAGCTTTATGTCGTCAGGGCTCTTGTGCAGCTGTGAGGGGATGAACGCTTTTATGGCCTCTTCTATTCCCTGCAGGTTCTGGGTTGTGGGTGTCGTTATGTCTGCGTATGTGCAGTATCCTTTGTCGTCGAACCTGTAGTGGTGGAAGAGTATGCCTCTGGGAGCTTCGCATGCTGCTATTCCTTCACACACGCATGGGCTTACGGTGAATTCGGCCGGGTTTTCAGGTCCTATGTCCAGATTGGACAGGATGATGATGCACCTGTTTATGCCTTCGAGTATCTCGAGTGCCTGGGCAGGTATGTTCATGAACGGGTTGTCCTTGTTCTCGCATATCTTCCTTGCATACTGTTTTGACTCGTTTGTGAGCATCTCGAAGTTGTTGCACACTCTTGCCAGTGCGCCGACGAAGTAGCTCTTGCCTTCCTGCGTGGCGAACTCCGCTGTGCTGCCTTCCCTGAAGTGCTGCTTGAAATGTTCCTTGTAGTCTTTTGTCGGGAAGCAGGTGCCTCCTTCGCATTTGACTATCGTGTCTGAGTAGAAGTATGTTCCGCCGGTCAGGGCGAAGTGGGGTGTGGTCCTCTTGAATTCGGGGTATTTCAGGTCGAGAAAGAGTTTGACAGTCTCTACCGCGTCCTGCTTGCACTTCTTGAGCTCGTCGAGAAGTGAGTCTATCTTCTCTTTCTCGGGCGCTCTTGAGAAGCCCCCTATGACGCAGGATATGGGGTGCACGTCCCTGCCGGATATGTTGAACACGATGTGGTTGCCGAGTCTCTTGAGCCGAAGCGCCCTGTCTATAAGTGTCTTGTTCTTCTTTGCGACGCCTATAGCGCTGTCCAGGCCTAGGTAGTCAGGCAGTGTGAGGAAGTAGAGGTGCAGTGCGTGGCTCTGGATTATGCCCCCTATGTTGAGCACTTCCCTGAGCTGTTTTGTCTGCTCTGTAAGCTTGACATCGAAGGCTTTCTCGACTGCCTTTATCGCTGTTATGGTGTGGACAACTGAACAGACCCCGCAGATCCTTGATGCTATGTGGCTCAGGTCGTTGAACTTCCTTTCCTTGAGTATGCCTTCAAAGTATCTTGCGCCTTCGAGCACCTTGAGCTCTGCTTTCTCGACCTTGCCACCGGATATCCTGAGGTGGAGCTTTGCGTGGCCCTCTATCTTGGCGATGTGTTCCATCTCAAGCTTCTTTGTCATGTTCGATCACTTTTCCTTCTATCGCGTCTGATTTTTGTCTTTCGTGTATCTTCTGCTCTCCGAACTTTCCCAGCTTGCTGATCACGTCTTTTTCATCTACGCCCCAGCTCCTGAACAGCTTTGCTTCCGCTGCGAAGTTGGCGGTGTCCAACGGCCCCCTGCACATTATGCATGGTATGCCCTGCCTTATGCATATCGCGTTGCAGCCTCCGTGTGTCAATGCTCCGAGGCAGACGGTCTTCTCAGCCAGGTAGCAGTCCTTCCCCCTCCTTGGGCACTGGTTGCATACTGGCCCTTTGAACTCCTCTGTCTTTTTTCCGTCGAGGTAGTCGTTGATGAACTGCATGAACTCTGTCTTGAGTATCGGGCAGCCGTACATGTAGTAGTCGACCTTGATGAAGCTGTCGATGGGCTGCGCCTCTATGGAGTCTTCAAGCATCTGCTGGTTGTATACGTACTTGCCGAGCTTGTCGTTCTCTATGAAGTTTCGCATCGCAGGTATGCCTCCGTGGCAGGCGCACGCGCCTATCGCGACAAGCATCTTGCTCTTCTTGCGTATCTTCCTGAGGATCTCTTCCTCTTTCTTTGTGGTTATGGCTCCTTCGACGAATGCTATGTCGAACTCAGCGTCCTTGTTCTTCTGCTTGATCAGGTGGAAGTATTGTATGTCTAGCTTTTCCATGAGCTGCGGCAGCTCATCAAGGAACAGCACCGTGAATTCGCAGCCTTCACAGCAGGTGAAAGAGAAGAATCCTGTTACAGGCCTCGCAGGCTTTTTTTGGGGGTTTGATGTTTTGTCTGTCATCGGAAATCTTTGGACATCTTTTTTTCAAAGTTTTTTTTAAATCATTCCGTTTTGTTGTTTATAACATTTTTCTTTTTTGCACCTTTTCTTTTTTCAGGGAAACATGAAAAAATAAGCTTCAGGCAGGGTCTTCTTTTTGGTTACCAATTTCCAAAAAAATGTTAGAACTACTAAAAGGTGAAAACGAACTTTTATTAAGGGCAAACTACGCAAGTGTTGCCAGTATTAGAAATACGTCCAGTGACAAGAAAAGAGGCTTGCTGATTTAGTCAGTAATGAAAACAGAATGAAGGTGTTGATGTTCGGTTGGGAATTCCCGCCCTTCAAAAGTGGTGGTCTAGGGACAGCTTGTTATGATCTAACCAAAGGGCTCTCTAACCAGGGGATTGATGTCACTTTTGTCATGCCTTCTGCGCCTGACGGGGCGAATGCTGAGTTCGTGAAGCTTGTCGGGGCGAATAATTACGCGAAAAAGGTCAAAGTCCGCAGAATAAACTCTATTCTTCAGCCTTACCAGTCATTCACCTCTTATGCTGATGCTATAAGATACGCCCGCCTCAATTCCAGGTTAAAGGGCAGCAGCAAGGATATCTACGGAACTGATCTTTACGAGGAAGTCTATCGTTACGCAGCCGCTGCCAGCGAGATCGCTGAGGATGCCGAGTATGATGTCATACATGTCCATGACTGGATGACCTACCAGGCAGGTATCAATGCGAAGAAGATTTCAGGTAAGCCCCTGGTCGCTCACATCCATGCGACCGAGTTTGACAGGACAGGCGGCAATCCTAACCAGATGATAAGCCATCTCGAGTTTTTAGGCCTCAACGCGGCAGATATAGTCATAGCCAACTCCAATTTCACCAAAAAGAATGTAATAAGACATTATAACATAGATCCTGACAAGATTGAGGTGGTCCACTGGGGCATCGAGCCGGAGAATCCATACTATGGGATAGACCAGAGAAGCCCGTTTAGTGATGAGAAGGTCGTGCTGTTCCTGGGCAGGATCACCATCCAGAAAGGCCCGGACTATTTTGTTGAGGCAGCTGCGCGGATCCTCAGGTACCTGCCTAACACCAAGTTCGTGGTTGCAGGTTCTGGTGACATGTTCGAGCGGATGATCGACCGGGCAGACGACCTGGGTATCCTCAAGAATTTCATATTTACCGGTTTCCTGAAGGGTGCGGACGTACATAAGGCTTTCCAGATGGCTGACCTTTATGTCATGCCCTCTGTATCCGAACCTTTCGGACTTGTGGCGCTTGAATCGCTCAAGAACGGCACTCCTATCCTGATATCAAAGCAGTCAGGGGTGAGTGAGGTCGTGAATCACGCCCTGAAAGTTAATTTCTGGGATGTGGATGAGATAACGAACAAGATAGTGAACGTGCTGAAATATCCTGAGCTGCATGCTGAGCTCAAGGAGAACAGTTTTAGGGAGGTGCAGGGTTTCAACCTGGACGTGCCTGCGCAGAAGACAAGAGACATTTACGCCAAGGCGTTGGCGATCAGGAGGTAATGGGGGAAAATGGTAAGCGTTTGTTTTTATTTCCAGGTGCATCAGCCGATGAGGATGAGGCGTTATCCTATCTTCGATATCGGTAAGAAGGAAGATTATTTCGATGATGAGAAGAATATAGAGGTGCTGCGCAAGGTCGCGCGCAAGTGCTATCTTCCCGCAAACGATGTCATGCTGGAGCTCCTTGAAAAGCATCCCGAGTTCAGGATATCATATTCTTTGTCAGGCGTATTCATAGAGCAGTGCGAGAGGTGGGCTCCTGAAGTCCTGGAAAGTTTCAGGAAGCTTGTGGCCACCGGACGTGTAGAGCTCCTTTCTGAGACATATCATCACTCTCTCGCGTATCTCTTCTCAAAGGAGGAGTTCAGGGAGCAGGTGCAGCTTCACCAGCAGAAGATAAAGGAGGTATTTGGCGTGGAGCCGCGTGTTTTCAGGAACACTGAACTGATATACAACAACGAGATCGCTAATTTCGTCGAAGGTATGGGTTTCAAGGGCATACTCGCAGAGGGATGGGATCCGGTCCTTGGTTGGCGAAGCTCAAATTTCGTGTACAGGCCTAAGACCACCAAGAATATCAGGCTGCTGCTGAAGAACTACCGCCTGTCCGATGACATCGCGTTCCGTTTCTCCAACAAGGGATGGGAAGGCTGGCCTCTCACCGTGGAGAAGTTCTGCGATTGGGTGAACAGCTACAACGGAAGCGGGGAGTGCATCAACCTTTTCATGGACTACGAGACCTTCGGAGAGCACCAATGGGAGGATACAGGCATCTTTGAATTCATGCGCGCTCTTCCGGGTGAGCTGCTGAAACATCATGACAATGACTTCAAGACGCCGTCCGAGCTCATAGATACATTTGACGTAAAGGATGAGATAGACTGTCATCACATGATATCCTGGGCTGATATCGAGCGCGACCTTTCCGCATGGCTAGGCAACAGGATACAGAGGGCTTCTGCGAGCAGGATATACTCTCTGGAGAAGGACATAAAGGCCGCCGGCGATGCGAGGCTGATAGATGACTGGAGGAGACTCCTGACCTCGGACCACCTCTACTACATGTGCACAAAATGGTTCAATGACGGCGACGTGCACAAGTACTTCAGCCCTTATGACTCTCCGTACGATTCTTTCATAAATTTCATGAACGTGACGAATGACCTTGTGTTGAGGATCAAGGCTGCGAATGGAGACAGAACATCAGCGGGTGAAGGCAACACCGATGAGGTGAATGGCGATGAAGGCGAAATGGGCAAGGCATTATAAGATACGGGCTTCGAATGCTACTCACATCATGGAGAAAAAGAGGAGGCGGGATAAGATGGCGAGGTTGAAATCAAAATCAAAAGATGTCAAGAAGGAAGAAAGGAAGCAAGAGGGGATAACTCCTGAGAAATATTTTGTTCTCAGCGACGGCAGGCCTATAAAGAGCGTGGAGGAGCTTGCCTTGATGCTGGACAGCATAAGCGATGAGGACTATTCAAGGCACGTCAATGATGAGAAGAACGATTTTGCGTGCTGGATAAAGGATGTTTTCGGCTTTTCCGAGCTTGCTGATTCGCTGATGTCTGTGAAGAGCAGGAAGGATAGCCAGATAGTCCTGCTCAAGCATGCTGTTGGGGGAAGAAGATGATTTTTGTGAGAGGTGATTTTTGATGGTCAGGGATTACGCGTTGGCTGACGCAGAGAAGATGATGGGTGATGTCCATCCGGACAGCGTGTTCAGCCTCCGGGACGGTTCTGAGATTAAGAGCCTGAAGGAGCTGTACTCACGGCTGCAGGGCATGGACGATAGTGTGTTCAGCCATCATGTCAATGATGAGAGGAATGACTTCAGCAACTGGGTGCGTGACGTGCACAAGGATTACAGGCTGGCGAACAGCCTCGGGTCTTCCAGGAGCAGGGAGGATGCGCTGAAGGCTGTCGGTGACAGGCTTTATGAGCTGAAGAATGTAGTATATAAGCGGAAGAGCAGGGCTGTGAGCGAGACAGAGACTGCTGCCGAGAGGCTTGAGAAGATACTCACAGAAGCGGCCCAGGCAAAAGTCAAGGAACTGCGGAAGAAGAAGCAGGATTCCGGGTCGGACCCTTCTGTCGTTGACCTCGCGACAGGGCGCAGCGTCGTCATAAAGCAGGACAAGGGAGGTGACAGGAAGATAAGGAATGTCCCTTTCAGCCTAAAGGAACGGAGCGGCAAGGGCATCGAGATCGCCCGGCCAGGGAAAAGGTCAGGGATGAAGACGGACAAGAAGATAAGCATCATGCCGGAGAAGCGGAAGGCTGAAGCTATTGATGATAAGGTTTCAGGCCCGACTGCAGAGGATCTTCTGGATAATTCAGATGATGAGGTCAGGGGCTGCATAGCAGGAGAGGCTGATGAGCTGAAGAGGCTCGCCGAAAGTACCAGCACGCCAAGGCAGGTCGTGAAGGAGGTTTCTTCCATTTTCTCGGGCTCCAGCTTCAGGGTCTTCAGGGAGGACATGAAGAGGATGTTCCATTCGCCTCCTAAGGCGGGTGATATTGATGATGATGAGGACGACAGGGAAGAGGAAGAGAGTACAGGGGGATCAGTCAAAGAACCGACTGCCGGGGATCATGTAAGATCCGGCGCGACAGTTATCGACGGGAAGACTGATGTCGACAAGAAAGAGATAGTGATATCTCATCTGAAGAGGGTGTTCAAATGAGCGGCGGCAAAGTTATCGGTGTAATCTCCATAAAAGGAGGTGTAGGGAAGACTACGGTAGTATCTAACCTTGGGGCTGTGCTTGCGAAGAGCTTCGGCAAGAAGGTCCTTCTTGTAGACGGAAACATAAGCGCTCCGAATCTGGGTCTCCATCTTGGTGTGCTTGAGGCTGAGAAGACGCTGCATGACGTGCTTTACGATCAGGTGTCCGCAAAGGATGTGATACTCAGGTCTGATTACGGGTTTGATGTTCTGCCCAGCGCATTGGCCCCGAAGAAGGGGCATAAGGGGAAGGTCAATCCTTACAAGCTGCACAACAGGCTCGCACAGGTCAAGGGCGACTATGATTTTGTCATCGTGGACTCCTCGCCCAACCTTAATGAAGAGATGCTCTCGACCATGATAGCAGCGGATGAGCTGCTTGTAGTCACGAGCCCTGACTATCCTACGCTGAGCTGCACCATGCACGCGATAAAGGTGGCGAAGGAGCGCAAGACACCTATTTCGGGTCTTGTGCTGAACAAGGTGCGGGGCAAAGGATTCGAGCTTTCGGTACAGGATATCGAGAACGCTACAGGGGTGCCTGTGCTTTCGGTCATAAGCGATGATGTGAAGGTTCTGCAGGCCCTGTCCGAGACAGCTCCTGCTTCGCTTAAGTCACCCAGGAAAGGGTTTGCTGTATCTTATGGTGAACTCGCGTCCAAGCTTACCGGTGAGGAGTTCAGGGATCCGAGACTTGCTTCAAAGCTGTTCGGAATGTTCAGGAAGTGAAAGCGAGAAATGAAGAGAAGCTGAAATATTTGTTTTTCCTTGTCTTGTTTGGGGGAATTTGATGGTTGATGATAAAAGAGGTGAAGAGAAGGACATAGATTTCCTGTTAGAGGTATCCTGGGAGGTCTGCAACAAGGTCGGCGGTATCTACACAGTCATAAAGAGCAAGATCCCCCAGATGAAGAGGAAGTATGGTGACAACTACTGTCTTGTAGGTCCTTACTTCCATAAGAAGGTCAAGGGTGAGTTCGAGGAGCGTCCGCTGCCTGCACAGTATAAGGCCGGCGCTGAGAGTCTGAAAGAGCTCGGAATCGTCCCGCATTATGGTGTGTGGCTCACTGACGGTAACCCTAAGACCCTACTTCTTGATTTCCAGCCTTTTTTTGAGAAGAAGGACAGCGTAAAGAGGGAACTTTGGGATCATTTCGGTATAGACTCCCTGCACAGCAGTTTCGAGTTCGAGGAGCCCATAGTATGGGCGTGGGCGGTAGGTGTCGCTCTTGAGAGTTTTGTGAACAAGGACCGGCCGGGCGAGAGGATAGCAGCCATATTCCATGAATGGCTTTCCGGAGCGGGCATCCTTTATCTCAAGTCGCGGGATTGCAGGATCGGCACGGTATTTGTGACTCACGCGACGGTTCTGGGAAGGTGTCTCGCTAATGCAGGGGTGGACCTGTACCATGTCGAAGACGGCAGGAAATTGATGGAGAGGATGGACTTCGATCGCGAGTCCTATGAAAGGGGTGTCAGCTCAAAGTACCAGCTGGAAAAGGCGTGCGCGCATAATGCTGATGTCTTTGCGACAGTCTCTGAGATAACCGGTATCGAGGCGGAGCGTATCCTTGGGAAGAAGCCGGATATCCTGGTGCCGAACGGGCTGGACTTCGATGAGTTCCCCACTACTGATGAGAATTCGATAAGGCATAAGATATTCAGGGACAGGATTTTCCATTTCCTTCTTTATTATTTCTTTCCTTACTATCATATCGATCTTGACAACACGCTGATATATTTCATCGCGTGCAGGTATGAGCTCAGGGACAAGGGGATCGACATCTTTGTCAGGGCGTTGAGCAGGATGAACCGGGAGCTGAAAGAGAAAGGATCTGAAAGGAATATCGTCGCGTTCTTCTGGGTGCCGTCCAACGTGAGGGGGATAAAGCCTGAGATCGTCGAGAACAGGACTCTTTTCAAGGATGTGGAGGACAGCCTCAAGGACAATGCAGAGCATGTGATGTGGCATCTGCTGAGCACTTTCGTCGCCGATCGGCCGATAGTGAAGGAGACTATCTTCGACAAGGAGTTCCTTGCTGAGATCAAGAAGAAGGTGCTAAGGTTCAAGAGGGAGGAGACATCCCCTCCTGTATGCTCGCATGATCTTGCAGACCATGATGACGGCATCATACATCTGCTGAAGGAGAATGGCCTGAACAATGACCGCGAGGATGCGGTGAAGGTGATATTCTACCCGATATACCTGACAGGTGCTGACGGGCTGCTGGACATGACATACTATGAGGCGATGCAGGGTTCTCACTTGGGTGTCTTCCCGTCTTTTTACGAGCCTTGGGGTTACACTCCGCTGGAGGCTGGCGCTCTCGGTGTCGCATCTGTCACTTCTGACCTGTCTGGTTTCGGCAAGTACGTAAGCCACAAGAGAGGGGATGAGAAGGAAGGCATCTTCGTGCTGGAGAGGATGGGAAAGCAGGATGATGAGGTGGTGGAGAATCTTTTCATGTTCATGATGGATTACGCTATGTTGCCTAAGAAGGACAGGATAAGGAATAAGTTCGCGGCGAACAAGCTTGCATCTCTTGCTGACTGGGACCTGCTGGTAAGGAACTATGTGGATGCCGTGAGGCATGCCTGTGAAAGGGTCTCAAGATCGTGATTTTTTTTCGGGGTTTGATAATATGGAATTGAGGAAAGGGTATGTTGTGGACCGTTGGGTCATCATCGCAGAAGGCAGGGGCAAGAGACCGCACGAGTTCAAGACTGAGGATGACATCTATGCAGATGATAAGGGTTCCGAGCATTGCTTCTTCTGCCCGGGCAATGAGGAGATGACCCCGCAGGAGATAGGGCGCGTTGATGACGGCAAAGGAGGGTGGAAGCTCAGGTGGTTCGCTAACAAGTTCGCCGCTGTGGACAGGAAGGGCGACCCGACGATCAAGACAGCTGATGATTTCTTCACATACTCTGACGCTTACGGCAGCCATGAGGTTATTGTCGAGACGCCTGACCATTCGAAGCAGCTTATAGACTTTGATGAAGATGAGATCGTGGATATCCTTAAGGTATATGCCCGGCGGATCGATGTGCTGAGTAATCAGCCGGACATCAAGTATGTCTCTGTGTTCAAGAACGAGGGGAAGAAGGCAGGCACTTCGATAGTGCATTCTCACAGCCAGGTCATCTCCCTGAATATTGTCCCGCCGAGGGTGCAGCACAAGATCGACGCTGTGAAGAAGTTTCCTTCCTGCCCTTACTGTGATGTAATCGACATAGAGAAGAGGGGGTTGAGACGTGTCCATGAGGATGACACCACCCTGACCTTCACACCTTATGCCTCGCGCTTCAATTTTGAGGTATGGATATTTCCGAAGAGCCATTACAGGACGCTGATGGACTTCTCTGATGATGAGCTGTTCGACCTCGCCGCCGCGATCAAGAGGGTGATGAGGAAACTGAAGGAGCTGAACGCGAATTTCAATATGGTGCTGTACTACGCCCCGAAGGGTGATGACCTGCACTTCCATATAGAGATACTCCCGCGTATTGCGACGCAGGCCGGCTTTGAGCTGGAGACAGGAGTTATAATAAATACTGTCAGCCCTGAGGACGCTGCGAAGTTCTACAGGGGAGAGCATGAGAGGAAAGGTGAGTGATAATATGGCGGTTGACACAGGTGTTTTCAAGGCATATGACATCAGAGGTATCTATCCTGACGAGGTTGATGAGGAACTGGCCTATCTTGTGGGCAAGGCTTTCGCCACCGACCTTAACTGCAGGAAGGTTGTGGTCGGCAGGGATATGCGCAAGTCTTCTGACTCCCTTTTCGGGGCGCTCTGCAGGGGACTTAATGAGATGGGAGCTGATGTGCTTGACATCGGCATGTGCACAACGCCCATGCTTAACTTCTCGGTCGCGCACTATGGGCTGGACGGAGGTATCATGATATCTGCTTCGCATAATCCTGGGAAGTACAACGCTTTCAAGCTTATCGCTCCGCCGGCCCTGCAGATGGGCAAGGGATCGGGTATGGAGGAGATCAGGGAGCTTGTGCTGAGGGATGATTTCGACCCTCCGGAAAAAAAGGGCTCTGTCGTTCAGAAGGATGTTCTGGATGACTATCTCGGTCACATCAAAGGGTTCTGCGGGAATATCAGGGATGTGAAGATAGTGGCTGACTACGGTAACGGCATGGGTGCGGTATCTGCAGGGCCTCTTCTGGAGTCTCTTCCTGTCGAAGCGGTGCATCTATATCCTGAGCCTGATGGAAGTTTCCCGAACCATGAGGCGAACCCTCATGACATTTCCAACTTCAGTGACCTGCAGGGCAAGGTTAGGGAGGAGAACGCGGATATCGGTTTATTTTTCGACGGTGATGCTGACCGTTCCGCTGTGGTGGATGAGAAAGGCGATATAGTCTTCCCTGACATCGTGCTGGGTATAATAGCTGAGCACAGGCTGGATAAGTATGATGACAAGCGTGTCTATTACGACCTCCGCTTCACAAAGGCGATAAAGGAAGTTGTCGAGGAGAAGGGAGGGACGCCGGTGATGATGAAGGTAGGCAATCCTTTCTATAAGGAGAAGCTGATCAGGGAGGGCGGCGCTTTCGGCGGTGAGCTTTCCGGTCATCTTATGTTCAGCGAGAACCATAATATCGATGACGGGCTTTTCGCTGCGGTGATGCTGCTTGATGTTGTCTGTAGCACAGGGAAGAAGGTGTCGGAGCTTGCATCTCCGATGAGGAAGTATTTCCAGACAGAGGAGATAAACACGAAGGTCAGGGATGCGGCTGCTGTGCTTGAGGAGGCGAAGCAGGCTTTCAGCGACGGTGAGAGCCTTGATATAGATGGTGTCTATGTCAGGTATCCTGACTGGTGGTTCAGCCTGCGGAAGTCAAATACAGAGCCGCTTGTCCGGCTGCGTATAGAAGCGGATTCTGAAGAGCTTCTGGCAGAAAAAAGGAAAACGCTTACGAGCATCATAGATAAGCATGCTATAGAAGAAGATGTATGATGAAGATAAGGCATAAGATACCGAAGCTGACTGTCGAGTCTGAGGACGGCGGCAATGACGATCCTGTCTGCATATTGTCAAACAGGAAAGGGGGTTTCTTATTCCTCTCTGAACCGGTCATCTCGAAGTACAATGGTTTCTTCGTGAATTATAATATGGAGATTTTTAAGGTCCTGCAGGACATCAGGCTTGCTGACAGCAGTTTCCATACGGTGGAAAATGGTCTCACTTACTACCGGAGGGTGCATGAAGGTAACTCTGAGAAGATTTTCTGCCCTGAAGGCATCAATGGGTTCTCTTATTCCCTGGCGAAGAAGGCGCGTGTGGTGCTGGATTTTGACTGCAAGCGAATAGATGATATGCGCTCTTTCGGGATGAATTATGATGTTGATGTGGGCAAGGGGCGGATAATGGTTGACTTCACAAAGAGGACCGCGGGTACTGAGGATGATACTGATGGCGTAGAGGAGTTCGGCCTCTGTATAGCGATGAAAGCAGGAAGTTTTTTGCCTGAGAGGGATTATGAGTACATCAACAGCTGGAATGAGTCTTATTACAGCTATGACTACAGCAGAAAGGACTTCCCTGCTCACCGTTATGTGTATCAGCCGTTCATCTTAACTGCTAAGAGCCTTCTGGTCGCTGTTGGGCGTGACAGGAAGGAGGCGCTTGCCGAGCTGGAAAAGATGAAGAAGGTTAAGGAGGACAGTTTCTCTTTCAGTAAGGTTGATGCGAAGAAGGACCGTGAGGTCGCTGCGGCTTTTGTGTGTGCGCAGAACTCTCTTGAGAGGATGAAAGTGCATCATGATGGTGTTGACAGGCTTTACGCCGGCCTGCCCTGGTTCTTCCAGTTCTGGTCGAGGGATGAGAATATCAGCCTGGGTGGGCTCATTGCACAGGGCCAGTTCAAGGAGGTCAAGGGAATCCTTTTCAGCTATCTGGAGAATATCAGTGAGGACGGCAGGCTGCCTAATCATATACCCTCCCCCCATCTCGGCTCTTCTGATGGTGTTGGTTGGTTCTGGAAGAGAGTAGGTGACCTTATCCATGCTCTTGAAAGTGCAGGGAATAAGGAAAAGATGCTCCCTAAAAAAGACATGGATCTCATCCGCAAGAAGCTGGAGATATCTGTAGAGCGCATCGAGAAGAACTACCGGAAAGAGGGCCTTATCTTCAGCGACAGGAAGGAGACATGGATAGATACTGATTACAACGGTCAGGACGGACGCGAGGGATTTCCTGTCGAGATACAGGCCTTGCACCTTAACATGCTGAAGCTGCTTCACGAGCTGGGCGGTGAGAAGAAGTATGCTTCACGTGAGAAGCGGATGCGTAAGAAGGTTCTGGAGAGGTTCTGGAACGGCAGTATGCTCGCGGACAGGGCTGACGATTACATGATAAGGCCGAACATATTCATCGCGTATTATGTATATCCTGACCTTCTTTCGCGTCGGGAGTGGCAGACAGCTTTCGAAAATGTTCTGGGCAGGCTTTGGCTTGACTGGGGAGGGCTGTCGACCATAGATAAGCAGCATTTCCTTTTCGTCAATGAGTATACCGGTAAGGACTGCCAGAGCTATCATCGTGGGGATTCCTGGTTCTGGTTGAACAGCCTGGCCGCTCTGTGCATGTTCAGGAACAACCCTATAGAGTTCGAGGACAGGATAAGGAAGGTGTTGTCCGCGAGCGCGAAGGAGATCTTGTGGATGGGCGCTGTCGGGCACAATGCTGAGGTGTCTTCCGCTTCGCATCTCTCTTCTTACGGCTGTTTCGCGCAGGCATGGTCAGATGCACTTTTCATCGAACTGGTGTCAGAGGTGTATGGCGTTGGAAAGTGAATTCATCAGTTTCTGTGAGTTCAGCAGGGATGATTTCGGTTCTTTTGTGCTCGGCGGTGATGTCAGCGCGACGAACACTACTCTTGCTGTCATCGGCGTTGATGGCAGGGAAGTCAAGCCGCTGTTCGCGCTGAGGTTCAGGAGCCAGGAACTGTCAGGCATCACAGAGGTGATCAACAGGACGCTTGAAGTGGCACACAAAAAGCATGGCATCACTTTATCGGAGGCTTGCATCTCTGCTGCAGGGCCTGTTGATGCTGAGAGGACTCATTGCGACCTAACGAATGTAGGGTGGGACATCGATGTGAAAGATGTCCTTGCAGGGACGATGCTTGATTCTCTTGCGCTTGTCAATGATTTTGAGGCGATAGGTTTCGGCCTGCCTTTCCTGGATCCTGGCAGCAATGATGATCTTGTCATTCTTTCACATCCAGGGAACAGGATGCCCGGAACCGTGCCTAAGGCTCCGAAAGGTATTGTCGGTGCGGGCACCGGGCTTGGCAAGGCGATCCTTTTCTATCATGATGACAAGGATGCTTACGCACCCAGCCCTTCGGAGGGAGGTCATGCTGATGTCCCTGTCGTTGATTCCTATGAATATGAGCTGGTCCAGTTCGTGAAGGATCGTCGCGGGGGTGAGGCGCCTTGCGATTATGAGGATCTGCTCAGCGGCAGGGGGGTTGTGAACATATATGATTTTGTGCGTGAGATGGATGAGTTCGCTGAGAACGATGTGTCTGCTGAGATTGGATCTGCTGATGACAAGGCTGCCGCGATCTCAAGGCATGCCAAGGACGACCCTGTTTGCGGTAAGGCTTTCAGGCTTTTTGTGAGGTTCTACGCGCGTGCTTTGCGGAACATGGCGTTGGATATCATGGCAAGGGGTGGCATGTATATCGCGGGCGGCATCGCTGCCAAGAATCTTGATATTTTCAGGGATGGTGGATTCATGAAGGAATTTGAGGTCAATCATTCTATGCATGATGTGCTGAAAGACATCCCTGTGTTCGTGATCACAAATTACGATGTCAGCCTTTTCGGCTGCGGCAATGTTGCGGCTAATTTCCCGGAGTTAGCGATAAAGAAATGATGCACTACTGACGCCGCCTGCGAAGTCATAGGAACATACATCAGAATGGCACCTGCAGGGTTGAAAGATTCAAACGAGTATTCTGCTGAAGCGCGGTGTTGGTGGTGCAATAAAGCACTCTAAACCCTAAATTCACCACGCCCACACCCATTTTAAGCAAAACCACTTCTTAAGCTTGCTTGCTATTCCCGCAAATTCTGGCCAATTTTCGTCACTAGATAGTGACTAATAACCGAAACCTTTATATAGTTGTTACTCTGTAGTAATTATTAGTCGGTTGGAGGTGGTTGAGAGATGTCCTCACAAGATATAGATTATGATGCAGAGTTCGAGGAGATTGAGAGCAAAGCGCTCCGCGGAGTCTGGGACCATTCTGAGCAGGACAGGCTTTTTCATGCCTGCGGCATGGATGAGCTGAAGACAAATGGGCAAGGCACCAATTATCCCCACACCAGGATGTCCCATCTTACTGCATTGTATTCTGCTATGATGACAGCGTGCGACACGAAAGAGCCTGAGATGGTAAGGGCGACAGTCAACATAGCTGAAAAGTATCTTGAGAGATATCCTTCATCAAGGAAGTTCTTCCTTCCGGCATTGCTTGAACAGATAGCCATAAAGGGGGTGGAAGATGATGAGTGACAGCATCATACCTAGATCGATAAGCATACTTGAACAGCTGCAGCATCCCAAGGGTTTGTTCGTCGCTGCACTGGACAGGCGCACCCATTATTCAAGGCAGTCATGGATTCGCGACTGCATCTACGCAAGCCTCGGTTTTGAGGCGACACAGAAGACAGGGAATGTCGTGAAGGCATACCAGGCACTGCTTGATGTGCTGAAGAAGCACGAGTACAAGATCGACTGGGCTATCGTCGAGA
The DNA here is from genome assembly GCA_964406185.1 of uncultured Methanosarcinales archaeon. Lineage (GTDB taxonomy): Archaea > Nanobdellota > Nanobdellia > Woesearchaeales > UBA11576 > JABMQF01. The sequence continues at coordinate 122,646 of CAYOQS010000004.1, forward strand.
AGCCCAGGCACCGCTGGCAGTATATCCACGCGAGGTTCGACCCCGAGACATATGATGAGTTCGATGAGGATTGGGGCAACAAGCAGAACGACGCTGTCGGTGCATTGCTTTTCAAGATAGGGGACCTTGAGTCCAAAGGGATCAAGGTAATCCGTAACAAGGATGATGAACGCATACTGCAGAAGCTGGTGTATTATCTCAATTCGATACAGTACTGGCAGGACGAGGACTCCGGAATGTGGGAAGAGAACGAGGAAGTCCATGCTTCCTCTGTCGGCGCGTGCGTCGCCGGTCTTAAGAAGATATCGAAACTTGTTGACGTTCCTCAGGTTCTCATAGAGAAAGGTGAGGAAACCTTGAACCGACTCTTGCCGAGGGAATCCGGCAGCAAAGACACAGACTTGGCTCTCTTGAGCCTTATCTACCCGTACGACGTGGTAAGTGAAGCTCAGAGAGAAGCGATACTCCTGAACGTGGAGGAGAAGCTGGTCAGGCACCGTGGAGTGATCCGCTATGCTGGTGACTGCTACTTTAACCGTGAAGGGGAAGCAGAGTGGACATTCGGGTTCCCCTGGCTTGCTATCATCTACAAGCGGCTGAACGATCCGCGGAAAGCTGCCCATTACATGCGCAGGACCCTGGATGTGGTCAACGAGAAAGGCGAACTTCCGGAGCTGTACTATGCGAACACCGACGAGCACAACGAGAACACACCCCTCGGATGGGGACAGAGTTTGATGGTCGTCGCGCTCACACAGGAGAACTGAAGATGTCAGGATACACAAAAACAACCTACAGTCTCGCACCGGCAGATTCTGTCGAACATGTCTATTGCAGGGATGATGCTCCCCGCAGGCTGCCTCCGAAGGTGTGTGTGCCTGTTGGAAGGGTGCAGCTGAAGAAGGCGCTGGTCAGGCCAGGCCATTCACAGGAATTGCTCGACAAGGAGCAGGCAAGGCTGGACAGGCTGATGGAGGATTATCTGAACGGAAGATGACTCCAGATTACAGTTCAGATTCTGCAGATTACGACCCTCTCTGGGATGAGGATACCCAGCCGCGGATAGACATAGAGAATGACCTTGCTATGCGCATGTCGTATAATGCTTACCGTCTGACAAAGGATATGAGGGTGGTCTACGCCATCCCACCTGAAGAGGAAGTATATCATAAAAATCCGCCGGAAGTGCCCCACCCCACCCTAAAGGGCGGGGTTTGACCGGGCACTTCCTTTTACAGGCGGATTTGTCAGAAACCTTCGGTTTATGATCATGCTCAGAAATGCAAAGCATTTCTGACATTTAGGACCCTCAAAATGCGTAAGCATTTTGGGGTGCCAAAACGCATTGCGTTTTGAGCATGCCAAAAACTTCGCCAGAAGTTTTTGTGCATGATCTGTTGGTGAAGAGGATCAGGGAGTATCGTGGCTGATCACTTGTTCTGCTCGAGGCTGAGCATGCCCATCGCAGCTCCTGTGGTGTACATGAGAAAGCGGTACATTATGTTGAAATAGTTCATGAGTATTATGATGTATTCCGGCTGGTCCTTGTACAATGCTGTCCTCTTGTCCTTGTACTGCTCGTATTCTTCGTGTATCTCCATGAGGCTCTTTAGAGAGTTCTTGTACAGCCCGTCGTATAGCAGGTCCAATGACTTCTGGAACGAGAGGAAGAATTCTAGATGCTTGCTGCTAATATCTATCGGTTTCGTGTCTTTTATGGATTGTGCAAGGTAGTATATCCTCCTGCCTATCCAGTGGAGCAGGTTTATCAGTGTCCAGTAGAAGCCGTTGAGTTCTGTGACTTTCTTTGATGTCGCTCTCATGAGGAAGTTGACGTACCTGACCATGCGTATGTTGTTCCTTTTGATCCTGTCGAAGTCTATCTTCTGTCTTTTCTGTATCGTGTCCAGGACGTAAGAGGTGTCGTCTTTTACTATGAAGAATACCTGCTTCATTATCTTGTCTTTTCGGTCTTCGAATGGCTCTGCCATGACCTCGAGCTTGAGGCTCTGCGCATCTGAAGACACTATCTCCAATCCGCCTATCAGCCTTATTATCCTGCTGACCGTGCGTTCGTTGACATCTCCCTTGAGGGTTATGGTGTCGTATCCTGCTCGGTAGTAGTCTGTGATGAGGTATTCGAGGAATCTCTTGTTCCTGAAATCCACCTCTGCCGATATCTCTTTCTTCTCAGGCTTTGCTATCGATTCGATGACCAGACCGTGGGGGGATTCTGTTATGTCCATCTCGTCTCCTGCCTTGAGGCCTCTTGAGTCTATCCATTTCTTAGGAAGGTAGATCGTGTAGCCTCCTCCGCCCTGTTTTATGAGCCTTCTTTTCATATTATTATATACTCTCACAGCTTATTTATAAAGCTTATCATTTCTAATATCAATAATATCATTAATATCAAATACTTATTTATAAACCTTTTTTCTACTGAAAAGTAACAATTATCACCGAATAATATCAAGTGAAAAGGTGTTGAGGGGTGTTACAATATGGATAAGATATACGATTTCGGGGAGAATCCTGATATGGAGATCAAGTACCAGGGCCATCCTGACGACAGGAAGGAAGCGAACCCTAAAGATGTAGAGCAGTTTTTGGAAGGGATAAGGGAGCTGCAGAGCATCGCTTCAAATTATGCTGCAAGGGACGATATGCTCGATGAGAGCAGGTTCCTGTGAAACAGACCAAAGGTGATGAGAGATGACAGGTCAGAATGTATGTGAGTGCTGCTTGACGAACAAGCGGAAGTCAAAGAATGCCAAGTATTGTGATGCGTGCTCTGAGCACATCTGCAATATAGTCTGGCAGCGTGTCCATCGTGTTGACGCGAGGTACAAGAAGGTGTTCCGCTCCCTGTATTCGAAGCTGCAGCAGCTTTCTAATGAGGAGCAGTTCGTGCCGAACAACCTGCGGGAGATCGTGGATACTGAGGAGAAGCTGTGACTTCTTATTACTTTATGGTATTGAGAAGTGCGTGGTTTACGAAACAATTAAATTATTTTTATCTGCTGGGGTTTTTTGTAAGAAAATGGGGTGTGGATAAAGATATAGCTGTTGAACAGCGATATAAGGTGAGCTGAGATGTCAGAAGAGATTAAACCTACCAAATCAAGAGATGATGAACCTACTATCCCTATAGATGATAAGGATATCGAGATATTGAGAGAGGAGTCTGCAGTGACTGAGGTTGTCGAAGGGCTGCTGCCTAACGAGATCAGGATGGACCTGGTGTCTATCCAGGATTACGTGTCTGCTGGTCTTGAGAAGTTCATGCGTAAGAATCACGAGACCATTTTCTCAGGTACGTGGTTCCAGAGGAATTTTTCCCTGAGTCCGGAACGTACTATAAGTGACTACGTTAAAGCTGAGATGCCTCACAAGTCCAGGGCTGATTTTTCTGTGGATGAGACTCTGCTCGCGGGCGAGGTCGCCAAAGAGGTCTACGCCACATTGATGAAGCCTCGTGACGCTGATGACCGGGCAGCTCTTGATGATCTCGCCACCGGTGTCGGCGGAAACCTGAGCAGCATCGTGGATGATAATGTAAGGCTTTACTTCGGGACCATGATCGGCGATCCTGCCAGAAGGACGAAGAGGTTCGACAAGCTTGTCGCAGAGCTCGGCAAGGGATCTGTCCAGAACAGGTCTGAAGCTGAAGAGCAGGATGCAGGTGACAGGCCAAAGGATTCTTTCGATGACAGGATGTCTTTGGCTGTGGCTCCGGCCCTGACTGGCGCGCTTTACAGCTTCATGGAGGCTTACAGGGAGAGTATCTTCGACGATCAGGGTAATGAGATCGTTACAGGTCCTGAACGGTTCATAGGTGATTACGTGAAGGAATCGTTGGATGTCATCAAAGGTTTCAGTTTCACTGGGAAAGAGACAGAACGGATCGTTGGAGTCGCTGGTGACATATACAAGCGGAGGCTTATGCCCCGGGATGATGATGACAAGGACGCATTGAAGGATCTTTCAGAAGGCGTCGGCGGCGACCTTTCCGCTACAGTGGAGATGAACGTATCACATTATCTCTGGAATGATAAGGGACGGGGTTTCGTGACTTCTGCGTATCGTTCATTGATCGACGAGATGGGCGGCCAGTCCCCTCCGACCAGGTGGAAGAGGTATGCTATGGCAGGACTTGGTGCTGTTGCCATAGGTATAGCGGGCGGTATTGTAGTTTCAAATGTGGACGGCTGCGAAGGCTGTGATGAGGAAGGCATCGGCACGACTTATGGTGATGTGGTGCCTTTCATAGAAGATGACGACGATAATGTTGATGCGGCACGTGCCAGCTTTTCATCTGATGCTGGTGCTGCTGAAGTTGACGCAGAGCCTGATGCTGACGGAGACTCTTCTGCTGCAGGTATGGAACCCTGGCAGTCTTCAGGTCCTTTGACTTATGATGACGGGCTGCTTCCCAAGCTGCCTGGTGGTGCGGTTCCTGACGGTCTGGTTGTGCAGTTTTATTACGACTCCGCAGGCTTCAGCGACCCGCTGCAGGTCGAAGCTCTGGAGGACAGGCTCATCGAGGTTCTTGAAGAGGCTGAGCAGAGGAATGAAGAGGAAGGTGCGGAAGTGCCTGTGCATGGCGTCGTGATCAATGCAACATGCACTTCAAGTGCTGAAGGCCCTCTTGACAGGAGCCTGGAACAGGAGCCGACCGTGAATCCTGACCCTTACAACATAGAGCTGAGCGGTGAAAGAGGTGGAGTGGTTGTAGCTCGTGTGGCTGATCTGGCGGACCAGTTCGACTATGGCGCTATGGAATCAGGCGCGTGGGGTGTCGGTGAGATCGATGCTTTCGGCGAGGGTACAGGCGGGCCGGATGATGACGGTTATGGTCCTGGAAGCGATAATCCCAACAGGGCTTGCGTGGTCACGTTTGATGTCAGGGATGACTCTCCTGATGTGAAGAGTGCTGTTGCTGCTATCGACAGAGATGACATCGTCGTCTGCAGACCTGTTGTCGAGATCGATGGCGTTGTCGAGTGCGACGACGGCTCTGTGATGGACAATGACCTGATGGGTGAGGATTACAGCATGGCAGGCTCTGAAGATGAGGTTGCTGGTGGTGCAGTCATCGAGACAGAAAATATAGATATCCGCGCTGATGTGCCTGGTGAAAGGGATGATATCCTGGAGTTCAGCAGTCCTGAGACGCCATCCGGATCGGATGAAGCGGTAGATGCTCTTGAAGAGGGACGTGTTGGTGTGACTGGTGCTGCTGCTGAGCTTGACGGGGATGCCGGATTTGATTTTAAAGATGCCGTGTCTAAGGTGCTGCAGGAACATCCTGTTAAAGTCAGGAGGACTGTCGGCACTGATTCTCTTTTTGGGCAGGTAAAGGCATTGCAGAGCAGGGTCTATTCAGCTTCGGAAGAACTGGAGGATTTTTACGATGCATACGCTGATAATGCGGGTGAGATGTCGCGGCTTCAGGAAGAGCTTGACGATTATTCCCTGCCTCCAGGATCGAAGTCTTCTCCGCGGATGTCCTCACCGATGGACGGGTTCGGAAAGTCTGCTGAGAGGTTCGTCGGGGTATATGAGTCGCTTCGTGAGGAGTATGACTCTCTGGAGTCTGAAGTCAACAGCAGGGGCAGTGATGCTGCCAAGATGATGATGGATGATATCAGGTTCATCATAAGCTCTGACAGGCAGCTCCTACAGGGATATGGTGCTGGCAGGGATGATGATTCTTCTGCTGTCACCGAAGGTGATGATCCTGTTCCGTTCAGCATGCTCACGACGCGAAAAGGCCATAATTACGCTGAAGTGCTCAGGCAGTACGCAAGCCCTGAGGGCGGGACTGTCGCGGGTCTGAGGAGTGACTGCGGTCTTGACGAGGTCCTGCGAGAGTATGAGAGCAGGCAGGGTGAGAACCTGAGCGGGTTGAGGTCTGCTGCGAAGTCTGCTGTGAGAGAAGATCTTGCCGGACTGGCGCGCGAGCTGAGGGGGCAGGGCAGGACATATGCTGAGATCGGCGAGAAGCTCGGCGTGCACCGCACTACCGCGAGCAGGTATGTCAACAGAGGTTAAAAAAAATATTTTAATATTTTTTTAGTGTTTTTTCTTTTCTTTTATCTTACCTTATCCTTACAGCGTCGAGGTTTCTGGGCGCTATGGTCTCTACCCTGAACTGCCGGTGTATGGACGAAGCAAGGTCGAGGCATCGTGAGTTCTCGCCGTGGTTTATGATGACCTTTTTTGGTCTGGGCTGGCATTTGCTCATGAAGTTCATGAGCTCCCTGCGATCAGAATGTCCTGTGATCTCTATCTTGTGTACTTCCATCTTTATGTTCATGACGTCGGGCTTGCCTGACCTGTCTACGCTCATGACTATCTCTTTTTCTCCTTCGCGTATCCTTTTTCCCAGGGAGCCTTCCGGCTGGTAGCATGAGAACACGAGTGTGTTGTGCGGGTTGTCAGCAAGTGCTTTGAGGTACTCTACTGACGGGCCTCCGACGAGCATTCCTGATGTCGCGACTATGAGGCAGCTTCCTGCTTCTTCTATGACTTGTTTTCTTTCTTTTGGGCTTCCCACGCGCTTGAATATGGGCGAAAGGAATGGGTTGTTGTCTTTGTGGAATATCTGCTTGCGCACAGAGCTGTTAAGGAACTCGGGATAGGCGGTGTGGATGGCTGTTATGTCCCAGACCATGCCGTCGATGTAGACTGGTATGGGTTCAAGCTCTCCTTTTCGCACCATCTCTTCTATGAGCAGCATGACTTCCTGTGCCCTTCCTGATCCGAGTGTGGGCATGAGTATCTTGCCTTTGCGGGCCACCGTGTCCTTTACTATCTTTTTGAGCAGGTCGTCCTGCTCTCTTACCGGCGGTAATGTGTTGTCCCTTCCGCCGTATGTGGCTTCTATCATAAGTGTCTCTAGACGCGGGAAGCGTGTTTCTGCCGGCTCGAGAAGTCTTGTGCGTGCGTATTTCATGTCTGCTGAGTAGAGGAGGTTGTGCAGGCCGTTTCCTATGTGCAGGTGCACCATGGAGCTTCCGAGCATGTGTCCTGCGTTGTAGAGCGTTATCCTGACGTCGGGCGTGACGTCTGTGACCTCATCGTAGTCGAGGGAGACGGTGTGTTTGACCATCTCTTTGACCTCTTCTGATGTGTAGATAGGGTCTTTGCCTTCGCTCCTCATTATCTTGACCATGTCGAGCTGAAGCAATGACATGATGTCCCTGGTCGGGAGTGTGCAGTAGACAGGTCCCCTGTATCCCATCTTGAACAGCCACGGGACGAGTCCTGAGTGGTCGAGGTGCGCGTGTGTTATTATTACCGCGTCGAGCTCATCTATCTTGAACTCAGGCACTTCGAGATAGGGGTAAGCTTCAGCATCTGATGCTATGTTTATCCCGCAGTCGAGCAGCACTCTTGACTCTGGTGTCTGGAGGAACACTGCTGACCTTCCTACCTGCCGCGCGCCGCCGAGGTACGTGACCCTTATCCATTCCTCTTTCTTGCCTCTTATCCAGCCGTCGTATATCCTGTGGCCTGTCTTGTCGAGGAATTTCCTGCGGTAGTCTGAATTTTCGTATAGGACTCCGCGTATGCTCTCTATGAGCTGTGACCTTATCGCGGGCGATCTCTTGATGAGAGGTACCCACAGTGTCTTCTCTCTTATGGACTTGAGGAGCTCGCCCTGCTTGCCTATGACCAGGCCGGGCTTGTCTGCGTGTATTATGACCATGGATCTCTGCGCGTCGAAGACTATGTCGCTGAGGCCTGCTTCTTCTGGTATCATGGAGGATATGGTCTCTTTGGCCTTCTCCATCTCCATGCATATCGCCGGGTCGGGCCTGAGCTCTATGCGTTTCTTTATCTGGTCGACTATCTTCTTTATCGCTCCTCTGTTGTCGAGGAAGAATTCCTTGTCTTTGGTATAGAGGACTATGTTGGCGCCTTCAAATCCGGCGTCGCTCACCTTCCCTTCAGGAAGCTGTTTCAGTATCTCTTTAAGTATTGCGCTCAAATTGTTCACCTTCTGTTAGAATATTTCACCTTATCAGATATTGTATGTGAGTATCATAAAAGATTTAGTTTTAAAAAAAGAATTTATCCCATTATTCCTGTGGGTACTTTTTTGGTCAGCTCTTTCTTGACCCCTTCCTTTGTTATGATCACCAGGTCAACTCCGTTGCCGGATGCTGAGTCTCTCTGTAATGCGGCATTTACGGATTTCAGCGCCAGGTCCTTGCCTTCTTCTACGCTGGCAGATTCCTTGTACAATGTCTCAAGCACGCCGAAAGCGAAAACGCTTCCTGATCCTGATGCGAGGAAGTCTTCCGCTTCTGACATGGAACCGTCAGGGTATATGTCGTATAGGTGGAATCCTGTCTCGTCCGCTCCTGCGAATATGAAGTGTGATATTCCTGGTATCGTGCTGAGTTTCCTGATGTTTGAGTAGACCATTCCGGCGAGCAGGTTCGCTGCTTCCTTGACCGGCACTTTCTTGCCTGTCCTTAGCCTCTTGAGGCGCAGCTCTGCCTTGATCAGCTTGAGCAGGAGCTGGACGTCTGATACTGTGCCTGCTGTGGTTATTGCCATGTAACCTTCTATCTCGAAGATCTTGTCGACCCACTTGTTGGCTATGAGGTTGCCTGCTGTGGCTCTCTTGTCTGCTGCCAGCACTACGCAGTCCTTGCATTTGAGGGCTACGGTGGTGGTGCCGGTTTTCATCCTATTATCATCGTCTGCCATGGATAACACCTATAATCTGTAGAACTCCATTTTTATCATATTTGGAGAATTATATCCCACTAGACAAAACACTAATATTTAAACCTTTCGATTTAGCACCTTTTGATGACAAAAATCGGGCTGTTTTAGAGAGATGTCAAAAAAATGTTAAAAAAATGGATGAAAAGATTACTGCCTCTTCTTGAGTATTGTCGCGATCACTATGATGCCTGCTATTATGAGCACCAGGTTTGTCGCGAGCACGAGCACTATCCATTTGTTGTCGCTCCACCAGCTGTCCTGCGCATATGTGGTCCGAGGGGTGGCTACAGCTGCTGCTGTGGGCCTTACGTATGACTGTGTGGGCGGTGCTGATACCACTTCGACCTGCTCTTCCTTGGGCTCGGGCTCAGGTTCCGGCTCAGGCTCGGGTTCTGGTTCGGGTTCTGGTTCGGGTTCTGGCTGGTCTGCTGCGCAGGCGCCTACCTGCAGGTTGAGAGTGTCTTCAAGCGTCTCCCTGCCGTCCCTGTATAGCGCCCGTATCCTTACCGGATACGTGCCAGGGTTGGTGTCTTCAAGGTCTATCGTGCCTGTGAATTCGTATTCGTTCTCATCATCGTCTATATCCTCTACGAGTTCAAACTCGAGCCGTTTCGTGTATCCGAGCTCTGCTCCGTCTATTATGAGCTCGACATCCTCATCGTCCTCCCCTGTGTTGATAAGGTGGAGCAGCACGCGTGTAGTGTCCTGGCATGTGACCTGTGATGGGGTCAGCTCTTTCCTGAGGAATCTTATCTCGTGGTTCTCCTTGTCGACGTCAACGTCGAATTCTATCTGGTCTTCGTGGTCTGTGCTGTTGCCGTCCTCTCCTCTTACTGTAAGTATCAGCTTGTAGGTCTCGTCTGTCTCCAGCTTTAAGGGTATCTCGAACTCTATCTTGACTGTCTTGTCTCTGCCCGGCCTGAGGTCGAAATCATCAGACACTTCCTCGAAGTCATCTCCATCGTCGATCTCCTCGAGTATGGCTTCGACCTCTACATCTTCTATCTCTCCCCCTTCGATCTCATCGTCGTAGTTGTTGGTGACCTCTACCTTGAGTGTGAGTGTGGAGTCGGGCAGGATGTCTATCGTGCCTCCATCTTCGTCTGCAGACTGCTTGTCATCATTGACTTCCACTTCTACGTCCGTTATCTCGAGCATGTCCGCTGTCGCTGATGCTGACAGAAGAACAAGGAACAGTGCTGCAAACATGATTGTTGTTGTCTTCCTCATCTTATGATCCACCCCGTCTGTTGTAAGTATAATGGTGTGCTGTGTCTTTTTTTTCAGCTTATTGAGTAGAAGGAATCACTGTGAGCCCCCTACAGTTCACCGCTTTTTTTCGCCAGTAAGGGATGAAATCGCAGCCAAAATATAAATAAGTTGTGTAGTCATAACCAGGTTACGAAATGATGTGTTTTTAAGCTTTAAGAAAGAGCATATATCATCAGTAGCTCTTCGCCACGTAGATGTTCATCTTCGCTTCTTTTCCGCAGCGTATGCATTTTGCTCCGGTCACGACGGGTATGTCAAAAGGGCTGTTGAGTGTCTTGGCCCCGCCGGTCTCTTCTTTCATCCAGTCTTCGCACTCTTCGTCGTCGCAGTACGGCACAAGTGCCATCTTCTTGTTGTTGACAGCGTCCTTCAGCTCTTCCATGCTCTTCGGCCTGACAACTGCTCCCCTGAAGTTCTCTTCTGACTTCCTGTACAGCTCTGCGTGGAGGTCTGCGAGTATAGCTCTTGTCGTGTCGGTTATGTCTGTGGTCTTCACGAAGTCCTTCTTTCCTGTATCCCTTCTGACGAGCACTGCCTGGTCTGCTGCGAGGTCTTTGGGTCCGACCTCTATCCTGACCGGGACTCCTTTGAGCTCCCATTCGTTGAACTTCCATCCGGGTGTGTAGTTCTCCCTGTCATCGACCTTGACCCTGAACTCTTTGGAAAGCTCGGATGCTATCTGGTCGCATTTGGTGAGTATGTCCTTGTTGTCTCCCGTCCTTAGTATTGGTATGATGACTGCCTGTATCGGAGCTATGGGCGGCGGGAGTACCAGGCCCTTGTTGTCGCCGTGCATCATGATCATCACGCCGAGCATCCTTGTGGTTATCGCCCATGTGTTCTGCCATGCGTACTGCTCCCTGTCATCAGGGTCCTTGAACTTGATGCCGTATGCTTTGGCAAAGTTCTGCCCGTCGTGGTGGAAGTCAGGCCCCTGTATCGCCTTGCCTATGGGCAGGAATGACTCTATAGAGCAGGTGTATACCGCTCCTGCGAACTTCTCTTTCTGTGACTTGTAGCCTGGACTGCCGTATATGGCCATGACTTCCTTGAGCACTTCAAGGTACATGTCGATTATCTGTTCCCTTTCCGCTTCTGCCTCTTCCTTTGTGGCAAAGACCGTGTGCCCTTCGTTCCAGAGGAACTCTCGCGTCCTGAGGAACGGCACTGCGTGCTTGAACTCCCACCTGACTACGTTGTTCCATTGGTTTATCCGCAATGGGAGGTCTCTCCATGACCTTATCCATTCCGCGTATGCCGGGTACATTATGGTCTCTGAGGTGGGCCTGACTGCCAGTCTCTCGTCGAGCTTTGTCTCGCCGGCGTGCGTGACCCATGCTACTTCAGGTGCAAAGCCTTGGACGTGCTCTGCCTCTCTTGAAAGGTGCTTCTCTGGTATGAACAACGGGAAGTATGCGTTCCTGACTCCTATCTTCTTGAGTCTCTTGTCGACCTCTTTCTGGACAACTTCCCACATGAAGTATGAGTCTGGCTTGAATATTATGCATCCTGACACGTCTGTGTATGACATGAGGTCTGCTTTCTGTATGACTTCGGTGTACCACCTGGATACGTCCTCTTCCTTCTTGACCGTCATGCCTTTGCTGTCTTTCTCGTCTGGTGCCATTTTAGTGCATCGTCTGATTTCGGAGTATTTATATTTTTACTTCTTGGCCCCGCGTGCTACTTTCGCTGGCCATGTCTTGCGGGAGCCGCCCTTCCTGGCTCGACTGGCCGGCTTTGCCTGACCTGCCGATTTCCCTTTGCAGCCTGTCTTCCTTGCTCGGCCCGCGCTCATGCCTGCTTTGTTTGCCTTAGCAGACCTGACCGCCTTTGTTTTTTTCTTTGCCGGAGGCTCCTTTCTTATGATTGCCTTTGATGATTTTGCAGCCTTTGCATTCTTCCTGGCTGCTGGATCAGCTTTCTTCTTAGGTAAGCTCTTAGGTAGGCTCTTAGGTACGCTCTTAGGCACGCTCTTAGGCACGCTCTTTCGCAGGTAAAGCACCTTCCTCAAAAATCCCATCACCCCATATGCCTCCCTTTTGGTAAGCATCGCCTTGCCTATAAGCTTCTTCCAGAGCTTCTGCTGCGTCTCTTTCTTATCTGGTGTCTCCCACTGCATGGAGTTGAATATCTCGTCGAACATCCTGAGTATCTGGTCTTTCTCCTGCTTGCCTATGGGTGTTATGTGGCTTGTTATGTCTGCGGTCGCCAGCTTCTTGTGGAGTTCGTAGAGTATGACCGCGACTGAGTGTGATATGTTGAGCGTAGGGTACTTGCTTTGGGTTGGTACTGTGACTATGAAGTCGCATCTTGATATCTCTTCGTTGAACAGGCCGTGCGTCTCCCGGCCTATGACTATGCCTATCTTCTTTTTCGGGTCTATAGTCCTGAGCTTCGCTGCGAGCTCTTCCGGCTTCAGAGGGCTGCGGTTTATGTTGTAGTCTGTCCCCAGCCTTGCTGTGGTGGCGACCAGGTAATCGTAGTCGTCGACTATGAAGAAATCTACCACTTCAGCGTTCTCGAGCACTTCCTGGGCGTGCTTCGCCCTGTTCCTCGCTTCCGGTCCGAGGTAGTCGCAGTGAGGGTTTATTAGGACGAGATTGTCGAAGCCGAAGTTCTTCATGGCTCTTGCGACTGCTCCTATGTTGCCTGGCGTGACCGGTTCTAGAAGTATGACATATATCATTGTATCAGACTATGAGGCTGCCCAGCCATTTGATCGCCGGCCAGAATATGTTTATCGCCAAGAGCAATAGTGTCGCGACGCTTATCTTCCTCCACAGGGTGTTCCCTTTTTCCTTGCCTTTTATCTTCTCGAGCGTGACCTGGAGCATCCTTCCGCCGTCGACAGGCCCGAGCGGGAGGAGGTTGGCAAGGCCTATTCCCAGGCTGAGGAGTCCTGTTATTGCGAAGAGCTCTCCGAACCATGCTATTATGACATGCAGTATCTTGAACCATGACGCGTCGTTGGTCAGTTCTGTCGCTGCCCTGCTTGACGCCATCACTCCGAGATATCCCTGATTGGGATCCTGCGGGCTTTCCGCGACAGGGAACGAGTAGGACGTGCCGTTCGCGACTATGTCGACTGTCTCGTTGGGCCGTATGCGGGACAGCTGTTCTGTGAACTGCGGGTAGTCGTTTATGGGCGCGCCGTTGATCTCAGTTACTATCATGTTGCCTTTCATGCCTGCTTCTGCTGCGGGATAACCGTCTGTAACCCCGACTATCTCCGCGCCTATATTCTCTTCCATCGCTCCTAGTCCTGGTGCGAATATGTATGTGAGGAAGAAAAGGCACACCAGCGCGAGCAGCACGTTTGACCACGGCCCTGCCGCGTAGACTGAATATTGTGTAGTGTCTTTCTGTTTCCTGAGGTTTTTCTCTTCGGGCTCTACAAACGCTCCCATGAGCGGGCCGAGGAAGAATATGCCTGATGACTTGACAGGTATGTTGTGGGCCCTTGCCACTACACCATGCGAGAACTCGTGCACGAGTATGACTATGAAAAGAGCTATCCAGCCTGTTATGAGAGGTATCATTATCGGGCTGCCGGGTATCTTGACACCTGGAACCACGACGCTGACTGCGGAAACTGCGGTCGGCACTGTGAGGAGTGTGACGAGGTTCTTTAGGAGGAAGTAGACGATCACGAACAGCCCTATGTATCCTGCTCCTATGCCTATGTAGCCTATCAGCTTGACGAGTTCTGAGTGTTTTCTGCCTATCCTGTCCATGAGCTTCAGGCCGATCTTGGTCTTGTACATGGCTATGAACTTGTGGTGGATGTCGAACTTATTCCTGAATATTATTATGAGAAGTACGATTGCAGAATAGAACAGGATGACCCATTTGTAGTCTTCGAAAAAAGTCATTTTGGTGTATCACTTCTTTTTCATGAGCCGATGCGCCGCATCATTGGCGGCTTTGAAGGTTTTACTTCTTTCGTTTCGGCTTGAGCTGGCTCGATCCGCATTTCCTGCAGCTGATCTTGCCTGCGAGTACCTTAAGGTTCGGCGCTCTTATCTTTGACTTGCACCGTCTGCATACGAATACGTTGTAAAATTTCCTTTCCGCTGCTTCTTCGAATTTTGCCATTCTCTATACCTTTCGATATGTTTTTACAGTTCAGTATTTTGTGATTATGGTTTTTGGCAGGGCATTGGCTTCAATCTGCGCCCTTGACCTGTTTCATGACCTTGTCGCTGAGGATCACCCAGTACAGCACTGTGCAGCCTTCTGTGACCTCGCCTTTCAGCTCGTCAGGTATGGGCATGTCAAATGTCTCGTAGGTCTCGGAGTCCATGATATTGGCCGTGTCTCCTGTGATGGAGAGGACCTGTGCGTTCCTCTTGTCGATTATGGGCACGTCGACCTTGTCGTGTCCTGGCATGACCTCGACCCTTTTTTTTCCGTCTATCAGGCCTACTGCTGTTATCCTGCATTTCGCGTGGCCGTGCTTGCCTGGCCTTGAGATCTGGTTGTCGGTCACTTTGCAGGCAGCGCCGTCCATGACTATGTAGCTGCCCGGTTTCATGCTTCCGGCGTCAGCTTTCTTTATTTCACCTTCAGTTACCATCAATATCACGTCTTTTGGCTTTTCCAGCCCTTTTAAGAACTATACACTCTTTTTCTGCCCATATTTATAAATATTTTGGTGGGAAAGGGAAGAGGACAGGAAACAGAAGCGAAAGAAAAGGGAGGTTAAATGAAAAGGGCTGTAAAGGAAATGTATTCTCCGGGGATTATGAATCGTATCCTGGAAGATTTTATAAATCAGGTGTGCCTGTGTTTGTGCTATGGACCCTGTAAAGCTTGAGAAGTTGAAGTCTTACCCGTTCTTCGAGAGGTTCAGGAAGGACCGTGATTTTGTGAGGCTTGAGAAGGAGCTGCGGAGTTTCAGAGGGGAGGAAGACCTGGACATGGGTGAAAGCGAGATAGGCGAGGTATTGAACAAGCTCAGGATGGAGTATGCACCTGGTAAGAGTGTTCTGGAGTCCATGAGGAACATAAACTCTTTCAGGTTTCCCAGGATGGACAGTTTTCCTTATCCTGCTGTGTTCCTGTCGAGGAAGGTCATATCTGATGTCCAGTACATCGGCCTTAACCTGCGCAGGATACTCAACCCGCCTTTTGAGGATGACACCGCTGATATGCTGGGATTCATCGACAGGTTGGTGAGGAACAGGTTCGGTTTTGACAGGGATCCTGATCCTGTGAATAACCTCTCGTTACTTGCTGACTGGATCGGCCGGAAGCTTCTTTTGGAGGACATCAAAGGGTTGAAGAAAGATATCGTTGATCATGTCAGGGATAAATATTCTGATGCTATTGCAGAAGAATTGGCCAATGTCAAGCACAACACGAACGTCGACATGATCATCAAGGACGCACAGTGGCGTGCGGAGAATATTTCAGCAGAGATGATCCCTCCCAAGCAGGGCATATTCGATCTGGCTTTTCTCAAGGTCATTTACGCTCGGCTTGCGCCGCATGATAAGGGTGAAGCACCTTCTGACTTGAAGGACCATCTCCTTTCGGCCAGGAAGGAATATTCTGAGAGGAAGCGGAGCTTCAATGTGCGTGCTGGCTGGTATTTTTTTGGAGGCAGGAAGAAGAACAGGATAGAGGTCTGGAACTATAGGCTCACTGTCAGCACTCTTGACACTGTCGTCGCTGCGACTAAGCTTCTTCATGAGAGGTTTGCGGGTTATGACATAGTGTTCCTTGCAAGGGACGGCCTCATCTTCTACGAGGCGTATCTGAAGATGTTCCCGAAGGAGAAGAAGAGACTGCATCTTTATTATATTAGCAGGCAGACGCTTAATAGGGGGAAGATCCATTCAGAATACACAGAACAGCAGATTTCTGAGGAGCTTTTCAGGGAGATGAAGGAAGACATCCTGGTACCTGCTATCGAGAAGCATGGCCTCGGCGATATCGAGGCGGTCATCAGGGAGTGCACCGCGCGTTGGAGCGAGGTGCTTGGCCGGACTCCTGAAGGCTCTGATGCTGATAAGGGAAGGGTCATGTTGATGAAGGAGGTTGCGACTGAGATCGTAAGGTATCTTGAGCCTTGTCTCAAGAGTGATAGGGTCGTTTTTTTTGATTCGAGTTCCAAGACTTTCCCTGTGGTCCTGAGCGGGCTTTGCAGGATGTTCTATCCTCGCAAAGATATTCGGGCGTTCTTTGCGGTGACTGGTTTCAAGGACAAGGAAGCTGGTTATCTTACCGGGAAGAAGGAAAGTTTCGTAACGGATTATATCGCTGACATGGTGAAGTATAACGCCGCGCTGTCGTCTGTCGTGCCTTACAAGGCTGAGATGAAGCTCTCGACTCCTGAGATGCAGGGGACGAGTTTCCTCTGCAGGATAATGCTGTACCAGAGGATAGGGGTAGGTGATGCGAAGATGAAGAGAGCCGCTTAAAGGCTTGTGCGTCTTGCGAGTTCTCTTTCAAGGATGTCTACCAGAAGTGAAGAATGGGCGTATGATCTTGTGCTGTCGTTGATGTTGGGGTTATTATCGACATCATGGAAGAACTGGTCGATGCCTTCAATGGCTTTGGACATTATCTCGTCTATGACATCTTCTGGGACGAGATGTTCGAACATGTAAAGGTATGATGGGACGTATATCTTATGCCTCGCCTCTATGATCCCTATCTCAGATTGACCGTATATGAACCTTGTTTCTGGATAGGGTTCGTGTTTCCTCTTGTGGGGTCGCTTGTTCTCAAATAGTGTGAAGTCGCATTTCCCGTCGATCACCTTCAGGCCCTGCCATATACCTTCTACAGAATATGATATCAGGCCGTCCTGTCCCGGGACGGGTATTCCGTCCTCATGGAGGGTGAATGGTGAGAAGAATTTTCCGTGATCTCCGTAGGATGATGTATCGTATATCTCTGCTTTTGGATGGGTGCTTTTCATGTTCTGGGCGATGTGCTTCGTGACGAAGTGTATCTTTCCTGTCATGCTCCATATGAGCCAAAACCTATTTATAAATCTTTCTATTTTTCACCCCTGTTTAGTGGTTAAAATAAACAGCCTCAGAACCACCTGAAAAGCTTCTTCCGGGTCTTTTCAGCCCATTCCTTGCTTCCGACCACCGCGTCCCGGCCATTCTCTCTCTTCTTCCTGCAGTATGCCCTGGCCTTCTCCCTGCCCACTACGCGGCCGAGCTCTTTCTCTATCTGCTCTCCACCTTCAAAGACTGCCTCCAGACGTTTGAACCTCTTGTCATGGTAGTACGTCTTTGACCCGGAACGGAAGAACTTGCGCT
The DNA here is from genome assembly GCA_964406185.1 of uncultured Methanosarcinales archaeon. GTDB lineage: Archaea > Nanobdellota > Nanobdellia > Woesearchaeales > UBA11576 > JABMQF01. The sequence goes on from CAYOQS010000004.1 coordinate 139,946, forward strand.
GCTTGTGAAGTATCTCGTGGAACATTATATAGTCAAGGTATCTGTTGTCCTCGACCTCCTTGAACGCCCTGCTGATCGTGACGGTGTCTGACTTGAAGTCGTAGCTGCCGAAAGTGGTGGTGGCAAACTTGCCCCATACGAGGTTGGGCATCTCTACCAGGCCAAGGAAATATCTTTCATTCACGCGGTCAAAGCTCTCTTTCAGCTGGGGATCTATACGGTCTTTAGGGATCGCTATGTGCAGGCTCTTGACGAAGTTGTTGTAGAGGTCGACGTACATGCTCTGCTTTTTCTTCTTCAGAAGTTTCAGCATGAGCTCCTGTATCATGCCCATCTGTATCTCAGGTGAGATCCCGTACCACTTGCGTGACATCCTGAACGTCATCACTCTTCCTGTGAGCGATACGTATCCGCCGTAGTCCTTGAAGCGTCCGCTGTACTCTACCCTGAACGCATACTTTGCTTCAGATGCCGGGAACAGTTCCCTGTATGCTTTTTCTGCCAGGTTCATCATGTGAAGAAAAAGTTATGGTGGTTTAAAATGTTATCGTTGTATCTATCATCCTTTATGAAACGTTCACTCAGTCTTTACCTCATACCGTAGTATGGCAGCGACTCCTCCGAGGTCCCTGAGCTGCACGCCTTCCCTCGTGTCTGTGGATATTATGTGGACTTCCGTACCTACTTTTTCCGCCTCATCCTCGAACTCATCTATCTCCGGGTCAGAGAGGTTTTCTGATACCATGAGCTTGTCCACCGCGCCCATCTTCAGGAGTTTCATGCACTCTGCATAGCCGTAGCTGACCTGGCCCGGCTTCTTGGCAAGATACATCAAAAACTCTCCGACGAGCTTCTTCTCCTGCGCGACCGACTCTTCCGCGAGTATGTCTTCGCTCTTCTCGAGCAGTTCCTGGAGCCCGAACTCTCCCGTGTATGAAAGGTCTTTGGTGCCGATGACTTTCTTCTTCAGGTCTCCTGTGAGGTACTCATGCCCTATGAAGTCGTTGACTGTCACTCCGGGCCCGCCGATGATTATGCCTTTCAGGCCAGACAGCTTGAGGAACTCGTCTTTCATGTAGTCTGCTATCTTCTTGTAGTGGTCTTTTATCGCCCCGTCCCTGAGCCTCTCGAACCTTTGCGCAGACTGCCCGCCTGCTTTCATCTTTCCAGGGACTTCTGAGTGTGTCTTTCGTATGGGTATGATTGTCTTGCCTTTGAGAAGGGCGATCGTGGCATCTCTCCTGTCAAAAACGACAAGGCCGTAGACGTCTTTTGTCTCGACAAGCTCTCTGAGCGGGTCGAGTACGAATTCCTTGTCGCATCTGTAAGTCCTGAAGTTTAGCGGTACCGGCGGCTCCACGCTCCATACCTGTATGTCTGTCTGTCCTTCCTTCTCTGAGACGTTTCCTGAAAATACCGCGAGCCCGTTTGGAGGGGTCTGCTTGAAGAGCTTGAGGTGCTGTAGCATCTTCTCAAGAGCTCCGATCACGTTCTCTCTTGTCTGCTTGCTCTTGATGTTGGATGCCGTGCCCTGCTCGTCTGAGAGGTGCTTGACGATGAGGTTCATGTCGTATCCTGCTGGTATGTATACTGAGACGAGTTCTGTATGCCTGCCTCTATGCGGTTCTAGCTCCCTGATGAACTTTTTCAGGTGGTACCTTTGCATCTCTGTGAGTTTTGCATCTGCCATGCGATGATGGTTCGTCAGGGGGTTTATAAAATTAAGGTATCTTCATCGTTGCTAAGGCAAACCTGCGTATTTTTTTCCGTAACGCTGCAAAAGCTTTAAATAGCCCTCATGACCTCCTGCATTTATAAGGGGCTATGGGGTAGCTTGGACAGTGCTGACTTGGGTTTCAGGTCGCCTGGAGTGACTATCCTCTTCGGTTTGGGACCGCTTTGATGGCAGGAAGCCGAATGACCCCGGTTCGAAATCCTGTGCGCTTGCGCATAGGGCGGATGTCCGGGTAGCCCCATGCGATAAAGGCAAAATGCCAGATGACTTCCGGGAGTCGGCCATTTTGTCTTTTTGCATGCTTAAAAATACCGATGACCAAAGGGAGTCTGTATTTCGCTCAAAACGCTTTGCGTTTTGGCGCCCCAAAATCACTCTGTGATTTTGAGGGTTCTGGCATGCTTGTCTGTCAGGTAACTCCGGAACACCAACAAACTTTATAAAGAACCGAAAATTGCTATTAAATCTGCTTTTAGAGCGATAAAATCACAGATAAAGGGTTTAAAGACTTAAAATGGCTAAAAAAGTAAAATTAGGTTCTACCAAGCGGTTTGGACCGCGATATGGGCGTAAGAACAAGGAAAAAATAGCGAGTCTGGAGAATATCCATAGGAACAGGCAGAAATGCCCTTTCTGTAATTATGTCAAGGTAAAGAGGCTTTGTCAGGGCATCTGGCAGTGCGGGAAATGCGATGCAAAGTTCACAGGGAAGGCATATTATATTGAAGCAGCCAAGAAGGCTAAGGAGAAGGCACCTCTGACGACAGATGTTGAGGAAGAATATATTGAAGAGGAGGATTTGCCGGAAGAGGAGCTTACAGATGAGAGCGAGAAGGATCTGGAAGAACCTCAAGAAGAGTCTGCAGAGGACATACAGGAATCTGCTGAAGAGGTAGCACCTGAACAGGAAACTGAGGAGAAGATAGCTCCCGAAGAGCCCGTCCAGGACGATGAGAATAAGGTTGAGGCTTGAAGATGGTTGAATACAAGTGCTTTGACTGCAACAAGAAAGTTGGTATGGAGTATATCCGCAAGAAGGTGCGGTGTCCTTACTGCGGAAGCAAGATGCTTTTCAAGCCCAGGCTGGTATCTACCAAGGTAAAGGCGCGTTAGAAGATGGAGTGCACTGCCAGTGTTTTTGCCAGCGGGGACTCGGACAGGATGCTTGGGTGCTTCGCTCCTGAGGAGACGTCTTTTGATCGTTCATCATTCACTATAAAGAAGGTCGCCGGCGGCGTCGAGTTTGACATCAAGGCTGGTGATGCTGTCGCGCTGCGCGCGACGCTTAACACGATTTCCCAGCTCCTCATAGTTTTCGAGGGTGCTGGAATGAAAGAAGATACGGAGAAATGAAGATGGCTGGAAACGACAAGGAGATGCAGGAGAAGATCAACAAGCTATCTTCGATGGAGCAGTCCTTACAGCAGTTCCTTGCCCAGAAACAGCAGTTCCAGTCGCAGCTTATCGAGCTGAATTCTGCTCTGGAGGAGCTCGGAAAGACCGACAAGGCGTATAAGATTGTGGGCAATGTTATGGTGAGTTCTGACAAGGCTGCTCTCGTGAAGGACATAGAGCAGAAGAAGGAGATGGTGGAGCTCAGGATAAAGAGTCTTGAGAAGCAGGAAGAGAAGCTGAGGGAGAAGACGTCTGAGCTTCAGTCCGAAGTGATGAAGGGGATGTCTTGAACATTTCCTTAAGGAAGATTGTTATGCTGAAGGGGAACGGAAGATGGATGAAAGGATACAGGGTGTCATTGAGTCTCTCCAGGAGCTCGCTGAGGACAATACGGTTCCCCGGAATGTCAAGAGCAAGGTCGAAGAGGTGATCTCCACTCTCAAGGGTGGGGATGGCCAGGATATGTCCATCAATATCAACAAGGCGTTGAGTGTTCTCGACGAGATTTCTGATGATACTAACTTGCAGTCTTATACCCGGACCCAGATATGGAACATCGCCAGCATGCTTGAGATGTTCTGAGAGATCGGTTTTCATTCAGCAGGTTTTTTCTTCGCTTTTCCTTTTTGTCTCTTCTTAGGCTTTGTGCGCATGTAGGTGACTTCTGTCTTGTTGAGCACGGAGTTTGGTATGAATATGATGTCCCCGCTCCTCGTCTCTATCTTGGTCTCGAGCAGTGTTATCTGTATTATCTTTCCCTGCATGCCTTTTACCTTTATGACCTGGCCTATCCTGAACTTCTTGTTGTTCTGCATGAAGAATCCTGCTATCGCGTTGGGGATGAAGTCCTTTATGCCCAAAAAGGTTGAGAGTATTATCAGGAGTATTATTCCTGCGGCTATCATGTGCAGTATCGTGCTGGCCAGCCCTATCTGTTGCAGGACTATCACTATGGTTATGAAGTAGATGAAGTATGTCGTGAATGTCTCTGCTATCTCCTCTATCTTGAGCGTCGCTCCTGTAAGTTTTGAGAAAGTCTCATTGACCTCGAAGCTGTGCAGAAACCGGTATATCAGCCTGCCGAGTATCTTGCCGAGTATAAATCCTATGAGGAGTATGACTATCGACACGATGAACTTATAGAACATTCCTGATGTCGAGGCCTTTACTGTCTCATACGCCGCGGCGACCGCTTCCATTAACTCTGCCATCCTTGATCTGTCGGGTTCTGTTGTATATAAACTTTATTGAAAGGTCCTGACCGTTTCCCGCCCGGTTTGACCTGGTCGCTTTTCTCGCGGACTCGCGGAGAGGGGAGAAAACTTATATACACCTTCCGCTGTGATTGGACAGGATGACAAAGAAACTTTCAAAGGAAGCGAAGAGGAAGCTCAGGGATAAGGAAGAGAGATCTGGAGCGCCGAAGAAAGCCTCTTCGAACTGGGACCGCATAAGGGAGCTTGAGAATGAGCTCAGCACCATGCAGTACAACAAGCGCACGCAACACCATTACGGTCTTGTCCGTGCGAAGATAGCCGAGCTGAGGAAGAAGGAGGAGGCCAGGAGGGCGAAAGGCCCTCAGACCACGGGTTATTCTGTCAAGAAGAGCGGTGACGCCACTGTCATCCTTGTGGGTTTTCCCAGCGCCGGCAAGTCTTCGCTCCTTAATGCGATAACTAATGCTGACTCACCTATCGGCGCTTATGAGTTCACGACACTTGATGTGGTGCCAGGGCTTATGGAGCACAAGGATGCGAAGATCCAGATCCTTGACGTGCCGGGCATAGTCGCTGGAGCAGCTTCCGGCAGGGGAAGGGGGAGGGAGGTGCTTTCAGTGCTGCAGAACGCGGACCTTGCACTAATACTTGTGGACACTCTGCGTCCCAACGCTCTTAAGGTGATAAAGAAGGAGATATACGATTCCCATCTTAGGCTGAACAAGACCCGGCCTGACGTGAAGATCACCAAGAAGTCCAAGGGGGGCATAAGGATCGGCAAGACAGTGATGCTGCCCAGGCTTTCTGACGAGACTATAAAGGCTGTCTGCAAGGAGATGCGCATCACCAACGCTGAGATACTCATCAGGAGCGAGATCGAGGTGGACGACCTTATCGATGTCATAGAGAAGAATAAGATATACATCCCTGGCCTGACTATCCTTAACAAGATTGATCTCGTTGATGAGGAGCGGCTTGAGGAGATAATAGATGAGGTGGAACCTGATATCTGCATATCCGCGCAGAAGGGGATCAACCTTGATGCCGTGAAGGAGGCTATTTTTGACCGGCTTGATTTGATCCGCATCTATTGTAAGGAGGTCGGCAAGAAGGCTGACATGGGTGTGCCTCTGATAATGAAGAGGGGCTCCACTATAAAGGATATGTGCGATAAGCTGCACAGGGATTTCGCCAGGCGTTTCAGGTTTGCGCGTGTCTGGGGGAAGAGCGCGAAGTTTCCCGGCCAGCGCCTCATGCTACAGCACACTCTCAGGGACCGGGACGTGGTAGAGATACACCTTCGCTGATTTCTTCCAATCTCTTTGTTTTTTCTGGACATGGCATATCCTGCCAAATCCAAAACTATAAAAACCCTTCAGGAAATCATATATGGCTATCATATATAGGTCATATGAAGAGGTGATACGATGCCAGGATGCTGCGCGTGCGGACCTAAGAAGAAGTCTGCTAAGAAGACTGTCAAGAAGAAGACCGCTAAGAAGACAACAGCGAAGAAGAAATGATCTCTGCTTTTCTTTTTTTTTCTTCTCTTTTTTTTCTTCTCTTTTTTATCGTTCTACTTTTCCCATCCGTCCTTTCCTACGAGCGGCACGAATGCGCAGTCGCATATCTTCCTTTCGAAGATATCTCCTTTTTCTTTGGTGATCCTGACGAGTACCTGTCCGAACTTGCCTCCGACAGGTATGACTAATCTGCCGCCTTCCTTGAGTTGTGCCTTGAGCGCTTCTGGCACCTTGTAGCATGCTGCTGTGACGACGATGGCATCGTATGGTGCGTGCTTCTCGAGTCCGAGGGTGCCGTCTCCGACAGTGACGTGCACGTTCATGTAGCATAGTTTGTGCAGTACGCTCTCTGCGTGCGCTGCCAGGCTTGACACCCGTTCTACTGTGTATATTGTCCTGGCGAGCCTTGATAGTATTGCTGCCTGGTATCCGCTTCCCGCGCCGATCTCCAGGACATTCTCGTCGCCGCTAAGCTCCAGTTCCTGCGTCATCAGCGCTACGATGTAAGGCTGTGATATCGTCTGGTCGTGACCTATCGGAAGAGGATTGTCCGTGTACGCCACGTCCCTGAGCTCTGGGGGGACGAACTCATGGCGAGGGACTTCCATCATGGCCTTGAGGACTCGCGGGTCTGTTATGTCCCGAGACTTGAGCTGCTTATCTACCATCTCTCTTCTTTTCTGGTCGTGGTCCATCTTATTTTTCCTTATCTTTCGTCTTGCGTATCTTCTTCTCTTTGACAAATTTCTCGTGCACCGGAAGGTCTGAGCCCTCATCCACTTCGTAT
>CAYOQS010000005.1:0-56015 GCA_964406185.1 uncultured Methanosarcinales archaeon
AACCTAAAGGTTGGGGTATGACGTGGCACTCGTTTTGACAGACGGATTTTTAGGACCCTCAAAATGCGTAAGCATTTTGGGGTGCCAAAACGCATTGCGTTTTGAGCATGCCAAAAAGTTCACCATAAATGGTGGGGTGTTAAACCCCTCCCAAAAAGTTCTGGTGAACTTTTTGTGCATAAAAAAGTTTTCCAGCTTAATACACGCAAAGACCTACAAGAGGTCTTTGGTGTCCTAAAATTATTGACAAATCAATAATTTTATGAAAAGTTTGCCAGGAAAAACCGGAAATACTGACGAGAGAACCGGAAGATATCCTGCGGCATGATTGCAGTCCGGCGCGGATCATATCGGTCACCAATCGTGCAAAAAACACAGATGCTTATCCAGGATCCTAAGTAAGATTTATAAAGACGAATTCTCCCTAACAAGGCAAAAAGAGGTCCGCATGGCAAACAGGCTAAAAGACAAACTACCGCACTTACTCCTGATAATACTGCTTCTCGCGCTCGCAGCAAGCCTTCTCCTCAACATACTCACATACACAGGAGCATCATGCCACACCCTCCAGTCAGAAAGGGACGTAGTGGTGAGGAAGAACAACCAGCTTTTAGAAGACTACAACATACTCTACCAGGAATGCGACACACTCGCAGAAGAGTGCAACAGACAGCTGAGCATCAAATGCCCGGAAGAGTGAACAGCAAAACAATTAAATGACCTCTCCCGAACACACCCTATGGACAAGACATTGCTGGTCACATGCGCAGTGATAAGGAAAGACGAAAAGATACTCATAGCGAAAAGAAAAAAAGACACACTTCTTGAGCCCGGCAGGTGGGAATTCCCAGGCGGAAAAGTCGAGCACGGAGAACACCCCGAACAGGCAATAAAACGAGAGATAAAAGAAGAGCTCGGAATAGACATAAAAGTACGGCAGCTGCTGGACATAGTGAGCCACGTCTGGAAGAAAGAACACGGGAACTATCACATCATACTCCTCGGCTACCTCGCAGAGATAGAGCAAGGGAGCGTCCAGCACATCGACTGCCAGGACACCGCATGGATCACGCCAGAACAGATAGAAACATACGACTTCTTAGAACCGAACAAGAAATTCATAAAAAAGATATAGGTCAGTTCAACAAACCCCCATCCCTCCTGTACTCCTCAAGCTCGTCAAGAACCTTCCCGGGATCAGGAACCTCCTCATAATGATGACCGCCAACCACAGGGACAGCGACCACCACCACAGTATCCCTCGGAGGTATGCCGCGCGAACGCCTAAAATCAGAGCAAAGGCATCCACTCACATGGTCTGCTATCATACCTGCATCAGGACGCGAACTCAGATGGTCAGCCCTGTACACGTTCATGCCCGACCGCTTATACTCACGCTTCATCTGCCTGTAATAAGGCACATCACAAGGCTCAAGAGGTGAATGGTCGCCGGTCCTCTTATGCACCACAGAACGCCAGGCAGCACCATCACGCACGACATAAACAAGAGCGTCCTCATGATCCCTGAACTGGAAACAGCCCGACTCCACATAAGTCCAGCCCAAAAGCTCATCATAAAGACGGTCCTGCCTGTCAGCGATCACACTCATCGCGCAGCCAAGCATCTGCTCCTCCTGCCTGAAATCATTCAGAAGATTACGAAGGTCCATCATCTGTCCAGGGTCAGGACGCGAGCCGGCGCGACATCCGTAATCCACTTTCCATACAAGGCAGCGATGGCCGAAAGGCACAGAATCAGAGAACTGGGTCTCCCTCAGCTCAAGAGAAGCCCAACCGTCAAGACCTGCAGCGCGCAGGAAAGCAGAACCGCGCTCGTAGAAGTTCACAGCCATGCTGTCCATCTGCGAACACGCATCGCGGATATCACTATCCACCACGTCAAGATTCTCCTCGATACCAGAAACGATATCATCAATGCCGACAAGAACATACTCCCTGAACCTGCGCTTAGGACCTATCATAAAAACACCATCAATGATAAACACCATAAGGATTATGCTTCTTATCAGGACCCCTCATCAGCTTCTCGATTATGCTGTCAGGCACCTCACCATCAGCCCAGGCAAAAGACCTGCCACGGTCATCAGTGATCACCACAGGCTTCACATAGCTCTTCACAGGCAAAGGCCAGAGGATATCGCCTCCACGCTCCTCCTCCATCACAGGAGAGGGGCAGTCATCGATACGGACATGCGCGTACTTCGCAGCAAGGTGCAGCATGACCTCGCGCACACCATCCTCAGCAGACAACCGGCTGCCAGGACAGCGCACAAGATACACAGTATCATCCTCACGGGCAGTCATGCGCATCACCATCCCGTCCTCATAAGCCAGCCTGTCGAACTTCCGAAGACCTGAAGGTTCCGGAGAGGTGAAACGCGCAGACAAAAGATCACCCCTAGACACGAAAAGATGATCGTCCTCAAAACAGGAAACATAGAACAGTGCAGAACGCCTCAGCTTCCTCTGGCCGAGAGGCCGCTCAAAAGATATCAAAGACCTCAATTCAAGAGAATGCCTCATGTACTGCGAGCCCAGATAGTCAAGCTCCTCAAGCATAGGTTCAGCTGTCCTGACATACTCATCGATGACACTGTCAACATCGATCTTTGCCTGGCCTTTGAAAAGCTCCTCCTTATGCAGCTTCAAAGCAGTCTCCTCATCATAAGAGACGATGCCATCCATCTTCATGAACACCATATCAAGCCTCTCACTGCAGAAAGCATACTCCCTGACAAAAGGATGCACCAACTCCCTGAGACCGTGCTGGCTGAAACACTCATCAAGCACATCCCTGAACTCATGCGTCACGCCAGTCACGCGCCCGCACAACCCCCCGGCATCCTGCTCAATACCCTCAAGAAGGCAGTCAAGATCAGACGCCCTGGCATTTACCTGTCTCCGCTCATGCTTGGAAAGCTTATCCGGACCAAAAACCATCAGCAATCATAACCCCCATCAGGCTTGGCAGCCATCAGCCTCTCAAGAACATCATCAGGCACGTCCTCACCAGGAGATGTGAAGAAAAAAGGCTTTCCATAAGTGTGCTGCTGCGCTGCAGGCCCTTCATCCTCTTCAAGCATGCTGTCCAGAGTGCTCACGAAACTGCTGATCGCCGCACGCTCCCTCTCGAGCTGTATGGCCTGGCGGGCTTCAAGAGCAGAACTGTCCTGCTTCACCAGCTTACTGATCAGGTACGCATGAGCCAGAGCTGCCATCCTGTCAACAGGCACCTTCCTGCTCATGTGATGCAGCACATAGACAGAAGCTCCTGTCTCCTCTGCCTCAGCCTCCATCCTGCGCACGTTCCTCTCCTCAAGCACGAAAGGCCTGACAAGATCAGTCTCGTCAGGACCGGAATGGTCATCAGTGATGAGATTGACCTTCCACCTGTACACCTCTGAAGAACGCGCAGGGTCGCAGATGTAGAATATGACATCCTGCTTCAGCTCCTGCGGAAAAGGAGACTCGATCATCGTATAATCCACCATGAAAGAGAAAGTCCTGTCATACTCCTGATGAAGACCTGTAAGCTCTTCCAGGAAATCATCAAAACGCGAATGGTACTCCGCACCCAGCCTTTCCATCTCATACTCAAGAGCGGGAATCTCCGGACACATACATAAAGCCTTCGCAGCCTCCTCAGACACCGGAGACACACCAATCACGCCCCGTGTGCGGATATCATCACTTTCAGCGCAGAAAAACAGCTCCTTCATGCAGGGCTCGACAAGATGGTCAACCCCGTGCTCCTCAAGCAGGCCCCTCAACTTATCTGCATACTCATCAGAATATTTGGTGATGCGGCCGCAGAGATCCCTGGCAGAACCCTCCAGCTCGTAAAGCCTATGCTCAAGAATGTCCACCTCGCTCTGCATAAGCTTCTTCTCCTCATCGGTGAATGATTTAGGTCCTATCACAGAATCGCCCCTTGCGGGCAGGAGAAGACATCTACCCTTTAAAAAACTTTCTGTTTTAGCCACTTATAAGTGGTTAAATAATTCTTCAGGAGAATAAAAGAAAAAACTCAATCCTCTTCCCTGATCACCCTGATGCACTGCACAGGACATGCGTCAGCAGCAGACTGGTTGCAGCCCACCTCATCAAGCTCGGTCTTCTTAGGGCTTGATTTGCCATCATCACCCATCTCCCAATTATCAGGGCAGATGTTCGCGCAGGCACCGCAGCCGATGCAAGCCTCATGATCCTGTTCAATCCTCACCTTAGCCATGAAAAATCACCTCTGAAGCAGAAAGAATGAACAGCAGTTTTTAAAGGTTTTGGGGAGAATTCAGGTCTTGTCCTTACCTGCATAAAGGTCAACAGTGACCTCAAGCCTGCTGCCCCCAGAAGAGACACGAGCGACAAGACGACCCCTGCCCACACCAGAATTAACATCTATCAAGTCCTGATAAAGATCAAGAGGAAGACTGACCTCCACAGGACCAGAACCATCCACAGGAGTCAGCAAGGCATAATAATGGAAAGGAAAACCATCCCTGTCACCATTAGGCCTCATGCCCAGCTCAACACCGCAATCCACATCCAGGTCATAACCCGCCATGATCACTACCTCAAAAGCTCCATGGGATCCACCTTATACTCATTATGGTCAGTGACGCCTTTCAGGTCAACATACTCAAGCGCCAGGTCCAACGCAGACTTCGCAGCAGCAGACATATTAGAGCCTGACACCGGAACCGCCTCGCCAGTAGGACCCCAGTATATCATGATCTCCCTCTGAAAATCAAGAGCGCACACCGAAGTGGTCTCACGACGAGAAGAACTGTAATGCGAAAACGCGCTCCTACCCCCACGGAAACCTGCCTGCTTCAAAGCGCTACGATAACCCCCATAACCCTTCGAACTCCGCGTCCTGATCGTCAGATACATCACAAAACACCTACTTCAAAAGATCCACAGGATCCACCTCAGCATCAGTATGGTCCACGATCCTGACAGGATTTACATAACTCAAAGCAAGATCCAAAGCAGTCCTTGCACCAGGAGTCATGTAATCCCTGCTCAACCTTTTAGGCACACCCATCTGGCCAAAATATATCTCAACAGCATTCTGCGCAGCAAGCACCTGAACAGTCGTGAAATCAGCAGGGTCATCACCAGGCTTTATGTAGCCCTCCTTAGTCTTCACAAAACCCTCATCCTTAAGACGCTCACGCAACTCAGCAAAACCTTCACCATCTTCAGTCCTCATCTCAATAAACACATCAACCACCCTATATCTGTCCTTGGTCCACTTCTTTTTTTAGAAATGCAATGAATGATTTTCTCCAATGCAAACAAAATGCCGACTCCCGAGTCTTTCAGCATCAAAGATGCTGTAAGCCTTCAGGCCGCTACGCGTCCTGAAGTTCATCGGTATTTTTAAGCATGCAAAAAGGTATTTAGCCGACTTGCAAGCTCATCGGCGAAATACCTTTGTTCCATGGGCCCGAGGGGACTTTCGGGAAATGATTCCATTCGAACCCCCGGCCTATCGGTCACTCCAAGCAACAAAGCTTTAAGAGCCGATTGCTCTGACCAGGCTGAGCTACGAGCCCAAACATGAATACCATATTCTGGGAAAAAATCTCCCTTTATAAAGGTTTAGGGTGTTGTTTAAAAAACAAAATTCCTGCCCAAAACTTTTATAACCAACCCCTTAGCCACACGGACGCGGAAAAAGAGGGAACAAACGCAACAAAAAGGTGCGGAGATGTCAAAAAAGCTCAGGATATCACATGAAAAACTGGAACAGATAGTCCAGGACCAAAGAACCCCATTCTACCTCTACCTGGAAGAATGCATCAAGAAGAACGCAAGAAAACTCCATGACACGTTCAGCTGGGCGCCAGGATTCAGGAACTACTTCGCGATCAAGGCCTGCCCAAACCCTTTCATAGTCAAGCTCCTCGCAGCACAGGGGATGGGCGCGGACTGCAGCTCATCATCAGAGCTGGACATAGCAGACATGGCAGGCATCACAGAAGACAGGATCATGCTCTCATCCAACAGCACAACAAAAAGACTTCTCCACAAGGCAACAGCCAGGAACGCCATCATCAACCTCGACGACATAACACACCTGCCACACCTCATAAACATGACAAACGGCAGGCCGGAAACAGTCTGCTTCAGGTACAACCCCGGCGACGCGATACAAGGCACAGCCATAATAGGCAAAGGCACGGAAGCGAAGTTCGGCAACAAGGAAGAGACAATAACCGAAGCGTACAGGAAAGCAAGAGACATCACAGCAGCGCACAGCCACACGCCAATGTACGGCATACACACGATGGCCGGAAGCAACAGGCTCGACACAGACTACTTCCGCGACGTGGCAGGGGTGATGTTCAACCTCGTCGCGCACATATCAGAAGAGCTCGGCATAAGGTTCGACTTTGTCAATCTCGGCGGAGGCATAGGCATACCATACCGGCCGGAAGAGAAAGCAACAGACCTCAGGAAGCTGTCCGTCGCGATAAGGGAACAGTACCGGCAGAAGATAGAAGCAAAAGGACTTGACCCCATAGATATACTCATGGAGAACGGCAGGTCAATAACAGGACCTTACGGCTATTTCGTAACAAAAGTCCTGCGCGTAGAAGAGAAGCACAAGTCATACATACGGACAGACGGCAACGAAGCCCAGTTCCCAAGGCCAGGCATATACGGAGCTTACCACCACGCGATCGTCCTCGGCAAGGAAGACCAGCCCCACGACCACAAGTACGACATAGCAGGCGGGCTGTGCGAGAACTGGAAGCTCGCACAGGACAGGTGGCTGCCCAAAGTCGAACCCGGAGACACGATAGTATTCATGGACGCAGGAGCGCACTGCTGGGCAATGAGCATGAACTACAACGGCACCCCGAAATCAAGAGAGATCCTCCTCAAGAGCAGCGGCAAGACAGAGATGATACGGTACGACCAGCCAGAAAACAAGCTTCTCGAAGACGTACCCCTCCCTTTCCTCGGGCTGTACAAGCCTTCAAAGAAAAGAGGCTAACCGAAAAACTCGCCATGCACAGCGACCATAGCACTTTCTTTAGACACTGAAGGTATGCCTGATATTATACAGCTCTTCCCCGGACCCGCCATCGTGAACACATAATCAATACCCTCAGAAGCCAGAGCTCCAAGCATCCTCAACGTCACATCAGTAGGCCGCTCCTTGATGCCCTTACCAGCTACGACAAGACAGCCCATGTGCTCCCTGAAACGAACATCACCCCTGCCCTGCAGAAGTCCGCGCAGCCTCGCATCGACATCAGCAACAGCGCCAGGACCAGAGCAAAGCCCGTCCTTCTTCAGGATGACAGACATGTCATCGATCCCGGTCGCGACGTGCTCGATAGAAAGCCCAAGATCCCTGAACACGCCTGACACGTCAGCGATAAGCCCCACCTCATCATTAAGGCCGGTCATGTCAACATCAAAAGAACAGAAACTGTCACCATACGCGATACCGACCACAGGAGAACAGGCGTCGCCGGTCCTCTCAGACACCACAAAAGTCCCCTGCCCGGGATAATCCATCGTGCTCCTTATGTGCACACGGACAGAATGGCCCTGGCGCAGCCTATCCTCGATAGGGATGATAGCATCAGGATGAAAGATCTTCGCCCCCGAATACGCAAGGTCGCGCATCTCCTTGAAAGTCAGCACATCAACCTTGCCAGCACCAGGCACGACACGCGGGTCAGCCTCAAAAACACCCAAGCGATCAGTGAAGTTCTCATAAACATCAGCGTCAAGAGCGGCAGCGATGAAGCCCGCAGTGTAGTCAGAGCCGCCCCTGCTGAAAGTAGCGACGCCGCGCCCCTTCCTGCCGTAAAAGCCAGGCACGACATACACCCTGGAAGGGTCAGAAAGCACATCACGCACCCTGCCAGCAGAGCGGGGCAGGATACGCGCGTTGCCATGATCACCAGAGACACAAAGCAGATCCGCAGAGTCGACAAAACCATAACCCAAAGACTCCGCAATCAGCCTCGCGCTGTAGTACTCACCGAAAGCCTTGATCCAGTCAGCACGCGCACCGCCAGACCTGCGCGAAGACAACCGCTCCTCAAGAGACTTCCGCAGGACATCCAGGTCAGCGCCAGGATGTGCACGCCCGAACCTCTCAACCACGCCAGGCACGATCTCACCATAAACCCTGTCACGGTCATCACAGTACGCCAGACTGATCAGGCTGTCAGTCACACCAGAAGGCGCGGAGACCACGATCACCCGCCTCTTGTCAGAATCCTCTGTTATCTGCCTTATCTTACCTATACAGCCGGGAGACGACACAGAAGTACCCCCATACTTGGCGACGTAGACCATACCTGCCGAAGAGAAAACAAGCATTATAAAAGATTAGCGGTGGTTTAAAAGAGGACACCCACTGCACAGGACGCAAGGGTCACAAAAAAGTCAAAAAAATCAGGACCGCCTCTTCAGCGCGCCCCTGATCAGAGGCACAAGAAAAGCGGCAAGCAACGCAAACCACGCAAGGTAGCGCGTCCAGGTATGATTGACAGCCACAAGTATGATCGCGATGGCGATCAATATCAGACCTTCTTTCGTGCAGAACGGGCACGAAGCAGGAGCCGAAAGCTCACACGCCTTACAAGTCTCCCTGTCCATCTCAGCAGCGTCCTTCTCGAGATGCGGTTTGGACAGCTTCTTTTCAGACGCTTTCTTCTTGCCGGTCTTTTTTGACTTCTTCTTTTTTTCCATCATATCACCATATCAATAACATGCCTGCCTTCGGCAGAACAATACAACAGTATTCCAAGCCCCCTGAACTCGTGACAAGCACGGTCAAACAAAGCACAGCAGGGCTAGATCGACCCCTTCTGCGAGAGGTTACCCCGCTTACGCTCAGCCTCGACGATACGGTTGATCGCGATTATGTAAGCGGCAGTGCGGTGATCTATATCGTGCAGCTTCACAAGAGCATGGATGTCCCTGAAAGAAGAGACCATCTTCCTCTCAAGACGGCGGAAAACCTCCTCCTCAGTCCAGTAATCACCATAACTGTTCTGCACCCACTCAAAATAAGACACAGTCACGCCGCCAGCGTTAGCAAGGATGTCAGGGATTACGACAACCCCATCCCTGTGCAGAACCTGGTCAGCGCCATGAGTCACAGGACCGTTCGCGAGCTCGACGATCACCTTCGCCTTCACCTTCCCTGCGTTGTCCTCAGTGATCTGGTTCTCAAGAGCGGCAGGCACGAGAACATCCACGTCAAGAAGCAGAAGCTCATCATTGGAAACACCCTTCACAGCACCCAACCCTTTGCCGATATTGACCACGCTGCCAGTCTCCCTCTTCACCTTCACAAGCCCGTCAACATCAAGGCCTGCGTCATCAAACACGCCGCCCTTAGAATCAGACACGGCAACGATCCTATACCCCCACCTGTCGAGTATCTTCGCCATGTTCATGCCAGCGTTGCCGAAACCCTGGATGGCCACAGAAGGCTTCAGGCCAAGGTCATACTCCTCGACAACCTCCTTCAGGACGTAAGCACCTCCCAGTGAAGTCGCGACATCCCTGCCGAGACTGCCGCCCAGCTCCAAAGGCTTGCCGGTGATCATCCCGGGCGCCTTCTCGCCCTTTATCTTCTCGAACTCGTCAAGCATCCACGCCATCACCTGCGCGTTCGTGTAAACGTCAGGAGCGGGAATGTCCTTTGTCGGACCTATAAAAGGATGGATCTGCTGGATGAAAGCACGACTCACCTTCTCAAGATCCTCCTTGCCGGTCTCCTTAGGATTTATCGTTATGCCGCCCTTGGCGCCGCCGTAAGGCACGTCAACCACAGCGGTCTTCAACGCCATCCAGAGCGCAAGCGCCTTCACCTCGTCCAGATCCACCTGCGGATGGAAGCGGAGGCCGCCCTTTGTCGGACCGCGAGCGTCATTGTACTGCACACGATAACCATTGATCATCCTAACAGAGCCGTCACTGAAAGTGACAGGAAAATTCACGACCAAAACCCTCTTAGGAGACTCAAGAACCTTCAGGTCAGCAGGGGTGAACCTAACACCCTCCTTACCTGAATATTCAGCAACGCCCTTCAACCTCTGCAGCGTATCTTCAAACGGATTCACCATCTAAATCACCTGTATCCTGCCGAGCAGCTCATCGATCTTCGCCCTGAGCTGGTCCTTGGGATTAAACCCGACGATGCGGTCAACCTCCTCACCCTTGTTGACGACGATCAGACAGGGAATGCCCCGAACATTGAACTGCTCAGCCACACGAGGGTTCTCCTCAGTGCTCAGCTTCACGAACTTCAGCCTGCCCTCATACTCACCGCTCAGCTCCTCAAACACAGGACCCATCATCTGGCACGGACCGCACCAGTCAGCATAAAAGTCGATGATGACAGGAATGTCAGACTTCACCACTTCAGATTCAAAGTTGTCTTTCGTAAGTTTAGTTACCAATGCATACACCCCCTATGGTATCCAAAAAAAATATCAAAAAGGAAAACAAAAAAAATCAAGGAACAAAAATCATTTCTTCTTCGCCTTTGAAGCCTTGCTCTTCGTCTTTTTCTTCTTCACTGCTTTCTTCTTCTTTACAGGCTTCTTCTTAGCCTTCTTCTTCACTTTCTTCTTTACCGTCTTCTTCTTAGCCTTCTTCACAGCAGACTTCGCCCTTGCCTTTGCCTGCCTCTTCGCCACGCCGACCTTCGCCTTCGCCTTGCTGCGCGGCACGCCCTTCGCCTCCTTCACAAGAGTCGTGGCGACCTCCTCAGCCAGCTTCCTGCCCTGCTTAACTATAGGCTTCAAGTCCTTAGCGCCCTTTTTCGCGCTCTTCCTAAGAGCTGACTCAAGCTGCTTCCTGTCCTTATCAAGCTGCTTCATAGCCTCCCTGACGATCTTCCTTCCCTCATCCTCAGAGATGTTACCTGCCTTGAGAGCCCTGCGGACCTCCTCCTCGACGAACCTCTTCGTCACAGCAGCAGTGCAGACACCAAGGTAAAACGCCTTGCTTACCGGATTCCTCATTTTATTCCACCTCAGACAGCATAATATCCTGCCGTTTAAAACTTTTTCTCTCTTAAAATAGACACGAAAATCGAAAGCGTGATGACAAGAGCGATGATGTAACCCAGGAATGACATCACAGGCATGCCATACACTCGCTGGACCTCATAAGGAAGCATCATAGTAGAAGCGATGAACAAAGTCCCTGCAAGGAAACCCAGAGTAAGCCTGTTGCTCGAACGGTCAAGCTCCACAGTCAAAGAAGATATGTCCTTGTCGATACGCCGCAGGTCCCTGCTCGTCCCGTGCAGGTCAGACATCAGGTTATCAGCCCTGCGCGGAAGAGACTCAGCAAAATCATACACCGACTCGACCTTCTTCTTCACCCTCTCAGCGATATTCTCAGGACGCAACCTCCTCCTAGCGAGACGCTTGACAAAAGGCTTCGACACCTCTATGAAATTCAGCTTAGGGTCGAGCTCCTCAGCCACACCCTCAAGAGTGACAGTCGCCTTGGTCAGCAGGACAAAATTAGGCAGGACCTTCATCTTATGCTTCCTGAACAGCTCGATAAGGTCATTCAGCGCATCAGACATCCGTATCTTGCTGATCTCAGTCTCATAATACATCGCAAGACGGTCATAGATGTCCCTCTTCAGGTCCTGCACGTCAGAGCCTTCCCTCTTCACACCCATCTTCACAGACTCCTCGACCATGCCCTCAACATCGCCGTTCACCATGCTGATGAAGAACTCAGTCATGTGCTCCTTCATCAGGTAATCCAGCCTGCCGATTATGCCGAAATCAAGAAGTGCAACCTTGCCGTCCCGCTTCACGATGAAATTGCCGGGGTGAGGGTCAGCATGGAACAATCCATGGATGAACAGCTGCTCAAACTCAGCCTCAAGGATCGTATTGATTATCCGACGCCTCTCCTTCTTACCGAACTTCTCAACATCAGTCAGACGCTTGCCGGGAACGTACTCCATGGTAAGCACCTTCCCCTTGGTATGAGACCATATCACCTTCGGGATCACGATCTTCTCAGAGTCCCTGAAATTATTATGGAACGTGTCGATATTATGAGCCTCCCGCAAATAGTTCAGCTCATTCTCAGTGTAACGCTCGAACTCACGAACGATCTCGACAGGATCTATCACATCAGAAGGGAACCTCTTCTTGATGATTCCAGCCAGGCGGTAAAGAAGCTTGATATCTATCTTCACAGTCCGCTCGATATCAGGACGCTGGATTTTGACAGCGACCCTGGTGCCGTCCTTCAAAGTGGCCCGGTGCACCTGGCCCATGCTCGCGGAAGCGTCAGGTTCCTTGTTGAACTCCCTGAACAGCCTTTTCATGGGCTTGCCCAGATGCTTCTCGACCAGCTTCACAGCATCATCACCAGGGAAAGGCTTCACCTCATCCTGAAGCTTCGACAACTCCTCACAATACTCAGCAGGTATCAGATCAGGCCTCAGACTGAGAAGCTGGCCAAGCTTGATGAAACTGCCGTCAAGCTCCTCAAAGATCTTAAGGACAAGCTTCGGAGTCAGCTCATGCTCTCTCTTCCTGTCAGTCCTTATCCTCTCCCTGAACGGAAGCTTCTTCCGCAGCCTAAGCCTGGTGAGGACAGAACCCATATCATTATCATAAAGAACCCGCGCAATATGCTGTAGCCTTTCTATCTCCTCTCTTGAAGGAATAAATACCATGATGACCTCTTTTTGTTTAAAAATAAGAGGTGGTATGGTATTTAAATGTATTGGAAAGAAGCGGTCAGAGACTGCAGAAAAAAACAATCCACCCATCCACGCCCCAAATATGCTCGCAGGACGGCCGCGGCGCAGCAGCAGCACAGGGAATTTGTCAGGCAAAGTACCAGCATAATCGCCACGCCGCAGCGTCGCGAGCCGGCAATACGATCAACAACCTGTCAAACCATCACCTGTCGAGACCAACCATACCCCCAATATGCTCGCAGGACGGCCGCGGCGCAGCAGCATATAGAGCTCGCCAGGCAAACCCTGCTGTAATGTTGGAAAAGGTTTAAATAATAGCTTTATGATATCTGTGTTCAAGGGGTATCATGATGGTAAGAGAACAGGACTATGACATCCACATGCTGGAAGATGAATCAGACATCTGCGAAGACTGCGTCAACTACAAAGACTTCAAAGAGAGATGCTGGTACTACTGGGAGCGCAAGAAAGAATGCTCACAGAAACTGAAAGACCCCACAAAAACAGAAGAAAAATAATCGATAATTCTAAACCAATAAGTCTGTAATCAATAATTCCTGCACACAGAGCCCGGTTGCGCGCCAAGCTTCTCAAGCCTCTTCCTGCAGCGCGAACAATAAGAATAGCTCAGCAGAAGTATGACAAAGATAGCGATGATCACCAGCGAAGACAGCACGCACGGGATGCACCAAGCGCCAAGAAGCACGCTCTGCACGATGAACATGTACACAGCAAAACCAAGACCGATGCTCGCCAGCACTATCATCAGCATATGGATATCCTTAGGACCGAACCTGTCACCCCTCAGCATCAGGAAGCACAAACCGATGAAAGCAAGATAGCCGACCATGGCAAAAAAAGATATGGGGATTCCCGCGCTGAAGTAATGGCTCGAAGCCACAGCCTTGCACTCCCTGCATAAACTGCCGCCGAAAGGAGAATAATAAAGCCAAGTAAGATAAGCAGAGAACAACACACCAATCAACGCAAGAAACACAAGCACGTGCAGAAGCTTCTCAGCAAGGCACAGCTTCGCCTTCGCCTTCCTTATCTCCTCCTCACGCTCAAGCTCCTGGCGCACCTCTTTCCTGATCTTACTCTTCAGAGGATGCTTAGGCCCTGACTTCCCAGAACCTTTACCGCTCTTGCCGCTCTTCTTTCCCCTCTTTTTTTTGGCCATACAAGCACCAGACAACAAATCAGGACTTCTTCATTATAAACCTTTTGCTCCTCATGACGATATCAAAGAGATAAACACGGTCGAAAGCCACCAGGCCGATGCCAAGCACTGCGATCAGGACAGTGTTGACCACAGCATAGACCATGAAAACACCAGGCTCGGCAATGGAGCCGCCCAGGATGGCAAGCACAGCCCAGTCGAACAGGTAGTAAAGGCCGGCCAGCACAAAAAAAGCCACGACAGTGAAGACCACGATACCGAAAAACACCTTAAGCCTGTTGAACACAAGACCGAAGCCGAGCTTCACGACAGTCCTGACGCGATGCACACCCTGGAAGAACAGGCAATGGACAGAATTGAAAACAAGGTAAGCCAGCACCCCGATGATGATAAGGAAGAAATCCCTCACAGCAGCAAGAGCGGCGATCCGCACAGTAGTGATGAACAACGCAGAAAAGAAAAGGAACGCAACAAAAAAAACCGCGAAAACAAGAAGCGTCGACTTAAGGAACGCGGGAAACAACGACCAGCCAGCCCCGGACCCCGCCTTCTTCCCTACGGAAAAAGAAAATACGATCCGCATTATGATGAACTTGAAGAACGAATATGACACTACGATCATAAGGACATAGACGATCACCATCAAAGTTATCTTGACCACAGCACCGCCGGCAGTAGTCACAAGCATCTCAGGAGAAGGCACGAGAACACCAAGGACAAAGTTGAACAACGCAAGAGAGCCAAGGAAAAGCACATCAAAAAGCATGGTCAGAAGGAGCAAGAGCTTCCTGTGCCTGACATTACGCCACGCAGAGGCCAGCGACGAGCCGGACAGGGAAGAAGAGAACCTCTCACTCACGCTCTTCTTTCCTTTCTCTTCCATCTTACCTTGCTTCGCCTTCCTCTTCTTTTCCAGCTTCATCTTCTCCCCCATCTATAACCTCAACATCATCATCTGCACCCTCCTTCACAGGGCTTCCCTGCACCCTGCCCAGGAAACTGTCAAGACGGTCCATGAAATTATCTGCCTTCACCTCTTTCGTCGTGAAAGACACCTTTGCCTTGGGCACGCACTCGCTTACGTCCTCCATGCTTTTGAACGCCTTCTCACCACCCTTGCTGCCCATAGTGCAGAAGAACGCAACACCAGAAAGCTTCTCCCTCATCATCCCCAGGTAAGCCCGCACAGGACTCGACACGTTCCAGCCCCACACAGGAGTACCCACGATGACCATATCATAATCAGCAGGGTCCTTCTCCGGTTCCTTTATATCGCCGGCAACACCCTTCATCGCCTCCTTTCCAGAGCGCATATAACCCAACGGACCCTTCCTCGACTTCACGTCAAGTATCCGCTCAGCATCACAACCAAGCCTTTCAACCATAGCGTCAGCCACCCTCTTCGTGGTGCCTGTCCTCGAATAAAAAACCACAAGCGTCTTCATAAACGATCACCTCAAAACATGACAAACACTCTATACCATCATCTCACTATAAAACTTCCCTCCATATCCTTCCATCCAGAACCGGAATACACAGAGTTGAAGAACCTGAACTCACCACTCTGGTCAGCAGTGAAACGGACCGTCACAGACTCCTCGGGCGGCACGCGCTCATTGATGCCGAACTCCGGCAAAGCAAAACCATGCCCCACGTCAAGGCTGGTCACGGTCAGAAGGACATCATCACCAAACTCCACCTCGATCCTGTCAGGCTCGTACCCGAACTGGAACGCGCTGACAGACACCATCCTAAGATCATCCGACGCTGAAGAGCTAGCGCTGTTGTTCACCTCCTCCACAGCAAGAGGCACGGGCAGGGACGGAAGGGCGATAACATCCTCACCAGCAGGCAAAGCCTCCATCATCACCGCAGGTTCCGGAGCGCAGCCAGACAAGAAAAGAAGGCACAGCGCCGCGGCAAAAGCGTAAAGAACAGACCTCATGAGAACAGCCCCCTGAAATCCTTCCTGTAATGCTTCACAAGAGCATAAAAACCAATGACTATCATGATCAGGCTCAGGTACTGCCCGGCAGTAAGGCCAAGCAAAGTCGCGTCAACCCTGTAAAAATCGATGACAAACCTGCCGATACCTGTGAAAAGAAGCATGTTGAAAAGGATGAACCCGTCCTTATGCTTCCTGCTGTCCAGGAAGACAAGCCAGCCGAACACGACGAAACGCTTGACAGCAGAGTACAGCTGCTGCGGGTGGCGGCAGCCCTCGATACCAGAAAAGTTCACGCACCAGGCGACATCAGCAACCTTACCAGGCAGTTCGGCATTGATGAAGTTCGCGATGCGGCCCACAGCAAGCATGAAGATAGCAGGCATCGAAAGATGATCCGCAAGCCTAAGCAGGGACACCCTCCTGTCGATCTTCCTCCAGAAAAGATACGTCGCCACAAAAACACCAAGAAGCCCGCCATGGAAAGCCATGCCACCCTCCCAGACGAACAACACCTTCCACGGCTGTGAAAGATAATAAGACGGAGCCCAGAATATGCAATGCACCAGGCGAGAGCCGATCACCACACCAAGCATGTTGTAAAGGATGAGATCATAAAGCTCCTCCTGCGAAATCTTCAGCTTCCCAACCCTTACCAGATGCCTAAAATAGAAATACACAAGGACGAAAGCGATGACATAGACCAAACCGTAATACCTGATCTCAACAGGACCCAGGTCCAGCAGTACAGGATCGATATTATGGGTGAACGGCATGAAATGCAATATAAGAGATGCATATTTAAAGTTAACCCGACATCACAGCTCAAGCGCAGCTGCCACTGCGATCAAAGAAGTAAACCCGCTTTCTTTCCAGGACCAATAATATCCTTTGCCTTCGGCAAAAATTTAGCACAGGCTTTTTCAAGCTTCAGACCATGATCCAGGCCTGCCTCTGACAAACCAGCAAAATATTTATAAAGCGCCACGTCTGATCCCTTAAAAAGCAAAAAAAAGAGGTAAACAGCTTGGTCTGGTATGCAGAAATAGGACTGTGGTTCTGGGGACTGTTCAAGACATGGATATACACGCTCTTCGTAGCGCCGTTCCACCAGGCAGACATGCTCTGGCTGCTCATACCCATATGGGCAACATGGTTCTTCGCAGAATTCTTCCAGGAAAAGCACGGCACGAGCATGGGCAACGCCATAACAAACGCAGTCGTCGTGCTGTGGGGCAGCGTGGACTCGACAAGACAGACGATACACCAGATAACGATAGGCGCGTTGACATCAGTCGCTGAGATGATCGCACGCTTCACCATAATAGCAGTCATCCTCGGGTACGGCATAACCATCGTAGTGCTCGGGCTCAAAGGCAACAAAGTCATCAAATACATCGGCAGGGTAAGGGAAGTGACGTACGCCTTCGCCATGTTCGCACCGGTCTTCTACGGAGCAGTACCGCTGACCCTGAACCACGTCATAGGCGCGCTGCTGTTCTTCCCGCTATTCTACTTCGTGATAGAACTGCTGGACAGGTACACACCCAACCCCAAAGCTGTCGTCGAAGACATGGAAGAGGAAGGAGAAGGCAGCAAAGGATCCGCGATGAAAAGCTTCGGAACAGACAAAGGATTCGGAGGAGACCTTGGCGGAGGGCTGGGAGAAGGCACAGGCGGAAGCCTCGGCGCAAAGACAGGAAAGGACGAAGGACTGGGGGACCTGAAAATATGAGCACGGCAACACTCGTCATGAACACCGCGCAGGCCATATTCCTTATCACATCCCTGGTGCTGGCAGTCTACGCGGTCAGGAACGTGCACCACAAGAAGCACAAGAAACAGATAATGCTCATCAAGCAAAAAGTCTTCATCATGCTCATCATCGCCATAGCGACACTGACAACAGGTATGATGACAAGGCAAACGATGGAACTCCTCGGAATGCAGGCCATGCCATCAGCAGCAGACCTCTTCCTTGTTTTGAGCTACGCGTCATTCGCAGCAGCATTCGCATACTTCTGGTCCGCCGTGAGGAAACTCCACAAGCTCCACCCAAAAGACTCGGTATTCATGCTCGGAGTGACTTGCGGAATAATCATATGGCTCTACTACCTGTTCCAGCTGTCGCTCATACCAAGAAGCATAAGCGCAGGGCCGTACGAGAAGTTCCTCATGTTCTACTACCCACTCATCGTCGCGCTCATGTTCCTGCTGACACTCCGCATACACCCTACATTCAGGTCAGGACTCATAAGAACACCCTTATGGTACATGTCACACGGAGTGTTCACACACTTCCTGGCCTTCAACATGTACGCGTACTCACTCTGGAACACATCATACGGGTTTTTGACAACAATATACACAGCACTATACCTCATAAGCTCAATCTACTTTGTCATAGGATTCTGGGCAGCGAAGAAGAAGTACAGGTGATACAAAAATAATCCCGACTCGCAAGCTCATCGACATTATTGAGCATTGTAAAAGGCAAAATCCCGACTTCATCGGGATTTGACCTTTCTTCAATGGGCCTGGCCGGAGGTTCGGCGCAAGTCGAACGCAGCAACGCCCGGCGTTGCGCTCTCGAACCGGCGATATTCGCCATTTTCAGCAATCTCTTGCCTGTGAAGGCGACGTCATCTGCGGCACCACACCATACAGCATGATGTAGCCGCTAGACCACAAGCCCATGAATAAGCAAGAATTCTTGATTCTTTTTTAAATATTTTGCCTCTCGCTGGCACCCTGGCCGCGCTCCGTCATACGGATTGCCTGATCAACGTACCTAGTGTTTCTCGGGTAAAAGAATAAACCGAGGACTTCGCTAGGCGGCCATGCTGCCTGTCTTTATTTTCTCATGATCCTCTCAAGCATCTGAGGGCCTATGTTGTGCTTCTCAAGAGTGCCTGCCTTCTTCCATAGGCGCACAGCGTTCTTGGCCATGCCCGCCTTGAAATAACACTCACCCGCCTTGTCGAAAAGCCTGGCCTTCTTGTACATACGCGCGGCGTGCACAAACTCCTCAGCCTGCTCATAATACCAGGCAGCGCGCTGAGGGTCCTTCAACTGCTTCTCAAACATACGAGCGGCAGTCCCGGGCATGTTAGCATTAGCGTAGCACTGAGCAGAATAACCCCAGCCCCGCATCCTCTTAAGGATGTCAGCGATAGTCTTCCACGCGTGCTCAGGATCCTCACCAAGCTTCTGCGTGAATATAGCATGTGCTTTCTCTATAGGACCCGAGCCGATATCCTGGTAAGCATACTTCGCCAGGGTCCGCGCCGTGCGGTCAAGCAGCCACTTCGGCTCACCCGTCATGCTCGCGATACCCTCATACACCTTCGCAGCCTTGAAGCCCTTCTTCTTGATGAGAAGCTCCTCAGCCTTGATGAAGGCCAGGACAACATCATTATCAGGATACTTCTCAAGAAGCTGCTTCAGACGGAACGCCTTCTGCTCATGATACATCTTAAGCTTCAGTATCTCCTGAACCTCACCAGGTATCCTCATATTATCAATCCCACCTCAAGCCCTCAAACTCAGCCAGCAGGCTGTCATCAGCCATGCCCATAGAGTAAGAGAACCAGTCAAGCTCACCAGCACTCTTCTTTTTCCTCAGGAAAGACAGAAACTCCTTTTTCATACCCTCATCCCAAAGCCCGAAAAAGAAAGCGGTCTTGCACACGTGCAGGATGTCACAATAATGATGGTCTATGCGAAGGTCAACACCATAATTCACATCAGGATGGCAAGGGCAGAAGATAGCATCACTTTCCACATCATACACAAGATTCCTGCAGATGCCTGACTCACGCCTGTCCCTGGAGCGGTTCATCCAGTCCTTCAGGTCACCGCCCTCCTTCATATGGCTCCGCAACTCAAGAGTGTTCTTCTCGATACCCTTAGCTACAGATTTCTTGTCCCTGAAACCATGACCGCAGCAGCCCATACAACTGAGCCAGCCGAGCTGGCAAAGACCAGATGGCACGTACCTCATTTTCAGGATAGGAAATAGGCGCGGGGTTTTTATGGTTTTCCATGGATACTTATAAAATCACGCGTCATCAACAGTGAACAATCTGGAATCCTTCACCTTAAACAGGCCCAGCCTCGCGCCGCAGTCCAGCCAGCCATGGGCGTAGTTCAGAGCTGCGAAGGCGGTGACGATTTCACCCTTCTCCCTGAAGTGGCAGGCGTCATCATAGTAACGCTGCGCCATGTCAAGCACCTCATGCGCCTGGTCTTTCCTCTTCTCATCAACACCTTCCTTCCCTATCATGTCCAGCGCTTCCTTGGTGATGCGGAAATACCTGTCCAGCCTATCATCAGAAACAGAGTCCATCCTGCCGCTCACGCCTGACCACCCAGCACGTTCATGGTGTTGGCCAGCAGGATGAACAAGAGCAGGAAAGTGAATATCACAAACACGAAGATGAAACTCAGTATGCGCACGAAAAGCAGCTCAGCCCTCAGGCCGAGGTATATCAATATGCCTGCGACAAGGAATATGAAGACAAGCAGTATCAACAGCTGCACATAATGCCCATGAAGCAACGCAGCGGGATAAAAAAGATAGAACACAAGATAGAAATAAGTCGCCAGACCAATCAAAAGGGTTATGAGCACAGGACTGTACTTCTTCACCCAATGAGAGAACGTCCACCTCTTCTCAGGATAGAAAATGTCCTTACCCTGCAACTCAAGCTCGCGGCGCAGCTCAGACTCCTCAGTGAACCTCTCCTTCCCAGGCTTCGGCCTCCTGCCCTGCCTCTTCTTCCTGGAAGCAGAACCCTTGCCTGACTTCTTGCGTGCTTTCGGGCTTTTCCCGGATCTTTTCTTAGACTTTCTTCTCCCGGACTTTCTCTTAGAACTTCCACCCGACCTGCCGGTCTTGCTCTTCCTCTTCCCGGACTTCGCTTTCCTCTTTTTGACAGGCATACTGGTTTAAAAAGGGTCTTTATATATAAATATTGTTGTTGACCTTATCAGCAGTACTTTTCGATAAGGTCGATCACGGCCTTCTTCAGATAACAGTTCCTGATGCACGCGTCCGAGCAGGGGATGACATTGCCCTCCAACTGCTTCCTGCAGCCCACAGGCTCGCACTCCCCGCACCTCCCGATCACGCTCCCTATCAAAGCAGGCACGCGGTCAGGAGCGGACAAGCGCCTCAGGCACTCACCTGTGTTCTCATGGTTCGCGTCAAAATCCCTCTCCACAGGAAAAGCGGCAACAGCATACTCAAGGTCAAGCTGCATGGCATAAGCAGCCTCAGGGCAGAGAGTCATGCCGACAACAGAGCCCAGCCTGGCGCGCATCTCGCCTTCAGCCCTTGTGCCGAACCTTTCACCATCGATGACACCTAAAGACACATGATTCATGCAAAGTATAACTTTTTTTGAAAACATTTTTAAACAAAGAGTGCGTAGGGGTCATGTAACACTCACCCGAAAGGGCAAAGGAGGTGCGACCGTATGGTTAGCAAGACAAGAAAGAAAACAACAAAAAAGAAAGCGACAAAGAAAAAGACAACAAAGAGAAAACCTGCAAAGAAGAAAGCAAAGAAGAAAGTGACCAAGAAGAAAGCGACAAAGAAAAAAGCAAAGAAAAAGACTGCGAAGAAAAAAGCCAAGAAGAAGCCGGCAAAGAAGAAAGCGACAAAGAAAAAAGCAAAGAAAAAGACTGCGAAGAAAAAAGCAAAGAAAAAACCGGCAAAGAAGAAAAAGAAAGTTGCGGCGAAGAAAAAAGGCAAGAGGAAGACAACCATAGCGATACCGCAGTTCACAAGAAGATAAGCATACCCGGGCGGAACACCGCCCTTCCTAATTCTTCAAGCATGAACCTTTAAACAAAAAGCTTCAACATGATTCTTTAAGCATGAAATTCCCATGACATCCCGACAGAAGAGCCTATACTACCTGTGCTTGTGCCTGCTGTGCCTGTGGAACAGATGATGCAGGACATGGCCCAGGTGGAACTTCCTGCCATGCTGCCTGTGCCTCTTACGCAGCGCATAGATCAGCAGACCGTAGTCCAACAGGAAGAAGACAAGGAAGACGACAGCGTCAATGACCTCCCATCCGGAACCTCCCAGCCTGCTGAAAACTTTGGTGAAGAACACGAGCATAATCGGGAGCTGATAGATGAAAAACCGGAACAGCGTGATGAACGTCGCGAAAGCCCAGAACCCTGAATACACCCTGATCACCCGCATCTCCCTCTCTGACCTGTCAAGAGACCTGGGGCGCTTGCTCCTCGCCTTGCGCCACAGGTTCAAAACATAAGCCCTTGTGTCAGACATGAGATCAGATATCCTGAAGAAATTACCCACGACATAATATATGTCAGTCTCCATGAAGAACAGGAACTGCCACGCCAATGAAAGCAGCTGGATCAATACGATGAACTTGAGCAAGTTGTAGAACAAAGGACCTATCAGGATGACCTGCAGGTCATCAGCATACATGAGCAGCACAGCCACCGACATCACCAAAAGGTCGAAAAGCATGCCTGCAAGATAGGCACGGTAGCGCCTCTTCGGCTCCACCTCCCATATGTCAGTCATGTCAGTCTCAGCCACCACAAAATAAAGACGGTTGCTCAGGCTGAAACTCGCAGGAACACCAAGGGATCGCGCAGCAATGAAATGGGAAAGCTCATGCCCTGCAACCAAAATCCAGCCAAGCACAAAACTGACCACATAGATGACAGTCAGGCTGTCATGGAAAAAGAAATCACCATAGCGCGGAAGGTACCCTGGAAAGATGTTCATCACAGCAAAGGCCGCCAGGATGATCATGAAATAGATGACATATGCAGGTCTTGAGAAGAGCCACCCGACATGAGACGGCCTTATCCAGTTCAGGACATGACGCACCTTCTCATGCCTGTCCTTCACAATACCCCCGTCAATCGACCGAATGAAACCCTCATCAAGCAACGTCTTCGCAAAATCAAGAACATCAACAGCGCCGAAATCCTTCTTCAAAGCGCTCTCAACCTCAGAGATGCTAAGGCCTTTCCTGAGCAGCAGGTAAGCAGCCTGGCCCTCCTCAGGCACACCTATGAACTCCTCAGTATCCTCACGGCCTATTATGTACTCACCCTCCTCCTTACGGTCGAAGAGCCTGTGAAACTTCACCCTGCTTTTCCTGGTCAGTCTGGGGACCATGATGACTCAGAAAGAGGGGTGCTTTATAAATATTATTTCCTGTTCCTTGTCTTTGACATCTCACGTCTAAGGAAGTCACCCTTGTCAAGGATGTTCTTCAGGAAAACCTTCTCCCCATCCTTCAGGTCGCCTGTGACCTTTCCGTAGCCGAGCACCTCCTTCTCCCTGCTCACCACGAGAGCGAGGCCGGACTTCACATTCGCCTTCACCACAGACTTTGCGAAGACGTCCCTGCCGCACAGGAAAAGCCACTCCGCCTTGTCATCAACCATCACCCAACGATGGCTCGCACGGCCCAGCAGGTCAAGAAGGGCAAGGCTCGGATAGAACCTCTTCGACCTCTCTTCACCAAGAAACAGTCCTGCAGAGAAAGGATCACGGCCAGTGCTCTTGTTGATCCTCTCCATAGTATCCTTGAGGCCGTTCTGCATCTGATAGTAATTCCGCCCGACCTTCACTACATGGAGCAGCTTCTGGTCAGTAAACCTGCTTATGAAAGAATCAATCATTCCGGTGCATCCTCACAACCCTGCCTTTCCTTCCCCTGAAGAAACGCCACAAACCCACGCTGCCCAGCATCAAGGGGATAGAGATGAAGATGAGAAAAATGCCTACAGCGAACTTCAGGAACCTGAAAATAAGGTCCTTCACAAGCACAGCGCCCAGGATGAACAGGGCTACTCCGACGATGAAGGCCGCGAGCTCATAAGAGAGGGCTCTTCCTGCCATACCACACTCACCTCAACATCAAAAGCGTCCAGGATCCTGGCCTGCACTTCCTTCCTCAAAGAATCCAGGTCGATCTTCTCCACAGTCCTCTCAGCATCAGCTATCTTGTCCTGCAGGATCTGGACCTGGTTATCAGTATGCTCTATCTTGTACTTCAGGTCATCGATATCCGCGAGGACCTTGCTGTTCCGCACATCATCATCGATGGCCTTTATCGCGCTCCTGGACTCGGTGAACACCTTCCTGGCCTGCTCAAGATCCTCCTTGGTGATGTCACCGATGCGCTGCACAGCCTTGTCACTGTCCTTAACCTCAAGAGTACCGTCCATCAGCTTGAACTTCATCTTCTCAAGCATCGTAAGGATCTTCAGGTCAGAGTCCTTCACAAGAGCGGACATGGGATCGTCCAGGTAATCGTTGAACAGGTCCACATTCTCAGCAAGGATGCGCTCGAACTTCCTCATCGGCTTGTTAACATGAGAGAACAACGCCTCCACCTTCTCCTTGGTCTCATTCACCTTCTTCCACAACCTGTCACGCTCATCGCTCCTGTCCTGGAACTCAGAATACTCATCGGTCCTCTTCAGCTCATCGATCTGCCTCTGCAGCTTCCGCTTCATGAAATCAGAATTGTCAAGCTTCTTCCTCAACGTCACAAGCTCGCCCGACAGCTCAGAAAGAAGCTTCCTCTTTGACCTGAGCTCATCCACAGACTTCTGCACATCACCGATCATGTCAGCGCCGACATTCCCCTCCTCAAGAAGTTCCTTGATACGCGAGACAGAATCAGTCATGGCCTTCACATCCTTGTTTATGCTTGACGCATGGTTCGCGAAGAACTCATTCATCACAGCATGCCCCTTTGCAGTTGATTTCGCCAGCTTCACGATAAGATCATCATAATCCTCACAGAACCTCAACGTCTCCCTGCACGAGATGTCATCAGAGATGTTAAGCATGTTGCTGAACTGCTTATGCATGCTGATGTAGGAATTGCGGTTGCCCTCCATAAGCTGCTTCTCCCTCTCAGAGATATTAGGGTTCTGAAGTCCTGCAGTGCGGAGCTCTTCAAGATCGTGCAGCATTTCCTTCCTCTTCTGGAAAAGCCTGCCGAACTCCTTCTCGATATCGGGCTTCAGCTCCCTGAACCCGGCATCAGACCTCTCACTCACCCAGTCAGACAGCCTGGAAAGTTCTACACTGACCTTCTCAGGCTCTTCATCAGCCTCTTCAGAACCTGCAATGCTCAAAATACGCTTCAACCAACCCATAGACACCAGCATAACTCCAATATGTTTATAAAGTTAATTGTTGAGGTTTATAATTACGCAAAACACAAACGCGAAGCTGTGCGCTTGTCCAGCTTTTTCATCGTTAGCATATGATAAGATGCCCAGACAAAAACACAAACGACGATACCACAAGAAACCTGTTGATAAGCTACGGGTGGCAAGAGAGCATATAGACTCGCTGTTCGAGAATGCGAAGCAGGCAGCAAAGCAGACAGCAAAGCAGGCGGTGGAGCAGGCGGCGCCGGACAACATGGCTCTTGCAAACAGGTACGTAACCCTGGCGCGCAAGATAGCCATGAAGTTCAAGATACGGCTGACAAGCGAGCAGAAAAGGCTTTTCTGCCCGCACTGCTACAGGTTCCTGGTGCCTGGAAAGAACCTAAGGGTCCGGGTCCACGAGCACAGGATAATATATTACTGCATGGACTGCAAGAAGTTCTGGCGGAAGCCTGTGGGGAAGAAAGCAGTCAAAAAAGAATAATATTAAGCCCTCAGCTGATGTCGGCATCATCATGGACATAGAATTCTCAGCAGAACCTGTTCATCATCGGGCGGGAGCTTACGCTAGGCAAGACTTCCGCTTCGCGCTGATGATTAAAGGTCTGGATCGCATGATCAGGAGGATATCAGGGAATATTATTTAAATGTGGGCCTTTTCTGAAATAAGGGGTTGCCAGAGCGACACTGAAGCACAAATCCACCCTCAGATGCTGCACTCCGCGCAGCATGGTGGATTTGAACCTCTTCTTTTACTTACGGACCCACCACTCTCAAATGCTACGCATTTGTGAGCTCTCAAGCAGAGCTTGAGCCTCCTCCCCTGAAAGGGCAACCCCTTAAATATTGGTGGTGCTTTCTTTATAAAGAATGGTTCTTCTTACCAAATATTCACTACCGTAAAGTTTAAATATCTTGTAGTTTTTCTAAAGTAGTGATTTGGGGGTCTCACAGTTCCTATTCCACAAAGATACTATCATAAAGGTGTTTTCAACATGGCCAAGAAAGCAGACAGCGAATTTTCTAAATCCCGCAGCCTAAGAGAGCTTGACGAAGCGCTGCACAAGTCATTCACCAACATAAAGAACGACATGACAGCACTGAAGGAAGGCCTGCACCAGCAGGGAGTCAAGCTCGCAGAGGTCAAGCAGGAGTCCAAAGACAGCAAGTCAGACTTTGTCACAGTGGACAAGTTCAACATCCTCAAGATCAAGATAGGCGAGCTCAACGAGAACATGAAGAAGGTCTGGGACATCGAGAAGAAGCTCGAGGACGTGGACCGCAAGACAGTCTCAGCAGCAGAGTTCGACAAGAAATCAGTCGCGGTGGACAACGAGTTCGCAAAGCTCAAGGAAGACATAAAGGACCTCAACTCAACATCAGCGACAGAGGACCAGGTCAAGAAGCTCGTCACGGACGTCAACTCAGAGTTCGACAGCATAAAAAAAGGCATGGACGAGCTCAGGTCGGTCAAGGACACCATAACAAAAGCAGAGCTCGAGAAGAGGACCGAGAAGCTCAACAAGAAAGCAGAATCTGTCAGGGAAGACTTCGACAAGCTCAGGTCAGACGTCAAGACAAAGGTCAACGCGTCACAGGTCGAGGACCTCGTCGCAGACATAAACTCAGAGTTCGACAGGCTCAAGAACTCACTGGCAGACATAAAGGAAGGCGAGAAGCGCTTCGCTCTCGAGAAAGATGTCGAGAAAGACCTCGACAGGATAGAGAAGAAGGTCGATGACGCGCTGCAGAACACCACGGCAGCAGTCGATGAGTTCTCCAAAGGAATAGAGTCCATGTTCAAGGACTTTGCAAAGACCAACGAGAAGAAGCACAGGTCATTATCAGACCAGACATCAAAGGTAGACGACAAGCTGGCCAAGAGGATAAAAGACCTCAAGTCAGAGATGAAAGACGAGCTGTCAGGCATAAGGAAAGACATGAAGACGCTAGTCACGAGAAAGCAGGCAGAAGGCCTGGTAAACGACATCAACAAGGAATTCGACGGCATAAAGGAAGACGTCGAAACAAACTCCAAACAGCTCGCCCAGCTCGGCAAGGAAAGCGCGAGCAAGAAAGAGCTCAGCTCAGAGGTCGACAGCCTCAACAAGAAGCTCGACGCGATAACAGGAGAGCTTGCCACGCTGAAGAAAGAGTCTGCGACCAAGGACGAAGCAGAAGAGATGTTCGGACAGCTCAGGGAAGAGCAGGCAGAGACCAGCAAGACGATCAGGGAAAGGTTCGGCGAGCTGGTCAAGAGGCTCAGAAAAGAATCCAAGGACGCGCAGGACAGCATCAAGTCAAACTCACAGGACATCAGCTCAGTAGAGAAAGGCATGAAGAAAGAACTCAAGAAGAAGGTCGGCCAGGACGAGCTGCACGACGAGCTCGACGTGGTCCAGGAAGGGTTCGAGAGGATACACAAGGAGTTCAAGAACATAAGAGGCAGCATGCTCGAGGAAAGCGACCTCAAAGGAATCAAGGCAGCGCTGAAGAAGCACATAGCGCAGACCAGGGAAGAATACGCCAAGAGGAAACAGCTCGAGAAGCTGATGGACCAGGTGGACAGGCTCGAAGACGAAGTGGCATACCAGAAAGACCTGCTCAAGGACAAGGACAGGCAGATGAAAGAGACGCTTAAAGAGCTGAAGTCAGCAAGGAAAGCAGAAAAGAAGCTCGCAAGATACGAATCAGTCGTGGCAAGGTCAGACAGGAAAGCGAGCAAGGCAGCGAAGAAAGCGGCGAAGAAAGCAAAGTCAGGGGGAAAAGCCAAGCCAAAGAAGCCTGCAAAGGACCGGGAGCCCTACGCAAGGACAGCATTCCTCGGCAACTTCCTTATCGGAGCGGCTTTCGTGGTTCTTGTGGCGGCCATCATATTCTTCTTCACAGGCATGACCGGCATGACAGACGCGCTGGCAATCGCGGCAGTAGTGTGCTTCATACTAGGTGTCGTCATAAGGATAGTGGTCAGCTTCAAGAGGAACGGAAATTAAGCCTCCAGAAGCCTTATAAACCTCTTTTTCTATAATCTCATAGGTCTTTTATAAGTAAATAGCTGACCGAAAGATTTAAATATAATCTCTTAATCTATTTTAGTTACTAAACAGTAATTACTTTTATTTTCAATCTTGTTTCCATATCATAAACCGGTGTTGAGCGTGTCAGAAAAAGAAAAACCAACCAGACTCAGGGCAACAACCAGGAACCGGCTTATAGGAGAATGCGCAGATGCCATGCGTGATGAGCTGGAAAACATCCTTTCAGGATGCCAAGAGCGCGGAGACTACAGGCTCTACACGCACATCACAGGCATAGACCCTATCAATGAAGGTCTTGTCGAAGAACAAGACGAGATCACACAGGAATTCTACATAAACGGCGACAAGCCCCTGCTCGCACAGGAAAGGAAACCCGCAAAGCTTGACCTGTCCCCCACATCCAGCCATGAAAGCAGGAAGAAACGCCTCGAAGAGTCCGTAGAACAGGAGATAATCATACCCAACCTGGAAAGGCAGGGACCTGCAGAGATGTCAAAATACTACGATACCATCATCGTGTTCAAAGAACCTGACCAGGACGCAGACCAGGCAGAGCCAGGACTGAAACAATTCAGCCCCGGCGAGATGGACGAGGTCATACTCCGCAGGAAAAATGCCGAACACAAGATAAGACCCACCATAGACCAATGCGTCGACGCGCTCCTCAGGGACCTTCCCAAAAAAGACCCTGACCACGCAAGAGGCGCAAGGCTCAGATTCACATACTTCATCGACGACAAAGGCAGGCTCAGCATGGGAGCAGCGGAAAGAGAATACCTCAACTACGACCTGAAGCACGAACTGACGATACCTATCCCTGAAACCAGACTTGAAGGCACAGACAGGAAAAAGATAGGCGATCTTGAATACACAGCAAGATGCAAGGCAAGACTTGAACCATACCTAAGGAAGCTCCTGCCCGAGATAATCGAGAACAAGATAGTCCAGTCAAACCTCAAAAGGACAGGACACCCGGAATACCAAAAGTTCTTCATGAGAGACATGCAAGGAAAGCTGATCGGCATCACCCCGGAAGGCAGGAAAAGATTCAGCAGATTCGTAGACGCGGCCACAAGACAGCTCGTACCGGAACTGCTCAGGATGCAGAGCATAACCAAAGGAGGGCTCGTCAGCCTAGAGACCGAGATCACAGACTTCGGACTCAAGGACATGAAGCTCGATCACATAACACTCGACCCTGAAAAGACCATCTTCCTCAGGGAAAGACTGCCCGACACAGGGGGATGCGGTCCTGAACAAAGAGAACTGAAATACAAATCAGAAGCGGACGGTCTTGCTATAGACGTGATCGCAGCAAACATGAAAGCTGCAGGACATCCGCACTTCAAAAGGTACTTTGAACGCATGGACCATGAATCAGAACAGCAGGGCAGGGACGTGTACACATTCACAGAAGAAGGAGAGGAACATCTGGCAAGGCTATACGAAGAGATAGCCGAAAGCATAAGCGGAGCCATGAACGCACTCGACCAGGAAAAGCCAGCACCATTCTTCCTCAATCTTGGAGTCGAAAGAAAACAGGAAAACGGCGGAGTACAGGAACCGCTCGTCCTTGAGTACAAGGAAGTGTTCACACAGCCGGAAGAGAGAAGGCTGCCCCCCATCATAATCGACGCCCAACCTGCACACGAAGGCAAAGTCACAGACGACTACATCGAATGCCTTGCCAGGGAGGTTTTTGACAAGGTCGTGACCTACGCGGTCGCGCCGCAGATGATCGCATCAAGGCATCCCGAATTCACAGAATGCTTCACGCCCGACCCAAAAAGAAAGGGAGCACACATACTCACAGAGAAAGGCGCGGAAAAGCTTGATGACCTGATAAGACACCTGACAACCACTGTCGCGAGGCAGACATTGAGACACAGGGCAATAATGCAGGAGCCCCTCGCAGGACACAGGACAAGATGCAAGTACATCATGAACTACAACGACACCCTCGCAGCCCTCATGCCCATCAACGAATACTTCGCCCCACAGAAGAACACGACCACGTTCAGGGTGCCCAACAACGAGGCCAGACTTTCAAAGATGGACGAGCAGAAGAGAAAAGAGACGCTCCGCAACCATTACAAGAACGTCGTCGGCAAAGACCTCGTGACCAGGATGATGGCAGGCAACATGAAAGCCACGAACCACCCAGCGTTCAGGGAATACTTCATCATGACAAAAGAAGACCCCTATCCCAGGCTCACAGAGACAGGACTCAACGTCCTCGGAAGCCAGGTGGACCGCTGGTCGGAAAAGATAGCAGACCAGATGATGCAGCTTCCCGAAGGGGATAAAGGAGGGATATACCGCATCAACTACTCACTAAAGCCCGGAAAGGTAGAATACGCAGTAGTGCAGAAAGTCGCCTCACAGGAGGATCCACGGCTCAAAGCGCTGCGGCAGGGAGTGATCATAGGCGGCCAGAAGAAGCCCAAACAGCAGAACTGAAGGTGGAAATACATGGAACATGAACTCGAGATGGAACATGACAGCATGCCAGACGACGAGCTGCTCGTCGACATAAAACAGACAACAAAAAAATCGAGGACGAACTTCCAGAGCATGATAAACAGGAAGAACCTATCCGGAGAGGAGATGGACGAGCTCTTCAACGGACTGTGAAAAAGACAGGGGATAGGCGCAAAGAAGAGGGAAGAAACACAAAAAAAATGGACTCAGACACGATAGACGGACTGACATTCGCCGAGTTCCAGAAAGCATTCTCAGAAGGCGAGACGAACGAGTACCTATGCAACTTCTACAAGGCACCCAACGAGACACAGTTCTCAGACGTGCTGAACAGGATCAACCAGGAACGTGACACCTCAAGACCCCTGTACTACATGGGAGTCGTCGGAGGAGTGGACATGGACCTCAACTACATAGCAGGGTTAGCGCCTGAAAGGTCATTCCTGTTCGACATATCAGAAAGGCCGATAGCATACCTCGGACTCAGGCTCGCGATGTTCGCAGGAGCGGACACCATAGGAGACTACTACCTCAACCTCATGGGAGTGCACGAGGACGACAGGGAAGGATTCTGGAACATAAACAGCAACGAAGAGATGATGAAAGCGCTGAACGCGTACCATCTCGACCCAAAACATGTGTTCTCAAGGACACTCCAGGCGGTCAAGGCACTCGGTTACGACGCTCCGCTTCCAGAACATCTTGGAGACGTGTTCTTCGAGCCCGAGATAAGAAGGGACATGGCCAAAGCATGCCTCAAGTACATCGGCATGATGCTCCAGGACAAGGAAGCGCACAACTCCTGGCTGGTCAGGCCCAACTTCGACGTGGCAAGGATAAAAGCGCTGGACGGAAGCGTCAAGGGATTCAACGCAGACCTTTTCACAGGATTCCCAAAAGCAGCAGAAAGGCTGAGCTCGGCCTACGGCATGGAACAGCTCGTGGTGTACATATCCAACGTCCCGGAGATAGCAGGAAGGAAACAGAGAAAAGGCACAGGTCCTGTGACAGACCCCCGACCTGTAGAAGAACGTCTGAGAGAGACGTTCGGAGACTGGACAGAACAGCTCGACAAGCTATGGCTCGTCGACTCAAGGCTGAACAGGAACAGGATAATCGGCGGCAAAGGAATAAAGCTCCAAAAGCCAAACCAATAAATATTTATTGCATCATATCTTCTTCTCCATCTGAAATGAAATACGACCTCGAACTTGACAAGGCAGTGCAGATCGTGAAAGATTCCAAAGCAAAGAAAGTCTGCGTGCAGCTGCCGGACGGGCTCAAGCCGAAAGCCAAAGACATAGTCGACCGGCTCAGGAAAGAGACAGACGCTGAATTCTTCATCTGGGCAGGAAGCTGCTACGGCGCGTGCGACACGCCAAGACTGCCGGAAGACTTCGACCTGCTGCTGCAGTGGGGACACAGCGAGTGGAAGAAAGGTTGAAGCTGTCTGTTTTCCTTTTACTGTTTCTTCTCCATAAAATGGGGCCTGGTGAATACGCAGCCATAGAAAGACCGCCGGCTTTCGTGCCAATGCTGTTCCTGCTGTTAAGACCACGAAGTCAAGTGCTACAAAAGAAGGCGTTCTATCGTTAATTTTCGCCGCAGGCGTGAATCGATCTATCGATCCGATAAGTTAATTAATAACTGTATCAGCATAATATTATCATGAAAGATGAATATTACAACTCAATAGCCTCAGGGTACGACTCGCTCCACATGGAAGAGCAGCTGCAGAAGATGACGACCATCATCGCAGACATGGGGAAAGACATACCCAAGAAAGACGAGAAGCTGCTCGACGTGGGATGCGGCACAGGCATATCCACATCAGTCTGGAACTGCGACTGCACAGGCATCGACCCCAGCAGGGAGCTTATAGAGATAGCCCACAGGAAATACCCGAACAAGAGATTCCTCGTCGGAAATGCAGAAGAGCTGCCGTTCCCGGACAAGAGCTTCGACATAGTCATAAGCATAACAGCGATCCACAACTTCGACGACATCAAGAAAGGCATACTCGAGATGAAAAGAGTCTGCAAGGACAGGGCTGTGTTCAGCGTCCTGAAGAAGGCAAAAGACATAGAAGACATACAGAAATACATCATAATAAACTTCAGGATAAAAAGGATAATGATGGAAGAGAAAGACCTGATATTCATATGCAGCAGAAGAGAGAAAGGATGAACCGTCTGGCCCGCTTCCACTCATTCAGAGATTGCCGCTCCTGACACCGCTCTTCACGCTCCTGACAAAAGCGGCATAATCATTGCTCCTGAAGAAAGCGCTGCCGAGCACAAGACGGTCAACACCAGCCCTCTTCAGCGGCACGGCATTCTTCGGGTTGACGCCCCCATCAACAGAGATCTCAAGCGAAGGGTTATAGCTCCTCATCCTGGAACGATCAGAGTACAGCTTCTCAACACCCTCTATCACGCCAGGAGTCAGAGGCGCCCTGTCAACACCAGGACCAGAACCGATGATGTGGAGGCAATCAATATTGCCCAGCACGCTGAAGTCATCCATCGCGTCAAGCGCGTCAGCCACGTTCACAGAAAGCCCGACCTTTCTCTGAGGCGCGTCCCCCCTCACTCTCTTCAGGCAACTGACCAGTCCCTGCGAGTCATCCCTGAACGCAGGAGCGTGGATGATGATCTCAGAAACGCCAGCATCCTTGTAAGGCATGATCAGACCTGAAGGATCCCGGACAAGAAGGTGCGCTCCGACATAGAAACTACCGTTCCGGGTCCTGCTCCTGCAGTAACTCACAAGACGACCTGCGTAATCATCATCAAAAGATGCATACGCCCCGGGAGTCACAGAGCCGTCCATGTAATCAAGATGGAAACCATCTATGCGCGCCTCAAGGGCATCTTCCACCATCTGGAGAAAATCTTCCTTTCTTGCGCCTGCCAAAGATGCATATACCTTTACCATGATATTCCCAACACCCCTCCCACAAAAAATTGCCAGTAGTATAAAAACTTTTTTATCTGCAAGTGGTTACAGGAAAAAAGCGCCTGTGAAGGAGTATGCAAACAAACACGGAGCAAAGTTTTTAAATACGCCCACACACCATCAGCACACATAACCGAGGTGGTATGATGAAAGAAGAGGTCAAGAGATCAGTCCCGTTCTTCAGGACGATCTGGCTCGCGCTCAACCCATGGAGATACGATGAGCTCAGGGAGCGCAGGACAGGAGGCATATTCAAATATTTCTTCTCATTCGTGTTCATGGCTTTCGTACTGGCCATACTATTCATGCTCCCCACACTCGCAACGTTCGCATACAACCAGCTGTCCCACTTCGACGTGCTCGAAGTCAAGTTCAACACGAGCATGAACAGCCCGGTAGTCTTCCCTGAATCAAGACCCTACATCACGCTCGACACCAGGCAGTCAGAAGGTACGCTGAAGGAAGGCAAGCACCTCATAACAGACGAATACATCTACAGTAAGAAGATACTCTCAAGCCAGGTCGAGAGAAGGCCGCTCGGGCCTTACAAGGACCTGCTCGACAACGAATGGGCGATAGTCATCTTGCTCCTGCTCATGCTGCCGTCAATACTATTCCTGTTCTACATAGCATACGCGGTGAAAGTCCTGCTCATAGTGCTGGCAGCCACACTGCTCGCATTCATAATAGGAAGGATAGCCAAGTTCGAAATACCGTTCACCGACGGGCTCAAGGCAGGCCTGCTGGCAGCCACACCCATGATAATCATCGACCTGATACGCATGCCATTCGCGCTAAACCTCTACGGAGCGCAGTACATCGCATTCCTCATATTCTTCATAACAGGAGCGATAAAAATAGGTGAGTTCGAAGGCAGCGGAAGCAGGAAACACAAGAGGAAAAGCAGAGGCGGCGGCGGAAAGTACATCGACCTCACAAAGTAGCACCGAAACCAGCACTGAACCGCCCGCGGAGAAAAAAATGTTCGACACGGCAAACCCCAGACAGGTCATCCTGGTGACAGCACGCGGAGAAGCAGAAATC
This sequence comes from uncultured Methanosarcinales archaeon, assembly GCA_964406185.1. Lineage (GTDB taxonomy): Archaea > Nanobdellota > Nanobdellia > Woesearchaeales > UBA11576 > JABMQF01. The sequence continues at coordinate 34,596 of CAYOQS010000005.1, forward strand.
ATGGGAAAGAAAGCGCAGAAAGACAACATCATAACCCTCGCATGGCACACACCGCTCAGCTTTGAACCACAGCTCTACGGCATCAGCCTCGGCAAGACAAGATTCACCACAAAGCTCATACAGGAAAGCAAGGTTTTCGCGGTCAACTTCATAAAACACGAGCTCAAGGACAAGGCACTGTTCTGCGGAAGATCGACAGGAGCCAGCGTCGACAAGTTCGAAAAGACAGGCCTGACCAAAGAGGAATGCGAAAGCATAGACTGCTGCAGGATCGAAGAGGCAGACGCGGTGCTGGAATGCGAAGTCACAGACCAGTTCGATACAGGAGACCACATCTTCTTCGTGGGGAAGGTCAGCAAGACAGCCAGGAAAGGCAGCGGAAAAAGACTGCACTACCTTGGAGACGAGAGGTTCACCACAACACTATAGCGAGGGATGAGACGACATGTACAAGAAAGCATACGGCACGATGGACAAGGACGAGAAAAAGGACTACGCAAGACTCCTCGCACACGAGATAAACACAGACCTTAAGAAGATATACCGCAGGATGAAGCCCAAGAACCGGCTCGAGCCGCAGAAGATCAGGCCGGAACAGATAAGGCTCAAGCACGCATCCCTCGGCGCGACAAAGATGTGGGAGTTCAGGCCCAACCCAAGAGAGAAAGCGGCCAAGGGGGACGTCGGAGACGTAACCGTCGTGACACGCGGGCTCAAAGACAACATCGTAAGACGGCAGAGAGCACTGCTGATCGCGGCAGAATTCTACATCTACCACGCTTTCGCAAACCATCCAGACCCGAAACAATACAAGAGCATAAGATGCCAGAACCAATACCGGGACCTCCTCAAAAAACTCTTCAGGATGGAGAACGCGCACGACCTGAGAGACCAGGCAGTGCGCTACGTCATCGAGCAGACAGGCGAGCACAGGACGGCACACATGAGCGGCAAAGGATGGCACACAAGCATAAAGAAACTCAGGAAACACTATCCCGAAATAGCCGAGACGATCGGAAGCTCAGAGAAGACATACAAGGATATACTCAGGAAACAGCACCAGAAATACACACCTGACATGCTCAAGCAGGAAGAAGACCTTATAAGGAAAGAGCTCGAAGACACAGAACATCTTATAAACCTTTTAAAAGAACAGGAGAAGAAGCACGACAAGGAACTCAACAGGCTGGTAAAGATACACATCGCAGACCTGCTCACTTTCAAGAAGGTACTGCAGGACATACACAAGAACCTCGAACAATGGGAGCTCGTCGACAAACAAGAACACAAAGAGCTGAAGAAGAAGCACATGACAAAAGACGAGATGCACCGCATACTTAAAGAAGAGGCTGCCGCAGAGAAGACAGACATCAACAAGGTGCACATAGTATTCAACCACTACAAAAAAGAAAAGATTAATATATTAAGGGACCTGGAAATGCTCGATAAGATAAGCGCAGAGAAACGCGCAAAGAGAGGCAAGACATGAGGTGCTCACATTGGATGATGTTCCTAAACTCCAACAGATAAACAATATCGCAAGAGAGCTGATGAAACACGGCCAGGCAAATTCTATGGAAGACGCGATAAGGAAAGCCACGCAGAAAGTCGAAGGAGGCAACCCAGCTCCGCAGATGCCACAGATGCCTGAAGCGCCCAAGCCGCCTGAAGAGCAGCAGCAGGAACAGCCGCAGGAGCAGGGAAGGGAAGGACAAGAGCAGGAAGTCCAGGCAGAGAAACCTGCAGAGCAGCAGGCAGAAGAAAAGCCAGCAGAACAGCAAAGCGAAGCACCACAGGAAAACCCTGAAGAACCACAACATCCTGAAGAGCCCAAACCCTCAGCACCCGTCGAGGAACTGCCTGAAAAAGAAGAGGTCAAAGGAGGCGTGCCCGACGAGAGGCTCAGGAGCGTCGAAGACATACTCGCAAGACAGCAGACAGCAGTCAGCAAAGTCACAACAGTAATCAACGAGCACACAAAAAACATAGAACAGATAGGCAGCAAGATCAACGACCTCATAGCAGAGCTCACCACGCTCAAGCAGGAAGTGGAAAAGCTCAAGAACAGCCCTGTAACGCCGCCCATGAAACCAAAGCAGGCACAGCAGGGACAGACACAGTTCAAGCAGGAACAGTCAGCACCCAAGCCCGCAGAGGAGAAGAAGAAAGAAGGGAGCGGGCACGCGAGAAGCGGCAACTACAACCCAGACGACGTGTCCATAGAAAAGTTCTTCTACTACGGGAACAGGTAATTTTTTGCGTACTCTTTCTTTATTTGTTCTTCAAGCAAAGCCACGACCGTAGCTGCCATGCTCAAAGCGACAAGCGCTTCGGCACCCCAAACGCAAGCGTTTGCGGGTTTAGCACGCAATCAGATCAGTTCATAATCAATAATAGTTAACGCCTTACGGCGAACATCTAACTATAGAACTAGCGCGTGCTTGAAAACTTGTTTGCAAGCTCAATGATGTCGATGAGCTTGCGAGTCGGCATCATTTTTGGCGGCACAAGAGCTCAATGGGCAAAGCGAGCTGAGCAGAGAAGGGCGTGGTTTTGCGTAGATCCAAAAAAAAAACAGAAAAACAAATCATTTCTTATGATGCGCGTGCTTCTTCTCCGGCTTAGGAGCAGAAGTCTCATCAGTATCGACAGACACCTGGTTGGACCTTGACTTCCTCTTGGCACCACTGCGCTTCACGAACTCGACCACAGTAGGCTTGATAGTTATCGTCCCGAAGATATGCAGGTTCGAATGCACCTTATACTTGATGATCCGCTCATCACCAGGAGCGAGCTCACCGAACCTGTACTCAAGCAACGTCCCCCCGCCAGACTGGTGCATCTTCACAGGATGTACAGAGCCCTGGAACGAATCCTTCTTAAGATGAACCATCTTAGACACAAGCTCCACGACACGGATCTTGGTCACAGGCTCCTTACCCCTGTTCTTCAGCAGTATGACCACTGCAAAGTCAGCCACTGCACCGCCATGCCTGTGCATAGACATGATCTTCTTCTTCACCACGACAGGGTTCGAAGTCGCGATCTTATACACCAGAAGCGCGATAATGATCAGAGCCAGGATCAACAAAGGCCTGTAGCTGGTCTTCAGCTCGATGGTCATCGACTCCCCAGGCTCAAGCGACACATCCCATGCGAAGAAATACCTGCCGCCCTCCTTGACAGAGCGGTACTTAGGATCGGAAGAGGAAAAGAACCTCTCCTTCAAAGAAGTCTCGATACGCACCTCACCCTGCTTCAGCGCGTTACCCTCATTAGAGACGGTTATCGTCCGGTCCTGCCTCAGTAACATCCTGTCAACTTCGATCTCCTTATCAAAAGGAGGCACGTACTCGACAACCTCAAAATTATGGTCAGCAGAATAGAACTCCTCACCACCATAATCGACAGCCACGCGCACCTGGTCCTTCTGCGGCCCGATATTGTCCATCAACAGCACAGCAAAAGAGACACTCTTGCTCTCACCAGGCTTTACAGTCACGTTAGTGTCCTCATCCACCAGCTTGCCGTCCAGGCGGATGTTCACATCCTCAAGAAGACGCTCGTTATTGTTCTGGATGTTCACGATAATATTATACGTCTGCCTCGGATCCATCTGGCCAGGCACAGACACGTCAACATCAAAATCCGCAGGAGGAGGAGAGTCATCAGGAGCCTCACCGACACGGATGCGCATGACATTAGATATCACATTGCCGGTATTCTCCGAACGGACACTCACCTTCACACCATAGAAACCAGGATCGACATCACCCTTCACAAGGATATGGATCCTGCCCTCCTCACCAGGCTCAAGAGTCAACCTCTTATCGATAGGGCTGGGCAGGGCCTGATAAGACCACTTCGGATCGTCCAGGTAAAGCAGATTGAAAGTGTCAGTCTCAGAACCCCTGTTCTCGACCACTATGAATATGTCAGCATAGTCATCAACAGGATCCTCAATGACATTGTCTACGGACTCCACACCGACAAAGAAAGTCGAAGGGGTCACGACCTGCGCATAAGCAGCGCAGCATAGCGCAAGCAGCAGGCCTATAAGTAGAACTAAAGCTCTTTTTCGCATCATACGCACCTCTTTGGGATAGCTATTGTTCAGTGAAAAGAATTTATAAATGTTTCTATTTGAAAGTTTAGGATAGGCCAACCACACATACAAGCAGAGACCAGAAATAGATGTGTAGTAACATCAAGTGACCAAACCCTAAGAAAACTTTAAATATGCAAATGCTTCAGCAGGCGATAAACGAGGTGCAACGATAATGGTCCAACAAAAGAAACCGAAGATGCCTTCACCCGAAGACCTGCCGCCAGACAGGCTCACACCGCTCAGCAAAAAATTCCTTGACTGGAAGACAGGCATGGTAGTCATCATCGGAGTGCTCATGGTATTCACCTTCCTCAACGTGCTCATATCAAACCCCACCATAAGCGGATACGCAGTGGTGGACGCAGAAAGCCAGGACACAGAAAGGTTCTCACACATGACATCACTCCTCATAATCATATTCGCGTTCTTCGGACTGTTCCTGTTCATAGCCACAAGAAGGATGGGAAAGACAGGGAGGAAGTGAGAAAACTCCCAAAAATATTTCTCTTCAATTTATAAATTCCATCTTATATTTTCCACTTTATATTTTTCACTCCAAAAAAATTTAAATATCAAATTTACATATGACACAGTACCGGGTAAACCAAATTCTGACAACAAGAAGGAGGTGAGAGCGTGATGTTCGAAGACAAGAATGGCAGGCTCTTGCACCCTGACGAAGTCGATGAGCTTTCGCCATGGGAAGTCGACGAGTTAGGCATCCACGTGGCAGAAACATAACACAGGAATCCAGATCCACCACCTGAAAACTATTTTTTGGATTTTTTCTTTTTTGATAGGAATACTTCTGCTGAAAGGCATGCATCGCCGGCAGCACGCTGAAAGAAGGATAAATGGGGAAGAAAGGAATAATGCCGCCGAAGGTGGCACTTATTCCTTTTTACCCATCTGATAATCTCGATGAAGTCGAGATTATCTTTATGGGGCCTCGAGGACGTTCGCGATATATACCAGCATCCTATCGATTCGAACCCCGGTTGGACGCACCCCAAGCGCCAGTGATAGTCACTCCGGTTGCGGCCAGCGATTATCTGTGCCGACATCCGTCCAAGCTACACTAAGGCCCCGATAGGCCTCATGAGGATAATGTCTTCTTTATAAATCTTTAGGAATGATTAAAATAAAAGCCCGCACTCCCAACAAGCAGATGGCAGTCGACAAGATAGTCAAAGAAAGCTGGGATGAAGAGCTTGACGGCCTCAGATGGGTCAGGGAATCGGGAGATGAGACCACAGTCTTCAGGGCCCAGGGGCTTGACATAGTGGTCATTCAGACAAGAGATGGAAACAAACACACCGCATGGTGCTATTCCGAACCAGGATTGTTACTTTTCTCGGCAATGCTGAAATACCATGTGCAGACAGGCACCGACATGCCACCTCTTGAGGAGATACAGCACGTCTTCGGACAGGCATATGATCGAAGAGAATGCGGTTACCCTGTCGACAGGATAGGTATGGACTTCATACTAAAGAACGATTTCCCTGTCGCAGAAGATGGCAGGATAATGATCCGGCCAGGCCAGATGGTAAACCCTGTCGGGGGCTACATGGGAGGCAAAGGGTATTTCGCTTTCATGGAAGATGACGCTTTCTGGATATCCGTGCCTGATTCAGGAGACAAGCTCCACGCCTACCATAAAGAGGACGGCAAGCTCGAGGAAGGTGGAGCGTTCTTCAGGTCCATAAAGCTCTACCCTGAATGCGCGCTGCGCGTCATGAAAGCGATAAACCTGTTCTACCCTGACAAGGAATTCCTGGCCAGCGCCTACAGGCAGGCACTTGAACAGAAAGAAGACTGGATATACAAAGACATCCGCTGAAAAACACTGAAACCGTCCGCTGAGAATGTCAGCAGGAACGGGCGGCTTTCACGACACCACCCTGCTGACGTGATCATCCTTGCGGATGCGGATTATGCTGTCCACAAAAGACTCTATCTTCGACTCGTGAGATACTATTATGGTCTGCCTGACGTCAAGCTCTTCGAGCACGCTCCGCACGCGGTCAAGCTGCTCAGAAGAGAAGCCGTCAGTCGGCTCGTCAAGCATGATGATGTCGCGTGTCTTGATCAAGCTGACAATATCATTGATGACACGGTTCAAAGCCAGACGGTAAGCCAGGGCCACGCTCGTCTTCTCACCCCCGCTGAGATGGTTGACGTCAGTCTCGTAACCGTTCTGCGTGATTACCGGAGAGAAAGAATCGTCAAGCCTCACAGATATGCTGTCATCCTCGACAAGAAGATTGAACCATGTCGAGAAAAGCTCGCTGAACTGCGTGTGCGCGCGGGCCATGACCTGCCGCTCCATAGCTGTCATCAGATTGATGAACATCCTCTCCAGCCACTCCTGCACACCGCCGAGGCGCTCAAGATCTTCCTTCGCGTCAAGCTTCTGCCTGACGTCCTTCTCAAGCGACTCCACGAAAGAGGCGATACCCTCTATCTCCTTGTTCACCCCCCCAAGACGAACTTCAATATCCTTCTCCTCCTCGAGCGCGGCGTCAACATCATCACGGGCATTTTTTGCGCGCTCCTCCACTTCAGGCAGGACAGACAGCTCCTTCTTCAGCTCCAGCTTCTCAGCATTGATGCCCCTGACCTCCTGCTTCAGCCTGTCCTGGAGAGCGAGAAGGTCATCCCTCCGCTTCTGCCTCTCGGAAAGAAGGGCGAGGTTATGCTTCTTCTCCCTGAGCAGCATATCGTAATCATCGATCTCCTTCAGGAGTGACTTCTTTTCCCGGATATCTTTTCTCAACCTGTCAAGCACACTGTCATCAAGGCTCTCCAGGTCGCTGATTATCCTTTCCTTCTCCCTGTCCAGCGATGCGCGAAGCTCTGAGATCTTCGCAAGCTCCTTCTTTACAGACCCAAGATTGTCAAGCTCCACCTTTGTCGCGGCAAGCTTACGCTCCTTCTCGTTGAGGGCCTCAAGCCTCTTGTTGCAGGCTTCCAGCTCTTCCACGATCCTCCTCTTCTGCCCGAGCAGGTCATCCAATTCAGCTTTCGCCTTCTCAAGCTTCCGGTCCTCCTGCTCCATGATGCTCCTCTTATGCACTTCAGACACTTCCTGCCTGCAAGTGGGACAGGTATCCAGCTTTGAGATATCCTGCTTCAACGCTTCAGAGTTCTTCTGCCGAACCATCAGCTCAGAGATCATGCCCTCCGCCTCCTTGAGCCTCCTGTTAACCTCCTCGATGTTGGAACTTATGGTCTCCCTGTCCTTCAGCTCTTCAAGCAATGCAAGATACAAGGATTCCTTCTCAGCTGACACTGACGACCTTTCGGATTTTGCCTTGTGATCTTCCTGGATCCGGGCGAGCCTTTCTATGATGCTCCGCTTCCGCTCTGCCAGCTCTGCGCGCCTCGATGACAGGTCAGCAAGCTCATTCTCCTTCGCCTCGATCTCCCCCTCTACAGACAATTTCGGAGGGTATTCCTTCTCCTCGAGAAAAGTGTTCTCGAGCTTCCTCTTCAGGGCATCGCACTGCGGGCCGAGCGCTTCAAGCTCCTTCCTGTTAGTCTCTCTTGACCTCACTATCTCCTGAAGGCGTGCGTCGCACACCTGAGCCCTGCCCTTGACAGCACCGAGCTTTGCGAGTTCCTCTTCGACCTTCCTGAGCAAGTCCTGCCTTTCCTCCCTACTCTTCCTGACCCTGGAAAGCATAGGGAGCAGCTGCTGTTTGGCAAGTTCTTTCTTCGCAAGCTCCGCCTTCCTGACCTTGAGATCGGCCTGCTTCTCATCAAGACCATGAAGCATGCCTGCAAGCTCCTTCTTCCTCTCCTTGATACTCCTCACAAAAAGCTGGGCATTGCCCGCGATACGCTTGTAACGGTCGATGCCGAAAACCTTCCTCAACGTGTCGATGCGCAGCTCATCAGACTCAAAAAGTATACGCTTCATCTCCTCCTGCGGAGTGTAGACAGTATAACGATATATCAATGACTTGGACTTGGTCACAAGCTCGCCAGGATACCCAAGAAGATCAAGTACACGGGACTTGAGCTCGGTGGCGGTGCCTTCAGTCCTGCTGCTCCCGACCTGTATAAAGCCAGAGTCCTGCGCGACCACCCCCCTCTGACGCCTGAGCCGCCGCTTTATGGTCACATCCCTTCCATCAAGATCAAGGTTCAGCTCGACCTCACCATCATTCTCTCCTTTTCTCAACAGGGCCTCGCCAGATATCGAGTCGCGCCTCGCACCGAAAAGCGCGAACTCAACACTATGCAGTATGGAAGACTTCCCGCTGCCGATGTCGCCTGCCAGGAGGGTCGAACCTATAGGAAAGCTTATAACCTGGTCAGTGTAGCTCCGGATGTTCCGCAGTCGCAGGCTTTTCAGAATCATTCAGCAGGAAAAAGTCGAGCGTGTATAAATAGGTTGTTGAACATTTTTGACTATGGGTCTGAGACGAAATGAGGATAGTCTCTTACAGAGGACAAAACCCCTGAATTTTTTTACTACCACAAAATTTATATACAAATACCCTATTCGACAATGATAAAAAATCTGGAACTCTATTACAGAACAAACTGACAATAAACCAAAAAAACGGTTGAGGTGGTAAGACATGAACAGGAAGCACTTTTCAATGCTAGCAATTCTGGCGATAATGCTGATGGTACTATCCATACTGGGATGCCAGGGATACCAACCACCAGAATACAAGTCACCTTCTGACGCAGATTCTGAAGAAGAGATGGAAGAAGTTGACATAGACGTCACAGACCTCGGAGAAGAAGAGGCAGAAGAGGAAGACGCATGGTGGGAGGAAGTAGAAGAAGAGGAAGAGCCTGAATACGACGAGTACGCACCTGAAGTTGAGCCTAAAGCCACAGTCAAGTCATACAAGCCGGCAGACGAACCTGCAGAGGCAGCATATGACGATGAGGAAGAGGACGAGACAGGCTTCGCAAAAGCACCATACAGGCCAATAGTCGAAGAGGACCTTCCAACACTGACAGTAACAGAGGGAGAGCTGGTCAAGCTCACGGTCAACGCACAGGACCAGGACGGCGACACCCTCACATACACCTACACAGCGCCGCTCAACTCAGAAGGCAAGTGGCAGACGAGAACAGGCGACGCAGGAGTGTACTACCCGGAGCTGACCGTCTCTGACGGCAAGACAGAAGTGGTCAAGAAGATAAAGATCGTGGTCGAGCCCAAGAACAACAAGCCAGTACTGCAGTTCATACCAAACGTCAATGTGGAAGAAGGCGAGACAGTAACGCTCAACCCGAGAGCCACAGACGCGGACGGCGACAGGCTGACATACGAGTACAGCGGCTGGATGAGCACGAACACCAAGCAGACAGACTACGACGACCAGGGAGTGCACAAGGTAGTGGTATCAGTCACGGACGGCATATCAGTAGTGTCGCAGGAAGTGACAGTCACTGTAGAGGATGTGAACAGACCTCCGGAAGTGGAGATCGAGTTCTGATCCCAAAATCTTTTCCCAATCTTTTCTTTTTTTTTCAATATCTTTAAAGCCGATGCTAGCACCGCTTCCACAACCACCCAAACCAGCACCATATAAAAAACAAAAAGGATAGGTTTATATTCCAGAAACACACAACCCTCACTGAGAAAAAACAAAGAGGTAGCCAAAAATGACTGAAGAAGATAATTCTGACGCAAAAAGGGTCGTTAACAGCATGGTCGAGAGCAGCAAAGAGACCCTCCAAACATCCACCTCTGCAACGAAAAACTTCGGCAAGCTCGTCCCGGCACTGATAGAGAAAGGCATAGAATCAGTCAACCTATCCATGTTCGACAACGATACAAGGACGCAGCTCCTCAACGAAGTTGGAGACGAATGCCTGAGAAAAGGAAAGATCAAAGACGCTGTAAAAGCATTCATGTTCATAGGCAACAAGGAGAAGCTCTCCAAGATAGGACAGAACTACGAGAACATCGGCATGTTCTCAGACGCAGTAGACATGTACGTTCTCGCCGAAGACACAGAAAGACTGTCCCAAGTCGGTCAGAAATGCCTGAAGGACGGCAAGTTCGTCGACGCGATCAAGGCATTCAAGAAAGTGAACAACAGGACGAAGCTGCTTGAGGTCGGAGAGGAGTGCATGAAACGCGAGAAATGGGACTCAGCGCTCGAGATATTCACTTTCCTCGACTCAAAAGAGAAGCTTGTCGAGCTAGGCGACAAGTGCTTCAAGCACCCATTCTTCAACTACGCAGCCAAGGCGTACCAGGCAGCAGGAGACCCGGAAAAGCTCACGAAACTCGGAGACGAATGCATAAGGCAGGGGCTGGTGCAGACAGCATACGACATCTACATCTCAGCAGGCAACGAGACCATGGCCCAGTTCATAAGAGAGAACTTCATGGGCAAAGGGCAGTAGAACACGTTTTTTTTCTTTAAACATAATTTCTGAACCAAATGAAAAACATTTCTTGTGGTTATCTTGCAGTTATCTCTGCATCGCCTTGAGCCTTCTCAGACAGACGCACAGCTCATAGCCTTCCTCCTCGCCCTGCTCTATAGAGTCAAGGTAGATGCGGTTGTCAGGATGTATGCGCTTCACGAAATGACAGTCGCCCTTATGCATCTTGCTCGACTGCGAAGACGCGATAATAGTATCAGGAGACTCAAGATCAAACTCCTCACGCGGAGGCCCGGTCTCTTCCTCATCAGGCTCCCCATCACCCTCATCCTCATCCGGCTCCTCATCCGGCTCTTCAACATCCTCATAGTCAGCCTCGACAGGCTCTGCAGGTTCTTCATCCTCAGGCTCTGAAGGCTCCTCATCCACTATCTTCTCAACATCCCCCGGCTCTTCGGTCTCAACAGGCTCGTCCTCTTCATCAGCACTCTCCTCCTCGGCCTGCCCGACCAGCTCCTCCTTCTTCTCCTCGCTGAACGTCCTGAAGATACGGTCAGACAGCTCTTTCCTCCTCTTCTCAAGATCCTCCCTCTCCTCAGCGGTCAGTTTAGTCCTCTTCACACCCCTTACACCCGACTCTGCCGGGGACCTTCCGAACTCCTTCTCCATGATATCCTTCTTGTCAAAAAGCACATTGCAGTGCTCACAAAAGAACCTATAATGATCATTGCCCTTGACATCACCGCCGCATATAGGGCAGCCTCCAGGCACCTCAAATATGAAAGACCTTAAAAGCACCTCAGGGTCGACATCCTCAGACTTCTTCACCTCATCCTCAAACTCCTCGAACTCAGAGAAGTCGATGATCTCCTCATCCTTGATGCCGATGCCTGAAAGGTAATCCTCATCCTTCTTTTTCTTCTTTTTCCTGAACATCCTCATCCCCTGCTCTTTTCTTCCTTCTTCGGCTCCTTATACCCGCCTTTCCTGTTCTTGAGATCCTTCCCATCCTTTTTCCTGCCATCTTCCCTGCTGTCGATCCTTTTCCTGCCATTTCCTTTACCAGGCTTACTGTTCCTGTTCCTGGAACTTTTATCCCTTTCTTTTCCCCTGCCGTCGCCCTTGCTCCAGATGGACTTCGGAGAGGGCAGCCAGCCAGCCATACGGGATATGAAACTCTTCTGCTGCTCAAACCCGTTAAGGATAGGTATCAAAGACTCATCAAGAGCATCAGAAGAGTAATGCTTCTCAAGAATCCTGAAATTACCCTCCACTACCTTCTCACGCTTGGCACGGTCAGTCAGGAGCTCATAAGTGTCAGACACAACCTCATTATCGACCTTCTGGTCCATCACCACAAAACTGAACCCCCTGTCAAGGAAGTGCTGCAGGTTAGGGAAAGAATTGACCACCAGAGGCTTGCGGTAAGCAGCAGCCTCTATCACAGGATTGCCGAACGCGTCACTTGTGTTAGGATAAATCACCATATCAGAATGGACATAAGCATCATAGATCGAATAGAACTTCCTCTCAGGATTGTCATGCCTGCCAAGAAAGATGCGGTCATTCGCGAAGATGACATTAACGCCCTGCTTCTTCACCTTCCTGATTATCTCCTCGAAATAATTCCCCCTGCTGTACACAGGAGAGCCGGTTATGAGAAGCACATTGTCCTTCTTCGTGATGTCATTGATCTCGCTGACCAGCTTGATCGACCTCTCCACGAACTTGTTCCTCTTCACACGCGTAGGCTGAAGAAAGACGATCTGGTCATCCCTTATGCCTAACGAAGCCCTGAAATCCCTGTTGTAATCATCCACCTCATGAAGCTTCTCCAGCTCCATGGTGTTGGGTATGACATCCGAAAAGATATCCCTCTTCTCCTTAAGCTTCAGCTTCGCGCTCTCAGTATTCGTTATGTGCGCGACATTCTTAAGATCAGGAGGGAACCTTGCGGTCAGTTTAGGGAAATTCTCGAAACGCGTGAAGTAAGGATTGTCCCAAGGAAGGTAATGATAACGGCTCACAGTCGGTATGCCCAGCTCAGCCACTATCTCAGAAAGCGCGATGTTCAGCGGAAGGTTCTTCATGGAACCCAGCGAATCCTCAACACTAAGGATATGGATACTGTTCTTGATTATATAAGACTTCAAAGGCCCCTTGATCCTCTTCACAAGATTGTTGATGAGGATGTCAGCAGCCTTCTTCCCATCCTTGTCCAGCCTGGAGCCGAAAACTATACGCTTCACACCCCTGACTTCAGGATGCTTATAGTCCATCACAGGCAGCTCAAGATGAGGAAGCTCGACAGGCTCGCCAAGCTTGCCGCAGCACAGATGCACATTGTAGCCAAGCTTCACATACTTGTCGATCCACCTGTCAGACTCTACACTGATAGCATCAACACACTTCAGCCTCGAGGCGATGACAGCGACGTTATTCTTATCCATTTTAGAAGCCTGCTCTCCTCATTATTACAGGGTTGAGAGCGGTACGCTTTAAAAACTTTTGTCCAATACCTTTATAAATAAGCTGTCTCTCCTGAGAGAAAGCGGAGATGTGGGCGATGGCTTGCCTGAATCCGCAAAAAAAACCAAAATAACCAGAATAACGGAGGCCGAGACAAATGGGTTATTTGAAATACGTACGCAAGGCTTGGAAAAAGCCGCAAGAAAGCATGCCAGAACTCTGGCGCGAAAGACTTCTCCAGTGGAGGCGCGAGCCCGTAACAGTAAGGCTCGAAAAGCCCACAAGGATAGACAGGGCAAGAAGCCTCGGGTACAGGGCAAAACAAGGATTCGTCATAGTCAGGCAGAGAGTCAAACGAGGCGGAAGGCTCAGGGAGCAGTTCAAGTCCGGCAGAAGAAGCAAGGCCATGAGACGGACAAAGATAGTGAACATCAACTACCAGCTCATCGCAGAGCAAAGAGCCCAGAAGAAATACAAGAACTGTGAGGTACTCAACTCATACTGGGTCGCGAGCGACGGAACGAACGACTGGTACGAAGTCATACTCGTGGACAAGGACCACCCGCAGATACTCAAGGACGCACAGCTCAGATGGACAGGCAAGCCAGCCCACAGGGGCAGGGTTTTCAGGGGCCTGACCTCAGCAGGCAGGAAGTCACGCGGGCTCCGCAGGAAAGGCAAAGGAGCCGAGAAAGTGCGGCCTTCGCTGCGAGCGAACAAGAGAAGGCTCAACTGAACAAAAAGAGCATGACAAAAATATTTTTACTTTTTTTAGTATCCTGCTTTCAGCAGATTTTTATGATAATATCAGGAAACCATCAGTGGAATAAGAATCCTTCTTATATAATGCATCATAACATTTAAATAAAATAAGCTATGATTCAGATACACAGCAAAACAGAGGTGCATGACATGGGAAGCTACAGATGCATAGCGTGCGGCTACAAGTTCAAGCCCAAGACAGAGAGGACACCGAACAGGTGCCCGTTCTGCAGTTCTCCTGAAATAAAGCAGAACGAGACAGCACAGGACCTCATAGACTCAGTCGGCCACAGGCAGATACCTGACCAGTGAGGCCTACAGGGAAAAAATATGAAATGCATAAGGGTAGACCTCAGAAAGCTTGAAGTCGAACGGTTCTCGACAAAAGACGGAGTAGACCTCAACATATTCTTCGACGACGGCGGAAAGAAATGCCTCAAGTACTCAACACACCTCCAGAACGTAGACGAGGACGTCAAGAACATAATACTCAAGATACAGGCGTACGAAAAGTCACAGAACCGCGTGCTCGACGCAGAAGACATACTCGACAGCTTCATATCAGTCCTCATAGAAAAAGAGGAAGAGGCCATGGACAAGATCAAGGTCTTCCTCGCAAGGATACGCGACGAGAAAGCAAGGCTAAAGAACTACGGCACGCACGCAGGATACATAGAGAACCTCAACAAGATGCAGAAGAAGACTCTCGAGCTCAAGCAGAGCGTGGTAAGGAACGAATAAGAAAAAAAAGCAGGAAAAAAAGCTCAATACTCCCTCCTCTCCCTCCTTCTTTCGGTATACACGCGACGGTCCTCAGGATTGAAGTATATCTCCACCCGGGCAGGCCTTCCGCCCAAAGTCCTCACATCCCTGCTCAGCAAGGGCTCCTCGCCCCTCAACTGCTCCCTTCTCAAGGACCAGACAAACTCATCAAGGTCAGTGATAGACCTCAGGTCCATGACCAGCTCCCTGTCACGGCCGTCACCCCTTATCGTCGAGGAATACTCTCTCAGACACTCCATAACATCCGTGTGTATACCCATCATAAAGCACCTCGATATGATCTATATTAACCCGTTCAAAAAAACATAAGAAAGAAATAAAAAAAATTCACACCTTCGGGCTGGTGAATGTGTAGATCAGCAGTATGATTATGCCGATGATCGCCAGCACGCTCAGGATAGACAGTACCGCCAGGTAGCCCTCAGAGTCGGTGAACCTGTCACTCCTGGTCGTATCTGTAATCTTTGTCGGGCCGGTCGCAACAGCGCCCCTGCCTGAACCCACACCAGAACCGCCGCCGTAAAGCACCTCGACGCTCGACGTGGTGCTGCTCGCCTGCGAGCCGCTGTCAGAACCAGAACTGTCAGAGCCTGATGTCCCGGAGCTTCCTGAAGAACCAGAAGTCCCGCTGGAAGAGCTTCCTGAAGTCCCTGAAGAACCAGAAGTCCCGCTGCTGCCTGAAGAAGTACCTGACGAGCTGCACGTGACAGTCACGTCAAGAGTCTCCTCATCGGTCTGGTCATCTCCGCCATCATAGAAAAGCTCGGCCTCGACCTTATAAGTGCCGCCCGCGATGTCAGAAGGCACCATGACAGTCTTCCTGTACTCGAAATTTGTGCAGTCATCCTCATCACGGTCAAGCGCGTTGCAGTCATCATCATCGTCATAAGCGCCCATCTCGAACTCCTCCTCGATATTGATACCGAGAGCAGAGCTCTTCAGCTTCAGCACGACCTCATCATCACTTTTCTCGCCGACATTCCTGCCTTCGACATACATCACGAAAGACCTTCCGCACTGCACGCCCGAAGAGACGTCAAGACGTGTGAATATGATCTCGGGCTTGCTGTCCCTCTCCACGTTTATGGTGAAGTTGAAGCTGGTGGTATGGCGCGCGCCGTTCTCATCCTCAGCAGATGCCACGAGTTCCATCAGGAGCTCGCCGGAGCCAGAGTCCCAGTCGATATGGTCATCATCGAACTCTACCTCTTCAGTATCACTCTCATCGCTGGCCTTGATATCGTCGAACTCGACATCCCCCTCGATGTCATCGCCGTCCTCACCAGCATCGTGGAACACGGCAGTCACCTCGACATCCTCAAGATCTATGTCAGTCTCGTCCTCATCATCATCGAAAAGGTTCTCAAGCTTCACCCTTACCTGGAACCTGTCGCCAGGGATGGCGTCCTCATCAGCAGTATCGCCAGACTCCACATTGTCCCATGAGTTGTCATCTATGCTCACCTCGACATCCTCGAAAGCGAGCATGGACTTCGCATAAGTCTTTATGTCAACAGTCCTGTTCAGCTCGTTAGAACGGAACTTCAGCGTGCCTACAGTATCCTCGCCGGAATCAGCGTCGTCAGGCACGGAAGCCTTGACAGTCACGGTGAACTCAAAACCCGGCAGCAGAGTGCCAGGAACAGCGCCGGAAACCCACACATCAGAACCGGTATGCGTCAGCGAAACACCTGTCAGCGTGACATCCCCGGTATTCTTCACGGTCACGTCCTTTGTCACATTGACCTCCCTGTCGCTCTCAGGGAACACGACATCAGAAAGGGACAATGACTTCACAGGCTCATGGACGCTCACAGTAAGAGGCAGTGTAGTGTCCACACCTGAATATGAAAGGTTGACCTCGCCAGAGTACGTGCCGGCAGGCTGTGATCCTGAAGGGCTGAAATGAATCCTGAAAGTGTTGCTCGAACCATAAAGCACACTGATGCTGCCTGTAGGGCTGCTCGTAACATCAAGATCGTCAGAGCCTGAAGCGAAAGGATCGGACACCTGATACGACAGACCTGAAATGTCAGCATTGCCTGTGTTGGTCACGTTGACCGTGAGGTATCCAGAACTTCCCTGAGCAAGATAAAGAGAGTCAGCAGAAGCTGTATAGCCGGGAACAGGAAGCACATTAGCGATAAGGGTCAGGCTGTCCTTGTTTGAATTGTTGTACACAGCATTAGCTGTGCCCATGTAAGTGCCTGCCTTCTGGCCGGGCGGAAAGTTGAGTATGACCGCGACCGCAGAGTCAGAGCCTGAAGCAAGATCGAGAGAGTCAGGCACGAAATTCACAGCACTGGACGGGATGGTCTCACCGCCGCCTGTAAGATCAGAAGAGTTTATCACGATGCCGGACAGGCTTTCGCCGCCAATGTTCTGCACAGTGAAATATTCTGTGTTGTTGATGTTACCAGGCTCTCCTGATAGCGCGATGTTAGACTCGGCAATGTTGATCATGCCGACAGCCGCAACGCCGAAAACAAGCGCAAGAGCCAGGATGACCGGTAAAAACAGCTTATAGTTCATTTTGAATCAGCCCTCCAAACAGTCTTTTCCCTAAAACCATGAAATCGTCTTAAAAGGCTTCAGAAGCCAATATACTCTTATATTGAGCTTTCAAACGCCTAAATCCCCCTTAATTACCTGGAAAGACACCAGGCATGAAGTGTTTGCTATCCCAGAATAGTGTCATTTGATATTTAAATATTTATGTAATCCTGAATAACATTAGATATGTAATATGTTAATGATAAAACCTTTTTACGATAAGTGAGTTTGATAATTGAGTTTATAATGAACCGATAAATGTGACAGATAAACCCGTAAACGAAACATTTAAATATTAGTTTATATAAACTAATCGATACCAGTATACAAAATTATACATTAACTACACTGAGACAACAACCGACAACATCCGATGATGCACCAAAACACCATCGTAGGGGCGCAGCTATTTTTAAGGGATCACAACTGCCACAATTTGATCAAGAGGTTATAGTAGGGGACATGTAGGAAGTGACTTCTGCTAAGCCTCAGTTTCCGGGCAAAGAGCTACGAGCAGGCTCCGAAGGGATCACATCCACAAAAAAAAAGAGGCGGTATGATGAAAAGAGGTGAATGCATCCTGTTAATTCTAGTCATGGCACTCTGCACAGCGAACGCAGCAGCAGAGCCGACAGTCAAGTTCGGACCCACAGAAGTTTATGAGACCAACGATATCAGCTTCGCCCTGAACATAAGCAACTACCAGAACAGCTACGAGATAACAAAGGTCCAAGCAGAATTACAGGGCCTTGAAGTCCTCGCGATGGTGGACTACCACGGATGGACAGAAACATACAACAGCAGCACCGCCTCGTGGACAGAAGGAAGCCTCGGCACCAACATCATGCTCGCGCTCTTCGAACTGCTCGCAGAAGCCCCTCTTGTCTACGAAAACCAGCAGACCGAGACCACCATAACACTAACAGACGGAGAGGACGGAAGACATGAGTTCCTCTTCGACATCACCATACTCAATGATGAAACACCACCCCAACTCACTGACATCGTGCCCCAAGACGGAGACCATGTCAAGGAAGGCACTACGGACCAACCCGTAAGGGCAAACGCGACAGACCCGGAGACAGGAATAGACAATGTCCAGATCTCCTGGGTGCTGTGCGAACCCGAAGGGAACGAAACACCACAGGAGCATTCCGAGCAGCTCGCCCCAGAGGAAGGCCTGTACCAGGCAGGTATAGACCTCTCCGAGTACGAAGACGAGCAGCAGGTCTGTTTCAGCATAACAGCACAAAACAACGGCGGTGAGAGCAGCGAGTACGAAGGCACTCTCACCGTCGATGGCGTTCCACCAAGCGTATCACTGGTATCTCCCGACGACGGAGCCATAGTCGGGCTGGCACAGGATTTCACCTTCCTGGCTGAGGACAACCTGGCTCCCACAATGACATGCAGCATGGACATCGACGGCGCCGAGTACATGACGGACATCGAAGCAGAAAGCATGGAAGTCACGTCCATTCCCGGCGCAGACCTTGAAGAAGGACAACACACCTGGAGCATAAGGTGCGCAGACCCCGCAGGATGGGAGGGTCAAAGCGAGACATGGACATACGACCTAGACAAGACACCGCCACGGATACAGATGACAGCTCCAGAGAACGACTCCATCATTGCGGACTCCATGGACCTGGAGTTCGAAGTCACTGACAATTACCAGCTGGAAAAGGTATGGTTTGTCCGCGACGGCAATGAGACAGAGATGGAAGGAGAGTTTAACATATCGGTTGCAGGCTGGCCTGAAGGGCCGAGCGAATTCGCGGTAATAGCGGAGGATTCTGTCGGCAACCAGGCTGAGCAGACCTATCAATTAACAGTCGACAGAACCCCTCCACAGGTAGAGCCTGTAAGCCCGGCCGAGAATGCGACAAGTGATGTACATGCCAACCTAACATACAGCGTGCTGGACAACTACGACGACGCTATGGACTGCACAGTATACATAGACGACGAACCGAGGGAGCAGCACACCGCACAGCAGGGAGAGAACAGCCGGTCCGAGATACTGGCCATAGGAGAGCACAGGTGGAAAGTTCAATGTGTCGACGATGCAGGAAACACCGGAGAGAGCGATGAAAGGTCGCTTAATGTAGTGGATACAAGCGGACCGGACATCGTGATGGACAACACTGACACAGTATACAGGGGCGATCCTGTAGAAATAAGCCTCGAAGTCACGGACATCAGCGGAGTCGAAGACGTCAGCGCAGAGTTAAGGGACCCTGATGATAACACCCAAAGCGTCCCCCTAGAGACAGAGGAAGAGGATATGTATACCGCCTCGATAGAAACGCATATGAACTCGACACTCGGCGTCTATACACTTACGGTGTATGCCGTCGACACATTGAACAATTCCAATACTGCAGAAGACAATATACTGGTGACTTACAGATACGTCGTGGCACTGGAACTGGACCCGGCGACAGCAGAGCCGGACAGCACAGTCACAGCGACAGGAGAGGTCACGTTCGACAACGGAACCGGAGTGCCTGAAGACTCGATAGTACTTGCACTCCCAGGCAACCAGACACAGAACGTCACGCTAGAAGGGACGGGATTCAGCCACGACTTCACAGCACCATCAGAAGAAGGCGCGTATGACGTGCAGGCAAGCATAACAAGCGCACAGAACTCACAGCAGTACAGCACAACAGAACAGCTTACCGTCCAGGAACAGCAGGGCGGCGCCGGCCATGGCTCCGGCGGAGGAAGCGGAGGCGGCAGCGGCAGGACCCGCATCGATGACGGAGACGACGGGGACAGCTGCACAACAGACTGGGGCTGCACAGCATGGTCAAGCTGCTCAGACGGAGAGCAGGAAAGGACATGCATAGACATGAGCGGATGCAGCACAGACGACGCAAGAAGAGTCGAGACAAGGTCCTGCACAGAAGAGCAGGAACAGGAGGAAGACCAAGATGATGATACAGGAGGACAGGGAACAACAGTCAATGACACCAGAGAACCACTACCAGGACCAGAAAAGCACGAAATTGACGCGACTCAGGAAGACACAGGAGATGCAGCAGGCATTGGTAAGGCCTCTGGCTTCATGAGCGCGCTCGACGTAAGCCTTGTAAACGTCATATTCGCACTGGTGCTCATGACAGTCATCATGGGCACGCTATACAAGTACGGCTGGAGCAAAGGCGACGGCAGGAAAAAGCCCGCAGCAGTAGATTACCTAAGCACAAAAGGCGACAAGCTCGGACTTGAGGACTATCTCGAGCAGAGATCAAGAAGAAGGTGATGCGCAAAAGCGCAGGATCACACATACGACGGAGAGACGAAAAAGATGGTACTTGAGGACCTGTTCGACGCAAATAAAGTCAAGCACAGGCCATACCTCGCGCTGGTCTTCGGCTTTCTTTTCACACTGGTCGCGTTCCTTCTCTCAGCGATATTCTTCAGGTCATCAATGTCAGTCGCCATGATATTCCTGACCACACTGCTGCTCATACCCACCATGGTCATGCTCCTCAGGATGGAGGAAAAAGTCGAAGGAAAGTACGGGCTCAAGCACTTCTTCAGGAACCACAAGGACATATTCGAGGTATACCTCTTCGCATTCCTGGGAGTTTTCGTCGCGTTCGTCGTGCTGGGGCTGGGCATGTACAACAACCCAGGCATGTACGGACAGCTGTTCGACTTCCAGACAAGATTCCTCCAGTTCCAGCAGGGCGTCACAGAAGAGGGCATCACAGCATTCGTGGATGGTGTCGAATCACCCACATTTGGGCACGCAGCAGGACTCTTCGCGCACGATATGGTCGTCGTGCTCATCTGCTTTGTGCTCTCATTCTTCTACGGGGCGAGCGCCATATTCCTGATAATACTCAACGGCAGCGTGTTCGCCAACTTCATAGTGTTCGTCATCAAGACAATAGCAGAGAACGCAGCACAGGGCGTACAGGCATTCTTCATGTTCCTCATACACCTGCTTCCGGAGATCAGCGGGTTCCTTATCGCAGCTATCGCGGGCGGAGTGGTGTCAAAGGCAGTCCTGCACGAGAAGAAAGGCTCCAAGGCGTTCAGGAACGTGTTCAAGGACGCCACAGTCCTGATGCTCGTCGCCATAGGACTCGTGCTGCTTGCCGCGCTGCTGGAAGTGTTCGTGACTGCCAGACTGTTCCAGGCTGTGTTCTGAGTAAATCAGTGGCAGCTGCCACGTTGCTAGTGGTTTAGTAGGCATGCTAACTTCTGTCTTTCATAACCGTGCTTGCAAGCTTGCGCAATACGCGATGGTATTGGCAAAGTGCAACCCATCACACTTGTTGGTTGTAAGGACACGCATAGAACGGTGGCAGCTGCCACGTTGCTAGTGGTTTAGTAGGCATGCTAACTTCTGTCTTTCA
>CAYOQS010000005.1:56115-103737 GCA_964406185.1 uncultured Methanosarcinales archaeon
ACACTTGTTGGTTGTAAGGACACGCATAGAACGGTGGCAGCTGCCACGTTGCTAGAATCAAACAAGATGCTTTGTCTGGACGGGTATCTTGGTCATACCTTCAGGGTCCCTGACCCGCCTGTAGAGCTCTACTTCTATGAGTCCTGAGACGCGCATCGTGACATCCTTTCCGAAGCCCAGGGAAGTTAGGATGTCATCATCCTTCATCTCAAAACCCCTGTTCTGCAGGCCCTGCTCCAGAGTCTTGACGTATGCAGCAGACTCCTCCGCCATTCCGCCGATCAGGTATACCATAGACTCACGCGGGGCATTCGCCTCAAGCCAGTCCATGAAATCATAAGGGTTCTGGTCCAGCTTCAGATGAGATATAGTACCGTCAAGGCCTGTCCTCGACGCGACAGCGACGAACTGCTCCAGGTCGGCGGTAGATGCGCGGTCGAGACTGTTGAAGTCAAGATGCAGCTTGCCGCCAGCAGGAACCTCAACATAACCACCTTCAAGACCTGCTACCCTCTTCAGGTCCTCAAGACCACCCTCAACATAACACCCGTCGCGCGCAGTATTCATGAAAACATCTATCATCCCGTTGGCCAGACGGGGATCAGCTACGCCCAGCTCCAAAGCCCTTTCGAAATAATAATTGAAATTGGTCACGCGCCTGCCTGTGTACGGCCTGCACCTGCCTGTCATGCGCTCCCACTGGATGCTTGACACAACATGGCGAAAAATATCAGAGTAAAGCTCTCTCATATTCCCTGATTTTAAACACAAATCATCATCCATGATACCTGTCCTCTCCAGCAGCAGGAGTGCTGTAGTGTATGGCGAAGACCTCGCCAAGATCATCCCTCATGATCGTTATGCAGTTCGGGTCGAAAGTCAGGCCGGTCTCTTTTCTAAAGGCGTTTGCCACTTTCTGCCTGTTGCCAGCATCAAAGATATCCTTGTAGAAAAGGTTAAGGTATGTGACGACATCACCAGTCACCTCAAAGCTGTCAGCATCGAACACCTGCCTTGAAGGGGTGCCTCTCGGTTCAGGAAGAGCAGGATCGATATCATATGCCCTGCAGAACTTATCAAGAGTCTCAAGATGATATCCTATCTCCCTGCCCTGGTAAGCAGCGGTCCTTATGATGCCGGTCATCTTCGCCGCCCTGTCCTCAGGAAGCAGCTCTGCCTCAATCATGGTCCCTATGCACTGCTCAGCGACAGGAGAAGTACCGAAATAACCCCTTAAAGGTATGTTGCCCTCTTTCTCAAGCACCCTGAGCTCAGCATCAAGCTCCCTGCAGATATCAGTATGGTAAACGCTCATCTCTCAACACCAAGCCTGCAAACAGCACGCCCTTTTATAAAGGTTTCGATTAATACTTACTGAGAGGTAGTCATTTTCGTAAAATTTATACTTTAAAACCTGTTGAGACAACCCATATCGCTCGTTTTCTGGCATTTCGGAAGGTCATGCACAAAAACTTCGCCAGAAGTTTTTGTGCGGGGTTTGAAACCCCACCTCTTTCAACATCGGAGATGTTGTTTTTCAACATCAAAGATGTTGTAAACCTTCAATGCAGAGCTTGAAGTAAACCTTCAATGCAGAGCTTGAAGCTTTATGGTGAACTTTTTGGCATGCTCAAAACGCAATGCGTTTTGGCACCCCAAAATGCTTACGCATTTTGAGGGTCCTAAATGTCAGAAATGCTTTGCATTTCTGAGCATGATCAGAAACCGAAGGTTTCTGACAAATCCGCCTGTAAAAGGAAGTGCCCGGTCAAACCCGCCCTTTAGGGCTGGGTGGGGCACTTCCGGCGGATTTTTATGATTTTTTGACTTCGCAAAACTCTTGAAATTTCTTAAAAAGGCTTGTCGTTATAATCCTATAATATGCACATATAGTATACGACAATATCGTAAAGTTTATAAACAAGTTGTGTTTTATGATAATTATGGAACAGGAATTACAAAAACAGAATCCTTGGTGGGAAAACCAATTCAAGGAAGAAAGCGTAGAAAGGAATATCTACTTAGACAGGATATTTGACAGTCTTGAAAGCAAAGAGACATTGTTCCTTACAGGTCTTAGGAGGATCGGGAAGACCACAATCCTCAAACAGGCAATAGCAAGACTGCTCCAAAAAGTAAAACCTGAGGATATCTGTTTTGTGAGCCTTGATTCATTCAACCTTCTCGAATTTTCAATCCACGAGATTGTCGAGAAATATAGGGAGATACATAAGAAATCTGTGCGGGACTTCTTTTATCTTTTCCTTGATGAAGTGACTGCTAAAGAGAATTTTGAGCTTGAGCTGAAAAGCATCTATGACAATGAGAACATCAAGGTGATCTGCTCATCATCAATTGCAACCTATATGAGAGACAAGAAAGCATTTCTCACTGGCAGGACAAGGACGATCGAAGTGATGCCCCTGACATTTCAGGAATTCCTGCAGTTCAAGAAAGCAGAAGTGAAGAAACCAGACAAACATATTTTGGAGTCATACTTCAAGGACTACCTAAGGATTGGTGGCATCCCTTATTATGTCCTGACAGAAGACAAGGAATACCTGAACGAACTGGTCCAGAATGTCATCTACAAGGACATCATCGCGTATCATAACATAACTAATGAGAAAGCGGTCAAGGAGATGTTTGTCCTGCTCTGCGAAAGGGTCGGGAAGGTGATGAGCTACAATAAGATTGCCAAGATGCTCCGCATATCTGTGGACACAGTCAAGCGCTTTATCAGCTATTTCGAGAAAGCATATCTTTTCTATATCGTTGACAAGCACGCGAAGTCATACAATGAGAAGGTGACCGCCCCAAAAAAGATATACATAGGGGATGTCGGAATAAAGAACATGATAACAGGATTCAGGGATCTGGGCGCGAGCTATGAGAACCTGGTATTCCTGAAGATAAAGTATCTTGGACCTGCCTATTACATCGATAACATGATAGAGATAGACTTCATCACGAAAGACCTTGTGGTCGAGGCCAAATACAACAGCGAACTGTCCCCCAAGCAAGAGAAAGTGTTTGACTCCATCAAGGCAAAAGAGAAGATAGTCGCGAAAGGGAGAGGATTCTTCGTGGATTAACAACACTTCATCTTAAGATACCTGTTCAGCTCTTTTGTACTGACTTCTTCAGGAAAGCCCTCTTCAAAACCAGTCATTATTCTGCTTCTCAACCGGTAAGTGTCGGCATTCTTTGCGTATGCCTATTGCACCAGAAAGCGTGAGAAAATACAGTGCATACCTTCTGTCTGCTGGGTTCGGGCAGAGCCCGAACTTTCGCAAAACTTTTTCATATTATATTGCGAAAACAAGCAATACAGTAGCCATCTTACTGGAATTCACCACCCACTACCAAGAAGTGGTACTATTTCCGTAAAATTTATATATCAAACCAGCAAATAAATACCGATGCCTGTATAAGGAAACTCCATTGAAAAGCATGATATGGATGTGAGGATACAGGCGACACACGTGTTGAGGGGTCGCAAGACCCTCTTTCTTTTTATTCTTCAGGGATTTTTTCGGAACATTTACTGCAAAATATCTGTAATTATCGGAACTTTTCCGAGAAGGATAATCTCTTTCGGAAGATGTGCCTGTCCATCCGGAACATATCCTGCCAGGCAATAAATAAATCCGGATTTTCTCGACGAGAATTTATTAAGATAGATAACATAATAAATAAAAAAAAAGGCAGCCCAAACAGGCAGCACCTAATCAAACACTAAGCAACTCGTCCCTATCTTAATCAAAAGTGAATAGGATATTTATATTTTTCGCCGGCGGAAATGTTTTCAGCAATGCCAGGGTAGTCTAACCAGGTATGACGCCTAGGTCAGGACTAGGTGACTCGTCCCGAGTCTTACGGGTTCGAATTGCCACGGGCACGAAATGCTCAAAGAATCTTCGATTCTTTGACATCTCAGAACCTTTGGTTCCGAGAATCCCGTCCTCGGCGCTGAAAACCAATCCACCATCTCACTTCCTGTGCTTCTTTCGCCTGAGCTCCTCATACCTGTGCGCGTGCTCGTCACGAGGGTAAGTCGGGTGCCTCGGCTCGCCAGGATGGCGCAGGTCGCGCGTGTCAGAGATGTGCAGCTCCCTGGGATGGGGTGGCGTATGGGCACCATGCGCAGCACCAGCGCCGAACCGGCCCTCCATCTCATCATGGCGGCGTCTGAACTCCTCAAGCTGTCTCATCCTCTTCTCGTGCTTCAGGACATAGATGCCGTACCGCTTAAGGGCACGGCCGAAAGTGAACATGAAAACGCACACTATGATCGTGAAGCCGGAATACTGGTTGGATATGATGAACAGCCTCATTATCTGCCCAAAACCGGAATACAACACAACGTCAAGAGCCAGTACCCTGACCAGGATATAATACAATATCAGGACAAAAGCGCCGTTGAACATCGTGTCACCTACGAGAAGGGTCTTGCGCGAGTCGTTCTTCTCCCCTATGAGCCTGACTATCGCCCCGATGACAAGGAGAGACGCGCCTATAAGGAAAAGCTGGCCGTAAGTCTGCCATATGAAATATCCTGAGCCGAACTCAGGCCTTGTGATGCTGTGCGTGGTCAGATAATCATCCACGTTAAAAGCAGTCCACAGCTGGAGAGCCAGGATGACGACAAGGCCGATGACAGCAGGAACATATATATTCCTGCCGATGTCTATTATGAACTTCCCCTTTGTCCTCACGGTGAAGGCCTTAAGGCTGATGCCAAGGACCGTCAGGCAGACAGCGATGACAAGCGCGCCCCAGAAGTCATACTGCACGAAAAGATACTTGAAAGGGAAGACCTGCGCCAGCGCATTGAGCATCACTCCGACCTCGGTGCCTGAAGCAGCCCCTGCGAGGATCTCTGCCCAGGCCCACTTCATGTTGAAGTAGTTCACGCCTGCGACGACAAGAAGGAAAGCAAGACCTGCCATCATGATCTCGTCGATGGCCTCCTCTGCGACACGGTCAGAGATGGACTTCTTCCTGCGCTTGTGATGCTTGGGCTTGCCTGTGCTGTGCGTCGGTGTCATCATAATCCGTCTGGTCCGGCCCTTTATAAAGGTTTTTAACTTTCAGTAAATGGGAAACGAAGCGATAAAAGAATGTTATAGGTCATTTATATGTCATGTATCCTGGCCGACCAGCACGCCCATAACTCCCCAGCTGTTGCCTGTGGCTGCCATCAGCGTCGAGGAGAAAGTGGCTGCGAGATGGAAGCCTGCGCTGTACCACGACATCAGGAGCATCACAGAATACCAGACCACAGAAAGGCAGCATGCAAGCAGGAAAAGCCGCATAAGGAAACCTATGTCAAGCAGTCTTGCACAAAACCCGTAAGCCCCCCACAGAGCTTTATCTGGCACGTATCCCATCGTGAAGACAGAGCAAATAAAACAAGGTTTAACAAACAAAGGTTAACATTTAACAAAGGTTAACAAGGGTAAAAGGAGGAACCGCCACCCCCCGTCGCGGTCCCCTTTGAAAATGTATGAAAAGGATTCTGCTTGCGCACAGAGGCATATGCGCAAGCAGGTCCAAACCACCCCCCAAAGAGATTATATTTTTGTTGCGGTTGTAGGAAGCACAACTTGTCTTTGGTAAGCATGAACCGTATGGTGCCATGAGACCCGCCGATCTCATGGCCTTCTCATCTGACCTAACAACCATTACCTATACGCAACTACTATATAAATATTCCGTTTTTTCCCTCGTTTCCGTGATTTCCGTTACTCTTTATTATTCTTATCGGGCCTTCTATTGCTATTTTTCTAATTTAGAACAGATGAGAAAAGACAACACCATTTATAAATTAAAACGCGATCAGGTATACAGAAAAGGACACTAATATCGGAAGTGCAACAAAAAGAAAACAGATCAACGAGTCTGAGGGACATAGCCTTCAACATCATACTTAGCAGCAACCAGGCCATTGAAATACCTCTCCTCATCGCCGCAGCAGTTAGCAGGATATATGATAGCAGTGGCACTCCCCCTTGTGACAGTGGCGACAGGACCTTCACCACCATTCCTGAAAGATATCTCTGCCTCTGTTACATCAGCCTCAAGGCCCCGCCCCATCATATTGCATACGACCTCATACTCAGCACGAGAAATACCACCTCTTGCGCGAAGCCTTCGCAGGTCCTTGAGCTTCAAAGCCTCAGCCATACACCACACCCCAAACAACAAAACCCGAGAAGACCAAGACGATCCTACCTCGAGCTGTCAGCCTGCCTCTCGAGCTCAAGCTTCTTGGCTATGGCGCCGGACTGGTTAGAATTGTTGAAAGAGTTCATGATCTCGTCAGCAAGACACGCGACGATACTCTTCTTAGAATTGAAAGACTTCTGGTAAGCGGTCTGCGTCATGTACTTAAGCGCCTGGTCCACCCTCCTCTGGGGAGCGACCTCGACAGCCTTCGGATACTTGGCACCCCCATACTCGATCGTCACTATCTCCTCCCTCGGAGCGGCATTCTCAACAGCCTTCACGACGACAAGCAAAGGGTTCTGCTTGGTCCTCTTCTCTATCAGCTCAAGGGTGTCCTCCATGATCCTGTAGGCAGTGCTGCCCTTACCAGTCATGTGACCGGAAGAAATCTTATGCTTCTTGGACCTGTGGCCCGCGTTCATGATGCGGTTCATCAACCGCTCGATTATGAAAGTATTGGACTTGTGAAAACGGTTCTTCGCGTTCCTGCCGCCTGTCCTGGGCACCACCCTCGGCTCAAGGCCTATGTAATCCTTCAGTCCGGGATCCTCTACAGAGACCCCGTCCATGCTCCACCTGTTGAAAACAAGAATAGACATCTTCACTTCCTGGCCTTCTCCAGCTTACCTTTCAAAAGAGCGTTCAGCGACTGGTCATTCACCTTCAGAACCTGCCACCTTACACCCGGGATATCACCTTTGGAACGACCCATGTTACCGCCGATGCACTCCACAACGACCTCGTCGTGCTCATCAACCAGCTTGGTCGCGCCGTCACCAGGCAGGAAAGCTGTAATCTGCCTGCCGTTCTTGATCAGCTGTACCCTGGCACACTTCCTCATAGCAGAGTTAGGCTGCTTCGCCTCGAGCTGAACCTTCTCAAGAACAATCCCTTTGGCCTGGCTTGCGCCAACCAGAGGGTCAGACTTCTTCTTAAGGTTCCTGGCCCTCTTAACGAACCATTTATCATGCCATCTGCTTGTTTTGCGCCTCTTTGCCAATTTAGCGCCTGCCCTGATGCCGTTGGCTTTCTTTCCCATGTGATTCTGGAAAAATAGGGGGTATATAAAGATTATGGTTACAGAAAAAGCAAGACAGAGGCCTTCTAAAGCCTGATGTCGCCCAACACCGGACAGTGGTCAGAAGCATCCAACGATATCGTGCGGTAGTTCGATATATTGAGCGAGCCTGACACAAGGATATGGTCGATCGACCTTCCGGGCAGGTTAGAAGGATATGAAGGAAGCCCCAAAAACCTGTTATGGACCATCCCAGAGCCTGTAATACGATCAAACTCAGGACAGCCCGGCCCGGAATTGAAATCACCGATCAGCACGAAAGGACCATCCTTATTCGTCAGATACTCAAGAAGTACAGTGACCTCCTCATCCCTTATGTCCGCGCTCTCGCTCTCAAGATGGGTAAGGACGAAGTTAAGCCCCCTGCCTGGAAGCATCACATCGAAATCAACAAAGCTCTTGAACACATGACGGACCCTCTCACCGAAATCCGTCCCGTACTGCCTGTGATGGTTCGCCTCAAGAGGGTACCTGCTGACCACCGCGTTGCCCAGCTCGAGCGTAGAGGGAACACCAAAAATAGTCTCCTTCAGGACATGCTCGTATCCCAGCCCCTCAGCTATGTACTCTGCCTGGTCGATGTTATGCGTCCGGAAAGAATCGAAATCCACCTCGTTCATGCAGACGATGTCCACATTCTCCTGCCTGATCATCCCGATGATCCCGTCAAGGTTCTGCCTTATCACAGACTCCGGCCTGCACACCCAAAGGTCATCAGTGTTTCCCCTTGCATTCGCGATATTATAGCTCATCACACGCAGGATACCATCCTCACTGCAGCCACAGTCATACCTCAGGCTGTACGACGAAACACCATGGCAGCCAGCATACAATGAGGCAAGCCCTGCACCGACAAGCCTCAGAAATGCCCTCCTGCCTATCCTGCTGTCCCTCTCTTTACCAGACATCTTCCTTCAGCGAGTAAAACCCAACACCTGTCCTCAAGAGAATGAAAAAAGATTTTAAAACCTTATCATAATAAAGAACAGGAACACGACGAGAAAAGACCTAAAAATGCAAAAACAAGACGAAAGCGTGATAATCACGGACGGTACAGGAGAAGAGTTCATCAACTGTCTTTCTTACGCACGACACCCACCTCCTCCTGCGCCTCCCTGTTCGCCATGACAAGCTCCACCTCCCGCGTGGCACCGCCCCGATGGAACCTATACACAAGAGTGTGGCGGTCGATCTCCCTGCCCACCTCTTTCGTCACGCAGAACCTTGCAAGCTCATGCACGCGCTCAGCGCAGGTATCCACAACAACCACTCTCGCGTCACCAGGCATCTTCCTCGTAAGTACCGGCTTAAGGATCTCCCCCCTGAAAAGATAAGCTCTCAACCGGTCCAGCCCATCCCCGACGACATCCGCCTGCAGCTCATGGAAGACATCACTGCTCCCGAGGTCAAGCACCATGTTGCCCACACCGAGTCGCTCGTCCTTCCAGGCCCCTCTTCCGCAGGGAATCCTGCGCGGGCTTATATGCAGAAGAGAATCATAATGCATCCCTGCTATAGTGTCATAGCACCTGTCGAAGACATCGCTGACCCTCCTGATCCAGTCAGATCTCCTCGACCTCTGCCGGGCGTCATCCATGCTGCCATCAAAGACCATCCCTGAAATCTCCCTGAGCTTCCTCCACCAGTCATACTCCCGGTATATCATCAGCTCTGCAGAGTACTCGGTGAGTTCTGCTGTTATGTCCCCGAGAAGTATCTCCTCCTCTATAGTGATCGCCTTATCCAATTCCTCTTCCCCCACCTCCATGCTCCTCTTCAGCTCCCTGAGCTGGTCGTCATGCCGCACGACCCTGGAGCCTTCTGCAGCGCTAACAGCCTCAAGGACAGATTCCTTGCTCACCCCGAACCTGCCTGCCAGGAACTCGTAGATGTTCTCGGACAGCAGGCCATCAATGAATTCCGGAACGGCAAAAAGCATCTCATTCATGTAGAGCGAGAATCGCTGCAGCGGATCCTCGTCGAAATAAGGGCTTCCTACAAGCTTAAGAGCAGGATCCCTTGACGTCAGGATCACAGAGCTGCTGTACTTCGGGAGACCCTTCACGACCTCGTCGATGCTCTCCACAGACCTGTTCCGGGTCACGCCTTCAGAATGCTGCAGGATGTAGGCTTTCTTCAGCCCTTTCTTCAGGTCCTCCTCACCCCTCGCGACATCCAGGAACCTGCTGTCGCCAAGGTAGACAAAATCATTGTCCCTCAGAATCATGATGTGGTCATAATCTGACTGCCTGAGCCTGGTGAAGATGCTGTAGAACCCGTCGGCAAACCTGTCAGCGAACTCATCCCTGACATAATCACTGAGAACATGCTTTACAGCATCTGACAAGGAGAATGTGGGTGAGTAATACTCCCTTGCCCTGCCTTCCCGGACTATGAAGTTCTCCCCCTTCACGCTCATCACGTGCACGTTCTCGACGAACTCAACTTTCCCTTTCTGGAAAGTCACAAACTCGATGCAGGACGTGGTGCCGTCACCTTTCTCTCCTGTGACGATCTGCTGGTAGAGTATCTTCACACCTTCCCTTGTCCTGCATGACAGATAGCTCTCATCACCCTCGACAGTATAGCTTGCGTCCCAATCGCTGATGAGCTCAAGGACAAGAGGTGTCTCAATCATCCCCCATCACCTCATCAGGCCTCTTGACAACCTCTATGGTGACCTTGACAGTCGTCCTTGGAGAGAGCTCATCCTTCAATATGCTCGGTATGACTATTATAGAATTCTTGCCATGCTTCGCTATGTTCTTGGTTATAGTATATCGCTCAACCAAAACCCTGACCCCCACACCTGTTACAACTTTATTGTATCGCTGATATATAAATCATGTTATTTTTTCTATCCTGTAGTGGTTACAAAAAGAAAAATTTAAAAATGAAAACCGAAAGAACAGCCCCATGGCAAGCAGGGAGCTCACCATAAGCGTGGGAAAACATCATACAGATGACAAGACAAAGATAGAGCTGCCAGGAACACTAATAACACCCGGAAGGGGCTCAGACACGCTGCTGACATTCCTATGCGGATACAGAGGAAATAAAGGCCACTACATACCGCACTTCGCGCTCCCCCTTGGAGAGGCATACAACATCTACGTCGGAGAGCTGCGCAGTAGAGGCAGGTGCAACACCGGAAAGTGCATAGACGACTTCGCACAGGTGGACAGGAAACTGCGCGAAGAGCTCGCGCCCGACACGATAATATACCTGGGCCACTCACTCGGGTTCAGCATAGAGGTCGCGGCAAAGAACAGGCACGGCCTGGAAGCTCACGGCCTCTACGGCATATGCGCATACCCCAGCGTAGGAGACAGATACACACACTCTTCAGACATTGAAGTAAAATCATACAAGCAGAGACTGGTGGAGCGGCTGGCACCCAAGGACTGGGGACCATTCGGAGCGCCATTGAAACAACAGACAATAGAGGAGAGAGCCAGGTTCGCAATAGGAGGAGCAGACACCACACTAAACACGGACGACCTGAAAGTCGCACTACGGTTCGTCAAGTACTTCCACCAGGACAACCCACTTGCAGGATCAGACATATTCCAGGGCAAGAACCACAGCTTCAACGAGAACCCTGGTGACCACGCACCGTTCAACAAAGACAACCCCGGAATACTCATACGGGACGTATCAGAATTCGTCGAATCCATCAGGAGAGTTCGCAACCCGCCAAGAGCGCAGGCGCACTACAGCACAGAACTTCCATGAACATCAGCCGAAGAGGATATTCACACCTACCCCGACAAGATGCGTCAAAACCACGACAACAACAGCTATCAGCACGTGCTCACCTACAACCCAAACAGGATTCTTCTCCTGATTCCTGGCCATCCTATAGCTGATAAAGCCCAATGCGAGAAGGCCCCAGGCTATACCCACAAGCACAGCAGTGTCGAGATCGAAAAGAAGCACAGGCATCACAAAAGTCAAGGCGAAAAAGAACTTGCTGAAGAAAGTTGAAAGCGTGGAAGTCCAGATCTCCTTTGCAGTATGGCGGCCTTCAGACTCCTCAGAGACATGGATCCCCATAGCATCGCTCGCAGCGTCAGCTATGGCTATAGTGACGATGCCACCCAGCACGACAGCCTCGCTATGCGTGCCCGAATTCAGGCCGACCATGAGACCCAGCGTGGTTATGACACCGGACGTGAGGCCGAAACTGAAACCGACTTTAGTCGAATGGTCCATCACAGGAAAGGACGGGCAGGTCGTTTATAAATATTTGCAGGAGTTGGCAAGATTTAATATAGATGTGGTGACTCCAGAAATCAGGGGTCGGACATAGTGATGTATACCAAACAGATAGACCTGGAAGAGGTCACGCTCGATGAGTTCGAGCGGATGGAAGACTTCTGGGGAAAACGAAGAAAGAAGAACTCGATAGGCATACTGTCGAAAGTGAGCACACCCATAATCGAGACAAGCTATGAAGAGCTGATATACAAGATATGCCTCCATCCAAGAGCCAGCATAATCAGCGTAAATCTCCGCGGGACATGGCTCAAGATGCCTGCAAGGGACATGGAAGATGAAGATTTCCAGCGATTCGCAGAGATAGCAGCAAATGACAGGTACAAGAGGAACTATCTCGAAGTCAAGCTTCAGAAAGGCTCAAAAGACCACAGGTCAGTCATAGGATTCACAGAATGGAAAGGAAGGATAATAGGCTATGAGCTATCCCTAAACGCAGACCATGAATACATGTTCAGGACATCATCATCAGGACCATATCTCTACAACAACGGACTATGGGTGCCGGAAGGATGGCAGGAAAAAACGAAAGAAGACGAATTCCCTGATGACGTGTTCAGCAGAAGAGTCGAGTTCTGATAAAATCTGCTATCTGGTCCCATCAAGCACGATTCGCCGGGTGAAACCGCCGCGCCTCTCCCTCTTTTCTATGAGCTGCTCCTCCACAGCCGTCCTGTCAAAGCCCTTGAAATCATAGATGGCATCGATGACCTCTTGGATGTCAGCAAGCTCCTCGGTCGTAGGAGTATCTATGAACTCATCGACCTCCTCCCTCAGCTTTACGAGAAGCCTCTGCCAGTACTCATCATCAGACGCGACATGTGTCACAGGAGTCTCACCATGCTCCCTGATGATGTCCGGTATCCTGTCGCGCACCAGCTTGCCGTGCTTCATAGACATGAGAAACAGGAAGAGATCATATGAAACTTACTTGACCTTGGCGTCCTCCTTCTCGGTGTGGCCGCAGCGACCGCACCGGTACAGCACGTTGTGGTCCTCATCAGTGTACCACACGCCAAGCTCTATGATCTCTGCCTTGTCATAGCCGCACTTACTGCAGGTATGCTTATGCACAGCAAGCACGTTGCGCTCGTCTGCGACACCTTCTCCTTTCTTCTCTTTCGGCTCCTGCCTCTTCTCGGTCAGCTTCTGCAAAGAATCAGAGCGGATCTCTACGCCGCACGGCGCGCAAAAATAGAATACCCTGCCGTCTCTCTTGACCGGCTTCATTATCGACCCGCATTTCGGACAAAACATGATCGTGAAAAAAAAACTAAGCCTTCTTGGTATAGACCGTGTGGCTCGGGAATGCAAAGTCCAGCCCGCTCCTGTTGAACTGCTTGAGAATCTCAAGGTTCATCTCGGTCTGGGTCTTCAGGATGTCCTCGCCCTTCTTGATGTAGTAGATGAAAAGGATGTTCATGGCAGAATCCCCGAAAGCGTTGAATGAGATAAGGACATCTTCATTCACGTGTTTGTTCTTCCTGGCGATGTCCTGCAGGATCTTCATCGCCTTCTCCATCTCCTTAGGCTTGGTGTCATATGTCAGGCCGAGGTTCAGCACAACCTTCCTGGACGGCTCCCATGTTACGTTCTCGACAGGAGAGTCGCTGAAAGTGGAGTTCGGGATCGTGACCACGCGGCCCTCGAGCGTCTGCAGCCTTGTCGAACGGATGCCAATCTCCTTTATCGTACCGTCATAGCCCGCGACCTTCACCCTGTCGCCAACCTTGAACGGCTGGTCAGTGAAGATGGTCACGCCGCCGAAGATGTTCGCAACAGTGTCCTTCGCAGCCATGGCCAGCGCAAGACCGCCGATGCCAAGACCTGCGATGAGGGCAGTCACGTCATAGCCTGCATTGTTCAGCGCTATGATGATGGCCATTATCCATATGATTATCTTCGTGCCCTTGCTGACTATCGGCAGGAGCTGGTCGTCAAGATCTGTCTTGCTCTTGCTGGCGAGCGGGACAAGATATTCCTTGTACAATGAGTCCAGCAGACGCGTGACGAGCCAGGCGATGTTCATGATGATGACTACCTTGAACACCCTCCAGATCCAAGTGAGCAAAGCCTCAGGAAGCGTGAGGTTCTTCACAGCAAGCCATATACCCACAAGAGTCAGGGCAAAAACTATGGGCTCCTCTATCATGTCGATTATGATATCATCAAGCCGGGTCTTGGTCCTGGCAGTAAGTTTTTTCACTATAGTACCGAAGAACCAGTAGAGAAGCTTGCCGGCAAGAACTGCCCCGAGTATGAGCAACAGTGAGAACGCCCACTCAGCGACCGTATTGCCATAATAGACATTAGCCAGGAATTGATCTATAGCCATAGTGGCTCTGGGATTTGACGAGGGATTTATAAAGGTTTTGTTTTTTCGAGGTTTTTAAGTCACTAGGTAGTAGTTAATAATAGAAAGTTTTATAAGCTCTAAAAAAGCAAAAACCGCTGAAGGGTTTTTCTGGTATTCCCCACATCTTGGGCATCATCTAACATGGATGGACAGCCGGCAAGACAGCCAGCTGATAGGGGAACAATGCACACATACGCTGAACTGAACCTGTACCGCGCAATGCCGCTTAGCATAGCAGAACTTCTAAGGGTAGTCGACAGGATAACACCACAGGAATCAGCGATAATCAACAGGCTCAACATGAGAAGACTGCAGCAGATCGCCAGCGAAAAGGCACAGGTGAACGGAGAGGCAAAACTGTTCAGCATAGATGAAGATGTCAGCGAGGAAGTGACAGGACAGATAAGCGTGCCGTCCCAGGAGCTGTACAAGGCCGCGAAAGCAGGTGAAAGGCATGACGACATGCAAACACAGCAAGACATCAGCCCGCACATCACAGAAGGCTCCTTCTTCGAAAGCACCAGGAAGAAAGAGATGCCGGTCGAATCGATAATAGACGCATTTGACTCATCAGAAGGGAGCATAACAGAACTTGTACACAAGGCAGTCCAGACACACGCAGACAAGCTAAGCTCAGTCCAGCTGACCTATGAATACGAACTGTGCGAAGCGAACGAGCAGCAGCACTACTACATGATCAGGCTGGCCACAAGATTCGACCCGGAACGCAAAGACAAAGAAGAAGACATGATCGCCTCAGTACAGCAGGTGCCGTACCTCCTCAACACGACCTGCGAAAATCTGGAACACGAGAGGTTGGCACACGCCGCAGAACACATACTCTACGAGCTGACCATGGACGGCAACAAGAGAGACATAATGCTCAAGACAGTCCTGCCCGGCATCACAAGCGACAGGAAAGTCAGGTCAAGGATCGAAGAGCTGAGAGAAAAGTACTGCAGAAGGTAAAGAAAAGCTTTAATACCCGCCACCCATACCAGTGTAAAAAAAAAGAACAGGTGATCATATGCTTACACGGATCTTCTCAACCTACACCCTGTCGATAATGCTTATCCTTGCAGTACTTGCAGGATGCGGAACAGAAACAGGCACTGACGCAATAGTCGAGGTCACAGACTTCGACAGCTGCGTGGAAGCAGGCAACGCGGTCAAGGAGACAGACCCGATGCAGTGCACGCATGAAGGCAGGACATACGTACAGGAGACAGACGAGCCTGAAGGCAAAGATGAACAACCGCAGATGGCAGAGAATAAGACTGGCAGCGATGAGAATGAGACTGCTGAAGAGCCGCAGGAAGACCCACGATACAGGGCAGAGATCATGGCAATCAACCACGTCCAGCAGATGCCGGAATACGTCAACTACGACGGCAGGAACATCATGGCCAACAACCTGCAGGTGATGCGATGCCCCGGCTGCTACGACGTAGAGATCGGTTTCGAAAGGCACTCGCCCGTCGGCGGCGGGATGAGCAGAGCCACGATGCATGTCACCATCGAGGACTGGCAAGTTGTTGACGTCACGTCAAGATTCGAAGAGCCTGACCTCATGACAGACGCAGAGTGCGAGGCCATGGGCGGCAGGATAGTAAACGCGATAGGAGACATAGACTGCCTGTCCACAGAAGTTGATGTCGGAGAGCTCGACGGACACCTGTCCAGATACATATGCTGCGTCAAGAGAAGCCTGCTCGAAGATGAAGGATGATCAAAGCATGTCCATCAGTGCGCGGACCCTTGACTTGTCCTCCAGTTCCTTGTCAGCCACGATACGGAAAAGACGCTTCACCTCAGGGAACAACGCATGCTCAGCGATATGCTCATAATACTCTATGTTCGTATCAAGCTGGTCCACAGCCACCTTCAGGATCTCCTTCGCGGACTCCACATCCTTTATACCCTTAACAAGACTCTCATCGATCTCGATCTTCGGCGCCTCAAACTTTATGTGAAGGCCGAACTTGATGATAGAATGCAGGTTCAGGTGCTTAAGCATGTGGATGTCCTCCTCAGTGTCCTTGGCCATGAACTCAAGAAACTCCTTCAGCTTATCGTCCTTGCACTCACCTGCAAGGCGCTTGAACATCTCATTATCCTCTTCCTCCCTCTTCAGGGCTTCCATCACAGCACCACGCAACGCAGCGATCATAACATTCACCTCTCGTAAAGGCAGGAAATGATGTAAAGGTTTATAACCTTTCTGGTGATATGCGCTTTGCATCTGTGGAAAAAAAGAGGGATCATCATGAAGACGCTGATAATATACGCGCATCCGAACACAGGAGGGCACTGCAGGCACATACTCTCAGAAGCGGAGAAGAGCCTCAAGGAAAATAAGACAGATTACGAAGTCCTTGACCTGTACAAGACGGACTACGACCCTGTGCTCCACGAGAAAGAGCACTACACAGCAGGCAACCACCAAGTGTCATCAGAGAACAGGAAGATACAGAAGCAGATACTGACAAGCGACCACCTGATCTTCATATACCCCATCTGGTGGGCGGCACCGCCCGCGATCCTCAAAGGCTGGATCGACAGGGTGCTCGTCTCAGGATTCGGGTTCAAGTACGAAGGGTCAAGACCGAAAGGACTTCTGAAAGGGAAGAGAGCGACAGTCTTCGCGACCAGCGGAAGCCCGAAGATATTCTACAAGCTCATGCTCGACCCGCCCAAACGCATAATGAAAGACCTCACCCTCAGGTTCTGCGGCATAAAGACAGAATACCACCAGATAGGCAGGTGCACCAAGCTCGACGACAAGAAAAAAGACAAGATAAGAAAGATCGTGAGGAAAGCACTGTCATAGAAAGATGAATGAAAGACCAGAGGCCTGGCTGAAGAGGACGTTCTACGCGATGATAGCGGTGTTCCCCGTGCTGCTGACATTCTTCACATCATCAGACCACAGCAGGGCATGGTTCGCATTCTACGCTGTGGTAAGCCTGCTCTTCCTGCTACTCGGCGCGCTGCTGATAGTGCTGGCGGTGAAGTCAAAAGAGACAAAGCTGATGAAGACATCCCTCATCATGATGGGCGGCGCGGCAGGCGGAGTGCTCATCGGCTCAGTACTGCACAACGTGTTCTACGCATTAGCAGTGCTCAGCTCAGGCATCACAGCGCTCAAGATAATATTCGAGATACTGCACGTCACCATGTTCCTGCTCTCACTGATAGGATGCCCCCTGGCATTCCTTGTCGGCATGGTCGGGGCGATAGTGCTGATGAAGAAGAGAGCAGGAAAGTGAACTTCCAGAAAATGGACAACCCACATACGGATGAACTTGTTCTCCCCCCTTGGTTGACATGTTAAATCATTAAAAAGACTACACCACCCTCAGCAGCATTAGCGAGCCCAGCAGGATAACGGCGGCAGAGCTGACAAAAGGAAGAAAACGGACAATGCTGCCGAACCTCTCACCCCTGTCGAGCAGACCCGCAGCCTTCACGACCACAACACCCACGGAGGTGATGGTCAGCGCGAGACCAAGGCTGAAAGCAAGAAGGACCAGGATGCCAAACGCCAGCCTGTCCAGCGCAAGGATGGAAAGGAACACGACCCACGCAGTAGGGCACGGCGCCAGCCCGCCGATGACACCGGCAAGGACCGTCTGCTTCCCGGAATGGTCATGCACATGGCGTCGGGAAGGATTCAGGGCTCGGTAGAGCATGAACACACCCATCGCGATAATACCCACAGCAGCCACGTCACGCAGCACAGAAATAAAAGAGGAATGATCGACAAGACCAGAGAAGAAAAGAGCCACGACACTGACCAGCACGACATCAAGCACGTGCGTCACGGTCATGGTGCTGCCCAGCAGCAGGGCGTGCTTCATACTCCTCTTCTGACCGACAAGATAGGCCGCGGCGTACGCCTTGCCATGACCCGGTCCCAGCGAATGCAAAGCGCCCAGAAGGAAAGCCACAAGCAGGGCCAGCACAGGCCAGGAACCGTCACGCCCCATACCGTCGATGTAAGACTTCAGCTTTGTGCCGAGCAATGACCTACCCTCAACAAGAGAGTCATGCTCCGGCAGGCTTGCAGGAGCACTGTCCCAGACACCACCATCAAGATCCTGCTCAAAACTCCTGTCAGAGAGCGTCAACACATACCTCCTCGAAAGGTTTCCATGCAGGAGCAGGACCTCATGCTCCATCAAAGGGTAAATGTCGAACAGCATGGTGTCAGTCACCTTTATCCTGCCGAGCCCCTCCCTGCACTGCACCAGCAGGCTGATCTCTGCCCGGGTGAAATCACTCGAGTAATTGACCACATGGACTGCGCAGGGCCTGCCATCGTTCTCGAACCAGAAATTCCTATCGATATAATCGCTGACGACACGCATCTGCGAAGGGTCAACAAAGCCCAAAGAGTGAGGCACGTTTATCTGCACCGCAGCAAAATTATCATAAGTCATTATCTTGGCATAATCAAGATTTATCGGATGAGCGTGCACAATAGGCAGAACAAACAGGAAAACAAGCAAAAAACACAGCCTCATGAAGCGCCTGATGTTTACCTGCTTAAAAAAATTATCGTGAAACCACAGAAACCTTTAAAAACAAACATATTTCTTACAGAAACATCCCTGCGTGGCTTAATGGTAACGCGCAGCCTTTTAACAAAAGCCTGGGGAAAACAGGTGCGGGATGCGCTCACCACATTCGCTTACCCACACAAAAGCTTTAAAAAGCATTTATCTCTTCTCATGTCATATTACATCCCTGCGTGGCTTAATGATAACGCGTAACTGGTTACGCTCGGTTAACACGCAAGGCTAAGGAGGGTTTCACTTCGTTCAACCCTCCGACCGTACAGGATCGGGCCCAAAAAAAACGAAGATTTCAATCCCTGCGTGGCTTAATGGTAGAGCGTCCGGCTGTAGCTGACTACAGCCCCCGCAGACAACGCACAGTGCGATGGAGGAAAGCGGGACAGCGGATACCGGAAGGTTGCTGGTTCAAAACAAGAAGCAGGAAACGGCTTTTTGGGAAAGTCCGGCCGCAGGGACTTATTATTTTTTTCTTGAGGTTTTCAGCCCATCTAACATTTCAGTTCATCTGACAGGAGCTTCAGGCACGGGTACCGGCTCGTGCTCAGGATAGAGAATCATAAGAGAGTCGTCAGGCTTTTCAGCAAGCGTCAGAAGCTTATAGCCAGCTATACCTTCCCGCAGGTCATCAAGGGACAACCCTGTCTTCCAGAGGCGGGCCCTGACATCCCTGCCTATCCTTGCATGGCCTGCGCGCTCATACATCCTGGCAGCACGGTAGGTCTCACCCTTCTCCTCAAGCTCCCTTGCGTTATCGATGCGCTTCCAGTACATGCGCTCCTCAAAATCATCTATCGTCAGCCCTTTCCTTCCGACGAGAACAACATAGTCCAGACCTACATCCAATGCTGTCTCTTCCCTGCCGAAATCAGTATGTTCAGAAGTCTCCCAATCCTCATCTGCAAAAGCCACCTCTATCTCGCACTGATCATTCTCCTCATGATAGAAAAGATGCTCCTGTCCTGCAATCCTGTCACAGATGTCCGACATTACCGAATCAATCTCATCAGGTGAGACAGCATCACCGCCCGACAGAGGATCGGAGCTGTAAGTTTCGCAAGGACTGTAGTTGACGTACGTGATCACGATATCTCCAAGCTTCGGAATCCGCCCAATAGGGCCTATCATCATCTCAACACCATCCTCGAAAGAGAGAATGCTTCTGCAATATATAAAAATAATCTGAGAAAATCTTACCTTTCACGGATAAATGCAGGTTACTTCTTGATAACAATAAAAAAAGTATTTGTTTAGCTTCTTATCCTGCGGCGCCACGCCAGTGCTAAAGGAGTGGGCACTGCCGTGGCCCCGCAGTTAGAAACAGCTAAACAAATACAAAAAAAGAAAAAAACACCAGGCATGACTAATCCTGGTCATCATCGTCGTAATCATCATACGAGTCATCACTACCATATTCCTGGTAAGCATCACCCTCGTAGTCTTCTTCATCATGCATCCTGATTACCTCCAACTATTTCTTCTGCTTCTTCTTTCCTGCCATGAAATCCACCTCCACCTTTATCAGATTCAGCCCGCCTTCCTAGACAGGCCAGCAAGCTCTGATCGTAACCCAAGGAGCTGCTCCTGCTTACGCTTCCTCAACTCCTCGTCCCGCATAACAGAAATATCCCATTCCACAGTGGATATCCTCTTCTTTAGATACTCCTCCCTGCCCTCTGTGTCTACCATAGAAATCGCCTCCTGCACAGCGCGTCACTTATCGATACATCCCAAACAAATAACGCATCAAGCCTGGATTGAGCCTCTCCATATTGGTTATAATCACCAAAAAATGGTTAGATTAAGCTATCATACGCAAATAACTATTTAAATCTTTCGTAAACAGTTTTTAGAAAACCTAAGGTCTAAAGGGTATTTTTTATCTTCTTTTAAGCAAAAAAACCCTTTTCTTCCCTTCAAGAAACCTAAAGGACGTAAAAAGACAAGAATAACCAGAAAAAGAAA
Source organism: uncultured Methanosarcinales archaeon (assembly GCA_964406185.1). Lineage (GTDB taxonomy): Archaea > Nanobdellota > Nanobdellia > Woesearchaeales > UBA11576 > JABMQF01. Next base: position 76,601 of record CAYOQS010000005.1, read on the forward strand.
AGAAAAGAACAATAAAAACAAAAAAAGCTCAGGCAGCGCTCTCCATGCCGATGACCTCATCGACAAGGGAACCATAATCCTTCGCGCCAGGACTTGAACGGGCATACCTGAAGATAGACTTGCCCTTTTTCGGAGCCTCCTTCAGCTTCGAGTTCATACGTATAGGCAAGCTCGTAAGGGTCTCGAAACGCTCATTGATATCCCTCAACGTGTCCTTGCATATCCTGTTCCTGCGGTCATATAAAGTTGGTATCACCTTGGTAATCCTGCAGTCTGTGTTGTAAGTCTCATTGATCTTCGAGACTATCGACTCCATCTTCTTCACAGCGTCAAACCCCAGGAAATCAGTGCTCGTCGGTACGAACACCTCCTTCACGAAAGCCAGCACGTTCTGGTTAAGGATGCCTAGGCTGGGAGGGCAGTCGATGATCATGTAATCATAACCGTTGATACCGCTCAGCAGTCCACGGAGCAGCATGCGCGAATCATCCTGCCTATAGAGATAATGCTCCGCCTTCGCAAGCGTCTCTGTCGACGATATTATATCAAAATTCTTGCCAACATTGACTATGCAGCTGCTCAGCATGGCATCCCCAGTCATAGCGTCGAAGATATTGTTCTCCGCCCTCACCTTAAGGGACACGTCCACATTACCCTGCGGGTCGAGATCGATAAGAAGCACCTTCCGGCCTTTCCTGGAAAGCCCGGCAGCGAGATTGACAGCGGTAGTGGTCTTGCCCACGCCGCCCTTGTGGTTCATCACACATATAGTCCTCATAAGTGATCGCCTCCTTTTACTGCATCATCAATCGCTCAAAATCACTGAAACCGTCCTGATGAAAACAGGGATTTTCACGGTCACCTATAAACTTTACTATCTGCAAAAAGATAGCAAGAAGCGGCTGCAGCGCTGCCCGCCATAAAAACTTTAATAAACAACTGTGAGATAGGGAAGTGCATGCCGTTGAAGGAGTACAGAAAAAAGAGGAAGTTCAGCAGTACGCCGGAGCCGAAAGGCAAAGGCAGCGGAAAGGGCGGCAAAAAGAAAAAACCGATATTCGTCATACAGAAACACGACGCTTCTAACCTGCACTACGACTTCAGGCTTGAGATAGACGGCACGCTAAAGTCATGGGCTGTGCCCAAAGGCCCCTCGCCCGACCCGAAACAGAAACGCCTTGCGATAGAGACAGAAGACCACCCGATAGCGTACGCAAAGTTCGAAGGGACGATACCGGAAGGAGAGTACGGCGCAGGCACAGTGATGGTATGGGACAAAGGGACGTTCATACCCACAACAAAGAAAGACGGAAAGGAGCTCAGCGCGAAAAAGGCGTACGAGAAAGGGCACATCACCTTCGACCTCGACGGCAGGAAACTCAAAGGAGGGTACGCGCTCACCAGCTTCAAAGGCAAGAACTGGCTGCTCGTCAAGAAAAAAGACGAACACGCAGACGCGAGGAAGAACCCCCTCACTTCAGAGAACAAATCCGCGCTGACAGGCAGGACGATGAAGCAGATAGAGAAAGAGGAAGGTCAAGACAAGAAAAAGGACAGGAAGGGCTGAATATGGTGAAGGACTGAATATGGCAGACGTGAGCATAGTCAAAACAGGCAAAGGCGATGCAGAAGGAGCGGCAGGAGCAGCAAAGGCGATAAAGCAGGCAGTAGACCTGGTCGGAGGCATCAAAAAGTTCATCAAGAAAGGGGACAAGGTCCTGGTCAAGCCAAACTACAACTCAGACGACCCACCGCCAGCAAGCTCAGACCCAAAATTCGTCAAGACCTGTGTAGATATGATACTGGATGCTGGCGCGTCAGAAGTAGCGATAGGCGAGAGCTCAGGCCCTTACTGGAAACCCACCATGAAAGTCCTCAAGAAGATGGGACTCCTCGACGTGGCTGAAGAGACCGGTGTGGAAGTGCTCGACTTCGACAACCTCCCACGCAAGTACATGAAGATGCCGTCGAAAGCCCGGCACCTGAAAGGCCTCCACATGCCCGAAGCACTTGAAAGATATAACAAGCTCGTCTACATATGCTGCATGAAGACGCATCGCAACGCACGCTTCACGATGGCATTGAAGCTCGCGATGGGATTTCCAAAGACATACGAAAGGGTGAAGATGCACATCAACAACCTGGAGCCGAAGATCGCAGAGCTTAACCTCCTGGTCAAGCCAGACCTGATCATCATGGACGGAAGAAAAGCGTTCGTCACAGGAGGGCCGGACACAGGAAGAGAGGAAGAGCCCGGCGTCGTCCTCGCCTCCACAGACCGGGTAGCGATAGACATAGAGGCATTAAAGCTGCTCAAGCAGTACGACTCCAACAACAGGCTCGACATGCCGGTCGAAGAGCTCCCCCTGATAGCAGAATCAATAAGGCTGGGCACAGGGAAGAAGGGAAAGGCAGTCACCAGACGATGATCCGCCTCACTTCTACAGGAACACCAGGGTGAAAACAACGGGGATAATGGACTGGATGAGAAGAAGGAAAAAAGCCATAATGGTCATGGCAGCGATAGCAGCATTCTTCGCAAAGACAACACTATCCGAAGCCAACAAGCAGATGCCTCCCGAAGTAAGGCACAACCCGACAGTCGTCAATGTCGAGAAGGAGATGATGGAGCACGCGCAGAAAGGAGACCTAAAACAGGTCAGGAAAGACGCCAAGAAACTGAAAAAGACCGTGAAGCAGTGCAGCGACGACAGATGCACCATAAAAGTTGACGACAGCAGGATGCCGGAGTTCGTGAGCAGCGGAGACCTTGACAGGATGTACGACCTCGCAGGCAAGTTCCACGACGGAAAGATGACCGCGGACGAGTTCAGCTCAGAGATCAGGGGGTTCAAGAAAAAATACGGCCATGACATAGACGCGCTCATCGAAGCCCGCGGGTTCGAGACGATGCTAAAGGAGAAGAAAGGATAAAAGAGAAGTGAAAAAAGAAAGAAGAGAAGTGAAAAAAGAAAGAAAAGAGCGAAAAGAACAGGAAAGACAAGAAATATAAAAAAATCACCCCTTATTCTGCAGTCCGCCTGACCAAGTAGACAACGTGATCCTCTGTTCCGGGTTCCTGCCAGAACACAGCATCCATGTTCATCATGACCTGCGGCTCGTCGAGGAAATGCTCAAGGCCCGAACCGTCTGCAGGGACGTAAGCGCTGTCACCTGTCCCGCTGTCCATCCACACGTTGCAGAACACAGAACCCAGACGGAACCTGCTCTCACCACCCGCGTCGTATGCCTGGCCCTCTATCTTGAGACCCGACCCCTCAAGCATCTCGCCGTTCAGCTGGAAAGCCCTGCCCCGCAGGTCAAAACCCTCGCCGTAAGGACCTGAATGCTCAAGAACCTCATCAGCTATCATGAAGTCGACATGCGCGGTGCCGTCAGCGTCATCGTATACATCCCTTACCAGAAAGTACCTCCCGTCAGCAAGCCTGTCCATCTCACGGCTGCCAAGGGAGACAGACTCTCCGTTGACAGACACGTCAGCGACAAGGTCGCCGCCCTCATCACGCACACCACGGAGCTCCACATCATAAGGCACGCAATCGTAATCATCAACGCCGCGCGTGGTGTGGCCGAACACCAAAGGGGCATCCTGCCCCACCGTCCCTTCCGAAGCCATCCTGGCAAGCGTCGCATCTATAGTGCTTCCGAGCAGTCCCATGTCAAATACGGTGTACCTCTTTCCAGCGACATAGAGGTCTGTGTCAAGGAAGTCAGCAAGGGTGCCGTCAGCAGCGACCCGCGACTCGTAGTCACCTTCCATCTCAAGCACCCACTTCAGTATCCTCCTGCCATCCCTGAAATGGAGCCATGTGCCGAAGGTACCGTCAGCAGCGACCCCTTCAACCATCGTGCCTGTGAACCAGTCACGAGTATCCTCCGGGTCGACACCCTCACCATAAGGGTAAAAGAATATCGACCGCCTCGCAGAAGCGGTGCTGACAGCGTTAGAGTAGGTCAGGTCATCAAGAGCGCAGGAAAAATCAGTGCTGTCCAGGCCGCCGCCCATGGCTCCGTAGAGGTCCTGGCCGATAGAGATCGGAAACCAGCCGCTGGCGCAGTAATCATCGACAGGAAACGGGCCGCACAAAGGACCCGCATCCGTATCTGCGTCTGTATCTGTATCAGTCTCGATGTCAGCCTCGGGCAGGATATCTCCATCTCTGTCTGTAACGTCTGCATCAACTGCTGTGTCAGCGTCGTATATACTGTCCTGGTCAGCGTCCTGTGTGGTGTCAGCGTCTGTGGGGATGCCCGCGTCGAGATCATCAAGGACCCTCTGCTCCACACCGCTGCAGCCTGACACGGCAAGGACCAACGCGGCCAATGATCCTGCTCTTGCATAATTCTTCCTGAACATGTTTGAAAACCTCCCTGCGAAATAATATGATCTGTACCAATACAATATGTAATATGATATGTTACGCAATATGATATGTTACGATAAACAGATATACTATCGAAAAACTATCGAAAATATGCTGTGAAAGATTTCACATAAGCATTATTTAAAGATTGTGCTTTATGTCACTAATTGGTGGTTAAAAGTAAAAAAAACAAGTCATATCAATAGTATTCCGTTACGCAGATATAAAAAGAAACCTTTTTAAACGACAAAATTTTCGACCGACCATGGCCATTAAATCGTTCTACGGCAAATAGAGTTCAAATAACAGAGATAGCAGGCTATAGGACGATTTCCGCTTTCCCTAGCGGCAATAAGCCCTGGTAGTGTAGTGGCCTATCATGAGGCCCTGTCGAGGCCTCGACCCGGGTTCGACATCCGAATAGAGGCGAAAATCCCGGCCAGGGCGTTTTATTTTCGTTTATCAAGCGGAAATACGCGTTAAATAGGCCGGTAGCTCAGCCTGGAGGACCAACAGGTGTTGTCCGGGCAATAGAGCACTCGACTTTTAACGGGAGCGCAGATGAGCGGCGAACCCCTGAAAGCAATCGAGTGGTCGCGGGTTCGAAACAGAGCACGACCGAACAAGTAAGGATGTGCGATGCGCAAGTCCCGTCCGGCCTATATATTCAAAATGTCCAAGCGCAAAACGCGCAAAGCTTCACAGGTGACCTGAAAAATGCCAAAACGAGAAGCAATACAACACGCCCTGATACCCAAACACAAAAAGCTTTCTGAAAAAGACAAGAAAGAACTTCTCGACAAGTACAAGATAACCGTCAACGAGCTTCCATCCATAAAGAAATCAGACCCCGCGCTCACGGGCATGGACGCAGAGCCTGGTGACGTCATAAAGATAGAGAGGGAATCACCGACAGCAGGAAGCACAGTCTTCTATAGAGGTGTCGCAGATGAGTGAAGAGCTGAAACAGTCAGACATCCTCGTACAGAAATTCTTCGAGGACGCAAGCATGGTCCAGTCAGACATCGAATCGTTCAACAACTTCATAGACCACGAGCTCCAGAGGATCGTAGACTCAAACAAGTCAATAGAGCCTACGATAATCCCCCACAACGTCGAGGAGTTCAAGATAAAGTTTGACAGGATATGGGTAAAGAAGCCAGAGATAACAGAAGCAGACGGCAGCAAGAGGAACATATACCCTGTAGAGGCAAGGCTCAGGAAGATAAGCTACGCAGCGCCCTGCTTCATCGAGGTCAGCGCCCACATAAACGGCGTCCAGAGGGAGAGCTTCACCACACAGATAGGGAGCATCCCCATAATGCTCAAGTCAAAATACTGCCACCTCAACAAGATGTCAAGGGATGAACTGGTCCAGCACGGCGAGGACCCTGATGACCTTGGAGGCTACTTCATAATCAACGGCACGGAGAAGGTGCTCATCAGCGTCGAGGACCTCGCGGCAAACAGGCTCCTCGTAAGCAAGGAGAAGATAGGAGTATCAGAGTACGTCGGAAAGATGTTCTCAGAAGGGGCGTCATTCAAGATACCCCATACCTTCGAGAAGCTGAAGGACGGGCTGTACTACCTCTCATTCACCAGAGTCAAGAGGATACCGCTCATAATGGTCATAAAGGCGCTAGGCCTCACCAAAGACGAGGACATCATGATGTTCATCTCAAAGGAGAGGCAGTTCGACTCGGTACTGGTAAACCTCTTCGAGTTCGCGGACGTCAAGGAAGAGGAAGAGGCTCTCGACTACATCGCCAAGAGAGTGGGCATAACACAGTCCAAGGAGATAAGGATAGAAAGGATGCAGGAGATAATAGACAAGTACCTGCTGCCCCACCTGGGCACCACCCCGAAGGACCGCATGATCAAGGCGTACAACCTCTGCAAGTTCCTCAAGAAATTCATACTCGTATCCACCGAAGAGCAGCCGCTTGACGACAAGGACCACTATGCCAACAAGAGGCTCAAGCTCAGCGGAGACCTGCTGGCAGACCTGTTCACTGTCAACCTCAAGGTGCTCGTCAACGACCTGCTCTACAACTTCCAGAGGATAGTCAAAAGGGGCAAGTTCCCCTCGATAAAGGTCATAATCAGGGACAAGCTGCTCACGCAGAGGATATACTCAAGCATGGCTACCGGAAGCTGGGTAGGCGGAAGGAAAGGCATCTCTCAGAGGATACAGAGGCTCAACTTCCTCGAGACGATGAGCCACCTGCAGAGAGTCGTGTCACCGCTCAGCGCATCCCAGGAGAACTTCGAGGCAAGGGAGCTCCACCCCACGCACGCAGGAAGGCTCTGCTGCATGGAGACACCGGAAGGGACCAATATAGGCCTCAGGAAGAACCTGGCACTCCTTTCAAGGGTCTCGCTCGAGACGCCCGAAGAGGAGCTGGTAAAGAACCTGAAGAGGCTCGGGCTCAAATCAGTATGAAGAGGTTTTGATCATGGCAGAACTTTTCGTCAACAACAAATTCAAGGGAGAGGTCGATGACCCGCACAAGTTCGTGAGCAATTTCATAGAGGAAAGAAGGAAAGGCAATGTCCAGCAGAACGCCAACATAAACTACGATGAGGAATCAGACACGATATTCGTGGACGGTACCAAAGGAAGGGTAGTAAGGCCTCTCATAGTCGTGAGAAACGGAAAGCCCGTGCTCACAGAAAAGCATATACAGCAGCTACAGAAAGGAGAGATAGCCTGGGACGACCTCCTCAAGCAGGGCGTCATCGAATACCTCGACGCGGCAGAGGAGGAAAACGCGCTCACAGCATTCTTTCCGGAAGAACTGACACCTGACCACACGCACCTCGAGATACACCCGATAGCACTCGTAGGCCTGACCACATCACTCGTGCCGTACGGCAACTACTGCCACTCGACAAAGCTCGCCATCGGCGGAAAGAACCAGAAACAGGCCATCGGTTTCTACGCGGCAAACTTCCCTGTGCGCATGGACATGGACGTAAATATACTCCAGACACCACAGGCACCAGTAGTACAGTCAATAATGCACGAGATAAGCAACTTCAGAGCGCATCCCGCAGGACAGAACATAGTGGTTGCGGTCATGGGATACATGGGCTACAACATAGAGGACGCGATCGTGCTCAACAAGGGATCGATAGACAGGGGGTTCGGCAGGACCACATACTTCAGGCCGGCAGTGTCTGAAGAGCTCAGGTACGCGGGAGGTCTCACTGACCAGATATGCGTCCCTGACAAGGACATCAAGGGATACAAGTCAGAAGTGGACTACAGATACCTCGAGGAAGAGGGGATAATATACCCTGAAGCGAGAGTGGGTGAGGGAGATGTCATAATAGGAAAGACATCACCACCAAGGTTCCTCAGCTCCATGGACGAGTACAACCTCGCATCCAACGTCAGGAGGGAGAGCTCGATGTCCCTCAAGCACGGGGAGGAAGGAATTGTAGATTTCATACTCATCACGGAGAACGGCGAAGGCAACAAGCTCGTCCAGGTAAGGCTAAGGGACTCAAGAGTCCCTGAGATAGGCGACAAGTTCACCTCAAGGCATGGGCAGAAAGGGGTCGTCGGGTGCATACTGCCGACATCAGACATGCCGTTCACAGCGTCAGGCATAACACCTGACCTGATATTCAGCCCGCACGGAATACCGTCAAGGATGACCATATCACACCTGATCGAGCTCGTCGGGGCCAAGCAGGGCGCGCTCGCAGGCAGAGGAGTTGACGGCACTACCTTCGCAGCAGAGAACGAAGAGGACATAAGGAAAGAGCTGCACAAGCTCGGCTTCAGGGACAACGGAACAGAGACAGTATACAACGGACAGACCGGCGAGCAGATGCAGGCCAAGATATACATAGGCAACATGTACTACCTAAAGCTCAAGCACATGGTCGCGAACAAACTCCACAGCAGGGCAAGAGGACCGATACAGCTGCTCACAAGACAGCCAACAGAAGGCAGGGCAAAAGAAGGCGGGCTCAGGCTCGGAGAGATGGAGAAGGACACGTTCGTGGCGCACGGCGCGAGCCTGCTGCTCAAGGAACGGTTCGACTCTGACAAGACCATCGTCCCAATCTGCGAAAGCTGCGGCATAATCGCGATATACAACGATTTCAAGAACAAGTCATACTGCCCTATATGCGGCGAGAACGTAGAGATAAACAATGTCGAGATATCATACGCTTTCAAGCTCATGCTCGACGAGTTCAAATCGCTCGGGGTATATCCCAAGATGGTGCTCGAGAGCAAGTACTAGCAGAACCGGAAGCGGCAGGCAGGGGACGCGATCCCTGGTAAAAAACAATACAAAACACGATCACAAGGTGAATCATGATGGCTGAAGGCATAAGCGACTCACAATATGTGTACAAGAAAGTCAAGAGCCTGGTATTCGGCGTGCTGAGCCCGAAGATGATAAAGAAGATGTCATCGGCGAAAGTCGTCACTCCAGAGCTCTACGACAAGGAAGGATACCCTGTAGACGGCGGGCTCATGGACACAAGGCTCGGCGTGATAGACCCGGGACTGAAGTGCAGGACGTGCGGAAGCAAGCTTAAGGAATGCATAGGACACTTCGGGTACATAGAGCTCGCAAGGCCTGTCATCCACATAAAATACGTCAATCTAATACAGGTACTGCTGAAAGCGACATGCAGGGAATGCGGTAAGGTCATGATACCAAAGTCCAAGAGGGAGAAATACCTCAAGGAGATAGAGGACATGAAGAAGACACAGACCCTTGACATCATGAGGGACTATGTCAAGAAGGTCGTGATCAAGGACCTGATAACACAGACCAAATGCCCGCACTGCAAGTCAAGGCAGCACAAGATAGCCATCGAGAAGCCTACCACGTTCCTCGAGAACGACAAGAGGCTCAGCCCGATCGAGATAAGGACAAGGCTCGAGAAGCTCAGCGACGAGGACCTTCCGCTGTTCAGCATGGACGAGCAGTTTGTCAGGCCTGAGTGGCTGGTGCTTACAGTGCTCCCTATACCTCCTGTGACAATGAGACCATCTATAACCCTGGAGTCAGGAGAGAGGAGCGAGGACGACCTCACGCACAAGCTCGGTGACATAGTCAGGATAAACCAGAGGCTCTTCGAGAACATAAACGCAGGAGCGCCTGAGATAATCATAGAAGACCTGTGGGACCTGCTCCAATACCACGTCACCACATTCTTCGACAACAATGTCGCGCAATTGCCGCCGGCCAGGCACAGGAGCGGACAGCCGCTCAAGACGATCACAGAGAGGATAAAGTCCAAAGAAGGCAGGATAAGGCACAACCTCGCGGGAAAGAGGACAAACTTCTCAGCAAGGACAGTGATATCGCCTGATCCGATGCTCTCCCTCAACGAAGTGGGCATACCCAAGGTCGTAGCCATGAAGCTGACAGTACCAGAAAGGCTCACAGAATGGAACATAGAATATCTCAAGAAATTCGTCGAGAAAGGTCCGAAGGAATACCCTGGAGCAAATTACGTGATAAGACCTGACGGCAAGAAGAAAAGAATAACAGATGAGATGAAAGAGCAGATACTCGAGGAGCTACAGCCAGGATACATGGTCGAGAGACACCTCATGGACGGAGACATAGCCATATTCAACAGGCAGCCTTCACTCCACAAGATGAGCATGATGTGCCACGAGGTCAAGGTCCTTCCGGCAAAGACCTTCAGGCTCAACCCTGCTGTGTGCGCGCCGTACAACGCTGACTTCGACGGGGACGAGATGAACATACACATCCCCCAGACAGAAGAGGCCAGGTCAGAGGCGGAGACGCTCATGAAGGTACAGACACAGCTGATATCATCCGGCTTCGGTCTCAGCGTCATAGGATGTATACAGGACGGAATATCAGGCAACTACATACTCACCAAGCACATGGACAGCATACAGCGCATAGCTGCCATCGACATGCTTATGAACGTGGGAGTGGATGATATAGCATCTAAGATACCAAAGAAAGACACGATCACAGGAAGGGAGCTGTTCAGCGCACTGCTCCCCGAAGACTTCGAATTCGCAGGCAAGGACAAGACCGGTGCGGATCTGATCATAAAGAAAGGCAAGCTCACATCAGGCATAATGGACTCGGCCAACCTGGGAAAAGGATCAGGCATAATGCTCAGGGACCTGCACAAGAGATACGGAGCAGAATTCACCGCAGACTTCATATCAAAAGCGATGAAGCTGGGAATCTTCGTTCTCATGCACCACGGATTCACCACATCTATCAGGGACACGGACCTGCCGGACGAGGCAGTCAAGAAGATAACCGAGACCCTCGACCAGGCATACAAGAAAGTAGACATGCTCATAGACCTTTTCCACAAGAAAGATCTCGAGACTTTCCCCGGCAAGACCATGGCGGAGACACTCGAGCTGAAGATACTTGAAGCCCTGAACAAGGCGAGGAACGAGACAGGAAAGATAGTCGACGAATACTCGACGACAGAGACCGGAACGATAATGATGTCAAGGTCGGGTTCAAGGGGAAAACCGCTCAACCTCGCACAGATGGCAGGCTGCGTAGGCCAGCAGGCCATGAGAGGCGGCAGGATAACCACAGGATACAAGGGACGCACGCTGTCATGCTTCAAGCCAGGCGACCTCAGCCCTGCAGCGCACGGCTTCGTAAGGAACAGCTTCAAGTCAGGCCTTACGCCTGCAGAGTTCTTCTTCATGGGAATGACCGGAAGGGACAGCCTGATGGATACAGCGCTCAGGACACCCAAGTCAGGATACCTCTACAGGAGGCTGGCAAACGCGCTCCAGGACCTCAAGGTCGAGTACGACGACACAGTCAGGGACGCGTCAAAGAAAGTTATCCAGTTCAGCTATGGAGAGGACAGCATAGATGTCGCGAAATCAGAGAAAGGCACGATCAATGTCAAGAGGATAATATCCCAGGTCGCAAGCAAGTAGGAGGATCCAAGATGGAAGCCCTATTCAAGAAATACGAAGGAAAGATACCCGCAAGCCTGCTGGCTGAGATAAAGGAGAACATACCTCCGAAGATGGGCGAGAAGAAGATCCAGGAGGTCCTTGATACGGTCCAGGAAGAGTACGAGAACGCCAGGGTAGAGGCAGGAGAGTCAGTAGGGCTCATCGCCGCAGAGTCGATCGGTGAACAGGGCACGCAGATGACGCTGAACACGTTCCACTACGCAGGTGTCGCTGAGATGAACGTAACCGTGGGCCTGCCCAGGCTGATAGAGATCCTTGACGGAAGGAAGAACATCTCCACACCGATGATGGAGATATACCTGAAGTCGCCTTACAACAAGGGCAAGGACATAAAGAAGATAGCGATGTCAATCAGGCAGACAAAGCTTAAGGACATAGCATCAGAATTCTCCATAAACGTAGCAGAGCTCATAGTCGAGATAGCGCTAGACAAGGAGAAGATGGACGCGATCGGCATAGACATGGCAATCATCAAGAAAGCTGTCGAGAAGCCGCTCAAAGGATTCGAAATAAATACCAAAGGGAACATAATATCTCTCAAGTCCACAAAAGACGAAGGCCTCAACGAGCTATACAAGCTCAAGGAGAAGATAAAAGAGGTCCATATATCGGGCATAAAGGACGTGTACCAGATCCTCCCTGTGAAGAGGGGGAGTGAGTTCATAATCATCACAGCAGGAAGCAACCTCAAGGCAGCATTCGACAACGAATACGTCGACCCTACCCGGACGACCACCAACAACGTGTACGAGGTGGCCAAGGTCCTCGGAATAGAGGCTGCCAGGCAGTCCATAATCAACGAGGTCTTCAAGGTCATAGAGAACCAGGGACTCAACATCGACAAGAGGCACATGATGCTCGTCGCAGACATGATGTGCAGCTCGGGCGACATAAAGGGTGTGACCAGGTATGGAGTGGTCAGCCAGAAGGCGTCGGTACTCGCAAAGGCGTCATTCGAGACCCCGATACGCCACATAATATCCGCCGCGCTCGTGGGGGAGAAGGACAAGCTCAACTCTGTCGTTGAGAACGTGATGCTGAACCAGGCGGTGCCGGTGGGAACAGGCCTGCCAGGTCTGAAGACGATGATAAAGAAATGAAGAGACGCGGAACATATCCGCAAACCATACAGGTAAGATCAATACAAGGTGCTTATGATGGCTGACATGACCCAGGAAATAAAGAAGCTGCTCAAGGAAGAGAAGCTGGTTATAGGCAAGGACTCTGTGCTCAAGCATCTGAGACAGGGCAAGGCAGAGACCTTATACACCGCAGAGAACTGCCCGCAGGAGCTGAAAGAGGAGCTTGAACACCTTGCAGGGATCGCGGGTATCGAGGTCAAGGACAGCGGGCTCCAGAACACTGAGCTCGGTGACGTGTGCAAGAAGCCGTTCTCGATAGCTGTCATCGCGGTAGCGAAGCGATGATGATGAGTTAGGGAACAAATCAATTGCGATAATATCCAAAAACAGGTCAGAAATTGGCGACAAAAATAGTTTATGACGAGGACACCCTGAAGAAGATGTCTCTTTTCGAGAGCATCACCAGGGCTAAGCTCAAGGACTTCTTCGACGACCCTGTCCAGGACAGGCTTGTATTCATAGTGCAGCCAGGAAACCTCTGGAGAGCGTTGGGCAAGGGCAGCAGCAATGTCAAGAAGCTGGAGAAGGCGTTCGGCAGGAAGATAAAGATCGTCGAATACGACGATGACCTGGTGGAGTTCATAAAGAACATGGCACACCCTCTCAAGATATTTGACGTAAAAGAGGATGACGGCATCGTCACGATAAGGCATGAGGACATGCAGACGAAAGGCCTGCTTATAGGCAAGAACGCACGAAACCTCAGAAACCTGGAAAAGAATGTCAGACGTTATTTTGATGTAAAAGAGATAAAAGTAGTTTAAACCATTTCTTTTTATCTATTTAATCTTATTTTATTTAGATATAAGTAAAATGTCTTTCCGCTATATTTATCATCGTCCCTGCCTTAAACAGCAGCACACAAGGGGTGGTGCAGCATCAATTATTACCACTGTTAAGTTACAATTATCCGTAAAATTTATAAACCCCCATAAATACGTAACTTGTTGAGAAGCATGTCAGACAACAATTCAGGGAGCGGCAACAGCAACAATTATGATGACAGAGCTACAGCAATAGATCATGCAATCAGGGAACTCGCGCGGGATCTCAGGGAAGAAAGACACCAGACAGGGCTATACTGCCTGCCATCAAACCACCTGACAGAGCTCAGATCCCAGGTCACAGGAGTGACGATAATCCACAGATACGATAAGCAGGAAGACGGCAGCATAAGCGACACAGTCGTAGCTGTAGAGCCAGGAAAAGCCGGAGACCCTGCATGGATAATCAAAGACATAGAGAACTACCGACTCAGGTTCACAGTAACATCAAGGCCTGAAGACGCAAGCCCTGACGCGATAAATCAGTGCAAGGACGCGATAAGGCAGCTATATGACACAGCATCAAGCTCGACAGCACAGATACAGCTGGACCCTGAAAGAGCGGTGGAGAACTATCCCGCGCAGAACATGCCCCCACAGGAAGAGATCCCCCAGTCCATAGACATAGACCTGGAAGACCTCAGCGACGAACTCATGGAACTGCAGGAAAAAGACATGCAAGAGGTCATACTCCTCGAAGACAAAGTCAAAGAACCTGCAAAGGACATATCAACACAGAGGGCAGAGGCATATCTCGAATCCACCTCACTAATAGAGGAAGAGATAAACCACAAAGGAATAGGCAGGAAGATCAACCTCGCGAACATAAGGTTCTGCCAGGAGCCAGGAAAGAGATCCAACTACAACCCTGCAAAAGTCGAGACAGCCATGATGACCGCGCTTATCGCCTGCCTGGACGATGTAGTGGCTGAAGGAGCCCATTACGACCGCCTGATAGTACTCTCACCCAGAAAAGCATACGACCTCGGCAGCACAGATATGCTCACGCAATTCAAGGACGCTGCAAAAGGACCGCTCACCAAAGAAAAAAGGCTGGACCTGATATCAAGGCTTGACGCTTCACTCGAAGACAGGCAAGTCACGCCGCAGGAAAGGGAAAGACTCATGAAAGCAGTTCTTGACAAAGGCCAGACCTACGCAGCGATGGAAAAGTACTGCAGCCATAACGCGGAAAACCTGATCATCTACGAACTGGACAGACCTGAAACGACAGCCATACTCAGGCACATCATACCTGATGAAGGGAACATAGCAGTCATGACAACAAGACCTGAACAGGTAAAACAAATCACTGACGCAGTCCTCAGCAAGAAAGGCATGGCAAAATTCGACGACATAATAGACCCTGAAAGATGCAGCATAAAGGTCAACGGGAACACCATAACATTTGTCAGCGCATCATCCAGAAAGGAATTCAGGCAGTACGTGACATCAGAAGAGGTCAGGGAGCCGCACATCCTCGGAGAGCACATGCTTGAAGTCATGGACAGGGCTGAAAAGGCGAAGGAGACAAGACCACCGACCAACATACCCGGAACCGTCAAAAAGACAGGCAGAAGAAGAAGCACACCCACAGAAGCAGATATTCCAGATTACACACCAAGCGGAACAGTGAGCGACACATGGGAAGACCTGGCGATAGAAGCAGGAGAGGCCAGGGAAAAAGCAAGAAAAGCAGCGGCTGAAGAGACAAGAGAGGCACCCGCCGACACGACAGTGGTTGCTAAAGAATACGCAAAAGCGGCAGACGAAGAACAGGATGAGAAAGACATCCTTGACGACAAAAGAGTCATAGATCTCGCCCAGTACAGGAAAAGAGCCGTAAATGGAGACGAGTGAAAGCCCCGGAAACCCCACACCATAGCAAAAAAATAAAAAGAGAGAACCCTACTTCTCCAGCATGAAGAAAAAAGTGGTAGTCGATGACCTCATGCAGAAAAGATACGTGTACTACCTCACAGAGCCCATCGGCAGGAACTTCCACCCATCATTCAAGCCAGAGCTGACACCCAAGCAGATGCTGGAGCTGGGAGTGTTCGGCGGCAAGTACATGACAGACTGCAGGAAAGAATTCCCGGCATCATGGTTCAGGAAAGCCAAGCTATGCCATGAGAAGCACGACAAGGAACTCAACTTCTACAAGGTGCACGCTTCACAGCCGCTCAAGGTATGGAAAGACAAAGGGTGGATACACAATGACGACCCGAGAGGGTGGTTCCAATGGTACTGCAGGTACTACATGGGCCGCAGGCATCCTGATGATGAGCGCCAGGTAAAGAGATGGAAAGCAATATCCCGGCACATAGCCCAGGTGAGGAAGAACTGCCCCCGCGGAGACAAGACCTGCAGGCCAAGACAGAGGCAGGCACTGCTGCACTGGGCCATAGACAGCAGGAAGATTTGAGCCCAAAACCGCAGGTTTTAAAAAGGAGCGGTCATTCCACGCTAGTATCAGGACTTTTTAACCCAGTTTATTCGAGTATTTGAGTAATGCGTTATTCTGTTTCTGAAAACCGATAGGTGAAACCAAAATGAGAATGCATAACGACAGACGCGGAAAAGACCGCGGACAAAGACGGCAAGAAGGAGGACAGTCAGACTTCGGAGGAGGGTTCCGGAGCAACTTCAGGCCGGGCGGGTTCAACAGAGGACCCAAAGAGATGCACAAGGCAAAATGCGCAGAGTGCGGCAAGGAATGCGAAGTGCCCTTCAAGCCCTCAGGGGACAGGCCAGTATACTGCAGGGAATGCTTCGCAAAGCACAGACCAAAGCGTTTCTGAAGATGAAATGCAACAAGTGCGGATGTGCCAGCATCAAGACAAGAAGGAATTACACTCATGGAAACAAATCAAAACCCATGATACTGAGGGTCTGCATGAAATGCGGATCCACAGACATAGCGGTCGAAGATCCCCGAAGAAGAAGAGGGTTCAGGCGACGCTGACAGGAGGAAAACAAAAATGAAAGGAAACGTAAAATTCTTCAATGAGATGAAAGGATTCGGATTCATCTCAGGAGAAGACGGAAAGGACTACTTCGTCCACCAGACAGCTATCGGCGAAGGCATGAGGCTGAATGAAGGAGACGCTGTGACGTTCGACGTCGAGCAGGGAGACAGGGGCCCGAAAGCAGCCAATGTCAAGATGGACACAGGCGAAGATGAAGCGCCTGCTGAAGAGCCTGCCGAGGAACCATCTTCAGAAGAGGATGAACAATCAGAAGAAGCACCTGAAGACGAAGAAGAGAAAGAAGAGTAATCAGAAGAACTTGATCTACGAATAAATATTTTGTTGTTTTTTTATGTATTAATTCTATGAAAAGAGAATAGAATAAAAACAATTAAAAAGAACCATAGAAAAATAATCAATAATTGACCAATACCTCTACGTCCCTGCCGAATATATCCTTCATCTTCTCGAAGACAGGCTCCTTGATGAATACCTTCGGAGGTATGGAGAACTTCGCAAGGTGCTGCTCGAGCTCCTCAAGGTTCGACTTCGTGATCTCGCCCAAAGAACCGTCCTTGTTGATATTCGCCTTGGTGATCTCCTTATCCTCCTTGTCGATATCATGGATGATGAACGCAGTATCCTCAAGAAGGAGGACCTCGCCGTACTTGTCGCCATGCTTCACACGGATCTTCGCCCTCTCAAGCTCACGACCCCTCTTCCGCTGCATATACTCCACAAGGAACTTGGTCAGCTCGCGGGACTCCTTCTTAACATTGCTGATGTCCGCCTTGGTCAGCCTGTTCTCATCATAATCCTTCTTCGCCTTGACGACATGGTTCAGCATGCGCAGGTACTTCTCAGGAATCTTCCCCCTGTGCACCAGTTCTGACTCGAAATGCTTTATGACCTCAACGTCCTTGACACGCTCCACACCCTCAAGCATAAGCACATCACGGATTATCGTGACGACAGTATCGTACACGTGGAGCATACTCTCCTCCTCCTTCATCTTCTCGATCTGTGTGAAAAGCCTCTTCAACCGCTTCAGGTACTTGTCAGCCTTGTCAAGCAGGTCATCCACCTCCTTGCCGGAGACCTCCTTCACCTCGCCATGCTCGATACCCTTGTAATACTTCCTGATATCCTCAAGCGTATGGATGTACTTCTCCTCAAGAAGCTTCTCCTTGGTCACGAAAATGTCCTTGACCAGCTTTATCGTCTCGTTCGGGGTGGGCGGAGGCACGCCGTAAAGCATCAAAGCAGCCTGGGTAGGGGTCAGGGTCGACCAGTACAGCTCAGTCTCGACCACCTGCTTCAGACGCGTCTTCACCCTGCTCACCATCTGCTCACCAGAAGCCATGAACATGTCGATAGCCTCAGCGCTCGGCTTGATCTTGCCCATCCTCAACAGCTGCTTCCACGGCATGAAGATACCCCTGTCGTAAAGAGGCACGCCATCCCTCAGGACAGTGAAGATGACAGGGTTCGCCTCCTTGATGCTGTCCCAGAAATCAGTAAGTATGTAAACCTGGATGTTCAGCTTGTTCTTGATCCCGGTCATGTCACCGGCGTCAAGACCCATGCCGACGATGATCGCGCGAAGCTTGTCCTTAAGCTCAGCACGCGTCATCTTCTTAACATCAGTATCATCCACGATAATAGCCACGTCTATGTCAGACTTGGAAGTCGCCTGGCCCCTGGTCAGAGAGCCGAAAAGCACGTAAGACACTATATACTTCTCGAACTTCTTCAGCACCATCTCCTTATGTATCTCGCCTATCTTCAGGGCGGACATCATGCCCGTGTCATAAACAGGAGCGGACATCGCGAAAAGCTTCAGAAGGTCATACTTCGCATCATAGCACGACTGCCAAACCTCGGAAAGGATCACTGTCTGCGGCACCAGGCGCTTGTCGATGTCCTGCGCCATCTTCGCCATGATAGAGCCGAGCTTCTCCTTCAGCTCCTGCTTGGTCATCTTCTGCGAATCAGAATCATCAACCAGCACAAGGATGTTGATCTTGTCCTTGTCAACCTTCTCGCCCTCCTTCGAAGGCGGGAGCAAAGCGATACCCATGATGTAATGCTCGAACTTCTTCAGCACAGAAGACTGGAACTCATCCATCCTGCCCTTGATCTCCTTGAGCTTGCCCTGAACCTCAGGAGGCAGCTTCTTCATCATCTCATCCTCCTGAGCCTTCTTATCATCATTCTTCTCATCTGCCTTCTTGGCATCTGCCTTCTTGGCAGGCTTCCCTTTCTGCTTCTTTGATCTCTTTACCATATCATAAGCACCCCATCGGTTGTTAGACTATAAGCTGAGCGATAAAAAACACCTGAAACATCAAAAGCAAGCATGCTTTATAAAGACTTATAAACTGCGGTGGGAGAGTGTGTGACAAAAAAGTCATAGTGCTGAAATCAGCAGTGTCAAGGCCTGCTACGCTCGCTTGCGGGCGAGCTTCGCGTTGCCGACTCGCGCTTGAATGTGGTTTGTGAGGATCTGGCACCTCCCCGCAAGTGTCGAGAACCTACGGTTCTGGACATGTTACCGCATCTCTGATGCGGAAACAGGGCATCACCCTCCAGATGCGGTGCCTATTTTGATACAGCGCTCCGTATATTGGCAATTACGGCCTTGACACCACTTTAAATTGAAAGTGAGCTCTAACGAAAATTTTATAAGGTCAGGGAATTAGGTCAGGGCATAACAATAATAGTCCAAACCGACAAAGGAACACTCAAAGAAGGCTCAAAGAAGGTGATCGATAATGGCTGAAAAGGAAGCATCACTATATGACAAGCACAAGAAATACCATGACCTGGTAGGCAGACTACAGGATGTGAGCGATGACAAGCACACCACAGGACTCGCAAGCCACATCCACCAGCTCGCTTCTGAATACCTCCATGAAAACAAAGGAGAGGACGGAAAAGTCCAGTGGAAAGACGACAAAGATCACAAGCAATTCACAGACAAGCTCTGGGACGCAGCAGCAGACAGGATAGCCAAGGACTACCTCAAGCTCAGCGACAAAGAGATAGAGGAACTCAAAGGCAAGAAGACAAAAGACGGGGAGAGCATGTGGGAGAACATGATAGCCTCCTACATAGGCAACATGGACAAGGACGCGTTCTTCGAAAGGGTAAAGCACGAAGGAGAGCTCAACATACAGAACATACTCTCCACCTACGTCAACACGATAGCACAGAGACACACACAGTACAGGCACACAGCCATAGTGCGTAAGGAGATCAAAGAGCCGGAAGACATGGATGGGGTGGCAGCATACCTTAAGGATGCAAAAAAGCACAACAAGGAATCCCTTAAGCCGATGAAAGTACCGTCCAAGTTCAAGAGCCTGGACGACGCGATGGGAGCGGTAATGACAGCTTCAAACTACATGCCCAGAAACTACCACCCTGACAAGAAAGAGACGTATCATTAGAACAGCAAGATTAACAACATCCAGAAAATCTTTTTATATTCTTCAATCTCCAGAATACAAGGCTTAGTCAAGTTTGTGGTGCTGGATCATTATCCAGAGCAAAATCCTGCCCTACTACGTTTTTGCTGCGCCCCACTCTCTTTCAACCTTCGGTTGTAAGCCTTGAGCGTCGCTACGCTCCGTCAAGCGTCTGGCCATGCCATGTATGCCTACGGCACACATGGCATACATGGCACAGACGGTCAGGATTTTGCTCTTAGCACCTCTAATCTGACTAAACCAGAATACAATAACCTTTATAAAGAGAATGTCATTTGAATAGAGGTGAAGATGGTTGTTCTAGAGGCCATAAAAGGGGTAATGGACCAGCACCTGCTCTACCACGCAGGACTGTGGGCGCTCACAGCACTGATACCCCTCATCCTCGTCTACCTCATCAGGCCAAAGCCCAAGAAACAGAAGATACCTGCGCTCATGTTCCTGATGAAAGAGAGCGCAAGAAGTGACAAGAAATCATTCCTAAGAAGGTTCGTCAGGGACCCCCTGTTCCTACTCCAGATACTCATACTGATAGCATTCGCCATAGCGATAGCCAAGCCATACATCACGACAACCGAAGACGTGTTCGTGGAGAAGACCGCGATAGTCGTCGACGCTTCAGCATCATCACAGACAGAAGTGGAAGGCAAGACCCGGTTCGAAAGGACGATAGACATAGCCAAAGAGAACACGGGCAGCAACAACGCGATCATAGCCATAAGCTCTGTCCCTGAGCTGATAGCCGACAATGTAGATCCACAGAAAGCCAAAGACGAGCTCAACCACCTCAAGCCAAGAGATACACCCACAAGCATATTCGACACAATAATATTCGCGGGCAACTACGTAAAGGAAAAGGACAAGATCATCGTGATATCAGACTTCATAGAGACCGGCACGCAGAAAGACTACAACGCGGCCAAGAACATACTCGAGAGCAAAGGGATCATAGTGGACCTGGTCAACACAAGAGACTATGAAGAGACACGGGCGCGCAACGTAGGCATAGTCGACCTCGACGTGAAAGAGGAAGAGACATCAGTCCAGATAAAGAACTACAACGACCAGCAGGAGACTGTCCCGCTCAACCTGGAAGGGGCGGACCTCACGATCAGCGAGATCACCATAGACCCTAAAGCGGTAGAAGTCGTGAGCTTCCCAACACCGCCAGCGCTTTCCAGATTCTCGATACGGCCTGCCAACGACAACTTCGCAGCGGACAACGACATCCACATCTCAGCGCCTTCAAAAGAGAGCGTCCCGCTGCTGCTGATAAGCAACCACCCATCCCGATACATGACAACAGCCATGCAGGTCATCGAAACGGTCACGCCAGACAGGGGAACACCGCCGAAAGTCCCTGACCCCAACCACAACATCATGATAATAAGGGAAGTCAACAAGGACCTCATACTACCCGGCACCATGGACAAGATAAAAAAGAAGGTAGATGACGGTGCAGCACTCATCGTGTTCGCGCAGAAAGACCTGTTCTCGATAGACTTTGAAGGCATGCTCCCTGTCGAAAGGGCAGACAAGAGCTCCCCGGTATTCATAGACCACGAAGTATGGGTCACGCCCACGCACCAGACAAGCGTCACGCAGGACATAAACTTCGGGAGGGTCCAGAAATACCTCAAAGTAGCGCCGGTAGCCGGCTCCACAGTGATGGCCAGCACGACCAACAACGTAAGCATGATAGTCATGAAGAACCACGGCAAAGGCATGGTCGTGTACTTCGGCATGATGGAAGATCACTCCACATTCAAGGAAGACATATACTACCCTGTATTCTGGAAAAGGCTCTTCGACATGGCCGTAAAGAAACAGGACCTCAGCGAGCTCAACTTCAGGACAGGAAGGCTCATCAACCTCCTCGAGAAGCAGACGATAGAAGCCCCGTTCGGCAAGGTCAAGGCAGACACCATACTCCTCAGCCACGCAGGAATATACAGGGGAGATGAGAAGAACTTCGTAGCCAACCTCATAGACGATGAGGAATCAGACATAAACGGAGAAGAGCTCGAGGAAAAGATAGGCGTATACGAAGAGTCCACATCAAGAGAGCAGGTCAAGTACGAGCTCACAAGACACTTCATAATAGGCCTGCTAATAGCGGTATTCCTCGAACTGCTGTGGATAAAGTTCAGGGGTGACCTCTGATGGCACTCGAAGCGCTCACAGACATGCTGAACTCGATAAGCACAGGCACGTTCGGATTCAACAGGCCGGAAGCCCTGCTGCTCCTCATACCCGCCATAATAATCCTCGCGCTCGTGGTGGCCAAGAGCTTCGTAGCGATAGACAAGAAACGCCTCAAGGACCAGGCATTCATCAGGTCACGCAGGAGATACAGGATACTCATGTTCATCAGCAGGACACTCATATTCGCCATGCTCTTCCTCGCACTCGCAAGCCCTTACGGACAGGTAGAGAAAGACATACCCGGAGACCTCACCATAACAATGCTCCTAGACAACTCGACAAGCATGGAACTTTTCGACACAGGCTTCGTGCCGACACTACAGGAAGAGCTGGAGAAGAGACTGCCGGTCAAGACCAGCCACATATCAGCACCCCTCGAGTCCAACATCGGCGACGGCATACTCAACAACCTCGAGAAGGACAAGAACATACTGCTCATAAGCGACGGGCAGACCACAGCAGGCACGCAGCTGCTCGACGTGCTCATGTTCGCGGCAAGCCTGAACAGCTCCATAAGCGCCATAGATCTCGCACCAGCAAGGTCAGACGTAAGCGTAAGCATCAAAGGACCGTCCAAGACGATAGCAGACGTGGAGAACTCCTACAAGGTCAGCATAGACCAGGTGCTCACAGAAGGCGAGCAGAGACAGGCGGTCAGGCTGCTCATAGCGGTCGATGACGATATAATAGTCGACGAGGTCACGAACAAGGAACAATACACTTTCAGCCAGAACTTCAGCGACGGGTACCACAGGATCGTGGCAAGGATAGTCCCGACAAGCCCTGAGAAAGACCACTTCCAGCAGAACGACGTGTTCTACAAGACAACCCACGTGATACCCAAGCCCAAGATACTCTTCGTCACAGAGGCGCACTCAGCGCTCAAGAAAGTCCTTGACGATCTCTACGAGGTCACGCAGGTCAGGGAGCTGCCAACAAAGAAGAAAGATCTTGAAGGATACTATGCGGTCGTGCTCAACGACCTGCCAAGGACAAGCCTCAGGGACATAGACGCGCTAAGCGACTTCGTCATAGAAGGCAACGGGCTTATCGTGGTCGGAGGATACAACTCATTCGACAACGGAGGATACAAAGGCACGGCGTTCGAATCAGTGCTCCCAGTACAGGTCGGCGCAGGAGAGATGAGGAAAGGAGAGAGCAACATAGTCATAGTCATAGACATATCAGGATCGTTCACAGAGCAGGGAGTCAGCACCACAGCGCTCAGCACTTCCAAAGCCCTCGCTTACCACGTCATAGGCAACATCAACGAGAAGAACTCTGTAGGTGTGGTCGCGTTCGACCAGTGGCCGTACCTCGTCGCTGACCTCCAGCCGCTGTTCGTGAGCAAGGCCACTACACTGGACAAGATAGAGCGCCTCCAGGGACAGGGCGGGCAGACAGATTTCGCCGCGGGACTCAAGGGAGCTTTCAACCTGCTCAGGGGGGCGACAGGCAGCAAGAGCGTAATATTCATATCAGACGGCTACACCTGGAGCGACCTCGTCAGGCAGGAAGCCATGGACGTGGTCAAGGCCATGAAGAACTACGGCATAAAGATGTACACCATCGGCACAGGAAGGAACCTCGACCAGAACTTCCTAAGGAGGATGACCACCGCAGGAGGAGGAATATACTTCACAGCAGACACGAGCAACAGGCTCAGCATACTCTTCGGAGAACCTGAGAAGAAAGAGGTCGGCAGCGCGTTCTCGCTCTTCGTGCTCGACCCGTACCACTTCATAACAGAAGACCTCGACATCGACGCGGTGCTGTACGGCTACAACCAGGTCGTGCCCAAGGCCAACGCGGACCTTCTCATCACCACAGACTCTGGAGAGCCCGCAGTGGTGACGTGGAGGCACGGCATCGGAAGGGTCGCGACCCTCACGGTATTCTCATCAGGCAACAACCTCGGCGAGCTGCTAGACAGGGACAACTCAAGGCTCATCACAAGGATCATCAACTGGGCGATAGCAGACCCGGAAAGGAAAAACGACTTCTTCGTCAATGTAAAAGACGCAAGGGTCAACAAGACAGCAGAGATAATAGTCAGGACAGGCAGGTTCCCGAAAGTCGAAGGCCTTGACTTCTCAAAGATAGAGAAGGACACATACCGGGCATACTACGTCAACGACAAGACAGGATTCAGGTCAGTCCTCGGAGCAGTGTACGGAGTCAACTACGACAGGGAATACCAGGACATAGGATTCAACCCGGAGCTGGGAGACCTTGTCGCCTCCACCAACGGAAAGGTGTTCAGGCACGAACAGGTAGACGACATAGTCGAGCACGTGAAGTCAGTCTCGCGCAGGACGGTCACTGAAAGGACATCATTCATAAACGTGTTCCTGGTCGCGGCACTGGTGCTGCTTGTGCTCGAGATAGTCCTCAGAAGAGTCAGAGAGACATGGTTCAAGGGATAAAACCAGGATAAGATTAATAAACACAGGAAAAACCCCGATAATATAAAAAAAAAGGTGTGTGAAATGGGCTTCATGCAAAAGAACGTCAACGTATTCCTTCTCCTGCTAGTCCTGCTTGTCGCAGCATCGCTCGCAGGATCATCAGTGTACTACCAGAAGACATTCGACGAGCTTACATCCAACTATGACGACAAAGCAGCGAGCCTCAGCGAATGCAGGGCAGACCTGGAGAGCTACAAGTTCAACCTCAACAAGACGCTCCGCAGCCTCAACACCACAACACAGGACATAAGAAGATATGACGAGCTCTACGAGACAAAGGCGGAAGAGCTCGAGACAACACAGGGCACGCTGGAAGAGACAGAATCCGAACTGCAGGAGACGACGATAGAACTACAGGAAGAGACCGCGCTCAAGAGGAAATACAAAGAGGACTACGAAGACCAGCTCGAGATAAGCAGGGACCTCGAAGAGCAGAACACTATACTCACAGCGCAGAAGGCACAGCTAGAGAGCCAGGTCACGAGCTACAGGGCGCAGGAAGAGGACACAGAAGACTGCATAGACAACTTCCTGGCAGACTATGACGCGGGCCTGACCCAGGCGATGAAAGACGACATAGAGGAGTGCAAGCCATGAGCGAAGTCAAACGGCTTTTCAGGGAACTGCAGGTGGAAGTTTTCAAGATATCCGCGCTCCACGCATCAGCAGACAGCATCATATTCTTCCTCGTCATGCTGAACATAACCACCCTGCTCGACGTCACATACCATATAGCACTTATCGCATCAGGACTGTTCCTGTTCGCAGACGTACTTTTCAGGATGAAAAGGACCACGCTCAGGGACATAGAAGCAAAGAACCCCCAGGTGCAGGACATCCTCAGGACCGCGAAAGACAACATGGAAGAGACCAGCTTCATGATACTCGCAATGTTCGAAGAGCTCATACAGAAGATGAAGAGCGTCTCATCAGGCACCATACTCAACCAGAAGAACCTCACCATCAAGATAGTGGTCGTATGCGTGCTCAGCTTCTCTGTCGTCATGGTATCAGCCCAGAACATACACATACCCAAGTCGGTCTTCGACCCTGACACTTACTACAGATGGTTCTCAAGCCCCGGACAGGACAGGCTGGACTTCTACACTGTGGAGTTCAACGAGAGCGACGACCTGATATACGGCGACAAGGAGATGGCAAGGCTGGGCAACAGGACGATAGAGCTGAGGATCAACCCATCCATAAACGAGATGAGCTTCGACAGCGTAAAAGAGCCGGAAGAGAAAGAGTTTGAACGTGGGACGTTCCCCTCGGAGATATCAGCAGTATCAGACGCGTCAAGCGAGGAGAAGCTGCCCAAGGAATCAAAGATAGCGATAGCATACAACCTAAAGCTCAAGGAAGAGGGATAGAAAGGAAAAATATGGTGTTCATCGACGCTGCGGCGCGCCCTGCATCGGCCGTTCCAGCAAGACAATCATGATACAAACAGAACCAAGGAGGTAAACAAAATGTCACCAGCGGTACATCTGCAACAAGTGCAACAGATCAAGACGATGTTCACAAATCTCAAGAAAGAGATGGGAAAAGTCATCGTAGGACAGGATGACGTCATCGACCAGATAATAGTCGCGATAATGTGCGACGCCAACGCACTGCTCGAGTCATACCCCGGACTGGGCAAGACGCTCATGATCAAGACGCTCGCGCAGATAATGGACCTCAGGTTCTCAAGGATACAGAGCACGCCCGACCTCATGCCCTCAGACATCACAGGCACATACGTGATAGAGGAGAAGCGAGGAGAGAAACAGTTCAAGTTCCAGCAAGGCCCGGTATTCGCAAACATAATACTCGCAGACGAGATAAACAGGGCCACACCAAAGACACAGTCAGCGCTGCTCGAAGCGATGCAGGAAAAACAGGTCACGGTAGGCAACTCCACGTTCAAGCTCGACCTGCCATTCTTCGTCCTGGCAACACAGAACCCCATAGACCAGGAAGGCACGTACCCACTTCCGGAAGCGCAGACAGACAGGTTCCTGCTCAAGATAAACGTAGACTACCCACAGGACAAGGAAGAGCTCGAGATAATCGAACGGTACACCAGCTCAATCAAGGACCCTGGAGTGAAGAAGCTCATGGCGCGCGACTCACTGCTGAACCTGCAGAAGTACTGCAGACAGGTCCCGATATCAGACGACCTCAAGAAGAAAGTCGTCACGCTGATCAACAGGACAAGAAAGAACAAGGACCTCATCGAGTACGGAGCCTCACCAAGAGCGTCACTCGGACTCGTGCTCGCTGCAAAAGCCCACGCGCTCGTCAACGGAAGGACATACGTGTCGATGGAAGACATCAAGAAGATGGCATACCCCGTGCTCAGGCACAGGATAATACTCAGCTTCAAGGCAGAGCGCGAAGGCAGGACGCCCGACGACGCGATAACACAGATGCTGGAAAAGCTGTGAGGAGAAGCGACAGCAGCACCACCGCTCCTTGCGTGTCTTCACGTAAAGAATATGGAACGGGCCGCACTTCAACAGAAACATACCATTATTGCGCAAGCGCAGCAAGCACGGTCAAAAATACGGGCGGATTGCAGCCTACTTGATCACTAGCAGCGTGGTGCTGCGGCAAAAAATAAAAAAGAAAAAGCAAATGGCAATAGACCTATCATTCCTGAAACAGCTGGACAGGTTCGACGTAGTGCTCA
>CAYOQS010000006.1:0-56408 GCA_964406185.1 uncultured Methanosarcinales archaeon
AAACCCTGAAAAAAAGACATCAAAAAAAAAAACGGAATTAAACCCAAAAAAAAGATTACAACAAAAAATCAACAAAAAATATATAGACCGTTCCTGACAGGCTCACTCCTCTGACTCCTCTATATTGATAGTGCCCTGTATGGTCGGCCTCGCTGTAGAGAACCATTTGATCTCCCCGGGCTCTGTGAAAGTATAGCTCCAGCTTTCACCCTGAAGAATGGGCTCCGGGTCCACACCCATCTGCTTCTGACCCCTCCAGCCGATGATGTGCTGCAGGTTATCATTCACGTTGCGCCACTCGACCGTCGTGCCGACATCAATGTTCAGGATCTCAGGGTAAGCCTTCAGATCCTTCAGGGATATCACACGATAGTTCTCAGCAGTGAGCTTATCACCGTCATCAGCAACATCGTCAGTCCCGGTCTCATTGGTGCCTTCCGCGCCCTCTGCGTCACCATCTCCTGCACCGTCAGCAGTGTCATCAGCTTCTTCTTCATCGTCAGCATCTTCAGGCCCTTCAAGCTCGTCCTCAGTCACGTCACCGCCAACATCCTGGGGAGGCTCATCAGGAAGCTCAGGCTCTTCAGTCCTGTTCTCATCCCCTGTATCACCCGTCCCGTCCTCCACAGAGATATCCTCTGCAGGAACAGGCAAAGGCTCGTCATCACCGCATCCGGAAACCACCAGAAGCAAAGACAGCAAAACGATAATCCCTAAAATATTCATGTTTTTCATAGGGGGTGTCAAGATGACCGTTATTTATATATTTTACGTAAGGCTGACCCTGTCCAGAAATGAGGATTTATCGGCGTAGTTTATTGATGCAGTTTATTGACATAGTTTATTGACACAGATGAGGGCGTAATACTCAAAGACCAGCGCACCCATAGTCACGCTATGTAATCCCTGAGAAGATCGCGATGCAACACCTTCTCGTAGTTATGTATGACAAAACGCCTCACAGCACCCTCTGCCCATTCTGCTACAGACCCCCTACCAGGACCCCTTAAAGGCCTCCACGTCTCCAGCTCATTGAGGTCAAGCCGTGTCTCGCGCAGGAAAAGGTCAGTCCGGAAGAATATCCTGACATAAGGTATGACAGCCAACAGCCTCGGAGTCTTAGGAACAGAATAATGGACACTGCAGAAACGCATCGAACGCTCATAATCCTGACCGCCGATGCCTGCCCTATCCATGATAGCTGATCTCAAGACATCCGGTATCCTCAGGTCAGAACCGTACCTTGCAGACCTGCTCAATGAGGCCCGCTCAAAATCCACCTTCCTGCTCTTATCAAAGAAATGCGCCGCGGCTATCGTGTCTACCGTCTCTGCAGGCACCTCTATCCTGCCCGAACGCCGCTGCATAGAATCAACAAGCTCGTCTACAGAACACCACCTGATGTATATCGTGTGGTCCTTCCTCCTCTTGAAGACCGCCTCGGAACGGACTCCGATCCGCGGGTAATTCAACAGCTCAGCAGAATAGAACTGGAGAACGCCCTTCTCTTCCGAGAGATGGACACCCAAAGGCGCTATGCTTTCAGGCAGTATCCGATACCTGCCCGTAAAGCCCTCTTCAGCAGTCTCACGCAGTATGCCCTCAAGGGCAGAACGGTCAATCCGCTCATGATGGTTCGCAGCCAGACGAAGGTATCCTCCGCTGGTCTTGAGCTTCTTAGAAACCTTCTGCCCGCGCTTCTCAAGCCTGCCGAGAAGATACTTATAAGTTCCCCCAAAATCCTTCCTAATGATACAGCCGACCCGTATCATCCTGAGATTGGTATCATAAACCATCTTCTTCTCAGGATGCATACCCCTAGGCCTATTGCCTCCCAGATTTAGGACAAGCTGCCCGATGCCGTCGAAAAAACCTTTATCATCCATAAGACGCCCCCAACCAAAACACACCGATCATGACAAGATGTCAACAGATAAGCCTTCAATATATAATAGCTATCATGACCCCGTGGATCTTATCAAACCTCACCTTCTCAGGATCCTGCGTAGGATTGTTATCCCCCTTGACTATGTAATAGATACCTTGTTCATCAACACCCTTTGAGACCACCCGGTGGACCACAAGACCGTCAGTCAGGCCTGACCTGTAAGATATTATGTCGCCAGGATTCACTTCATCCGGTGATTTCGGCTTAATCTCTATAGAATTGGCAGTATCGTCAAAGAAAGGATCCATCGAATTGGTGTCAGTGAAAGAAGCCCAGGTAGCACCATCTGCATCTATCACCACCTTATTGTCATATACACGTATCTGGCTCTCCTTGACGTGATCTGAAGGAGATGCGCGCTCAGGGCTTTTCATAAATGGCACGAATCCGAAAGAAAGCGGTTTTTCTGCGTCATAATAGACAAACTGCGTCAAAACAGTATTCAAGAGCCAACCAAGGCTGAAAACAGTCAAAATAAGCAGCATAAGCCTTATCTTTCTCACAGACAATACCCCCCAAAGATCGTGAAAAAATCACCAGAAACCTTTTTTGACTACTGATTAGTGGTCTTCATATTTAAATCTTTTTGTGTGCACCCTATTCGTGATAACAAAAGGACAGCAAATGTTTAAATAAAAATCCCAACCGCACCAAGATGCGGGTATTTGTTAGTTAGGATGTCAAGAACCACTGGTCAGAGACCTGTGGAAAATTTCTGACATTTTTAATATTGTAAATACCCATTAAGTTGGTCTTCAATCCAACCACCTCAAGAGGCAGGGCATTTACAACAAATAAAGCCACCAGAGGCATCTGAAGCATGACACTGCGCATAGACGCACTGGAGAACGCAAAGGCAAAGAAGAACAAGGGCAAAAGACACTCATCCTTCGAGCAGAGGCGGCTCGAAAGCATAATCGGGACGCTGCCACATTCCAACGTACACTTCACAACAACAGAAGAGGACGTCACATACCTCTGCAGCAAGCTCATCCAGGAAGGCACAGACATAGCATTCCTTTCAGGAGGGGACGGCACAGTGCACTGCTTCATGACAGAGCACTTCAAGCAGATGTTCAGGAGATACGGAAAAGGATCTGCGCCGATACAATTCGCACAGGCCCTGAACAGGATGGCGCTCGACCCGGACAGCAGAGTGCACCTTCCCGCAATATACCACAGGAAAAGAGGCACGGTAAACGTCTACGCAGACACCAACAGGATGAGAGGGGATCTCGAGACAATCGCAAACAACATAGAACATGCGAACACATACCACGACAAGAAAGGCATACGCGCGTTCAGACGGGCATACATACCAGTCATGATGCTCTACGACAAAGAAAGGCCCAACGACCTCGAACACGTCCAGCTCATGACACTCTACGCGGACGGGCTCGTATACAACTTCTTCCAGGAGTACTACAGGAAAAAAGACATGGGAGGAGACTCCAGCATGCTCGAAGCCGTCAAGGTCATAGCGAGGGCATCATTGTCAGTAGGCATGGACAAAATGGTGCCACGGCAAGGCCCCGCAGCCATGCTCTACGATGAAAGATACATGGACAGGATACTCAAAGAGCTTAAGGGCAAAGTAAAAGCAGACAACAGCACAGTCATACCAGAAGGAGGGATACGCAACGCGACAGCTATGGGGACGATGGGAGTGAGCCTGTACGGCATAAAACCATTCCACAGGATGCCCAGAAGACCTGAAGGTTTCAGGACCTACTTCCCAGCAGGACAGCACGAGATAGTATCACTACTAGACCCCGGCAGGCACAGCTTCCACCTGCTCACAGGCAACCCAAGACCCGAAGAGATCGTCAGAAAGATACCGCAGCTATACCTGGGACTCGCGACAGGCATACCCTGCATCACGGACAGGACAGCGAGACGGGTGGAGATAGACCAGACAGAGAACACAAGGTTCATAGCAGACGGGAGCAGGCATGCAGACGGCAAGAAAGTCATCGTCGAGACAGCATACCTGCAGCCATTCATACTTCTTGACCACCTGCCCATGGGATGATAAAAGGAATGGACACAGGGAATGATTTTTATATCATGGAAGATGACTGATTCCCATGAGATACATAGCCGACCTGCACATACACTCAAGATTCTCACGCGGATGCAGCAAGGACCTTGACCTCGCAAACCTCGAGAAGTACGCCGGCATTAAAGGAGTAGGACTGCTCGGGACAGGTGACTTCACGCACCCGGAATGGATGAAAGAGATAAGGTCAAGGCTGACTGACGACGGGACAGGGATCCTGCGGACAGATAAAGGATACCCTTTCCTGATGCAGACAGAGATATCGCTGATATACACACAAGGCGAAAGGGGAAGACGGGTGCACAATGTAGTCCTTGCGCCGGGACCTGAAGTAGCAGAGCAGATAACAGATGAGCTCAAAAAGCACGGCAGGGTGGACTACGACGGCAGACCCATATTCAAGATATCATGCATAGACTTCGTGGACATGATGACGCGCATAAGCAGGGACATAGAAGTGATACCAGCGCACATCTGGACACCCTGGTTCTCGCTGTTCGGCTCGAAATCAGGGTTCGACTCGATCAAAGAGGCGTTCGGAGACCAGCTGAAGAAAGTCCACGCGATAGAGACAGGACTAAGCAGCGACCCGCCCATGAACTGGCGTCTGTCACAGCTCGACAGCATGCAGATAGTATCATTCTCAGACCTGCACTCTTACTGGCCGTGGAGGATAGGCAGGGAATCCACGATATTCGAACTCGACAAGCTAACGTACAACAATGTTCTCAAGGCCATACGCACAGGCGAAGGACTGGCAGGCACGATAGAGGTCGATCCGGCCTACGGAAAATACCACGAGGACGGCCACCGCTCGTGCGACGTGTGCATGACACCAAAAGAGAGCATCAAGGCAAAAGGGACCTGCCCAAAATGCGGAAGGCAGCTGACTATCGGAGTGCACCACCGCGTCGAAGAGCTCGCGGACAGGCCGGAAGGGTACAGGCCCGCAGACGCGAAACCATACTACAAGCTGATACCGCTGTCAGAACTCATAGCCAACGTGTTCGGCAAAGGGATCGCGACAAAAGGGGTCTGGGAGCAGTACCACAACATATTGAAGCTCGGCAGCGAGATGAAAATACTCCTGGAAGCGCAAAGGAAAGACCTCATCACGGTCACCACAGGAAAGATGGCTGACGCCATAATCGCGAACAGGGAAGGCAAGATAGATGTAAAGCCAGGATACGACGGGGTATATGGGGTGCCGTTGTTCACCGAATCTCAAAGGGAATACGCAGGACCGCAGAAGATGCCTGCAGAGCCACCATCAAGACCTAAGAAGCCCCTTAAGGAAAAAAGGAAAGACCCCAGACAGAAAGGACTGGAGGATTTCTGACAGAACATCATCGCATTGAGAGGTATAACCCAACCTAGGACATGATTTAAAAAAAATGACCCGACCAGATCTTTGAGGGGCCGGGTAATCAAACTAAAAAACCCAGAAAATCTATTTCTTCTTGGCAGCTTTCTTCTTTGCAGGCTTCTTCTTCTTCACTGCTTTCTTCTTGGCCTTCTTCTTCACTGCTTTCTTCTTGGCCTTCTTCTTCACTGCTTTCTTCTTTGCAGGCTTCTTCTTAGCCTTCTTCTTTGCGGCCTTTTTCTTCTTCACTGCTTTCTTCTTCTTTGCAGGCTTCTTCTTAGCCTTCTTCTTCGTCGCTTTCTTCTTGGCCTTCTTCTTCGTCGCCTTCTTCTTCACTGCCTTCTTTTTCTTTGCGGCTTTCTTCTTCTTAGCCGGTCTTTTTTTCTTAACAGCCTTTTTCTTTTTTGTAGCCAAAACACTCACCTCGTTTTGGAGTTTAAAGCGCTTTAGGAGCGCAATAAACGCACTTAAACACTAATTATGCGCTTTTAAGTATATAAAGGTTTTGGTTTTTTCGGAAATAATCTGCAAAAAAACAAAAAAATCATGACGGAAAAAGATAAACGCGACAACCCACAACAGCGTTTTCCCGACGAGAAAACACATAGAACAACATCGCGTAAAAAAAACAACCAATCCACCGCATCAAGCGCAGAAAAAAAGAAAAAACAGAAAAAAAAAGAAAAATACGGTTTCACGCCAAAAAAAAGAACAGCAGACAAACAAGAACCGCAAAAAAAATCAGGAGAAGCTGCCGAAGATCTTTCCCTTCATCCTGCTGAAGACAAACTCCGCCAGCGGCTTAAGGTTCACTATATCCTCAGTGTTGTACTCGACGAGAAGATCAAGCGAATCCCTGTTGCCGTTCCTGATGTAATCATGCCATAGATGCACCGCGTCCATACCTGACAACCCCTCAGTGTCATCGCTCCTTTTCACCCCCAGACACTCCTCAATCCTCTTCAGGCCTCCGGTGAACCCAAGCTTCGCAAGAGGGAAACGCAGGTCAAGATGAGGAACATCCGGCATTATCCCTCCAAAATAACGATCGATAACAGGCACATCAAAAGAACGGCCATTGAAAGTGACGAGCAGCTTATACCTGTCAAGCACGCTCTTCAGGTTCTGCCTGTCAAGACCCTGACCTTTCACAAGAGTGAACACCTCGTTCCCGTCATACATCCCGATGACAGTGATATCACCATAATAACCAGTAGTCTCAATATCCAGGAAAAGACAGTCATCACTGAAATGATCATAAAGCCTCCAGCACTCAGAAGCAGGCAGACGGCCTGTGAAATAAGAGGAATCATGATCCGCAAGACGCGAAACTGCATGCTTAAGCTGCCTACAATAATAATCCTTCCTCACAGGAGAAAGCCTCGGGATGCGCCTTGCAGCGATGAAAGAATCCCAGTCAGTAATGCCTGACTTCCAGAAAGCACTCTCCATAGTATGGCTTATCCTCTCAAGAAAAATAAAAGAGTTGCGTATCATCAGAACAGAAAAAAACAAAGGTGGTATTTATAGTTTGAGTCTGATAACATCGTCAACCAAACAACACATGGCATGCACTGCGCTCAGTCCAACAATCTTTCCCCTCCTTAGACCGCACAATCGTGACATCTGAGCCCATCCCCGATGACTTAGCCAGACAGAGCAGGCCACGTGTGCCGATAAATTGACAATTAAATTAACAATGTCAGCCTGATATATTCAACAGGCAGGAACTGCCACCCTTCTCTTTAAGAAAGCTGCAGCCACACTGCTTTTAAAGATATTTAAAGACATAGAAATCTATAAATACCAAAATCGAAAAACACATGGCAAGATGAAACGCAAGACCATAACCTGGACAGCACTGGCAATGATGGCAATAATTGCATTAAGCGCACTGCTCATCACCGGCTGCCGTCAGGGAACTGAATCAAACATCACAGTCAGCCCTGAGACAGCTGACAAAAACATCAACCCCATAACAGGCGAACCCTACCAGGACATACCAGAAAAGAGAGGAGTGAAGACAAACATAACAGAATTCAACGAGCTTCTCAGGAGAGCATCAGCAGTCCAGAGCTACAGGTACACGCTCAAGGACACAGGGCTAGGCGTAGAAGACAGGCAGTTCCTTGTCTACGGAAGGTTCGTCAAGATAAAGCTGCCTGACGCATACCAGCACGGAAGCGGAGAAGTCTTCGACGAAGTACTCATGGACCGCATCACCAAGACAGCACTCTCGCACTGCAGCAAAGATACCTGCCCAGCGCCCGACATAGACAAGGAACTCGAAAAAGTCAGGTTTGAAGAATACTATGTCCGCGACCCGCTCGAATACCTCTACGAACTCACCAACCCCGAATACATGGAAGAAGACATGATAGGCAGGGACTATGCAAAAGTCTTCAAGGCAAAGTTCGAAGGCGATGAAGCCGTAGTCTGGCTGCAGGAATACTACGGCTTCCCCCTCAAGATGATGGTCAGGGAAGAAGACGGCACCACACGCACCATCGAATTCCAGGACATGATGATCGACGAGGTCAGGAGAGGAGAGATAGACCCTCCTTTCGAGTTCACAGTCAAAGGAGAAGAAGGCACGTGGTGGATGTGGGAGCACTACCTTGGGGAGTGGAAACCACAGAAACGAATGGTACAGCCGACAGTGAACACGGAGCCAGCGCTGGGAGTATAGAGGCATCTAGACAAAACGTTCTTTCATCCTGTCAAGAAAGCTCTTCTGCGGCGACATCTTGCCGCCCATCTCCTTAGCGAAAGACTTCAGGGCAGACTGCTGCTTCCTGTTCAGATTCTCAGGAGTGTGCACAACTACACGCACCATCTGGTCGCCGCTGCCGGAACCCCTGATGTGCGGCACGCCCCTTCCCCTCATCCTGAACAAGGTATTAGACTGCGTGCCCGCCGGGACCTTCAGCTTCGCAGTGCCCCCTACAGTAGGGACTTCTATCGTATCGCCCAAAGTCGCCGTGACAAAAGAGACAGGGACCTCGACAAAAAGATCATCACCCTTCCTCCTGAACATCTCATGAGGCTTCACGTGGACCACGACGTAAAGGTCACCCTTACCAGCCCCCTTCTCACCAGACTCACCCTGGCCTGAAAGCCGGAGAGTGGTTCCCGTCTCTACACCAGCCGGTATGTCCACCTTTATCTTCTTCTCCTCCTCTACACGGCCGGAACCGCCGCACACGCTGCAAGGCTTTTCGATGATCTGCCCCTCACCGTGGCACCGCCTGCAGGTAGAACGCGTCTGGAACATGCCGAAAGGAGTCCTCTGCGTCTTGGTAGACGTACCAGAACCCCCGCACTCAGGACACTTCTTAACATCAGAACCCGAAGCCGCACCTGAACCCCCGCACTCACTGCAGGTCTCGTAACGAGGAATCCTGATATGAGTCTCCTTACCATTGACAGCATCCTCAAGATCTATCTCGATATCAAACCTCAGGTCAGCACCGCGCCTGGGACCCCTCCTCCTTGAACCGAAACCTCCGAAAGGCCCGCCTGCAAAAAGGCTCTCGAAGATGTCACCGAAATCAAAATCACCCCTGAAATCAAAACCAGAAAAATCAAAACCAGCGCCAGGACCACCAGCACCGAAGTCAGCAGTCCCGAACCTGTCATACTGCGCACGCTTATTGTCGTCGCCCAGCACAGCAGCAGCCTCATTTATCTCCTTGAACTTCTCAGCAGAACCAAGCTCCTTGTTGATGTCAGGATGATACTTCTTGGCCAGACGCTTGTAGGCTTTCTTGATGTCATCCCTTGAAGCGTCCCTCTCCACACCCAAAATCTGATAATAATCCTTTGCCATGATGATCACTCGTCCTCATTTTCCAGCTTACCGAACAGCTCCCACTCAAGCTGCTTGGCAAAAGCCATGTATTCCCTGAACTTCTCAGGGTTCCTCGGCCTGTACCTCTTCCTGATATAATCGAAACGCTCATCAAGAGAGACCATCCTCCCGGCATTAGTGCGCAGGTCAGCATACATCAACAGCTTCTCCTCTGTGCTCTGCGGGACAAGACCCGGATCGTCTATGTTGTTCAGGCAGTGCTTCTCAACTATCGCCGCCACCTCATGGAAACCCTTCTCCCTGAGGAAATCACCACCCTCTATCCCGTGACAGAACTGTGCATCAAGCTTCTTGATATCATGCAGCAGGGCGGCGGCAGCGACAAGATCCCTGTCCACAACAGTCCCTTTACCCTCAAGATCGTCAGCGAACCTGAGCGCGTGCTCCTTCACGGCCATGCAGTGCTGCACCAGAGCAGGAGCTAAAGAAATCCTTGCCATAAGCTCCAGGCATTCCTTTTCTGAAGGTATTCGCGATCCCATCATCGAAAAATGAAAAAAATATTTCAGGCAGAAAACAGAAGAATCACTTCTTCTCTTCCTTACTGCCTTCCTTCTTCTTGTCGTCCTCGACCTCGTAATCAGCGTCCACTACCTTCTCGCCCTTCTCGCCGGCCTTCTTTTCGCCATCCGCTCCCTTGCCTGCTCCGGCCTGCTCCTGCTGGGCCTTGGCATGCTCTGCCTGCGCCTTCTGGTACATCTCGGTCGCGGCATCCTGAGCGAGCTTCTCCAGCTCCTCAAGCTTCTTCTTTATCGTGGCGGCATCCTTCTTCTCAGGCTCAAGAAGTTTCTTCAGCTCCTTGATCTCAGCCCTGATAGGCTCCAGCTTCTTCTCATCCACCTTGCCCTCCATCTCCTTCAGGGTCTTCTCGGTAGAGTAGACAAGAGTGTCCGCCTTGTTTATCGTCTCGGCCTCTTCCCTGCGCTTCTTGTCCTCCTCAGCGTGGGACTCAGCCTCCTTGCGCATGGTCTCGACATCCTTCTCATCAAGCTTGTTCGGAGCGGTTATCGTCATGGCCTGCTGCTTGCCTGTGCCGATGTCCTTCGCAGACACGTTCAGTATGCCGTTCGCGTCTATGTCGAACGTCACCTCGATCTGCGGCACACCACGCGGAGCAGGGGGGATCCCCACAAGGTCGAAATTACCCAGCAGCTTATTGTCCCCTGCCATGGCACGCTCGCCCTGGAAGACCTTGATGGTCACAGCAGGCTGGTTGTCAGCAGCGGTCGAGAATATCTGCGACTTCTTCGTCGGTATGGTCGTGTTCCTCTCGATCAGCTTGGTGAACACGCCGCCAAGAGTCTCGATACCAAGACTTAGAGGTGTGACGTCCAGCAGAAGAACGTCCTTCACCTCACCGGCGAGAACACCACCCTGGATAGCAGCCCCCATCGCGACACATTCCATCGGGTCCACGCCGCGCTCTGCTGTCTTGCCGATGAAATCCTCCACGAACTTCCTCACAGCAGGCATCCTTGTCGGGCCGCCCACAAGGATGATCCTGTCGACCTCACCAGGCTTCAGCTTGGCGTCAGACAAAGCCTGCTCCATAGGATGCTTGGTCTTCTCGATCACAGGCATCACAAGCTGCTCAAGCTTTGCGCGCGTCAGCTTCTTCACCAGATGCTTCGGACCCTTGTCGCTCGCGCTTATGAAAGGCAGGTTTATGTCGCTCTCCAGCGTCGTGGAAAGCTCGATCTTCGCCTTCTCAGCAGCCTCCTTCAGGCGCTGCATCGCAGTCGTGTCCTGGCTCAGGTCTATGCCCTCAGCATCCTTGAACTCAGACACAAGCCAGTCAGTTATGGCCTCATCCATGTCAGTCCCGCCAAGGTTCGTGTCACCTGAAGTGGACTTGACCTCGAACACACCCTCACCGAATTCCATGACAGTCACGTCAAGCGTGCCGCCACCGAAGTCAAATACAATGATCTCATGCTCCTGGTCAGACTTGTCCAGGCCGTAAGCCAGGGAAGCGGCTGTCGGCTCGTTGATGATACGCACCACATCAAGCCCTGCGATCGTGCCCGCGTCCTTGGTCGCCTGACGCTGGTTGTCATCGAAATAAGCGGGAACTGTGACGACCGCCTTCTCCACCTTCTCACCGAGAAACTCCTCAGCATCCTTCTTTATCTTCTGAAGGATGAACGCGGAGATCTGCTGCGGAGTGTACTCCTTCCCGTTCATCTTATACTTGAAACTCGTGCCCATCTTCCTCTTCGCAGCACTTATTGTCCGCTCAGGATTGGACACCGCCTGCCTCCTCGCAGGCTCGCCCACGAGCATCTGATGGTCCTTGGTAAAGGCCACCACGCTCGGGAACGCCTTGCCATACTGCGTCGCCCCCTCAGCAGACGGGATAATCTTAGGCCTTCCCGCCTCAAGGAAAGCAGCAGCTGAATTAGACGTACCAAGATCGATTCCTATTATCTTAGACATTTCCATCTCCCTCCATATCTTTATCGTATTGTTAGTTTATTCAAACAGACCATCGTAGTCTGACGATTCACCTTTTTCCTTGAACGTGAAAAACTTGCTATCATGACCATGCGATCTCAAGAGCGTCGCCCCATCCATACTGGTCGTCTGCGACATATCATAACCAAGCATCCTGACGCCCTTCTCAACCTCTTCTTCTGTCGGGGCCTCCACCTCCACATACCAAGGAACCAAAGGGTACTTGTCTATCTCAAACTTTATACTGCCGACAGTGTACTCTGCACGATATTTCTCCTGCTTCGCGAAAGCATCCATGCCTATGCGTTCGAAAAGCTGAACCGCAGTCCCGTAATCGCCGACTGTCGTCTCTACCTCTTCCATCACCTTGAACTTATCCCTCTCTATCTTCTTCTTGAGCACAAGCTCGGTCTTTTGCCCATGCCCCACAGTCCTTACCCGCACATAAGAGTCATCCTCAAGCAGACGACCATCGGGGAAGTCAAATGCAGTGACCTTGACAATACCTGAACAATCTTTCTTAGCACCGAGCTCCTTCAGCTTGGCGACGATCACCTTAGGATCTATATCCAGTATCTTCACTTCTATCTCTTTCATCTCTTCAAGGCCTCTGAACGAAGTTTTTCCACAATGTCCTCTGTGAGGATCGCCTTCTTCGCCACAGTACGGACAGCAACCGTCTCGAAAAGCTTGGACAGCTTCTTCAGGTTGAAATCATCATACTCCTTGATAGAACCTATCGCGTGATAGAGCTCCTGGTCGGTCGTCACGAACTTCTGCCTGTCAGGATTGCAGATTATCAGCGTGTCCAGCCTGTCATCATTTCCGATCAGGTAGCGCAGTATCGCGCTCGCCCTGAACATGTACGTGTTCACAGGCGACTGACGCCGCGGTTCGTTCTCGTAATCGTTCATTTTTTACTCCGTCCTGTAAAGTTGCAGCACCAGAGCAGCGACACGTGAAGCGACACGTGAAGCGGTGGTGCTACCTACTGCTGTGTTATCAGCCGAAATAGCTGGGTGTGGAGACCGTCTTCTTGTCCCCTGTCCTCGTCTTCATCCTCTTCTCAGCCTTCTCCACAGCCTTCGGCTTTGTTATCCTGCCGAAATCCTTCTCATAATCAGAGACCACCTTGGAAAGCAGCTCCAGCATCTTCTTAGCATGATAAGGGTCTACCATCACCACATTATGCTTGATATTGACTATGGGAGAGCTCTTCGACCTGAGATCCACCCTCGGAGTTATGCTCTTGAAATCGAACACGAACTGCATAGGGTTGAAGTTTATGCTCATCTCATGGCAGAAGAAGGAATCACCCTCATCCACCGACACATTGATATTCTTCTGTTGTTCCATCTTTACCCCTCATCTCATTATCTTATAGTCGAGTATCATCTTCAGCTTTGCCTTGTCCGGGAACAAGGCCTCAAGCTCAGCTCCCCTGATGAGCCTGCCGCCGGTCTTCAGGTAAGAAGCGTACTGGCGGACCGACTCAGGGTCGTATATGTTCAGGCAATAATTGACTATGAACCAAGTGTGCAGGTCATCGCCGTGATCGCTGCAGTTGCCGACGATGCAGTGCAGCGGCTTGACATCATGGATCCTGCACTTTTTATCCTCCAAAAACATGCACGGGCCGTATGGCTTGTCCTCCTTCTTGAACGGCCGTATCTTGAACACTTTTGTGTGGAATATCTCAGTCTCCTCAAGGAAATCCTTCACGAACTTCTCTTTCGGGATCTTCAGGAAGTTCGCTATTCTCGGTATCTCGCTCTCGAGCATGAAACCAGAGCCGTAAGAGCAGCACGTGCCGCACCGCCTGCACTTCTCACCGAGCTTCCGCACTTCGGATTCCGGCGTGTCCTTGGTTATTTCCATCCTTCACCTTGAATATCCATTCCGCATCGCCAATACGACGCTCCTGTGTAATCCACCAAGCTCTTAACCCGCCTTGCAGCCTTTTTTTCCGCTTCCATCCCCTTTGCATCGCCAGGCGGTATTGACTCCGCTTGGAAATGCTGACTTGCTGCAAACCTGGCTGTTGAGACTCATCTCTTGGCCACCTTCACCTTGCTGTGGCGCAAGACCATCTCCTTGAGCATGTATCCCTTCTGAAGCTCCTCTATTATCGTATCCTCGGGCTTTTCTGACTTCTCGAAAAGCATGACCTCATGAAGGTTCGGGTCGAGCGGCAGGTCCTTGCACTCGATGTGCTGCAGACCCTCCTCCTTCAGCAGGGTGTAGAGCTGTGAATATATCAGCTCGACACCATCCACGAACTTCTCGTGGTCATCTGTCTGCTTCAGGGCGATCTCGAAACTGTCAAGCACTGTAAGTATCTTCTTTATCAGGTCAGCCTTGCTGTACTCGCACATGCGGGAGTTGTCGCGCTCCACGCGCTTCTTGTAGTTCTCGAACTCTGCCTGGACACGCTTGAGGTCGTTGACGAGCTCGTCTATCTTCTCATCCTTGGCATCCTTAACAGCCTCATCCTGCGCGTCCTCTTTCTTCACGTCCTCTTCCTTGACATCCTTGTCTTTCTTTTTCTCCTTCTTCATTTTCTCATTTCCAGGCTGCGCCTTCTCATCACCAGACACGAGCACACCCCCAAATCATGAATAAATAATATTAAATGGATGAAAATAAAAAAATCATTTGATGTCTATCTTCCTGCCTTTCTTCTTGGGCTTCGGAGCCACTTTCGGCATGGTGACCTTAAGCACTCCATCCTTGCAGACAGCAAGACTCTTGTCAGGATCCACCTTGGCAGGCAAAGGCATCCGCCTGTAGAACTTGGAAGCAGAGGCCATGTAGGAAAAATACCCTTTCTCATCCTTCCTGCTCTCCTTCTCAACCTTCCTGTCAGCCTTGACCTCTATGGAATCCTCTGTGACATTCACATCGATGTCGCCCTTCTCAGCGCCAGGCACCTCAAAAGTGGCAAGAACATTCTTTTCTGTCTCCGTGATGTTGCAAACCGGAGCTCGGAAAGGCTTCACCTTGGCAGGCGTCTTCTCGCCCTTAACGCCCTTAACGCCCTTCTCTTTCGGCCCTGCAAGCAGCGGCCGCCTGACCCTAAAAAAATCATCAAACATGCGGTCCATCTCTTCCTGCATACGCATCATATCATCCCATACATCTCGCATCAGCATCACCTCCACAAGACATTTGCGTTGATTTGAAATCAACGCAGGACATGTAAACTCTACTAATATTTAAATATTTTGGAAAAGTTTTATATAGCAGAACAACAACTTATCAACACAGCAAAAAGTCCAGAAAAACAAGAGGCCAACATGGCATTCATACAACAGAAGATAACAATAGTAAAGATACGAAAACCAGCCTCTCACAACATAAACGACGACCTCCAGTTCCTGGGAAATTCTCTCGGACTGTTCAACCTAAGAGACAAGGACAAGAGCTGCTTCAGGGTATTCATCGAACTCCTGAAAGCTGCCAAAAGGAACCACCCCATAAGCTCGGACGAGCTCGCGTACAGGCTTAG
Organism: uncultured Methanosarcinales archaeon; assembly: GCA_964406185.1. GTDB lineage: Archaea > Nanobdellota > Nanobdellia > Woesearchaeales > UBA11576 > JABMQF01. The sequence continues at coordinate 15,204 of CAYOQS010000006.1, forward strand.
GCTAACGCGCGGCACAGTAGTGCACCACATCAACAAGCTCAAGGAAGCAGGCATAGTAATTCATGAAGGAAAGAGATATTTCCTGAGAGTTGACCGTCTCCAGACACTGATCAAAGAACTGAGGAAAGACATACTCCGGACGTGCGAAGACCTCGAAGAGATAGCCAAAGAGATAGACAAGGAATTATGGCTAGAGTGAAAACCATCTCTGCACATTTCTGCAATCAGTTAACTATATATAATAAATAGGCCTGCCCATAAAGCATGGCAAGGAAGTGCGAGTCTGTCGGAGGACAGGCAGTCATCGAAGGAGTTCTCATGAAGAACCGAAGCAGGGTAGCCATAGCAGTGCGCAGGCCTGACGGGAACATAACACTGAAGAAAGAAAGATGGCCCGCAATATCAAAGAAGATCAAGTTTCTCGGCTGGCCATTCTTCAGAGGCACAGTAAACCTGATAGACATGCTCGTTCTCGGCATAAAAGCCCTCAACTACTCAGCCAACGAGTCCATGGGAGAGAAAGAGGAGAAGATAAAAGGATGGGAATTCGCGCTCACAACCATAATAGCCCTTGGAGTCGCGGTCGGGCTGTTCATACTCCTGCCGTTATGGCTGACAAACTTCACACAGACCAAAGGGATATTGTTCAACCTCATAGACGGAGTGATACGGGTAGCCATATTCATGGCTTACCTGCTGCTGATATCCATGATGAAAGACGTCAAAAGGCTGTTCGAATACCACGGAGCAGAACACAAGACAGTCAACTGCTACGAGGACGGAAAGAAACTGACACCAGCTAACGTCAAGAAATACCCGACAGAACATCGCAGGTGCGGAACCACGTTCCTGCTGATAGTGCTGATCATCAGCATAATAATATTCTCGCTCATAGTCACTGACAGCTTCTGGATAAAGTTCGGCGGAAGGATACTCCTGCTGCCAGTCATCGCAGGCATAGGATACGAGCTCCTGAAGCTGGGTGCAAAGTTCCCGAAGAGTTTCCTGCTCAACATCCTCGTGTGGCCAGGCATGGCACTGCAGAGGATGACCACACGCGAGCCGGACAAGAAGCAGATAGAAGTCGCGATAAAAGCCTTCAAGGCAGTGGTGAAGACGAGGTAGATCATGAGACTCATAATGGTCAGGCACGGGGAGACGAAAGAGAACAGGGACAAGATAATGCAGGGCCAGATGCCAGGACACTTGACAGCTAATGGGATAAAACAGGCTAAAAAGTTAGGCAGGCGTCTGCGAAACGAACATTTTGACATAATATACTCAAGCGACCTTCTCAGGTGCAAGGACACCCTGAAAGAGATACGCAAATACCATCCCAAGACAAGAGTGCGTTACGCAAAAGAACTAAGGGAAAGGAAGTTCGGCGTATGGGAAGGACGAGACCACGAAACCATAGACACACACATCAAGAGAAGAGGGATAGCCTGGCACGAATGGAAGCCAAGCGGCGGGGAACCCTCAGACAAGATGACAAGAAGAGTTAAAAGATTCTTCGGCAGGATGCTGAAAGAACACCCTGACCACACAGTCCTCTGGGTAACGCACGGCGGGGTCATATTCAAGATCCTCTACAGGATACTGAAATTAAGAGATGGAAACAAAGACAACTATAAATCAAACAACACAGCAGTGAGCATAGTAGAACTCGACAATGAAGGCAACCACAAGGTCAATCTCGTCAACTGCGTGAAGCATCTTTGAAGCGCGGTGGCGCTGCTAATCCTTGGTGTACTTTATTATGGGTATCCGGCCCGGCCAGAACTCCTTGCTTTTCTTCAGCAAAGCGGGAGCGAAGAAGTCATTGTAGACGAACAACGGACCCCCGAGCTCTTCCCTGAGCCTGGTATCAAGCCTGTTGAAATCATGGTCAGGGTTGATAAAGACCAGGTCATACTTCGTAAGGTCGTGGTCAAGATAGTCTCCGACTATGAACTCACAGTCCAGCTCCAGATTCTGCTTTATGGTATCTGCAACATCCACAAGCTCTTTCGTATACTCTATACCTGTCGCTTTAGTGAACAGGGAGGCGACAAGGACAACGCGCCCGTCACCACAGCCAAGGTCAAGGAAACGGCTGTAATTGTTAAGGCCGATCTCCCTGAAGAACCTGAAAACAGCATCAAGGTTAGTGGTGGCGTAGATACCCTTCTGCGTACGGCAGACCAAACCCTTACCGGAATCGCGCAGCCTCTGCTCAAACTCTGCATAGGCTTTCTTGATCTGACTGAACTTATGGTCAGGGTCGTGCATGATATCTGCGGGGTCAATGAAATATAATAATCTTGCTCAAATCTTTTTAACCATATAAGGCCCCTGCTTCCTGTAACCGAGCTTTCGGTAGTATTCGCGGACACCTATGCCTGAGATGATCAACAGCTTGTTGTAGCCGTGCAGTTTCGCTATCTGCTCTGCTTTACTCATCAGCTTCGCGCCGTAGCCCTTATGCTGTGAACGTGATCTTGTCTTTTCCCCGACTGCCGCAGCAGCCCCATAGACATGAAGCTCTCTCAGGAGCGCTGACCTCTTTGTTATATCTTTCCTAAGCTGCTGGCCCGGAAACCTCAGGCGGGTGAAACCCACAAGAACGTCATTCCTTGTGTCCTCTGCCGCGATAAAGAACTCTGTTCCACTGCTTGCGCTGTATCTCTCTACAGTTATGCTGACCCTGCCCACCTTCTCAGCACGGCCCACCTCCCTGCAGCGGATGCAGCGGCACTTAATTCCTCTCTTCCTGCACAACCTGTCAACGTACTGCCTGAGATTGGTGCGGTCGACGCCAGCCTCTGTCTGGTTCGTGGGGATGTCGCGCTGGATGCGCATTATACGGCAGTACTTCGGGACGCACTTCTTGAAATCACATATTATCTCCGCAGCCTCACCAGTGGTCAGAGGAATGTAACCCCCATTCTTCCACTGCCTGTACAGCTCAGTACCCTTCAACACCATGCAGGGGTATATCTTCAGCATGTCAGGCCGGAAACCAGGATCCTCAAAAAGCTTCTTCAGACCCTCAAGGTCACGCAAGGGACTGGAGCCGGGCAGGCCGAGCATGTAATGGAAGTTCAGCTTAAAACCAATATCCTTAAGCTCCTGTATCGCGGCTCTTGACTCAGCTACGTCATGCCCTCTCTCGATCCTGTCAAGCACGTCGTCGAAAACAGTCTCGATCCCAAGCTCTATCCTCGTCGCTCCAAGCTCAAGAGCGAAGTTGCCGTGCCCGAGCCTGCCGTAGTCAGGTCTTGTCTCTACAGTCATGCCGACACAGCGGATCTTTGATCTTTCGTTAGTATGCTGGGCTCTTTTCAGGCCGATTCTTGGCCTGTCTTTTATCTTTCTTAGTTTATCCTGTATAGAACATATCCTCTTTTCATCCCCCACCCCCCCGGGAAGCTCGAAAAATGTCTTGAATTCAGCGAGGCGGAGTTCGTGATCCCTGAAGAACATGGCTGAGAAGTCATTCATGGCCTTGAGCGCGTACTTGACAAACGACTTCTGGTATCTCTTATCTGTAGAAGGGAACGTACCGCCCATTATTATCAGCTCGACCTTGTCAGGTATGTGTCCTGCAATCACATACTGCTCAAGCCTGTTGAAGACCTGGAGGTAAGGGTCAAAGCCGTGGCGCAACGCACGCATAGTGGCAGGCTCCCGGCCGGTATAAGACTGCGGCACGTCACCGAAATGACTCTTAGGGCCGCCAGGGCAGATAGTGCACTTACCATGAGGGCAATCATGCGGCCTGCACATTATCGCGACCACAGCCACACCGCTGATCGAGCGGGTCGGCTTTGTCAGGAGACTCTTCTTGAGGACAGGCACATCACTGCCCTCTGCGTTCAGAAGTATCTCGATATCAGTCGGCGGCCGCCTCAGACCATGCTTCTTGCAGAGCTTCAGCTTCAACCTTGAGATGTCAGTCTTGGACCTGGGAGAGTTCTTAATCTCTGATATGATATCCCTGAAGAACAGGTCTTTCGCGTCCGGCATGCAGAGCAGTGCAAGGAAGTCATTATATAAATGTTTAGAAATACTTTAAGCAGAAGGCAGCAGATTTAGAAGAACAAGAATAAAAAAAATCATTTACCCTTCTTTGAAGGACTCAGCTTCATCGTGAACACTATACCTGTCCCCACAATCAGGCCGTAACCCAGGAAGACATACTCCAGAGGCATGATCCTCTTCAGGAGCATGACTATGCCAACGACAAAAGCGAGCAGCGCAGTCAGTATGAAGAAAGATTCCACCATTGTCCTGATGAAATTCCTCTTCAGCGTGTAAAGCGTGTTCAGCGTGGCCTGCTTGACATCCTCAACCTTCTGCTGGACCTTATACCTCTGGTTCACATACTCCACGACTATCTGAGAGAGTATGTCGACATAATCAGAGACTGTCTCAACAGTGGTTCCAAGAGTCGTCTTAGAGAACTTCTTCAGCTTCTTGCTTGCAGACATTTTTCACCTCGAAACCTGAATAAAAAAGAGAGAACAAAAAAAATCATTTCCTCTTGCGCCTTGAAAGAGCGTAAGCTGTAGCTCCTAACGCGGCACCAAGACCCGCGGCGATAGCCAGCGCCTTCTCAGGATTCTTCTTGGCATAGCTCTTTACCTTCCGCTCATGCGCCTGGAACTTAGACTTGGCCTTCTTCAGCTCAGCGTGCGCCTTCTTCTCGTAATCCTTCATCTTAGAGGCGGCCTTCTTCACAGTTCCCTTCGCCTTTCTTGCCTTCTTCTTCACTGCCTTCTTCTTTGCAGGAGTCTTCTTCACAGACTTCTTGGCAGGTTTCTTCTTAGAACCAGAACCCTTCTTGCTTTTCGATTTGCTCTTTTTCTTTGCAGCCATCAAATCACCTTTTTTTATTTTTTTATTGATTATCATATACCAACACGAAAGGCATTATATAAATATTTGCATATCATAAAAATCCGCCGGAATTGCCCTACCCCGCCCTAAAGGGCAGGGTTTGACCGGGCACTTCATTTTACAGGCGGATTTTTAGGATGCCAAAAACTTCTGGCGAAGTTTTTGTGCATGAAGAACAGGTCACAGACATGTTTCTTTTCCTGCGAAAAATCATCCTCCCTCCGGTCGGCTGATTTTTCGCCACATTTCCTGCATTTTATAAATGACCAACAAAAACATTTATAAATACATGTAAATTACATGTTAATGACTTGTAAAATACATGTAAGAGATCTACATCATGGGACGGTCGAAGATAGAAGTCTACCTCAGTGACGAGCACAAGAAACGCATACTGGCAAGAGCAAAGAAGTTCGACCTATCTGCTTCTGACTACATGAAACTCAAAGCGCTCAACATGCTGAAAGAAGAGCCTGAGGGGAGTGATGATTAGGATGAAAGACAGATACAGGACCCAGGAATTGAACGTGGTCCTATTCATGATCCTCCTCACGATAGCTGTCGTCATCCTGCACGGCAGCATAACCGGCAGGTCAGTAGAAGAGCCCTATGTCGCGCATTCACAGGAAATGACGCTGAACGCGAGCGTGCCGCAGCTCGCAGACCTCATACTCGAAGAACACCCACAAGAGTTCCAGCTCAACACGCTCAAACTCAGCGGGTACATGAAAGGAAACGGAAACGCAAAAGTATACCTTGTGGACATGTCATCAGAACGATTCCTCATACTTGATGACAACCTCGTGATGGAAGGACAGCCCCAATGCCCGAACGCGACACCCGTAGACCCGGGCCAACTCGAACCGGCAGACTCCACAGACGACCGCAGGATCGTCACGGTCGTAGAATACGACGACGGCCCATTATGGGACGAAGACAACAACGGCATAGAATACATCAAGGACGGGGTGGTCGACCTCACAACGGCAAACAGCGGATTCAACTGGAACGCGGACGAGAGCAAGCTCTGCACCCAATGGAAGATAAGCTCCCTCGACACAGGAGAGGAAACAACCATCTGCAACGGGGCGACAGACTGCTGCTCTCTGCTCGTAGGCACGGTGCCTGAACAGCAATCATGGGACGATCCGATATACATATTCCACGGCAAGTACGGCAGCACAAAGAACAACGTAGCAGAAGGGCGCGTGATATTCCTAAACCAGAGCGTCAACGGCGACGCGTACTTTGAGAGCGTCGTAGGAGAGCCAGCAACCATGCCAGTCATGTTCGTGACAAAAGACGCGACAGACTTCTCAAACCTCTGCATCGAGACCTGCGACCTGCCCGTCGGCATGAACAGCACGCAGTACATCCTCGACTTCGAGCTTGACCAGGGGGTCGAGATATTTGTGGATTCAGCATATTACATGGTAGAGAACCTCACAGGAAAAGGCGAGGAGCCTGAACCGCCCGCAGCACAGGGAGGCGCGGCAGAAGAACCGCTCATAGCAGCAGCACCTACTGCAGGTGATGTAGAGCTGAACAGCACATACGGTACGAACTACACCCCTGAGAACCTGACAGTATACTGGAGCGTGAGCGATGAAGATGCTGATCAGGTGACAAACGTGACAAACTGGCTGCTTGACAGTAAGCCTGTGCTCGTCCTTAACCTGGCAATGGAGAACAACACGAACAACGTATCCAACTCAAGCAAGGACTATTCAGGACACGGATACAATGCAACAGTCCATGGTGCCGACTATAAAGCTACAGCAGGTCCGGACGGCTGGGGAGCATACTTCTTCAACAATGATGAGAACGACTACATAGAGGTAGAGGGCTTCGACACAGGAGACCTCGGCCTCAGAGAGAAGTTCAGCGTAGAGATGTGGGTGAAGAAGCTGGAAAGCAGCTCCAGCTGGACAAACACGTACTGCACCAGCATGTGGTCAACCGGAACATCACCCGGCACGAACCAGTGGACGTTCAGCCTGACTGACGGCGGAAACAACGACGAGCCCAAATTCTCGGTAGAGATAGGCACGACAGGATACGGAGCCGCGGCAGATACCGAAATGACAATAGGCAAATGGTATCACCTTGTCGGCACATATGACAACAAGACAGTAAGACTGTACGTGAACGGAACACTCGCAAAACAGACAGATGCAGGCAGCGGAGGACCGGTGAACGACAACAACAGACGCCTCCTCATAGGCAGAAACGACTTCCAGACACAATACGACACGACAATGGACGTCGGCCTCGTCAGGATATGGAACAGGACCCTTACACCAGAACAGATACAGCTGCTGTATGAGAACAGGACAGACAAGATACACTGGAACGAGACAGAGATCGGCGACGTGTGGAAAGCATGCGTGACGCCCAATGACGGAACTTCGGACGGGGAGGAGAACTGCAGCGATGAGCTCGAGATTGTTGAAGAACAAACAACACAACACAACATGAGCATCAGCATCAGCTTCAATGATACATCTCCCAGAGCAGGACAGAGAGTCAACATAAGCGGCAGATTCAACCTCACCAACGGAACAGACGTGACAGAGACGGTTTTCTATATGTGGATAAACAGAAGCCAGATGTGCTATAATACCAGCACAGAAACGCTTTCAAACGCTACGCCCCGAAAAGGAGGGTATTCGGGAGGATCACTACAATACGCCTCGAGCGCATCAGCATCATCAAACTACAACGGGTACGAACCGGTCTATGCGACAGGAACACCTGACGGCGACTGCACAGATGACTCCGGAGAAGCATGGTGCAGGTCATCAACAAGCGGAACAGACTGGTTAATCTTAAATTACAGCACACCATTATATGCGACTAACCTGACTGTCTGGATAGACGCCTATCCCGGAGTGATATCTGACATCCAGCTCATCGATACCGATGAGAACTACCACAAGATATGGAGCGGCACCGACGATCCGTCGTCATGCAGTGTAAGCGAAAGGAACTGGACACATACTTTCACGACAACAGACCATCTGGTAGATGCAGTGGTCATAAACCTCTCATCAGGCGCCTGGAACGAGATAGACGCGGTCTCATTGGGAGGATACTCAAGTTATGAAATCCCCTGCCCTAACCTCACTACGGATTCCAGCGGCATTTATAATTACACACTGGATACCTCAGGCCTTGAAGGGGACTACAACATATCCCTAAACGCGACATACGATAACATCTATGGCGAGAACCACAGCACAATCACAGTGCTGCCTGCAGATTTTCCAAAGTCCTACACGTTCGACGGTCAGACCACAGACTTCGACAACGTGCCTGATATCGAAAATGTAGATGACCTTGTGCTGCAGAATACAAGCAGAGGTATCATAAGATGGAATGAAGACAACAGGAACTGCTCCGGTGCAGACTTTGATACATATGTAGAGTTCGGAGACGGATGGGTATTGGTCGACTCCGCAAACCTCAACGAAAACATAAACTCATCAGCAAACCTGACAATCTATGGTCTTCAGTTCCTCTACGAACCAGTAGTGCTTGAGGATGGGTCTGTATGTCCTGACTGTGAAGTCCTCGGATACGACATTGACGGCAACTTCACTTTCAACGTCACGCACTTCACCAACTACAGCGCAGGGGCCAATGCAAACCTGACGATATGGGACCAGAACGACACAGGCATGCCATACGGAGGACAGTTAGCGATAGTCAACCAGCAGGTATACTTCTATGCAAATTATACCAATATCACGAGCGGCTCTGTGATCACAGGCGCGGACTGCAACATAACCTTCAACGACTCCTATGCCGACCTGTGGTACAATGCAACAAAAGGACTTTACGAATACGACAGGACGTTCAGCTCCGCAGGCATATGGAATTACAACATCACCTGCAACAAGACAGGATACGAGACGCTCAACGCGACAGACAGCGTGGAGGTCGTGCTCTCCGGAGCAAACATCCCACCGGTAACAGAGGACGTCGTGCTAAACAGCAGCGACGGCAGCAACTACACCACAAAAAACCTGACAGTCAGGCACACCTCGACCGACGGCAACCTCGACCCTATCGCGAACATAACAGTATGGTCTATGAACGGGACCAATATCACTGTCCTGCAGATGCCTTTCGAAGGAGGGAGCAGCTCCGGCACCGACCCAGGCAACGGGACGACTCCAGACTATTCAGGCTTCGGGAACGACGGAAGCGTGGTGCAGGCCGTGTGGAACTCCACAGGCGGGCATGACGGGTTCGGGGCCTACGAGTTCAACGGCACGAACGGGTTCATAGATGCCGGAAATGACACAAGCCTTGAGACAAGACAGGACTTCACGATAAGCGCATGGACAAAAACCGAAAGCACAGGAACCATACTGTCAAGAGGCACTGCAGGGGACACACTGTTCTTCAACGACACCTTCACAGAAGACACGAATACATACATGACAGACCACACGCCCGACACCGGCAGCGGATGGGAAGAAGCCTACACCCTGAATGATGGTCATGGATACATATATGCAGCATATGACGAACTTGATTTCGACTCCTATGCCAGCAGCAGAGGGTTCATCGATGTGACGGATACGGGCGTGCCGATCGCAGACTACAACGTATCCATAACAATCACATACGCAGACACGTATGATGACACAATAACCCTGGTAGCAAGATGGATAGATGAAAACAACCATTATGGACTAAGGTTCTCATATTACAGCTCATATACCTACCTCTACAAGATAGCGGGAGGGACATACACCCAGCTCGGCAGCGGCGCATTGACTGGAAACACAGGAGACACGATAACACTTTCTGTAGACGGGGACAGCATCGAGGCATATGAGAACGGGGCACTACAGCTCAGCGCGACAGACAGCTCATTGACACAACCAGGAAAAGCAGGAGTCGGCATGGGCGCGACACCAGCATTCACAGGCGATGACCTATCATCTCAGGAAGCCGACGATTTCGTGGTCAGGCTCAAGCCTTACAATATAGGGGCTGAGCTGAGCACAGCAAGAGGCGGAGAGCTGCTGATCATAAACGAGACCGGAGAGCATCCGACGAGTGCAGGAGGGGACATCAATGACGGCAGATGGCACCACATAGCAGCAGAATATGACGGGACTACCACAAGGATATATGTGGACGGAGAGCTAAAATCCACAAGTGCGAGCTACTCCGGAGACCTGCCAGCAGGCACTGAAAGGCTTATCATCGGAAGAAACATCTCTGACGATCATCCTGCATACTTCAACGGGTCCATAGATGAAGTGATGATCTTCAACAGGAGCCTCAGCGCAGACCAGATACGCGCGATATACTCCAACAGGACAGACATCATCGTGCCTGCTGAGACGAAAGTAGGAGACACGTGGCAGGCGTGCATAACACCTAACGACGGCACCACAGACGGCAAGACCAACTGCAGCAACACACTCGTAGTGCTGGAGGACCCGAACCCACGTTACACGCTCTTCGATGGCGCGACCACAGACTTCTCAGCTGAAGGAGACCTGGAGAACGTCGACAGGCCGGTCCTGGAGAAGACAGCTTACGGCGTAATCAGGTGGAAAGGAGAGAACCTTAACGTGACGGCAGCGGATTTCGACAGCCATGTCCTGATGGGAGACGAATGGATAAGCGTCGACTCCACCAACCTGGATGAAGACCTTAACTCCTCAGCGAACCTCACGATATACGGCGTGCCTTATGAACAGCAGCCGGTCCCGCTGGCGGACAGCGCAGTATGCACGGACTGTGAAGCCCTCGGATACGACATTGACGGCAACTTCACGTTCAACATCACGCACTTCACCAACTACAGCGCGGGAACGAACAGCAACCTGACGATATGGGACCAGGGCGATGAAGGCGTTCCGTACGGGGAGGAGAGAGCTATCGTGAACGAGGATGTTTTCTTCTACGCGAACTACACAAACATCACGAGCGGACAGGTCATCGCGGAAGCGGACTGCAACATAACATTCAACGATACCATATCAGGCGATATGTGGTACAACGGGTCCAAAGGACTGTTCGAGTACAACAGGACATTCGATAAAGTCGGAAACCACACATGGAACGTGACGTGCAACAGGACGGGATACGAGACGCTTGAGACCATAGACAGCGTGGACGTACAATCACCCTGCGACGAGTTCCTAGACTCATGCAAGACATCAGGGTGGGTCCAGGGAAGGATATACTGCCTCAACGACACGGTCTCCTATGCCAGCAGCTCCCAATGCATGAACATAGACGCGGACAACATAACCATAGACTGCAGAGGACATAAGGTGGAAAGCACAGGTTCAGGATACGCTTTCTATATATACGGTTCCTACAGCGACTACATATACAACACAACAATAAGCAACTGCAGGATAGACGATTTCTATTACGGCATCTACAACTATTACGCAGAAGGAGGCAACTTCACCAACAACTCCATAAACAGCTCAAGCAACTACGGAGTATACTTATCCAGCGCACAAAACAACCTGATCCAGAACTGCACATTCACAGAAAACAGCTACGGAATATATGAAGCATCAGGACCAAACGACATCCTATACAACGAATTCAACGACAGCACCACCTATGACCTATATTTCGGCAGCACATCATATCTTGACCAGAACATGACAGGAAACAGGGCAGACGGCAACGACCTGATATTCTGCAGCAACAACGACAGCTGGCAGCTGGACAACTACTACCTCGACATAGATGAGGTCACAAACTACGGGCAGGTCATACTCTACTACTGCGACAACGTCAGGTTCGACAACCTCACGCTCAAGAACCACATATCATCAAGCGGAAACTACGGAGGGCTGAGCCTGTTCTACAGCAACAACGTCACGGTCACGGACAGCAACCTCTCCAACAACGAGAACGGAATAAGCATCGAATATTCTGACAAACTGAAAGTGAACAACACAGACTTCCGCGGCAATGAGAACGCAGGAATATACGCGTCTAACTCGAACGACGGAAGCGTGACAGACAGCCATTTCACGCTCCACAGCGGAAGCTCTGATACAGGCATAGAACTGTATTATAACAACGACAACTGGAACATCACAAACAACATGTTCTTCAACAACTACCACAGCATAAGCATAACCTCATCAGGGAACGACAACAACAACATAGTGGGCAACAACTTCTCATTGAGCAGCCCCTGGGCGATAGAGTTCGGAAACCCCTCATACACGAACCAGAACTTCTCAGGGAACACGTTCGACGATGCAGACGCGTTCAGGAACTGCTACAACGACAACAGCTGGAGCCTATCAGACATAACGCTTGACAAAGACAGGGTTACCAACTACGGCCAGCTAATAATAACAGACTGCGACAATGCAGACATAAGGAATGTCACCCTCCTCAACCACGGCAACGCAGACTCGGGCTACGGCGGAGCGCTGATATACTCCAGCGACAATGTCAGGATAACCGACAGCAACATCTCAAAGAACGAAAACGGGGTGCGGCTGGACAACTCGAACTACGCCAGCATAAACAACACAGAATTCAGGGAGAACGACAACGCAGGATTGTACTTCAATTACGCTGACTACGCACAGATCAACGACAGCACGTTCGCAGACAGCCTGTACGGGGCGTATTTCGACTATGGTAACGACTTCAACGAGTTCCACAGGAACGAGTTCAACGGCAGCAACAGCTTTGACATATACTTCTACAGCGCGGACGACGCGTTCGAGTACACGTTCAGCGGAAACATCATCGACGGCATCCCGTTCCAGCACTGCCAGAACAATGACAGCTGGAGCTCTTACAACGTGGAAACAGACAGCAAGGTCACAAACATCGGCAATTTCCTGCTCAACAACTGCGACAACGCAGTCATACAGAACGCGACAGTTTATGGAGGCACAGGCATGAACTCCTACGGAGGCATCGCGTTCATAAGATACAGCCACAACGTCAGCATACTCGACAGCAACTTCACGCTCAACGAGAACGGAATCAGGATAGAGTACTCAGACAACGGCACCATATCCAACTGCACGCTGAACGACAACGACAATGCAGGGATATACCTGTATCATGACACCGACGGCTGGAACATCCACGGCAACGAACTGTCGCTGAACACCTACGGACTCTATATCGATGGCGCATCAGGATCTAACAGGGTAACGAACAACAACTTTACAGACAACATAATAACCGTCCCGGATTACCAACGGGGGGCGCAGATGATCTACGGAGAGAACAACACGTTCGCAAACAACGTCTTCAACGACTCAGGAACATACTACAAGTACGGATTTTACATATCATCATACTGCCAGGACAATACCTTCGACAACAACACCTTCACAGGCTTCTCCTACGCCAGCGAAAGCTATCCCGCAATATACTCGAACGGTGGGGGCACACCCCCAAACAGCAACACATACATAAACAACAACTTCACAGACAACTACGTAGGAATGTACCTGTACGACTACAACCAGTACAACAACATCAGCAGGAACCTGTTCAGGAATCACTATAGGGCAATATACATACAGTACAGGTACAATAACTACAACAACTTCACAGAGAACGACTTCATAAACAGCACAGACTACGCAGTCTGGTTCAACCCTTCATACAATGCCTACAACAACTACAACCTATACTACAGGAACAACTTCATCAACACAACCACCGCCACCAACCCCCTCGTATACTCCACTGACACAGACAACCATTACAACACCACATTCCCGCAGGGCGGCAACTACTGGGGGAATTATGAGTACATCACAGGAGGCACCTGCACGGACACCGCGCCGGCAGACGGGTTCTGCGACACACCATACAGCATAAACTCGAACGAGAAGGACTACCTGCCATACACATCACCTGTCACCACCAACGACCTGCCTGCGGTGACTGACCCGCAGCTCAACGAGACAGACATCCTGTATGAGGATGAGGACATCCAGGCGAACACGACATACACAGACACAGAGAGCGACCCAGGCAATGTCACTTTCTACTGGCATGTCGACAACGGGAACGTGTACAACGAGAGCTTCCCAAACACACCAAGCGGGACGACAAGGACATCGGTGCTCGGCAATACCAACTACACCAAAGGGCAGTACGTGAACGTATCTGTCGATGCGAGCGACCAGTACGGAACATCCATACTGAGATGGTCGGACACGGTGCCGGTCGTAGACACCAACCTGCCAGACTACAATACATTCGACGGGAGGACGACAGACTTCACACAGGAAGCAGACCTTGAGAACGTCGACAGGCCAAGGCTGGAGAACACCACTTATGGCATAATAAACTGGACACAGGACAACAGGAACGTCTCAGGAGCTGACTTCGACACATACGTAGAGTTCGGAAGGGACTGGGTATGGGTGGACGCTGCCAACCTGAACCAGAACCTGAACAGCTCCGCAAACATAACCCTATACCAGACCACCTGGGAATACCGACCGGTGGTGCTCGCGGACGGCAGCAACTGCACAGACTGCGCGATACTAGAGTATGACACTGACAAGAACCTCACGTTCAACGTCACGCATTTCACGAACTATTCGGCAGGCGCTAACTCAAACCTGACGATATGGGACCAGAACGACACAGGCATGCCATACGCAGACCAGCCAGCAGATGTCGGATCGCAGACATACTTCTATGCCAACTATTCCAATGTGACAAGCGGGCAGACGATAACCGACGCTGACTGCAACATAACATTCAATGACGGACAGAACGCCAGCATGACCTACAACGCAACAATAAGCCTTTACCAGCACAACAGGACATTCCCCGGAGAGAGCACATACTTCTGGAACGTCACGTGCAACAGGACAGGATACGAGACGCTCAACGCGACAGACAAGATAGTGCCCGTCATCGCGGGACAGCCGGAATGCGGACAGACCATAGCGACATCAAAGACGCTAACAGGAGACCTGCAGAACAGCACAGGCGGAACGGTATGCCCTGGAGACGGCCTGATCATCGCAGGCGATGACCTGGTGCTCGACTGCGCAGGATACCGAATCACAGGAGACAGGCAGGGCAGTGACAAGGGGATAGATTTCGACTACGGCTTAATCGAGAACGTGACGATCAAGAACTGCAACGTGTCAAGGTTCGAACAGGGAATATTCCTCTTCTACGCGGTCGGGGCCAATGTCACCGGCAACAATGTATACGACAATAACGAGACAGGAATACAGTTACAGCACGGAAGGGACAGCACACTATACAACAACACAGTATTCGACAACGAAGACATGGGAATAGGCTCTGTCAAGTCAAACAGGTCACGCATAGATGCGTGCACAACATACAACAACACACCATACGAGTTCTATGTCGAAGGGCCTGCCCCGGGCGACCTCGGAGAAAGGACAATAGAAGTCACCAACCTGACGATACGCAACCCGTCAGGCGACCAGGAGAACAGCACAGTGCTAGACTTCGAGGACGTACTGACCCTGGACGATGACTATTTCATCAACTGGACGACAGCAGAGACGTCCTTCCCTCAAGGCATGAGAAGCTTCAGGAACAAGTCGATCAGCATATTCGGCTATCTCGGAGCAGACAACATAAGCAGGATCACCACTTACTGGACAGACACAGAAGCGGCAGGATATGATGAGAACAGGCTCAGCATGTGGCACTACAACAGCACATGGAGGCTCCTGAACGAATCGCCTGACACGGGCGCTAACGAGATATCCGCCTTCGAAGAGATACCAAGCGTATGGCCTGCCACAAGCAAGTACATGATACTCGAGAACACAACCAACGCATCACTGGACGTGTTCGACGACAACGACCCGCCCGGAGGAAGCCAGGGAAAGACATATGACCAGGCAGTAAAATTCTACGCCAACTACTCCAACGCATCGAATGACCAGCCCATAACGACCGGGACGTGCAGGATAAACTTCAGCGACGCGTCAGAAACGTTCAAAAGCATGGCATACAACGCAACATCAGGATCGTATGAATACGTGATGACACCCCACTACGCGGACAACACCACATATACTGTAAACTGCACAGACGCGTCGTTCACCAACCTCACGCGGGACGGGTGGATAGAACCTGAATGCAAGCCGGGCACATACGAGATGACCGGACCGATAACCCTGACAGGGGCGAACTCCAGCAGCACGACGACACTTTGCAGGAAGCATTACCCGCTAAACAACACAGGCTACAACAAGGGAGTGGTAGAGTTCGATGGCGTGAGCGACTACGTGTTCAACTGCGACGGTTCGGTCTTCGACGGCAGCGAAGAGACATCCTCCAACAACAACTGGCATTACGACTCAGGCACGGGCAGCAACAGGACAATAATGAACTGCACGATAACGCATTACTACAGCGGCATAACACTGTACTACCCCACCACCACAGACTACTTCATATACAACAACACCTTCATAAACACAAGCATAGACGAAGAGGGAAGCAATGTCCAGAGGTTCTACATGAGGGACAACACATTCTACAAGTCCCCTGCATACATACGCATAAAGGCCACAGAAGACGCCATAGTCGAGAACAACGTGTTCAACAGCACACAGAGGATACAGTTCTACGGACTCAGGAGCGACAACTTCACGTTCTACAACAACCTCATCGTGGACGGCGAAGAGGAGACCATGGTGGACATGACAAGCTGCAGGTGCTACGACATCACGATAGCCAACAACACGATAATAAACAGCAGGCCGGATCACCAGAGCGACGACGCGTTCGGCGCGATGCGCATAGACACCTGGTATCTCAACGGCAACGTTACGGACATGATAATAGAGAACAACACAATAACCGGCAACGCGGGAGGACTGTACATAGAGACCCTCGGACCGTACCCCTCCAGCATAACAGTCAAGAACAACAACCTTTCAGGCAACACAGGCCTGGACCTCTTCCTCGAGCCAGGACCGAACTGCCCGCTGGTGACCGACAGCACCAACCTTGCAGGGGACGGGCAGGAGCTGAGGTTCTACCAGGACCTTGACTCCACGACGATAGATGACCTTGAAAACATTGGAGAGGTCGTGCTTTGCAACGTGACCGATTCCGTGGTCGAGAACATGACCTTCAACAGCGACGACGGAATCATGATAGCCAACAGCAGGGGACTGGTGGTGCGGAACATCACGGCCAGCGACGGGGACAGGGACATCACGCTGTACAACACCAACAACAGCAGGATATTCAACATCACATCCACAAACAACACGCACAATTCCATCGTGCTATACGATGCGCACAAAAACAGCCTCGAGGACCTGGCCATAACCAATACGACAGGCAAAGCTATACTGCTCAAATCGCTCGACTTCGGCAGGGGACCTTCAGACAACAACATCACAGGAACAGTGATAGACCCGACAGACCATGGCATATACATCGAGAACTCTGACAGGAACAGGATAGAAAAAACAAGCATAACAGAGACAAGAGTTGCGGGGATATACCTGAACGGATCCACCCATACCACCATAAACCTGACAAACATATCATACTCCAACCACACAGGCATACAGATAATATCCTCAGACAACAGCCTGGTAACGCAGAGCAGGATATGGAACATCACAGGCAAGGGCATACACTCCACAGGAGACGCGAACGACAACGATATCACCGGCACAATCATCTACAACAGCATGGACGGGATCGTCTTCGAACAGACAAAGGACACCAACAACATGATAACGGGCTGTGACGTGTACGACAACAGCAGGTCAGGGATCAAGCTCAACATATCAGGAAGCAACACGATAGACAGCAGCAGGATATGGAACAACACGCTATACGGCATACTGATATCAAGACAGGGATCATGCACCCAGGGAGGTGTATGCACCTCCGACACGGACTGCGGATGGCCCGCAGGATACTGCTCAGGAGGCGAACCTGCCACATGCGACTGCTACAGCTACCGCAACAACACGATCACAGACAGCAACGTGACAGACGGCGGTACAGGCACAGGTGTTCTCATGTACAGGACCGGCGACAACACGCTGTCGGGCAACAGGATAATATCGCTCGACACCGGCCTCAACATAACAGACTCATCAGACGACAACATCACCAGCAACTATGTGTGCAGCAACACGCTCGATGTAGGGCAGTATCAGCAGTTCCTGGACAACGGAACCACCAACTATTGCGACAGCACAGCAGACTATGAGGACACGGACGGACCTGCAGGCAGCTGCGCTTACAGCTGCAGCGCGCCGGTCACAGGAACACCACAATGCGAGATAGACGGCGGCAGCTTCACAGACTGCACCACAGCGACAGCAGGACAGAACATAACAAAGCTGCGGGTGGACTGCCAGTCCACAAGGGACATACTCAACGCCACGTTCACTCTCAGGCACCTCGACGACCAACACACCTACTTCGAGAACGCAATCACCACAGACAACAGCACAGGATACTGGTTGTACGACAACGACAACATCACTCTCAACAGGACAGGAACATACTTCGTCAACGCAACATGCAACAACGACATAGCAGAGAACAGGTCCGAATGGGTGCTATGGGACGTGACAGGCAGGCTCGACGGACACCTCCTGCCGGACTACAACAACCCTGCATTCAGCTACGAGGTGGAGAACGGGACGACATTCCAGTTCAACTCAAAGGTGGTGTGCGGACTGGCAAGCTGCGGAAACATCACAGCCATACTTGATCCTGCAGGAGCGCGCACGTGGAGTCATGTCTACCCGACAGCGAACGACACCATGAACTTCACAGACTTTGACGGCGTGCAGTACCTCTTCGACGAGAACGGGATGCCGCTGGTGGCAGAGTTCGACGAGTGGGACTCAGGATACTGGCTGTATTACTACTACAACAGAACCACTGACAGCTGGGAATACATCCAGAACTCGCCCTTCGACATCAACTGGGGAGCTAAAATAGCCACCGACGGCAAAGGAGAAGTTGTGGCGTATAATGACATAGACACCACAAAATTCTACAGGCTGAACTCATCAAAGGAATGGGATCCAATAACAGACCCTACCAGCGGGAACGGGTGCGACTACCTCCACACAGACCTTGACGGCAACATAATGTGCATATACAACGCAGGCACACCCTACTACCATTCTGAATGGAACGGGACAGGATGGTCAAGCAGCAGGATGATGCCCGGAGGCGGCACGATGTTCATGGCAGGAGTGGCATTCGGAGGCACGTACTTCGGGCTCGGCGCACTTTACGTCAAGAACCGGACAGGATCATACCCCAACTACAACTACCCCGCAGTCGCCGTATGGAACAGCACAGGCGAAGACTTCGCCCAACCGATAGACGTAGGAGTCACAGGAAGAAGCTTCAGAGTATTCTGGAACTCAGGGCTACAGCCGGTAATGTACGAGCACTACACAAGCGGAGGATCATACAGCTACTACCACTACAACGGTACCGGGTGGGAACAATCAAGCCCGCCATGGAGCCCGGGCGACCCGGCAAACCTCAAGATGTCAGGAAACACACTCATAGCAAGATACGGATCCGGCCCGTACAGCCTCTACATCTGGAACACAACCGACGACAGCTGGCACACCATATCAGACCCTTCAGACGGCGCGGACAACCTGATCATAGCAGGAGACGGAAGGGACAATGTCTTCGCGGTCTGGAACCACAGCCCGCTCAACTACTCATACTGGACAGAAGACGGATGGACCGACCCACAACTGATCGAGACAACAGGCCAGACCGACTTCATATTGGACGTGCAGGAGACCACAGAGAACGGAGCACCATGGGTGTACACCCCGCACGGCAACGTATCAGCGTGGAACTGGAGCGCGGCCCCATCACAACAAGGGCCAAAAGGAATGATACCCATGTACGGAGGAAGCCCGTTCTACACCACAGACTGGAACCCCCGCTGGGCAGCCAACCTCTCGTGCCTCGAGAACATGAGCGCAGGACAGGAATGCACAGCATCATGGGACGTGGCCGTCAACAGCACAGAGATCAACAGGACATACCAGTTCTTCGTGCTCTTCAACTCGACCAAAGTGGAGGAGAACGAGACAGCACGCGTCAACATAACGATCGTAGAACAGGTACGGAACATAACATCCACCCTCGTCAGCCCGCCTGACGACCACCTGACAGGAAGCGACACCATAACATTCAACTGCAGCGCCACAACACCAAAGAACCTGTCAAGCATCACACTCTGGCACAACATCACAGGCACGTGGCAGGCGAACGAGAGCAGCACAGTAACAGGAGTTATCAACAGCACAGAATTCACCCTTACAGGCCTGCCTGTCACGGATTTCGCCTGGAACTGCAACGCATCCAACAACGAGAGCGAATGGACATTCGCCTCTGCGAACAGGTCAGTAGATATGTATGACGGCACACCCGACCAGTGCGCGATACTGGGCGTGCCCGGGGAGTACGTGCTGTCAGGAGACGTCGTCGGGGCACCCCTCAACTCAAGCGAGTACAACCCAAGCCAGGAATACCACTCCTGCTTCAAGATAACCACCAGCGACGTGACGCTGGACTGCAACGACCATGACATAAACAACAGCGGCACGTACCGGAGAGTGCTCGGAATACACATCAACGGCTCAGCGACATCCCCGCGTGACAACATAACCATCAAGGACTGCGGCAACATCTGGAACTATACCGTGGCAGTCGCTGCACCTTACACGTCAGACAGCATATTCGAGAAGATATACACAGAAGACTCCTGGACCGGAATAAAGATTTCTCACGGGTCTGACAACAGGATAGGCAACAGCACATTCATAAATACGTCCGGCGGGTTCGGCGTATCCCTCGAATCAGACTCGGACAGGAACTATATCTACAACTGTACAGCGACCGGCAGCCAGAAAGGATTCAGCATCCTGGAATCAGACGATAACCTGATACAGGACTGCAGAGCCCACAACATCAGCCTCTACGGATTCCATGTGTTCAGGAATCCCATACCCTCATATTCCGCGATCAACAACACACTACACAACTGCACCGCCACGAACAGCTACACCCACAGCGGGTTCGCAGTACATTCAGCAACCGACACAGAGCTGGTCAACATAACATCATACGGACACGCAAGGAACGGGATAGACATATCACTCTCATACGACACGCGCACAACTAACGCTGAGCTCTACAGCAACTCGTGGTACGGCGTGTCGATAAACAGGGCCAACAACAACACGATAAGCAACACGCACCTATACAACAACTCTGACGCAGACTTCTGGTTCGAGCTGTGGAGCGGGATAACACCAAACATAACAACACACTTCAGCAATGTCATCATGGACAACCCACTCGGCAACCACCAGCACTACACCAACATCACACAGGAAGACGGTTTCGAATGGTTCGCAAGATACCAGATGGGCTGGGAGCGGGTGCCGACAGACATGCCCTGGGAAAGGAAGACATTCGCAGGCAAGTTCATCAACATAACGTTGGCAGCAGGATTCATATTCGACATAGACAAGGTGCAGTGGAACTGGAACGATGATGAAGCGGGCGCGCTTGACGACGAAGCAGATTTCGAGCTCTGGAAATACAATTCCTCCGGCTGGGGGTTGCAGAACAGCACACCCGACACTACGGGAAACACACTGACACTGTCAGAGTTCGACCCGACCAGCGGGTACGGCATACTCCAGTACGGCATAGGCATCGAACCGCCGCAGTGCGAGGCGAACGGGACAGCATGGACAGCCTGCAGCCTTCTCGGAGAGTGGTCAAACGTTACACAGGTAAGGGTTAACTGCTCATCCCCATACAACATCACCAACGCGAGCTTCACGTTCAGGAACCTGGACACCGGCGAAGTGTTCTTCCAGGACACATACACGTACGACAACAGCACAGGATACTGGCTGTACGACAACAGCGACGTGGAGCTGAACAGGTCAGGCACTTACGAGATCAACGCGACATGCAGGGACAACAGGTCAGACAACAACACAGCATACGACAGATGGACATTATACGACGTGTTCGAAGGATACCTTCTCGCAGAATACAACGACTCGACCGCCAAGTACCATGTCGAGAACGCGACCAACTTCACCTTCAACTCACAGGTAGTGTGCGGGTTCGGGCAGTGCGGCAACGTGACAGCCTGGCTCAATACACCATATCCAGAACCAAGAACATGCTCAGAGACCTGGGGTTTCAGCTGCGGAGGGAGCAGTGATGACACGTTCGACAGCTGTTCGCCGAACGGAAATTTCATGGGTTCTGAACAGGTGGGAGAAGTGCTGCTTAACGGCACGCGATTCCTTCCAGGAGAGACCGTAAACGTCACATGCCAGTTCAACTGCACGTACACTGGCGACTACGGCTACGCATGGTACTACAACAGCACAGGATGGAGACAAGTAGGGGGCGCGGGCGACTCGTGGAACTTCTCAGGATCCTGCGTTGAGCAGGAGAGAAACGCAACATTCACCGTCGACCAGATATACGGCACCCATTGGGTCAGGTGCGGCCTGGTCTACGACTCCACAGACAGCGATCAGTGCATAGACGCGAACGCGGACTACCACGACAATGACGATGTCAGCTTCGAAGCAGTGCACGACAAAGGACTAGTCACAGAAGGAGGAGGAGGGTTATTTTACACACTTAACCACAACCCTTACAACGCCAGCACACTGAGCTGCCTGGAGAACATGACCGGACCGTCAGAATGCAATGTCTCATGGAATGTCACGGTAAACGCGACAAACCACGACCTGGCAAGGAAATATGATCTCCACGTACAGCACAACACCACAACAGGACTCAACAACAGGACAAAAACAGTCCAGATCACACCAGTCGAGGAAATAAGGAACTGCACATATATCGACTCGCCAGGGGAGTACCAGCTCGCAGGGAACGCTGTCGGAGCCCCTTACCCTTCACCGCCAATCTACCTTGACCTGACAGACCGGGCCTGCGTACTCATCGAATCGAGCGACGTCGACTTCAGCTGCGACGGTTACAACATAACCAATAACGGAAAACCTGAAGCATCAGCGGTGCTGGTGGCAGGAAACACCTCTGTAAACTACACCAACGTCACGATCAGGGACTGCCCAGGCATAAGCGGGTACAAGTTCGGCACTTTCCTCCACAACACCTCGGAGGATACGATCACAAACACCACTGTCAGAGACAGCACAAACTCAGGGATATATATACTGTTCTCTGACCTGAACAACGTGAGCAACTGCAAGGCATACAACCACTCATACACCAGCATCAACGTAGTAAGGAGCAGCAACAACACATTCACGCACAACCACATACAGGATTCAAGCACAGGAGTACAGCTCGGAACCAGCCACCACAACAGGTTAGTCAACCACACCGTCCTCAACTCATCCACAGGATTCGTGATCCAGCTCAGCCAGAACAATACATTAATAGACAGCGAGGCAGAGTCCGACCTGAGAGCGTTCTGGATACTCACGAGGTCGCACAACACGACAGTCATCAACGCTAAAGCGTATGGAGGTGGGCAGAGAGGGTTCGAAGTCGACAACTCGCAAGACTGCACACTCCACAACGTAACAGCGCACAGCGTCACCAGGGGCCTTTTCCTTACGCGGCCGGACAACCTAAGCATAACAGACGCCCACCTGTACAACAACACAGAAGCTATCTGGCTGCAGGCAACGACCGCCCCGATAGACGTAAACCTCACAAGGATAGTGATAGACAACCCGCTCGGCAACCACCAGAACTACACGAACATCACGCTCTCAGATACTGTGGAGTACAGCAGCGGGTACAGGATACTCTGGACAGAGAACTCGACAGAGATCCCTGAAGGATACATGTCATTCTCACAGTTCATCAACATCAGCGACTTCGACGACACAGACAACATAACATATGTCGTCTGGCACTGGGACGAGTCACGACTGGCAGGATACAACGAGACAGAGTTCGAGCTGTGGAAGTACAACTCATCAGGATGGGCAGCGGTGAACGACACGCCAGACACATCCACCAACGAGCTGAGCCTGACCGAGTTCAACCCCCAAAGCGACTACGGCATACTCGACGCGCCACCGCCATTTACCTGTGCACAGATAGACAACCCAGGAGAATACGCCATGACCGAGAACGCTGTGGGGGCGCCTTACAGTGCCCAGCCAGAAGCGGACTACGCATGCATCGTCATACGCTCTGACGACGTGGACTTCAGCTGCGAAGGTCACAGCATGACCGACAACGGAACAAGTGACCTGTACAGAACATACGGAATATTCATCAATACCACCACAACCAACGTCACGGTGAGGGACTGCCCGGACATATGGAACTACACAAGAGGCATAAGCGCCCACCTGTCAACAGATGTCACGATAAGCAACGTCACGATACACAACATAACAAATTCAGGAATCGCCCTCGATGACACCAGCCATTCAAGGGTGATCGGCAGCACCGTATACCACAGCAGTACCGAAGCATTCAGAGCAGGACTCAACGTCAACAACAACAGCTGGATCAACAACACAGCATACTGGAGCCAGGACGGTTTCCGGCTGAACACAGGAAGCCATCACCAGCATCTTGAGAACAACACCGCATACAACAACACACGACACGGGTTCTATATAGAACTGAGCAATGCCAACACCCTCATAAGGAACCGCGCCGACAACAATACGCAAAACGGATTCTACATCATTTTCAGCATCTATAACCAGTTCGCCAACAATACCGCAGAGGACAACAACGGCTACGGCTTCAACCTGGCGCAGTCAGGAAGTTCAGGCAGCACATACAACAACTTCACGCTAAACGAACTGTCAGGTAACAGCAACGGTTTCGGTCTTCCTGAACACTCGAGATACAACAGGTTCGTGAACAACACGCTCGAACACCACAGCTCAGGGTTCGTGATACAGTCAGCGAACAACACATTCATCAACAACACCGTAAGGCATATGACAGGGACAGCATTCAACCATAATTTCGGAATAGGAATCACAAACGCCAACTACAACAACTACAGCCAAAATAATGTATACAACACATCAAGAGGGTTCTACATCAGCGGAGCCAGCTACAACAGGCTGGAAGACAATATCGCCACCAACTGCACACAGGACTGCTATTATCTCTCAGGATCTGCAGGAAATACCCTGGTCCGTAACAAGGCGTACAACAGCTCGCAAGCAGGCTCGGGAGCAGCATTCGGATTCTCAAACGCACACTACAATGACATCATCAACAACACAGCAGAGGACAGCATGAACAACGCATTCATGCTGGCAGGCGGGCCTGGAACCGGATCCACACATAATCTGCTCCAGAAGAACGACGCGACAATGACCGGCGGGACCGCGTTCTACATAAACCAGGACTCGCACAACAACACCATAGACAGGAACAGTGCAGAGCATTCAGGCCTGGGAATATCGATATACTCCAACCAGAACAATGTCACAAACTGCACAATACACAACAGCACAGGACACGCCATGTTCCTGGGAGCTTCAACAGGAGGAGGCCTGCCACCTCCAAAGTCACAGAACAGGCTGGAAGGCAACAACATATCACTCGCAGACACAGGCATATCCCTCAACCTCACGAAACTAGAGAACGTGCTGGACAACATCATCAACCACAGCAGGATAGGCATAGGCATATACGGTACAAACACGTCAAACATAACAGGCAACACCATACACAACATCTCAGAACATGGAATAGAGACCGCCCCGCTCGGACTTTCAGCAGGACCGGCAGGAGAGACCATCTACTACCCCGTGTTCAACAACATATCAGGCAACAAGATATATGACATCGACGATTATGGGATACTGATAAAAACATATGACAACGGCACGCACGAGTTCAACGCCACAGACATGACACTCTCCTACAATGAGATATACCTGACCACTGTCGCAATCGCCCTGAACAAAGCCAGCAACATCACCATAACAGGCAACAACCTGCACGACAGCACATACGGGACGTTCATGCAGAACTCCAACGCAAGCATGCAGTACAACACATTCTTCGGAAATGACTACGACATCAACCTCAAAGACACAGGCACAACCAACCCATACATAAACATGGTAAACTCCACATTCAAGAACCCGCAAGGCACGCACCAGAACAGCACGGTCATGAGCATGGAAGACTTCCTTGACAGCACGGCAGAATACCACATCAACTGGAGCACAAACTCAGCAGCACCTCCCGGAGGATACGCAGTATTCAACAACAAGACAGTCGAGATAGCGGGCAACGGCAGCATCGACCGCCTGGTGTGGCACTGGAACGAATCTGAGCTGGACAGCAGCGACGAGACAAGGTTCAGCCTGTGGAGGTACAACACAACCACAGGATGGACAGAACTGAACAGCACACCCAACACCACCCTTAACGAGCTGAGCCTTGCAGCGCTTGACCCGGCAAGCGAGTACAGCATACTTGAAATCACAGCAAAGAACCCGAGCAATTGCTCGCTCGTATTCGACCCCTCCGACAGCATAACCTATCCACAGCAGATAAACGTGACCTGCACATGCACAAACCCTGAAACTTCCGCGACGCTCTGGAGGAACGACACAGGAGACATCACCGGAGAGAACAACACGTTCGTAACGCTCGGGGCGGGCAGCTACAACTACACCTGCAACGCGAGCGAGACAGCCAACCATGAGGGAGCGAGCAACAGCTCAGTGCTTGCAGTAAGCCAGGGGATCGACAACCTGCACCTCTACCTCAACGGCACAGAAAGCAACCTGACCGCGACTTACGGCACGGAAACGAACGCAAGCGCCACCTCCACCTCAGGCACTGAAATGCTCTGGAGGAACGGAAGCAACGTAGCAAACCCTGAAACGACCACCCTCGCTGCCAACCTCTACGAATACAAGGCAAACACCACAGGAAACCAGAACTACACAGCCAACAGCACAGGCGCGACATACAATCTCAACGTGACAAGAGCTGCGTCATCGATCGTCCTGACACTCAACGGGAGCTCTGACAACCTGACCATCGAGTACGGACAGGACGTCAACATCAGCGCAGACATCATAGACGGCGACACCTATATCGAGCTGTATCTGGAAGGAGAGCTCATCAACAGCGGAGCGGCACCGCTCGAGAACGTCACAACATTCGCGGACGTGGGAGTGTACAACGCAACAGCACTATATCCGGAAAGCCAGAACTACACAGCATCACAGCAGAGCTGGTCCGTGATAGTGCAGGACACCACAGACCCTTTCGTCTCGCTGGTCAGCCCGCCGGACGGTTTCAGCACAGGCGACAACAACCTGACATACAGGTGCAACGCGACCAACTACAACCTCACAAACCTGACCCTGTACTCCAACACGAGCGGGACATGGGAAGCAAGAGAGACGCGCAGCGTGAGCGGTGGAAGCGCTGACGAAACATTCAACGAGACAGGCCTGCCGGCAGGCAACTACTCATGGAACTGCATGGCATACGATGTCGCGGGCAACTCCGCGTCCGCGGCGAGCAACAGTAGCGCCGCAGTGGTGTTCACCAACACAGCGCCCAACATAACAAACGCGTGGAACACGCCTTCCACGCCTGACTCTGACGACAGCGTCACGATATACGTGAACGTGACAGACCCTGACCCGTTCCAGACCATAAACTGCACGCTGGGAGGGGATCTCAGCGGAAGCGGAAGCTCGCTGACGAACGGCGGAGGCAACATAACAGTCACGATAAGCGTCGGAACGCTAAGCGCGGGCAACTACTCATACAACATCACTTGCAACGACACCTTCGACACCGACAACTTCACAGGAACACCATTCAACGTTACGCAGGCGCCAGCACCTCCGCCAGGCGGAGGCGGGGGCGGAGGAGCGCCCGCAGAACCGGAACCAGAACCAGAACCCGAACCAGAGCCGGAACCGGAACCTCCTGCAGTGCCCCCTGCCGCGCCACCAGCACCCCCAGAACCTGAGCCCGAACCAGAACCCTCACCCCCAACAGTACACGTCGCGCCAGGAGTGCACAGGACACCACCAGAGACAGCCTATGTCGAGACAGAAGAGATAGTCAGCTGCAGGAGAGACATAAGCATAATCAGGAAGGAAGTTCCTGAAGAGGACATAGAAGACATGGTCAAAATGCCTGAAGGATACGAACTGGTCGGCAGTCCATTCCAGGCAGACTGCGCAGGAGGCGAGACCTTCACCACCACCATCGTCACGCCCGACGTGTACGAAGACCTGCAGGTGCTAAGATGCTCAGGAGGATCATGCACAGAAAGGTCCTACATGAGGGTCAGCAATGTCTGCGAAGGCGGCGACGCCCGGCAGATGAGAGAGCAGGAAAACTACATAATAGAGGAGAGCGCGAAGATAGAGCCTGCAGAGGCAGTGGTCACGAGCGAGAAGAGGAAGATAGAGTCAGGAAAATACGCAGTGGAGTTCAAGAACCCTGAAGAGACGGAAAGCCGGCCGAGAGCAAGGATATCCACACCCACAGAAGACCAGCCCCAGCCAGCAAACAAAAATGTCAGGATAGCGGGCACGCCCCTCTCGATAACGCTCGAACAGGACGGAGAGAAAGCCCGCGACGAGGTCGTGGAAGTCACGCTGCCATACACCGTCAGCTTCAATGACGACGAGATGAGCGTGGCAGTATACGCCAAGACGACAGGCGACGGCGAGACAAGATGGAACTACATAGGAGGACAGGTCGACCCTGAAAAGGACACAGTCACAGCAGAAGTCGAACTCGCAGCCTATGCAGAACAGGGAGAGGTCATACTCGCACCCATATCGATATACTGCCCTGAATGCGGAGCAGGAATATACGAGAACGAATACACCCCGCAGCCGGACTCAAGACAGGCGCTCATACTCGTCCACGGACTCTGGAGCGAACAGGGAGTATGGGACCACCTCATAAACGACTTCAGCCTGACAAACCAGCCGTTCCAGATATGGACCTACACATACGAAGCCACAAAGACCATAGAAGAGTCATCACAGGACCTAGCAGACTACATACAGGCGAACAAGCACAGATACGACAGGATATACTTCGTCGGGTACAGCCTCGGAGGATTCATAACACAGAAAGCACTGGAATACGCCGATGACACGAACAAAGAGGAGAAGGGAATGTACAGCTTCATGGACGGTGTCGAGAAAGCCATAATAATGGGATCGCCCAACCAGGGCACACCAGTAGTCAACTACATGAACACATACATGTCAGGATTCATAAACTCAGAGCCTGCAGAGTTCATACCTATACACCCTCTCGTCAAGGACGTCCTCGGGACAGGCATAGAGAGCAGGGCGGTGGACGGAGTGGCGTACTACACCATAGCAGGCACCAAACCATACGGCTTCATGGAAAGACTGGGGCTCGTCCAGCTCCTGTTCGAAGGCAAGGAAAACGACGGCGTGGTCAGCGTAGACTCAGTCCAGCAGATAGGAGACCAGAAGTTCGACGAAAGATGCATCAACTACTGGAGCAGCCCCTCAGTGCACACAGACCTCAACGACGACCCGTACATATACCAGCTCATCGGACAGATAGTCACGAGCGACCTCTCCACCAAACTCATGCAGGAAGGCAAAGATAACACCCTGTTCGGATACACAGACTTCATAGACCTGCAGATAGAATCATGCTCACCGGACGACACATACCTGGTCATAGGAAAGAAAGCAGAGCCGCGGAGAGAGGCGTACTGCGCATGCGGAAACGGCGTGTGCGACGGCCTGGAGAACGCGGCGACATGCCCTGAAGACTGCCTTGTCGTCGAGAAACCCTTCAACGTATGGTGGGTCCTGGCAGGGCTTTCAGTCCTCGCGATACTCGGCATGATAGGCATGTTCGCAATACAGAGAGAAGTGGAAGTGGAGACGCTCGCGGCGGTGAGCGCGCAGATAGACAAGCTCTTCGGCACGTCATTGAAGGAATACGTATGGAGGAAGTTCGAAGGCCCGTCCTCAGGAGAAGTGCAGGACGTCGAGAAAGAGCTGGAAGAGGCGAAGAAAGAGGCAGGGAAGAAGATAAAGCCCAAAGCAGAGAAGAAGCCGAAACCAGAGAAGCCGAAGAAGCCTGCGAAGCCAGAGAAGCCAGAGAAGCCAGAGAAGCCAGAGAAGCCCGAAGCAGAGAAAGCAATTCCAGACAACCTCGAGAAAGTAGATGAAGAGCTCGACGAGCTGTTCGGAAAAGTCGGGAAGAAGTAAAAGAAATATTTCTAAACCTTTCTCAATAGAACTCCTTTGTCACGTGCTTTATCAGCCTGCTTGCTATCGTGCCCAGGATGAACACTATCACAAGGGAGCCCAGCATCCACAGCCACTCAGTCAGACCCAGGGCCACGACCTCAAAGAAGACATTCAGAGGAGTGTATACGACCATGAGCTGGAGGCCCAAGCTCAAAGCTACAGCGCCGATAAGCCACTTGTTCGAAAATATTCCTACGTGATACGAAGAGCGTATCATCTGTATCCTCACGATCTCCAGCAGCACAAGGGTCATGAAAGCCATGGACCTGCCGACCTCCAGGCTGTGCTGATTGCCGACATAGAACATCACAAGGGTCGCGAAAGCTATAAGCACACCCGTGGAGAATATGTTAAGCGACATGCCGGCAGACATTATCCTGTCAGAAAGCTTCCTCGGCGGCCGCTTCATCGCATCCTTCGCGACAGGATCCACACCCAACGCTATCGCGGGCAGGCCGTCCGTCACAAGGTTGACCCACAACAGCTGCACAGCAACAAGAGGGAGGGGCCAGCCCAGCAGGGTGCCTATGAAAATCACAAGCACCTCACCCACATTACATGAAAGAAGGTAATTCACGAACTTGCGTATATTATCATATATCCCGCGGCCTTCCTCGACCGCATTGACTATGCTGGCAAAATTATCATCAGTAAGTATCATCTCACTCGCTTCCTTGGCCACATCAGTGCCTGTGATGCCCATGGAGATGCCGATGTCAGACTTCTTGATCGCAGGAGCGTCATTCACGCCGTCGCCTGTCATGGCCACGACATGCTTCTTCTCCTTCAGAGCGTCAACTATCTTCACCTTATGCGCGGGATTAACCCTCGCGTATATCGCCACGTCCTCAACCACCCCTGCGAGCTCCTTCTCGCTCATCTCAGCAAGCTCTGACCCGTTGAGGGCCTTGCCCTCGATGCCCAGCTCCCTGGCGATAGCCTCGGCAGTGGTCTGGAGGTCACCCGTAACCATGATAACCTTGATGCCTGCCTTCTTACACCTGGCGATAGCCTCCTTGACCTCCTCCCTAGGAGGGTCGATCATCGCCTGCAGCCCGACAAAAACAAGGTCATTCTCCCAGCTCTCCTTGTCATCACCCTCACCTATCTCCTTATACGCAAAGCCGAGGACGCGCAAAGCCTGCTCTGCGTACGCCTCGTTCTTATCAAGGATGGCCTTCTTATCCTTCTTCGACAGCTTCGCTGTCTTGCCGGACTCCCCTCCGCCGCCCTTGTGAACCTTTGTGCACTTCTCCAGAAGGATGTCCGGCGCTCCCTTGACATAGGCGTAACGCTTACCGTCGAACTCGTGCACAGTAGTCATCATCTTACGCTCAGAATCAAAAGGTATCTCATCAATCCTCTTGTGCTCCTTCTCAAGCTCAGACTTGTCTATACCCGCCTTCAAAGCGCTCGTAATAAGACAGCCCTCAGTCGGGTCGCCAATGACCTTCCATTCATCCCTGTCGATCTCCGCATCATTGTTCAACGCGCCGATGCGGAGGACCAGCTCAAGCTTCTCCTTATCGACAGAAAAACCGCCTTCAGGCTCATAACCAGAACCCTCAACCTCTACATCCTCACCATCCACGAATATATGCTTGACAGTCATCTCATTATGCGTCAGGGTGCCTGTCTTATCACTGCAGATCACAGTAGTGCAGCCCAGAGTCTCTACAGACGGCAGATGCCTGACAAGAGCGTTCCGCTTGACCATCCTCCTGACCCCAAGAGAAAGAGAGATGGTGACCACAGCAGGAAGACCCTCAGGTATCGCAGCCACGGCAAGAGCCACAGCAGCGAAGAAAAGCTCCATCAAAGAGCCCTCATGCATCAAGTAACCCGTCACGAAAACTATCACCGAGATGGCGACCACAAGGATCCCCAGCCACTTGCCGAGGCGGGCAAGCTGCTTCTGCAAAGGCGTCTGCTCAGTCTCGGTCTTCTGGATCATACCTGCAATCTTCCCTATCTGGGTATCCATACCAGTAGCGCAGACCAGCGCCTTCCCATGCCCCCTCGTCACCACAGTGCTTGAATGCACCATGTTGGCCCTGTCAGCCACGCCGACCTTCTCATCGAAATCCTTCACCTGCTTATCGACAGGCGTCGACTCTCCGGTCAAGGCAGCCTCCTGCGTCTCCATGCTGCTCTCCTCCAGCAGACGAGCGTCAGCAGGTATCTTCTCACCAGTCTCCAGGATGATGACATCCCCCGGGACGACCTCTGTGGATTCCACCTCCTTCTTCTTACCGTCGCGAAGGACAACCGCCTTAGGGCTGGCCATCTTCTTCAACGCCTCGATCGCCTTCTCCGCCCTGAACTCCTGCACAAAGCCAAGCACAGCGTTCAACAAAAGGATTATACCGATGACTATCGCGTCAATCGCCTCCCCGATGAACACAGAGACAATAACTGCCGCGATAAGTATCCATATCACAGGAGAGTTGAACTGGTTAAGGAGAAGCTTCCACCAGGGATCGCCGCCCTCGTGCTTGATCTCATTCTTCCCGTACTTCTCCAGACGCCTCTTCGCCTCATCAGAGGAAAGACCATCCTCAGAAGAATCAAACTGCTTGAAAAGCTCATCTACAGAAGTCCTGTAATACTTCGTGTCTTCATGCAATCTCTTTTACCTCATTCACGTCCGCCTCATCCGCAAGGGAAAGCGTGGCCTCAAGGTCAGACCTGATAACCCTGAGCCTGAGGACACCGCTCAGAAGGGACTCATCAGCATCAACATAGATAGCTCTCAAGGCAAAAGGATCGACAG
Source organism: uncultured Methanosarcinales archaeon (assembly GCA_964406185.1). Taxonomy (GTDB): domain Archaea; phylum Nanobdellota; class Nanobdellia; order Woesearchaeales; family UBA11576; genus JABMQF01. Next base: position 48,186 of record CAYOQS010000006.1, read on the forward strand.
TCTCCTTCACATTGAAAGTTATAGTATTGAACCCGAATACCATCAGGTCCCGGAAGATTGCCGTATGATAGACAATATCATAGAACATCCTGCTGAAACGCGAATCTCCAGGAAGGAAAACCTCCATGTCAGGATGGTACACCATGTTGAACTCAAGAAGCTCGCCGTCTGCAAGAAGCTCTTCAAACGAATGAGAAGACTCCCTTATCCTCGCCCGCAGCATCTCAATATGAGGATTCGGCCCGTAAGGCATGTAAAGATCAGCAACACGCATGAACAGATGATCATAATGGCCCTCCAGGGACGTGCTGCCGTCATCAAACACACCCGCATCCTGCTGGCGCTTCAGCCGCTCATACTCCCTGAAAAGATCCTCCTTCACCTCCTCCACCTCACTGGTGAAAACTGAAACAGAGGAGACGACCTGCCTGTCATTCACAAGCTTGGCAAAATAAGCGTCGGACAGGTAATCCCAGAACGAAAAAGCTGTCCTGGACACATCGATCCTCAAACCTGTAGCGTTCCTGTAAAGCTCATCAGACAAGGAAAGAACGTCCTGCGAAACCCTCAAACCCATAAGCTCAGGACTGTCATACCTGTAGGCAGACTCCTGGATGTCAGCCCTCACGTTCTGCAGGTCAGCGAAAATCCCTGCAAAAGCATCCTCATAAGAATCCTTCTCCATGGCCACAAACTGCATCGCAGTGAGGAGGTAAGCCATCAACAACAGGACTATGAACACAACAGAATAGATAAGCGCGTGACCCAGTCCCTTCATGACATCCCTCTTGATATGTACCTGGTCAAAAAACCTCAGGTAAAGGAACTTGGTAAGGAAGAAATACACCAGCAGAGAGGGAAGGAGCCAAGCAAGGATGAGGAAGCCGACGCTCATGAAAGAACCGGACAGCAACAGCATACCTATAAGATAGGCAACAGCCGAAGCGGCGGCAAGAGCGATCACATGAGAGTAGAAAACCACAAGGAAAGTCCTCGGGAAAGACCTGTGTATCTCTCCGGAAAGCTCCTTCTTAGTGTGATAAAAGAACAGTACGCCCGCCACCACAAAAGACAAGGAGTACACGACGCATACCAACAGGCTCAGCAGGTCACCGAACAGCAGGTAAGAAAGGTAAAGGAAAACCACAAGAGAGCCCAGCGACAGGAAAGGCCTTATCACATGAGCATCCTCCTTATGGAAGCGATGAGACCACCACCAAAGGAATATACCGAAAGCAAAATAGAACAGGAACGTAGGGCCGCTGCCGAAAAGGAAAGCAAGCACCGCAGTGAATACAAGAGAAGATACAAAGTACAGGAACAGCGAACCAAGATTCGCAGGGATCTCAAACCTGCGCTCCTCCTTCACCTCCTCGACCTCTCTCTCAACGGCACTCTCCAGCCTGCTCGCGGACACGACCTTCTTGGGCTCAGGCCTCACGGCGACAGGCTCCACATGCTCAGGAGGAGACTCAACATGACCCTTGAACCTCTTTATATCCTCCTCTATGCTATGCAGCTCAGCGTCGATCTCAGACATGAAAGAAGACCCTGCAGCCTTCTTCCCTGCGCCTTTTTTAGCATTCTTTTTTCCAGCGCTCTTTTTGGAGCTCTTCCTCTTGCTGGAGCCCTTTGCAGAGCCTTTCTTCGAGCCCTTCACCGAACCATTCTTCCCTGCAGCCTTCGCTTTCTTCTTAGCCATATCACTCTACCTTGAAATCAACATTCAAAACCCTCGGAGCCCTATCATCCAGACCCTCGATATAATCCATGATGATGCCATGACGCACAGCCGAGCCGAGCGGAACAAGGTCCTTGTCCCTGTTGAAATAGAGATGCTCAATCACCTCAGCAGACGCGGCCTCCTTCTCGATGAACACGCGCATCCTCAACGCCATCCGGGCAAGGTCACGGAACGGAGTCATGTGACGGAGAACAAAAGACGCCTGCCTGCCCAGGACAGACTCCGAATGGTACACAAAATCCAAGCCTGCCTCATCAGCGAACCAGAAGAACAGGCCGGTATCCTCAAAATCAGAGAACTTCACAGAAGGCTCGCCCAGACTGGCTATCAGCTCAGCGACAGCAGGGTCCTGCGAGTAAGGCCTGAAATTGTCCTCGACATAACCCTCCATGTAAGCAAGACCCCCGCCGCGCAGACCGGAAGCGTCCAGGCCGTCACCGCCCAGCTCCTCATAATTATCCACAAGAGACTCCCGTGCGTCAGCCAGGTGCATCATCAGCACAGAATACCTCACGCTCCTGAAGCCATTGTCAGCCAGAAGGGTAAAATAAGAATCATCCACGATATCGCCCAGCGAGATCGTGCGGTGCGAAGCCAGCTCAGCCTCAGCAGAGATGTCGTCACGAAGGCCAGACGCGTATGTCAAAAGGTCCTGGGTGACTATAAGCTCTCCAAGCTCGCCAGGAATGTCCGCCAGGCCCTCATCAAGCTTAGAGATCCCAAGGACGGCAAGGTCGAGATTGTCGCTGTACACAGCTGAACGGGAACCATAGAAACCTGCCGCGAAAATAGCGTACAGGCACATCAGTATGACGATGAAGACAAGAGTGTAGATGACAGTGTGCTTGAAGCTCCTCCAAAGGTCCAGCCTTATGTGCTTCCTGTCGAAAAAGTATATGTAGAAAAACTTAGAAGCGAAGAAGAAAACGAAAGCCAGCGGCAGGACAAACACGAAGATCATCTCGAACACGCTGAAGAACGCATCAGTAAGCACAAGATAAGGAAGTACGCACGCGAGAATGGCTGCAAGGGTCACTGCTATGATACGGGAGTAAGTCACCTGCCACATGATCTTCAGCGGACGGTGCGCCTTCTTATGATAATAATATATTATGACAGTCGAAACTACTGATACTGCGTAGACGGCAAGCAGCAGCCACACAAGCAGGTCCCTGAAAGCGATCAGCGTTACGGCCAGAGGCAGGAAAAAAAGACCCATTATAGACAACACATCGTGAGGCCTGTGGTGCTGCTTCAGGAAATGCGCAAAAGCAAGAGCTGCCACTGTAAGGACAGAATAAAATACGAGGCTCTTTGAATTGAGCAGGAAAGCAAGTATGATCAGGGAAGCGACAAACGTCACTACATGGAACTCCTCAGGGCTGAAGATGAAACGGACCTCCTTCTCGATGGCCTTCTCCTCCTTCCTCAAGACCTCATCAGAAGTCCTCAACTCTGCAAGCTCATCCTTCACGATAGCGCGCGACATCCTGCTGCCGCTGTCCTCTGATCGCTTATGAGGACCGCCCCTCTTCTTGGACCTGCTCCTGGAAGAACTTCCTTTAGATGACTTACGGGACCTCCCGGACTTATGAGACTTACCGCCCTTATCAGACTTACGGGACTTCCCTTTAGAACCTTTCTTAGAGCTCCTGCTGGAACCGCGTTCACTCGCACCTCTTTTTTTCATGCAATCACCTTCTGAAAAACGATTAAGTGAAGATTATACGCGAACCCCCTCTTTTAAGCGCTCAAGGGGTTTCCATTTAAAAACTTTGTCGTAGCGACACTTAATGCATCAACACCTCTTAAATGCATCAACATCTTTCAAGGGGGATGGATATGCCCGCCCCTGTGCATACAACCATGCTGTCACCAGAGCCTATCATCGGGAAGACACGCAAAGAGCGCACGCCAGACAGCTTCTGAGAGCCAAAGTTAAGGTTCTGCGGAGAGGAGACACCAGGATCGATCCCAGTCCTGATGTTCATAGTGATGTCATAGTCAGACTCCAGGCTAACACTAAGGCCGGATATCTCATTGCTGCCTGTATTGTCCACCACAAAATAGATACTGCTGTCCCTGTAGCACGCCTGCACCTCGTCACCGATGGTAAGGAAACCTATCTGCGTGTTCAGCGAGCAGCCGACTATCTCCTCCTCAAGCACGCTCGCGGACTGGCCGGTGATGGCACAGCCCAACGCAAGAAGAGCAGGCAGGCCCAACACAAGCATCACGATAAAAGATACCCTCATCCTAATCCCCCGACCTCACCTTCTTGGCTTCCTCACGCCTCTTCTCGATCGCTGATATGAAAAACTTCAGACAGTCCAGAGCGCAGAAGCTCGCCCTGCGCTTCAGACCCTCAGGCCCGAAAAGGATTGTATAATTCTGGGTGCTGTGCGGGTCTATCTCACACTGGCACACATGGCAGAACCTGCCATGCTCCTTCTCCTTCTCGACGATCCTCTTCTCCACAAGAGCTCTTGTTGAGTGGCCGCCCTCACGCAAGTCCTCGTTCAGCCTTACAAGATCATCATAATCAAGGCTCTTTATCGCGTCATCAACCTTAAGCTTCATGCATGCCACCTTTTTTTCGTATTTTGACAGCCATCATGACAGACACCATATTCCATCCAACCACATTCAATCCAACCACATTCAATCTCATCATAGCCCATCAAATCATCTCATAGCGTAATGATATCCCCCAGCTTCGGGGCGTAACCGTCCATACCAAGAGCGTCAGCCCACTCCTTCATGTTAAGGACTGCAGACTCCTCGCCGTGCACAAAAAACACCTTCTTAGGCCTCACCTTCCTGACCAGGGCCTTAAGCCCTGACATACCCGCATGCGCGGAAAAGTCGAACTGCGCGACATCACAACGCACCTTCTTCCTGACACCGTCGATAAATATTGTGCGGCTGTCCGCAAGCATCCTGCCGTTGGTGTGCTCTGCCTGGTAGCCGGTGAGGAGCACGGCGTTCTTCGGGTCATTCAGCAGGTATTTCATGTAATGCAGCACAGGCCCGCCCGTCAACATACCTGAAGTCGTGACTATGATCGACTGCTCCTTCAACGCCCGCTGCCTGTCAGACCGACTCCCGACAGGACGGACCTTCTTAAGCGCGTCCTTGAGCGCCCGCGAGTCCTTCACGTCATCAGGATTCCCTATCGCGATATCAGTCACGTCCCTGCCCATGCCATCGAAGTATACCGGGACATTCCACTTCCTCTTCACAAGAAGCATCAGTATCTCCTGCGACCTGCCCACCGCAAAGACAGGCACTATGACAGAGCCGCCCTTGCGCAGGGTCCTGTCGATCCTGTCAAGGAAAGCCTTCTCCACCCTGTCCCTCGGAGGGTGCTCCCTGTCACCATAGGTAGACTCGCATATCAACACATCGACAGGAGGGTACTGTGTATCTGCCCCGTCGTGCAGAAGCGTATCCCTGTCCTGGATGTCACCAGTGTAAAGTATCCTTGTGCCTTCTACGTCAAGATACACCGCGGCAGAGCCAGGGATATGGCCTGCGTCAAAGAACCCATAAGAAGTGCCGTCAAAACCGCCCTCCTTCCGTACCTTCACGCGGCTCATGCAGGAAAGCACCTTCCTTATGTCAATCTCATCATAACCCAGATGCTGATGGGTAATCTTGCCTATCTTGTAAGCGTCCTTCAAAAGTATGCGGGTGAGCTGCTTCGTGGCCCTGGTCGCGAAGATAGGGCACGACATCCCCCTGTGGTCAAGCAGAGGCAGCGCGCCGGTATGGTCAAGATGGGCGTGACTGATGAACACAGCGTCGATGTCATCCACATGGGTGAAGCCTATCGGGTACTCGGTGTCCTGCTCTGTGAGCTTCAGGCCGCAGTCGAGAAGGAAGCGCCTTTTGTCTGTCGATACCTCAATACAGCTACGTCCGACCTCCCTTGCACCTCCATGAAACTTAAGCTGCACAGCCATGATCATCTCCTCTTCCTCTTCCTGCCAGGACTGCTGCTCTCTTCGGCCTCCTGGAACTTGATATACCACCTCTTCTTCACAGGGTCGAAAGTGAAAAGAACCTCGTGCCTCTTATCCTTGTCGAGCGCGAAAAGAAGAGGCATAGGAACTGTCGTCTCGTAGCTTGAACCCCTCCTGTAGAGCTTGCGCCTGATAGTTGTGGCCATCGTTCTGAAATGCGAATCATTACTTATTTAAATACTTAATCTTTTGTTAATTAAATTACTTATTTTTATTCTTAATAATATACTTATTTATATTTGTTTCGGAAACATATCACGAACAGAAGAAAAAAGCTCAAAAAATATGCTCAGAGAAACAAGGGGAAAACAAACACCTCAATCACGCCCGCAATCATGACAAGCACAAAGCCGAACAGGGCAAGCAGCAGGCCGTCCTGCAGGATATGATAAAACTTCTTCGAAAACAGCCTCTCGCGAAGTATAGCCTTCGCTATCACACCACCCATCATAGCAGCAACAACATAACTCGCAGCCTCAGTCACCATGTGCGGCAGAAAAGGAAGGAATATCTTGCCGAAGTATAGCGCCGGATTGACATGGGTGATAGCGGCCGACTGGCGAATGAAGTAACCGAACACTATGCCCCACACAGAAGCGTTCCACACTATGAAAAGGATGGAGCCGGAGCCATACGCAAGAGAAAGCACAAAGCATATAGCCAGCACAAGGAGATTATTGGTGACTATACCTAAAAGCTCGCCGCCGATACCTGTAGCGTGGCCCGCAATGCCTGCCACGCGAAGCTGGGCGATGAAATAATTATCCACATACGCATTGCTTGTGAATATGCCTATCGCCATGTAAGCAAGAAAAACACCTATGAAAAGCAGGATGTACAGCCGCATGATATCCTTGTGATCCCTGAAAAGCGTACCGATAGAAAAATGGCGCTCCCCAGCCACAATATTCTCCTCCTGCTTTATCAGATAGCTGATGCTCGGGATCAGGAGTATGCTCGTGAACGCCAGACTCATGGTAGTGACATAATTAGGAAATATTAGCAACGCGCTGAACGTACCTATAAAAGCGTATATAACACCAAGAAGTATGATATTGATGCTGCTCCCCTTGATCGAATCCATGTCAAAAAGCTGCTCAAGCAACGGACTTCACCTCTTATCAACCCCTTTCGGATAATTTTATATATAAACGTTCCGTTGCAGACGGCATGAAACCATCAATAATAGTATCGACCAAGGATACAGCAGGGATGAACATAAAGGAAGTTCTCGTCTCGCTCCACGGGTTCGCCCAGACGACAGAGACATTCCAAGGACACAATGTCCACGCCAAGGAAGGGATAAAGCTCTACACCACAGACCAGGACACGATACACGCAGAAGGCATAGACCAGGAAGTCGAAGGGGACTGGCTGATATTCGCGACAAAACATTCGGCAGAGAGCGGGCAGAAATCATTCTCAGTACACGCGCCAGGCAACTGGAGCAAAGCAGAGGCAGGAGGCTCTGACAGAAAGCTGTGCACAGCGATGCCTGACATCATGAAAGAAGCGATACGCAAGATAGAAGGCGTGTACGGCGGGGACGAGTTCAGGATAGTCATGGAATGCACACACCATGGGCCGCTGCTGGAAAAGCCCTGCCTGTTCATAGAGATAGGCAGCACTGAAGAGGAATGGGGCAGGAAGGACGCAGGAGAGATCATCGCAAAAGTAGTCAACTACATAGTCATGAACCCCACCCACAAGAAGAAGAGCGTCGTAGTCCTCGGCGGAGGTCACTACAACCAGGTCGCGACCAAGCTCATGCTCAAGACAGAATACTCCGTCGGTCACGTCTGCCCCAAGCACATCCTGCACTTGCTCGACGAGAAACTGCTCAACCAGGCAGTCGAGAAGAACGGGGACAGGTTCGAGATGGTCGTGCTCGACTGGAAAGGCCTCGGCACAGAAAAGCAGCGCATAGTGGAGATGCTGGATAAGCTCGGCATCAAGCATGAAAGATACCAACGCATAGACAAAGAAGAGTGACTCATTCTCAAAAGAGCTTTATAAACATGTAAAAGACGCTTGGAAAACATTTAAATATCCCGCAGACCAATATACATCACAGCAACATCATAAAAAACGGAGGGTGGAGACAAGCCCAAAATGGCAACAAAAGAATGCCACATATGCGGCTCTGAAATAGAAGAGGGTGATGAGTACTGCCCGGAATGCGGCGCAGACTTCAACTCAGAAAACCGCTACACATACTGAACCATCCGAGGTGCCAAAATGGCAGAACCTGAATGGGAGAACGATAAACTCGAGGAGGACGACACAGAAGAAAGGTCAAAGATGCTCTCACCATCCGAGCTCGGCCAGGAAGACGATGAAGAAGACGAGTTCTCAACAGATGAAGACGAAGACCTAGAGAACACCAAGCTCGACGAGCTCGACTACTGAATTCCCGCACGGTCAATCCTCAATAAAAACACAAACAAAAAAAAA
>CAYOQS010000006.1:56418-67429 GCA_964406185.1 uncultured Methanosarcinales archaeon
GCTTTTTAGAAAAAAAAAATAAAAAAAAGCATCAGGACTACTTCTTCCCCCCGGGCGCCTCTTTCTCAGAAGGCACCAGCTCATGGATGATAGGCGAAGGAATGTCCGCCTCCTCAAGCTTCTTCCGCTTCTCTGAAGATGACTTGCCCTCCATGCTCGAAAGGATGGCGTTCGCCTTCGAAAGGAACTCATCCCTCCTAGCCTTCAGCTCATCCTGAAGCTTCTTCCTTCCCTCCTCAAGCTCCTTGGTCTCTTCAGCCGTCAGCTCAGTCTTCTCTGTCCTGATCTCCTCATCAAACTTGCCCTGATTGACCTGGGATATAGCATCATTCGCAGGCACGTTCTCGACCAGCACACCCATCGCCTGGCACGTGCCCATAATCTCCTTCACCTTCTGCTTAAGGTCCTTGCCAAGAAGGTTGTCCTCCTTCATCTTCGCGATCTTGATGATCTGCTCGATGGTCAGGTTCGCCACCTTATCAGTCAGAGGGTTCGAAGAGCCCTTGGCTATGCCTGCCTCCTTCTTGATAAGAGCAGAAGCAGGAGGAGTCCCGACAGTTATATCATACTCCTTGGTATCGCTGTCCACAATCACCTTGACAGGCACCTGCATACCCTTAAAAGAATCAGTCTTCTTGTTGATGTCTGCGACCACCTGGCCGATATTCACACCCAACGGGCCCAGTGCAGGCCCTAACGGCGGCGCTGCTGTCGCCTTGCCACCCTCGATCAAAACATCTACGCTTTCCTTAGCCATTTTTCAGTCTCCCACGCCAGCGTCTCATGCACTGCGCGTGTTGGATTCCTGCGCTTTCCTGCATCAACGTGGAACCCTGCTCCGTTTTGCCAAACGTAAAGTCGGGCAAAGCTCTCGCGCCGCCACGCACAACCTCATGCATTGCTCAGGCGTGCTGACCAGGCGGCTACGGCATCCACGTTGCTGCCAAGGTTAAGTCAGCAGGCAACCGGTTTTGAGTATCACTCCTCGTCCTCTGTCTCACGCCTGATGACCTTAACCGCATCTATCTTCAGGGTGATAGGGATAGGTACAGCCGCCTCGACCAGCTCGACAACGACCTCCTCCTTCTGCTCATCGATCCTCGTGATCTTGGCAGTCTCCCTCTTGAAAGGACCAGAGATTATCTCGACAATATCATTCTTCCTTATGCTGAGCTCACGCTTTACAGGCTCGATCATGTGCTCCATCTCGCTGTAATCAACAGACTTTGGCAGTATGCCCCTTGCATAAGGTATCCCATGCGAAGCCTGCTCAGCGTCCTGCTTGCTCCCTGCCTCAAGGAAGATGTAACCCCTCATACCGTGCGGTCTGATGACCGAGAACACATCAAGGCCCTTCTTGACCACATGGCTCATCACAAAATCCATGACCTGATCCTCCCTGTTCGCAGTGGTACGCAACGCGAATATGATGGTATCCTCTGCAGGCTCATCCTTCTGCTCTTCCTTCCCTTTCTCTTCAGCCTTGCTTTCCTTCTCTTCAGCAGGTCTCTCTTCTTCCGGCTTATCTTCCGTCCCTTTCTCTCCAGCCTTGCCTTCCTTCCCTTTCTCTTCCGGCATCTCGTCAAGTTCGCCGGCAGCCTGCTTCAGGATGTCAAGTTCTTCCTTTTCTTCAGCCATTTTAGCATTCCCTCAGAATCATTGTCGTATCATCAAGTTCATAAAAGCAATTCCTTTATCATGGTTATCAAAAAACCTATGAAGCCCACGATCAGCATGCCCAGACCAGAGACCTTGACTATGGTCTTGAACTCCTCATTACCGGGCTTCTTCGTTATCTTAAGCACACGCCTGCACTCAATCACGTAATTTCTTATCCTTCCGGGCCACGATGCAAAATCCATATCCATTACCTCAACAATACCCTCAAATACTATGATCAGTCTATGAAATCAATCCCGAGCTCCTCCTCCATCTCCTTCTTCCTCTTCTCAGACACCTTACGCTCAGGACCGAATATCTGCGTCGAGCGCACACCGGTAACGATGAGCAATGTCCTGATGGTAGAGTCAAGGTCCTCAGATATCTGAGCACCCCATATGACCTTGGCGTCAGGATCCAGCTTGTCGCTGATCGTCTCCACGATCTTCCTGGCCTCCTCCAGAGTCATGTCACTCCCGCCGCAGATGTTTATCAGCGCGCCGCTAGCGCCGCTGATGTCCACGTCAAGCAACGGGTTGTTGATCGCCTTCTCAACAGCCTCGACAGCGCGGGTCTCAGAGTCAGACTCACCCACACCTATAAGCGCGACACCGCCCTTGCCCATGACCGTGCGGATATCCGCGAAGTCAAGGTTCACAAGGCCTGCCTTCGTTATGAGCTCAGCAACACCTTTCACAGCATTGGCCAGTATCTCATCCACGACCTTGAAAGCAGTCTGAAGCGGAAGGTCCGGAGCAAGCTCCAAAAGCTTATCATTAGGTATCACGATGAGCGTATCGACGATATTCTCAAGCTTCTCCAGGCCGACAACAGCGTTCTCATAACGCTTCTGCCCCTCCATCGCGAAAGGAAGCGTGACCACACCGACAACAAGGGCACCCATCTTCTTGCCCACGTCAGCTATGACAGGGGCTGCGCCGGTACCTGTGCCACCGCCGAGACCACATGTCACGAAGACCATGTCAGACTCCTGCAATGCCTTCTTGAGCTCGGCCTCGTTCTCCTTCGCGGCCTCCTCACCGATCCTCGGCTGCGAACCCGCGCCAAGGCCTGCTGTTATCTCCTTGCCGACAAGGATCTTCTTCCTGGCCTGGGCGTAGAGCAGGTCCTGCGCGTCAGTATTGACCGCGATTATCTCAGCACCCTTTACGCCGATCTCTGTGATACGGTTGATAGTGTTGTTGCCTGCGCCGCCGACACCGACCACCTTGATCCTCGCCATCTGCCTGTCAAGCAACGCCTGCAGTTCAGCATCCACCTCGTCCATGATCGAAGGCCTTGATGCTGAGTGCCTCTGCTCAGGAGCAGGTTCAGGCCTGGCCTCTTTCGCTTCACCATAAGGCTCCACACGGACCTCGGTCTCAACTTCCTGATGAACTTCGGAAGGTCTCCCTTCATTTTCAACCCTCTGGGTCGCGTCACGAATAAAACTGTCCAACATGCCCACCTCACTTTGGTATTGGCTCCCCTCTTTTCCTGGACAATAAATCAATAATCTATATAAACCTTGTTTCCCAATTTTTAAGCATCATCCTTCTTGTCTCCAGGATTCTTGTCTTCAGGATTCTTATCTTCAGGATTCTTATCCGATTTGTTCTCCTGCTTATTCTCCGGCTTGCTATCAGGCTTCTCCTCCACCTTGCCAGGAGTCCTGAACTCGACATCCTTGACATCCGGAAGCAGCTTCGTGATGCGTCCCTTGAGCATGGTCAAAAGCTCGTCAGGAAAATCCTTCTTGACATCTATGACTGCCTTGCCCTCCTTGATGTCTATGCCTATCGAATCCTTCTTCTGGTTCAGGGCGAGCTCGACCAATGCAAGGACCTTCTCCTTTACGTCTGTCAGCTTCCGCCTGATCGTGACCCTATAAAGCACCTCCTTGCCTGAGAAAGGATGGTTGAAATCAACAATAGTCCTGCCGCCGGTGACAGTGCGGATAGTACCCACAGCACCATCTATATTTACCTGCAGGCCTGTTGCAGGATTTATGCCCTGCTTCTTGAAAGCACTCGTGGGAACCAGCTTCATCAGCTTGCCATCCTTCTTCCCGAACGCCTTTTCAGGAGGCAATGTCAGCTCATGCTCCTTGCCTATCTCAAGCCCTTCAAGAGATGCGTCCAGGCCCTGAAGGATCTGGCCCTGACCGACGCAGATAGAGACAGGACCATAAGTCATCTTAGGGTCGTGTATGCCTTCTTTCTTTGCAGTCTCCTCACTAGTCGTGTCAAAGACCGCATCAAGGTCTTTTAACAGGCCAGTATATTCCAGCTCTACAAAATCGCCGTTTTTGATTGTTTCAACCATTTTACTTCCCTCTAGCTCGATTCATAAATCTTAGAAGGATACAGATGTCCATATAGGATTTATATTTAAAGGTTTGGGTTTGGGTGGCAGCAGCCTGTTGTGCACCTACGTGGAAGGCTCGCGGGCAAGAGTAGCGCTGCAGGCGAATCGAACGATAGTGCCGATCAGGCAGTCACGCACACTGATTCTCATCTATATATGCTGATACCCGGTCTGCCACCTGCTGTGGCGTGATGTCAGTGGAGTCTATCCAGAGGTCGTACATATCAGGGTCGAAAATGTCTATACCATAGTACTTCTCGTATCTTGTCGTATCAGATACTATGCGGGCATTGAGCAGGGCAGCCATCTCATCGATGTTGTCTTTTACTTCCTCATTGCGCTTATTGCCCTTGACCCTGACATCATCCATGATGCGACGGGCACCTTCCTTGATGTCCACAGCTATGAACACTTTCACGCTCTGCGGGATAAAATGGGCGGCAGTGCGGCCCTCTGCAATGAAGCCATCCTCTTCCCTGCCCAGCTTAACAAGATAGTCATCCACCACCCTGTCAGAGCCAGGATCTTTCTCAGCAAGCCTGTTCAGCTCATTGAGGGTAATGCCTTTCTTAGCTGCAATGTCACGCCTGATGCCTCCCATGTAGTAATGCTTCAGGCCCAACTTCCCTGCAAGAAGCTTCGCGACAGTGGTCTTGCCAGAACCAGGCATGCCCGAAATGGTTATGATCATGATCCAGAGGAGTATTGTCACCTATAAAAAAGTTTGGAAGCAGAGCAGAAATCAGACCATTACCACTGGTGACCAATAAACGATCAATCCTTACTGGAGGATTGTGAATTTTTCGACGAGAAAAGAAATAAAAACAAAACTTTAGAAATTATATAAAATATATATGACCCGGGGCGAAACTTTTTTATAGCACGTGCAAAAACACTCAGACAATCCCAAAAAGGTGATACCCCATGACAGACTACGAAGAGGATGATGAGTTCTTTGACAATGAAGTCGAAACCGTTTCGCTCGATGCAGAAGATGACGATGACGAAGACCCTAAAGGCAGCGCGTTCATGCGCGGCGTAGAGGAAGCGGTCCAGATAAGAGAAGCAGACGAAGAGGACGAAGAGTTCTAGATGTCTGGAAAATATTTTTTAGTGCCTTTTTCTCAACTGTGTCCAGAAACAGGGAGCAATCTATATCTAAACATACATGATGAAGAAAGTTTAAGGCTCGCAAGGCAGAGTATCCGCATAATCGCCACGCCGCAGCGTCGCGAGCAAGCAACACGATCAACAAAATATCAAACCACCACCTGTCGAGAGCAACCATACCCTCAATATGCTCGCAGGACGGCAGCGGCGCAGCAGCATATAAAGTCCGCCAAGCGCTGGCAGTATCGCAGCTTGTCCTGATCATCCTGGACAAGCATTTTCTTCGATAATTTAATAAATGGCAAAGACACCTGCAACGCAAACGAGGTGATCGATTGGTAGAGCTAAACAGCACAGTCTTCCCATTTCTCGGCCCGATAGGCAGCTTCGTGAACACCATAAAGGTCCTGATAGGGGGAGTCTTCGGAATATACCTCATAATACTCTACCTCAGGTTCAGGGAGTACGTCGTGATGCGCAGGATGCTGACCGACATAAGGAATGACATAAGAGAGCTGGCACGGAACCAGGGAGTCGAGATGGCACCCATAAAAGAGAAGAATATCAAAAGGCTAAGGCACCGCATAAAGGACTGGTTCCGCAAAAAAAAAGAGGAAGAAACAGGTTCCACAGAAGAAAAGAAGGAAGAGAATGCAAAGACAAAACAGAAGAAGGTATGAACATGGACAAGTTCAAGCTCCACATAATCGAGAAGATAGTCGACGAGGCAGGCACGGACGGAGTGGACGAGTCAGTTCTTGAGGTCCCACCTGACACGAAGCTCGGGGACTACGCATTCCCATGCTTCACACTATCCAAAAGGCTGAAAAAGCCCCCTGTACAGATTGCAGAGTACCTTAAGGAAAAGATAAAGCCTGACGAAATCATAGCTTCTGTGGAGAGCAAGGGACCTTACCTGAATTTCTTCGTGAACAAGGCAAAGCTCGCAGAAGAGACACTGCAGGAGGTGTTTGCCCTAAAGGAAAAGTACGGATGGAGCAGTGCAGGGAAGGGCAGGAAAGTGCTTGTAGAGTACCCCGGGCCCAACACGAACAAGCCGCTCCACCTAGGGCACATGAGGAACATGGCACTCGGACAGAGCGTGTCAAGACTGCTGGAGACACAAGGGTTTGATGTCAAAAGGGTCAACATCAACAACGACAGGGGAATACACATCTGCAAAAGCATGCTCGCATACAAAAAATGGGGAGAAGGAAAGACACCCAACTCAGAAGAGAGGAAAAGCGACCACTTTGTCGGAGACTACTATGTCATGTTCGCGCAGAAAGCGAAAGAAGACGAAAGCCTTGAGCAGGAGGCAAGAGAGCTCCTGCAGAAATGGGAGAACGGAGACAAGGAAGTCGTCGCGCTCTGGAAAAAGATGAACAAGTGGGCATTCGAAGGGTTCAGGGAGACATACAATACATTCGGAATGAAAGATTTCGACAAGGAATACTACGAGAGCGAGACCTACCTCGAAGGCAAGAAGATGATCCTCGAAGGCCTGAAGAAAGGCCTGTTCGAGAAGAACGAGGAAGGAGCGGTAGTGGTGGACCTGTCAGAAGAAGGCCTCGGGGAGAAAGTCCTGCTAAGGCCGGACGGCACAAGCGTGTACATAACACAGGACCTGTACACAGCAAAAGCAAGACAGGAAGACTTCAAGTTCGACAGGATGATATACGTCGTCGCCACAGAACAAAACCACCACTTCAAGATCCTCTTCACACTGCTGAAAAAGATGGGATACGAATGGGCAGACGGGTGCTACCACTTCGCATACGGGATGGTGCACCTCCCGGAAGGCAAGATGAAATCGCGAGAAGGCACAGTAGTAGATGCGGACGACCTCATGCTCGAGATGGAAGAGCTGGCCAAGGAAGAAGTCCTGAAAAGATACCCTGACATGGAAGTGCAGGACGTGCACGACAGGGCAAAGATGATAGGAGTGGGAGCCATAAAGTTCTACCTCCTGCGGACAGACGCGATAAAGGACATGGTATTCAGCCCGAAAGAAAGCATATCATTCGAAGGAGACACAGGACCATACCTCCAGTACACGCACGCAAGAGCTCGCTCCATACTCCGCAAAGCAGAACAGGACGGCCTGAAAGTCAAGAAGGACATTCAGTTCGACAAGCTGGAGCAGCCATCAGAGATCACGCTCGTGAACGAGCTTCAGGCGTTCGCCGCCAAAACCAAAGAGGCAGGCGAGACATACAGGCCGCACATGATAGCACAGCAACTGCTCTCTGTCGGCCACGCATTCAACGAATTCTACCACGCATGCCCCTGCATGCAGGAAAAAGACACCGGACTCAAAGCAGCGCGGCTGCTGCTGATAGACTGCACCAGGCAGGTCCTGGCCAACGGGCTCGACATGCTTGACGTGACAGCTCCGGAAGAGATGTAAGAGAAAGAAAGCAAGAAAAAAAAATCATCTCCTTGTCTTCGCGTCAAGGTACTTGCTCGCCTCCTGGTCGGCGTTGTGGAAAGCGTAGATCGCAGGGCATGCCCTGCCAACCTTTGTCTCATAGTTCTCCCAGGACTCGTCAAAAGGCCCCATGTGCCAGCGTATCAGCAAGGTCTCGGCAGGGGTTAGCTTGATGTGCCTGTTTACCAGGAAGATAGACTTCTCCCCGTGGCCTATCGGCAGGGCGTCATCTATCACGTACGGCTTTGCAGCAGAGACATTGCCTGACTTCAGCACATTGGGCCTGTACTGGTTCACCTTGCACACGTCATGCAGCAATGAAGCGATGACAACCTCATCGTCATTGACCCCAAGGCAGTACTGCCTCACCTTCTGCTCAAAGACAGTGTACACGTTCGCAGAGTGCTCTGCAAGGCCGCCCTCATGACAGCCATGATAGTCCGGTCTGGAGGAGGCAGGGGCTGTGAAGTAATCAGTCTCATCCTCAAGCCAGCCCACAAGATCTTCGATGCCGGGACGCCCGGTATCAAGCAGGAGCTGGCAGATGCTCGCCCGGTTCTGGGCCACTTTGTCGTCGATTGGGTCTTTCATCATTTTCCTCGCCATATCACCCACCCCCTCCCTGCTGAAGCTCATACAGCGTGCGTATAGTATCAGTCGTGGTGGCCTGCCTCGGAGACTTGTCAGGCCTGAGCTGCGCGACCCAACCGATGCGCATGCTGAAAGCCCTGCCGTCGTCAAGGCCGCAGGTCTGCCAGTTCCTGCTGTAGTTCAGGTTCATGGCCTTGACCTCAAGCACCACAGACTGCTCAGGATCCACGTAACGGTGAGGCACGTGCCTTGCGTAAGAGTCGCGGTCAAGCTTCTCAGACCAGCGCACGTTGGCAGGGCGCGCCCCTGTCGCTTTGCTGCGTATCCTACCGTCGATGTCCCTTGCGAACTCCTCCCTTGTAGTGCCGACCTTGCCGAGAGTCTCATACAATCCTGTCTGGGCATTGTACGCTGCTACAAGGACGCTCGAGAAAGGAAGGTCAAGCTCCTCATTCCTATAAGTCCCGACCACAACAAGGTCCAGGGTCTCAGAGCGCTTGAACTTCACCCAGTCAAGCGTGCGCGAGCCCGGGTCGTATGTGGATTCTGGATTCTTGCACACCACACCCTCCTGGCCGCTGCTGAACGCAGAATCGATATACCCCTCCAGGTCCTTGCAGCCGGTGATGATCTCGTGCTCCACAGGCGTCAGGCCGCCGATGTCGAACAGTTCGGTGTACCCTGTGCGCTCGTCAAAAGGAAGATGGAGAAGACCCTTCCTCTCAAACCTCAACGCGTCAAACACCCTGAGGCCCAACGGCACGTCACTCACTATGTCACTCTTGAGGTACTTCTCCACAGACTCCTGCTTTATGCCCTGCCTCCTGAAGCGTTTCTTCACAAGATCGAAAGTCTCCTTGTGATTGTTGCCGTCCGCGACCAGCTCAGCCTCGATTATGCATGTCGGCAGCTGCTCAGCGATGTGCATGACGTCAGGATAGCACCTGTAGTTCAGCTCGTTGCCGTTCCTGGTGAAGATCTTAAGCAGGGACTTTCCCCTGTGGACCTGCATCCTGTAACCGTCATACTTTATCTCAGCCCAGGTCATTCCGCCATGCGCTTCCAGTGTGTCAGGGATCGTGGCATAGCTGGGCTGCATGGTGGGGATGAACTCCCCTAATCTTGGCACAGCTCTCGCTACTTTCTTCATGATTCCCACCTCCAAATGGGTTGTTTATCGAAGCTCCCGCTAGATTACTCTAGCTCCTGTCCACCCCGAAAACACAGGATAGACGCTTTGCTTCTCCTGCAGAAAGATAAGTGGAAGCTATATAAATAAAGTTGGGGGGACGTATATCACCACAATTATTCTCACCAAAAGCTTTAAAAACAAGCTCCTGATTCAGCAGGCACGCTACACAAGAGAGATTGCGTAGCAGAGAACGAGTAATACAAGAAGCGAATTCTTCGAGTATTATTCAGGGAGCTTTCACAAGCCCCATAAGCAGGAGGAACGAGTAAAATGTTAGGAACAGTAAAGTGGTACAACAGGAAGAAAGGGTACGGCTTCGTATCAGGCGAGGACGGACAGGACTACTTCGTCCATCATACGCAAGTGTCCCAAGGAACATTCCTGAACGAGAACGACAAGGTAGAGTTTGAAGGCGTGGACACAGACAAGGGCAAGCAGGCACAGAACGTGCAGAAAGCAGGCGAAGGATCAGCACCTGCAGAAGAAGCTGCCCCATCAGAAGAAGAACCTGTCGAGGAAGCTGAAGCACCCGCTGAAGACATGCCTGAAGAGCCAGAAGAAGAAGATAAACAGGAATAAGACTGTTGGACCTTCAGAACAACAAAAATTCTTTTTTTATGTTTATTATCATTTCTAATCGCCAGGGAACGTGTAGACAGTCCTTCTTCCAGGCCTGCGATGGGCAGTCCTGTGCTTCAATGACGAAAGCATGATAAGCCAGGCAGGCAGGTACTCAGGAACAGGATGCAGGCCTGACATCCAGCGAAGGTCGCGCAGCAGCAAGGCATCGTCCTCTGGAGAAAGATTGTCCCTCAAAGCCCACCTCATAGCAGGGTACTCTTCTGTCCCAGGATCGATGTAAGAACCGGTGAAAGCAGGAGTGTCAGGAACCTTATCTATCGCGCTAAGGAAAGCGAACTCCTCATGAGTCACCATCTCCAAAGGCATGACAGTCGCGTTTTCCGCAACACCATAAGGGCACCTCTGCAAGACCTGGTCAGGGACATTGAACAGCCTGTAAATGGTTTCATCTCTCACGCCCCTGACAAGAGAATTTATGGTCGACCGGGGGCTTGAGCGGAAAGCCTCCAAAAAGATGACAGACCTGTACCTAACACCATCCAAAAGAGACACCAACCCGTTGCGGTCCTGAAGAGATGCGTAAGACATGATCAACACCAAAAAAAAGAAAAAAAAAGTTATCGCCTGTCAACCCAAGCGACAAGACCCCATATGACAAGATTCGCAACGCCCGCGATCATGTTAAGGATCGGCACAACGCTCAACAACACTATAAGCGAAAGCCAACCAGGGTACTTCCTCCTCTCAAATATCTTCCATGTCCAGATGATATAAAACACAAGATTCGCTATCGGCACTATGAATATGAAAACCCACGGCCAATACTTCTGCTTCCCCTTAGCAAGGATAGGAAACAACGCAAGATTCGCAAAAGGAATCCAGGCAAGCCACCACTTATCATACTTCAGCTTCTTACAGATAGTCATCATCACAAAAGCGAAGTACACATAGAAAACAAGCACGCTGACCAAAACAACAGCCAACATAGCCCCAGCCATGGCACCAGCAGCACCAAGGCCCATCATCTGTTCAGGACTCAATCCATAAGCCATCTTAGTATCACCCTCCAAAGATTAAAG
>CAYOQS010000007.1:0-57519 GCA_964406185.1 uncultured Methanosarcinales archaeon
ATCTTCAGGGATGTTCCCTTCCCTTGTTAGGTCTCGTTCGTTATCGATGAATGCCTGTTTGATCGGTTCTATGTCATCACTTTTATCAATGAACTCAAAGTTTTTCAGCGCTTCTTCGCAAAAGTCTTCTATTTGCTCCAAGATCTCTGATTTGAAGACCTCCCCGAGCATCTGGACATGACCTATACCCTCTAGAACTTCGTTCATCATTTTTATGGAATTGGTTCTG
Source organism: uncultured Methanosarcinales archaeon (assembly GCA_964406185.1). Taxonomy (GTDB): domain Archaea; phylum Nanobdellota; class Nanobdellia; order Woesearchaeales; family UBA11576; genus JABMQF01. The sequence goes on from CAYOQS010000007.1 coordinate 230, forward strand.
AAATTACTTGGTTTAAACAGCTTTCTGGGAATATTTTGATCATCTAAAGCATCAACAAGATTTTTTACATTATCATGATTCCGGGGTTTAATCATATCGCCACCCACAAAAACCGTGAATGCGGGCGGTACATTTATTTTGCAGAGCTTTAACATGGAGCATTCATCGAAGGCGTAGCTATTTGAAGTGTGGAGTGGCATTTTATCTTACAAGTAGTTTATCCAAGTCTTTGTTTTCCAAAGAAAAAGGGTATCTTTCTTTTATTGAGTGGACTAAGTAGTGATAGTATTTGTTAATTTTTTTCCTGTCCTTCTCTTCAGCAGTTATTTGTTCATTCAGGAAGGGGTTTATTTCATGTAAATGAAATAGAAAATAATAGTCAAACATGTATGCTCCCTTATCGTACTGGTCTTCTTCCAGACGCTCGAATTTTTTATGAAGAAATTTCGCGAGGTAGTAGCAATATTGTATTAACGCTCTTAATTTGATTCCTATGGGAGTGTCCGTCGGCACTTCATTTAGCCGCCTGTACGTGTCGCTCATTTCTACCAGGACTTCATTAACTCTTCCGATTAGCTTATGGCGTTCGTCCACATCGACAATCAGTTTTTTGTGCTCATTGCCAGATATTTCCGCTGCTGGCTTGGTGCTTAGGTTGAATATTTCTTCTCTTAAGCGCTCTTTATCATCATTGCTCAAGATTTTTCTCAATTTCTTAGTCACAACAGTATTAACGAGTTCAAGGCCTTTCTCGTTTAGTTTGTACTTGTTGACTGTCTTCCCCATATATTCGTAAGGGCTAATCTCATAGTACTCGTTGGCGTCTAGCCCTCTCAAATCGGCACTGAATGAACCATACTGATTCAGATCAAAGTCTATATCAATAGGGATTAGGTGAAGATTCAGCCTAGCAAGTAATTTATTGAGCTTTGTGATTGAGGATATTTCCCTTCTTTCGGATAAAGCAAGAACCAGACATACTGCCTCGTTTTCAGATAGAATCATTTGTGTTATTCCCTCACCATAAGCGTAAAAACCTAAAAAAGAGTGTTTATTTATAAATTCTGCTGTTTTAGACTTCACCGGCATTTTTCCGTAAGTATTTATTGTTTATTCCTTCATCAGCGCCTCTCTCGGATACCTCTCTTGCAGTTCTGCTGCTTTTTTGTTGAGGATGAGGTCTTGCATCTTTTGGAGTTGTGCTTCCATTGCTTTCATGCGTTCTTCCATGAGCTGGCGTTCTGTGTTGCTTTCGTCCAGCTGCTTCTGCATGAGGGTTTTTTCGTCTGCGTCTACTAGGTCTTCTTGTGTTATTGTGTCTCTCATGCCCATGAATTCTGTGTAGTAGTGGATCATGTCGCTTCGCTTCCAGCCGAACCTGTATTTGAGTGCTGATTCGCTCTTGTATTTTGGGAGCCAGTAGCAGGCTGAGCCGTGTCTGAAGTCGTACATGGTCAGGTTCTTGCCGAGAAGTCTATTGCCTAGTCTTTTTAGTGCTTGGTTGACGATTTTAGGGGTTATCTTGAACAGGAAGTCGTCGCTTTTTAGCTTGTTTTCTTCTATGTATTTTTTCAGCATTTCTGAGCAGAGGAGCAGTTTTATCTTGCGGCCGAAGGTTTTGGATGTTTCTTCTCGTATGTTGAGGGTGAACAGGTTGTGCTTGTCTTCCCAGACCAGGTCTTTCTTCTTTACGTTCGCCAGTTCTGTGGGTGACCTGATTCCTGAGTCGAACATGAACCACATCATGACCTTGTATTTGTATTTGGCATGATCGCTCAGCTTCTTCAGGTCGTCGATGGTGAAGTATGTGAAGGTTGGCTTTTCTTTCTTGAATCTGAGGTCGATGGCGATATCTGGTATGTCTTTTCCTTCTTTTCTCATCACTTTCTGATGCCAGTGCCAAAAAGCCCGGAAATCTTTCGCGTAGTTTTCTACGTCTACGTAAGCATTGCCGTTCTTCTTTGCTATTATTCCATCGTGGACTTTCTTGAAGATGTCGTGGGCGTCATCGAATGTCAGTTCGTCAAGGTTCTTGCCTTTGTGCTCTGAGAACCATGTGGCGAACCTTTTCATCCTGTATTTCAATGTTGTCAGCCTGTGGAAGCTCCTGTAGCCTTTGACGCTGCCGACATTGATGCCGTTTGACATGTCTTTTAGGTATGCTCTGATGAGTTCGGCGTTGCGGTCTGAGACTCCTTCTATTATTAGTCCTGTCCTGTGGAATCTTTCTTTGTGCTTATAAGGGTCTAGAACTTTTTCGCCATTTTTGCAGTTCACGTTTAGTGCCATTTTCTTGCCTCCTGGCGCATTTCTGTAGAAGTCAGTCTAGTATTTAAATGCTGGAACCAAAAAAGCGCTAAATAGTCACAAAAGGATTCTATGCGCCGACGGGATAAAGAAAATGCGACAACCCCTGCGGGAACGTCTGCATTTTCAGACCCCTTCTGCGCATTCGCTGCGCTCATGCGCCGACGGGGAATTGAACCCCGGCCGAAGCCTCATTGCGCGCGGCAACTTGTTGTTGCCGTGTTGGCAAGGCCCCATTGTACCACTCAACCACCGGCGCTTGTGAGAAAGACATTTCACCGATGAGCTTGAGAGTCGGTTAAATGTCTTTTTACAAGTTCAATAATCCCGATGACTTTGGAGTCGGGATTTTCTTTATATCTAATAACGGCAAAATGCCAGACAACTGCAAGGAGTCGGCACTTTTGTCGTTTTGGAAGTTCGAAAATCCCGATGAACTTGTGAGTCGGGATTTTCTTTATATCTAATAACGGCAAAATGCCAGACAACTGCAAGGAGTCGGCACTTTTGTCGTTTTGGAAGTTCGAAAATCCCGATGAACTTCAGGACGCGTAGCGGCCTGAAGGCTTACAGCATCTTTGATGCTGAAAGACTTATGAGTCGGGATTTTCTTTACGGAGCAAAAAGCGGCTTCCTTAAAAAGTTTATGGAAGCAATAAGTATATAAATGCCTGTTTTCCTTCAGGGGTCATTGGGCTCGTGGTCTAGCGGCTACATCTGATTGGATGCTGCAAATGACAGCGCCTTTACATGCGCAGAGGGTGCTAAAAACGGCGTTGATCCCCGGTTCGAGACTCTGCATGAGCGAATATCCGGGCGGGCCCATCAATTCTTTTTCGTCCCTTTTAAGTGATTAAAAACGAAACATTTATAAAGGGAAATCCTGTAGATAGTTGCGGGTGTTGATGTTGTGTATTGATGATAAACTGATGTCTGAAAAGTGGAAAAAAATTCTTCACAAAGCCCGGGACTTGCTCGAGAAGGCTTCTATAGTGGAATCGGCAGTCTCCATCTGTCTGGTCGCCAAGGGTATGGAAGCAGGCCCTTACCTTGCGTACCATGGTGCCGCCACTTATCTCCTGTCTATAGCTGCAGGACAGGCTATCACAAACGCTGAGCAGAGAGAAAGGAGTGACCTTCCGAAACTGCGGACAAGCATAGAGATCCAGCCTCTTGACTTGTATCTGGATGATTGAAAGGTTTAAATACAAGAGGAATTTAAGTAAGATGATGCCGGAACAGACCCCCCAGGAGCACAATAAAGCATTGAATCCTGATAGGGAGCATCATGAGAACATCTATGACATCCTGATGGACCAGGATGAGATCACGTGGCGTTCTATCCTTATGGAGCTGATAAAGTCTGAGCAGATGGACCCTTGGGACATCAACCTTTCCAAGCTCTCTAAGATGTATATCAAGACCTTGAAGAAGCTGAAGGAGATGAACCTGCAGCTTTCCGGCAAGATCCTTCTCGCAGCAGCATTACTCCTAAGGATCAAGTCGAGCAGGCTTGTGGGTGATGACCTCATGGAGTTCGACAGGCTTCTCGCTTCAGGCGAGGAGTCTGAGATATATTCTGATGAGGAGTTTGTCGAGGGTGAACTGGGCGATATTGGCATGAAGCTGGAGAGCGAGAAGATGCGTCTGATCCCCAAGACACCTCAGCCGAGAAAGAGAAAGGTTTCGATGTATGACCTTATCGACGCTTTGGCTGTCGCTCTCAACGTCAGGCGGAGGAGGATACTGAACCAGATCCAGACAAAGACGATGGACCTGCCTGAGAAGAAGATGGACATCTCCAAGCTGATGGATGATATCTATAGCGATGTTATGAGGTTCCTTGCAGAGGCTGACTCCACGAGCGTGTCTTTCTCTGAACTCGTCCCTGGCGACTCAAAACATGATAAGGTCCTGACTTTTGTCCCTCTTCTACATCTGACCAACGCACGCAAGGTGGATCTTGACCAGCAGAAGCATTTCGGCGAGATCTGGGTGAGCATCCCGAAGAGGAAAGAGCCCGGGAAGACCAAGCCAGCTGCTTAAACTCGATATCTATTACCATCACTCAACAACATTTATATACCACCGTCTTATCTTTTAAAGCATGGCTGCAGAGGTGGTTAAGGCGTCTAAGAAGAAGAAAAAGGCTTCTAGCCGGAAGGCTGTGAAGAAGCCTGCAAAGGATGTCTCTGCAGATGAGGCCAAGAGGCTGTTCAAGGAACTGAAGGACACCAGTTCCATAAGGGTCTCAAAGAAGGTGGTTGACCAGGTCATAGGCCAGGAATCTGCCGTGAATGTGATAAGGAAGGCTGCAGACCAGAGAAGGCATGTCTTTCTGATCGGCGAGCCGGGCACGGGAAAGTCGATGCTCGGCATAGCTCTTGCAGAGCTGCTGCCGAAAGAGAAGCTTGTCGATATAATATCTTTCGCAAACCCTAATGATGAGAACCAGCCTTTGATAAGGACCGCTCCTGGTGGTGAGGGCAGGGAGCTTGTCCGCAAGGCCAAAGTTGAGTCCATGTCGATGTTCAAGAACCAGAACATCCTTCTTTTCATACTTGTTGTCATCGCCATGATCGCGCCGTGGTGGGTGCGTTCGTATTACGGCTCTGACGTGATGTTCGCAGCGTTCTTTCTGGGGGGCATGATGTTTCTCGGTGCTTTTGTCATCTTCCTGAATCTTGGCAGGCGCGCTCCGGGCTTGAAGGACGGCGGCGCTCCGAAGGTTATCGTGGATAATTTCAAGAAGGATCAGGTGCCTTTCCTTGACGCTACCGGCGCGCATGCAGGGGCCCTGTTGGGTGATGTGCTGCACGATCCGTTCCAGAGCGGTGGCCTGGGCACTCCTGCGCATGAGCGGGTCGTGGCGGGCATGATCCATAAGGCGAACAAGGGAGTTCTTTTCATAGATGAGATAGCTACTCTGCAGCCGCACACGCAGCAGGAGTTGCTTTCCGCACTTCAGGAGAGGAGGTATTCTATCACCGGCCAGTCTGAACGCAGCGCAGGGGCGATGGTGAGGACCGAGCCGGTCCCGTGTGACTTCGTCCTTGTAGCCGCCGGCAATCTTGAGACCGTTAAGAAGATGCATCCTGCTTTGAGGTCGAGGATCCGCGGCTATGGTTATGAGGTGTTCATGAACGAGACTATCGTGGACACTCCTGAGAACAGGTGGAAGATCGCTGTTTTCGTTGCACAGGAGATCGTGAAGGATGGAAAGATCCCCCATTTCTCCAAGGATGCTGTAGATGCTATCATTGAGGAGGCAAGGAGGCGCGCCAACAGGAAGAAACATCTCACTCTGCGGCTCAGGGATCTGGGCGGCCTCGTGCGCGCAGCGGGAGACCTCGCGCATGAGCAGGACGCGAAGCTCGTGACTGGCAGGCATGTGCGTGAGGCTAAGGAGATCGCAAGGTCTTTGGAGCAGCAGATAGCTGACAAGTTCATCGAGCGTAAGAAGGAGTACGAGGTCATAATAACTCATGGGATGATCGTGGGAAGGGTCAATGGCCTTGCAGTCATAGGCGGTGAGGCTTCTTACTCAGGAATCATACTTCCTATAGAGTCTCAGGTCACGCTCGGCGGTAAGGAGAAGGAGTTCGTCGCTACCGGCAAGCTTGGTGAGATCGCCAAGGAGGCTGTGAAGAATGTTTCTGCGATAATCAAGAAGTATTTCGGTGAGGACATCAAGGATTATGATGTGTACGTGCAGTTCCTGCAGACTTACGAGGGTGTTGAGGGTGACTCCGCTTCAATAGCTGTCGCGACTTCGATAATCTCTGCTTTGAAGAAGATACCTGTGAAGCAGGACACTGCGATGACCGGCTCTCTTTCTGTGAGGGGAGAGGTCCTGCCTGTAGGGGGGGTTTCTGCCAAGGTTGAAGCCGCGATAGATGCGGGTATCAGGAAGATACTTGTGCCGAAGTCGAACATGCAGGATATCATAATCAGCTCTGAGAAGATGAATAAGATTAAGATTATCCCTGTTGAGAAGATATCTGAGGTGCTGAAGCAGGCTCTTGACTGGAAGGGTAGGAAGGACATCCTGAGTAAGATCGAGAGCGTGAACGGCAGCAAGTGAGGGCGTGCTGATTCTTTTTGATTGTTCTGAAAAGCAGATCAAGAGCTACTTCAGTTGAGCGGCCAAGACCGTCTGTGCTGATGTGTTACGCCCTGCAAAAGCTTTATATACCAATAAGGCCATTATCTCCTGCAGGGTTGGTGATTATGCCGCCGAAAAAGAAGAAGCCCAAAGCAAAGAAAGCAGCGAAGAAGGTAAAAAAGGCGAAAAAGAAGAAGGTGAACAAAGCTGATGAGCCGGTCACGCGCGAGGTCAAGAGGCGCAAGGATTGTCCTGACTGTGGGAGCGTAAACATCATATTCGAGCCTGAGACCGAACAGCTCATCTGCCAGGACTGCGGATCCATCTTTGAGGAGCTTCCTCCGGAACTTGAGAGGAAGTATGCTGAAGTGGACCTTCTCTGAATGTTTCACCAGAAAACTTCGACGTCGTCTGTCCTTAGGTACGGTTTGATGTCAGATTCTCTTATAGTCATCTTCTTTCCTGCCCTGTGCTCCAGCAGGCCGAGCCATGCTATCATGAGCCCGTTGTCCACGTTGACTTCTGTAGATAGGGTGTAGCACTTTGCTCCTCTCTCTTTGCACATTGTCCTGCACATCTCCTGGAGCCGTAATGATGAAGCGACGCCTCCGCCGAGCAGGAGCTCTTTCTTTCCGCAGTGCGCCATCGCGCGTTCGCTGACTTCGACGAGCATGGCGAATGCTGTCTCCTGAAGTGAGTATGCGAGGTCTTCTTTCGCATACTTGCCTGAGTCGTATTTCTGTTTGAGGTTTGTGAGCAGTCCTCCGAATGACACGTCCATTCCTTTGACCACGTATGGTAGCTCTATGAATTTTTTGGCTTCAAGCGAGAGCTGGTAAAGCCTGGGGCCTCCGGGAAAGCCTATTCCCATGTGTCTTGCGAACGCGTCGAGGAAGTTTCCCACGCCTATGTCAAGCGTCTCTCCGAATACGCGGTACTTGCCTCCGTCGTATGCTATGATCTGCGTGTTGGCTCCTGATGCGTATAGGAAGACAGGGTCTTGTGCTTCTGTCATGAGCTTGCCTATCTCAAGGTGGGCTATACAGTGGTTCACGCCTATTATCGGCTTTCCATGGTGGGATGCGAGCGCTCTTGCGAGCATAGCTCCTATCCTTAGGCAGTTTCCTATGCCTGGGCTCTGTGAGTAGCTTATCAGGTCGACAGCAGATATTGGGGTGCCTGCCTTCTGCAATGCCGTGTCCAGCACTTGCCTGAAGACCTTGACGTGGTGCTCTGCTACTTCTGAGGGTTTCATGCCTCCTTCACCCTCTTCTGTGGTGAATACTGCCCTTTCGTTTGCGAGCTTCCTGCCCTTGTCGTCTATCAGCCCTATTCCGAACGTATGCGCTGTGCTCTCTATGCCTAGTGATATCATGCGGGCTTGAGAGTGAGGAAAAACATATAAATGTTGCTTGAAATTGTTATATTGTTGGGGTGTTGGGTGTTGTGATATCATGGCGTTTGAGTCAAAGCCTATAACTTTTGAAGAGTTCATAGCTTTGGTTAGGCAGCACAATCCAAATGCTGATTTTGACAGGATAAGGAAGGCGTATGATTTCGCTTCTGAGGCGCATGAAGGCCAGAAGAGACGTTCTGGTGAGGATTTTTTTATACATCCTTCTGAGGTCGCACGGATCCTTGTCTATCTGAAGGCTGACACAGACACTGTCTGTGCTGGCCTGCTGCACGATACTGTGGAGGATTCAAGCACGTCTCTTTCTACTGTGAGGATGGAGTTCGGTGATGAGGTGGCGAATCTTGTGGAGGGTGTGACCAAGATATCAGGCAAGAGGTTCAAGTCAAAGGAGGAGTACAAGGCTGAGAATCTGAGGAAGATACTGCTTGCGACCACTAAGGATGTCCGCGTGATAACGATCAAGCTTGCTGACAGGCTGCATAACATGCGGACTCTTGCTACGTTCAGGCCTGACAAGAGGAAACGTATCGCGCAGGATACTATCGAGATATTCGCGCCTATTGCTCATAAGCTGGGTATGTGGAGGATAAAGGGTGAGCTTGAGGATCTTTCTTTCCGATATCTTGATTATGATACTTACGTGCGCCTGAAGGAGCGTATCGCTGAGAAGCGTGTTGAGAGGGAAAGGAATACGACAGGCATCGTGGAGAGGATACGGTCTGCCCTGGAGGATGAGGGGATAAATGGTGATGTGTTTGGCAGGGCGAAATATTTCTATTCGATCTATAAGAAGATGAAGAAGAAGGGCAAGACTTTTGATCAGATTTATGATCTTATAGCTTTGAGGATAATCGTGAACACGATACCTGAGTGCTACAAGGCGCTGGAGATAATCCACACCTTGTTCGAGCCTCAGCTTGAGAGGTTCAAGGATTACATCCAGCATCCGAAGGCGAACGGCTACCAGTCGATCCATACTTCTGTGCGCCACAGGAACAAGGTTATCGAGGTGCAGATCAGGACGCATGAGATGCATTCGATCGCCGAGGCTGGCATAGCCGCGCATTGGAAGTACAAGGGGACTGATAAGGACAAGGTTTTCGACAGGAAGATAATGTGGCTCAAGCAGATACTTGAGTGGATGCGGCAGTCAAAGAATGCTAGTGATTTCGTGGAGACGCTGAAGATAGACCTGTTCGAGAACGAGATCATTGTCCTGACTCCCAAAGGTGATCCTATCTCGCTGCCTGAGGGTGCGACCCCTGTTGATTTTGCTTATGCCGTGCATACAGGCATAGGCAATTCGTGCTCTAAGGTGAAGGTGAATGAGAGGATCGAGCCTCTGAATTATCATCTCAACAGCGGTGATGTAGTGGAGATAGTTACGCAGAAGAACGCGAGGCCTTCGCGCGGTTGGCTGAATTTTGTGGTCACTTCAAAGGCGAAGAGCAAGATAAGGTCTTTCCTTGGTATCGAGCCGGACAGGAGGGTGAAGGAGTCCAGGGATGAGATGGAGGAGCCGCGGACCCCATTGCACGAGCTTGTTGAGATCAAGGGCAGGAAGGCTCCTCTGAAGCTTTCGAAGTGCTGCTCTCCCAAGTTCGGCGATGATATCGTGGGTTTCTACACAAAGGATAACAGGATAACCGTTCACAGGAAGGACTGCATTAACGTGCATGCTCTGGACAGTTCAAGGGAAGTGAAGCTTTCCTGGATCGAGCCTGAGGACGTGCATGTCAAGAAGCTGCGCGTCTTTGTCTCTGAAAGGCCGGGCATCCTTGCTGACCTTCTGAACATTCTCGCGACTGAGAAGGTTAATGTGAAGTCTGTCAATACCCGGGTGAAGAAGAGGAAGATCATGCTGACTTTCAAGATCGAGTCGAAAGAGGCGGGCCGGCTTGAGGATATTGTCGAGAAGCTGCGTAGTGTGAGGGATGTGACTGACATAAAGCTTGACAGGGGAGTGGCTGCCGCTGTCTGATGCTTTTTAATGCTTAGTAAGGTTTAAATATCAATGTTGATTATTTGTTGTTGTGGTATAATGGATGTTATCAAAGACCCTTCAGAAAAGAGCATCAAGATTGCTGCCAAGAGCGCTCTCATAGGCAGGATGCCCCGGAAGGAGGGTGACAAGTTCAAGACCGCCGTGGTCAGGCTTTTCAAGGTGAACAACCCTCATAAGACCACGGAGTTCCCGTTCAAGACTTTTGAGTTCAGCAATACCGAGAAGATACGCGTCAGGAGGCTGAACCTTTCTTACTATCTGGAAGGCAATGACCTTGTCCTGAATGACCTTGAGGAGATATACATAACCCGTGAGGACAGCAAGCTGATAATCAAGGGCTACCAGATAGAGGTTGAGAGCAGATAACACGCAATTTCTCCTGTCACTGATGAAGATGTATCTGTTTAGCTCAGGCAGTGCTGCCGATAACAGCTCAACAGATACAAAAAGTTTAGTTCTATCTGTTAAGCAGGCATCAGCTTTGCGGGCACAACATTTTTAAACACCCTCCCTTTCTGCTGTTCCATGCATGTCATCAAGACGAATTTCAACGGAAACCCGAACATAGGCCTTTATGGCTACTGCTGTAATGAGTACTGCCTGCTGGGAAATGAAGTGCCTGAGGTGAAGGCGAAGGAGGTTGAGAAGGTGCTGGACGTGCCTGTGCACCAGTTGACTCTTTGCGGCACTTCGCTGATCGGCGTGTTCGCCGCGGGCAACAGCAGGAAGCTCCTGGTGCCTGACATCGCTTTCGATTATGAGCTGAAGCGGCTTGAAAAGGCGGGTGTTGATTACGAGACTGTGAAGACCCGGCTGACAGCTCTGGGCAACAACCTGCTCTGCAATGATGTGGGTTGCCTTGCGAATCCTGATTTTTCCGCCGACCAGAAAAAAAGGATACGGCAGGCGCTGGGCGTGAGCCTGAAGCCTGGGAAGATCGCAGGTCTGGGTACTGTCGGGAGCCTTGCGGTACTTAACAGCACTGCCTGTGCTGTACACAGGGATATATCTGGTGTGGAGAAGAAGTTCGTGGAGGACCTGCTCAACACGAGGTGCGTCAGCTCTACTGTCAACATGGGCTCTCCGTACATCAGCAGCGGATTGCTTTGCAATGACAACGGTTTTGCCATAGGTGACTCTAGCGGCGGGCCGGAGATCGTCAATATTGAGGAGGAGCTCGGCTTCCTTGAGAGGAAGCGCTCCGGAAATAAGGGAAGGTGATATGATGGGCTTTTCTGATAAGGAGAAGAAGCTTCTGAAGATTCTCGTGCAGAATGAGCTTGACTCATTGAAGGAAGAGGGTGAGACCGTCTTCATTGTCGAGGACTATCCCGGGTTTCTTGCGGGTGAGGAGAAGTACGAGGAGTTTTTAGAAACATTATTAAAGAAACTGTGATATTTTTTGGGTCAACATGGCAGACGTTAATGATGATAAAGGTGATGGACAAGACACGGTGAAGCAGCAGGAGCTGCAGAAGAGGTTCATGGAGTACCAGGTGCAGGAGCAGCAGATAAAGCAGATGCAGCAGCAGCTTGAGAAGCTTGAGCAGCAGACCGCTGAGGTCTCTGCAGTGCTTCAGAGCATCGATGACCTTGGCAGGGCTGAGAAGGATTCGGAGATCCTTGTGCCTGTGTCCGGAGGTATTTTCTTCCCTGCACAGATGAAGGACAACCAGAGGTTTTTGGTGAACGTCGGTAGCGGTGTTGTGGTAGAGAAGGATCTTGACGGTGTGAAGGCCCTTGTGGGTGAGCAGGCCAAGGAGATTGAGAAGTACAGGGATCACATGACTGCTGAGATGGGGAATCGGGTGGAGAAGTTCCAGGAGATGGAACAGGAGCTCAAGAAGCTGATTGAAGACTGAAAATGTTCAAGTTCTTGAAGGATAAGCTGAAGAAGGCGGTATCGAAATTCTCTAAGGATGTTGAGGAGGAAGCTGAGGATATCGAGGTTGAGGCTCTTCCAGAGGAAAAGGTGGAGGATGAAGGTAAGGCTGTGAAGAAGCCTGTTAAGAAATCCAAGCCTAAGCCTGAGAAGAAGGAAGAGGTGGTGTCTCCTGTAGAGGAAAAGCCTGGAAAGGAGGAACCGGAAGAAGAGGCGAAGCCCGAAGAAAAAAAGGCTGTGGAAGAGAGGCCTGCCGTGGAGGCGGAGCCTGAGAAGGAAGAGGTTCCTGAAAAGTCTGAAAAATCACCTGGACCTGAAGAGGCGCCTGCGAAGGAGCTGGGCGCTGAGCTGCAGGGCCTGAAGGAGGGTCTTGAGTCTTATTCTGATGAGGATCTTGATTCTTTGATGAGCATCCTGGGTTTCACTGCTGAAGATAAAGGCAAGAGCAGGGATGAGAAGATAGGCAGTATACTTGAGAAGCCTCTTCTTGAGATAAGTTCTGCTATGGATAAGCTGGAGGCTGTCGGGGAGGATGAAGCTGAGAAGGAAGATGTTCCTGAAGTGCAGAAGAGGCTTCCTGAAAAAGAGGAAGAGGTGAAGCCCGAAGAGGAGAGGCCTGCCAGGACCGCGCAGGATATCCTCGACGAGACTGATGAGGAAGATGTGCCTGAAGAAGCAGGGATGAAGGAAGAGGCGCCGAAAGAGAAGAAAACAGAAGCCGAAGAAGAGGGGGCGCCGAAGACGGAAAGAAAGGAAGGTTTCTTCAGGAAGCTGTTCAGGAAGAAGAAAGAGGAAGAGCCTGCTGAAGTCCCTGAAGAGAAAGTACCGGAACCGGAAGAAAAAGAAAAGGCAAAAGAAGAGCCTGCTGAAGTCCCTGAAGAGAAAGTACCGGAACCGGAAGAAAAAGAAAAGACAGAAGAAGAGCCTGAAAAAGCTCTGCCCGTCGAGAAAGAACCTGAGGCTGAAGAGCCTGAAGAAGGGTCTCGAAAAGGTTTTTTCGGTAAGATCAGGGAGAGCTTCACGCTGAAGAGGCTTTCCGAGTCCAAGTTTGATGATATTTTCTTCGAGCTGGAGATCGCTCTGCTCGAGAATAACGTTGCTGTCGAGGTCATCGAGAAGATCAGGACAGATCTCAGGGATAGGATGGTGGACAGGAAGCTGAAGAAGTCAGAGATCGGGGACATCGTCATCAAGAGCCTGAAGGAGAGCCTTGAGGATATCCTTGATGTGGGTCAGGTCGATATCCTGGAGAGGATAAAGGAAAAGGGAGAGGGTCCTTTCGTGATCGTGTTCGTCGGCATTAACGGCTCAGGCAAGACTACGACCATCGCGAAGATGGCGAAGTTCTTCATGGACAAGGGTCTGAAGCCTGTTATGGTGGCGTCTGATACTTTCCGTGCTGCAGCTATCCAGCAGCTGGAGGAGCACGCAAACAATCTTGGGGTGAAGATGATAAAGCATGATTACGGTAGTGATCCTGCTGCTGTGGCTTTTGACGGCATAAAGTATGCAAAGTCAAAAGGTAATGAAGTTGTCCTTATCGACACTGCGGGAAGGCTGCACTCCAACACAAACTTGATGGATGAGATGAAGAAGATAATGCGTGTGGCTGATCCTGACATGAAGATTTTCATCGGTGAGTCGATAACCGGCAATGACTGCATCGAGCAGGCGCAGAAGTTCAATGAGGCTATTGACATAGATGGTATCGTGCTTTCGAAGGCTGATGTTGATGAGAAGGGCGGCGCGGCGATATCTATATCTTATGTTACCGGCAAGCCGATCCTTTTCATCGGGACGGGCCAGACTTACGACAGTCTGGAGCCTTTTGACAAGAGCATAGTGCTTGACCATCTCGGTCTTGCGTGATTTGCGTTTTTAGGGCTTCTGAAGATGATATTCTGGGTTTATCTGTTTTAAACAGCATCAAAACCTTTAAATATGCGTAATCGTTACGATTGCTTATCCATAATTTAATCTTAAAGGAGGTTGGTTTAATGGCTAAGAAACATAAAGCGGCTCACAAGCCGTCTCACTCGGGTTCTAAGGAAGTCGAGGAAGGTAAGGTCTTCGCGTTCCTGGGTGTTTTCCTGGGGATCATAGGTTTCATCATAGTGATTCTCACAAAGAAGGAGAATGATTATGCGATGTTCTATGCCAAGCAGGGTCTTGTCCTGACCATCGCGTGGGTGATCCTGTGGGTTGTCGCGATAATACCTATCCTTGGATGGATCATAGGTTTCCTTGGATGGATATTGCTGCTCGTGCTTTGGATAATAGGCTGGGTCTATGCATTGTCAGGCAAGAAGAAGCACATACCTATCATCGGTCAGTTCGGTGATAAGTTCAAGATCTGAATTTTTTTGTTTTCTTTTTTTATCCTTTTTTTGTTCTGCTGGAATACATTTCTTAAGGCTTTTAAAGGCTTTTCATCACCAAAAACACACCCATTTTTAATCACTAAATAGTAACTAATAAATAAAAAGATTTATATATTATTTAGTGTTCAGGATGCTCTGAGGGGGAGTAAAAGGGGATTTGAGGACTGCGGTTATCTCTGGTTACATTTCTTGCATCGACCAGCCTGTCTGCTGTCCGGCTGAACAAATGTTGAGAGGGTGTTAAATGGCTGACGATTCGAATGGGGGAAACGCGACTGTCCGGGATGACCTCATCCTCTGGTACATGGAGCGCAGGGAAGAGAACAAGATAGAGAACAATACGGACCGGCCTCTTTCTGAAGAGCAGATACTGGCTATGAAGAACGGCCCGTCAGATATTCTTATAGAGCAGCAGTTCGGAAGCTACGCTGGCTTCATAGACGCGGCAGAGCGCGAATATTCTTCGATGAACGAGCCGACAAGAGTGGTTCATGCCACCGGAGCTGCAGTACAGACAGAAGAACCCGATTTCCGTGATGATATTGATGAGGAAGGCCAGAGCATAATAGAGTCCCTGGTGCCGTCTGCGAAAGGCAGCACCGTCGATTGGGATGAGACTGACAGTGATATTTTCAGCAGAATTTCCGCCGCTGTTGATGACGGCCCTGCAAGGTCCGGCAAGACCCAGCCCATGACTCTTGTACCCGACTTGGTCCCAGAAGAGGAGCGTGAGGCTCGCTCTGCTGAAGTACGGGCCAGGGGCGGAAAGGTCCTGGGAGATGATGATGATGATGTGGATGATGCCGGCGGGAAAACAGAGAAAAAGCAGATAACGCTTCCGATGGGTTCTGCCAATATAAGGGCTGCGATGGAAGCGGCGACCGGAGGCATGAGCAGAGAGCTGGAAGAAGAACAGGTAAGGACCGGCGACCAGACTGTAGAGAGTCTGGCACCTATAATGGAAGAGGATGCCTCCCCGACAGGAAGGACGATGAAGGGCACTGGTTTCAAGGTCCCCACACCGGATGAGTTTGAGGAGAAGCACAGTCGTACAGGCAGCGGCACGATAGAGGGTATGCCTGTCGCGGAAGCGGACAGTGAATTTGTCAGCTCTGACCATCTTGCTGCGATGACTCAGGGCATTGATGACAGAGCCGAAGATGATAAGCTGACTTTACTTGTAGATTATTCTGATGAAGAACCTACTGTCGAATATTCAGAGAAAGATGATGATCCTGATTTCCCGACTGTAGAGACCGGGAGAGATAATTTAGCTGATGATGACTTGCAGACTTTAGACCACCTGACAGAAGATATCGACAGGGAGGTCGCGAGGATCGGGTCCGCGGAAGAGCCCGTCAGCGTCGAGCCTCTTGACGGGGAGGATGATTCGATATTTGATGATCAGGAGTACGTGCCTGAAGCTTCAAAGCCCCTGCGCGTCAGCATCGGCGAGCAGCTTGCCGCTAAGAACGGTGAGGAAAACGGCAGGGTTCTTTATGCTGGAGAGGATGATGCGGATGGCCGTGGAGCAGGCACAGAAGCTGTTCCGCGGGAACCGAAAAAGCCCTCAAGCTCGATAGAGGTTGATGAATCCCAGATACCTGACGCCAGGCATTATGCAAAGCCTGCTGATGCAGAAGCTGCATGCGGTGATGATGGGAAACCCATGACCCGTGAGGATGTGCGGAGGGCTGTCGACACGAGTCACGTCGGCGTTCCTGATAAGGAGCTTGGCGAGACGCGATACAGGTCCGGAAGTGGAGAAGTGAAGGAAGATTACAAAGAAGATAATTCTGATGATGATAAGTCTGCCGCAGGGGCTGCTGCGGGTCTCGGCCTCACAGGTCTTGTCTCGAAGCTGTTCAGGAGGGATAAGGCAGGTAGGATTTCCAGGCAGAAGAAGGCTCTTGCTGAGCAGAAGGCTGAGGCCGAGTCTTATGAGGGGGGCGATGGCCTGAGCAGGCGTGCGAAGATCGGCATCGGCGCGACCATAGGCTGCGCTGTTCTCGCAGGTGTGATAGGGCTTTACGCTCATCTTTCAAGGCCTGACCAGCCGGACATGCCTCCGCAGCAGCATGCTGCTTTCGTGGCTGACGCAGGTGTGGACGCAGTCCATGATACTGGTGACGATTCTGGTGTCAGGGATGGCGGCCGTCTGGCTGCTTTGGTCAGGGATGGCGGCAGGCCTGAAGTTCCTGGGCGGCCTCCTGCTTTAGGTCCTGGACCCGGTCCTGATGAGGATGATGATGAGCAGGATGGGGACAGGATGTATAGTGATGATAGCTCGTCTGACAGCGTGTCGCCTGCTCTTTCAGAGAGGTATTGTGATCTTTCATTGCCTATGAGGCTTGGCAGCACCGCTTTTGTCGATCATTCAGCGTCGAGGGCTGCGCTTGAGGATTATGTGCGCAGCATCGTCTCTGACAGGTCTGCAGTGGATGAGGAAGGCAACATTAACATCTACGTGACAGGCTCTGCCAGCATCGAGTGGGGCGGCAACAGGGTGAATGATGACCAGGAAGAGAATGTCGATCTCGCCCAGGACAGGGCGGGCAGGGTAAAGCGCATGGTAGAGTGGATCGCCCACCGTCTCGGCTATACCAATGTCGTCGTGCACGAGTCTGATATCGGTGAGACAGAGGCGTATGGAGGCGGCGGTGTGAATGCTGCTGACAGGCAGGTCACTGTTTCGAGGACTCCTCTGGGTGACAGGACGACTGATGATGAGGAAATATCTGACAGGGTCGAAGACCTTGGATCCAACGCTCCGACCGTATGTGAAAGTTCTGGTGGAGAAAGTGCAGGAGCTGAAATTGACGGCGCAGAGCAGGGCAGTTTGGGTCCTGACTTGATGCGTGACGGGCCGGAAGCAGGGCATGAAAATTTACCAGAGAAGGGCAGGCCTGTGGCGTCTTTCTGTTTCGATGATGATTCTGGTTCCCCTGACGGACCCGGGCATGACAAGCATGTCGACCTATATCGCGACCTTGCTGAGAAGGCAAGGCAGATAAATCGTGAGTACAAGCTTTGCAGGTTCGGAAAGGCTTATGACAAGGCTGAGTTCGCTGACAGGTTCAGGGACAAGTATGGATTCTCATGCACTATTGATATCGCTTCTGACATATACACAGAGCTTGTCATGAACGGCGGTGATGCCACATGTATCGATCTTGGGGAACTTGACCAGAGGTTGCTTGAGGCAGAGGAGAATGACTTCGAGGAGATTTCTGCTGGGGACATCGTCGGTTATGAGGATGATTCTGGTGAGTGGGTCACTGTACTTGAAGAGGCTGATGTCGAGAGGCTGAGCGATGTGGAGTCGCAGGCTTTGGATATGCTCGGGACCATGGATTACAGCTTGCGATCGAGGCTTATGCATATGCATGAGTATTTCAACGGCACTGATTACGCCCGGGATGAGTTCGAGAGGTGCGCCGCGGTCTATGGTCTTGAAGGCTGGACTCCTGAGCTGGTATCTGCTGCTTATGAGCATCTGACTTCCGGAGGTTCTGTGGTTGTAGGAGAGCATGATGCCGGAGAGCATCCTTTCGACAGTCGTGAAAACCCTTACGATTTTGATATCGACGTGACCGAACCCATCTCAGAGTCTGAGTTTGAGAGGGAGAGGGACAACGCCTACGCGGGAAGATGTACTCTTGAGCGTCTCGCGATAGAGATGGGTGATTACGATCGTGATGCTGGCTTACAGGCAGACCCTGAATATGAGGCGCGGGAGACGCTCGCTAGGCTTGACGCAAGGATGGAAGGAGAAGAGGAACCTGAAGTGACCGTCCTTGGCAGTGCTGATGATATCGGTTCTGCTTTTGACGAGATGTGGGCAGAGCTCGGCTATGACCTGCTCGAGGACGGGAATATCGACAGGGCTGCTTGAGCCTGATGTCATCTGACAGCATAAGAAATCTTTTGTTCTTTATTGTATGACTTTTGTTCTTTATTGTATGACTTTTGTTCTTTATTGTATTATTCTTTTTGCTTTCATCCGAATTCTATCTTGCCTTCGTAATAGACTCCTTTGTGTAGATCTACAGGCCGCCATGTGTCGTGCACCAGTGTCGCATCCAGCCATTCTGAGAGCTCTTTCTCGTTGCCTATCGTGGCGCTGAGGCCGATGAACTGTACATCCTTGAGCAGTTGTTTGAGCATGGTTATGAGTATCTCGAGTGTCGGTCCTCTGTGCGTGTCGTTGAGCAGGTGTATCTCATCTACGACAAGGACACCTATGTCGCGCACCCATGGGGCATGGTGCCTTATGAGTGAGTCGAGCTTCTCGGATGTGGTGATTATGAGGTCGTATGTGTGCAGGTACGGGTCTGAGCTGTCGAAGTCGCCTATGGACATGCCTATCTTTGCCATGTGTCCGTATTTTCTCTGGAATTCCTTGTTCTTTTCGCTTGCCAGTGCTTTCAAGGGCACTACATATATTGCCTTCACTCTTTTTGTGAGTATTGCGTTCATGGATGCCAGCTCTGCGACAAGTGTCTTTCCCGATGCCGTGGGAGTGCACACGAGCAGTGACTTTCCGTCAAGCAGTCCTGCCTCTATGGATTTCTTCTGGCTCGGCCTGAGCCTGTCTATGCCTTCCTTGACCAGCGCAGAGTATAGCTTTTCAGGTATCCTGTCCTCTATGTCTGCAAGCGATCTCATGCATACTAAAAAACCGAGGTGCATTAAATAGGTTGTGGGAAGATATAGACCAATAAACGCCCCCAAACAGGGACAAAAAACCTCCTTTCAAAAAATAAAGCAAATTTAAGAAAGGAAAAGTTTAATAAAGAGATTTTAAATAGCTAATACGTTATAAAAAAGCTTTAAATTGGCTCCTATAAAAGAAAAAAAGATTTTTAAAGCCCTAAATAAATAAAAGAAAATCAATTAAGCAACATTTTTAAGATAAAAAAGCTTAAAAAAGCTGGAAGCGGAAAAAGAGGAGCAATTCCTCTTTGGAGGGGCAAATTGACAGTTAAAAAAAGACCAAAATTCGCAGTTCTTGGTGCTGGTTGTGGCGGACAGACATTTGCAGGGCATCTTGCATCCATGGGCTATGATGTGATCCTGCAGAACAGGTCTCCTGAAAGGCTTGGAAGCCTGTCTGAAGACAAGAAGATAACACTTGAAGGCGCATTGAATTCTGAAGGCAGGATTGTGAATGCTACCACCGACATCGGGGAGGCTGTATCCGAAGCAGATATCCTGATGGTGGTGACCACTGCATTAGGGCACGGAGATGTCGCAAGACAGGCAGCACCTTACATGAAGGACGGCCAGATAATGATCCTCAACCCAAGCAGGACTTTCGGCGCGCTTGAGGCTGCGAACGAGATCTACAAGGTCAAGGATGTTGACATAACGATATGTGAAGCGAACACGCTCCTCTACGCGACAAGGGTTACCGAACCAGGTCGCGCACAGGTCTTCGGTGTGAAGAGTGAAGTTGCGATCGCTGCGATGGATCCTCAGGGTACTGATAGGGTCATCGATACGCTGAAAGGGATATTCCCTCAATTCAGGAAAGCGAACAACATACTCGAGACGAGCATCGGGAACATCGGAGCAGTGTTCCACCCGACGATAATGGTCCTTAACCATAGGCGGATACTCAGCGGTGAAAGTTTCGAGTTCTACACAGAAGGTGTCAATGACATCGTAGCGAAATACATGAATCAGGTAGATGCTGAGAGGAGAGCCATAGCATGGATGCTTGGTGCTGAAGTGCCTTCTCTGGAAGAGTGGCTGTCCACAAGATACTGTATCGAAGGCGACTGTCTGAAAGACCTGCTTAAGGGGAACCCCGCATATCAGGGCATCATGGCACCACAGACGATGCATCACAGGTACCTGCTGGAAGACATCCCGACAGGACTTGTGCCTCTTTCTCTCGTCGGAAAGGCTATAGGGGTCGAGACGCCGCTGATGGATGAACTGATATCTGCTTCTGAGAGGATCACAGGACTGGACATGACAAGCAATAGCCGGACACTCGAGAAGCTTGGACTGACTGAAGAGAGAACATTAGATAAGATACACTGTCTGGTTTACGCGAACGGAAATCACAGGAATGCAGAGAGATACGTGGGGGGAAGCAGATGAAGATACTGGGCGCGTCCATATGCGATTGTGTCCACATCCTGGGAGTGTACAGGTTCCTGCAGTCCGCTTCTGAAGCAGGCCACACGACAAGGTTTCTCGGACCTGCAGTCTCCATAGATCAGCTCATCGAAGCGATAAAAGCAGAGTCTCCTGATGCTGTCGCGGTCAGCTACAGGCTCACGCCGGAGAACGCGGAGCATGCTCTCGGGGAACTCAGGTGGAAGACCGAAGAAGCAGGACTGGAAAAAGTTGATTATCTTTTCGGCGGCACAGAACCTGTCGCAGAGATCGCAGAAAGTAGCGGATTTTTCAGGATAGTATGTGACGGCAATAACATCGAAGAGGTTGAAGATTACCTGACCGAAAACAAGAGGTCAGAGATACTTAAGGCAATACCTTCACAGGATGTTCGTGAAAGGGTGCGTGACTCCTGTCCTTGGCCGATATTGAGGACACATTTCGGGCTTCCTGACATCGACCACACCACAAAGGGGATAGAGAGGATCGCAGATTCGGGTCTTATCGACGTGATATCGCTTGGCACAGACCAGGACGCGCAGTCAAACTTCTTCCATCCTGAAAGACAGTCCATAGGATCACGAGGCGCGGGCGGCGTGCCTGTAAGGAGCGGCAAGGATTTCAAGGCACTTTACGGTGCTACTAGATCAGGTAACTTCCCGCTCATGCGTACCTATGCAGGCACTGACGACCTGATAAAGCTGGCCGAGCTTTACGAGGAATGCTTCGGTAACGCCTGGTCAGCAGTCCCGTTATTCTGGTTCAACCAGATGGACGGCAGAGGACCTCACGAGCTGGAGCGGTCGATCAAGGATCATCTCGAGCTGATAAGATGGAACGCTGAGAGGGACATGCCAGTCGAGATACTTGAGGCTCACCATTGGGCGATGCGTTGGGCGCATGATTCTCTTGTAGTGGCTTCAGCAAGACTTGGTGCTGAGGTCGCCAAAGGCTGTGGTGTGAAGGACTATATACATCAGTACATGTTCAATGTCTCTGGAGAGAGCGCTTTTTGTAATGAGCTCGCGAAGATGCTCGCGACAAAAGAGCTTGTAAGTGAACTTGCAGGAGATGGTTTCAGGGTATTCACGCAGACAAGGACTGGCCTGCCGAGCTTCCCTAACGATCTTGAGGAGGCCCGCGCACAGCTCGCCAACTCGACTATGCTCCAGATGCAGTTGGATCCTGACATAATCCACGTGGTGAGTTATAGTGAACCGCACCATGCCGCTACTGCTGACGATGTTATCAACAGCGCGAAGATAGTTAGGCAGACCATAAGGAACAGCATGCACTCACCCAAGATGTATCATGACAGGTTGGTCGAGTACAGAAAACATGAGATCATGCTTGAGGCAGAGACACTGCTTAGGATGATACGTGAAAACGGGGATATTCTCGACCCGAAGTATCTCTGCTCGCTTGTAGAGACTGGAGTTCTGGATGCTCCGATGCTCAAGAACAACAGGTTCGCTAGAGGTGAGGTGAGCACCATTTTTCTGGATGGCACCTGTAAGGCAGTCGACTCTTTCGGCAGGGTGATGCGTGAAGAGGAAAGGTTAAGAGGATATCATAAAGATTTTTCATATGTTGGAGGTAAATAAGATGAGAGCTCTTTTGGTCAGTGCAGAGGATTGGAACAGGAGAGGTGGAAGCGGTGTGGAAGTATATACAAAGATGATGGAAGCTTTGAGCCGTTCAGATATCGATTCAAGGTTCAGGTTCGTGTCCTCGACAGCCAAGCTTCTCGAGGACATGAAGACATTCAGGCCAGACATCGTTTTCAGTGGTGCTTATCACACTTACAATGAGGATGGCAGCGTTGACATGAACGTGCACAGCCTTCTGGAAGCTGAAGGGATCCCTTACGTCGGCTCTGACGAAGAGGCTCTCGAGCTTGTGCTTGACAAGACAGGCCTTAAGAGACGATGGGCAGATAATGGTATCCTCACCCCTTGGTTTGCGGATCTTGGCGATGACCTGAGCGTGGTCGAGGGTCATTTCCCTGTGCTTCTAAAACCTCGTAAAGAAGGTGGTGGAAGGGGTATAGACGAGAGATACGTAGTTTCAGACATGGCAGGTCTTGAGGCTGCTGTTGAAGAGCTTGGCGGTGAAGGTTTCGACGAGCTTTTTGCAGAGCAGTTCCTCGGCACCCGCAAAGAGGAGTACACTATAGCGGTTATAGGGTCCGGTGATAAGAGGATAATAGGGCCTTCAGAGATGGTATACATGGGTGGTGGAACGCCGCCAAAGGTCCTGAGCAAGGAGTTGAAGGATGGAAAACCCGGGACAAGGTTGTTCGAGCCTGTCGCTGTGAGCTCTGGATGGATAAGAGATATGCTTGTTGAGATAGCGGGGGCGATGTGCGATTCTGCAGGTGTCAGGGACTACGCAAGGTGCGACATCATCCAGGGTGAAGACGGTCAAAGGTACGCTATCGAGATCAACGGACAGTCAGTCATCGAGAGCTACTTCCACACAGGGATGAGAGGCAGGGGCCTCGATCATGACGCGACGATTAACGGGATGTTCCTCGCTTCGATAGTCAGGAACAATGAAGCAGGTCATGACCTCTACATACCACCCAAGATGAAAGAAGTCATACCTGAAGAGGCCTATGCTGTTCTTACAGGCAGATGATTGCCTGAAGATATTTAGGATGGGAAAAACAAAGCCTGTTATAGGCATCACCGGGCATTTCGAGAAGAGCGACAACAAGTACTATGTCGACCAGCGTTATGTTGACGCGGTTAAGATGGGGGGCGGCACACCCATAATCCTTCCGATATATGGTAATGCAAGTAGACTGGTGAGACTTATCGACGGGCTTCTGGTCTCTGGCGGGGGTATCAATCCTTTAACTGTGAGCGCTCTGAAGAAAAAGCTGCTCCCTTCTCTTGAAGAGCAGAATCCTTTACGCTACGGATTCGAGGCTTTTCTCATCAGGAGATGTAGGGATAAAAAGATACCCATCATGGGGGTCTGCAGGGGTCACCAGATGGTGGCTGAAGTTCTTGGTGGTGAGGTCAGCAGGGAGAACCCTGACCTGATTAAACAGGACATAGCCCATAACCAGAAAGCGAAGGACAATACACCTACGCATGACATCAAGGTCATATCAGGTTCAAGGCTCAGAAGGCTGCTCGGTCTGGAGAAAGTCAGGGTGAACAGCCTTCACAGGCAGAAAGTGATCAAGCTCCCTGAAGGATTCAGGCTGTCTGCTATTGCGGATGATGGTACTATAGAAGGCATGGAGTCTGAAGACCGCCTGGTCTGTTGTTTCCAGTTCCATCCAGAGATACTGTTGATGAAGAACGATCTTTTCAAGAATGTTTTCAAGGATTTCAACGAAAGCTGTGAAAGACGCAGGTCTAGATTCTGGTGACAGGAAAACACAGCAACCTTTTTAAATGAAACCTTCCTACAGATGGTCATGAGACTCTACAAGCAGACCACGAAATACACATGCGCTGCGGCGTCGCTGGCGATGATAATCAACCATTTCAAGGAGGATTTCCTTCTTAATATCGACAGTGAGTTCGACATCTGGCACAAGACTGCCACTTTGCCCACTAAGGGTAGTTCTATCTATGCTCTTGCGCTCTACGCTCACAGGCAGGGCGTCCCGTTGAAGGTTGTCGTCGGCGAGCATGAGTACAAGTTTCCTGGTTACAAGTTCAAGGCGTACAAGAAGAAGGAGATAGAGATCGCGAACTTCTCGAGCCAGCGCTTCTATAACAAGGCGAAGGAGGAGGGTGTTGATATCGAGGAGAGGGATATCCGTCTTGCTGAGGTGAAGAGGCTGCTGGAGCAGGGCAAGGTGCTGATGCTGCGCCTCATCGTGGGTATCGTGCGGGGCACGAAGGAGAACAGGAGGAACCCCCACTACCTGCCGGTATACAGCTACAGGGAAGGTAAGTTCATGGTGATGGACCCGCGGAAGGGTCCTCTTGAGATCGATGAGAGCACTATGAAAGAGGCTTTCGACAAGGTCGCTGATGTGAGGCGCGACCATAGGATGATAGTCTTCGGTTAGTTTCTTGGTGATGTTTTCATGGCTGGAAGTGTTGATGAGCTTTATTCGAAGTTGGCATCGTTGAAGGGTGAGTTTGACATACTCTGCATAGGGGAGCTGCTGACAGATTACATCTCTAAGGAGGACAGGCCGCTGAAGGAGACGAAAGTGTTCGACAGTTTTTTTGGGGGCAGTCCTGCAAACATAGCTTATCATATGCGTCATCTGGGGAAGAAGCCTGTGCTCATCACTAAGATAGGGAAGGATGCTGACGGCCAGCGTCTTCTAAGCATCCTTGAGAAGCATGACATCATCAACAAGCATGTTCGTATCGACGAGGAGAAGGAGACGACGAAGTCTTTCATAAGGCGCCATCCCGAGACTCCTGAGTTCGATATAATCCGCGGCGCTGACACGCAGCTGAAGCCTGAGGAGGTTGACATGGCATTGGTGCGTA
The DNA here is from genome assembly GCA_964406185.1 of uncultured Methanosarcinales archaeon. Classification (GTDB taxonomy): domain Archaea; phylum Nanobdellota; class Nanobdellia; order Woesearchaeales; family UBA11576; genus JABMQF01. The sequence continues at coordinate 24,928 of CAYOQS010000007.1, forward strand.
AGGCGAAGATCATCCATACTAATGCTTTCACCCTGGCTGAGGAGCCGACACGCTCCACTGTGCTTGGCGTGCTTGAGGAAGCGTACGACAGGAGAAAGCTGATATCTTTCGACCCCAACTTTCGGGAGAGCGTGTGGAATATGGGCAGGAAGGAGGGGCTTGAGGTCCTGAAACAGGCATTCAGGTTCGCTGATCTGACCAAGCCGTCGATGGATGATGCGAAGGCAATATTCGGCAACCTGAAGCCGAGGGAGTTCATAAGGAAATTCCATGGGTTGGGGGCTAAGACGGTGGTGCTTACGATGGGCAGCAAGGGATCGCTGATATCCCTGGGAGGTAAGGCCATCTCTGTATCTCCTGAGCAGTGTGATGGTATCGACGCGACCGGTGCAGGGGATGTTTACTGGTCTATTTTCCTGACCGCTCTTCTGGACGGTGATAAGCTCGAGTCTGCAGGCAGGAAGGCTTCTTACGCGGCCGCGAAGGTCGTTAGCCAGCATGGTGCTCTGCTTGAGGATGACCAGTATGATGAGATACACGCTTACATGAGGCTGTTCTGATCCTGGAAAGAGTTGCAGCTGCTACTTCTTTTTGCTTGGCTGCAGCTGCCGTTTCATACGTGTCGTAACATAGCACAGCAGAATCGGCTGCGCTTTACCGACAAACAAAAGGTATTGCGCAAGCTTGCAAGCACGGTAACATCAAGCAATAGTTTGCACGCCTACAAAATCACTAGTAACGCGGCTGCAGCCGCGACAACCTTCGGTTGTGGGGGTTCAAGCAGACTTGAACCGCCGCTCAGTGCGTGTCCCGCTTTTCTATTTTACCAACGGCTTGAGATACACTTCAGGCTCTCTCAGTCCCATGAGCTTGACTATGGTCGGTGCGATGTTGGCTATGGAGTCGTTCTTCCTCTCTGCCAGGTCGTATTTCCTGTTCGCGAGGAGTATGAAAGGCACTTTGTTTGTCGTGTGTGATGTCTGGTGCTTTCCTGACATCTCTTCTGCGTTGCCGTGGTCTGCGGTTATCAGTACGTTGTAGTTCTTCTTTCGCGCTGCTGCCACGACCTTTCCGAGGCAGCCGTCGACTGCTGCGACTGCCTTGACCGTGGCGGCGAGGTCTCCTGTGTGACCTACCATGTCCGGGTTCGCGAAGTTCAGCACGATCAGGTCGTGCCTGCCTTTATTTATCTCGTCGATGACCTTGTCGCGTATCTTGGGCGCGCTCATAGCAGGGGTCTTGTCGTATGTTCTGACTTTTGGGCTTGGTATGAGTATCCTTCTCTCTTTCGGGAACGGCCCATCCCTTCCGCCGTTGAAGAAGTAGGTGACGTGGGCGTATTTTTCTGTCTCTGCTATCCTGAGCTGGTCTATGTCCTTTAGTGACACGACCTCGCCGAGCATGCTTGGCGGGACTTTTGGGGGGAACGCGACGGGCGCGTCTATCCCCTTGTCGTATTGCGTCAGGCAGACGAAGTGGAGGTCTATGACCCTCTTGCGTTTGAATTTCCTGAATCTCCCTTCGACGAACGCTCTTGTTATCTCTCTTGCCCTGTCTTCTCTGAAGTTGAAGAATATTATTGAGTCGTGGGGCTTTACGTAATGCTTCCTTTTCATGTTCTTTGATAGTATGATGCTGGGCTTGACGAACTCGTCTGTCTCTCCGCGAGCGTATGCGTCCTTTATCGCCTGCATCGGTGTCTCGTATGTCCTTCCTTTGTGGTTTACCATGGCGTCGTATGCCTTGTGCTCCCTGTTCCAGCGGTTGTCCCTATCCATCGCGTAGAACCTGCCTATGATCGTGGCTATGCTTCCTGCGCCGAGCTTGTCCATCTCTTTCTGGAGCATCTTTATGTATTTCGGCGCGCTTTTGGGTGGCTTGTCCCTCCCGTCGAGGAATGCGTGGACATATATCCTGGATACCTTGTGCTTCTTTGCCATCTTCAGCAGTGCGAAGAGATGGTCTATGTGTGAGTGCACGCCTCCGTCGCTGAGCAGGCCCATGAGGTGGAGCGCGGAGCCGTTTTTCCTTGCGTTCTCCAGGGCCTTTATCAGCACCGTGTTCCTGTAGAACGTTCCGTCCTTAATAGCCTTGTTTATCTTGAGCAGTTCCTGGGGGACCTGTCTTCCTGCTCCGAGGTGTGTGTGTCCGACTTCTGAGTTTCCGATGTATCCTTTGGGCAGGCCGACGTGCTGTTCTGCTGCATAGAGCGTTGTGTGCGGGTTCTCTTTCCACAGCCTGTCGAAGTTTGGTGTGTCCGCAAGCCTTATCGCGTTTGCTTTCTTTGACCTGCGTATGCCCCATCCGTCGAGGACTATAAGCATGGCCTTCTCTACAGGGGCTGGTTTCCTGATATTTCCGGTCTTTCTTTTCATTTTCCCATCTCTTTATCTTGTATGTGTCTTGATTGTCCTGGTCATGCACAAAAACTTCGCCAGAAGTTTTTGGCATGCTCAAAACGCAATGCGTTTTGGCACCCCAAAATGCTTACGCATTTTGAGGGTCCTAAATGTCAGAAATGCTTTGCATTTCTGAGCATGATCATAAACCGAAGGTTTCTGACAAATCCGCCTGTAAAAGGAAGTGCCCGGTCAAACCCCTCCATTTAGGGCGGGGTAGGGCACTTCCGGCGGATTTTTATGATTCCTGCTGGAGTATCTCCAGCACTCTTGTCTTGACGTCGTTAGATCTCAGCGCGAAGCTGAGGCCTTCGAAGCCTATCCGTGCATACTTGAGCGTGGCTATGCCGACTATCTTCCCTTCCTTGTTTATGAGGGGCCCGCCTGAGTTGCCTGCGTTTATGGCGACGTCTGTCTGGAAGTAGTATATGTCTTCTGATTCGCCCGGCACGAGGCGTCTTGTGTTGCTGATTATGCCTTCTGTCACTGTCGAGTCGAAGCCGACAGGGTTTCCTACGGCTATGACGTGGTCGCCCACATCGACCTCTTCGGAGTCTGCCCATGTCATGTATGTGAAGTCGTCCCTGTTCGTCTCGAGCTTGAGGACTGCGAGGTCTATGCTGTCGTCCTTGCCTATCATCCTGGCAGTGTAGTCTGTACCGTCATGCATCTTTATGTCTATTCTGCTTAGGTCGTCCACTACATGGTAGTTGGTGACGACATATCCTCTGTTGTTTATCACGACTCCGCTGCCTGTGGTCGTGAAGAACCCTCCTCCTTTGGAGCCTATCGTGACGACGGATTCTATCGAGTCCTGTATGACCGGGCTGAAATCCACGGATGCTTCCCTGAACTGTTCGAGCTGCTGTGCGAAGCTGGAGAGCTCGGAGAGGCTGCGGTTGCTGCTCTTCTGTATGGAACTTGAGAGCGTCTGGTCCCTGCTCATCGACTGGTAGTTGTAGTCTCTTATCTTCTTTGACAGATCCTCGTTCACGTTCTCTATCCTTGCCTGCGCGATTCCTATCTCGCTCTCGAGTCCGCTTTCCATCTGGTTGATCTGTCTTGCTGTCTGCGTGCCCTGTTCTGCCATGGCTTCCTGGATCCTGGACAGTTCCTGTTCGTGCTCTTCCTGCATTCCTGTGAGTTTTGTGTTGTAGTCGTATGTCGTGTATATGAAAAGTGAGGCGAACACCATCACTATAGCCATGTTGAGCCAGAGTATGTGGTAGCTCTTGATTTCCTTTCCGCCACCGGACTGCAGGACCGCATTTGCCCCGGCTTTCGTGCCGTGAGCGTAATGCTTCTCGAGCAGGGGTCTGAACTCTTCTTCTGTGTATCCTGCGTCGAGGAGGCTTTTCCTTATGGCCTGCTGGCTGACCCCAAGGCTTGTTTGCGTCTTAATGTAATCCTCAAGTTCTTGTTCGACCATTTTTATGATACCCGGCCTGACCCCGACCGTAGCTGCCTCCTGCTTGAGTTAAGTTTCATATCCTCCCCATCGTGGCTTTCTGCCCGAGCTCTTCCTCTATGCGCATGAGCTGGTTGTACTTTGCCAGTCTTTCGCTCCTGCACGGCGCTCCTGATTTTATCTGTCCTGTGCCGAGCGCTACCGCAAGGTCTGCTATGAATGGATCTTCTGTCTCTCCGCTCCTGTGGCTGACCATCACTGTCCATCTGTTGTCCATGGCGAGCTTTGCAGCTTTCATGGCTTCGCTCAGTGATCCTATCTGGTTGACCTTCAGGAGTAGTGAGTTGCATAGCTTCCTGTCCAGCGCGGTCCTTATCCGTTCAGGGTTTGTTACGAGGAGGTCGTCCCCGACGATCTGGACTTTCCTTTTCTTGGCTGATTTTGTCAGTGCCGGGTAGGGTTCAAAGTCGTCCTGTTCGAACGGGTCTTCTATCGAGAATACAGGATAGCCGTCCATTATCCTTTCGTAGAGTTTTGTGAGCGTGTCTGCCGTCATCCATTTGCCGTCGACAAAGTATGCTTTCCTCTTCTTGCTGTAGAATTCTGAGCTTGCCGCGTCGATGGCTATCTTTATGAGTCCTTCGTATCCTGCTTTCCTTATGGCTTTGGTGAGTATCTTGAGCGCGTCTTCTGCTGTCTTTATGTTGGGTGCGAATCCTCCTTCGTCTCCCACGTTGGTGGAGTCCTTGCCGTACTTCTTTGATATCTCTTTCTTCAGGACCTGGTATGTCTCTGCTCCCATCCTGAGGCTGTCCGCGAACGTCCTTGCTCTCGGGCAGATCATGAATTCCTGGAACTGGAGCTTGTTGTCTGCGTGCTTTCCTCCGTTTATGATGTTCATGCAGGGGACAGGTATTACGTTCTTGCCTCCCAGCATCCTGTAGAGCGGCTGCTTCTTGAGGCTTGCTGCAAGCCTTGCTGTCGCGAGGCTGACACCCAGTATGGCGTTGGCTCCCAGGTTTGATTTGTTTGGCGTGCCGTCGAGCTTTAGCATGGCCGCGTCTATCTCCTTCCACTTCCTGGCGTCCTTGCCGACTATCGCTTTGGGTATCTTTGTTCTTGTGTTCATGACAGCTTTCCTGACACCTTTTCCGTGGTATCTTGGCCCTCCGTCCCTGAGCTCGAGAGCTTCGTGCACTCCTGTGGAAGCTCCTGAGGGCACTGCTGCCCTTGAACTGTGCGTCTTTGTGTGCACTTCGACCTCTACTGTCGGGTTTCCCCTTGAATCGAGCACTTCCCTTGCCCATACGTTCCGTATCTTGTTGTCTGTCTTCATCATGATTACCTCTTTTTTTCCTTTGCAATTACCTCTTTTTTCCTTTGTCTTTTGCTTTTTTCATCTCGAGCATACGCTCATGTATCATTATGTTGAGGAATGCTGTCTTAGAAGGATACCTGTATTTGTTCTCCGGCATCTTGAGTATCTGCTCTATCTCTTTCTCAAGCTCGTCATCTATGCGTACTACGCCCATACTGTTCGCCTGTTTGTAGCATTCCTGCTCTTCTTATACTGTTTGCGCGATTCGTGCCTGTTTTGTCTTCTTGTCACGCTTTGTTACATATTGTAACTTAATATAACTATTTGTAACAAGAGTATTTAAGCTTTTCGGTATATTGGTGTCTCGCGCTGGATCGATGACCGTACCGCAAAGAAAAAGGACGCTAGTCCATACGTCCGAGAATGTCTTTCATCTGCTCTATCTCCCGCTCCTGAGCCTCGATTATGGCCTGCGACAGCTCTTTCACCTCAGGATCCTTTATGTCTGCTTCCTGGCTGGTCAGTATAGCAGATGAATGATGAGGGATCATCGCCTTCATGTACTGTTCGTCGCTTATCGGCGTCTGTGTCCTGAGAAGGACGAGCGCCAACAAGAAAACGGCGACGCTTGCGACCATTATGATGGTGTTGAGCTTCTTGTCCTTGTACATGTCCAGCATGAGTACCAGCATGAAAAAGGCCATCGGCGCCACCATCAGCAATGCCATGTAGAGTCTTGTCAGGCTCAGATATAAGTGGGACAGTCTGTCCACGTTCAGGAACATCACAGAGTACATGATGACAAAAGATATGCCCAGCATAAGGAAGAATATCTTGTATCTTTTGTCCATAAGGATGGTTTGGCAGGCATCATTTAAATGTGTTTTGATGTTTTCGGCAATCAGCCATCCGCTCAGAACTCAGAAAAGAGGATAATAGAGAAAAAAAAAAGGAAAAAAAAGGAAAAAATAAACTGATGATGCTGCATCATTCAGGATATTCGTATTCCGGCTCCTCTTGTTCGTCCCCGCCTGAGCTTCCAGAGTCATCATCTCCTCCGCCAGTATTGGGGCAGTCTTCTTTGCACGTGGCATAGCCTTCCCCGAGCTCGCACTTCCTGTTTCCGCAGACTGGCGGGCAGTCTATGTCGGTGTCCACCCATTCTCCCGGAGGGCAGCAGCCGTCATTGGGTATCGTCTCTGTCGTAGGTCCTGCGCAGTACGCGTTCCTGTGTCCTGCAAAGTAGCACTTGTCGGGCGTGCACGGGTCATCATCAGCACAGTCCGAGTCTTCCCTGCATTCCGGCTCTACGCATTTCCTGTTCTGGCAGTTCTCATCATCTGCGCAGTCGGTGTCCCTGTAGCATTCATATTCAGGTTCGTCTTTCGGTTCCGGCTCGTCTGCCGGCTCCGGATCGGGTTTGTGCGTATCAGGAGTGTCATCTCCTTGACCAGGATCTCCTCCTTCAGGACCGGAATCCGTGTCTGATGATGTGCCGTTCAGCAGTATCTCGTCCTTTCCCTTGTCGTCTGAGTCATCATCGCTGTCTTCTGCCACCAGGTTCTTGACAGCATGTCCTGTCACTCCCTGCATTCCATCGTTGTTCCTGGTCAGGCCGAGTATCACGAGAAGTATCAGCACCAGGACGACTATCCCTATTATCTTTTTGCGATCATTCATCTAAGCACCCCCAAGATATTTGAGTATCATAAAAATATGGTCTTGGTCTGGCCTTATTCTTTTTATAGATATCCTTTATGTTTATAAAAGAGAAAAAGCTTTATCCGATATAGTTGGTCTCTTTCTGTATCCTGCCCTGGAGTTTCTTGAGCGCCTGTTTCTTTGAGGCTTTGCCGAATTCCTGTGTCTTGGTGAGCATCTCTCCTTCGATGTCCTCTATCTCCTTGTCCAGGTCTGATATCTTTATCTTCAGGCTGAGCCTCTTGTTGAGTGTCTTGACTATCTCCCTCGCGCCCTTGATGCCGAGGTATGCCGGGTGGCCTAATGTCTCTGACAGCAGGCACACTGCAGGTATCTTTCTCCTTCCTGCCAGGCCTATCATGAGACCGCTGACCCCGATTATCGGGCCGACAACGCCGTACAGTTCCTTGTTTAGCTTGAGTCCTTTGCCGAATCCCTTTATCGCTTCTTTGGAGTTCCCTGTGCAGTACACCTGCGGTTTCTTGGGCACTTCAGCGAGTCCTATGCCGCCGAGCGTGACGATCAAAGATGCGTCCATCTCCTTCGCTATGCCGAGCACTGCCTCGCAGAAGTCGTAGCTGCTCTTCTCTTCTGCAGGCTGGACATCTCCGGTCAATATAATGAGATCCCCTTTCCCGTTGCGCTTCTTCGCGTACATCTCTATCGTGGGAAGCTCGACGAGGTTATGGTCATTCACGAATACCGAGTTGGGCATCTCATGTGAGAATACGTTGTAGATCTTCTTCGCCTTGACCTCGTCTATTATGAAGTCTGCCGCTATCTTGCCTACATTGCCTATGCCTGGCAGTCCGACTATGAGTGTTGTGTTGCTCAATTTCGGCATCTTCTTGATCAGTGGCTCAAAATCCCAGGTCATGTTCAGAGGAGACCTCTTTTTTCCAGCTGTTCCTTTTTCGCTTCCCGCCGGTACTTCCCGTAAGGGTCCTCAGGCGAATACTTGGCAGGCATCGGCTGCACCGCTTCCCCGCCGCATGACGGGCATATCTTGTGCATGGTGTAATTCCCGCACTTCTTGCATCTTAGAATGTGTTCTGACATCTTCACGCCGCAGCTGTTATCTCATGCTGTTGCTTTCTTCTTCTTCTCGATCCTTTCAAAACTGTACTCGCAGCTGTTCTTGTCCGTGCCTTTCTCTAGGATGCCGGTGGCTTTTTCCATCGTCTTTTCGGCATCCTTATAGTTGCTGTCGTTTATTATGATAGAGTAGCTTCCGCCGCCTTTGTATCTTATGCGTATGGAGTCGCTTACATTCTCCGCTTCTGAGAGTATCTTCTTGACGACGTTGACCCCTTCAGGTCCGTAGCTCTTTATCTTGATCTCGCCTTCTATCTCGACTTCGAGCGGTTTGACCCTTTGCTTGATGACTTCTGCGAGCTTATCCTGCACCTTTGGCTGCAGGCCGAGCTTCTTGATTATGCTCTCGTCGATTATGAACTCTTCGAAGAAATCATGGAGCGAGTCGTATTCAGTTTCTGTCTTGCTTATGAGCTGGTCGTAGAGCTTGTCCTTGTCCATCTTCAGCTGCTGCGCGACGAACTCGACTATCTTTTCGCTCTTCAGCTCTTTCTTGAGCTCTTCTGCCTTCTCTCTCTTCTGTCCTTCGCTGACCCTTCTCAGCGAAAGGTCTATGTGGCCTTTCTGCTCGTCTGTCCTGAGCACCTTGCAGATGACTTTCTTGCCTACCTTGACGTAGTCGTGTATGTTCCTGATCCTTCCGGGTGATATCTCGGATATGTGGATCATGCCTTGCTTGTTAAGGTAGTTGTCGATGTTCACGAAGACGCAGTGCGGGTAGATCTTTGTTACGGTGCAGAGAACGAGTTCTGATTCTTCGGGCATGCCCTGATTTTTCTTGACCATGCTTACTCGAGCACCTCCAGTATGCGTGCTTTGACCCTGGACTTGCCGCCCGTGCTTTCCGCGAGGGGCTTGTCGCAGACAAGGCATTTTACGTTTGTGGAGGTCTTGCCGAACATGATCTGTTCATTCTTGCATTTAGGGCATCTTATCTTTATGTACTTGCTTGTCGGTTCTGTGAATACTCTTTTCATCTTGGTTCCTCTGTGATCATACGAACTCCACCCTCTTGGCCCTGAAGCCTTTCTTCTGGGTGTGTATCTTTTTGCACTCCTTGCATTGGTATCTTAGGTCTGTCTTCTTGCTGGTTTTCTTTCCGGTCATCTTGAAGCTTCCTATCGGCGGTTTCGAGCCGTACTTGCCCAGGTTGCCGCATCCTTTGCCGAAGCCGGTCCTCTTTTTGGCGCTCTTCGCAAGTGGCCTTGCAGCTCCGGGTGTGCGCTTTTTGGCCTGCTTGACATTGTGCTGGGTGTGCTTCTTGCAGTATGGACAGAGCCTTTTTGTCTGCTTGGGAATCTTCATTTATAAAGCACCTTTGGATTATTTGGGTGATTTTTGGTTTGTTATAGCTTTAAAAGCCCGTTTTTTCAGTTCAGTATCTCTTCTGCCTGCTTTTTTTCAAGCAGGACCTTGGCTAAATCGCCTGGAAGGTCTGTTACGGCCCCTTCCTCGTATGGACCGTATATCTGAAGGTCTGGGCCGACTATTTCGCCGATTGAGGCCAATATACGAACTTTCTTGACCTTATCGCTTGTTTCTGTAGATTTTTGGTTTGTTTTTAATTCTTTCGGTTCCTCAGAGGCTGAAGTCCTGAAATGCAGCCCCCCTGTTTCGTCATCATCTGCTGTTGATGCTGAAACTCCTGAAACCGCAGCAGCATCTGCTGGCATGGTATCCTGATCGTTCTGCTGGACTGGCCCTTGCGCCATATTGCCTGCTGCTAGGTCTCCTTCCCCATCTGCTTCAAGTCCCTGTGTGCCGTTGAGGAATCCGCAGTTAAGTTTTGATATCACGCTTTTAGGGAGGTTGTCTACTTTCGGCACCTCTCCGCATGCGAGTTTGTATAGTATGTTCTTCCGGAATTCTGACATGACCATGCTCATGGAGTCGAAGAGCATCCTTTCTGACTTGAGCATGTTGGCTGTGTTGATGAGAATGACGCCTGTCCTTGCCTTGTTGAGTGCTGTGAAGACTATCTTCTTCTCTCTCCTGTCGTAGAGCTCTTTGAGTATCTTCTTGATGTTCTCTATCTCGAGCTTTGCCTTCTCTTTCTCGTCTGCCTCGAAGAGCAGGCTCTGGCTCTCCTTGGACTCGAATGTGGAGGTCTTGTCCCGGAGGTATTCTCTGACATCCTCGAAGAAGTTGTCGTCCAGCTTCTGCAGGTCTTCGCGGTTCTTCTCTATCCGCAGGAGCTCGAACAGGGTCTCGTAAGTGATTACCACGTCTTTTTCTGCCATAAGATATTTACCCCCGTACACGCGGAAAGCCTTGTCATTTTTATAACTTGTCTTTGGTTATTAAATCAGTCAGCATATGTCTTTATAAAAGTGGCCTCACCACTAAAAGCTAGGCTGTGACCTTTATGACGAGCAGCGTAAAAGCCTGAGGCACCAGCGTTAGCAGCACGACCTCGGATTGTCTTAGCATCGTGCGTGGTGCCCCTGAAACTTTGCGTAGCAAAGTGGAGGCAGGCTTTGTAGCTGCGAAGTTAAGAAAAAGGCAGCTTGGCGGCAAGATGGCAAGACTGACTTTCCAGGACATAAGTTTCGAAGAGCAGGACGCCCAGCTCAAGCTCCGCTTCCTCAAGGTATTCGAGTCTCATATAGACAAGGCCGAACTGAAAAAGCTGGGCAATTACAAGATAACCGAACACGAGATCGACGCGCCTGACCTTTCTGACAGGCAGTTGAATAATAAGTTCTTGCCCATCCTTGATCGCGCATTCCGCAACCTGAAGAGTGTTCTCACAGGACACAAGACAATCTACATCCACCAGAACTCAGGCATACCGCTCATCGGGACTCTTTATTTCGGAATCGTGGACAGGGGAACGAATATTTTGGAGGTAAAGCCGATAACAGGCTGTAATATCGACTGCATCTTCTGCAGCGTGGATGAGGGCAGCAGCTCGTCCAGGAAGATCGTGGATTTTGTGGTGGAGGATGATTATATCATCCATGAAGTGCGCCGCCTGGCGGGTTTCAAGAGAGGATCGGATCCGGACACCAAGCTGGACGTGTTCATAAACCCGCATGGCGAGCCTCTGCTGTACGCGAACATGGAGGGGCTGGTGAAGGGGCTCAGGGCCATCCCCGAAATCCGCTCGATCTCGATAATCACGAATGCTACTCTCCTCACGAAAGCCATGGCTGAGAGGCTGGCATCCGCAGGTCTTGACCAGCTCAACATCTCATTGAACGCGATAGATCCTGGAAAGGCAAGGGAGCTTGCAGGCACTGACGCCTATAATGTGGAGCACGTCCTTGACATGTGCCGCTACGTAGCGCCGAAGCTGAAGCTCGTGATCGCTCCTGTCTGGATAAAGGGTAAGAATGACGCTGAGATCCCAAAGCTGATAGGCTTTGCGAAAGATATCGGCGCGGAGATAGGGATCCAGAACTATCTTGTGCATAAGAAGGGCCGAAAGGTAGCGAAGCAGGTGGCGTGGGAAGGATTCTACGATCAGCTCGAACTGTGGGAGAAAGAGGCCGGAACCGATCTCAAGGCCAAGGACCACACATTAAGGAAAACTGAACCGCTCGAAAGACCGTTCAGGAAAGGTGACATGATCCGCGCAGAGATAGTCTGCCCTGGCCGCCTAAAGAACGAGGCGCTGGCGGTGGCGAAGGACCGCACGATAAGCGTTGTCGATCCTAAAAAGAGAAGAGGTGCTGCCAGGCTGAAGATACTTCGTGATAAGGATAATGTATTTGTAGCTGAAGAATTATGAAGAATCATAAATTATCATGAATTATCATGATTTTTTTTTATGTTTTTTTATGTTTGATATTAAAAAAAAGATAAAATAAAAAAAATGTTATTTGGTCCTTATGGGCACATCACGACTCTTGCGAACTGTCCTGCAGGCGTGTTGACTGTGACCCTGTTCTCGCCTTCTATGACCGCTCCGTTGTCGACTGTCGTGCAGGCAGTGCTTTCGCCAGGTGCGAGGATCATCTTCTCACAGCCAGGTGTGGTGTCCACAACTCCTCTGTTGCCGATCCTGACCTTGCCTTTCACGTGGTCCATGCCGTAGATCTCCCATTCTTCTGTGCCTGTATTTTTCACGACCACTGAGAGGACTCTCTGCTGTTCGCCATCGACTTCCTTCAATGAGCAGCCGGCCTGTGCGAACTCGCCTTCGCCGACCTTGATGTCGACTGCGAGACCTTCAGATGATTTTTCCTCAACTACTGTCTCTGTGACGTCTCCGCCTTCTTCAAGGACAACTTCCTCTTCTTCCATCGCGGCTTCTTCTTCAGCAGGAGCTTCTTCCTCTGCCATGTCTTCAGCAGGTGCCTGTTCAGCAGGTGCTGGAGCTGGAGCGGGTGCGGGCTCTGGTGCTGGAGCTGCTTTCTTGCCGCAGCCGGACGCTAGAAGCAGAAGTGTTATTGCAATTAAAATTGCCAGATGTCTTAACTTCATTTAGTCACCTCGTTTTTCACATTTCGAAATGCGCGAGTTTGAAATACCCCCGACTTTATAAGCCAAGCAGAGCTCTTTTATAAACTTTACGCTTATTGATATTGTTTTGACGCGCATAGAGGGTGTTGGAGCCTCTCTCTTTACAGCTCATACGACCCGCACTTCATCCCCTATTATCTCTGTCTCTCCTTCGTGTTCTGAGACAGTGCCCCTGACCTGGATATAGTCTCCTGTCTGCAGTGGCGGCGAAGGCCCGAAAAGCACGACTGTCATCATCTCATCTTTCTGCATGAGTATGAATGTTGTGCCGTCCATGTCGTTGATGTCCAGCACCATGCCCGACACTACGACAGTCTCATCTGTCATCTCGTCAAGCCTGCTGATCATGGCTTCGTCTGTCTTTATCTGGCTTGAAAGCAGGAATAGGGCGGGTATGCCTAGCATGCTGACCGCGAGCGCTATCTTGAGCAGTGTCGTCTCTTTCATCACTGTTTAGCATGTATTGTGGATTAATAAAGATTGGACCTCAGATTTCGGATTTTTTACTTTTCCTGCGGAATGTTTCCGGAACATCTGTATGTTCTTCCGGATTTTTGAGAATTTTTCGGAAGGTTTGTGTGATTTTCGGCAGGTTTTCGGAAGGATTGTCCATTGAGTAACCTTTATAAAACAGTTTGCTTTCGGATAGACTATGCCGGAAAAAGAGGTAAAGAAGGTTCTAGCTTTATTCTTGGTTCTAGCGTGTGCCTTGTTCATGGTCGGCTGCGGTGAGGAGGATTTGGAGTGCGACCCACCCAATGTCCTGATCAACGGGACGTGCTGTATGGATGCTGACGATGATTCTGTCTGTGACCTTTCCGGGAACAGGACAGGTAATGTCACAGATGGCACAGTGATGTGCGGTGATGGCGTCTGCGAGGGTTCTGAGAACTGCTCAAACTGCTGGCAGGACTGCGGAGCCTGCAGGAAGATCGTCTATGTATACGTCCCGAGAAACTACACTCTTGGCGAGCTTACGAGCGATATCGATGAGCTCTACCGGAATGGGATCAGGTTCAGGAAGGATATAACAGCTCTTAATGAAGTGTCTAACTTCTTCTATCACAGGGAGAATACTCCCAGGTATTTCGCTGATTTCATGGACACCAAGTACAAGAGGCTATACAGCAGCAGAGCCATCCTGCTTAATCACATCATCAATGCGAACTATTACCTCAACGATTCTGAGGATCTTCTTGATTACGTTGACTATTCTGACTGGTACATCAAGTACAGTATTGCAAAGGCTGAGGAGAAGATGTATGAGGAAAGGATACTTTCAGGAGATGCGTTAGAGGACTATCCTACCCAGCCAACAGGTTACCAGAAGTCATTCCGTTATGAGGATTGGGAGTATAGGAACTATACCATGGACGAGACGGTGATCGCTGACAACAACACGGTGTTGGAGAATGGCATGGTCGAGTCACTTTACGTGGGCTTCACGGATTATAAGATTACATACAAGTTTCATGAGTATCATGACATCGATTACGAGACTGATGAGGAGGTCCTGAAGGAGGATTTCAGGACTGTGGAGGAGCGCAGGATGTCGAACGTCCACGCTCTCAGCTTCATCTGCTCGAGGAACCTCGCGGTGACTCTTTATACCTATGATTTTGATACTGAGAATTTTGAGAGGATCTCTGAGGCGAACCTGCGGAACCAGATCGTGGAGAACAGGAAATATCTGGTCAGGCAGGCTGAAAAGCTGAAGGCGAACTGCGACATGAAATACGTGAGAAAGGTATTCGTCTACTGATTGCGTGCTGATTCTGAAAGCAGCGGGACCGCTTGCTGGATGTGCAACAGCCACGCCGCTGCTGTCTTAAGAGCATTTGGTTTGGATAGTGGTTGCGATCCATGCGTGGTGGACGTATGCCTGGAAGGTGTTTGGTGCTCGCGACGCTGCGGCGTGGCAAAGAACATGGCCTGCCTACTTAAGAACCTTCCCTGTCTCGCAGTACCACATGTAGAGGTCCAGCTCTCCCAGTGTCATGCCCGACCTGTCTCCTATCCTGCGCAGCTTCTCTTCCATCTCAAGATATCGTCTTGGGGTCAGTGTCTTGGGCCTTTCGACCACTCCGTGACCCACCAAGAAATCTACGATGTGGAAGTCTACGATAGCGACGTCGTCATAGCCTATGTTGCGGAGGAAATGGCTTGCTTCTTTCATGCCCAGTCCTTTTACATCGGCTGCTAGCCATGCTCTCGCAGTGACCGTATCAGGGAATGATTTCAGCTTTTTCTTGAGGCCTTTGGCATGCTTCCTCGCCTCGACGATGTGGCTTGCCCTTATGTTGGGAAACCTGTACCCGAGTTCTCTGAGGCGTTTCGCCAGCCTTTTCTCAGAAAATTTGAGGAATCCGTCACCTATCTCCTGCTGTATCTTTATCCCTCCTTCTGCGCTGTAGTTGGCAGTGAGTATGCAGAAGCAGATTTCCTTGAACAGGGATGCATCGTCTTTCCTGCCGAGTGCCTTGAACTCATTCATACGCTTATCGACCAGGTATTTGACCTGATCCTGCTTAAGGTCCTGTACACATCTTATGACTTTCTTCATTCCTACCCTGCCCTGGCGCATACAAGGCAGGATATAAATGTTGCTATATCTGTCTGTAAGACAATCAAAACATTTATATAATAATAAAAATTACCAATTGATAATAATTATCATTAAAGAGTGCATATGAATCGCGGAAGCAGCACCCGGATGACGAACCAGAGGCTGAAGATCCTGGAATACCTGCGCAGTGTGAAGACCCATCCCTCTGCAGAGATGGTCTTCGAGGCTGTGAAGAGGGACCTTCCTGCGATAAGCCTGGCGACGGTCTACCGCAACCTGAACCTCCTTGCTAAGCAGGGGAAGATACTCAGGCTCGAGATTGGCGGCGAGTTCCGCTTTGACGGAGACACGTGCAGGCACCAGCACGCAGTCTGCACAGGGTGCGGCAGGGTGATTGACATATTTCAGCCAGAGATATCAGATTACGCTATGAAGAAAGTGGAAGTCAGGGGCTTCAGGCCTGAGTGCGTGCATGTGATATTCAGGGGCACCTGCAGCAGGTGCTCGAGATGAGACCAGATGAAGATTCGTGGGGTGATCGGGATGGAGATGCTGACTGAACCTGTGGTCTGCCGTGACGGCAGGTGCAGATACAAGGATGAGAGGCGCGATGCGCTGGATAGGTGTATTGATTGCGACCTCTCAGAGCGGATCGAACATGACCTGCTTAAGTGAAAGGAAAGAGTAAAAGCATGGGCGTACCCTTATTCATATGCCTGTGCAATAGTATTTTATATGAGAGCATCGTAGCGAATGATAAATGGATGAAAAGGTGATAAAGATGTCAAAGACAGAGGATAATCTTAAGAAGGCGTTTGCCGGTGAGAGCCAGGCAAGGAACAAGTATGATTACTTCGCGAAGGTTGCGAGGAAGGAAGGTTTTCTTTACATCGCGAAGATATTCGAGGAGACTGCGCTGAACGAGATGCAGCATGCGAAAGATGAGTTCAAGCGGGTCAACGGCATCGGGGATACCAAGTCGAACCTGAAGGCGGCGATAGAAGGTGAGAATTACGAGCATACTGATATGTACCCCCTGATGCAGAAGGAAGCTGAAGAGGAAGGCGACAAGGATGCTGCCAAGCTGTTTAGGGAGATAGCAGAAGTGGAGAAGAGGCATGAGGCCCGGTTCCGGAAGCTGCTCAGGATTGTCGAGAAAGGGACAGTATACAAGAGGGATAAGCCCATAATGTGGAAGTGTAGCAAGTGCGGTTACATCCATGAAGGCACGGAGCCGCCGGAGGAATGCCCTTCCTGCAGGCATCCGCGTGAATACTATGAGCCTGAGTGCATGTGCTTCGAGGAAGGTTGTGAAGCATGCTGCGGAGAGGAGGTGGACAAGGATGGCAAACGTTAAGGTTTACTCTACACCGACATGCCCCTGGTGCCAGAAGCTGAAGGCGTGGTTGAAAGAGAAGGATGTAGATTTTGACGACGTTGACGTCTCTGAGGATCAGGAGTCCGCGCAGGAGATGATGAAGAAGTCTGGCCAGATGGGAGTCCCCCAGACCGAGATCGACGGCAAGATGATCGTCGGCTTCAATAAAGAAGCTATAGAGGCTGAATTGAAGGGTGGCGACGGAGAACATAAAGAAGAGGATGACAGCAAGGACGGAAACGGTGATGAAGAAGGAGACAGTGATGAAGAAGGAGGCAGTGATGAAGAAGGAGGCAGTGATGAAGAAGGAGAAGATGACGGAGAAGGGAATAAGGAGGATGCCTAGATGCTGGACACCATAATAATCGGCGCAGGGATGGCAGGACTGACTGCAGCCATCTACGCCTCCCGCAAGAACATGGAGTTCGAGATCATCTCTAAGGACTTCGGCGGCCAGTTCATGATAAGCGGCGAGGTGTTGAACTACCCTGGGATCCCAAAGACAACAGGCTCTGAGCTGAACGATACCATGGGGGAGCAGATGGGCGTCAATGACATAGAGGTCAAGACTGACCTCACCGTGCAGGGTATCGAGAAGAAGGATGGCCATTTCAGGGTTTTGACAGATAAGGACGACTACGAGGCAAGGACTGTGATCATAGCGACCGGCTCGCACGCCCGAAAGCTGGAAGTCGAAGGTGAGGATAGGCTGGCCAACAAGGGCATCACTTACTGCTCTATCTGCGACGGCCCCCTGTTCAAGGGCAGGGAGGTTGCCATAATCGGCGGCGGAAACTCTGCTCTTGAGGCTGTGGATTTCATGAAGGACATAGCTGAGAAGATAAACCTCCTGGTGCTCGGCGACAGCATGACAGGCCATGAGTCCCTCATCGAGAACGTCAAGGGTAACGACAAGGTGGACATAATCTTCAATGCAGAGACCACAGAGATATTCGGCAAGGATTTTGTTGAGGGCATCAAGTACAGGCAGGATGGTGAAGAAAAAGAGCTGAAGGTCAAAGGTGTCATAATCGAGATAGGGAGGATACCGAACACGGATTTCCTCAAAGGTTTCGTGGATCTCGACGATCACGGCCACATAAAGATAGACTGCAAGACGCAGACCAGCGTAGAGGGTGTCTTCGCTGCTGGTGATTGCGCTTCAGGGCATGAGTACCAGTATGTAATCGCTGCCGGGCAGGGCTGCATGGCGTTGATCAAGGCTGCGAGGTACCTTGCCGGCAGGAAAGAAGATCATCAATAACATGATTGAATATAAGGACATAAAGACTGATTGGAGGTGCAGAAAAATGCTTTCGACGATACCGTTCGACATTGAGAAGGTAAAGAAAGAGGATATGGACAAGGAACTGCTTAGGGCAGGGATAATAGCCGAGCTTGACGCTATAAACCTGTACGAGCAGATGGCAGCCCTTGCGAACGACGATAACATCAGGAAGATATTCCTTGATGTTGCGAAAGAAGAGAAGACACATGTAGGTGAGTTCCAGGCGCTCCTTCTCAACAGGGACGAGGAGCAGGTCAAGGAGCTTGAAGCAGGCAAGGAAGAGGTAAAGGAAGAAGTCGGCGAGTGAGCCGTGAGATATCTGGGTGAACATATATGGCTACAAAAGATACCAACGAGGTCTATAAGTGCAGCGTGTGCGGGAATATAGTGGAGGTAATCCATGTCGGCGGCGGGGATCTTGTCTGCTGTGACAAGCCTATGGAGCTGCTCGAGGCCAGGACAGAGGACCAGGGCAAGGAGAAGCACGTGCCTGTGGTCGAGAAGACAGAGGGTGGCGTGAAGGTCAAGGTCGGTGACGTGCCTCACCCGATGGAAGAGGAGCACTTCATCGAGTGGATCCAGGTGATTGCTGACGGCAGGTCTTACAGGAAGTTCCTGAAGCCCGGCGACGCTCCTGAGGCAGAGTTCTGCGTCAAGGCAGAAAGCATCGAAGTGAGGGAGTACTGCAACGTGCACGGCCTGTGGAAATCTTGATTTTTCTTTTTTTCCAGTCTCAAAAGAGGTAATAAGATGGAAGTTGTAATAGGTTCAGACCACGCCGGCTACAGGCGGAAAGAGGAGATAAAGAGGTTTCTTAAGAGAAAAGGTGTCTCCATCGAGGATGTAGGTACTGACTCGGCAAGGCCTGTTGACTACCCTGTATTTGCAGAGAAGGTCGCGAAAAAAGTAGCAAAGGACAAGAAGGCCCGCGGCATCCTTGTCTGCGGGAGCGGCACAGGAATGACTATCGCTGCGAACAAGGTTAAAGGCGTGCGCGCTGTCGCTGCTTACGACAATTACACCGCGAAGATGTCGCGTGTCGACAATGATACCAATGTTCTGGGCCTGAGAGGAAGAGGTTTCCCTCTTAAAAAGGCGAAACGCATCGTCTCCACATGGCTGAAGACACCTTTCAGCAGAAAGGCCAGGCATAAGAGACGTGTCAAGGAGATTGCGAAGCTGGAAAGCAAGACATAAGAGTTAATTTATGATCGAAGATGGAAAAAGAGATCATACCTGCGATAATCGCGAAGACACAGGAAGAGCTTGTAGAGCGTATAGGTAAGGTTAAGGATCACGCGTCCGTCCTGCAGCTCGACGTGATGGACAACAGTTTCGTGCCGAACAGCTCTATTGATTTCGATTTCACTTTGCCGGAGACGGATTGCGGTTTTGAGGCGCATCTTATGGTGGATGACCCTATCTCATGGATAAAGCGGAACTGCGACAAGGTCGACACGATTCTCGCTCCGATAGAGAAGGGTGACCCTGAAAAGATCATCAAGCTCGTGAAAGAAAAAGGAAAACGCGTAGGCTTCGCGGTGAATCCTGAAACCGCGATAGAGAAGGTGAAGCCTTATCTGGAAAAGGTCGACCAGGTGCTTGTACTTACTGTCAAGCCGGGATTCTACGGGAGCGATTTCGTCCCTTCTGCGCTTGACAAGGTGAGGGAGCTCAGGCAGGCCGCGCCCGGTCTTGACATCGAGGTTGACGGCGGGATAGATGACGGCACGATAGGTGATGCTGACAGGGCAGGTGCCAATCTTTTTGTCTCTGGCTCTTTTATCATGGGGGCTGATGATCCTGCTGCTGCGATAGCTGCACTGAAAAAAGGGATAGGAAAAGAGGTTGATTCTGGTGAAGAGGAAGATAGCGAGGATTAAGGACCTGGAGGACATGGCTGACAAGCTCAGGATAGAGTCCATCCTGTCGACGACGACAGCAGGCTCGGGTCACCCTACTTCCTGCATGTCCTGCGCAGAGGTGATGAGCTGTCTTTTCTTTGACATTATGAAGAGGGATGATGAGTTCATACTCTCAAAAGGCCACGCCGCTCCCATACTGTGGGCTGCTTATGCAGAGGCAGGTCTTGTGAAACGGGATGACCTGCTGGACCTGAGGAAGATAACAAGCCCTCTTGAAGGACATCCTACACCTTTGATGCCTATGGTCAAGGTGGCTACGGGAAGTCTTGGACAGGGGCTCTCTGCAGGTGTGGGTATTGCTCTCGCCAAGATTCTCAAGAAGGATAAAGGGCATGTCTATGTCCTGCTGGGTGACGGTGAGTGCGCTGAGGGTTCTGTCTGGGAGGCTGCCAATGCCGCGTCGCATTACCGGCTGAAGAACCTGTGCGCTATCGTCGACGTGAACCGTCTCGGACAGTCGCAGCAGACCATGCACGGTCATGACATGACGGCGTATCGGGGGAAGTTCAGGGCTTTCGGCTGGGACACAAAGGTAGTCGATGGCCACAGCGTCATGGAGCTGCAGTCTGCGTTCAGCAAGGCAAGGAAGAGCAGGAAGCCTTTCGCCATACTGGCCAGGACGTTCAAGGGCTGTGGTTTCTCTGAGGTGGAGGACAGGGAGGGCTGGCATGGCAAGCCTCTTGACAAGGAGATGATGGAACGGGCTGTCAGGGAGATCGGCAGCAAGGATGTGATACTCCACTCTCCTCTGAAGTTCAGCAGCATCTCTTACCGTACCGCTCGTTTCAGCATCAGAAAGTATAAGAAGGGCGATCATGTCGCCACGAGGAACGCTTTCGGCGATGCACTTGTCAGGGCAGGGAGGAAGAACAGGGATGTCGTGGTCATCGACGGCGATGTAAGGAACAGCACGAAGACAGGAAAGTTCTTCGAGGAATTCCCGCGGCGCTCTTTTGAGTCTTTCATAGCTGAGCAGAACATGGCAGGCATGGCGATCGGCCTCTCATCACAGGGATTCATCCCTTTTGTCGCGACTTTCGGGACGTTTCTCACCCGTGCCCATGATTTCATAAGGATGGCTGCTTATTCGCGTGCGAACATAAAGTTTGTAGGATCTCACGTAGGTGTGAGCATCGGACAGGATGGCCCTTCCCAGATGGGGCTTGAGGATATTCCCATGTTCACGAGCATACCCTGCTCTGTGGTGCTTTACCCTTGTGATGCTGTCTCGACCGCCCATCTTACGCAGGAGATGGTGAAGCACAAGGGGATATCCTACCTTCGCACGACAAGGGAGAAGACGCCTGTCATCTACAAGAGCTCTGAAAAGTTCCCTGTCGGCAGGTTCAAGGTGCTGAAGAGGAGCGGCAAGGACAGGGCGCTTGTCATCGCGGCAGGAGTAACGGTACATGAGGCTTTGGAGGCGCACGACCTGCTGAAGGATGGGAAGAAAGGCGTAAGCATAAGGGTGATCGACATGTACTCGATAAAGCCTTTGGATGTCAGGGGCCTGCAGAGGCATGCGCGCGAGTGCGGGGGGGATGTCGTCGTGGTCGAGGATCATTATCAGGGCGGGATAGGCTGCATGGTGGCATCAGCTGTCGGGAAGATAGAGCATCTTTACGTGAAAGACACTCCGCGGTCCGGCTCTCCTGAAAAGCTGAGGAAGAAGTACGGAATTGACGCGGCAGCTATCGTCAGGGCTGTCAAAGGTTTCAGGAAGTGATGATCGGCAGGATAGCATATCGCTTCCATATTGGTTTGTGAGGTGGATGTTATGAAGATTTTCATTGACTCTGCAGATATCGATGAGATAAGGTACGCGTACTCTGGTGGTATCGTAGATGGCGTCACGACTAATCCTAGTTTGATTAAGAAGGCGGTCGACTCCCTGAAGAATAAGGGAAGGAAGTTCGACATGATGACTTACATCAAGGACATGCTCAAGACAGCTAAGGGCACGCCTGTCAGCCTGGAAGTCACCGCTTCAGACCACAAGGGCATGGTAGCGCAGGCTAAGAGGCTGTTCAGCACGTTCAACCCTGTAGCTAAGAATGTCTATATAAAGATCCCTGTGAATCCGTCGATGGAGGATGGTGACGGCAGGGAGTACGATGGCATCAAGGCCATCCGTGACCTGAGCAGGGCGAAGATCCCTGTGAACTGCACGCTCATCTTCACTCCTGAGCAGGCTTTGCTTGCCGCAAAGGCGGGTGCGAAGTTTGTCAGCCCCTTCGCAGGCAGGGTGGATGATTACATCCGTAAGAACAACAATATCAGTTTCGACAAGACTGATTATTTCCCGATGGAGGGAACGACCGGGAAGAAGGGTGTTCTAGAGGACAATGGCATCGTCTCGGGCATCGACCTTGTCGCCCGGACAGTGGACATATTCAGGGAGCATGACGTGAAGGCAGAGGTGCTTGCTGCCAGCATCAGGAACCCGCAACAGGTGCGGGAGGCCGCTCTCGTGGGTGCGCAAATTGCGACCCTTCCTTTCGGCGTGATCAAGGACCTCCTCGCTCATCACAAGACGATGGAGGGCATGCGTAAGTTCACGGATGATGTGGTCCCTGAGTATGCGAAGCTTTTGCGATGAGCAGGTATTAAGATGGCTGTATGTCCTAGATGCGGATCAGGAAAAGTGAAGAAGGTCAGGTACAGGGGAGTTGACTGCATCGTCTGTGATGGGTGCGGTTTCGACGAAAGGGATATATACGAAGAGCCTGCTGGTGAGAGAAGGTCTCAGAAGGCGAAAGGCAGGTACAGCACTTACAAGGTGGGCGGTAAAGACCGTGCAAAGCGGGGAGGTAGATGATCATGGCTAAGAGGTTCTGGAGGTGTCATGTTTGCAACGACATACATTACGGCAATGCAGGGCCTGAAATTTGCCCTACCTGTGGCGTGAAAAACGCCTACTGTGAGATTGACAAGGAAGAAGCGATGGATCTGGAGGGAGATGCTGAGATGGACAGGAAAGACTTGAGAGACGCGTGGAAGAAGTTCACAGAGAACCAGGAGTTCGTCCTGAACCCTGACGATAAGCACGTTGATGCCATAATCAAGGGTGTTCTGCAGAATGAGAAGAAGCACGGCCTTAAGCTGTGCCCGTGCAGGCTGCGGGACGGGAGCAGGGAGCGTGACCTTGAGCTTATATGCCCCTGCAATTTCAAGACGCACGACACGTGGAAGGAGAAGGGACAGTGCTGGTGCGGTTTGTTCGTGAAGAGAGAGGGATAGGAACAGAAAGACGATGATGGATAAGAAGGATCCTGTATGCGGCATGAAGGGCCATATCAAGGCGCATGGTCATTATTTCTGCAGCGAAAGGTGTTTAAGGAAGTATGAGAAGGAGCATGACCTTGATAAGTACTGCCCTGAGTGCGTATTGAAGCCGCGTCCATGGTACAAGGAGCGGCTTTACGTAGTGGGTCTCGCGACGGTCATCCTGTTGATCGCCTCATATATTGTTGATTTTCTTGACCCTCTGTTCGATGCTTTGGTCGATTATCTGAAGCTGATATGGTGGGCTGTTCTTCTCGGTCTTCTGCTCGGGGGGATGATAGATCAGCTCGTCCCGAGGGAGTACATCCGAAAGTATCTTGGTATGCATAAGAAGCGGACGATCTTCTTTGCTGTCCTTTTCGGTTTCCTGATGAGCGCATGCAGCCATGGCATCCTTGCTATTGCGATAGAGCTTTACAAGAAAGGGGCTAACACATCGAGCGTCATCGCGTTCCTTCTGGCCAGCCCTTGGGCAAATATACCTATCACCATCCTGTTCTTCGGATTTTTCGGCCTGAAGGCGTTGTATCTCATCTTCAGCGCGATAGTCATAGCGATAATCACCGGTTTCATCTACCAGCTTCTTGAACAGAAGAAGATGGTGGAGTGCGACAAGTGTGGCCATGACACGAAGATGGAGTTCTCCATGTGGGGGGATATCAGGAAGCGCTGGAAGAGGTTCAGTTTCACGAAGGATAAATTGAAGGAAGTCGGTAAAGGCATCGCGTCCGGCAGCTGGAACCTGTCGAGGATGGTGCTCTGGTGGATCCTTATCGGCATGATTCTAGCGTCGCTGGCGAGGGCGTTTATACCTCAGCATTTCTTCACGCAGTACATGGGGGCTACCCTGCTCGGGATCGTGGTCGTGCTTGTACTTGCGACCATTATCGAGGTGTGCAGTGAAGGCTCTGCGCCTATGGCTTTTGAGATATACAACCAGACAGGTGCGTTCGGCAACAGTTTTGTGTTTCTCATGGCAGGAGTAGCTACTGATTACACTGAGATAGGCCTGATCTGGTCGAACATAGGTAAGAAGGCAGCCATATGGCTTCCGATTATTACTGTCCCTCAGATACTCGTGCTGGGTTACCTGTTCAACATATTGCTTTGAAGATGAAATTGGAGATACCATACGAGATCCTGAAGGCCGCCGGGGCTGTGATCATCTGTCAGCTTGCGGGAGTCATAGGATCGCTTTTCACTGCCTCTTCTGTGGGTTCATGGTACTCGACGCTGAACAAGCCTCCTTTCAACCCTCCTGGTTGGGTTTTCGGTCCTGTGTGGATCACGCTCTACACGATGATGGGGATTTCTCTGTATCTTGTCTGGCGTTCTGGTAACAGGGACTGGCTTGTTTTAGGGGTGTTCGGGTTCCAGCTTGTGCTGAACGCGCTCTGGTCCATTCTTTTCTTCGGCCTCCAGGTGCCCGGCATCGCTTTCGCTGAGATCCTGGTGCTCTGGATTTCCATCATCGCGACGATTGTGCTGTTCTTCAGCGTGTCGAGAGCCGCGTCATACCTGCTCGTCCCTTACCTGCTGTGGGTGTCTTTCGCTGCTGTGCTGAATTTCATGATCTGGCGTCTTAATTGAGGTGATTTGGATGGATTATTTGGGTTATGTGAAGATCTTTGCCTTGGCGTTCATTTTCATTGTCGCGGTGGATTTTGTATGGCTTTCTATCGTGATGGGCAATTTCTATAAGGATCAGCTCGGGAAGATCGCCCGCAGGGACGGCGATTCTCTCTCGCCAAACATTCCTGCGGCTCTCCTGACTTGGGCGTTTCTTGTATTGGGCATCATCATCTTTGTTCTTCCGCTGCTTTCTCAAGAAGGGCTTGGGTTAGATGGTGCTTTCTGGGGTGCGGTGTTCGGCCTGCTCGTGTATGGTGTGTATGACCTGACGAACTTCGCAACTCTCGCGGACTGGACATTGAAGATGACGATCGTGGACATGTGCTGGGGCGGTGTGGTCTGCGGCCTGGCTGGTTTTGTCGTAGGTCATCTCGGAAGGTTTTTCCTCTGAAAGTGCTGTATCAGAAAGAGATATGCTGATATTGAATTTAAAAAAAATAATTTTTGGTCTTTTTTCTGTATTCTTTTTCTGTGCTTATTCCTTCGCGACCATCACCAGGTAATAGATGGTGTAAAGTGCCGCTAGTCCGACCAGTATGTAGACTATCTTGGCCAATATGGGTATGGAGCCAAGGATCGCCTGGACAAGATCGAACTGGAACGCGCCGACCAGTCCCCAGTTCAAGCCACCTACGATGACGAGAATGAGGGCTATCCAATCTAATGGGTTGAGTTTTTTCATTGTATCACCCTTTTTTTTTATCATGGGAAGTGCGCTTATAAATCTTCCGTATGGAATTTACCGTTGGTGACCATTTTTTACAGGCGTGAATTGGCTATTTCCTGTACGCAACGTAGATGTCCGCTTCTAACATCACACCTTCATCATAGAAGTGATGCACAAAATAGAGATTACCGTCACCATCAAGAGTGGGCTCGCCTGCGAAGGATTCGACGATCAGTTCCGGTTCCTGCCACTCGCCAGCTGCCTTGACTGACCTGAACACTGCTGGTGTGCCTTTGTGCCATCTGTTGAACCACAGTTCATTCCCGTCCGGCGTGAGGTACGGCCATCCTTCACCCACTTCAGAATTCAGCGTCCCGACATTCTCAGGCTTTGACCAACCATCTCCAGATCGTGTCATCATCCAGATGTCATTTTCTCCTTTTCCGCCTGCTCGCGCTGAATGGAAGTATGCTGTTTCACCGCCGTCGGTGAGATGGAGCTCTCCGACTTCATACTCTTCAGGGAAGTCCTCGATCGTCCAGTCCTGCCATTCATGCTCAGCAGGATTCCACTCTGCTGTAGCCCAGTGTATCCCTGTCAGTCCTTCGCGTGCTGTGCAGAACCACATCGTGTTTCCGGCTGCGAACTGGCATCCGTCGAGCGACAGCCTGCCCGGCTCCTGCAGCCATACCCTTTCAGGTTCCTGCCATGCACCGTTCTCCTTGCGTGATACCCATATTCCTGTCACTCCGTCGAGTATCTGTTTCTCCACAGGCACCCTCACGTCAGGCGTGAAGAAGAGGTAGAACTCATCCCTGTCAGCTGGTACGAAAGGGCTGTCTTCCGCCCCTGCTGTGTTCACCGGCTCAAAGGGCACCGGTGTCTCGAACTCGTCGCTGTGCAGCACCGGCGGGTGCGGGTCTGTCTCCGGTGTCATCTTCACAGCATCGGACGGTATTGTCACAAGCCTGTCGATGGGCTCGTGTTCTGCAGGGGTGCATCCCGACAACAGTCCTGCTGCTATGGATATGATAAAAAGAAAAAGAAATGATAGAAAAGATTTTTCACTCTTCTGATAGCCCGCCAAGGTCTTCAATCTGTATTTCCTCCAGGTCTTCCTTGAGCTTGTCAAGTTCTTCCTGTGATACTGTTGTAGTCACCATCTCTATGCCTGCTTTGTCTTCGGGTTCCTGCCCTGCTTCAGAGGGTCCTTCTTCAGGTCCTTGTTCAGGCTCGGTATCTGTCCGGGTCTCTTCGGATATGTCCTCTGTCGGCTCCGCGATCTCAGTGACTTTCTCTGTCGTGGTTATCGGCTCTGCAGGTTCTGTCTGCTGTCCGCAGCCAGAGATGAGAAGGACTAAGACCGCGATCGATGCCAGAACTATACATGATTGTCTTTTCATTCTGTTCACCTCACCAGTTCCCTGTACGCAAGGTCGAGATGCCTGTGCGCCGCGAAAAGGTTTGACCTTGCCGCGCGCAGGTAGTTGTTGCCTTCTGCGAATTTTATGAGGGGCGTGCCGGGTATCCTGACTTTGTCGTACACGTCTTCTGCGTTGTTGATGTTCCTTCGCGCGACCTCAAGCTCGTCAAGGGCCTCTTCGACCTCTTCAAGAGCGTCTTGATCGTCGGCTTCCTCTGCTGTCTCCTGGAGCTGGTCTGCGTAGTCTTCGATCGTGTCTGCTTTCTCGTTGGCTATGTGAACCCACAGCATGCCTGAATTCCGTGCGACGTCTGCCACTAGCTCGAAGTACTTGCCGACCATCTTGAGCCATACCAGTCCCAGTTCGAGCTGGTTCTCGATGTTGTCGACGTCCACTCTCAGCTCGTCGATCTTCTCCAGGTTTGCTTCCACATCTTGCTCGATGGCATCCTGTATGTGGTCTGGGACTTCAGGGTTCTCCCTTGCTTCGAGCTTCTTCCATACGAGCCATGCTTCTGCTTCTTCCAGCGCTGCGTGAAGTGCCGCTTTGCCGGTATCCACTACAGCCCGTCTGTTCTCTTCGCTCTTGTCTGCTGCAAAGGCAAGCTTCGCTTCCCTGTGCTGCTCTTTCATGTCCAGGCTGTGCTCTTTTGTCTCGAGCCATGATTCTTTGGCTTCGCTGGCTGACATCTCTGCGCTTACAGCTGGCACCAAGAGCATCGCGATGACAAGAACCAAACCTATGATCTTATTCATGGTCTGTACCCCCACACATTCCTTTTAACTGTAAAATATTATTATGCAGTTAACAAGCGACCCTGTATTTATAAAACTTATGACTGACATCCGCTGAAAACATTTATATAATCACCCGGGCTGTTTTTTCGCATGGCATCCGCTTTCACCCGCGATTTCGAGAAGAAGGTCCGCAGGACCATAAAGGACTACAGGCTCTGCGATAAGAAGGAGAAGATTTTTGTAGCCTGCAGCGGTGGCAAGGACAGCACTACTGCGCTGTATCTTCTGAAGAGGTTCGGCTACGATGTCGAGGCGTTGATGATCGATCTTAAGATGGGAGACTGGTCTCAACGCAACCTGGCCAACCTTGGGAGGTTCTGCGAGAAGCACAAGATAAAGCTGAACATCATCGACCTGCGTGAGGCGCACGGCTCGTCTATCTGCTACATGAGGTCTGGCATCCAGGAGCGTGAGCGTATCGGCAACTGCGCCATCTGCGGGGTGGTGAGGCGGTGGGTGCTCAACAAGAGATCAAGAGAGCTTGGCGCTGCGAAGATCGTGACCGGCCACAACACTGATGATGAGGCTGAGAATGTGCTGATGAACCTGTTCAAGGGCAAGCCTGAGCTGTTCGCCAATATGGGGCCGAAGACAGGTATGATCGATGATCCTAAGTTCGTGCAGCGCGTAAAGCCTTTGTACTTTTGCACCAATGCGGAGATCAGGAGGTACACAGAGGAGATGGGCTGGGATGAGGAGCTCGTGTATGAGCCGTGTCCCTGCAGCGTGGGTGTGTTCAGGCGTGACGTGCGCGGCCTGCTTGCAGGCTTGGAAAAGAAGGAGCCGAAGGTGAAGCATAATCTTGTGGCGAAGTTAAAGGAGCTTCTGCCGGTCATCAGGAAAAGATATTCTCACAAGTCAGCCTTGAAGTACTGCAGGGTGTGCGGTGAGCCGAGCAGGGGAGATGTGTGCAAGCGGTGCCAGCTCATGGAGGTTATGGTAAGGTGATAGGGTTCAATCCTGACGGCAGCATAAGGATGCCTGGCCGCATGGCCGCGCAGAAGAGTAAGGAAGATCATAAGATGCAGAGCACGCAATGCATGCGCATCCGGAAAGAGATCGTGAGCGTAAAGCCGCCTAAGACCTGCCATCTGCACCTAACCCTGTCAGATAAGATAACAGACCAGTCTTTCATCGAAAACATATATTCTTACTTCAACAGGAACTCGAGCACTCCGACAAAGCTGATCCGCTTAGGTGACAAAGAATTTCGCATAGAGATCGGAACTGATTTCAGGCGTTGCCAGGACTGCACGACTCTGATAAATAGGTTCAGGGAATTTCTGCACCGAAACATGATCGAGAACGAAGGCAACTGCGAACATAAGCAAAGACGTTCCCAGAATTTCTCCTACGAGGATTATTTTGACTGAGGGCCTCTATCAACGCATATTGATACTTTTATGTCAAGTATATGTTTTCTTGATAGCACAAGTTATTTATAAGACGGAAAAAATATCTTATCCGATGGGAAAGACACAGAATCCAATTTCATGGAATTGCTTGAGACATCTGAGGATTTCAGGGAGGTATGGGACAAGTATCAGAAAGCCAGACGGGTCGACCTTGACTTCTATTGGATGTTTTATCTTGAATGCATATTGTGGACGTGGTGGGCACGAAAGAATTCTCGGAAACTCCCATTAATTCGCCGCAAGATTTGCGAAAAATGCCTGGAAAACCGTAAGACACTACACTGTTCCTGAAAACCTTCCGGATGTATCGGAAGATGTGGGATTTCTCGTCGAGAAGACATATAAAGCCTGAAAACATAAGAGAAAACCAGGCCGAAGACCTGGCAGGTCTTTACCGAGACTTATGCGGGTTCGAATCGGTTGTAACCCCTTCGATCGCGGACATGCTCAAAGCATCGAAGATGCTTTGGCACGCCAAAACCTCCGGTTTTGAGCGTCCCGCCCGCGGCGCACAATATTTTCCCTCTTCAAGATGTTGTTCATCCAAGTATGCATGACGATACTATCGGGCATAACTGCAGGAATAGTGACAGGCACTTTCGGTGCCAGTAGACTGCCAAATCCTGTAAAATTGCATTTGTATATACAAATGTTATACAAATAATTTAAGCTTCAAAATCACGATATAACCTGAGAATAACGAATGAAACATGTGTTTCGAAATATGAAATTCATGTACAAAGGTCCCAGGGAGAACAAGTCCAACGAAAACGGTTCTGGGACGACAAGTAACTGCAGGTGACAACTGCAGTTATTGACCTAGTGTAACGTACTCAACGACTAAACGAAAGTTTTTGAAAAAAATAAAAGAAAAAGCTGGGTCACATAATCCCAGCATCGCATCGGATTGAAAATCCGACAACCTCTACCAAGTAGAGATTATCACGCTTGCAAAGTATATAAGCTTTGCTGTTGTGCAATGGTAGGGTCGCATAATCAGGTATTGCGTCGGTCTGAAACACCGACAGCTTCTACCAAGAGCTATGCGGGTTCGAACTGGTTTTGCCCCTTTGATCGCGGAATTCCCGCCCCTGCCGCACAATATATTTCAAGATGTTATTCCTCCAACTATCCATCGCAATACTCCTCGGCATATCCGCAGGAATAGTGACAGGCAGTGTCCGCCTACAGGAGCCGCCAGAACTCGTAAAATAGCATTTGTATAGACAAATGTTATACAAATGATTTAAACCTGAAAATCACAATAGAATATGACAATCATACACTGAATGCGGAATAGGTTACGGCCAGGAACTCATCAGCGCATCAGAACGTATTCACCCAACACCTACGGTGCTGGGCAGGTGAGAGCTATGACTGGGACACCAACAATTGCGGAACATAATATAAAAGACAAGATACACACAATCAGAGGTCTACAGGTCATGTTAGATAGGGATCTTGCTCGTCTCTATGGCATAGAAACCCGCGCGTTAAAACAAGCAGTAAATAGGAACAACAAACGGTTCCCGCCAGACTTTATGTTTACCCTGACGGAAAATGAGGTTGATTCAATGGTATCACAAAGTGTGATACCTTCAAAAAAGCACTTAGGAGGGGCCCTACCATATGTTTTCACAGAACAAGGAGTGGCTAACCTTTCAAGCGTCCTCAACAGCGATAAAGCAATAGAAGTCAATATACAGATAATGAGAGCTTTTGTTGATATGAGGAAATTCATATCTTCTAATGCTAAAGTATTTGCTCGTTTGGATTGTGTTGAGAGAAAACAGCTTGCGTTTGAGATGAGGACCGAGAGGAACTTCGAGAAGATATTTGATGCATTACAGACGGAAAAACCGAAACAAGGAATATTCTACAACGGACAAGTATTCGATGCACATAAATTCATATCCGATCTGATAAAAAGCGCTGAAAAATCTATAATCCTAATTGATAATTATATTGATGAATCTGTGTTGACGTTGCTTTCAAAGAAAAAGAAACAAGTAAAGGTGAATATCTATACAAAAAATATTTCTAAGCAGTTGATGCTGGACTTAGAAAAATATGCTTCTCAATATGATCCTATTGATGTCAAAGAATTCAAAGAATCACATGATAGATTCATGATAATAGATGACAAAACTGTCTATCATATAGGAGCATCACTCAAAGACCTGGGGAAGAGATGGTTTGCGTTTTCAAGGTTTGACATCAACACTCTCGAACTTATAAGAAAACTAAGATAATACAGAGCATTAACCATAGGCGACAACTATGGTTATGGAAAGGCGTAACGTGCCCGATGACATTATGAAAAATATTCTATGGCTCGGCAAGTGGTGATGTAACATCATAAGGGCCATTCCCGCCCGGAACCTGAACAATCAGTTCTCCAGACTTCGAATGTTCAAGACCTGTTTCAGGATTAAGGTAATCAAAAGTCACAGTCCCTTTATGCTGACCGTAAAAAAGAGGTCCGGCACATGTGAATGTCTCGATCTCTCCTGCAACAAGCATTGAATCTGCTGCAGAATCTATACAAGTCAGTTCATCTGGAGGAAAGTTGATTTTCAATTTCAGGTCACGGACATCAAAATCCGCATTATTCTGGATCACCATCACTACACCAGTATCGCTCGCTTCAAAA
This sequence comes from uncultured Methanosarcinales archaeon, assembly GCA_964406185.1. GTDB lineage: Archaea > Nanobdellota > Nanobdellia > Woesearchaeales > UBA11576 > JABMQF01. The sequence goes on from CAYOQS010000007.1 coordinate 56,346, forward strand.
TCCATACAGTTGAAAGCCTCGGGCAAAGCACACTTCTCAGGGTATAGAACTTCTTTATCGACAATCTGGTTGTCATCTAAAATGACATCTGCACTGTTGCGCCCGATAAGAACACCGATGAGCAAACCCACTATGAATGTGAAAATGATGACCGGAATCAGGATCGATCTTTTCATTCAGTCCACCTTTTTTACAGACAAATAGCGTTGTTGTTTATAAATTATTGCCCTGCAAAAAGTAAGGCAATTGTTAACTCCTCACAATCATATCTCACCATATGATATGCATTCCCGGACTGGTGTGGAAACATACGTTCTGGGAAGACGCGGGGATGGTGGGATGATGAGATGAAAACATTCGTAGATACAGGTAGAAGCCGATGATATGGCAGATTTTGATAGCGATAGCTCTCGGTGTGAATGCCGGGGTCATAACAGGCCTCATCCCTGGTATCCACATCAACTTAGTCTCACTCATACTCTTATCGGTCTCTCCGCTCCTTCTGCAATACACATCCCCGATAGTCCTTTGCTGTTTCATCATTGCGATGTCGATAACGCATACTTTCCTCGACGCCATACCGAGCATATTTCTCGGGGCGCCTGACGCTGACCAGGCGCTGAACGTCCTGCCCGGGCACAAGCTCCTGCTGCAGGGCAAAGGTTTTGAGGCTGTGAAACTGACTGTCATCGGCTCCCTGCTCTGCCTCTTGCTTGCCGCTATCCTCATCCCTCCTATGCTCTGCATCTCCCGTACCATCTATCCGCTGATGAAAGGTTATATCGGTTATCTGTTGATCCTTATCGTGGTCTTCATGGTCCTGAAAGATAAGAAGAGGTTGTTGAACCTGATCATCTTCACCATGTCGGGTGCGTTGGGCCTGATAGTCCTGAACATGCCGGCTCTCAAGGACCCTTTGTTCCCTATGCTGTCCGGGCTTTTCGGGACGAGCATGCTGGTCGTGAGCCTGACTCAGAAGGTAAGGATACCTGAGCAGACGTTCGAAGAGACGATAGATGTGGAAAAGAAGCACATAGCGCAGGCGGTTGGTGCAGGAACTGTGGCAGGCTCATTGACAGGTTTCTTTCCGGGTCTCGGCCCTGCCCAGGGCGCGGTTTTGGCGTCCCAGATGACGCGCAAGATAGGCGACTATGGTTTCATGATCCTTGTCGGC
>CAYOQS010000008.1:0-57264 GCA_964406185.1 uncultured Methanosarcinales archaeon
GGACGACGACAATGACGGCATAGGGGACGCGACGGACAGGCTGCTCGGCAACAGCAGCAACATAGACACGACAATCCCTGGGATAAGGCTCTGGGTCAATGACTCGGAAGAGGTCGACAGGGAATTCGACGATGACTACGACGTCAACGTAACAGACCAGACAGGCAATCCCATCATCGAGTTCAGATGGAACTTCTCCCACGACACGCTCACAGTGAACTGGACAGTCAACGCCACGAACGGCACTACAAGATTTGGCGGGCTTGACCTTGCGGCACAGGGAAGGACAAAGACGCTATACGTCAACAAGTCAGACAGCGACGACAACTACGTATGCATAGCAGACGATGAAGTGACCACGACACTGCCAGCAGACTGCACAGGGTACACCAAAGTGTCGTGCGGCAGCACAGGACGATGCACAGACCTCGGAGACAGGTTCAAGGTCACAGGACTGTCGCACTCAATCATCCGTTCGGTGTATATCGAACCTTCAGATCCCCCATCAGGAGGGGGTGGAGGGGGTGGAGGAAGCTACACCTCCAGAGCGATCGACATCCTGCCTTCAGAAGAAGGGGTTGTCGTAGAGATGGGAAAGAACGACGACGCAGTATTGTATCTCGGTGTCGAGGAATATCCCCTAACGGTCACCAGCGTAGGGATAGCAGACATCATGTTCACGCTCAACAGGTATTACTACACCATAGGATCGTACGGCCAGAAGCTCGACATCGACGCGGACAAGGACGCGACGCGAGACATAACAGCAGAGCTGCTCGGCATATCCGGAGGGGAAGCGAAGCTGAAGTTCAGCCTGTACTCACCGCCCCAGAGGGACTATGAACTCCTGCCGCCAGCACCGCCCAGTAGAAAGAAAGCTGTCGCGGAAGAGCCGATGGCAGAAGAGGTAGGAGAGGAGATGCAGGCCGCCGCCGCAGCACCAGAGCAGTCTCTTGAGCAGGAAGCTGCAGCCGCTGAAGAGCAAGCACCGCCGCCTGTAGAGGAATCGACATTTCCCGGCATGACGAGCATCATCATCAGCATAGCATCAGTGGTGATAGCGGTCATCGTCGTGCTCGTGCTGATCATACATCACAGGCGCGCAACAGGCACAGAAGAGAAGCCTGCATACCCGCACGTACCGCCAGCTCCGCAGAAAAAACCTGTGAAGCAAGAAACAGCCGCACGGACCAGGCAGGCAGCAGTCCCTGCACCGCAGAAACCAGCGCCGAAACCGAAACAGGAACAGCCGCGGGTACCGCCCAAACCGGCAGCCAAAGCACCACCGAGGAAAGAGAAGACAGTCCACGACCTCAACCAAGAGATAAAGAATATAAAAGAGAAGATAAGAAAGACAAAACTATAAAGCACGATGCAAAAAAAGAGGATGAACCGAAAAGGACAGCTCACACTATTCTTCCTGATAGGCATACTTCTCATAGCAGCGTTCGCCTTCGTATGGTACCTGAACACAAGGGTGGCTGAAGAGCAGCTGCAGGCGCCGACAGAAAAGCTCATCACAGACCTGCTCAAGACAGGAGCCATACCCTACTACGTCGGTGTGTGCCTGGAGAACGCCTCCAAGGAAGGCATCGTGCTCGCGGGCAAGCAGGCAGGAGACATCTTCATAGACCAGGGAGGGTCAGCGCCAAGCCCTGTACGGTACGTCGGTGACAGGGTACCGTACGGAATATCAGCGCCCTTCCTGGTGAACGGCACAGTATATCCATACCCGCCAGGATACCCCGGAGGTGAAGGAAGGCTGCAGCAGGTACCGGAGCTCAACTTCAGGACAGAAGGAAGGTTCGGAGAGGTGACACTACGAGGTCTTTGCGATTCTTATGGAGCGAACTCACCATACGCAAGATACGTGTTCGGAACAGGAGCGGACGCGATAACACACATATTCTGCCAGGCACCATACATCTACGAAGATACCCTTTCGACGCAATGGCAGCTCGAAAGGTTCGTCGAGAAGACCATAGTCAACTGCACAGACTGGGAAGCCATACAGGACGAGACAGGATACAACATAACACCCACAGGAGACCCCAACGTCACTGTAAGGTTGGGCCTCAACGATGTATATGTCGACGCTTACATACCTATAGTTGTACGTGTGGGTGGTCGTGAGCCTGTGTATACTGTCGGCGACTTCCATACAAGGCTGCCAGTGCGGCTGAAGACACTGGTCGAGTACGCCATGTACCTCGCGACTTATGACGCTTATAGATTGAACTTCAACCTCACAGAACACTACCAATACCCCTCGATATGGGACTCCAACATAGACATCAGGGTGACCACACCACTGAAGGCGCTGGGAGTCTGGGAAGAGATAATCACTATAGAGGATGCCGCGTCAGTGGTGGATGGAGAGAACTATATCTATCAATTCGCAAGGCAGAACAGATACCCAGCGCTGGACTACATCGGACAGGAGCTGACCAACTGGACACAGTTCGACATCGTGCTGATGGAGAACGACACTATCTCTATCGCTCCAAACCCTCCCAACAAGACAATGCCGGACGGCTCCTTGCGGGAATACATCTACGACCCGGACGAGGACAACCTCACATATTACTACACAGGTTGGAAGTCCACATGCGACGAACAGTTCAACTTTGAACTAGGCATACCCAACATAGAATGCTCACGGAAAGAGCCCACACACCCGCGGAACTTCTTCCGATTCCCCAACAAGGGTGTGCGGCTCTTATCCACACTGCCAGGCTATCCACTGGCGCTCGCCTGGAAGCTCATGGACCTATGGAACGACAGGTCATCCCTCCTAAGCGATAATGAAGAATACCCTCCGGACGCACCGCTCAACTGGACAGGATCAGAAGCTTACAAAGAAACACGCCGCAACGCCACGTACACACCGCACCACGACGACATCGGACCTCACAACCTCACGGTCTGGGCGTGCGACGAAGCAGGCAAGTGCGACTACCAGATCGTCCGGCTGATGGTCTTCGACTACCCGGACCTGCACATAAACGGCACCAACCCTTATGAAGACATACCTCATGACAAGGCCTCGGTGGAGGACTTCTACAGGTTAAGTTCAGAAGGGTCAAGAGCATACTTCTCACCACTGGCAGGATACGTGTTCTCAGACGCGGAAGAACCGTTCGAGTATCGCATCGACCACCCACTCCAGATAATAGACCTGCCAAGATCACGCTACGGCTGGGAAAGAGACATCAGGTACATCTGGAACTTCACGTTCAACAGGACAAGCCACTGCCTCAACGGCGGGTGCGCGGAAGACAACAACAAAGTCGAACATCAGATAAACCTCTCACTGACAGTACTGGACGTGCCACCAAGATACATGAACGTCACAGTATACCAATGCCTGCCCCACAGGAATCAGTTGAATCCGGAATGGGCCATGTGGCCGTACAACACGTCAGGGTATGACCCATACGAGGCAAGCCACATGTGCTGCAGCATAGGAGGAGAGTATAATTTTTCATTTGAAGTACCTACAGACCTGAACGAGGAAGGCACAATAGAGATAAGGAACCAGTACGGGGTTGAACTGGGAAGCGTCACGCTCCATGATGAGGAAGACGAGACGATAGACTGTCCTGAAATAACAGACGGAGAGCCCATACCACGGTGCGTAAAGACAATAACTGATGAGACTATCGAATTGACATTTACAAATCCAGAATTATATGCAAATCCTTTGAACTACACATTAAAACAAACAGCAGCAGACACAGCATTCTACACAGAGTATCCATGGGGATCCTGGCTGCCGGAAACAGAACAATGCTACGGAGGAAACCCAAAAGTCGGAGTTCTCGAGTTCTTTGAAGAGACAGACATACCATACAGCCCACCAGTAGTCGGAGAGACGCAGACAGACTACGCAGGAGTCACGTTCGCCCCCGGTGAGGAACGCGTCGCGCCGGACGCATGGAGAAACGACGTCATGCTCATGAAGTTCGCCAGGTACTGCTCAGGAGACAGAGGCAACATCTGCAATGGGAGGGCGGAAAGATACTTCGAACCTTTAGACGAATGCCCCAACATGCAGAACTCAGAACTCGGCGCGAACGACTACGGAGAGATAGAGAGCTGCATGGGACCGCCACGCACGCTGACATCAAGGGAACTCGTGCCGACAGGGCGCAGCTGCGAAGCAGACATCGACTGCGGAGACGGAAACTTCTGCCTCAAGGACGAATGCTTTGAAAGGCCAACAGACAGCTGCGGACATTACAGGCAAGGCGAGACATTCGAATCGGTCTTCAACCTCAACAGGACATTCGCACCAGACCAAGAAGCAGACGGGACCTGCAACCCCAACCCGACATGCGCAGAAGATGAAAACACATACGACGTAGAGACAGACGAAGGAAGATACCTCATAGAAAGCGCGACGTGCAACCTGGGAGAATGCAACTGGCCCAAGGAAACAAAAGACTGCTGGGACTACAACGGCTACACAGACACGCGGATGATACAGAACTATTGTGAACTGTCTTCAGACAAGACACATTTCTTCACCAGCATATTCAAATGCCAGGCAGATGAGATGCCAGTGCCTGCGAGAGGAGCGGAATGCACACGCGACCTTGAAGCAGAAGGCGATCCAGACGCGAACAGGAACGCGTGCGAAGCATGCACAGAACCGACAAACGCAGCAGAAAGCATGAACGGAGCATGGACGGGAAGCACATGCTGCGGAGACGACATCGGAGAAGGAGGGTTCGCGTATGGGCTTTACGGAACTCCTGAAGTGACGAGCACGTCAGGAAATGGACTTAATGGAGAGTATCAACCTGTCGAGACAGTGTGTGACGATTATTATGGTGGGGATTCAACACTGATAGAGAACTGGATAGATAACGATTGTGAGAATGGCGCAAACTGCGAAGACTGGCATTGCTACAGCCCACCAAGCGGAGCAGACCCAAAAAGAGGACCAAGCGGAGGATACTGCTGCCACGCTCCTTCAGACTGCCGCGAAGTCCTAAGCGAACCGAATGACGAATACATAGGCTGTGGAACAGAAGACGCGCCACTAGAGTGTGATTGTCTGAATACAAAGGATACAACAAACCCTACCAGTTTCTCAGAACCTTATGCTACGTATACTTTAGGGTCAGAACCACTGACATTGCCTGAGACTTGTATAAGTTCATTTGCGTATGATAAGCATATTCAGGTCAATTATGAACTTGATTTTAGTGCTGAAGTTGAAAGCAGTATAGATATAGTTGATGATGGGGTGGATCATTGTTTGGGTTTGGTAAATGCACAAGTTGTAGAAAATCCTCATGGTACTTTTGTAGTTTTTGACAGTGTTTCTACAGTTGATTGTCTTATAACAGTAACTTTAGAGCCGAGTTAGACTTGCTTTTTCTCGTCGGAAAATTTCCGATTTTTCTTGGCAAACACTTATTAAGCCCAAAAACTTTTTTATTTTCATGAAAAGGGTGATCTTTGACACGAATGTGTATGGTAAGCTGATACTAGAAAAGGATTTCACTCTTATAACAAAGTCTATTGTCGAAGATAAACAGTTCGTAGTGTATGGTTTTGGACTGATACGAAAAGAGCTAAGAGAGACTCCTAAATGTTCATTAACGGGCAGGCACCATACAAGAAGTCTTCTTTTGACCACTTATGATACCATAACAGAAGATCGTTGTCTTGCTGAATCTGACGCTATTATGCATTTATCCCGGAAATTATATTCTTATTACCGGAAGTCCGGCGGTATAAAAAGCTGGAAAAAAACAAACATCTCTGTTGACCTCATGATAGTTGCCTGTGCTATTCTAAATGGTCTTGATATACTTGTATCTGATGATTTGCGCACACTGTTAAGCAAGCCTGCCCTGAATGCCTATGCTAAAGCATGCAAAGAGCAAAACATGTCATGCCCTATATTGTGGAAATATTCCGACCTTAAGAAAAAGTATGATTTCTAAGTCGTGGCTCTTATGAACTCTTTCACTTCTTTCACGAACTGAGGATCCTTCTGGGCTTCTTCAATAGCCTTGCATAATCTTTCAAGTCTTGTTTTCTTGGTTTTTTTATTCATGATATTATGATTGTCTTTGTGGTTTATAAATTTTACTTAGGAATTACCGGAAATAATCCGAGAAGAAAAAGGATTTAGTTGTGGTGGTACTCAACCTGCGCGTCATCTACAGTGCATGTCGAGTAGACATCGCTTATGAGGACGCCGTCGTTATAATGGACATGCGCATCCCGTTCTGCTGCAGGCAATGAATCAATTGCTCCTGTCACACAAGCTGGATCAACATCCAGGATATAATCTGGAGCGCCAGTTGAATCAGGCTTGTTAGCCTCGTCAAATCCTGCTCCGCAAGTCGTTGCAACAGCATCGACTGAACTTTCCTGAAGAAGCATCTCATGTACAGAACCATCTATGCAGCCCAGAATGACGCGAGACCTGTTCCTATCCACCGGAATCGTGAATGTGAAAGGATTACTTGTATAAGTTCCATCACTGGCAGTAACTGTGTAAGTCCAGTTGTTGACATCACCTTCCTCCAATGCTCTGGCTACTCTTATAAGGCCGCTTTCTGTTATTGTAGTTCCTGTTGGACCTCCTGTCAATGTCCAGTTACCAAAAATATCGACTGGATTTGGAGCATCCGCCTCGCATTCAATGCTCAAGCCAGCTCCAACTGCTGAATTATTCACATAACACCCAGTTACCCTAACTGGATTGACACTCCCTTCCTCATATACAACATTCACGCTTCCTCTTGTTTCGTGGGGGTTGCCGTCTGAGTCTGTTGCGACCAGAGTGGCTTCGAGCGTCACTGTCTCGCCATCACTGAGGCCTGCTCCGTCGTGGAATGAGTCGAGGTCGAGGTCTCCGCTGGTGTAAGAACCAAAAGGAACACCAGTATGGCTTACTATGGTCTGCGTGTCATCATCAGAAGTATCTGCAGTGCCGTTGTCAGCAGTACCAGTGATCGTAACACCCATGCCAGCTTCAGCTGCGGCTGAGCATTCAGGATCTGAAGAACACTCACCAGATATTGCAGGAGTGTCAACACCGACCTCCAAAGGGCTGTCATCAGGACCGACAGAACCACCATCAGATGGAGTTATGTTTGAAGAAACGTTATAGCCAGCAGGCAAAGGATTCACAGCATCACCGTTATTGCCATTTGAAGGTCCGCAGCCAGCAACATAAGGCAAAGCAGCCATCAAAGCAATAAGAGCGCCACTCGCGACCCTCTTAAGGAAAGAAGGCCTCTTCCTGACCGGAGCGTCCTCTTCGATAAGAGCTTCAAGCTCAGGGGTCAAAGTGATAGAAGTGTAAGTTTCAGGCATGTCAGCCTTTATATGGTATTTTGTCATGTATCGCCACCTCGCAATAAGGATTAAATTAAAGAAGCAGATGCAGAACTTATATTTAAACCTTTCGTTTTGTAGTCACTGTAAAGTGGTGATGAAAATCTTTAATGGCTGGTCAAATCCACATCATTCCAGAAGATCGTAAGGTATCTTCTTCTTATCTATTATCTCTTGCTGAGCGAGTGAAGCATAAGGCAGAAGGGCCATCAATCCCTGCATATATTCGAGCCTGCCATAAAAGAATTCCTTCGCTTCCGGTTGGCCTGCATAATTAGAATCGATATGTGGTTCTAACTTTGTTTGGATACTATCCCAATCATCGTCAACAATCTCTCTTCGTCTACAGAAAGCGTCTACGATCAATCGATCTATAAGCTCTGTGATTTCTGTCACATACTTAGGTCTCTGTTCTACCGCGGGTCTTGACTCATCACTGAATAATCTAGCATAGTTATCTCTAGCACCAGGTTTAACTTTTACAAGTCGGCCTACGCTGGCTGAGTAAGTTCTTTCGCCACTTTGTTCCATATTATAATATAAGTCCTGCAACTATTTAAACCCTGTGTTAAGATAATATTGTTTTAAGTATTATTTCACGTTTTTTAGCTTCGCTCATCCTATCGCCTATAGGTTCAAATACCAACTCTGAGATTATATTCTCATCAAATCTTTTTAACCTATCTATCCTTCCTAATTCGACCGCGCCAATATCTGCCCTTTCACAAATGTGGCTGTTCACTAAAGCATCTCTGAGTTCGCGAAGTGTAGAACCTGTAGTGGTATTGTCATCAACTACGCAGGATTCTTGGCCACACAGTCGAAGATACGCATCTTCACGAATCTCTGCAGGAAATCCTATCTCTAAAAGTAGCCTGGTTCGGCCATCCTCTTCTGTGCTCTCAAGCGTGTGTCCCTGCCTGTATTTAGAGTAATTAAGCAGCAGGATATCTTCAACTAAATCTCGCCCTATCGCATCCCCTATCGCTTTGAATGCAAAACCTATCTCTATCCCTCCTGAAAATGGGTTTATTATCAGCTCGTAAGGCTGTGTAATCCCTTGTGCGGCATTAAGACTGTATAATGCAATCTTTATAGGATCGTCCAGCTCTCTCCAAAAATCTTCTGTGTCCATCGGTGGGAATCCTGTATCTTTTGCGGCTTCTGGCAGGTCTTTTCTGTCGGATATCTTACCTTCTATGATGAACCTATAATGTCTGTTTATTGTTCCCCCGCAGAGCTCTAAAAGCTGATCGAAATAATCTTTTGCGCTTTGTTTTTCTTTGAACATCGATCTATAGTAGCATTTCAAAAGAGACAAGGATATCTGTTTCTGTAATTCGAGCAAAGAGTAGATGTGCGGTTCATGGCTTGGCTCGTCAAGACCTTTAACCTGCCTTACTTCTTCAATCAACTCTTCATTTGCTTCATAGCTAGCTAATATGTCTTGCAGAATCTTTCTCCTTGTTTCTGCTATTTCTTCGCGGTTTTTTGCATTCAAAAGTCTGTATCCTGCATAGTATGTCCTCCCTCTCAATACTAATTGTTCACCTGACCTTGAACAATTCCTTTCAGAGAACTCTTTGAGCTTGCGAGGCAGGCTCTTCTGATCGGTCGCCCATTCTTCTAGGCTAATCCGGGGCATACCTATCAAATCGGTCATTGCAATGAACCTGCCTACTCTGGCGACCTGTTCATCAGTGAGTAATTGCATGTATCCGGAGGGCTTCCTATAGAATCTACAATATCCTTCTGGAAGCTGTCGCAGTCTCTGTTGAAGATCCATATGATATCTAACTATTTTGCTATTTATAAACCTTTCGTTTTGTAGTCACTGTAAAGTGGTGATGAAAACTTATTTAAATCCTCAAAACATGATAATATGCATGGAACACCCTTATGAGCGATTCTGGGACAGGGAAACGAGGAGGCATTTTGACAGCAGGCATGCTGAAGGGCCTTACTATGGTGTGGTCTCTGAAGCAAACAGCAGCAGTGCTGCAGAAGCCGCCCAGAGAGCACTACAGAGGATAGTCGGGAACGCTGCAAAGGTGCGCTTGACAGGTAATGATGTATTCTTTGCAGGCGCTTTGGATCCTGAAACCTTAGATGATGTCATGGAGTATCTTTCTGCGCGCAACGACCTTTCGTCTGGAAATGTGTTGCGTGGAACGTATGAGCATTTCCCGAACCGTCCAGAACATCTTCTTGAGGTGCTCAGGAAATATCAGAACTAGGAATACCTGTGTTGAGTATAATATCTCATAAAACGCACAATCTTGTTCTTTTCCTCGCATGGTAAATTCCTGACTTTCCTGTAAAGCTCATCAGCAAAAACCGTGACTGTGCGCTTGTCCCGCGGATCTATGTGTCTGTTCATTATCTGAGAATGCTCTAACATCACTTCGCCGACATCTTGATGCTTCTTCATGTTCCGTGACTTGCCCAGCGCTTTCTGAAGTTCTGCTTTGCCTTGTTTCACAATCTCAAAATAAAACTTTCTTACAGTCTCAACATTCCTCATCTCGTGCGCCAGATACTCGCTGAACACGGCAATCCTGTTCTTGCCGAGAAGCTTTCCATACGAAAGCGCGGTATCTGCTTTCCTTAACATCTTCTTCAGGGTCTTCTTAGCATCCGCAGTCCCTGAAATCCCTGCAAACCCGCTTAAATCATCATTGTTAATACCAAGAGTTATGGTGATCTGTTCTTCTAAAGTCTTACCTGTTTTCACGTCGTGGAAATCATATCTCTCAACAGCGCCTCTTATCTCTTCAGCTATTTCAGACGCGTCCTGCTCAGTCGCAAAAGGCAATGCGACCAGAAACTCCTCTCCCCCAAACCGTCCATACAACCCGGCGTACTGGGTGAATTCGGAGTCAAAAGACCTTAACACCCTCCCTATGTCCCTGAGAACTTCATCGCCCTGTACGTGGCCAAGAACGTCGTTGATTGCTTTGAAGTAATCGATGTCAAAAAGTATCAATGAGTAATGACTTTCGCCATCTCTGTCCCTGCACAGGCTTTCATGTAATTTTTTCTCAAGACAATCTCTCCTGAGAACTCTTGTCAGAGCGTCGATCTCCTGCAGTTTGATGTCCTTGATCCCTATTTCTCTGGACATATTGCACATCATATTTTTAAATTATTTAAACCTTTCGTTTTGTAGTCACTGTAAAGTGGTGATGAAAAACAAAAACATTTAAATAGAACGATTGTTCTCTAAATCGAACAGATGTTTGAAAACCTATCCAAGAAAACACTGCTTGTGCTGAACCTATTCCTGGACAACCCTGACAGGGAAATATACCTAAGAGAAGCAGCAAAACAACTCAACATAAGCACAAGCACTGCAAAGAACGCCCTTGACACCCTAAAAAAAGAAGGACTTCTGCAGAAAAAAGAGAGAGCCAACGCATCATTCTACAGCCTCAACACAGAAAACCCAAGATGCATCGAACTAAAAAAAGCAAGGAACATAGACAAGATCCTAAAATCAGGCATCGTAAAAAGACTGGAACAGCAGAACCCGACCATAATCTCAATAACTCTCTTCGGAAGCTATGCAAAAGGCGAAAACACAGACCAAAGCGACATAGACCTGCTGATCATATCACAAAAAAAGACAGACTACACCACAACAGAACTGGACGGAACAGAAATAAACATAATGCAATACACACCAGCAGAATGGTCCAGGAAAGCACAGCAAGACAAGCCCTTCTACAACGAAATAATAACGACAGGCAGACCACTAAAAGGCATGCTACCCGAAACCTAAAAAAATGAAGATAGAAAGACTCATCGAGAAAAAGCTCCTCAAGAAAGAATCTCCAGATATAGAAAAATCAAGACAATCGATCAAGGTAGCGCAGACAAAACTGGATAACGCCAAAAAATCCGTCCAGTCAGACCTCTACGAATCTGCCATAATATTCTCATACATGGCGATGTTCCACGCAGCAAGAGCGATACTGTTCAAAGAGGGATACACAGAGAAAAGCCACTTCGCAGTCGTTGAATACCTGAAAGAAAGACACTCAAGAACAATAGGAACTACGCTCATAAGCAGACTCAACACACTCAAAACACAAAGGCACGAAGGACTCTACGGACTGGAAGCAGATTTCACCAAAGAAGACGCAGAACTCGCAGTGAAGCACGCAAAAGAATTCTTACAGAAGATAAAAGCGTTGATCCCGCCGAAAAAAGAATGATCCAAGTTCATCAAGACTACCTTGTTGAAGTCAGGATAACCTGATTTCTCGTCGGAAGATTTCCCCTGCGGAAACACGCATTCTCCAGGAAGAAACCAGGGTATAATTATGCGTCTCACACTATATAGCATATTCTCCAAAAGCAGAGATATAATTCCCGGGACGCTGGAGAAAAAACAGGGAGGCCGGAAGGCCTTCTTATTTTTCAACAAAACCTGACTACCTCACTACCTCTATGTCCAGCTTCTTGTAGCCGTTGTTGGTCTCAAGCAATTCCGACAGCTTGGCCTGGCTCACGTCGCCGCGCACGTCAAGCACATTGCCCTGTATCCTGACGCTCGCCTTCTTGTTGGACTTGTCGAAGTAGCTCTTCAAAACCCTCTTCAAGGTGAACATGCAGCCGCGCTCCTTGTACTGCACATCGACACGGTAGTTTCGCCTGTCACAGAGATGGGAGTACAATGACTCGAGGCTCGCCGCTTCTTTCCCCAAAAGGTACCTGTAGAACCTGCGCTCACCTTCAGAGATGTACTCATTATCATTGCTGGTCTCCATCTTCTTATGGCCTTCGCAGGCGTCCTCGAAATGATGGAGATAATCATCCTTCTCACCGCCATAGATAAGTATCGGGGGGAAGTTCGCCTGGTGGAGCACGACGTTCTGCACAAGCCGCGCCGTGCGCTTGTTGCCGTCGAGGAACGGCTGCACCCTTGCGATGTTCAAGTGCGCGTAGATCGCCTGCTCTATCGGGTGGCTGAGGCCTGCGATGCCGTCGACCACCATATGCATCCTGTCAGGAACCTTCTCCCATCTCGGCGGTATGTAATTGAACCCCTTGAGCCGGACATTGTCCCGCCTGTACCCGAAGCTGTTCAGCTTTGGCTCGAACCTTGCAGCGATGCCCTTGATGAAATCATGATCCACCCATCCAGGGTAGTTATCGATAGCCCAATCCCATATCTGCTGGGTATTGTGCTTGATGTCCTCGAACGTGCCGAAACGCTCCACTACATTCTCATCAGCGAAAGAACTTGTGCCTTCTGTAACTTCCATCATGAAAGAATGGAAATTGGCCTCTGTGATCATGAACCTGCGCTGCTCCTCCCGCACCTCTTTCGAGAATTCAGGATGGTCCTCTATGGCCCGGAGCTTTTTCTCAAGCTCTGAAATCTTGGTCCTTGGTATCATGAAAAGAGGGGCCTTGTACCCCTTTATAAAGGTTTCGTTTTGTTCTTACTAATGGGTGGTTATAAAATGAGTGAATCTGTATCGCCAAGCATGCGATGTATATTGCCGACAAAAGCTAAAGAAAATCCTCGATAGTGGGTTCAGGACCAAGATCACCTATCGACTTGTCATACCTTGCCTTGAGCCTGCGCAAAGCCCTTCTGTACTCTTCATCGTTCCTCTTCGCGTTCCTGTACTCAACATCAGCTATGCGCTTGATACCCCTGTCGCGCTCTTCGTCTATAGACTCCCTGACCCTCACCCTTGCGTCGCGCAGCTTTTCCACGACAGTCAGCGCGTGCCTGTACTCCTCGAGCGTGATCTCCTTTGAAGAAAGTATCTCCAGAAAAGGATTTGTGCCCTCGCTGATCACCTCGCACCTGTCCCTGCTCGCGCGCTCCCTGAGGAAAGCGCGGCTCCTGGAGGGCAGAGGCTCTTCAGGTGTGAAAGGCAACCTTCCATCGTCAGAAAGCCCGCTCAACACCTGGTAAGTGCGGGTATCAAGCTCATCACTCGACGCGTAGAGGATATTATGGGAATTATCAGTGATAAAAGTCCCCTTGTCAGTCCGGTAAAGTATAAGGTTTGGCATGGTTATCGGTCATATGAAATCATCTATCGTGGGAACTCCGCCAAGATCCTTCTTCGCGTCGCGTTTCTTTTTCACAAGCCGCTGCTTCCTGGCATTGTACTCCCTGTCCAGCTCCTTGACATAATTGCCGAAACGCTCCTCGATAGCGGCTACCTTGCCCTCGTACTCTACGAGCCTCTTCTCAAGGCGCTGTGATGCCAGCTGGAACTTCAAGTAATCAATCGTCTCGACATCCTTTATCTCAACAGGTACGCCTTCCTGTTTGATCCTCATCCCATCTTCGCCTTCAAACTTCCTTGCTTTGAGCGGTCTGCCGTGCTCACCGACCTCTTCAGAAGATGTCTGGACCAGAATAGCACCGGTACCCGGCTCAAAAAGCTTAGAATCAGCTTCGACATCGTGCCCTACAAGCTTTATCCAGCCTACATTGCGTTCGAGCTTGTCATAGGTGTGGTCTTCCTGGCTTACAGACTGGTATATGATGTTGTTATCCGTGTCTGTGACCACTATGCCCTGGTCTGTCCTGTAGAGGCGAACCCTGTCTATCCTTGCTCCCATGATACCATTAAGTAACAAGAAGTGATTAATAAACCTTACTGTTCAGTGGTGAATTTTTATATAAAATATAAAGTTTATAAGGTAAAAATACTTATATTCGTATCTGTTTAGTAGTTACATAAGGTGTCTGGAGTGGAAAGCAGCGACAGACAACACAGAGACACAACCAAGTGACGCTCCAAAAGCAGAGACGACATCTCCCGGGATGCTGGAGAAAACAGGGAGGGCCGAAAGGCCTTCCTTCATCATTATCAATCATATTCTTTCAGGCACAGCGCCCTTCACAGCAGCAACTTTCGCAGAGACCTTCACAGCATACTCAAGCATCTTCTGGTTGTTCAGTCCGTCCTTCAACGCAAGCGCTATAGCGGCAGTGAAAGCATCCCCGCAGCCGGTAGTGTCCAAAACATCAACCTCCGGAGCAGGAGCATGGAACACCTCCCCGCCAGTATAAAGAGAAGCACCCTCGCCTCCACGAGTCACAAAAACATGCCCGATGTTGAACCCCCGCATCAAATCGAACACGCTGTCCTGATCGACTTTCTCTTTGCCCTGCATCCTCATCAGCATAAGAAGCTCAGCCGCACTCATCTTCAGGATGTTGGCAGCATCAACAGAATCCCTGAAAATATCATCCCAACCAGGGATGCCCTCCCGGTAATTGCAGTCATAGATCTTCACCGCATTGACGCAGTCCAGGATTCTCTTCAACGTCTCCCTCGACTTTCCATCCCTCTGCGCCAGAGAACCGAAGCAGAAGAACCTAGGACCCCTGCACGCATCCTTCACCCTGTCGTCGAACTCTATATGATCATAAGCCACATCATCCTTGATGTCGAAAGCAGGATCTTTGTCCTTGTCAAGGGTTACCTGGACAGTGCCTGTCGGCTTATCGTTGACCTGCACGATGAGATCAGTCTTGTCCTTGGCAGCATCAATCAGTTCCTCGCCGAGCGGGTCATCACCCACAGCAGTGATCATCGCAGAATCCATGCCGAGAAGCCTGGCGATAGCAGCCACGTTGAAAGGAGCGCCGCCGACCTTCCTCTCTTTCCCGAACACGTCCCACAACAGCTCACCGAAACAAAGGATGTCAGTCATCGGAACACCTCTCCAGACCATGACTGCTTGCCCTGCTCCGCTTTTGTCGCTACGCTCCAAAAGCTCTCGCGCCGCCACGCATGCCATAATCCGATGCAAAGGCATGCTGGACAGGCGGCTACGGTCAAGCATTCATGGTCATTATTGGCGTTCACCGTATCACCCTCTTGTCTGTGAATATGTCCGCCTCGTCGAGACTTGGGGTGGAGAACTCAAGGAACACAGCACCCTTCCTGCCCGCGACGAAAGCATGCTTCGTGTGCTTAGTGAGGAGGACCTCAGTCCCTGGAGCCATGTATACCATGCCTGTTGTAGTGATCTTCTGCTCTTTCCTTAAATCAGACAATCTCTTCTCGAACCCTTCAGGAATCCTGGATGTATCAAAGCCTTCCGCGCTCTGGAGCACAGCAGCATCGTCGGCAAGAAGAACTCCGTCGCCGTACATCATCCTGAAAGTCTCACTCTTTCCCTCAAAATGGAAGACCTGCCCGACATCATCAGGAAGTTCAGAATCCCTGCCCCTCGACGCAACGATAATGTGGTCGAAATCCCTGAACCTGAACACCTGATCACCTTTCTCCTTCTTCGGAGTTCCGTCCCGGTCATACGCTCTTATCCCCCTGAAGCCGTTGACGATATCACTCACCGCTACATAACCGTCAGGTATGGGCGTTCCCTTCGGAAGCACCTCTACGTCAGCATGCTCATGCTCAAGAAGGAACTGCCAAGGAAGACTCAAAAGAATCTTGCCGGTATGGCCCATTTCAGTCCTGCCCCGCCCATACTCCTGCGCAAAGATCGTCACGACCTTCAATCCAAGACCTACCTTGCGGAACTCATCGATGTTAGAACAGAGATTGAAAGAAGCTATCTCGATATCCTCAAGCCTCAAGCCGCCAGCGTCAGGGAAAGCATCATCATAAAGCTCCCTGTAAAGCTTCCTGGCCTGCAGCACAGCAGTGTTAGGCAGTGACTTATGCTCCATCATACACCTCTTTCAGAAGAACAGGAAATCTGAATGTATAAAAAGCTTACTAAGGTGTGATTTGCGTGCTTAATCTATATCGCATAGCGAAACCAAATAAGCGGACGGCCACGGTCGTGGTGGAAAATCGGAGTAGGGCCCGGATTTGCTCTAGAATTCTTAAACATAACAAACTGATCAGTTCTTCTTGATGATGCCATAGCCGATGAGGCGGAACCTCGTGCCAAGCCTTCTGGAGATGGTAACCCTCGCGCCGGGCTCAGCGCACACAGGCAGCTTAAGCACGCACGAGACCTCATCCTTGCCCATGTCAGATACAACACCGACAGTAGCGGCAGAATTGATGTTGAGCATGAGCGGCTCATTCATCTTGATAGGCTCCACAAGGATGTCATCCTTCGCACCCACTACACGCTCAAGCAGGTGAGTCTCAAGAGTCAGCATGTCAAGCACGGGCGGGAGCTTGTCCTTATACCCGACGACACTGCCCGTCAGCTTATCAGACTTCACGATAGCAGGGTCAAGCTCTGTCATGATGCCGGCAGAACCTCCAGGCGTCAGCTCATCAACACTGGAACCGCCAGTCTTCAGGCCGGTGATCTTAGTGAACAAGGACTCCCACTTCACCTTACCGCCGAACTCAACCCTGTGGCCCGGGCGAAGCTCGATCTCATCACCGACTTTCAGCCTTCCCTGCACAAGAGCGCCACCAAGGATGCCCCCCTGGATCCTGCTTATCTCAGAACCCGGCTTGTTTATGTCGAAACTCCTGGCGACAAAAAGCATAGGATCCTTCTTCGGATCCCTCTTCGGAGTAGGGATACTCTCCTCGATAGTCTCGATAAGCATGTCGATATTCACATTATGCTGCGCAGAGACAGGCACTATAGGGGCGGCCTCATACTCTGTCCCCTTAAGGAACTTCCTGATCTGCTCATGATTCTTCAATGCCTCTTCCTCCCTGACAAGGTCTATCTTGTTCTGCACCACGACAAGGTTCTTCACGCCCATGATCTGAAGGGCCATCAGGTGCTCCCTTGTCTGCGGCTGCGGGCAAGTCTCATTCGCAGCGATGAGCAGCAGGGCACCATCCATTATAGTGGCTCCCGCGAGCATCGTCGCCATAAGAGACTCGTGGCCGGGCGCGTCGACAAAACTCACCATCCTCAGGATCTCAGCCTCACCACCACAGGAACACTTGCTCTTGGTGGTATGCTTCCCGCACTTCTTACACTTGTAGAACGTAGCGTCAGCATAGCCAAGACGGATAGTTATGCCCCTCTTCAGCTCCTCAGAATGGGTGTCGGTCCACCTGCCGGAGAACCTCTCAGTCAGGGTGGTCTTTCCATGGTCGACATGACCGACAAGGCCTATATTCACCTCAGGCTGAATAGCAACAGCAGGCTTCTTTTTCTTTGCAGTCTTCTTCTTCGCAGGCATGTTGGATCATCAAATAAAAATATTTTAGAAGCTATTCCTTCTTCTCGTCCTCTTCAAGCTCCTTCTCGATCTTGTCGATCTCTTCGGACTCTTTCTTGATCTCCTCTTCGTCCTTTTCTATCTCCTTCTCTATATCATCGATATCTTTATCTGTCTCGGACTCTTCAGGAGTTTCTTCCTTCTCAGCGGGCTTCTCTTCTTCCTTCTTCTCTGCCTCGGCTTCAGGCTCTTCTTTTCCCTCTTCTTCTTTCTTCTCGGGCTCGCTGGCAGGCATTGGCTCTTTCTGGACAGGCACTTCCTCTTCTGAAGGCTTCTCTGCCTCCTTCGCGGGCATCTTCTCCTCGCCGCCTATCGGAACTTCCTCGACCTTCTCAGCGACCTCCTCGGTCTTTTCGGTCACGGTCTCAGGCTCTTTCTTCTCCTCTTCCATCTTCTCGCCTCCTTTTTGAGCTTCTTCTTTGGATGCCTCTGCCTTGGCCTCTTCAGCAGGGGTCTCTTCCTTTTCCTCAAACAAGTTCTCACGGCCCATCTTCAGGACCTTCAAGTTGATCTGCGCTGTCTTTGCATGAATCGTGTTGCCGGCAACAGTCTTCTTGGTCCTCATACCCTTGATCGTGCGCCAGCCCTTCTTCTTCGGGTTGGGCCTGCGAAGCTTATTCTTCACGCCCACCCCTTTGACAGTGGTTATCTGCTTCCTTGCCTGGCCCTGCACATCCCTTCTCATCGGAAAGCCAGCAGAGTCAGAACCGCCGGTGATCTCAAGCTCATAACCAGGAAGGTCGATAAGCTCGCCCTTGATCTTCTCACCGATCTGCTTGTTGACCAGACCCCTAGCAGCATCGTCCTTAAGCTCCTTCTGCACAGACCTGCCTGACTTAGGGTCAGAAATCACTAACTTGAATTCAGCCATCTTATTTTCCTCCCGAGGCCAGAGTCCCTATCAGGACACCTCATTATGAGTGCCTCAGCAATCGATGATATCATGAGGAAGGGGGGTGTATATAAAGGTTTGGAATAATATCCGTTTTGTGTAACTACTATTTCGTTACAATAATACTTAAATATGGGTCCTGAAACCACATCCTCCAGTGATCTAAATGGCTATAACCGGACTGAATTCAGAAGATATGAAGCTGGATCTGGTCAGGGTCACCTTTATTCTTGCCGAAGTCGGCCCAGCAAGGGCTTAGCTTCAGCTATACACAGATCCTCACTAAAGCAAAAGACAAGAGACAGCAGTCCTCAAACCGCTGTCATTTTTCTGTCTTCCGCCATATGATCTGACAAGCTGGACAAAACTCTGCCAGACAGAGCGCCGTCCAGAATTCTGCTGAAGCTGACAAAAACGCGAGATAGAGAGAGCCATGCGGTGCACAAGGGTCTCACAAGAGGCGTTGACATGCACTTGGCATGTGCTTGTGCTGCAGGTGACAATGAGTTGAGGTGAGGTCAAGAGGAGAACGAGATTGAGACAGAGAATGAGAAAGCGAACGAAAACAGAGAAATGGAAACGGAACGTGAAGCTGTACTATGGGTTCAGGGTACTGTGCACCATGCAGTTCATAATGCCCATCTTCATGCTATTCCTGATAGACAAGGGACTGACCTCATTCCAGATCTTCATAACGCAGGCAGCATACACCATGATGGAACTGCTGCTCACAGTGCCCTCCGGAGCGTTCGCCGACAAGGCAGGCAGGAAGAAGACGCTGATAATATCCACAGCGCTCTTCTCAGGAGCGTTCGTCGCGTACTCATTCGCGCAGAACTTCGTCCACGTCCTGCTCGCGGAGATGGTCTTTGCAGTGTCAAGCGCGGCGTTCCACGGCACGGGCGAGGCATTCCTCTACGACACCCTCGCAGAGGCGAAGAGGGAGAAGCAGTACAGGAAAGTCCTCGGCACAGCATACGCCATACAGAGCATAGTCATGGCCGTCTCGGCACTCGCAGGAGGCTGGATGGCCAGCATGGACCTCTCGCTGCCGTTCCTGCTGTCAGCGCTCCCGACAGGACTATCACTGATACCGCTGATGCTCCTCGACGAGCCGAAAAGGAAGAAAGCTCAGCAGTCAAGCTACGCAGGCATGGTGAAGGACGCGGCAGCCTTTGTCGCAGAGCACAGGAAAGTCAGGAACATAATGTACTATGTAGGCGTCACGTCACTGGCAGGCTTCATGGGCTTCATGCTCTACCAGCCCATACTCACCAACAAAGGACTGAGCCTGGAATACCTCGGGCTCTTCATGATGGGCCTGTCAGCAGCGCACGCGGTCGGCAACAAGCTCGCCCACAGGTTCGAGAAAAAGATGAAGGATATCGACATGATGTTCCTTCTCGCAGGATCAAGGGCGCTGCTATACCTGCTGCTCTACCTCGCGGACGGGTACTACCTCATGGCCTGGGCACTGCTCGTGGACCTTGTAGCAGGAGTCTCGACCACGCTCGTCCCTGAATGGGTCAACAGGCACGCCAGGGAAGAGAACAGGGCGACAGTACTGTCACTGACATCCATGTCAGGATGCCTGACGTTTTCGCTCTTCTCGCCGCTGCTAGGGCTCTACGCAGACGCGTACACACCGCAGGCATGCTACCTCCTGCTCGCGCTCATGCTCTTCGCATACGCGGCAAGACAGCTCGGCCTGATGCTGTACGCAAGGTCAAGGAAGAAGACCTAAATCTTTTTTTTGTTTCATTCTCTTCACCGTCCACAGAAAACAATCAATTTAAATACTTGAATCCCATCGGTCAAGGTGATGGTCCTGGTCAACCTGATACTTTTTGTCCTGGCAGGGGCAGTACTCGTATTGTCAGGAACGCTTCTTGTAAAGAGCCTCACAAAGATAGGAGGCTACCTCCACGTAAGCGAATTCGTCAGCGGCTTCATAATAATGGCCATGGCCACCTCTGTGCCGGAACTCTTCGTAGGCATAAGCTCAGCACTCGAAGGCAACGAAGCCATAGCCCTGGGCAACGTCATAGGCGCGAACATACTCAACCTCACGATAGTCATCGGAATCGTCGCCCTCTTGAAGAGAGGCATCAAGATGGAGAGCAGCAAGACAAAAAAAGACGCGCTCTACATGGTCTTCATCGCAGCACTACCCCTTGTCCTCATGTGGATAGGACACGAAATATCAAGGACGGACGCGATCATACTCATCGCAGCACTGCTGGTCTACGCAAGAAAGCTGTACAAAGAAAGGAAAGTGTTCAGCAAAGGCGTGGAGAAAAGCGAAGGAAGGTGGACGCCTGTCCTGTACACCCTGCTCTTCGTGCTAAGCCTAGCACTACTCTTTATCTCATCAAGATTCCTGGTCAAGTACGCAACACTGCTGTCAATAGAACTCATGCTGCACCCCATACTGATAGGCCTTTTCATGGTCTCCATAGGCACGACACTACCTGAGCTCGTGTTCGAGAGCAGAGCAGCACTGATGAGCCACTCAGAAATGGCGATGGGAAACATGATAGGAAGCGTCATAGTCAACTCCACACTCGTGCTCGGCGTGACAGCACTCATATCACCCATACACGCAAACTTCTTCCTGTTCCTAACATCAGGAGCTTTCATGCTCCTTGTCGCGTTCCTGTTCGCCACGTTCATAGAGAGCGGCAACAAGCTACGCGTCAAAGAAGCGATATCACTAATACTCCTCTACCTCTTCTTCATCATGATAGAATTCTATGTGAAAGGGATGGTGCCGTGAGATGATCTTTCGGAATGGCTATTTCTTGGGCAACCTGACCTTAGCAAGAACTACTGCGGGCTCATATTTTCCTGTCCTGCCGACAACCTTCGCCTTATGGACTCCTTCCTTCTTGTAGCCGTTCTTTTCAGCCACCCTGATGCTCGCCTTGTTCTTCGGATGGCATAGTATCTCGATACGCACCGCATTCATCTTATCGAACGCTATCTCCTCAAGCAGTTTCACGATATGAGTCGCTATCCCTTTGCCCCAGTGCTTCTCATCGACAAAATAACCGACCTCGACGTTGTGCTTGCGGTGCTGATCAACCTTTATCCCGCAACCACCGATAAGCTCGCCATGCAAGGTTATTGCGTAGTTGTGTTCAAGACCTTTCCTTCTCTTTCGCGGGCATTCCTTCAACCACTTTTCCTCTTCTTTCACAGATCTTGGTCTCGAACCAAAATACCTGAATTTAGGATTGTTCAGGATTCTCAGATACTTTTCGGCATCAGAAACTTTCGGGTAACGCAGTTTTATACTCATCTTTCCCTCTTTTAGGCGTTCAAAAAAAAAGTTTAATGCTCCGTGGGGGACGCGCTTTCCCCGTGGGCGCTGGCCCCCCACCTCACTATGCTCCGTGGGGGACTTTCGTCACCAGTCTATTGTACCGGTGTATTCGAACCCCCGTCCTCGCCTTGCTCCTTCCTTGCGGAATCGAGAGGGCGAGATGATTGGTTACCCCCAGACAACCTTTCGGTCAGCCGGTCCGGGCTACACCAACGGAGCATTGGAAATGATCTGTTGTGTGTTGCGGGATTCCTGACTTGTTTTTAAAGGTTTTGTTGTGATGACCGGGAGGGGACTCAATAAATATTAAATAATGCAGGAAATCCCAAAATATATGGGAGAAACATACACATTCTCAGACATAAGCGACAGGACAGAAGATGACCTGCAGCCTGTCGAGCTCAGGCATTTCAAAAACCTTCTGGGGCCGAGACACCTTGACCACCTGAAGGGCGTGCTCGTGACAGAGGAGGACAAGGAGTTATGCCTTGATGACATAGCATACAGGATCACAAGGCATTACAGAGAGCTGCTCGCCCCGGATGAAGCCATCATTCTCGCGCCTCTGCTGAACGGTGCCATGCTGTTCGCATCAGACCTTATGCAAAGGCTCATGATACCTTTAGAGATGGACTCACTCAAGATAGAGAGCTACGGTGGAGCCACAGGATCCAGCGGAGAGGTCAAGTTCCACAAGGACTTCAGCAGGTCAGTGCAGGGCAGGCATGTCCTGCTGCTTGAAGACATCGTCGACACAGGCCTGACCATAGCTTCAGTAAGGCAGCTGGTCAGGGATTACAAGAACCCTGCCTCGGTCAGCGTGTGCACTTTCCTCGACAAGGCTGCAGCAAGAAAGGTCGAAGCACAGCTTGAGTTTGTCGGCTACCGCGTGCCTGACATGTTTGTCGTGGGGTACGGCCTCGACTACCAGCACGAACTAAGAAACCTGCCTTTTGTCGGAGTCTACGAAGAATGACAAAGCAGGGAGAACATAACTGAAAAGGAAAGGAGCAAAGGCTCACCTGCTGGAGCCAAGCATCCCTTCAAGGATCTCTATATAGCTGAGATCCGCCATCAATATCTCATCATCTTGACCTATATCTTCAAGCCTGTCTACAACGCTATGCGTGCCCTCAAGCATGCCGCGCTGCCTCTCCTGGCCGTGCATCAGCATAGGGTGGGCAAAACCGTCCTCAGGGCGGAGCCTATAAGGCAATTCCTCCTCTTCCTTCCTGTACAGGAGCCCGTCCTGCATGTCCCAATCCATTCCGTTTCCATCGTATGACATCACTAAAACCTCCGATCTACTGTCTGCTGCATGTGTATTCCTCCCAAAAAACTCCCGATTCTGTCACAAGCGCACCATTTATAAATTTTTGGCTGTTCTTCAATCATATGAACTTCCAGGGACTGGCAAAGGTGGAGAAGGCGGACTGGTATCTTGACCTCGCATTCCGCAACGCGAACAAGGTAGCGAAAGAAGTGAAAAGCCAGAAGAAGAGAGGGCCGGACACGATCAGGAGGGCAGAGCTCGCCAAGATAAACGCGGTCAGGCGGACGCTCAGGAGGCATCTTGACATAGTGCTAAAATCCTACCCCTCGCTAGACGCAATGACTGAATTCTACCAGGAACTGGTCAGGGCCACGCTCGACTACGCAGAACTGAAGAAAAGCCTCGGCGCGCTGAGGTGGGCACAGAAGAAAGTAGACGAGTTCTCAGACAAGTACACCTTTAAGATACGGAAGTGCAGGGAGTTCAGGAAGATGACCGCGTATTCAAGAGAGTACTACGGCAGGATAAGCTCGGTGCTGAAACAGGTCAAAAAACAGCTCGCATACCTTGAGGACGCGCGCAGGGCGATGAAGGATTTCCCGTCGATAAAATCAAAACTCTTCACAGTATGCATAGCAGGATTCCCGAACGTGGGCAAGACCACCCTTCTGTCGAAACTGACCGCTTCAAAGCCAGAGATAGCTGACTACGCGTTCACGACAAAAAAGCTCAACGTAGGCTACGCCACGATCAACAACCACAAGGTCCAGTTCATCGACACTCCCGGAACCCTCGACAGGTTCGAGAAGATGAACACGATAGAGAAGCAGGCATACCTCGCGACCAAATACCACGCAGACCTGATAGTATACGTGTTCGACACGAGCGGGACGAGCTACGGCTCTGAGAAGCAGAAGAAGCTGCTTGAAAGGCTCAGCGGCATGGGCAAAGACGTGATAGTCTATCTGAGCAAGACGGATCTTAGCAGGTATGACAAGAAAAGCCTGCCCGACTTAAGTCAGCAGGCGTTTGACAGGCCTGAACAGCTCAAGAAGGAGATATATTCAAGGATCAAATCCTGACCGGCTCACAAAGGAGTTTCATGACTGGATAGGAATGCTGAAAATTTATATAATTTATAAATGATTCTCTGAAACTGCACATATCTGGCTTTTCAGGCCGTATCCTCGCGCTTATTTTTTTTACTTTTCAATAGTAAAAAGAGTAATCTTTAAATAATGGTGATTATTTACATATATGTGTATTTAGACAGGTCTCTATCAGGGAAAAATGGAAACTGCTGATTCAGAAACTTTCGTATACGAAGGGTTGGGGGAGCTAAGGCAAGGACAGATACTGTTCAGCTACAGGCTTCTTGAGCCGGTACCCTACGAGATGAGCCCAAACAAGACATCGTTCCTCGCAGAACCTGCAACAGAACTCCCGACAAGGATAAAAGGATCCAAGATAGAGTGGGGCACGCAATACCTCATGAAATTCTTCAACCCCCCACGCAACGCGACAGAATCCACACAGCTCAACTTCATATACGCAGGACGCGACCTCCAAAAACAGTTCAACTGGGAAGTTGAACAGCTCGCCAAGAGCAACCACAGCAACATAGCGAAAGTGGTAGATTATGGGGTGAGCTCACCCATAGACGGCTCTGAAAGAGAGGAGTTATTCTACTTCGTCGAGGAGTTCGTCAACGGCAGGGACCTCAAGAGGATAATAGACACAGCAGCAGGCTACAGGCAATACCCAGCAAAAGGGGAGACGCCCGGCGCCCTCGTCGAGAACGGAATAGCTGACGAGTCAGGCATGCTCTCCATCGACTTCATCGTCAGCATGATGTACGACATAGTCAAAGGCATCAACCACCTCCACACGAGAAACATAGCACACGGCGACATAAGGCCTGCCAATGTCATAATAAGCAACGTCTTCCCGCGTTTCGAGACAGACGATACCAGACCGCTGGCAGTGCTGACAGACCTCGGAAGCGCGAACGAGCTCGGCAACACCAAATACTACCAGCTCGGATCCATGGTGTACAGGGCACCCGAAGTTGTCAGGGCGCTTAGAGCCACACCAGAAGGCAAGATACCCTCAGTAGGCACAAAGACACCAGCAGACAAGTGGAGCCTCGGGGTCACGCTGTACCAGCTTCTGACAGGCGACTTCCCTTTCGGCATGGACGTCTCTGACTGGTCAGGCTACTCGCAGGATGAGTTCATCGAGGCAAGAGACGAGCTGATGGAAAGGATAGAGAAAGAAAGGCTTGTAGCGCCGTCGACCATAACAGGCACAAGAAGGTACGAGAACCTTGCAAGGCCAAAGATCGCAGCGCATGAGATGGACGACCTGGTCAGGAACCTCCTCCAGCGCGACTCAAGCAAGAGGATAAGGATAGACACGCTCCTCAAGAAACTGCAGGGCATGAAAAGAAAGTACTACAACGGAAACAGGAGCTGAGCCCATGGCAAGGGCAGACCTGCACTTCCACACACGACATTCTGACGGGAACCTTGACATATACGAGTTGGCATCACTTCTGAAAAATCCAAGATACCAGGACATCAGGACACTCGCCAAGACAGACCACGACACTCTTCTCGGCACAGAAGAGTTCGCAGGACTCATCGCAGAGCAGCACCCAGACAGGAGAGTCATCGCAGGGACTGAGCTGACATCCATGAACGACCTGCCACACGCGGGAAGCGTCACGATGCACACTCTCGTCTATTTCCACACAGAGCACGGGTTCGACATAACCGGATTCAGCAGGGCGCAGAGGCAGGAATTCTACCATGCGATCGTCGAAGACTACCTTCCCATAATAAACTCCTGCGTAGACTCGAACAACCAGCGAAGGCTCGAGAAGACACTTGCCAGGACCAACGGGTTCCTGTTTGGCGGAGAGCGGGTCGTCACACCTGAAGAGGTCAGGAAAGAAGCAGAGTCAAGGGCTGCGCGATGCCTGCAGGATGCCAGCATGATAAACACCCGCAACTCACTCGTCGCAGTGAGCGACGCAGACATAAGGGCGGTAGCGCACAGGCACGGGGCAGGAGACTCACCGGCCGCGCTCAGGAAGCACTTCACCAGGACAGGGGAGTGCTACGCATCAGGTTACAGCGCAGGTCACGCAGTCAAGTACAGGGAAGTGCTGGAAAGTATACGTGACGCGTCAGATGCCTCGCCTGTCAAGACCGTCGTGTCACAGGCGCATCCGATGACATACGTCCGGATCATAGCCAGGGCGATATCGGCAAGGCAAGGCATTAAACAGAAGCAGGTATATGACGAGAACAAGATCAGCATGGCCAACCTCTTCATGCGGCAGATGCTGTCCGACCTCCTGAATCAGGGGCTGGTCCAGGCAGTAGAGGCAGAATACCCAAAATACAGGATAGGAAAGGAAGACCTGCCTGAAGGAGCGGGAAACGAAGACATAGCAGAGATGCAGTCGCTCGAGGACAGGTTCAGCGATGACCAGAGGCTCTACTGGACCGCTGTCGCGAGAGTGTCCGGCTTTAGGATAACAGGAGGGAGCGACAGCCACTTCAGGGACCCGGAGCTCGGCTACGGATTCGGGGACCTGCACTTCAGCGACGACAGGGTCGATGAGATATTCTGCAGCCGTTCCCGTGGATGAGCCTCCCTGCTCACATGTTCATCTCAAGATTCGCGTTCTCCATCTCGTATATTATCGAGAGCACATTGATCAATGAGTGGAGCACAAGTATATCCTCCCCCTTCGACCGCGTCATCCTGTCGAGCACCCTCTTCCTCAAAGGTTCCACCCTTGAGAAGACAGCTTCAGACTTATCACCGGAAAACTTGTAGAAAGACGCGTAGAACTTGCTGAACAGGTCGTTGACGTCCCTGAAGTCCGCAAGCACCTTGGGGTTCAGCTTTCCCTTCTTCTTCGCGAGATGCTCACATATCCACCTGTACTCATCAGCCATGTTCTCAAGATAGGTAGCGATAGTGTATACCGTGGTGAGCTTGTTATGGTCCTTGTAACCCCTCACGTTCAGCACCCTCTTGCAGAAATCGGTCAGCTTGTTGTTGGTCACCTCAAGAACCATCGTCTCCTTGAGCTTCTGGTACTCATTCCTCTCAAGCACCTCGATTATGTTCTTGCCCATCGACATGAGCAGGAGAAAAGTCTTCCTCAATATCTGGTCGAACTCATCAAGCGAGACGTGCGAGATGGTCTTTATCCTGCAGAAGTTGTCGCCCTGGTTAACTATCTCGTAACCTATGCAGTTGCCCAGCCTCTTCTGGACATCTTCAAGCGTAGAGCTATCGCTGTAGACTATCTCCACATCATCATACCCAAGATGGTACGCAGCAGAAAGCTGGTGCGGAACGAACCTGCCGAACTTCTCAGGAGTAATCCTGATGCTCTTCGGCGCACCGCTCCTCTCAGTTATTATCATGAGCTTGCTGCCCTGCTCCTCTATCTCAACCTCATCACCCTTCTTGACACCCTTCCTGTTTATCCAGTCCTTGGGCAGTGAGACAAGATGCGTAGAACCTGCAATCTGTATAACTTTCCTCTTCACTTTATAACCCCCCCTAAAATCATATACTTTTTAATCCCCAATAGTATTTATATAAAAATTTTAATATTTGCATACCATCAAAAAAACTTTAAACCTTTTATAAACTATAAAAGAAAGTTATATATAAAACTTACGCGTATTATACCTATAGATTCCAGCATTGGGGGGGCGAGATCATGGAAGAACCAACAGATAAGCTCGCTTCAAGAAGGTTTGACGAAAACTTCCTCGATGACGCGGATTTCGATGTTTATTCAGAAGAATTCGATGACGAAGAGCTCATAGACAGGGGAATGGACCCTTCAGAAGCGGCATTCATCAGAGGATTTAAAAAATTTAACTAAATTATATAAATTATAAAGAAATACATAAATATTAAAAGAGATTCCCAACTATAAATCTCATTTATGAGAAGACATCTCTCAACACCTGGATGCAGTGGCCAAAATGCTTCTCCTTGCTCGGTCACTGTATCCTCTATTTTTTATCCTGGACAGATAGACTGCAGTGGCCAGATTGCAGTGGACAAAAAAAAGAATTCTATACGCAATCAATACTCCCTGAGGAATGCAGCAGAGTAGTCCTTGACAGTCACGTGGAAGTCACCGCCGCTGGCTTCAAACCGCCCAGCGGCCTTAGCGGCAAAACCTGTCGAATCAGTGAAAGACACCTGTGCCTGCTCCTTCATCACGATCACGTCCACACCCAACGAATATATCTCCCCATACTCCTTCCCTGGCGTGCAGATATGCTTCAAAGGATCCTTAAGACCATCAGGAGAGAAGCTGCCCAACATCATCTTCAGGTCGGAACAGTCATCCAACGGCCTGCCGCTCAAAGCGAAGATGTCAGCCACGGCCTTGTCGATGGCCTGCAAAGGAGCAGAATAATCAAAAGGAGACTCGAAAACATGATCACCGAATCCCATGCACGGAGCGTAAGAGAACTGCACCCTGCAGCCGCCCTCCCTGAACACATCAGAGAAAACAAGCGCGTCAGCATCAAACCTGAACCACGGCACAACTATATTATCCTCGCTGTCGGCCACCTGGTAGTCAGGATGGCAAAGCCTGAGGATATCAGGCTTTTCGTCAGTCCCTGCAAGCCTGTGCTCAAGCACGCTCAGCACGTCAGCAGTGAAAGGCGCGGAGCAGATCTCCCTGTCATCACCAGAACGCCTCATGTAAGCAGCGACCAGGAATTCAGGACCGACCTTCCTGATGTAATCATCGAAATGCACCTTCATGACCGTGGCCAGCCTGCCGATAAGCGCATACCTATCTATCTCCTGGAAACCGAAAAGAGAAGACCTCAAAACATCATCTATAGAATCCTCAGAGAACATCGGCTCGGGTTCCTTAGCATCATTCCTGCCCTTGATAATACAATAACCTGTAGCCTTCTTAGGAGGCACATCTTCACTGTCCAGCCCTTCATCTAACTCTTCAACCTCAGGAAAATCCTCATCCACCCATAGAGTCTTGTCTTCTGACATGATATCACACAGACGGCTCTAAACGCCTTCAAAATACCTTCACCATCTTTTAGAACAAAGCTCCCCTTGATACCAGAATAGGTGAAGTATGGTATTTAAAGGTTGTGGTTACCGCAAATGCTCAAGGCATCTTCGATGCTTTGGCATCTCAAAAAGCGGAGCTTTTCGAAAACCACACATTGCCGGGTCGTAATTTTGAAGCCGCAGCGCCACGACCAACACCACTTTTCACGCAGCTACAAAGCCTGCATGAAATCAAGACGCAAAACCACGCCCTGCTTCGTTTTCCTGCGGAAAACTCTCGCGCCGCCGACGCACGCGCTAGTTCTATAGTTAAATGTTCGCCGTAAGGCGTGAATTATTATTGATCATGAAATGAAGTTCTAGCCTGCTAAGCAGGCGGCTACGGTCGTGGTTTTGCTACTATAGTCATAAAAATAATCAAAGAAATCACTTCTTGACATGTACTGTCTGGGTGGGGAATGCTATGCCTATCTTCTTCCTGTTGAAAGCCTTGTAGATGCGGGTCATGGCCTCCTCCTTTTTCGGGTAGACCTTGGACACGTCATCAACCCAGAAGAACACCTTGATCAGCAATGAGAAATCACCCATCTCAAGGAAGATGGCAGAAGGTGCGGGATCGTCAAGGATGTCCTGCATCTTCCCCACTTCAGCAAGGGCAGCCTTCTTCGCCTTCTCAGTATCCATGCCGTACTCGATACCAATAGGGACGACGACCCTCGCAGTAGAGTCAGGCAGGTGATAGTTCTTGATCTTCATGTTCGCCATCACACCATTAGGCACGACAATCACCTCATTGTCATACGTCTTGATGCGCGTCGCGCGGATACCCACGTCATGCACCACACCCACAGTGCCGTCATCAAGCTCAACCTTGTTGCCCACATTGAACGTCTTGTCAAGGATCAAAGAGACTCCGCCGAAGATGTTGGAAAGAGAATCCTTCACAGCAAAGCCGATAGCTATACCTGCGATGCCGACACCGGCAAGAAGTCCAGCGACATTCACGCCCCACAGGTCAAGCACCATTATAGCGAAGATCACCAGGATCACTACACGCATCGTCCTCCTGAAAAGAGGCACGAGAGCATCATCGATAGTTGACTTGGTCTTCTGCGCGACACGATGCCCCCAATGGTTTATCAGCACCACGACAACAGCAGTGGTCACGATACCCACGCCGATGTAGATCAAAGAAGTGGTGGTCCTGTCCAAGAAGTCAGCAAAACCGTTCTGCAGGTCCAAAAACTCAAGCGCGATCTTGAAGCCGATGAACACAAGAAGCCAGGAAACAGGACCGTTCGTCTTCTCCACCAGCCGGTCATCAAGCTTGGTCTTGGTCCTGGCAGTAAAAGCGATGATGACCTTCTCGACAAGGTACACGGTCAGCCTGGAAAGCGCAAAAAAACCCGCGAAAATGATCGCGGCAAACAGGTACTTGTTATGCGCATAAGCAGGCAGGTACTGAGTAAGCAATTCCTCTATCATGATACCTGGCTGAGAATGCAGGGTGTATAAAAAGAATTGGAATCATCAACAAGTAGTCATTCACGCAGCTTCAGAAGTGGCAGGAGACTCTTCAGAAGGATTGCTCCCGACAGCAGGCGCTTTCTTAACACCCTTCGGAGCCTTGCTGACCGTCTCAATAGTGGTGCCGAACGGCATCTTGGAACCAGCACGCCTCAACGCATCCTTAGCCACAGCGATATGCTGCTTGTTCACATCGATCTGGAACACTGTCTGACCCTTCTTAATACGGGCAGCGATACCGATAGGCTTTCCGAAACTGCACTTCATACCAGTGCTCATACGATCAGCGCCAGCACCAGACGCAAGAGGATTCTCCCTCAAAATGTGATGCGGAAACATACGGATCTTGAACTTCCAGCCTGTCTTGCCGATCTTCTTCTGGAGCAACCTGTTAGCGGTCTGCCTCGCAGCCTCGATAGCATTATCCCTAAGCTGCATGTCCGCCTCGCTCTTAAGCCGCAAAGAGAAAGGGAATTCCTTGTTAAGGTCTCCCATGTCAAAACGGACAACACGACAGTTAGGCCTAGCCCTAACGTAAGATTTAGTCCTGTATTTGCTGATACGCGTGTAAGGGCGCTCCAAACGCCTATACGCCGCGAATTTTCGTAATCTAGCCATTTTAAACAGGTTATAGCGTAGAATCAGGTGGTTTATAAAGTTTGCTGTCCATCGATCTTTGGACAGGATTCGCAGCTCGAGGCTTTTTCACCCATAGATATTATCGTGGTGATCATAATCTTCTATTATCACTGTCATGGATGCTTCATCTATCGAAAAAGTCAGGACGAAGTGCTTGTCGATGTGTACTCTTTTCAGGTATTGAAGAGGTCTTTTCAGGTTCTTGTATCTGTGCGGCTCTACAATTATCTCCTCTATCTTTTTCCATATCATCTCTAGCTGTCTGGGGTTCTTCTTAGCTAATTTGAAGAATGTCTTCTCGACACTTTTCCTTAATTCATAAGAATACATCTTATTTCAGGCCGAAATGTTTCCTGAAGTCCTTTATCTTTACAGCAGGTTCTTTCTGCCGTCTCTTCATCTTCTCTATAAATTCTGGCCGTAGATTGGGTTCCAACAGGTCTTCGCCATACGCTAACGTAACATATTCTATAGCTTCAGATTTATCATGAAGATTATGCCTTGCTTTCACTATGTTAAGCACCTGGTTCGCCTCATCAGATATCTTTATCATCGCATTGACCATATATACATCACCATACTATTAAATATACATCAAGTATATAAATATTCCGGTCAGACAACCATCTCAAGATATCCTGTGCAAGACAAACTAAGTATGCATACATATAAAAAGTCCTGAGCGCAACAAAGCACAAAAAGAGGAAGTATGAAAGACAAAAACAAGAAACGGCTCAAGAACACAGTACTAGTCATACTCATGAGCGCCTTCATACTCTTCTGGTTCTTCGTCCTCATAATCATAGGCGCTGAACAGTTCGTTAGCTACATGGGCATCGAAGAGTCATACGCAGGCCTGTTCATACTCTCGCTCATCGGAGCGTTCACCTCCCTGACGACATTCTCAGCATACCCCGCGCTGGTCACGTTCATAACAGGCGGTCTCAATCCCCTGCCCACCACGCTAGTCGCGGCAGCAGGACTCATACTTGGCGACCTCTTCTTCTTCCTCTTCGGCAGGAAGATACGGCCGCTGCTATCAAAAAAGACAGTGGAGAAACTCAAGGCACACATAAACCTTGAAAAGAAATGCGTGCCGGTAATCATCTACGCATACGTCGCGTTCACACCATTCCCCAACAACGTCCTGACAGCATGGCTCGCGATAGAGAACTACCCTCTCAAGAGACTCCTGGCACCCCTTATCCTCGGAGACCTTACGCTCCCCCTTCTAGTCACCTTCGCGACAAACGCAGGCATAAGGATATTCTGAACAAAAGATATTAAAACCACCTTCCGCACCACCATCAGATGGCATTCTGGACAAACGACTACAAAGATTTCCAGCAGACAGTGCGGGAAAGCATAATGCCTGAACAGCAGTACAGGCTCAACGTCTACATAAGCCCTGGAGAGCAGGTCAAAGGCACGAAAGAAGTGGAACGGTGCACAGAGCACCGGATCCTGACAGACGGAGAAGAAGGGAAAAGGCTCGTCGCATGGTACATGCAGAGAGGCCTCAGGTTCGACAGTGAAGGCGAGCTCAGGCAGCACCAGGAAGAGATACAGAATGACACTCTCGAGATGCTTGCAACAGAAGCTGTCAAGAAAGGCCTGAAGATGGAGCATGTCGGGGACAGGATATCTTTTGTCGATGACAGAGCAGAGGGGTTGCCAGAGTAAAGAGAACACCAAAACATTTATAAATAAAACTAGTCATTACTCCTTTAAACAATAGCACAATAGTCCTCAACACGGGACATAACAATCAAAAAAATCCTGATTTGCTGGGGAATGAGGTGAAACAGCATGAGAAAAAAGAAGGGAAGCTTAAGCCTTTCAATCAACGCGATAGTGATCCTGGTTCTGGCAATAACAATGCTTGGGTTAGGCCTTGCGTTCACGAAAGGCATGTTCGGCAAGCTGTCAAGCAAGCTCTCAGTTCCGGAACCGGACATACCGGCAACAGCAGACGAGAAGATAGTCCTGCCATCCGAAGAGCTGACGATAACCAAGAACAAGGAATTCATATTCAGCGCAAACGCGTACAACGACGACTTTGAAGGTGAAGTGACCGGTTACCTCGACTGCGCAGCAGACGCGAATTCAGGTGCCGGAGCCATAAACGTCCAGTCAGCACCACAGGAGATACCCCCTGGAGAGGACAAAGGCTTCAAGTTCATCATACCCAATGAACTGGTCACGGTATCATCCACAAGGATCTGCAACATAAGGTTCGAAGACGCCAACGGAAACAAAGAGACAAAGCAGATTGTAGTCTCCATAAGATGAGGTGATCATTATGGCAGCAAAGAAACTCAAGAAAAGACTGACACAAGACCAGGAATTCGAGATAATGAAACTGGTTTTGGACAAGTTCCTCTGGCTAGGCTTCTTCGTGCTCGGCTACGCAGTATACCTTGGAGTCGTGGCAGAAAACTGGGGGCCCGCGATAGCGTGGGGGATCAGCGGAGTGATCATACTCGTACTCTTCATGATGCTGATAGTCAGAGAATACGAGATACTCAGATAAAAACTTTTTTTTTCTTTTCTTCAACATGAGACTGCTCAAAAACAAGAGAGGTATTGAACTTTCTATCAATTTCATAGTCATGCTCATACTCGCGATAGCGGTATTCGCGGGAGGGTTGCTGTTCACATCCAAATTCTTCGGCCACGCAGAGAAAGTCAGGAGCAACCTCGACGCGCAGACAGAGAAGCAGATAGAGAAACTGCTCGACTCAGGAAGCCCTGTAGTCATACCGATAAGCAACAAGGACATAAACAGGAACAAGTTCGACACTTTCGGAGTGGGCGTGCTGGCACAGTACCCGGGAAAGTACGTCCTCGACGCGCAGTACAGCGGCAAGGCATACGAGAGAGACAAGACACCCATAACAGCAAACGCAGGAGAATGGCTCCAGGTACCGGAGAAAGAGCTAGAGCTCAAAAAGAACGACAAAGGCAAATACCTCATCGGAGTCAGCGTGCCCAGCGACGCGCAAAGAGGCACATACATATTCAACGCGCGGGTCGACTACAAAGGCAACCCATCGGCAGACCCCCCCATACAGCCCATAGAACCATACGACAACCCTCTGCAGTTCCTGGTGAAGGTGCCGTAAGCAAGTTCTCTTTTCAGAAAAGATACGCATGAAGCGGCGGTTCAAGCTTGCTCGAACCCCACAACCAAAGGTTGTCGCGGCTGCAGCCGCGCTGCTGGCGATTAAGTAGGCATGCTGACTGCTGTTCATTCTCACCGTGCTCGCAAGCTTGTGCAATATCTTTTGTTTGTCCTTAACGTGCAGCTCATTTCGGATGTGACTCCTAAGGGCACGCATAGAACGGTGGCAGCTGCCACGTTGCTGATTGTTCTGCTGCGTTGATGAACAATCACTTCCTGGAGAAGACGCCCGCTATCTTTGACCTGCAGAAACCGCACCTGCCGTCGGCCGTTATGTTCTTGTCCTCCAACGTGAAGAACGCGTTACGCTCTATTATCTTCTTCCCGCACTTCGGGCAGAACGTGTCCTCAGAACCCTCGATATCTATATTGCCTATATACACGTACTTAAGACCGCAGTCCTTCGCGACACGGTACGCCATCTCCAATGTCTCAGGCGGGGTCGGAGGAAGATGCGTCATCTTATAGTAAGGAAAGAAACGAGAGAAATGGAACGGAACATCAACACCGAGCTCCTCCTTCACCCATCCACACTGCTTCCTGACAGACTCCTCACTGTCATTCAGGGTCGGCACTACAAGCGTGGTCAGCTCAAGCCACACACCCATCCTGTGCACTGCCCTGATCGTCTCAAGGATCGGCTTGAGATGCCCGCCGCAGTACTTGACATAGAACTCCTCGGAAAATCCTTTCATGTCCACATTGCACGCGTCGACATGCCTGTACAATCTCTTCAAAGGCGCCTGATTTATGTAGCCGTTCGTGACCATGATGTTCTTCAGCCCTGCCTTGTGCGCGAGCTTCGCAGTGTCAAGCACATACTCATAAAAGATAGAAGGCTCGACATAAGTGTAAGCGACAGAGTCACAGCCCTTATCAAGAGCGTGAGATACCACATCCTCAGGAGACAGGTCAAAACACTTCACATCATCAGGACCTGACTGGCTTATCTGCCAGTTCTGGCACCACCTACAATGAAGGTTGCAGCCAGGAGTCGCGATACTGAACGTCCTCGAGCCGGGAAGGAAATGGAACAACGGTTTTTTCTCCACAGGATCAGCGCCGGCAGTGCACGGCATGCCATATACCAAAGAGTATAGTTTGCCCTTCCTGTTCTCACGCGCATGGCACGCACCCCTCTTTCCGTCGGGAATGACGCATTCGTTCGGGCACAGATGGCACTGCACCCTGCTCTTTTCCAGCTTCTCATAGAACATGGCCTCTTTCATCTTCCCTTCCCCCTTGTCAGTCTCGCGGAAGCTCGCTTGGGCAGCAGAAGGATACTTATTATCCTGTTCAACAAACATCACCTTTTTCAGGATACATATACTGTGATCTTTTTATATGTTTTGCACCAAAACCCTTAAATAGGCATCTGCTTTGGTCTGAGGCATGGCAGCGGAAGTCTGGCTATACACCATGGTGAGCGTGCTCATCGTCAGCGTGATATCACTCATAGGCGTACTGACGCTGACATTCACAGACAGGATCCTCAAGAGACTGCTTTTGTTCCTGGTCAGCTTCGCAGCAGGAGCGCTGTTCGGAGGGGCACTCTTCCACCTCATACCCGAAGCGGCAGAAGAAGGGTTCGCGATGCACATCCCCATCGCGGTCATGCTCGGCCTCATAACATTCTTCATGCTCGAAAAGTTCATACACTGGAGGCACTGCCACATACCCACATCAAAAGAACATCCACACCCGCTCGGCATGATGAACCTGGTAGGGGATGCTTTCCACAACCTGCTCGACGGAATAGTCATAGCAGCATCATACATGGCAGCCATACCCCTCGGAGTTGCGACGACCATAGCGGTGGTGTTCCACGAGGTCCCGCAGGAGATAGGAGACTTCGGCATACTCCTACACGCAGGGTACAGCAAAGCAAAAGCACTGTTCTTCAACTTCCTATCAGCCCTCACCGCTGTTCTCGGCGCAGTGCTGACCATACTCATCGGGTCAAAACTGGGAGGGTTCACAGAATTCCTCGTGCCGTTCACAGCAGGAGGGTTCCTCTACATCGCAGGATCAGACCTCATACCAGAACTGCAGAAAGAATGCGCGCCGTCCAAGTCACTGTTCCAGCTCATCGCACTCGTGCTGGGAGTCGTGGTGATGCTCGCGTTGACGTTCATGGAGTGAGATTCCTTACTTTTTCTGGTCAAAGGCCGCCGCAGCGACACAGAGCTCCGGAAGAGGATATGCGGACGATAAAAAGAAAAACCTTTTAAAAACAGGTCGTTTAGCCAGGGGTGGAGAGGTGAAACATTGCTTAAGCTGAAAAGAGAGGTCGGCCTGTTCGGAGCGACAGCCTACATACTCGGCATCATAGTCGGCGCGGGCATCTATGTCATAATCGGAGAGGCAGCAGGCATAACAGGCAACACGCTCTGGCTATCATTTCTTATCGCAGCATTCATAGCCGCTTGCACAGGATTGAGCTACGCAGAACTATCATCCACATTCCCATACGACTCAGCAGAATACATATACACAGAAAGGGCGTTCAGGGACAGGAGATTCTCATTCGGCATCGGATGGCTCAAGCTGGTCACGCTGGTCATAGCTTCCGCGGCAGTAGCGCTGGGGTTCGGAGGTTATCTCGCATGGATCACAGGATGGAACTTCATACTCTGCGCACTCCTGCTGATAGGTGTCCTCACGCTCATCAACCTTCTCGGCGTGAAGAAAGCGCTCACGCTTGACATAACACTCGTGATGATAGCAGTAGCCGGTCTGTTGATAGTCATAATCGCAGGAATCCCTCAACTGCACGAGCCCTCATTCTACCTGGAGATGCCCAACGGGATAGGCGGACTCATGTCAGCAGCAGCACTCATATTCTTCGCATACCTCGGGTTCGAAGGCATAGGCAACCTCGGAGAAGAAGTCAGAAACCCAAAGAAGAACCTGCCCCGAGCACTCATAATATCTGTCCTGATCTCCACAGTCATATACCTTCTCGTAGCGCTGGTATCCGTCAGCGTAGTGCCCTGGAACGAGCTCGGGCACTCAGCATCACCCCTCTCCACAGTGCTGGCGAGCATGATGGGGACCAAAGCAGGACTCGTAATATCCATAATGGCGCTCGCAGCGACAGGCTCCACAGTCCTCGGTCTCATGATAGGCGGGTCAAGGATGATATACGGACTTGCGGAAGAGCACTCATTCCCAAAACTGTTCCTCAGGCTCAGCAAAAAAAGAAGGGTGCCATACATCGCAGTCATTACCGTCTCTATCGTAAGCGCCATCTTCGTACTCCCAGGCAACATATCAGCTGTCGCGTTCCTCACAGACTTCGGAGCATTGTTCATGTTCATGATAATCAACCTCTGCGTCATAGTTCTCAGGTACTCACACCACCACATACCAAGAGGTTTCAGGATACCTCTAAACATAGGCAGGTTCCCGGTCGTAGCGGCGGTAGGCATGGTATCATGCGGAGCATTGCTGTTCAGCTTCGAGAAGAAACTATTCCTCGGAGGAATACTCATATTCCTGTTCGGCATACTCCTGTACACGATGTTCGGAGGGAAAGAGAAAGAGACACTACGCGCACCGAGAAAGAGAAGACCCTGGCGCGTAAAGCCGGCAAAAGCAAAACCTGTCGTGGGCCCCGCAACCATGACGCACACCTCAGTCAGGGTGAAGCAGGAGAGAAAAAGAAAGGAAGCCAAAAAGGACAAGACAAAAGAAAAGAAGACAAAAGCGCGCGCGAAGAAGACAGGAACAAGCAAAGAAGGAAAGAGGAGATCAAAACATACACAAGGCAGCAAGGCAAAAAAGAAGAGATGAGATGATAAAGTTTAAATAAACCCCATCGCTACTTCTCCACATCACAGGGGGTGTAAGATTGAAGGAAAACTTCAGGACGGTACAGTTCATATCCATCATCATTATCACATTGTTTCTCATCACAGGCTGCTCCAAAGAGCCGGTCCGCGCAGGGCCGAAAGAGCCGGAAAAGTACTCAGGCTTCATGGAGCTCAAGGCAGGCCAATGGGCAGAGAGCATGATGACCACAGACAGAGGAAGGACAAAGCTCAGGGTAGAGCTCATAGAGAACACACCAGAGCTGGCCAAGTACCAGGTCATATCAGGAGAGGGAGCGGCGCAGGAAGTCGCGCAGATATGGTTCGACAGGGAAGCGAAACAGCCGGTCAGGTACGTGCTAAAGGGGGATGATGAAATCCACTGCATGAGCCCTGCCCGCGCGCCGACCACATACATAACATCAGACGACTCATCATACCCCGCAGGCAAAGAAGGCATACGCCACGCGAAGACAGAAGTAGAAGGCAAGGAGATAGCGGTCGCGATATTCACCGGAGATGACAGCGAAGTATGGGTGTCATCACAGGTGCCTTTCGGCATAGTCAAGGTCGAACAGCAAGGCAAGGCAAAGATACAGCTTCTCGACTTCGGCACGATAGGAGCTAAAAGCCTGATAAGCAGGGAAGAGGCGGAGCGGTGCGAGCAGTATGCACAAGGATACGAAGCCGTAACAGACCCTGTCCAGGAAGACGCTGCTGGAGAGGGAGAGGATACAGAAGATGAAGACCAGACAGACTACGAAGCATACTATGAAGAGGAAGAGGCAAGCGGCGACCAGTCATATGAAGCGACAGCATACGAGCACAGCACAAGCGAAGACACAGACTTCAACTGCGAAGACTGTGAAGGCATGCCGCCCATGGCAATGAACGCCTGCCTGGCAGCGTGCAGGTAGCAGGTCAACAGATGAACCAGTTTTAATAATTAGTTTTTAGTGTTTAAAAACGGGAAGTTTTATAAAGCGGGCGGTGAGGCCATAGTATATGGAAAACGACAAAAACAACATAATGGACACAGTATACTCAGGACGGGACGACACGTACATCCCGCTCTGCATGTTCAGGTCCTGCGATCCAGCCATGAAAAAGCCGCGAAACCATATAGAGAAAGCATACTACACAGCCAGGGAGCAGACAGACCCTGACAAGCTGCCCAGCAAAGGATACCTCCACAACAGCAAAGCATAAGCAGGCAACAGAGGCAACAGGAATCATCAACTTCTCAACTGTCAGTGAAAAACCCCTCAGCCTCAGCGATCTCCCTCAGATAAGGGGACCTCTTCCGCAAAATCCTTAACGTCCTGCCCTCAAGCTGCCTGATCCTCTCACGCGTCACGTTGAACTTCTGCCCCAACTCCTCAAGCGTATGACCCCTGCCATCCTCAAGACCGAAACGCATCATTATGATCATCCTCTCCCTGCCAGAACCTATGCGGCTGATCGCGTCAAACACCTTATCCCGAAGGTCAAGCTCCACAGTCTCATCCTCAGGAGACATCGCCGAAGTGTCCTCTACAACATCCAGGAGCTCGGCACCCTCACCTTCCCCGCAGTCATCCAACGGGCTGCTGTTCAGCGACACCATATAATTCAGCATCCCGAAACCCTGCACCTCCCTAACACGCTCGACATTCCAGCCGAGACGCTCAGCAAGCTCGTCCTCACCGACCTCGTCGTGAAGCTTCTCAGCAAGGATGTTCCTGTAAGCCTTCGCGAGCCTGCTCAGATTCTCAGACATGTGCACAGGGATCCGGATGGTGCGGCCGGTATCAGATATTGCGCGCGTCATGGACTGCCTTATCCACCACGTCGCATAAGTCGAGAACTTATAACCCCTGCCAGGATCGAACTTCTCCACAGCACGCATAAGCCCGATGTTGCCCTCCTGGATCAGGTCCGCCAACGGGAGGCCGCGATTCAGATACTTCTTGGCGATGTTCACCACAAGACGCAGGTTGTGCTCCGCAAGACGGTTTGCAGAAGACCTGAGAGCATCCTCGGCAGAGACCAGCTCATCATACAACCCCCTTGCTTCAGAGCACCTCACACCGGTAAGACCCTGAAAACCGCGCAGGCCGGCACTGCCAGGCCTCTTCTCCCGCCTTCCTTCAGAATAATCCTCAAGACCTGAACAGTACTCATCATACTTCCCGACACAATCCTCAAGCACAGACTTAAGCCTGCCCGCAGTAAAGTCCCTCAAAGTCGTGTTCAGGGACATGCCCTCAAGCATGCGGACGCCATGACCTGCATAAGACTTCCTGGACAGCTTCCTGTCAAGCCTCTTCAGAAGAGGAGAATAATCGACACCATCCCCGGCATCCGAGAAAAGAGAAG
Organism: uncultured Methanosarcinales archaeon; assembly: GCA_964406185.1. Classification (GTDB taxonomy): domain Archaea; phylum Nanobdellota; class Nanobdellia; order Woesearchaeales; family UBA11576; genus JABMQF01. The sequence goes on from CAYOQS010000008.1 coordinate 40,628, forward strand.
CCAAAGACGCGTTGCTGCCCTGCACAAGACGCACCTGACGCTGGACAGAACCCCTCCCAAGAGGCGTCCTCAGGATGACATCCTCCAGGCCCCGGCCAGCATCACGGATGCTGCAGGCAAGCTCGCACTCCTCATCCCTTGAAAGCACAGGAAGCCTTCCAGCTTCCTTAAGATAAGATGATATACCCCTATCACTGGAATGACTCCTGCTCCTGTAATCAACATACATAACCCAACACCCCAAAACAACGATACAACATAAAACCCCCTATACATTTTCATCAACACTTCATTTAAATACTTTTACCAACATGTTTAAATACTATATAAAAGACGATTTCTCCCAAAAAAGAGAGTGATAACATATGGACCCCATGCTGGCACTGCTGATCATAATCATCCTGGCATACACCTTCGGAGAGGTCGTCAGGAAGATGGGCGTGCCCCGCGTCGTAGGACAGATATTCGCAGGCATCGTCCTCGGCATACCATTCATAAGGCCATACATACTCACAGGCAGGAACGCAGAGCTGATAGGATTCCTCGCAGACATCGGCATACTCCTCCTCTTCTTCTTTGTCGGACTGCAGATAAAGATGCGGGACTTCGGCAAGAACCTTGGAGATAACGCCATGGTCTCGGTCTTCAACACAGCCATACCATTCTTCGGCGGACTGCTGTTCTTCCACTACGTGCTCGGCTTCAGTACAGTCACATCAGTCATAATCGGAATGTGCCTCTCAGTGTCATCACAATCAGTATCCGTCGCGGTCCTCGACGAGCTCAGGATGCTCAGGTCAAAAATAGGCAAGCACATCATAACAGCAGGAGCGGTCGACGACGTCATAGAACTCATACTCCTCAGCGTCGTGTTCACACTCATAAGAGCATCAGCAGCAGACGCAGCGCCCAGCAGGGTGATAATGGACATATCCATATTCGTCGCGGCAATAATAGCCTTCAGGTACATCATCATACCAGTGCTCATGCACCTCTTCGCAGAAGAAAAATCCATAACATACCTGTTCACAGGAGCCATAGTCATCACACTCATACTAGCGCTCGTCACGCTATACCTCGGACTCGGAAGCATCGTCGGAGCTCTGTTCGCAGGCATAATAGTAAGAGAAGTCCTGCTCGGCGGCAAAAACCACAACCCCTGGGAAGAGCACAACATAGCAAAAGCAATACACATAGTATCATTCGGATTCCTCGTGCCTGTCTTCTTCGCATGGGTCGGCATGAACACAGACATAACAACAGTCATACTCGAATGGAAACTAGTGCTGACGCTCCTCCTGCTCGCCATAGCAGGCAGCGTGCTCGGGTCAATAATAGGATCGAAGGTCCACGGAGGCACAGCCAAAGAAGGTTTCATCGTCGGATGGGGACTCGTACCAAAAGGAGACGTAGAGCTCGTCATCGCAAGCCTCGCCCTGGCGCAGGGATTGATAACAGAATCAGTCTTCTCAGGACTTATCATGATGGCGCTGTTCGCCACGCTCATAGCGCCGGTCGTGTTCAGGTATCTCGTCAAAGGGAAGAGAAAGAAAAGAAAGAAGAAGTGATTGCGGGGACACGCAGAGAGCGGCGGCTGCAGCAAATCAATTAACTGTGGTTGCGGTATTGTAATAAACGGTGGCAGCTGCCACGTTGCTATAGATTATGTTGGCTGCGATCTAATGTGCCTTCTGATGCTGCTTGCTTCACTTGCGCAATACCTATTGTTTGCTGGTAAAGTGCAGCTCATTTCAGATGTGACTCCTAAGGACACGCATAGAACGGTGGCAGCTGCTATGCTGCTGTAATCAGGGGTGCTGCAGCCGCGCTGCTAGAGATTAAGTGGGCATGCTAACTAATGTTAATTCTTACAGTGCTTGCTTCGCTTGCGCAATGACTAAAGTTGATTGTGGAAGTGCAGCCAAGTTTTAATGTGTGTTGTTAGGACACGCAAGGAGCGGCGGCTGCAGCAAAGCAATTAACTGTGGTTACGGTGTTGTAATAAACGGTGGCGGCTGCTATGCTGTTCGGGTACTGCTGCCACTTGTTCAGAAGTCTGCATCACTCAGAGGAGAAAAGCCTGCCGAGGACGTCCATGGTGTAAAGTATCGTCGCGTGAGCCTGGTTCTTCGACGGGTTGAAAGCCTGCTGTTTGGTATGCACAGAGAATATGCGGACCTGGTTGATGAGGTGCACCATCTGAGGAAGGCCAGGATCCAGACGTATGCCCTTCTCGCTCATCCGCGCTATAAGCTTCCCGATACCGATGCCAGGCTCCTTCTCCAGCGCATCCTTACCAGTGACCTCAAAATACTTACGATGCAGCGCAGTCTCTATGATGCGGCCGCAAAGGATGGTCGCAGAACGGTAACAGCCAGAATCATAACACATCTTAAGCTCATTCACGTCAGCCTCGATGTTCTCACCTATCTCCTCAGGAAGCTCAGGCAGGCTGAAGTCAAGCGCAGCGCTCGAGCCGTCACCCCCTTTCAGCTTAGGGACAGGAACAGCGGCAGCCTCCTTCTCAAAATCCCTGATCTCCTTCTCAAGCTCCTCGATCCTGCTGACCTCACCAAGATCACGCTCGATCTGCTCAATTATAGGCAGGGTCTTGGCAGGCTCCAGGTACTGCTCGACCAGAAACTTTGAATTCACCAGCAGCTTCGCGAAGATGTCATCGAACCGCTCATTCTTGTTGCGCTTCGAAGCCTGCTCCATAATGGCAACAAGCTCATTTGAAGAGCGCTTGATGCGGTCAGTCATGAACTTCGCCTTGTTCATCTTATAATCATAGATATACTGCCCGCTCGAGATGACCTTCTTCAGGTCAACACCCATGTTAGAAGCAGCAAGCACCTTCTCTTTCACATCCGCAAGGGTGGTCTGGAACTTCTTGATCTCCATGCACTCCAATTATCCTCCTTGATATAAAAAGTTTATGGGGTGTTTAAGAATGCGACAAGATGATCGAAAGAAGTCACGCAGCCTCTTCGGTCAGCTTCGTGATGTCTGGTAGGCGACTGCACCCCTCAGGGATGGTGTAGATGTGCTCGTACCACCTAAGAAGATATGCCTGAACATCCCTTCCGCCCATGCTGACGCGCGCAGGCCTGCGAGACACGTAAGCATGTATCCTGTCACCCCTGTCAAGCCCTGGCCTGCCTGCTACGACGTAATGTCTCCTGTTCGCAGGGTCACGATAGTCAGCAGAAGTGTCTATGACCTCATCGCTCAACACAGTATAAAGCACTTTGCCTGCATCGCTGTCAACATCCCCGCTGTTCAGCGCAGAAGCCACCACACCGCACAATCCCCTTCCGAAAACCTCAACAGCCCAGGGGGGCCGCGAATCACTACCCAACACCATGAATAACCTGTCGCAGGATTAAGGCCTCATTTAAAAAAGTTACTGTGAGCGCCCTTTCCATCAAGGAAAGCTTTATAACCTGACTGTTTTTCGCAGCAGACATGACACGGAAAGATACTGTGCTTGAAGAAAGACAGAAATCAGTCGACGCGTTAGTTCTAAGCACTATAAACTATATAAGCAGGAACAGGGCAGAAAAAGACAGTTCAGGCGTGCCTTACATCCAGAGAGTCCTCGAGCAGAGAAGGACGTACCACGAGACAATAAGAGCGATGTGCGAGATCAGAGGCACGCGCTGGGAGCACCTGATATCCCTGTTCGACGACCAGCTTGAAAAGATAATCAAAGAATACAATCATCCTTGCTATCTCCCCGATCTGACAGCCAACTCTCCAGTTCCGGAGATTCCTTCTCACACACAAGATCGTTCCTGACAAACATCAGAGCAGCATAAGCCGCGCTGAACACCATGGGAGCGACGTACCTGACGTCTTCTACCGCAATTGCATAGGATTTCAATACCATCAGGCAGCACAACCTTTTGATAGCACAACTCCATTTAAATAGTTTCCACTCTGGAATAGTCTCAGTTGGGATAAATTTAAATATAATCTGGATTTCGCCAATCCCAGAAACACAGGGCGAAAAAGGCTTTAAAGAGGCTTTCAGCTTCCAGAGGTGTCCAGCACAAAATGAAAAAAAGAGCGGCATTGCCAATTCTTGCAGCGATCATCGCGATAATCACGATATCACTCAGCTGCACCGCCTCAGCAGAAGTGCATGAAGAAAGGCATGAAGAAAGACATGAAGAAGAAGGGCACACATACTACATAGCAGGAGCGTATTCATATTCTGACTCAAAAGCATACCTTGACGTGATGAACCCCTGGGAAGATGAAGCGTCGATCTCGGTCTATATATACTATGAGCGCAACGACACAGGCGGAATGCAGCTGAAGATAGACCCGCACAGCACGGCAAGAACAGACCTGTCAAGAGTGCTGGAAAGCAACTTCGGACTCATGCTCAAGTCAGACCGGCCTGTCATCATCGACTCTGTCCAGTACGACAGCACATACTCCGGCGGCTTCGGATCACAGGCAGAGAGCGACACAGGATTCGTATGGTACTTCGGAGAAGGGTACAGCAGCGGAATGGCGAAGACATACCTCTACCTGCTCAACCCAGGCAGGAAAGAGGCCAACGTCGGCGTGACGCTGTACTACGACAACGGACAGAAGAAGACATTCAACACGCACGTCCCGGCAGAGAAGCACGTCCGCATAGACCTCAAGGAAAAGACACAGCCCGAAAAGAGATTCGGCATCAAAGTGACAAGCACATCACCGATAGTCGCGTCAGCAGGCAACTTCAACAGGCGCTCAAGCGCGGCAGGCGGGGGGCACGGATCCGCCAGGCTGTCAAAGACATGGCACTTCCCTGACGGGCACACCAGCGTCGAGGCAAGCGACTTCCTAAACCTGGTCAACCCATCCCTCGGCGTCGCGCACGTCACCATGACCATATACTACGACGACGGGACGGAACGCAGCTTCGACGAGACAGTACAGCCCAACGCCAAACGCATGATAATGCTCAACAACCACGTGAAAGAGCAGGCAGAGTACAGCCTCAAGATCGAAAGCGACGTGAGCATAGCAGCAGACATGACCCATGACGACGACGACCTGTCAGCAGGGCACGGCGGCCCGGGCATGATAGATGCACTGACCGAACAGCACTTCGCATACGCGCTCAGCGACAGCATGACGACAAGCAGGCTAGCCATATTCAACCCGTCAGAGAAAGAGGCAGAGCTCGACCTCACATTCCATTACGAAGACGGCACGGTAAAAAAGCATGATGGAAAAGCACCCTCTAAGATGCGGACCACTATCAAGCTCGATGAGGAAGCGCTGCAGGGCAGGCCGTACGGGCTCACGGTCAGGAGCACAGAACCGGTCTTCGCAAGGCAGACAGTGTACGACAGGACACGATCAGCAGGACACGGGTACAACGGCATAAAGATGCAGGAGCCTGCAGGCAATGGCGAGGCAGCTGAAGAGGAAGACGAACGCCAGGACAAGAAAGACACGTTCAGCGCGGAAGAAGGCAACGGCAGGTACACTCTCATCAAGGAAGAGGTCATCGCACCGGACAGGTTCGACAACAGCATGCAGCAAGGACTCGAAGCAGTGCAGAAGTTCACGTACGACCACGACGGAAAAAGCCTTGTCGCCTGGAGGTTCGGGTACGCCGACAGCAAAGACGCGCAGGGCGGACTCGAAGCGGCGCTGTCAGGAAAGCTGTTCACCATACTCGAGAGCAGGCCGGAAAGAGTGGGGGAGGCAGAGGCGCACTATTATGTCTCAGAAGACACCACAGGTTATGTCTGGCAGAACGCGGACGACCTGTACCTGTTCGTGGCGCAGGACAGCGAAGACGCGGCAGGGCTGGCAGAGATGTTCATCAATTCAAGCGAGCCTTCAGAAGAAGGAGGTGCGGGACTCGGCACGATACTGCTGATAATATTCGCACTCATCATATTCATCATATTCATCCGCTGGATCTTCAAAGGCACACAAGAACAGCTCGAAGAGCTCGACGAGGAAGACGTATGGGAAGAGCAGATACCATCAGCAAAGCCCAAGCCCGCGAAAAAGCGGAAGAAATCCCCTGTCAGGTTCCAGAAAAAGAAGAAGAGCGATGCAGAGAAAGCCGGGAAGCTGCCTGAGAAGAAGCAGAAGAAAACAAGAGGCAGGTCCAGCAAAAAGAAAGAAGAGCAGGCACAGAAAGAGAAGACAGAAGAGAAGAAAGAACAGCAAAAAGAAACCAGGAAAGAACAGGGAAACGAGGAAAAGAAGGATAATAAAGATAAGAAGAAAGATATCCCTGAAGAGCCCCGGAAAAATGAAAAAGCTGGCGAAAAGAAGATATCGATAAAAGAGATACCCCGCGACAAGCTCACAGCACAGGACATACTCGACGACCTCGAAGAGATACCTGAATACGAAGACGTGTTCAGGCACGTAAACAGGGAACAGGAAGAGATAAAGCCGAAGTGAAGACGCTGGTACCGGGAATAGATTTATAAATCACTGTTTCTAATCGACATCCATGAAAAGAGGAATGTTCCTGACCACTGCTGCCGTATTTCTCGTGGCATGTACCCTTATGTCAGGATGCTACACACAGCAGGACCCTGTGTTCGGGGACTGCGACACTTTTCTGGCATACTATGACTCCTGCGTGCGTTTTGTGGATGCGTACCCCGGATCGGTGTGCGAAGTAAGGTATCCTGCAGGAGACATTTCTGTGATAGACCCTTCTGACAAAGAATGCTACCCGATGGTGCAGTGCACAGAGTTCAGGCAGACGCGGGAGACGGCAGACTGGCTCAGGAAATGCAGGTACCTCGACGTGTCTGAGCGGTGCGTGATGTCATTTGATGTCTCGTGCGACAGGCACGCGTATTCTGACGATCTCGTCAGCGTCACCCTTACCAACAGAGGGGAAGGGCACATGAAGAAGATCCAGCTACAGCTTGTGTCTGACGCAGGCACTTTCTCCTGCAGAGACTCTGACAACGACAGGATACTCGCAGTCAATGAGACAGACACTTTCTACTGCCCTGTAGGGAGCATGCCCGCAGTATTCGAGGCAGAGATGGTCATCCTTTACGAGGACTATAAGACAGGGGCAATGAACACGAAGACAGGTCGGCTTGCGGTCCTCTCCTGATCATGTTCATCCTGTCGACGTCAAAATACTCCCTCGGGACGATGCTTACATCCTCACCGTCAAGCGCAAGCAGCATGTAGCCATCACGGTCCTCAAGCACCGCGACCACAAACTCAAGACCGCCATGCGCGCAGGAAACGTCCTTCACAGGGTAATGGTTCCCGACCACGAACGGCACGCACAACTGACTGTCCAGAGAAGGGCACGCCTTCCTGAACCTCATACCGTCCAGTTCGGGGGGACCCCTGTCTTCCCCTGTCAAGGAATTGTAGAACATCTCGCATATGTCCCTGCACTGGTTGCCCATGTCCGCCCTGATGAAAGGGAAAGGATCGAACATCGGATCGGACCGTCTCACCAGCATGTCATATACAGCAGCGGCGGATCCATCACAACAGCACCTCCCTGAATGTTTCTCGACATCCCTCATGAACTCAGACTCGTAACGAGTACCTGCAAAAGGAGATGTGTGATGCGATGTGCGTTCCGAACGCTTTACGTGATCCATACTCCTGCAATCACCTCAAGGTTTTTATCGTTTACTCTGCAAACTGGTAAACATTTATAAATAAAAACAGCTTTGGCATACAAAATGAGATACCTGGCCATTACAACACTTGCTTTGCTGTTACTCCTTACAGCCGGCTGCGCTTCAGCCTCTGTGAAACAGATAAACTCAGACACTGACAAGTACATGGGAAAGAAAGTCATCGTTTCAGGGGAAGTCCTGGCGCCCATGAAGATAGGCTCCCTGTCAGGCTTCACGCTCAGGGATGACGGAAGCTCCATAATGGTCAGTTCAGATGACGTGCCGGATAAGGGCAAAGAAGTCACGGTCAAAGGCACGGTCGTCAAAGGGCTGTTCTCAACACACTACATCTTCGCAGAATCAGTAAGCTGACCCGCAGGAAAATGGACATGACAAAGCTCGCTGAAAAAAGCTCACTCATATCAGCAGCAGGGTTCGCACTGTTCATGACAGGCGCGCTTGCCCTGTGGGGGTTCGGCTCCATAGTCATGGACTACACAGGAAAGACACAGGACACTATCATAATCCTCTCAGGCATAGCTTCACTCATCATGTTCATCTCCATGATGGCGTGCGTCGTGTCAGCATTCATAGCAAGCACGGTCTACCTGGCAAGGAAAGAATACCGCAAACTATGGGTGCCTTACATGTCACTGCTCGGCATCATAGCCCTGATAGTCGGATACGTGGCGTACCTGCTGCTTACCCTGCCGCATTGAACTTTGTAATCAGCGATCTTCTTCTTACCTTATGGTAAGGTGAAAAAAACCTTAAGCAGACCTACTTCCAAGTGAACCGTGAGATCGGATGACAGAAATAACATTCATAGATGATGAGCCTGTAGATGAGGAAGCAGAGAAGGCATACACAAAGGAGCTCAAAAGAAAATTCTCCCCTATAAGCCCTGCAGTACAATACGCAGTCAAGCGCGCAACACTCGAGAAAGAGATAGAGAAGCAGAAAGCATCCCTTGTCAACAAGGTCCTGACCAGCAGGCAGGAAACGATACTGATAACCCTATACGCAAGGAAGAACGCACTGAAAAGGGCATTTGAGTCTATCTACGCGACCAGGCCGGGACTCGGGGAGATCGTGCTGTACCACCAGGAACTGGCGATACAGATAGGCCACTTCCTGGACAAGGACAGAGAAAATGCAGCATGCCTCCAGGGAGACCTCAAAAAGATAATACAGGTAAACGCAGGACAGGTAATATGCCCCATGGAAGAGGACCTTGAAGGAAGGATAGAAGAGGACACACCCATCACAGCAAGACACCAGGGCATGGAAGCGTACTGCGGATTCGCAGAAATACTGCCCGGAGAGGTGCGCATGAAAAGATACCCTGGAGACATCCAGACACGAGGAACATGCTTCAGCACAAAAGAAATGGGAAGGCGCTACAGCCTCGTGCCGCTGAGGATAAGACGCGCAGGAAAAGCCAGTCAAAAAAAGAACAAGAGTCCGTACAGGTGATTTGCTAAAATTTTCGACAAACGATTTTATTAAGCGCTGATCGCAGGTATCATACAGGATTTTACAGGTGTTGAGAGGATGGAAGCAGTACATGACATAACCGAAAGGCTGATGGACACACATCCTGCCAGGCCAGAGAACGTCAATACCATGCACGGCCCTATGCTATACTGCGACCTGCGTGAGCAGCTCGAGCAGGCAAGAGCAGACACATCATCCTCAGACAGGTTCAGGATAAGACCGTACTGGTCAGGCGAGAAGCTTTCGAGAAGAGTAGAAAGGCACCACATGGAACTCGACGCAAGAGACGCTTATCTTGGGTCGCTCTTAAAGACACTTGACAAGGCCATGTCAGAGCACTACGTGCGCATGGTCAGCTCAGGCGACTACGCGCTGTTCAGATCCGGCGATGAACCCAGGGCAGGAAGGGTATACATCTCAAGCGACATATTCCTCTACAGAAGCTCAAGGATGATACACCAGATAAGCATGTCAGACCAGGTCGTCTGCAGGCTCCGTAAAAGAAAGGACATCACAGAAGGCCTGCCTGCAGTAGCACATGACGACTGGAAATGGGCTGTAGGCTTCGCGCACTTCGACGATCAAGACCTCATCATGACAGCAGACCCTGCAGGTACCAGCATCCTCGCGGCATTCACAGAAGACTATCACGCACAAGGACTCGTCCCTCAAGTAAGGCAGAAGATGTTCAGGAAAGGCGCGTACAGGTAAATCCTGAAAATAAGCTCAAGCTGTCATCTCACACTTCGCATAAGAATCGTCAAGATGTGATGGCGCTTTCTGCGTAAGCTGCTGGGTGAAATTCTCCTTTGATTTCAGGATGGGCATAATCCTGTTCCGTATCCTGCTTGAGAACCTGAACGTGATTGTAACTACATCCTCCTCTACTCGTGTATGGAACTCCCAGTCTACAATATTCTTGAGGATGTATCTTGTAGTGCCGAAAACTTTTGAAGCATCAAATATGCGAATACCTGTTATGAAACCTTCCTTATCTATATCAGCGACAAAATTCTGGAACTCAAATGACCTGTTGTACTTTCTGCCCTTTATCCTGAACATCAAAGTATCATACTTGTAATCATAATTGAATTCGCCTTTTCCCATTCCATCAAGATGTCTTGGTCCTTCCATGTTCATAATCTTATCTTAGGGAGTTCGTCAACGTCCATGAATGATATTATCACAGCTTTACTGTCCTCAATAGACACTATCAGTTTCCTATATCCTTTTTTTTCTCCTGAAATACGCAGCATATCTTTTATTTGCCTGCAGATAGACCTTTCTTGGTTTCTCCCTCAGTAAAACAGCAAGTTCACTCTCTTCGAACGCTTCTCTTTGTGCCCTGTCCAGATGGTCCAGAGCATGATTGCCTATAACAACCCTCTTTATCTTATCAGCAAACTCTTTAGGGGTCAACTCTTTTACTGGCTTAGTCGTGTAGATACTCATGATTATGCACAAAAAGTTCACCAGAACTTTTTGGGAGGGGTTTAACACCCCACCATTTATGGTGAACTTTTTGGCATGCTCAAAACGCAATGCGTTTTGGCACCCCAAAATGCTTACGCATTTTGAGGGTCCTAAAATCCGTCTGTCAAAACGAGTGCCACGTCATACCCCAATCTTTAGGTTGGGGTGTGGCACTCGTGACGGATTTTTATGATTTAAATATTTTGCAGGTTAATATGTTTTACGGCTTAAAAAACGGAAATATTCCGGTCTGAGAGGTTGTGGGCAGAATTCGGGTTCAGATATACTCAGCGCCGGAGATGCCCAACGGATCCACGATCTTCCTCAGCTCAAGAGTGCCTGCGTCGCTGTCATCCCTCCTGTTGCTGAACCTGAAAAGGAAGGTCTTGTCAAGCTCCAGGCGGGGCAGCTCCATATCTACATGCATTGTAATCTCCATCTCCCTGCCTTTCTTCAGGGCAGACTCGCAATTATCGATAGGAAGGTCATCACTCCTGTCGCACATCATCGTATCTTTAATTATCAAAGGATCCTTGCTGTCCATGACCTGGAAGTAAAGCTTAGGAGTGACGAAGACATAATCCTTGTTCCTGATGCGCATGTCCACCTCCCGAAGATAAGCCCTCTTGTCAGGCTCGAACTTGTGCCTCGGCACGACATCCTCCACCTCGATGGTGAGGCCAGTCACTTCGAAAAGCAGGCCCTTATTCTCAACAGACCAGCCCACGAGCTCAGTCTCGACAGCGGTATAAGGAGAAGGGACCTCTTCCACAGCAGTCTTCTCACCCACATAAACACCTTCAGGCTCCTGCACTGTTTCCTGTTCCTGTTCCGGCTGTTCCCAGTCCATCTCAGGAAGATCTGTTATCGGCGGCTTCTGCGCAGGCTCGTCATACTTCGGCTCGACAAAGATAGGCTCTTCATCCTCATCCTCATCGCAGATGCTGTTGGCGTTCCTGTCCATGCAGCAGCCGTCACCGTGACGCATGTAAGGCGACTTGCAGATGACATCAGGCTCTTTCTGCGAGGCACAGCCTGAAATAAGAAGGATGCAGAATATCATGAGCACTGCCACGCCCTTTTTCATGCGTGTACAGATGCAGCAGGGATTTATAAATGTTTGTCTAATGTTTGTCTAATACTTGTCTAATATTTGTCTAAATCCATATCCTATCAATACACATCGGCAGACCTTTTAAGCCAGCAGGGGAAGTTTTAAAAAAGAAAGGCGATTAGCAGTTGGGATGGCAGACTTCCGCAAGTTCTTATCCACTGCAGCAATCATCATACTGGTGCTGTTCTTCACGTTCATAGCCAAGATTGCAGGGCTGTTCACAGACTACCACTGGTTCAAGGCACTAGGGTTCGAGAGCATATTCACAATATCACTCATGGCAAAACTCTGGGTGTTTGTCATCGCTTTCGCGTTCTTCCTGATCTTCGGCCTGGCCAACCTTTGGATAGCGTCAAGATTCTACAAGTCAAAAAGGTCATTCAGGATAGGAGTTGTCGTCATGGTCGTGGTGTCGTTCCTTGCAGGACTGGTCTCCACATCAGCCTGGATGACAGCGCTCAAATACCTCAACCAGACAACATTCGGGCTGAGAGATCCCATACTCAACATGGACGCGTCATTCTACGTGTTCACCCTCCCGTTCTACCAGGCAATACTGCAGTACATGTTCTTCTGCGTCATCATCGTAGGTGTGGTAGTCGCTCTCTACTATCTTGAAAGGGTCATAGCCACCGCGTTCGCGCAGAAAGACATCGAGGGAGTGGTCAGGGCAGACGTCAAGCAGGAATTCAGCAAGACCAAAAGAGCGCTGCTCGTTCACACATCAGTGCTCGCGGCCATCCTCTTCGTGCTCGTGTCGATAGGCAACTACCTCGAACGGTTCTCTGTCATGTACTCAGAGAGCGGCATCGTGGTAGGCGCAGGGTATACTGACGTCAACGTCTTCCTGCCGGTCGTGAAGATACTCATGGTCCTCGCGGCTGTTGTCGCGGTTCTCTTTTTTGTCTGGATATTCTACTTCTCAAAAGAGAAGAAGCTCAGGAAAAAGCACGTCATATGGTTCTTTGTCATCGCGTACCTCCTCGTGTCTTTCGTGGGCAAGACACTCGCGCCAGGGCTGGTGCAGTCACTGGTAGTGTCACCTAACGAGATAAACCTCGAAAAGCCGTTCATAAAGAACAACATCGAATTTACCAGGAAGGCGTACGGCCTCGACACGGTCGAAGAGAGCTACTTCGAGATCGAGCAGAACCTGACGCCGGAAGTGCTGGAAAAATCATCTTCAACCATCGACAACGTAAGGATACTCGACTACAGGCCATTGACAGAGACGTACAAGCAGACACAGGAGATCAGGCTCTATTACGACCTGTCAGGCATAGACATCGACAGGTACTTCCTCGACGGCAAGTACACACAGGTACTGCTGGCACCGCGCGAGCTGAACCAAAGGCAGATCACCAGGGACGCGCAGACATGGGTAAACCTGCACATGGTCTACACACACGGCTTCGGAGTGGTGATGAGCCCTGTGAACAAGGTCACGAGCCAGGGACTGCCCGAATACCTGATCAAGGACATACCGCCTGTGGTGACAGCCTCAGGAGTCACGGTAGAACAGCCCAGGATATACTACGGAGAGAAAGACAACGCTTACGTGCTGGTGAACACAGACACAGAAGAGTTCGACTATCCCAAAGGCAGCACCAACGAATACATCCAATATGACGGGACCGGCGGGGTCGTTCTCGACGGGCTGTTGAAGCTCGCCATGGCCATACGGTTCATGGACATCAAGATACTGCTCTCGTCTGATATCAAAGATGACAGCAGGATAATGTTCAACAGGAACATACAAAAAAGGATATCACGATTGACGCCGTTCCTGGAGCTGGATCCGGATCCTTACCTTGTGCTTTCTGAAGGAAGGATGTTCTGGATACAGGACGCTTACACGACCACAGGCAAGTTCCCGTATTCACGGAAGGTGTCAGGCATAAACTACATAAGGAACAGTGTCAAGGTCGTGGTGGACGCTTACGACGGGGACGTCACGTATTACGTGGTCGATCCTTCCGATCCCCTGATGCAGACATACGCAAAGATATTCCCAGGACAGTTCAGGCTGTTCAAGGACATGCCAGCTGACCTGAAAAAGCACATAAGATACCCTGAACAGCTGTTCAGGATACAGTCAGAGATATATTCAACATACCACATGGACGACGTCACGGTCTTCTACAATAAAGAAGACGCGTGGGAGATACCCAACGAGATATACGGCACAGGACAGGAAGTCAAGGTAGAGCCGTACTACATCATACTCCAGCTGCCAGGCAGGGAAGAAGCAGAATTCGTCCTGATGACCACCTTCACGCCGATAAGCAAGGACAACATGATAGCCTGGATGGCAGCAAGATCAGACAGCCCCAACTATGGAGAGCTGGTGCTGTACAAGTTCCCGAAAGACAAGCTCTTCTACGGACCCTCACAGATAGAGGCAAAGATAGACCAGGACTCAGACATCTCACAACAGATGACACTATGGTCGCAGCGCGGTTCACGGGTGACACGCGGCAACCTTCTCGTCATACCTGTGGACAACTCGATACTGTACATAGAGCCATTGTACCTGCAGGCAGAGAAAGGACAGCTGCCAGAACTCAAACGTGTCATCGTGTCAGACGGCGAGCAGGTCGTGATGGAAGAGGATCTTGGTTCTGCATTGGAAAGGCTGTTCGGAAAAGCCAAAGCTGTCGAAGAGGAAAAGCCACCCTCAGACGAAGGACTGGCGGCACAAGCCAACAGGCATTACCTCACCATGGTCAACGCGATGCAGGAAGGAGACTGGACAGCATTCGGACAAGGCTTTGACGAGCTCGGAGACGTGCTGGAAAGGATGGCAGAGTGAGGAAGTTGAGCGAAGACATAGACCCCTGGATAAAGTTCATGAAAGAAAACCCAACAACATGGAAGAAAATACATACCGCGTTCATCAACTCACAATTCTCAAAATCATTATCTTTTATCCAGCGACTTTCCAAGACACCCGGCGGAAAAGATAAGATAATATCTGCCTGTGGCATAAAGAACAAGGCAGGATACCCAAAGCTGCTGGGAGACTGAAAGGCGGTCTTCTACTAATTTAGTAGGTTTTAGTAATAGATTGGTAGTTGGAAATATTGCTTTACAGGGCTTCTATTGCTGTATCTTCCCGGGAATTTAGGTTTATTTATAAAGGGCTTGTTTTTCCCGGGAATCCCGGTACTACTAATTTAGTAGGTTTTAGTAATAGATTAGTAGTTGGGATCTCAATAAGATCCAGAGTGAGTCAGTCCAGCTCTTTGACCATATCCCTCTTGCCTTTCACCGTGTTCTCATCAAACACTATCGACCTGCAAACTGCCATGAACTCCGGGGCGCCTTTGATGATCTTATCTGTCGTGATGTCGGGCACTGACCTGTCCACATAATACTGAAGGTCGTTCCTGGCCCTGAAAGCATCCTCAAGTAGCTCAAGATTCTCATCATCAAGATGTCCAGCAAGAAGGAACCTGGCCAGCTCTATCGTGCACTTATGGATCTCGCACCTTATGCCCAGACGCATCATGAGAGAATAGACCGAGAAATAGAGGGCGTAATAAGAAGCGGAAACCTTCCAGTCAACACTCTTCGCCAGCGCAGAGGTCTCAAGAGCATCCTCCGCTTTACTCAGGTAACCCTCCGCAAGATTATCATTAGGTTCTACAAGCTCGATACCCCTTCTCTGCTTCATGCACCAGCCTATCCTGACCATTCAGACACCCCGTCAAGGAAGATCCCTTTGCCCTTCACGATAACATGGCAATCCAATACTTCCTTAAGCAGGATATCCTTATGAACCTTACGCACGTAAATGTCCAGTGGGTAGTGCTTCACACTGATCTCTATGCCGTAAGTCCTTGAAAGCTCTTTGACCCTTTTCCTGTCATACTTGCCTATGACAAGCAGGTCAAGGTCAGAACCCTTCTTCTGCGTGCCTTTCGCAAAACTTCCGAAGACTGCGGCAGCACCCTGGACAGATGGCAGGAGCTTCCTCAACACCTCGCTGACCAAAGCGTTTTCCTCCAAGAACCTCAAGCACCTGTAAGCCTCAGCCATCAACAGATACTCCCTGGTGATGAAGCCCATCTTCAATGTGAAGACCCTGATCTTGCCCCTTGTCCTGGACCTCAAAACATTCTTCCTCTCCAGCTCTTTCAGTATAAGCTCAGCTGACCTTGGACTGATGCCTGCCATGCGGCCGGCCTCCCTTATGAAAATCTCCTTGTCAAAACCTCTGGTGAAAAGGTTCAGGACCTTCAGGTGATTCTCTGTTATGTATTTAATTTTATACATATGTATAAAATATTATATTATGATATATAAATGTTTTGGTTAGATTTATAAAAAATACCTGCTTAACCGGTTCGAAAATATTGATGAAAAGATTCGGGAAGTATATCCAATGAAATATCGCATAAAGATCGTCGATTCGCTAAGCGAATACCGCAGGAAGCTGGATGAAAAACTGGCCAAGGGCGAACTGGACAAGAAGCCCGAACGCGCGATAGTCATGACTCCTGAAACATTCAACAAGGTATTCAGCCCTGAAAGGGTGAAGCTGCTCCGCACGGTGTATAAAGGAGGTGTGAAGAACATCTACCAGCTGGCAAAAGAGATGGGCAAGCCTTACGAAGTGGTGTACAGGAACGTCAGGTATCTCGAAGGTGTGGGCGTGCTGAAGGTAGAAGAGAAAAACAAGAAGAAAATACCCCACCTCACAGGAAGAATATCCATAGACATGCTGTCAGCAGCTTAGCATCTCAATAATTAGAACAAATAGCCTCGATGAACAATCTCTCAGTCTTGTTCGGATCCTTTCTTTTCTCTACTTTGATCATGTTAGCTACGAAATCATGCGCTTCTTCTCTGTTCAGAGTTGGTGTAGCCCTAATCATTCTCAGTTTCTTAGGGTCGTATGCATCTTTGACCAT
>CAYOQS010000009.1:0-8494 GCA_964406185.1 uncultured Methanosarcinales archaeon
GGCGTCCCAGATGACGCGCAAGATAGGCGACTATGGTTTCATGATCCTTGTCGGCGGCATCAATACGGTAAACTTCATATTCTCGCTCGTAACATTATACACCATAGAGAAAGCAAGAAACGGGGCGGTGATCGTCGTGTCTAAGCTCTTGGCTTCTTACCCGCTGACCGCGCTGCTTGTCTTTGTATGCGCCGCTCTTCTTGCTGGAGCCGCCGCGACTTTTCTTGCGCTGAAACTGTCAAGGATATTTGCGAAGCTTATCTCCAGGATCGATTATTCGCTTGTAATCTTATCTGTCATCGCACTGATAGCGTGCCTTGTCTTCTACTTCTCAGGGATGTTAGGCATCCTTGTCCTGATAATATCTACAGGGGTTGGGATCATCCCCGGACTGACAGGCGTTGCTCGCAACCACCAGATGGGCTGCCTTATCCTGCCGGTCATACTTTTCTTTGTGCTTTAGCTGCGAGGTACGTGCCTGCCCTGTCGTAAGAATGGATGATCTCTGCTCCGCACGCGTCGAGCTGGCCTTTGCTTTCCTGCAGGACGTAGTAATGATCATAGCTGCAGTCGTACCCGTCCCGGTGTGCTTTCTTAAGCCGGTCGAGATCGTATTTCTCGCGGTAGAAGTTGACTGTGGGCTGCAGCACCCAGTCTACGCCGATCGTGGTGCAGTTCGCCTGAGTGCAGCCGCCTGGATGAAGTGTCATGAGGTCTTGCATCGCGTCTTTTGTCGAGCTGTCGAATTCCCATAGGTTGTAGTGGGTGATGTTGGCTGCTGCTGCGTGTTGAACCAGCACCACCACGATCACTGCGGTGGATATTATGTTGGCAGCAGTCCCTTGTCTGCCTTTCATGCAGCTCATCATCTCCCATAATGTGATGTAAAGGAGGATGAACAAAGGTATGATGTATGTCGCGGCCCTTCCTTCAGGGAATTCTGCGCTGAACAGCATGTTCAGTGCGTAAGTTATCAGTATGAACACTGACAGGTATGCTGAGATGAATGTCAGGTCCCTGTGTTTTCCTGTCTGTTCGTGCATATAGCTGTATGCAAGGAGAAAAACTGCGAGAAGGAAGGTTGCCATCACTGCTGATTCAGCGATTGCATTCAACACCCATGAAGTGCCGAATACGGACTGCACAAGAGTGTGGGCTGTGCTGTCCATGATGCCTCCCGTCCCCCCGTAGAACGTGTCTGTGTAGTATCTTACCGTCGCTACCTGCCTTACGAATACGTTCATGAAGAGTATTGTGTAGAAGACTGTCAGCAGCAGGGACATGCCCGCGTCTATTGTCTTTCTGCTCCTGATGCCTGCCTTTGTGTAGTTCTTGTAAGCGCGGTATGCATGGATTGCTGTTAGCACTGCCATGCCTGTCATGAACATGTTGAGGAAAGACAGGTTGGAGAGTGTCGAGAGGAAGAGAAGCATCGCTGACATTGAAACGTTCACTATTGCTTGTTCTTCTTCCCTTGCTGACATGATTATATAGTACAGCGCGAGCATGAAGAAGCCGAGCGCCAGGGAGTACCCTCTTGCTGCGCTGAACATGTCTATTAGGAAAGGGTTGAATGCCAGTGCCGCTCCGCCGAGGACAAGCCTCCAGCGCGTTGCGGTCTTAGAGAGGATGAGGAACGTGCCTATTAGGTACATCGCGCAGCCCAGCAGCGCCGGCAGCCTTACCGCCAGTTCAGACAGGCCGAATATGAATACTGAAAGTTTTATCAGCAGTGTGTTGAGTATGTGGTTGTTGGTAGGATGGAGCGTGTCCTGGTTATTTACGATCTGGAAGACGGTGTCTTTGGATATCTCATAGGTTATGGCCTCATCATGTGACATCGACACTGCAGCCGCGCGTGCTGTCGTGTATATGAATGCAAGGATGAGTATGGCTGCTAGAGATTTCAGGAAAATATCTCTGTTTAGGTGTCTGTTCATGCATGCGTTCCAGCTTTCCGGAATTTATAAAACAATCGTTAAGCTTTCCTGTCGCGCTTGTTATGATGGTTTTCCCGGAAAAACCTTTATAAATCATAGCAGCTTAACACCTGACACTTATTGATATATGGTTATCATTGGGTTTTTGAGGTGGGGTGTTATGATGAGAAAAGTTGCTTTGTTTGTCATGCTGGTTATTGCTGTGCTGCTGATCGGCTGCGCGACAGAGGAGATCGGCGTGAAGAGCGAGGAGCAGTATGAGCAGGAGGTCTCTTCTTCCGAACAGCGCGAGTCCGCCTCTGCTTCGGGAAGCTCTGCTCAGGAAGAGAGGGAGTATGTGGTCGAAGATGAGGATGAGGTCGAGGAGCGCATAACCGTGAAAGATTCCGGTTCTGGTGATGATGTTACCTTCAAGAAGATAGAGGATTACAGGCGTGATCGTGACGTGACAGAGAAGTGCGACATGGAGTATCCTTTCGAGTGCGCTGACTCTCTTGCCAAGGATGGTATAATCTACCTCACGATAAAGAACATAGGATACGGCTCCAAGGTGGATGAGGTTACGCTCATGTTTGATGGTGATGAGTGCGACCCTGTCGAGACTTTCATCGAGCCAGGTCAGGTAAAGGAGTTCGAGTGTTATTCTGACCGGCCTGCTGGTGATGTGGTGTCCGGGCGTCTTGAAGTGGATTACTACGTCCCGACCCAGAAGATCCACCAGTCAAAAGGCGGCGAGCTCGTCATCCTGATGGAATAGGTTTTTTTATCTTTTTTTCTTTGTTCTTTTTTATCCTCCTTATTGCTCACATATTCCTATGAAAGCTTCACATGCCTAAAAACTGAGGCTAGAAGGATTTTAGGTATCAAGGTCTTGTTCAAAGAACAAGATTTAAATACCCCCTGTTTTTCCAGGATGATAAGCTCTAATGAGCAGTGACGGCCTTTCGGGGCCTGAGCGAGGAGTAATATATTTACTTCTCATGATAGCGGATTGATGGATTGCACCGTAGGGTGCGGGGTGAGTCAAATGCCAGAGAAAGAACTTGTTGAGAAGGCCTATCAGGCTCTTGAGACTGCAAAGGCTTCAGGTAAGATAAAGAAGGGTGTGAATGAGGTAACCAAGGCTGTCGAGAAGGGTGACGCCAAGCTTGTGGCTTATGCGAGTGATGTGAATCCTCCTGAGATAGTGATGCATCTGCCGTTGCTGTGCAAGGAGAAGGGTATCCCCTGCATCAAGGTGGGCAGCAAGGAAGAGCTCGGAGCTGTTGCCGGACTTACTGTTTCCACTGTAACTGTAGCTGTGATGAAGGAAGGCGATGCAAAAGACGCGATCAAGCAGATTGCTGATGAGCTCGGCGGCCAGTAAGGGGTTTGAAAATGGCTGACAGGAAGAATGTGGGACGTGGAAAGAAAGGCGATGAAGGGCCTAAGGGGTCTGTGTCTTTCAGTGACGCGTTCCCTGCGAAGGTAGAGGAAGTCATCGGCAGGACCGGCTCCAGGGGGGAAGCCATCCAGGTAAGGTGCAAGATACTTGCTGGAAGGGACCAGAACAAGATCCTGAGGAGGAACGTCAAGGGTCCGGTGAGGGTCGGCGACATCCTCATGCTGCGTGAGACCGAGATCGAGGCTCGTGCTTTGGGCAAGGGTCGTAGGAGATAATACAGGTGGTCATGATGGTTAACTGCTCTTTTTGCGGAAAGGTGCTAGAGAAAGGCACCGGTAAGATGTTTGTCAAGACAGACGGCAGGATAAGTTACTTCTGCTCCACCAAGTGCGAGAAGAACCTGCTTAAGCTCAAGCGTAAGCCCAGAGAGCACAAGTGGACACAGGAGTCCCGGGCTGTGAGAGGCAAGACTGGACAGTAGATAGGTATCAAGAGGTGTTTCGTCATGAAGGAGTTCATAGAGAAGACATTCATCGCAGTGAAGCATGATGGAGTCCAGAGAGGGCTTATCGGCGAGATAATCAGGAGGTTCGAGCAGCGCGGATTGCGTCTCGCGGGAATCAAGATGGTACAGGCTGATGAGGAGCTCGCTTCGAAGCATTATCCCATGACTGATGAGTGGGTGAAGAACACTGCCAAGGTCACGCGTAAGGCGTGGGCTGCGAAGGGTGTTGAACTGAAAGAGAGTGATGAGGAGATATGCAGCAAGATCAACAGCTGGCTCAAGGGTTATATTGCTGAAGGCCCTGTCGTGGCGATGGTGTGGGAGGGTCCGCACGCTATCGAGGTCGGCAGGAAGCTGGTCGGGACTGCGAGCGCTAAGAACTCTCCGCCCGGCACTATCAGGGGTGACTTCACCACTGACTCTTATGAGATCGCTGACAAGAAGCAGCGTCCTGTGAGGAATCTTGTGCACGCTTCAGGTACTAGGGCTGAGGCTGAGAACGAGGTGAACCTCTGGTTCGGCAAGGACGAGGTCTTTGACTATGACCTTCCGGGCTGGAAGATAATGCATTGATGCGGCAAGGTTCCGCATCTTATTTTTGATTGCATGATAAAGGTGATATCAGATGGCTAAGATGGTTGAAAAGATTATGCATGCGATGAAGATACCTGAGAGGATCAGGAACATCGCGATATGCGCTCATATAGATCACGGCAAGACCACTTTCTCTGACAACCTTCTCGCCGGTGCGGGGATGATGTCTGAGGAGCTCGCTGGCAAGGCTTTGCAGCTTGACTTCCATGAGGACGAGCAGGCCAGGGGGATCACTATCGATTCCGCGGCGGTGTCGATGGTACACGAGTTTGAGGAGAAGAATTTCCTTGTGAACCTGATAGACACTCCCGGACACGTGGATTTCGGCGGTGACGTCACGAGGGCTATGCGTGCTGTCGACGGTGCGATCGTGCTGTGCTGCGCTTCTGAGGGAGTGATGCCTCAGACAGAGACCGTGCTGCGCCAGGCGTTGAGGGAGCGTGTCAAGCCTATCCTTTTCATCAACAAGGTGGACAGGCTGATCAAGGAGCTGCAGCTCACTCCTGAGATGATGCAGGAGAGGTTCGTGAAGATAATCAATCATGTCAACCGGCTGATCAAGCAGATCGCTGAGAAGGAGTACGGCGAGAAGTGGCAGGTCAACGTGCAGGACGGCAGTGTTTGCTTCGGTTCTGCTTTCCATAATTGGGGTCTTTCTATCCCTTACATGAAGGAGCATGGAGTTACCTTCAATGACATAATAGATGCTTATGAGAAGGATGACTGGAAGGAGCTGAGGAAGAAAGCACCGCTGCACCAGGTGGTTCTTGACGCTGTCGTGGATCATCTTCCTAATCCTGTCGGCGCGCAGGAGTACAGGATACCGCGGCTTTGGCATGGTGATCTTGAGAGTGAGGACGGAAAGGCCCTTATCAGTTGCGATCCTGCAGGTCCTATGTATTTCGTGCTGACAAAGACTATAGTTGACCCGCAGGCGGGTGAGATATCGACAGGCCGTCTGTTCTCAGGCACTATGCGGAAGGGCATGGGCGCTTACCTGAACATGGCGAAGCTGGACGCGAGGATACAGCAGGTCTTCGTGATGAACGGTGCGAAGAGGGAGATAGTTGACAACGTGCCTTGCGGCAACATCGTCGCTATCGGTGGTCTCAAGTCCGCGCCGGGCGAGACCATAACTGAGAAGCCTTCTGAGCCTTTCGAGAAGCTCTCGCACATCTTCGAGCCGGTCGTGACCAAGGCTATCGAGGCGAAGAACCCTGCAGACCTTCCTAAGCTTATAGAGACTTTGAGGATCATCGGCAAGGAGGATCCGTCTATACAGATAGAGATCAATGAGGAGACCGGTGAGCACCTCATGCATGGCATGGGCGAGCTGCATCTTGAGGTGATCGAGAACAGGATAAGGAAGGAGAAGGGTGTGGACATCCAGACTTCCCCGCCTATAGTGGTATTCAGGGAGACTGTGACGAAGCCTTCGTCTGACCAGTTCGAAGGCAAGTCTCCGAACAAGCATAACAAGCTGTACTTCAGGGTAGAGCCTTTAGAGCCGGAGGTGGCTGAAGCTATCAAGAAGGGTGAGATCCCTGAGATGCGTTTGAGGAAGAAGGACACCGCAGTGTTCGACAAGTTCGTGGAGTTGGGTTATGATTCCAAGATCGCGAAGAAGGTGGTCGAGGTATTTAACGGCAACGTCCTTGTCGACGAGACACGGGGTATCGTATACCTGCACGAGATAATCGAGCTTGTGATGGACATGTTTGAGGATGTCATGAAGGCTGGCCCTCTTGCGCGTGAGCCGTGTCTTAAGGTGAAGGTGAAGCTGATGGATGCCAAGCTTCACGAGGATGCGATCCACAGGGGTCCTGCACAGATGTATCCTGCCGTGAGGGAGGGTATAAGGGGTGCGATAAGCCTGGCATCTCCTGTGCTTTTCGAGCCTGTGCAGACTTTGAGGTTTGAGGCTCCTGCTGAGTATATGGGTGAGATATCCAAACTGATCAGCAATAAGCGCGGACAGCTTCTGGACATGCAGCAGGAAGGTGAGACAGTGACTGTGCTTGGCAAGCTTCCTGTGGCGGAGATGTTCGGTCTGTCAAATGACTTGAGATCTGCTACTGGCGGCAGGGGTAACTCTTCGTTGGTTGATCAGGCGTTCGAGAGGATGCCTGGAGAGCTTCAGCAGAAAGTGATAAGGCAGATCAGGGAGCGCAAGGGCCTTAAGACTGAAGAGTGAGGATTTTTAAGCCTTTTCAGGCGTTTTCAAAGGGTTTTGACGCTTTTTTATTTGTTTTTTGTCTCACAGAAAACCTTTTAAAGAAATGCCATATCCTATGGCATTGGCTTAACGGCTTGTTTTAAGCTCGAAAAAAACAAAGCTGGTTTATTTAGACATTAAAATCAAAAAAAAGCATGGAGGTATTATTATGGCTAAGAACAAGACACACGTGAACATCGTTTTTATAGGGCACGTTGATCACGGCAAATCTACCACAGTGGGACGCTTATTGTTCGATTCAGGCTCTATAGACGATCAAGTGCTGAGAAAACTGAAGGATAAGGCTGCTGAGCTTGGTAAAGCTGGCTTTGAGTTCGCCTTCGTTATGGACAATCTCAAGGAAGAGAGGGAAAGAGGAGTCACTATCGACCTTTCACATAAGAAGTTCGAGACTGACAACTATTATTTCACCATAATCGACGCTCCAGGGCACAAGGATTTCATCAAGAACATGATCACCGGCGCTGCGCAGGCAGATGTCGGGGTGCTTGTTGTTGCTGCAAATGACGGTGTGATGGCCCAGACAAAGGAGCATGTCTTCCTTGCTAGGACGCTTGGTGTGACACAGCTGATTGTTGTGGTCAACAAGATGGATATCAAGGGCGTCGAGTTCAGCGAGGAGAGGTTCAACAAGGTCAAGGAGGATGTTACCGCTCTCATCAAGAGTGTCGGCTACAAGCCGGATGAGGTGCCTATGGTTCCGATAGCTTCTCTGACAGGTGACAATGTTGTGAAGAAGTCTGAGAAAATGTCTTGGTATAATGGCAAGACATTGCTGGAGACCATGAACGGCATGCCTCCGCCTGAGAAGCCCACTGATCTTCCTCTGAGACTTCCGCTTCAGGACGTCTACAACATCACCGGTATCGGCGTCGTCCCTGTGGGAAGGGTCGAGACAGGTGTGATGAAGGTTGGTGACAAGGTCATCGTCGTCCCTGCGAGGGATGGCAAGGGTGTGAAAGGCGAGGTCAAGTCTATCGAGATGCATCATGAGCAGTTGCAGCAGGCTGAGCCTGGAGATAACATAGGGTTCTCTGTCCGTGGTATCGGCAAGAAGGATGTTGCGAGGGGCGATGTTCTGGGTCATGAGAGCGACGTGCCTACTGTTGCTGAGGAGTTCACTGCGCAGATGGTGGTGCTGAACCATCCGAGTGTCATAACTGTCGGTTACACTCCGGTCTTCCACATCCACACTGCCCAGGTGGCCTGCCAGGTCATCGCTATCGAGAAGAAGCTGAACCCCGCGACCGGTGAGGTCCTGCAGGAGAATCCTGACTTTATCAAGAACGGTGACGCTGCGATAGTCAAGATCAAGCCTGTGCAGCCGTTGTGCATAGAGAAGCAGAAGGAGATCCCTCAGATGTCAAGGTTTGCCATCAGGGATTCCGGCCAGACGGTCGCTGCTGGCATGTGCATAGATCTTGTTAAGAAGCAGATGTAGGTCTGCTTAATGTTTTATTTTTTTTATTGCTTGGTGTTTAGCGGGTATAGCAAACCCAAGATTTGTTATGCGATCGGGCGGAGCGTAAAATGCAGAAAGCGAGAATAAAACTGACGAGCAACAATATCGACAAGATAAACGATATATGTTCACATATCACTGATATTGCCGAAAAGACAGGCGTGACCATGCGCGGCCCGATACCTCTTCCTACCAAGAAGCTCAAGATAACCACCAGGAAGAGCCCTTGCGGTGACGGCAAGGCCACGTGGGAGCGTTATGAGATGCGTGTCCACAAGCGTCTGGTCGATCTCGGTCTTGACGAGCGCGCCCTGCGCCTTGTCATGAGAGTGCCTATCCCTGAGGGCTTGAAGATTGAAATAGAAATGGTTGA
>CAYOQS010000009.1:8594-51767 GCA_964406185.1 uncultured Methanosarcinales archaeon
ATGGTTGACTGAGGCAAAGCCGAAATCAACCCCACAGCCGCTAGGGTGTGATGGTTGACTGAGGCAAAGCCGAAATCAACCTTGCAGCAGACCTGCTGCATTGGTTGATTAAGTCTTTTTCTGCATCACCAGGATGTCAGCTTCTAAGACTGACCTGTGTAAAGTTCTGCTGAAGGCAGGGAATATTATTCATTCCGGGCGGGATCATATCACTTTAACAAAACCTTTTTATACAGAAGTAGTTCATTTCACCATATTTGCCGTCGTGGCATACGCAACGCAATCTGCGTTGGTCGTTCAAAACTTGTTTTGAACACAGCAAATCTCTGATTTGCGCTTGCCACGCCAACATTTTTCGTGCCTCAAAATGCCAGCGTGGCACAACCTGGTAAATGCCGAGCTCGCGAGGCTCGCTTTCAGGAAACTGCGCGGGACTGGAAAGTCCACCAAGCATATCGGCTCGTTGGAAACAAAGAACATCAACCAGCGATCCCGTTCGCTTCGGCGTATCCCGGTTCAAATCCGGGCGCTGGCGTAACCACGCGAAAAATTTGGTGCCAAAGCCGAAGGATTTGAGCATTTTCGATGCTTTGAGTATCCCGGTTCAAAAAACTAAGAACAAAGGTCTTGGTTTGAATTTACGGGCGGCGGAGTTCTATTTTCAATCCTGGCGCCCGAGGGCTACGTTCCTTCAATATAGAATCTCATTTAGGTGTCTACATTCAAAAATTCTGTAGTCACCTTTTCTTATATGTCTTACGGAATTGCATCACCAGGAACCGCAGCATCGGCTTCACGTCTCCAGCCTCATCATACTCCTGCAGACACCCATAATATCTCTTTCTGTCCTCAAGGTTGATGTTTATTGGAGGGTGTTTATGTTTCAGCAGGATATAATTCAGCAATAACCTTCCTACCCTGCCATTGCCGTCCTGGAACGGGTGTATCTTCTCGAACTGGTTGTGGACGACTGCCGCCAGGAATAAGGCAGGATATTTCCGTCTGTGCTTCTCATACCAGTCAATAAGCTCCTGAAGAAGAGAGGATATCTCGCGCGCTGGCGCGCCTTGATGGATGATATTGCCGCGGCCGTCCTTTATCACCACCTCAACATTCCTGAACTTGCCTGCAAATGTCTTTGTTTTGTTGAAGCATATCTTATGGATCTTCCTGATCAGTGCCAGCGACAGCTTCTCTTTGGTCTTTCTGATATAAGAGACCGCCTCTGCAACATTGAGTGTCTCCTGTTCATCATGCGACTCGGGCGTCTCTTCATGTTCCAGAAGCTTGACAACTTCTTTGTAAGGCACTGTCGAGCCTTCTATTGCGTTAGTGTTGTACGTAAAATCCTCTGTAAACCTTTGCCAATCGTCTTTCTGGAGATGGACGACGCCGATCTTGTCCTCGAATCTCTGATAATACTCCACCTCATCCTCAGAAAGTTCTGTCTCAAGCACGGCCTCTGCAAGCTGATTTTTTATTATCTCTTCAGCCTTGCTTTTGAGTTTGTTCAAGGTGGTTGAATCAAGATCAGAGCCAAGATACCTCGATATCCTCTTCACTTTCCCGCCCAGCCTGTAAGTATGGACAAGATAGAACTTCTTTTTCCTGCCTTGTTTCCTGATTTCGACAAACATATCATAACAAAAGGTGTCTACATTTATATATTTTTCTATTTTGGTAGACACCTGCAAGCCAGGTTCTGAGAGAGAATCATAAGAATCTTCAGCAGGGTCAGTTTAGTAAACAACTGCTACCCCGACAGAATATTATCTACATCTGTGGACCAGTCATTAGATACATAAGAACTATCAGTTACAGCGTTAAACCTCGGGTTAGTGTCGGGCGCCCCGGTCTTTTTCTCTTGTCTATTCTTTTGTGGTGTTTGTGTCGATCTTCTTGGCTACGCTTTTGAAGTTGAAGTTTTTTATTATATTGCTGGAGGATACTACGAAGGTGTCCATGCTGTCCATGTTGTCTGCCCATTCGGCTCTGAGGAGTCTCAGGAAGCTTTCGAGGTCTGCGTAGTCTTTGTGTATTGTGATTATTATTTTTGTCCTTCCGTCGAAGCCTTCTCCTGGGGCTGAGAAGAATATGGAGTCTTGTTTGATGATGAATTCTTCGAACTGTTTGAGTTTTGCGGTCTCTTTGTATCTGGTCCATTCGAAGAGTGTGAATGCGATTATTTCCATGCCTATCTTGGAAAGGTTTGGGATTGCTGTGTAACTGGAGAGGCTGTTGTCTTTCTCTATGCTTTTTCTTAGTCTTCCTATTGTGGGTTGTGTCAGGCCGAGGGATTTTGCGAGTTCTCTGTCGCTTCTTCTGCTGTTGCTCATCAGTTCTTTTATCAGTTCGGTCTTTTTGGAACCCATAGGGGTTTGTTTGTTTATCATACTTAAATAGTTTACTTAATTTTCGGGCCCCGGGACCAACAACCTTTATCAATTGATAAATCATATAAACATAAATTTTTCAAAATATTCATAGATGGTTTTTTTCTGTATGATAGATATTTAAGGCGTAAACAGGAATATCTGTACTAAAAAGGGTGAGGCTTATGAGATTGCTGCATATTCTCCAAAAATTAAGGGATGAGCAGGCAGATTTTTTGGATGCCACAGAGAACCTGCCGAAGCTGACTGCGAAAGACGCGCTGATAAAGCCGGTCTTCCTTTACCCTGAAGATAATGTCAAGACCATTCTGCGCAAGCTGAGGCGGGAAGATGTCAATGTCTGCGTAGTGGTCAACAGGGACAGGAGTTTTGTAGGCAAGATAGGCGATGATGACATAATAAGGCTTTTTCTGCAGCAGGTGATGGATGAACAGCTGACTCGCCAGCTGGATGTGGGTTACAGTCGGACTTTCATGTATCATAAGGCAGGGGAGCTGGTCAACAGACATAAGACCACTATCACTTCAGACACCCCCATCAATAAGGTCATAGAGATCATATTCAGGGAAGATTTCCAGTACATCCCGGTTATTGACAGGAACGGGCGGGTGATCGGCGTAGTGACTCCGAGCAGCCTGATAGATCTTCTGCAGGACTGCTGAACAGGGTTGAAGGATGGCAACAGCTTTTATCGAGATGAGCATAATCATACTTCTTGTAGTTTTAGTCACAGGGGTCATGCGTCTTTTCAGGCAGCCCCTGCTGATCGGTTATATAATCACCGGTGTGATAGTCAGCCCTCACGTCCTTGACATAATTACGTCAAAGGAGTCTATAGCCACTTTTGCGCATATCGGGATAGCCATCCTTCTCTTCATGATCGGACTGAACCTGAACCCCAAGATAATCAGGGAGATCGGGAAGGTTTCTCTCATCACAGGGGTGGGCCAGGTTGTTTTCACTTCAGCTATAGGGTTCGGCATAGGGTGGCTGTTGGGATTCTCGGTCATTGAAGCCGCTTATATCGCTATCGCGCTTACGTTCAGCAGCACGATCATTATACTGAAGCTTCTTTCAGACAAGAAGGATACAGATACGCTGTATGGGAAGATAGCGATAGGTTTCCTGATAGTCCAGGATGTTATAGCGATAGTTATACTCATGTTCATCTCGGCGATACAGACTGAAAAGAGCCTTACGGCGTTGGCGATGGAGACGACGCTGGTCGGGGCGGGCCTGCTGCTCGCGCTGTACCTGATAAGTGAGTTCATCCTTCCACAGGTCACGCCTGCTATAGCAAAATCCAATGAGTTCCTGATGCTTTTCTCGATTGGCTGGTGTTTCGCGATAGCTGCCCTTTTCAGCTATATGAACTTCTCTATCGAAGCAGGTGCGTTGCTGGCAGGTATCGCTCTCTCATTCACACCATACCATTATGAGATCAGTTCGAAGATGAAGCCTTTGAGGGATTTCTTCATAATACTTTTCTTCATAACGTTGGGGTCGCAGATGGCTTTCTCAGATATCGGCAGTTACATCATCCCCATAGTAATATTTTCTGTTTTCATCCTGGTCGGCAATCCTCTTATCGTGATGGTCCTTATGGGCGTGCTTAAATACACAAGGCGGAATAGCTTCAGGGCGGGCCTTACTGTCGCGCAGATCAGCGAGTTCTCTCTGATAATGATAGCGATGGGCGTGAGCGCGGGCCATCTTACGAACGACATCCTCTCGATGGTGACCATGGTCGGCCTGATGACTATTGCAGGGTCGAGCTATATGATAATCTATTCCAACGGGGTATATTCGCGGCTTTCGCGTTTCCTGAAGGTTTTCGAGGTGAAAGGCAGGAAGATCGACGAGCACAGGTATCGGAAGAGCAGCAGGTATGACACTATCCTCTTCGGTTATAACAGGACAGGTCATGACATTCTTAGCTCGTTGAGAAAGAGCAGGAAGAGGTTTCTGGTGATCGATTACAATCCTGAAGTGGTCAAGAGACTTGCTAAGCAGGGAATAGACTGCATCTATGGGGATGCTACTGACCTGGAGCTTCTTGAAGAGCTTGGGCTCAAGGATGTCAGGCTTGTCATATCGACCATGCCCCATCTGGACTCGAATATATTGCTCATACGGAAGATGAAGCAGGCAAGGGAAAGGTCTATAATAGCTGTTGTTTCGTATGACATAAATGATGCGATTACACTATACGATGCTGGGGCTACATATGTTTTCATGCCTCATTTCCTTGGAGGGAAGCACATGGGCACGATGATCGAGGAGTATGGTTTCGACGTACAGAAGTTCATCGACCAGAGAATCATGCACCTGAACCACCTGAAGCAGGAGACTGGCCAGCCTACAGCCGTCCCGGCAGGGAATTGACCTGCCCGACAGTAAGCAGGGAGTTTTTACTTCTTCTTTTTCTTTGGCTCTGGTGCCCTGTCGACCGCTCTCTTGGTCAGCCAGAATATGAGTGAGAACACGAAGCTTGCCAATACGAAACACACTGCTTTCAAGAGCATCCATCCTGCTTTTTCCCATCCGTACATGTATCCCATTTCTTTCACCTCTTTTTGTTGGGTATCAGGGAATTGCGGGTTTGTGCTTATTTAAGTTTTTACTTTATTCTTACGGTTAGGTGACCCAAAAGTTTATTTTTTACACTTCGCAGCCGAACCCGCAACAAAGAGTCACCCATAAGTGACAAAAAAAGAAAAAGGTTTATATAATACCTGCTGGCGACCCAGATGCATAATCAGGTGTTGAGAGGTAATTCAAAATGGCTGCGATAGGAGATGATGTTAAACAGTACAGGGTAGAGGACAATATTATTGAGAAAGGCTTGGTCAAGGCGCAGAGGGTGTCCGGCAGGACTGCTGTTCCTGAAGTCGTTCCAAACGCAAAAGACAGGTTCACGCTGGACAATCTTGCAAATCTGGTGAATGATCCGGGCGCGTCCAGGCACGAGCCTGAAGTGCGGGATCACGACCGTGCAGACTTCACCTGGGGCGCTGAAGTGAAGCCCTGGCGTTCTTTTGAAGTGACTGAGGATGAATTGATAGATTTCGATGCACTTGCGCCTGTCGAGGAGAGGTTCTTTTCAGAGGGTGATGCTTACTCCCTTGAGAGCGCGAAGAGAAGGGGCGCGACTGCGAGGAAGAGGCTTGACTCTGTGGTCGAGGTCTCCATGCCTTACAGGTCGATGTCCAACAGGAACGTAGGGCAGTATGACTTGGGAAGGATACAGAAGGACATACTTTATGATTTCATCGACCGCAATGCTGAAAGTCTTGCTAAGTCGTCCGGCATCAGGGGTTTCTTCACCAGGAGGAAGCTGAAGAGTGACCTGGACACTCTGACCAGGACTGCATGTCTGTGGCATCTGGACAAGCAGAATCCTGAAAAAATACAGGATGATTATGCTGAGATCCATGATGGCGTGATGGGTGTGCTTGATACTCTGATGACCAACAAGAGCCTGGCGAAAGCGTACAGTAAAGGCGCGACTGTCGAGGCTGCCAAGGAGGCTGTGGACAAGGCACTGTTGAGTTACGCTGTCCCGCTCAGGTCAGGGTTCGAGGCGACCGGTGAGGATTTTGATGCCATAGGTGAGAAGTATGTCAGGGCTTCGGATGAATATGCCGACGTGCAGGTCTGTTCGCGTTCAAGATCCTGGCTGAACAGGGCTGTTGCCACTGCTGGTCTTGTGGTCTCTCTTTTCGCTATGGGCGGTCCTACGCAGCAGGTTGCGTATGAGGCTGGTTCTGTCACGGGCGATGAGAACATCGTCGAGGTCGGAACTTCCAAGGACATCTATGTCAGCTATGCTGTCGAGCCTGCTGAGCTGCCTGACGCTTACGACCCCGCACCAGTAAGGGAAGCTCCGAGCGATACAATACCCGCGCCCCGGCCGCAGAGGTCTGGAAGTGTTGACGGTCTTGAAGAGGCTGAAGTTTCTGTGGTATCTGATGATGAGCGGGAGATGCTTGATGAGCTTTCAGCACCTTCGTTCAGGGATCCTGTGAATGCTTGCCTTTACGCGGCGAACCAGGACCCTTCAGGCTCTGCTTATGACTCCAGCTGCTGGCAGGGCTGAATTTTTTGGTTCTTTTTTCTTTTATTTCTTAATAAGATTTAAAAACTAAAGGTCTTTCCTGCTTCTTTATGGAAGTTACCAATGAGGATCTGCTGAAACGGCTTGACAGGATCGAGGCCATGCTCAAGACCTTGACTTCTGAGGAGGAGCGCGAGCTGAAGGAGCTTGATGAGACTATCAATCTTGAGTTCAACAATCCTGAGGACTGGCGTAGGTACATCTGGGAAAACTGCCCTTTCAAGGCAGAGAAGTCTGAGGGAAGCGAAGTTGATTTCTATTGCAAGAAGAAAGGGGGAGTCTGTAGGTTTGAGGGCTGCCCCATCAATGTGAAAGTGGGGAAGTGATTCACTCCCAGCCTTCGTCTCTTTTCGTTTTTTCCTTGTCCTTGCAGTCCATGTGCTGCTCGTACGCCCAGCAGGGGTACATAGGGCATGCTGATTCCGGACAGCGGTTGAGGCTCTTCGGACAGTTTTCTATCCTGATATTACCACCCAGCATTACGTATGCATACCAAGTATAAAAAGCTGACCCTTGAGGACATTGTCAGTTTATCGGCACACATGGCCTGCCCTGCCTAGCGAAGTCATTGGGGATACACTCAGATGTCACAATTGTGCGGTTTAAAGAGAAGGAAGGTGATTGGACGGAGCGCAGTGCAGGCCATGTGTCGTTTAGTTAACAATGTCCCCTTGAGAAGTATCATATCTTATCGAATCCTATTGTCTTGAGAATCTTCTTTATCTCATCTATCGTCTCCTGCTGGTTGTTCTTATTGGACATCCTGACAAATTTGATCAGGAGTTCTTTTAACATCTCCTTATTATACAGGCTTAACTTAGGGCCGTCAAGCAGATAGTAGAACCTGAAAGACTTGTACTTCAGTTCTCTGATGCTTATGTGCCCGACATGGCCTAACATCTTGCCTTTGTTCGGGTTCTTCTTCAGTTCTTCCATCAACGATGCTACTTTCAGCGACTCTTTCTTGAACTTCCTGTATATCTCTACCCTCAGAGAATGGATGACGATGATCCTTATCATTTTGCATCTGCTTTTATCTTGAGCTTGAACCACTCCTTAGTCTCTTCCAATGTGGAGTATCCTGAATCATCGATGAACTCCTGGATCTTCTCCTGCATCTGGACTATGTTGAACATCCTTCTTATGATATCGTCATAAGTCTCGGATTTCTTTCCGAAGTTCTGCAGGATGTCTTTTGTCTCCTTCGATATCGCTATCGTCGTGTTCATATAATCACCCATAATTGTTATATCTTATTATAATAGTTATATATTGTTATATAAATGTTTCGGTCTATTTATTCAGAACGACAGAAATAAAAAAAGTGCCGCCGACGGGATTCTCAAGCTTCATGCTTTTGAGCCCGCGACCTCTAGATAGCCCAGTTGCGCGTACGAGTTCATTCACAGGCATCTGCCTCATCACTCACACAACTTATGAGTCTAGCGCTCTAACCAGGCTGAGCTACGGCGGCGTTTGAAAAATGCAGAATAAAAGAAAAATAAGCGCTTTATAAGATTTTCCCTATTTTAGCTCTTCCTCTATCTTCCTGCGCCACCCTTCCATCTCGCCTTCCTCGTACTTGCCTGTGGGCCAGAGCTCAAGCCCGTCATCCTTGTGCCTGGGGATGAGATGGATGTGCGCGTGGGGCACGTCTATTCCCATTACATTGACGTTTACGTAATAGCAGTCTGTCGCTTTCTTGACTGCCTTGCCTACGTCCTGCACCACAGCCATCATGTTGCCTAGCATTTCTTTTGGCATGGTCCATATGTCTTCATGGTGCTCTTTGGGTATCACGAGCGTGTGGCCTTTGTTGACCGGCCCGATGTCAAGGAACGCGAGGAACTTCTCATCCTCATACACCTTTGCAGAGGGCACGTCCCCCGCGACGATCTTGCAGAATATGCAAGCTTCGCTTGCATGCTCAGAAATCTGCGATTTCTGTTGTGTGCAGTCAGTCATTATGAATCACCTCGTATCAGATATTACACCGAAAGCATCACTATCCCCGCAACGCCCACGACGATCCCGATATATTGGTGGACCTTGGCTCTTTCGCGCAGCAGGATCGCTGCTGCTATCACTGTCGCTATGGGTGATGCGTTCACGATGGGTATGACTAATGATAATGGTGCTGCGCTCATGGCGAAGTAGAGCATCAGCGCTCCGAGGGTGAAGAGGAGTCCGCTGGGCAGGAGCCATCTGAGCTGTTCTTTGCTCGGCTTGTTGACTAGCTTTTTGGCAGGTCTTGCGAGGAATGCCAGCAGCAGGAGGACTATGAGCAGTGTCTCCATGTACACGACGGCCTTGTGCGGCCCCATCTCGCGCACGTTGTATTTTATGACGAGGTTGTAGAACCCCCAGCAGAGTGAGACCATCAGGGCAAGTCCTGCTCCTTTTGACCACACGTCGCTCTTCAGCCATTGCGAGAAATGTTTCTGGTCGAGTTTTTTGGGCAGGGTTATCTTCTCCATCGCGGCAAGCAACGCTCCTATCAGTATGACCGCTATTGCGACGTACTGCATCATGGTAAGTTTCTCGTCGAACAGGAAGTATGATGCCACCACCGCCCATATGACGTTCGTGGATGCGATTAGCGTGACGATGGACACGTTGCCTGTGTTTATTGCCTTGTAGTACATGTATATGGCTGCGACACCCACTATCGCCCCGATTATTATCGATCCTATGCCGAAGTCTGAGGGCATGGTCAGCTTGATAGTGAATACTGCTGTGATTAGAAGGAAGACAAGAAGTACTGCGTAGTTGAACAGGAGGCATGTGTACTCTCCCAGTTCTTTCACGACTTTCTTCAGGAATACAGGGTACACTCCCATACCTATCAAAGAGAATACTGCAAGTATTATCCCGAGTTCACCTGCCATAAGTTCCATCCGGTGGTGTGGTATTTTTAAATTTTCTTGTGTTGATTTTCATAAGTTGAGGAGGTCGAGCACGCCTTTGAGCTGTTTGGGCGAGCTTAGGTTGTAGTTTGCCATCCCGCCGGCTTCCTCGTCGTGCTTTCCCCATTTGGCAAGTGCGAACTTGACGCCTGATTCCTTGCACGCGAGCGCATCCTTCTTCTCGTTGCCGACGTAGAGGGAGGGCTTGCCGATATCCTTGATGAACTTGTTCATCATGTCCAGCTTTGAGGGCTCCTGGTTTATCGGGCTGCGGTATATGTAGTCGAACAGCTTCCTCACTCCTACTATGTCCAGCGCGGGCAGGACCATGTCTTCCGGTGCTGTTGTTATCAGCGCGAGCCTGCATCTGGACTTGAGGTCTATTATCATGTCGAGCATCTCAGGCACGAACGCTTCTTTGCCTTCTTTCCTGAGCTCTGCGAGGTAGAGCATCTGGTACAGGTTCCTGGCGTACTTCACCATGACTCCTTTCTCGAAGCTGTCCTGTCTTTTGAGCCCTGTGGCTTTTTCCATCACGTTGAGAACTTCGGGGAAATAGTCTTCCTTGCCTGCGAGCCCGCGCACAGAATCATCACCCAGAACTCCTGCCATCACTTCGAACCATTGCTGGTGAGCATTTGCAGAGGCAGAACTATCTATGATCGTGCCGTCCATGTCGAAGGCTATTATGGGTTTCATGAGAAGCAGAGAATTCGTGATGGTTTATATAGTTTGCCGCGATGTTCAGGACTTAGGTAGGCTGCTTTTTAACCACTCCCCTATCATCTCTATCAGTTCTGTCCTTGTCTCGTCTCCCCTGAACCAGTGGTCTGCCCCGTCGACCTCTTCTATCTGCTTGGGTTGGTTCGCGGCGAGGTAGAGCTGGCGTGTCTCCTGTAGCCTCACCCTGAGGTCTTCCATGCCATGCACGAAAAGCACTGGTGAGTGCATGTTCTTCAGTGACTCCAGCACGTCATGCTGCTTTGCGCTGCGCACGTATTCCTTGCGTATCCTGAACGCGTGGTGCTCGTATACGCCTTTGTCCATGAGCTCGTCGAGTTCGTGCTGCCTGAACCATCCTTTGATGTGGTTGTCGAAGTGGCTTCTCGCTCCCTGCGCCACCACTGCCTTGATGCGCGCGTCTTTTTCCGCAGCAAGCAGTGCTATGTTGCCTCCTATGTCTGTGCCGACGACAGCCATACGGTCCTTGTCTGCATAAGGCAGGTCGGAGACGAGATCAAGCGCAGAAAATACGTCATCCACCTGCTGGTGTATGGTGTGCTCAGAGAAATCGCCCTCTGATTCTCCGTGCCCGTGGAAGTCGAATCGAAGTGTCAGAAAACCATGGCTCACCAGGTTGTTGGCAAGGTCTGCTGTGAGGTCATGGTGCTTGTGCGTTGCGAACCCGTGAAGCACGATCACGACAGGATATTTTGTCGGCTCGACAGGCTCGCTGTACCTAACTATGCCTGAAAGCGCCTGCCCTCGGGAATTGGTGAATGTGATTTCCTGTGTTGTCATTCCATCACCACATATTAAAGTTAAAGCGAAGTACTTGAAGGCATGAAATGACTTGAAGGCTTACAGCATCTTTGATGCTGAAAGAGGACGTGCTGCATTTTTCACTCGCACACTCCCATCACGTACCCTTCAGCGCTTCCTTCTGAAGGGAGGCATGCCTTGCATGCGTTGTTGAATGTCTTCCACCCGTCGGTCTGGTTGAGGTATGCGCAGACAGGGTTGTGGTCTGGCGGGCACGTTGATTTTCCCCAGAACTGTCCTGAGCAGGTGGTCATGTTCATTCCCGGCTCGCAATACCCGTTGTAGTATGCCCATTCTTCGCACCAGCTTCCGTCCGGGAATGTGCACTTGCCGTACTGTCCTGCAGGCCCTTCTTTTAGCTGCCATGTCGCTCCTGTCGTGTTCATGCAGTGGAGGGTTGCAGGGTTCGCGACTCCGCTCTTCTCTTTTATGCGTTCTTTCTGCGCTTCTTCTTTGCTGAGCATGTAGTCCTGCGGCTGCGACCTGCAGCCCGAGATTACAAACATAAAGATTACCAGCAACATAAATGATACCGGCATTATTGCGGCGAGAAGTGCCCGGTCTGTTTTCATGTGCTTCTCTACCTCTTCACAATATTTAAATATTTCTGGTTTTCCGGAGATTTCATGATACTTATACTCGGGCGTTTTCAGCCGTTGCACAAGGGGCATATGAAATTGTTCAGGGAGACGTACAGGAAGGACCGTGACCTGGTGATCGCTGTGGGTAGTGCGGGAAAGAGTCATTTGGAGAATAATCCTCTCACAGGTGATGAGCGTAAGGAGATGCTTGAGAGGGCTCTGAAAGCTGGAGGTATGGCTGCGAGGATTGTCCTGGTGCCGGACAGGCCTTCTGATGAGGGTTATGTGGAGCATGTAGAGGAGCAGCTCGGCGCGAGGCCTGGAAGGGTGGTGACTGAGAACCCTTGGACGATAGAGCTTTTCACAAAAGCAGGGTATGATGTTGATGTGACTGACCGTCATTTTGAGCTTTCATCGACTGATATCCGGAGGCGCATAGCCTGTGGTGATGAGTGGAGGCATCTCGTTCCGGAAGAGGTTGCAGGATTCCTTGAGGAGAGGGGTATCGTAGATAGGATTAAGGGCCTGTCAGGCAGAGGGGAAGATAGAGAGGAAGAGGGTTGACCGCAATCATTTGACTGCCATCATCTTTCCTGCATAGTCTCGCTATCATCGCATCTCCAGGTGTTCTTTAAGCTTCTTGAGCGCGAGTCTCCTGTGGCTTATGCTGTTCTTCTCGTCTTCTGTCATCTGCGCGTAGGTCTTGTCATGCCCGTCGGGCAGGAATATCGGGTCAAATCCGAAATCGCTCTCGCCAAGGGGCTCGACCATCCTTCCTTTGACCGTTCCCTCAAATACGTGTATCTGCTCTTTTTTTCCGTCGCGCGCGGGGATACCATACCCTATGAAGCATTTGACGTGTGCTGTCTTGTCGTCGTATGCGGAGATCATGTCGAGAAGTCCTCTTCTTCCTGCTTTCTTGAGGAACCATTTGACAAGGGGGCCGGGAAGTCCGTTTAGGGCTTCATAGTAGAGTCCTGTGTCTTCGACAAACACTTCTTTGTCGACGAGTTTCAGTGCCCTTCTTATCTTGTCTTCGACTATAAGTGCGCCGTTGACTTCCTGGAGTTCTGGCAGTTCGATGTCGTGGCTCTTGACGTCATAGCCTGTTAGTATGCTCCTCGCCTCTTTGAGCTTGTGCGGGTTGCCTGTCAGGAATAGTATCTCGCGCCCTGTCATGTCCACCTCATGTCACCTCATATAAGCTCATATGACCTGATGTAATCTCATGGCCTGTACTGGTCGAGGTTGATGTCTTTTCGCGCGAATTCCAGGAAGCTTTTTGTGGCCTTGCCGAAAAGCACCATCCTGTTCTCGGTGTCCTGATAGAATTCTTCTGCCGCTTCACTGTCTTTCTGGATGAGACTGAAGAACTCTTGCTCTGTCATGACCTCTCCTTCGGCCGACAGGTATTTTTCTCCGAAAAAGTCTATGGAGTTCTTCCATGTCTTTGAGCTTCTCCAGTGGCTTCTTCTCGCTATGTACTTGGCAAGGTCTGCCGGGCTGTCTGTAGGGACAGGCAGAGAATACCTGAGGGGTGTGATCAGCCTGTTAGGCAGTACGCCTTCCTGTTCCAGGCGGAACTCGTTGGCTATGTATGACTCGTATGCGAAGTGGTAGTTCTTTATCGCCTGGATCGTGCCGTGGTACGGGTCTTTGAGGTTTATGTATCTCCAGTAGAACTGTCTGGTGTGGAACGGCTGCGACATGTCCTGGACATAGTGCATCGCTCTCGCGAGGAACCTGAATCCCCAGTAAGTGTCCCCTTTCTCGAATGCCATCTTCGCCCTGTCGTAGAAGTGCTGTGCCCTGTCTGGCGTCTGTCCCTGTGCCATGAATCCCAGGGGTATGTGGAACGACCATGTCGGGTAGTACATGTGCCTGTATCCCTGGCTCTCCCCGCTGAAGCCCTGCATCCAGCTGAGCTGGAGTTCCTGGTCCATCTCCCAGTCGGGCTCGTCAGAGAATTCTATGAGTATGGTCTTGGCGGTCGTGCTATTGCCGAGCTGCGCGCCTTTGTAGAAGAGCACTGGCTCATATAGTGCGTGGTAGTAGAACTCGTCGGGTTCAAGCTGTCCGGGGTCTTCGTTGTAGTATCTTATCCTGTTGTCGTTTATTGTGGGGTCGTCGTAGAGGTATTCTGTGACTGTTATGTTGTCGAACCTGTCAAGCCATCCCAGATCCTCGACCACTTCCTCGGTCATAAGGTCGTGGCGCGCCCATGCCGCAGCTGAAGGGAACAGAAGGATAAGTACAAGGATTGAGATTAGTATATTTCTCATGCTTACCTCTTTTTTTGGCTGCGGCGTCATACAAAGAAAATCTCGACTTGTGAACTTAGCGAGATTTTCGAGCATGCGAAAACCGATTTTGTCGATGAAGTCTGCAAGATGCTTTATTCCATGGACCCTGCGGGAATCGAACCCGCTGCCTCCCGATGTTTGGGCTTTGCACAAACCCAGGCGGGCTGTGCGCGCCGCGTGCCAACCGGACGTTCTTTTCTGCTTCGCGCAAACCTTTGCTTGCGCAAAGTACCAGTGAACTAAGGGCCCATATTATTTAAATGTAGAACATTGATCGATTATTTATAAAATTATATGTAGAATCGCTATGTCAGGATCTCACTCTATCTTGACTTTGGTGCCCAGTGCTTGTCCGGGCATGCCTGTCTCGAAAAGTACCCTTACAGCTCCGGAGTTGCCGTGCGATGACCTGACCTCTCCCTTGATCTCCTTGCCTGCAGGAGATGACCATATCACTTTCTTGCCGACCAGCTTTTCTGCTGCTTCCTTGCTGTCCACGCCGGCTGCCTGTACTATCATCTGGTTGCCTACTTTCCTCTTGTGGCTTCCTTTGTAGTTTGCTATTGTGCCTTCCATTCCAATATCGCAGGATTTAGACCTTGTTTATAAAGTTTGTCCTATAGCATGCCGTTTCCAAAACAGGATAGTGTCCAGGGGGAGATAGATGTATTTCTTGGTGTTTAAATTTTCTTTTCTTGTTCCGTATTCAAAAGTTTTTTATACCAATTAGTATATATACCAAATAATTAAAAGACAAATAATACAAAATAAAAACATTTAAATATTAGTATACCGAACGGAATAAATATCAAATAAAATATATACCATTCAAACTAAAGAAGGCTAAGATCAGCCTTTGCCGTGGTCTCTAGAGTGGCCCTTCCCTTCACCCCCCGGAAGGGCCTTTTTCATCTTCAAGACATCCGCCAAAACAAAAGCTTTAAATATATACCAAGTAGAATATATACCAATCGGTAAATAATTTGATGGCTGAGTCG
Source organism: uncultured Methanosarcinales archaeon (assembly GCA_964406185.1). GTDB lineage: Archaea > Nanobdellota > Nanobdellia > Woesearchaeales > UBA11576 > JABMQF01. Next base: position 23,435 of record CAYOQS010000009.1, read on the forward strand.
GTCATATGCTGCAGCAGGACTATACAGAAAAAGAGAGAAAGCTATTCACAGGCAGAGATTCTTCTATCAAGCACATCGCTGATTCTATATCAAAGAACAGTTGTTCTGCAGTTCTTGCTCCTGCAGGTTTAGGAAGGACTTCCCTCCTGAGGCACATCGCGGCAGAGAACGGCTATCTCTACATCGACCTGAGGAAGCTGAGCCTCACCCCTGAAAGTTTTGCTGTGGATTTCATCGGCAGCCTTTGCTTCCTTAATTTCGCAGGAACACCCTCAGAGATCAAGGATTACCAGACGATCGGACAGCTGAAGGACCTGAAGCTCGGGAAGAAGTGCGGCGAGATGATCGGCACAGTAGAGAATGAGCTGCAGAAGATAAAGCCTGACCAGCAGCTTCTCCTGAAGACCGCCTTCGCTTTCGCAGAAGAGCTGTCCACACAGGGGGAGAACAAAAAAGTAATCATACTCAACAATTTCGAGGAGCTGCTCAAGCTCAACAACTTCTCACAGGTCAAGGATGTGATGCCCCTTTTCTTCGGAACGACAGGCAAGAACATGAACTGCCGTTTCATTGTCGCTTCATCTGCGGTCCAGGCGATGGAAGATGTCTTGAAGCAGCACACGAAGGAAGTGTTTGTGCTGCCGCCGCTGTCTCTCAAGGAGACCTCGGGGCTTTTCGTGAAGCTCTGCGGAAAGACTGACGAGAGGATACTCAGGGAGGTCCATGCGCTCAGCGCAGGGATCCCTCTCGTCGTCAAGAGCGTCGCGGAACGGTTCAGGGATGAGAGGACATCAGACACGCAGAAGGACGTGAAGCTCGTCCGTCACATACTCATATCAGACCTTGTCACCACAACTTCATCTTCATATTCATACTGCAGCAGATTGTTTACCGATTCCCTTAACAGGGCGAGAGGCGAGTCGCTTCTCAAGGCGATCCTGAAGGTCGTTTCCCAAAACGAGCCTTTGCGCCTGACCGAGGTCGCCAGAAGGATATACAGGTCAGGGCCTGTCACCAAGAGCCTTCTTGAGAGGCTTGTCGAGGTTGATCTTGTCGTCAGGAAAGACTGCACTTTCGACTTTGCCAATCCTGTGCTCAAGTTGTGGTGCAGGCTGATGTTCAGCGGTGTCGAGTTCAGCGAGACGCCTGACGAGAAGACGATGTCAGGGTTCGGAGGTCTGCTATGAGACCGCAGGACAGGGATAGGAAAGGAAGAAAGATGGAGAAGGACAGGAGAAAGATAGAGAGGGATAGGAAGAACAGCCTGAAGCTCCTGGCGGTCTTCACCATGCTCTTCATGTCTTTCGTCCTCAGCTCTGCAGTGGTAGAGGCCGGCCCGATGGACAGCATCAAGAGCGCGTGGGGCAGCGTGCGCGTCTACCTGTTCAGCGGTGCGTTCTGGATCAACGCCGTGATAATCTTCGGCGTTGCATTCCTCATATACAGCCTGCTTCTGCAGAAGCACATGGGAGGTGGCAACGCTAACCAGACAGTCATTTACATAGTGCTGATAATCATCGCGATAGTGGTGTCCACCAAGATCGTGGACGGCAACGGCGTCCCGCAGGTGATGTGGCACAACCAGAAGTTCCGCGGCATGGCAGAGTATTTCATAGGTCCTGGAGGTCCGACCGAGCCCTGCGCAGCCCAGGGGCATTCGTTCTTCAGGACTTTCCTTGGGATAACCCCCAACCCTCCATGCTGCGGGACCGGCGCTTACTACAAGACGATCCATGGCGATAGGGTGTGCCGTCAGGCGATACTGCGGATCAATGAGAACGGCTCGGGACTGCCCGCGTTCATAATATCTGCCATACTGTTCTTCCTGCTCTTCAGTGCTTTCGGCAAGAACCTCGGGTTTGACAGGACCGGCAAGTGGATGCCGATAATACTGTCGTTGATACTCGCTGCCATGCTGGCCAACAGCAGGGTGACCAAGAACCAGGTCGTGATGATAGGCGGCTGGGTCGCTGTCCTGCTGATAGGCAGGAAGCTGAGCAAGTCTCTCACAGGGGACAATGATCCCAGCGGCAGCAAGAAGGCGATGGGCTTCGCCCTGGCATATGCTTTCGTGAACCTGATAACCAGCATGCTCGGCACGACGCTTTTCGGAAGGAGTGTTGAGGCAGGCGATATCGGTCTTGGTAGCATCGTGTGGGGTCTCATCATCGGCCTGGTCATAGGCTACATTTACAGCATGCTCACAGGCGGTGGTAACCTGATGGGCAAGGTGAACGCAAAGCGCAGGAAGAAGACGCAGGACGACATAGACAAGCTGCTGGACAAAGGCAGGTGGGGCCAGGCAGTCAAGCGTGCCATACCTTTGATAGGAAACCGGTGGCGTCCGAAGAATGAGGAGGAAGATTTCAGGAAGAACATCAGTAACATAGTTGATGAGCTGGAGCGTGTGAGAAGACTGTATAGGCACGCGGCAGATCCTGCGACAAGGCGGGAGATCGATCAGAAGATACAGCGGCTTGAGGACCGGCTCGCTGAGACGTTGAGGAACAGCCCATGAGTTTCAATATCAACAGGCCGTTAAGGGAATGCAAGAGGAAGATAATATGGATTTGAGCAGTGTCATACCGTTCGGGAAAGAGAAGGATCCTGCAGAGCTGAAGAAGGATATGGAATTCAGCACAGAAAGGACTGAAGCGATGGAGCACCTCATCAGCATGAAGGAGCAGGACTTCAAGAACACACCTGAAGGAAGGGAGGCAGCTTTCCTCAAGGACGTCCTGGAGCACTACATCGACAATGACGACAATTTCCTTGCGCATTTCGTGTCTGGACAGCCCGGCCAGAGAGGTGTTGACAGGCTGATCAGCGGGTTGGAGCATCCTGAAAGCGAGATAAAGCCTGATGAGAAGCTGCTCAAGAAGCTCAGGTCGCTTGCGGACGACATGAAGAAGAAAAAGATGCCTGACGCTGAGGAAGTGCATTTCTTCAGGGAACTGGCAAAGAGACTGAAGGAGATCGGGCATTCATCAGACCATGCAGGTTTCGTGCGTGATTTCGAAGCTCTGGTCGGGGAGGTCTCCAGGTATCCTGATACAGAGATCGCGAAGCAGGTCAAGAAGTTCTCCGGCAAGGACCTGCCGAAGACTGTGAGGATGAACAACTGGGTGAGGATCATCAGGCTCTGGGATTATATCGGGCTCAGGCTGACGGAAGGAAAGAAGCTGCCTCCGAAGATGGAAGAGTTTGAGCATACATTTCCGCACACACTGGAGGGGATCGGCAGCGTGAAGGAGTTCAGGGAGAAGACAGGGCTGGTGTCTGATCCTGAAGACAAGGAATGGACAAACTGGAAGAACCTGCAGAAAGAGCTGAAGTCAAAGGGAAAGAAGCACCCGTTGGTCAGGCTGCTTGATGAGGTGGGCCAGCAGTCGCAGGCAGAGGATATCCTGATCGAAGGCGCGAAGAAGGGCAGGAATTACGTCCTCAACCAGCTCGACATGTTCAACAGGAAGATCAACAGTGAAGACGCGTTGAAAAAGGTCCAGGCCGCCGCTGTCGGGGAGATGGTGGGAAAGATAGAGTCTATGCTCGCAGGTTTCAAGAAAGAGATAGAGAAGGAGAGGCAGAAGTTCGATGATGTCCTGTCATCGAGGATCGAGGAGCTGAGGAAGAAACATTCCAAAGAGCTGCACGAGCTTGAGAAGATGAAGGGGGAGATCGAGGAGCTGAGCAGGCTTACCATTCTTCCTGCGACTCTGGGCGTACAGGATTATGATGACATCAAAGAGATGCGCAGCAATAGGGCCAGGGATATCTCGATGATCATGGACATCCTCAGGGTCGCACGGGCGAGAATCATGATACGTGATTTTGAGGAAGGGAAGATGGATGAGCCTGACCTTGTCCGCGAGCTGGAAGGGTTTGGGGGAAGATGCTTGAATGATTTCGCCAAGGAGGCTATCAGCAGGATGCGGACCGTGCACGAGCGCAAGATGGGTAATGCTATGACTCTTGATGATTATAACAAGGCGATGGCCAACTTTGATGATTACATCCTGAAACTGCTGGACAGGATGGGTCAGATATCAGGAGAAGTCAAAGGATACTGCAACAGGCTTGTCAAGACTGCGAAGGAGATGGAGAACATGCAGTACGAGAGCGAGTATCAGCTCGAGCGCTGGTATGACCGCACTCGTCGTGGAATGAGACAGATAAGGTCTATGGACATGCCTTATGAGGAGAGGTATGAGCGGGAGTTCAGTCCTGAAGAGCGCCACATGCTTGGACTTGAGAGGAGGGCTGCATGAGATCGGCAGACGGCAGGCAAGAGTGTCGGTGGCAAGATCATCATGCAGAATATCATTGATGGTGTGATATGAACAGACATGACAGGATAAACAAAAGGGAGAATTGCCTGAAGCTAGCTTCGCTGATAGTCATCTCCCTGGTGATCGCTGTTTTCATGACAGAACTCGTGGCCGCTTTGAGCCTGGGAGGAATCGGAGGCAGTATCGGTGGTTTCTTCGAGGGTTATGCTGCTGCGGAAGGCCCAACATTCCTTGACTTTTTCATATTCGCCGTAATATTTATCGCGTTGTGCTGGGCTGCTTTCAGCTCTGTATTCAAGGATGCAAAGAACGCGAGCGTGGTGCTTGCCGTGGCTGTAGGACTTGCCCTTTCCATAGCTCTTGTGTATGGTGGTAAGTTCACGATTAAGAAGCTCTTGCCTTTTGCAGGGATAATACTGTTCCTGCTCATCTTCGTGGGCATCTATGCAGTGCTGAAGAAGTTCATCTTCACCAAGGACACGATTTTCAGCAGGATACTGTCTGCAGTTGTCGCGATAATAGTATCTATTGCTTTGCTTGCCGTCGCGTGGAACATGATCTGCAGCGACAACAACTGTGAGAGCAATGTCTTCCTGAGGAAGGTTTTAGGTTCTGAATCAGTTGTAGGCAGGCTGTTCGCAGGAATGGATATTACTTTCAGCGGAGGCGGGCCGCCGCAGAGACCGCTTCACCCGCAGGCCATCGCTCACTGCGGCAACGGGAGGATAGACCCGCAGTACAATGAGGAGTGCGACCCTGCGGACAGGGAAGGTGCTGAAGGAGGGCCTGTGGGGTGTGAAGAAGGCCAGGTCTGCGACAACTGCAGGAGGTGTCTGCAGGACTCTGCTGTCGTCAACACTGCCAAGGCCGTCGGCAGCCAGTGGGTATGGATACTGCTGATAATCGCGTTCCTTCTGCTGAGCGGCCTGAGCGTGTGGAAGAGAAAGAATATCAACAAGTGGTACAAGACGCGCAGGGAGCGCAGGAGACGCAAGAAGGAGTTAAGGGTGCTGAAGGACCTGCTCGTAGATATACAGAGCGACGAGAACAGCATGCTGAACAGCTTCCGCAAGCTGTGTGAGGCTGTGAAGAACGAGAAGGCCACTTTCGACGAGTCGCGGCATATCGTTGACAGCATCAAGAATGACATCAAGGAGACTATAGGCGAGGAGAGGGAGTTCATAGAACAGGCACAGGTTGGCGAGACAGGAAACATATCGCATCATATTGACCGACTGCTGCATTTCAACAACACAGAGAACCATCTTGTCACGCATCATGAGGACGGCATAATCCCTACCATAGACAGCCAGCTTTCCAGGATCGGCAAGGTGCCCCGGGAACTTAAGGAAGCCATCAACGAGCTGGAGAACGTGGAGGAGCATTTCCAGCGCTACGCCGAGATTCTGCAGACTTTCAAGCAGCATGATTTCAAGGAGAGGAACATAATCAGCAATATAATCAGCAAGCTTGAGGACAACAGGAGGCAGTTCGAGAGCTTCGCCCAGAGGTGTGCCGGGATGACACAGATCCTGAACCAGATGCATGGTGAGGTACATCAGATCGTCGCGGACAGGAACATCGATTACCCGACGATAATGAAGCATATCAGGGGCGTAAGGGACGAGTCGGTGAAGCTGAACCAGCTGTTCACGCAGAAGGTCAGTCTGATCCATTATCTGGTGAACAGCCTGGATGAGCTGAAGAAGGATATCGGGCAGCTGCACGCAGAGGAAAGGAGCCAGGCAAGGACTTTCGTGGACAGCGCGGTGAATGAGATGGAGGCTGGGAAGCTTGACAAGGCTATATACTTCGCGACGCTCTCTCTTGAGAATGCGACACAGCTCAGGACGATGCATCTTGAGGATGAGGATGCTGCAGCTCTGGAAGATATGATAGGCAAGGCAAAGGATGTCATAAGGAGGTCGCTGCCTGGTCTTTTCGATTCACTGAAGCCGGAGATAGAGGAAGAGCTCATGAAAGGGGAGTATGACAAGGTCATGCGGACCGCAGAGAACTCGAAGTCTTTCGACTTCCTGCGTGAGAAGTACAGCGACGAGTTCGGTGCATCGCTTGATGATTATGAGGCAGAGCTTGAGGAGCTGAAGAGGCTTTGCGGGTCGCTCAGACAGGTTGGATCAGAAGAGGGTGATTTGAGGGGATTCATGGATATCACGAGGGAAAATGGCTGAAGTTTCAAGAGAAGATATAATGAAGAAACTGAAGGATTACCTGGAGCTTTCTCTGAAGAGCGAGAAGCTTGCCGCCAGGCTCGGCCTGGGGAAGGTCGTCAGGAAACTGCGCGACGATGTCAGCAATATGAAGACAGACGTGGCCGGCAGGTTCTTGCAGGAGGCCAAGGCACTGAGAGAATCTGATCCTGGGAATGCGAAGAGGCTTGCCACGTCCGCCCGCGAGGTTCTCGTCGGCAAGGAACCTCCGGAGAAGAGGGCTGAAGCGCTGCTCAGGGAGATCAACACGTTCCTTGGCCTGCCTGAAGACGCGGGTGCGGAGAAGGTCAAGCCAAAAGATGTTCCTAAGAAAAAAGAGACAAAGAAGACAGATAAGAAGAAAGGGATTGATGAGAAGAGAGATAAGAAAGCTGGGAAAAGAGAGGTAAAGCCGGCTGCTGCTGGGGAAGAAGAGGGAGATACCGTAAAAAACAGGATAGTCAGGGAGATAGACGATGCGGTGCATGATGTCATGGTCGCGCTGCAGGAGGGAGACCTCAAAAAGGCCGCTGAAAAATTGCGTGAAGCGCAGGATATCGTGGAGAGCAATGATGTCAGGGGGCTGCACGTCAAGACTCCCGACGGGAAGACGCATGATATCAGGAGCTACATAAGTTTTCTGCAGAACATGGTGAAGGCTGCTGAGCAGCACGAGAACAGGACTTCAGAGGGCAGGAGTGAAGAAGGCAGGAGTGAAGAAGGCAAAGAGAGGCAGGGCATCTGGACTCCTGAAGGTGAGCATCCCGCTGGAGAAGAGGAGCATGAGGAGAGCGGTGAAGATGAAAGCAGCAAGAGGCGGGATCTCGGACCCCTGAAAAAGGATGTTGATGCACTGATAAGCGGAAGCATCTTCCTCTCGCCTGAAAAGATAGATGGGCTGATCGAGACCTTCGATATGCGCGTGCCTTCGGAGGGTGGAAGTCCAACGCCTGAACCGCGGGCAAGGGAGGAGAAGAAGAGGCTTCTTGACGCTGTCGAGGCTTTGAAGCCTGTCGCGAGGGGCAATGACGTGGATCCTCTGCTCATACGGGATCTGCTGGCTGAGAATGCGAATGAGGTGCTTGAGAGGATCGACAGGAGAGCCAAGGGGTTCGGCTTCGATGTGAAGAAGAAGCTGCTGACAGGGAATCTTCCTCCTGATCCTGATAGCGAGGATGAGATGGAGCTTTACAGGCTGAAGGTGATAGAGGATAACCTTGTCGATATTATCAATAGGATCGATGAGATACTGAGTGGTTAAGATGGTGAACATAAGGAAAACTGGCGCTTATGGCGGGTACGCGATCGTCGTGATCATCATAGCGGTCGTGCTTTTTGCAAGGGGAAGTGCAGGAATGCTTCCGGGAATCCTTACGCTGGTCGTGGGTGGTTTCCTTTTCCTCAGCTTCCAGGAGTTTGTGAAACCGAAGGTAAGAGGTATAGAGACATGGCTCGAGGGAAGCCGCAGGGTCAGCCTTGAGGATGTGAAGAGAAAGCATGCTGAACTCAGGGAGGAAAGGAAGGACCTTCGCGCGGCCATGACCTGGGAGGAGAAAGAGGAGAACCGCGTCTTCTCTGCCTTGAAGAGGGTTGTAGGCTCGCTCAAGAGTTTCACTCCCGGGGAAAAGAGGAAAACAACAGTAGGAGAAGAGGCAAAGACCGTCGAAGAGCTGAAGCCCGAGGCGAAGAAGAGCCTTGAGGCGCTGACTGTCGAGATGACGACAAGCCAGCGTTTCCTTCAGAAGATGATATCCTCGCTCGAGAAAGACCACAGGATTATAGAGGGGAAGGTCAAGGAGATGCGGAGAAGGCGGGGTGATTTCACAAGCCTTGAGAGGCGTCTGGGCAAGGACATAGAGAAGTACAGGAAGGTGCTTTCCGGAGAGGACAGGGACAAGAAGATACGCGAGCTCAGGAATCTTGAGCAGAAGCTTGAGGAGGCGAAGGAAAACAGGATCGACGAGCAGGTTCTCAAGGAGGTCAGCGAAGCTGAGAGCAGCGCCCACTATCTTGAGAGGTTGCGTTACAGGATCGCAGACACTGTCAAGGAGCTTCAGGATGCGATACATCCTGACTGGCGTGACAAGCGCTATGAGGAGATGATGAAGCGGCTGGACAGGATGGACCAGCTAATAGACAAGAACCTGATTCCTGCTGCAAAACAGCATAAGCAGACCGTGACTGAGGTCGCGAAAAAAGTCAGGCATTTCGAGAGCGTTATGAGCGCGATGCGGCATTCTGAATTCGTGACTTTGCGTCTTGAGCATGAGGCTAAGGCGAAGGATGCTGAAGCTGCCGCGCTTGAGGCAAAAAAGAACATCGCTGACCTTACGCAGCGCCTTGAGTCTACTAAGACGCGTGCTGAGAATGCTGAGGCTAAGGCGAAAGGCCTTGCAGGCAATCTTACCAAGGCGAACGAGACCCTTGCAAGATGGAAAGCTGATCTTGAGACCGCGCGCGAAGCTGTGAAGAAGCATCCTGAACTTGAGTCAAAGATCGGTGAGACCCTGCAGAAGAACATGGAGGAGAGTGACGGCGTGCTTCTCGCACTGGCTTCTTTGCTCATGGCACAACAGGATCATATCGCTGTGTGCCGGCAGCGCGAGTCCGACGCTGAGGAACTTGCTGCTGAACGCGGCAAAGAGGTCGCTTCTCTTGAGGATGAGGTGCTTAATCTCAGGACAGCGAAGGAGTCTGCCGAGGCCGAGCTTGAGGATGCGAAAGAACGTGCTGAAAGGCTTGAGAAGGAGCTGCCCAGGATCGAGAAGAATGTAACTGACGCCACCGAAGAGAATGTCAGGGCTGAGTTTGAGGTGCAGCTCAAGAACGTACAGGCTGATCTGGAGGTTGCGCAGAGGGAGAGGGATGATGCCAAGGTCGAGAACGACCGTCTTGAGCAGGACCTTGCGACTGCTGAGAGCCAGCTTTCTGAAGCCAGGAACAGCATCGGCAAGGTGCAGCCCGAGCTTACGAAGCTGCGTGAGGAGGCGCGGCAGGCTGCCGAGGATCTTGAGCGTACGAAGAAGAGTTTCGAGAGGACGTTGAGGGACAAGAACGATCAGATCGATGAGTTGAAGATAGTCAAGGAGAACCTGGAGAAGGACATCGCCACGAATAAGAAGGAGCTTGGCAGCAAGGAGAAGGAGATAAGGCGCCTGCAGGGCGAGAGACGGGATGCTGAGAAGAAAGTTGTGCAGGCTGAGCATGCGATAGCAGAGGCAAGGATTGAGGTTGCCTCTTCCGACGAAAGGATCAAGAAGCTTGAGGATGCTGAAGCTGAGGCAGAGGCTGCTAGGAAAGAGCTGGAGAGCAGAAACCGGGAGCTGGCAAATGCTCTGGCTGAGAAGACAGAGATAGCTGATAGGAGGGCGAAGGCGATCCTCGGATTGAGGAAGCAGTACGCTTCTGAGGTAGGTCCTGCGCAGAACACTGCCGCGCTTTTGAGGAATACCAACAAGCAGCTTCGCCAGAACCTTTCGCAGCTGGGCAAGGAGGTGTCTGAACTCCAGAAACGGCTGGCTGAGCTGGAAGAGGAGAAGGTACCTGAGACCGAAGAAGGTCTGGACGAGCTCATCAAAGGGCTTAACAAGAGCATCAGGGATAAGAACAGTCTTATCGATGCATTGCGTGGGGAGATCGCGGGCAATGAGAAGATGATTCATGATGAGGCCGCGCGTGCTGATGGTGCTATGAAGCGTGCTGACGAGCTGGAGCAGGAGCTTGAGTCCGCACGGCACGAACACGAGTCCGCGATGGCCGAGTTGAGAGAGGCTTCAGAAAGTCATGCGAAGCGTGCTGAGGAGCTGCAGGCCCAGGTCGACGAGATGCACGGCAAGGCGACGAGCCTTGAGCGTGTGGGTCTTGAGCTTGACGGCCAGTTGGGAGATCTAAAGGACCAGATATCTGACAAGACCGAGGAGATCGAGCGTCTGAAGCAGGACAAGAGCCATGCGATGCAGGCCCAGCAGGCGATGGTCGAGCGTAACAGGTTCCTGGAGCAGCAGCTTGAGTTCATGAGGCAGAAGAGTGAGAATGAGGATAAGCTCCGGACAATCTTACAGCGTATGGAGAATGCGCACCGTAAGCTGAGCAGGGAGTATGCTGAGTTCAGGGAATCTGCAGAGAATGAGATTAACGCATTGAAGGCGCAGGCAGAGGCTGCGAACGCTGCTTTCGAGAACAGCCGCGGGCGCATCGACAAGCTTCAGCGTGAGAGGGAAAACCTTACATCTGATCTCGACGAAGCAAGGGCTGCTGCAAGGCAGACGCCATCTTTACAGGCGCAGGTTGACAGGCTTGAGCGCGCACTCAATGAGAAAGAGACAGAGCGTGCCATGGAAGAGGAGCTGAAGAGGACATTCGGAAAAGAGCGTGATGATGCCCTGGCCAGGATCACCCGTCTTGAGGGCCAGGTCTCCGGCCTGTTGGAGCAGAGGGACGAACTTGAGAAGGATCTTCACCAGACAGAGGAGAAAAGGATAAAGGAAGAGAGGCGAGCTTGGCTCGACGAGGTAACGCGTCCGCTCAAGAGGCTTGTGCGGGAAGCTGAGAAGAATGAAACTGTGGAACCTGACAAGGCTTTGGAGCTTGTCCATCAGGCGTTTGCGATGGTGGAGACTCTGAAGAAAGAGAAGGCGTTCAGGCCTGAAGAGGCTGCTTTCGTCGACACTTGGAGGGGGATGGCAGAGCAGATAAGGTCCAATGTGGAGTTCTCGAAGGAGTTGGACAGGCCTGCTGAGGAGTATTTTGAGCCTGAAAAGAAAGACGCTCCTGAGCCGATCAGGCTTGGCGTGTTCAGGGTCGTCCCCACAATAAGGTTCGATGGAAAGGTGATAGAATACGGTTCAAGCGAGGACGTGCAGGGACGGGAGCTGGACAAGGCATGGGTCGCTCTGGACTACACAAAAGATGAGGTAGTGTTCGGAAGGACGAAGACCTCTAATGATAGGAAGAGGGTCATAGCTGAGGAGGATGTCGACGTGGTTTTGACAGGCCATCCTGGTGACATAAAGGTCTTGAGCAGGAGACTTTTTACTGTAAAGAAGGGAGGGGATATCTACACCATTCATCACGAAGGATATAATCCTCTGACTGTCGTCGGGAAGGATGGCAAGGAGTACAGACTGGACTCGGGCAGGCATATCAAGCTGCTTGAAGGCATGAGGATCTTCCTTGACAGGGAGAAGGATTTCTGTCTTGAGTTCATGTTGCCGCCCATCACTGATGTAAAGCAGAACCAGAGTCCTGCATGGTTCAGGACCGAGCTGCATTTCTTTGAGCGTCCGAAGGCAGAGCAGGAGAAGGCTGCCGAAGAGGGCAAAGCCGGGAAAGAAGCTGGCAAAGCGGCTGGTGAAACTGGTGGTGAAGCTGCGGGTGAAGAGTCTGCTGTAGGTACGATGGTGGTGCCGCCTAAGAGGCAGAAGCTCGGCTATCTGATGCCGCCCAGCCATGCGGAGATGGCTTCAGATATCGACGGTAATTTCATGCCTGTCCAGAAGGGGCTTATCCTCCTGAACAGGGGAGAGGTCAGCATCGGCAGGAAGGATGATAATGATGTAAAGATAGAGGCTGAGGATAGGTTCGAGAGGGCCAGCCCGAAAGGGGGCATGATAAAGCTCAACACGATGGTATCAGGCCTTCACGCGAAGATATTCAGGAAGGGTGAGGATTATACTATCGAGAACCACGGCGGCAATGGGACTTATGTGAATTACAGGAAGATAACAGGGCAGAAGAAGCTTGAGCATGGGGATGTTATACATTTCGGTCCTGTAGAGCCGATATTTTTTATCTTCGGGATGAAGGAGTTCGGGCCGGAAGAGCAGAAGAGGTGGAAGAAGTATGGTGTGCTTTTTGATTATAGGCCGTTCAACTGTCCGATGGTCAAGGCGGATGTGGGCAGGCTTTACTGCTCAAGGGACATTGCCGTAAGGATATCCGATTCAAAGGGAAATCTCAGCATAAACAAGAGGGGTGCTTTCCTGCTGAACAGGTACGCCGTGACTTTCGGCAGCAGCAACAGCAATGCTGTGGTCATAAAGGCGGATCCGAAGGTGCAGGTTAAGATGCAGGACGGAAGTTCTGTTAGCGTCGGCAGCCTGATTAACCATGTCCATTTCACGGTTCGGAGGGAGTTCGGCGACACTTACCTCTTGACATCCCATTATCAGCAGGGCGTGATAAAGGTGACGGACGCTTCAGGCAATGAGAGAGATATCCTGCACGGGGAGAATCATGTTTTGAAGAATGATGATGCCATCCAGTTCGTAGAGCACCCTTCCGCGCGCATACTTTTTAGGATTGAGGAAAAGGACATGAAGACTGATGATTACTGGGGTGGTGTGCTGCTGAACATGCTTTTAAGGAAGCGTTATGAGGTTCCTGCAGAGATACGCAAGCGCGCGAACAGGAAAGGCATCATAGGAAGATTGATAGGTGGTTGATTATTGTGTCTGATTAAGGCAGAATATGCGCATGCGATGCTTGGGCTGCACGCAGATATGCACAACTCATTTAAAAAAGATATATAAATACAATCAAAAGTAATATAAAAAGAGAAAGAAGATGGAAAGAGGAGAAAAGAGGCGTTTCATGAACAGGAGACAGTTTTGGGCCTTGTTTTTTGTAGTTGCACTTTTGTCTGTTCTTGTTAGCGGATGCGCCGGCGTGGACCGTATCAACAGCTTCTTTGAGAATGATGAGTATAAGGAACATTCCAAGCTGATCGATTTCGGCCTTTTCTTCACCATGTTCTTCGCTCTCGCTTACCTCGGCCTGACCCAGGTTTGGGGCAAGGGTTTCGGAAAGCCTGGTGAGGCAAAAGGTGCGATAGTAGGCCTTTCTCTTGCGCTGGCGTTGGCGCTCGCGTTCGCAGTCGTCACGCAGACGCAGTTCTCCATAACCACCATATTCCCTCTTGCCAAGGCGTTGTTCTTCCTGATAATATTCTTCATTCTTTATGGTCTTATAGTGATGACCAAGATCTTCGGAGATCATTGGGGCGGCAAGATCGCTGCTGCAATCCTTGCCCTGATGCTGACGTACATACTGCTCAGCATCTTCACGCACATGGTCTGCCAGATGTCGAACAACATGGATGATCCTGCGTGCCAGTCTGACTTTTTCAACTGGGGTTTCAACATGCTCGGCAGGCTTTTCGGTGTCGAGGACTGGACCTGGGACAGTGACAGCGCATGGTCGAGCGGCAGTGGAAGGAACTGGTTCTCAGGCTGGCCCGGCGGGGGTGGTGGAGGTGGCGGCGGAGGTACTCAGGCGCCGTCCGATACAGGTCCTGCTCCTGCACCTTCCCCGACAGGTGAGATCGAGGGCGGTTGCAGGCTTGACATAGTCTTCGATTTTGATTCGATCAATCCTTCTGCAGGCGCCGGCGCGATCGGCAGTTATGTCGGGCGCGTCAGGGCGATGGGTGTTGAAGACGTCCATGCTTACGGCTTCGCCAGCATGGAAGGCAGGGAGAGGTACAATGTCTTACTTTCAGGCAGGCGTGCGAGGTCTGTCGCAAGGATGATAGAGGGTGCTGACCCTTCCATCGATGTCTCGACGAGCGGAAAGGGGCCTAATAGCTATTTCGATCCTGACGGCGGTTTCGGTGAGGGCTCGACCAACGGCAACAGGCGTGTTGTCCTCTCGACCGAGCCGGTTTCAAGCTTTTTGCCTGCTCCTGCTCCTGGTTCGCTTCACGGCTGTGACGAGGAAGAAGAAGAAGAAGAAGAGGATGAGGGCTGCATCTGCCCGCTAGGTTTCCTCTACAGGCTTTTCGGTCTTGAGCCGGCTGACTGGTGCGGCTGGAACATAGTGTTCCGGATGATTGCGTGCTGGTGGTTCCTGCTATTGCTTCTGCTGCTTTTCCTTAGGCGCAAGACTGATGTCAAGGTTGAGGATGTCCTGGCGATGAAGGATGAGTTCCTGAAGAAGCTGGAGAGGCTGCGCTTCAATAAGCAGCGTGCCTGGGAGGACATCCAGACTGTCGACCCGACCGGCATGGATACCAAGACTGTCGAGCAGAGGGCTGACGAGCTGTTGGAGAACCTTCAGAATGAGTTCAGTAGCAGGAACTGGAAGTCCCTGCGGCAGATAGCTAAAGATTACGCAAAGGATCCCAACAGGGTGATCGTTGACGGTGAGAGGTACGGGATCAACGAGCAGCATCTCAAGATGGTGATGCGGATCCTGAAGAGGATGAAGCACAAGTACGCGAACAACAGCACCAACGCTTTCCTGAGATGGCTGAAGGACAAGAAGGACTGGGCCATGTTCAAGCCGCACGCGCGGGTCGTGACCGAGGAGCTGATCCATGGCAACAAGGTGGCGAAGGAGGTGCATGAGTTCCTCGTACTCCAGGCAAGGCTGCACAAGATTGCGCAAAAGTTCGCTGATAATGAGGAGAAGCTCATCGTGAAGTTCCGTAAGATGCGGTCTTCCACGTTCTTCGGCAGGAAGTTCTGGGGCACAAGGCATATCGTGAGGCGGAAAGGATTCCCCTGGGCAAGGACTGTGGAGAAGGAGGAAGGCCCGCTTGAGACCAGGACTGTGCAGCCTTCATCCGGGTATGGTCTTGTCGACGTGACCCAGGCGGTGCGTGACCTCACTCATCAGCTCATAGAGAAGATTGAGGAGATAAGGGAGGAAGCGGACAACGTGCAGCATCACGCGAGCACGATGCAGGAGTTCAACCGCAAGTATGAGGAGGAGAAGCAGCTCATCATGAGGCTTATAGAGGCCATAAAGCTCCAGAAGCGGATCATGTCAGAGGAGTGGTGGCCTGTCATCGACAAAGTCAGGACAGAACAGGGCAGGATGGAGGGTCATGTCCATTACAGGAGGTATTGAGCAGTATTTGATTTTATAAATTACGTGATGTACCATTTATTCGAGGAGGTCCATGAAATGCCTGAAGAGAAGGAAGTCAGGAAAGGAAAGCTGAAAGGCGAGGTCAGGGGTTATGTCGGCAGGGAGTACACTCGCGGCCTCAGCCCGGCGAGAGTATATGTCAAGATAGCCGTCCCGGGAAAGAGGAAGAAGCCCAGGATATACAGCCCTTACGTAGAGAAAGACATGCTGCGCCTGAGGGATGACTTCCCTGACCTTTACGCCATGCTTCATGAGATAGGCCTGCTCGAGCCGAAGGCAGTCAATGAGTATGGTGAGTTTGAGCTGGACGTGCCTCTTCTGCAGATGGGTTACATCGTCTCGGCTCACGTTGAGGATAAGGATTATGATCATACTGATAAGATGGGTGATGATGGAAGTGGTAAAGCTGAAGTGATCTGGTCGAAGGACATACTGGACACTGAGGGTTTGACTCTCGACGGAATTATCATCCCTGTCAAGGACAGGTGGTGGAAGGTATCCAAGGGCACGCGCAAGGGCGACCCGAAGACCGATCCTGCGAAGACGCCTCCGGGCATCATGTCTGAGGAGGACAGGAGAGCCATGCGTGATTACCTTAAGCATAAGGGTGAGGAGTGATAGTCATATGAATATCGATCTGAGGAGAGGTTTTTCAAGGGTCGGAAGCCAGGGTGATCTCGGTAGCTGTGCGGCTTTTGCTGCTGCGTCCATCCTTGATTACGTGAGGAACAGGACAAGGGGCTGGTATGATGACAGCCAGAAGCAGCAGTACTCTCCGAGGTATCTGTATTATTTCGCCAGGCCTGCCGCGATGTACCAGAGAGGTATCTGGCTATCTGAATGCCCTATCCATCCTGACCATCCTCGTGACATCGATACCGGCACTGCGAGCGCTGAGCTGAAGGACGCGATAATGCGTTTCGGCGTCTGTCAGGAAGAGCAGTGGGAGTATGCAGGGTGTTCACGACGGCCTTTTTTCCAGGACTATCCTGACCATTCCAATAATAAGTTCGCTTTGAGACCGACTGTCGAGGACAGGGCTGCTAGGGATAACGTGTTTGAGTTCCTGGAGCGTATCGACCCTGTGGCTGTTGAGGGTGGTGAGTGGGCAAGAGAGGTCATGAAGGGCAATCCTGTGCTTATAGGCATAAAGACCCCTTCATCATGGCATCCTAAGAGAGGTCCTTTCTTCTATGATTCAGTAGAGAATGGCGATACAGGCCATGGCATTGTCATCGTCGGTTATGATTCAAGATATCCCGTGCCTGGCAGTCCGGGCAGTAGGGCGGAGGCTTTTCTTATAAGGAACAGCTGGGGTGCTGACTGGCGCATGGACGGGTGTTTGTGGGTGTCGCGCAGGGCTCTTGAGAATCTTGCCCGGCAGGTGAATTTCCCGCCTCTTGTGTTCAGGCCGAAGCACAGGTTCGTGCCTTTCCCTTCTCCTGAAGATCCTGATCCCTATCCCAGACCTCCTGAGCCGCATCCAGGTCCGGGTGTTGCTCCGCGCCCTCCGGGTCCGCACCCGGGTCCTGGTCCCGCACCGCAGCCCGCACCGCCTCACCCGGGTCCCGCACCGCAGCCGGCACCGCAGCCCACGCCACGACCACAGCCCGCGCCCACACCCGCGCCAGGTCCTGCTCCGGGTACTACGCCTCATCCTGGTGAGTTCCTTTACCAGTGGTGGCTTTTCGACGACAAGGCCCAGTTTGAGCTTGTCAGTGCTGAGCAGAACAGGTGGAGCCCCGCGCACATGCACAGGAGCGGTATGGGTGTGAAGCTTGACGGCCCTGACACTCACGACGATTTGTCTTTCGGTATACGCGCCACTGGTGTGAACCGCCCAAATCCTGGCAGGCCTGAATTCACTGATATTGACAGGTTGATATCAGACCCTGACAACAGGGGGAAGTGGATAGGCCTGGGTGCGTGCAGGCTTGCTGAAGTCGCGCAGGGGATGAATCCTGTCGAGGCTGACGGCTCATGGAAGTGGGACGGTAAGGAGATCACCGGCAGGTCAAGTGAAGAGCTCTGGATCGAGAAGACTGTCGAGGGGAGTGTGGACTCTCATCTGCTGATCAATTTCAATGTGACCATGCCTGACGGGGATACGCAGACTGTCACAGTGACCGTTCCTCCTGGTGAGAACCCGACAGGCATCAAGCGTATAGATACTGTCCCGGGCAGGCATGTCATCGACGAGCCTGAACTTTCAGGTTTCGTGCACATCACTACGCCCCATGTTGAGGTTGACATCCCTGCAGGGCAGAAGATAAGGGTGAAGTTCAAAAACCGGCCTGAAGGGGCGGTCCCGCCGGAGACTGCACCCCCTGATGAAGAGACAGGACCCGGACCGGCTCCCCAGCCGCAGCCTGCTGAAGCTCCTGCTTCGAACCCGCGCATAATCCCTAAGAAGAACCCGGCTCTGCCTCACCCACCTCACAGCGGAGCTAAGCACCTTCCTGAGTTCAGGATAGGGCAGACCATGAGCATTCCGTCAGGGGATTCCGGATCAAGGGAAGGTGAGGGCGGTGCTGGCGAGATAGATTTCCTGCTGACCAAGGATGAGGGCAAGGCCATGCTCGGCTGGGTGTGTTACATCATCAGGGAGTCTGATGGCGAGGTCATGAACCCTGCTGAGTTCAACCTGCGCGTCAAGCTGTCGAAGAGGAAGAAGCCCTATTCTTATACAGGTAAGGGGAAGAATTTCGGTTACAAGTACAACTATTTCCAGACCGGCAAGACCGAGTCAGGTCTTGACAGGCGCGCGCAGATAACTTTCGATCCGTACATCAACATCCCGCCGACTGTGGAGCCGGGCTATTACCGGTTGGTTCTTGAGATCGCCAAGTGGCCTGAGGGCTGGAGGACGCGTCGTGCGGACCATCCTGACCTCGGGACTTTGGACATCATCGACCAGAACCATATCAGGTTCAGGGTTCTTCCCCCTGAGGAGGCAAGTGAAGAATGACTGCTTTCCTCACCGCTGCGAATGCCACGTATCTTGGGTTGATAGTGGTGTTTCTTATAGCTATAGTGTTCATGTTCCTGCGCAGGTCACGCCGCCTGTCTTCTGCTGAGATGACCCGGGATGAGAAGAGGATGGACGCTGATGAGCATGAGCTGAAGAAGCTGCACAGGCAGAAGAAGGATGCTGTGCATGATGTGCGTGTGATGCTCGGCGAGAGGAAGTTTAAGGAGATTAGGGCGAGGCTCGGCGATATCGGTGATATTATCAGCAGGCAGAAGAAGGTGCTGAAGGACCTGACACATATCGACAGGGAGGACCTGGCCCACCTGAAGCATGTCAAGGTTTCTGTGGGCGGCAAGTCGCAGAAGCTGCACGTCTCGCAGTTCATAAAGGATCTGGAGCATGTGACCGGCAGTGTGGACTCTTCGCATGAGCGCGAGGAGAAGCTTAAGGAGATTAGGGATGATCCTGATGCTGTGCGGAGGTGCGTGAAGTTCATCGCTTTCACTTTTGTTTATCTCCATATCCAGTTCGGAAAGCTTCATGATAATTTTATGAGCCAGACAAGGGCTTTGAGGAAGATCAAGGATTATATAGACAAGCTCGAGCATGGAGAAGGCAGGGCTTTCAGGCCTGACAGGATGGTCCAGAAGACCGCGAACATCCTTGCGCGTATCGAGAGGGAAGTGGTCGATGAGGCGCACGAGCTTGATATCATCCTCGAGCATTCTGACCGGCTGATGGTATATACGCGTCAGCTTGAGCAGGTTGAGGCTGAGAAGCGTGTGCAGAAGGGGCCTTTCCTTTCCGTCGCAGGCCATAATGTGGGTGTGGTCGTGGATCTTGACTCGCGTGACGCGAGGTCTTTCGGCCGCGGTGAGCGTATACCTCTTGGCTCGCTTCCGGAGGAGGTAAGGGCAGGGGGCGATGCTCATAAGTGCCTTATCGTTATGGGCCATGACTCTGATGATGTGCACGCAATCTTTGAGAGGCATGGTTCGGGCATATTCCTGAAGCCCGCTCAGGGCAACAGGGGCACGTTTGTCATCAGGCCGGGTAAGGGCCTTCTCATATTATGTGATGGTGTTAATGACAAGAAACGTGTCAAGGCTTTGCTGGATAAGATGTCTGAGGATTACGATGACCGTTATGATGCTGTCAAGAAGCACCTGAAGCCGGGCCAGAAGAAGGAGAAGGATGTCTACATTACAGGTCCTTTGAAGCTGAAGCATGATGACCGAATAATACTCGCGTTCGGCTATGAGTTCGATGTCATCCAAGGATAGGGTGATTGCTTGAACACGTATTTTAAATCACCATCCTGCAATAACAAAACCTTTAAATAAGAAGGAATCAGATTCATTCAGGAAAAGAGGCTGTGTGCCTTCTTCAATTTGATCATTACAAACCACGACCCAAGAGGTGTTTAGTTATGGAAGAGAAAGAGTTCGATGAGCTTAAGGAAAGGATAGCTGCCGCGATACACAAGTGCCACATGGCGGCTTTGAAAGGGCTTGCTCCTCATGAGACTATAAGGCAGATAGCCGCAAGGCTTGAGATCAAGTATGCTGAGAAGCATGAGAAGCGCGCAAAGCACGACATCGAGGATCTCAGGGAGAAGATCCAGGAGCATTTCGTCGCTGAGGCTGAGAAGGCAGAGTCCAAGCTGGTCAAGGAAGTGATACTTGCCGTAAAGGATATCTATCTTGCTGTGTTCAACATCATGATTTTTGAGAAGGTGGAAGTGCTCAAGCTTGATCATTTTGTCGAGCACGTCCTGAAGAGCAATAAGCTGCCTGCTGAGCTGAAGAAGATGATCGCTGATTCTGTGCTTCCTCTTGTAAAGGAATGGCATGACAGCATGAAAGACCTGCACAAAGGCGCCAATGCTGTATACGCAAGCGCAAAGGACCGCACCACCACTTCTTTGGGGCTTACCAAGCTTATGCACACGCAGGGGCCAAGCTATATCAAGCGGAAGCAGGAGATGAACCAGGTCAAGGACGGTCATAAGGACGCTGCCAAGTCTGCTGACCTTGAGGATGATATCTACAAGATGCATTTTAAGGATAAGGATGATGCGCAGAAGAAGCTTGATAAGTTCAGGAAGCTTCAGGAGGAGAGCCTGGCTGATTATGGCAAGGCTGTTAGGCTGCTGTTCGTGGATTGGGAGGAGACTGTTAAGTACCTCAGCGATGCTGGTTTAGAGGTTGAGAAGGCAGTAGGAGAGCATGAGCTTCCTACTCTTGACCAGAAGCAGATGGAAGAGCTTCGCGGCCTGATCATCGAGAAGGTTATGGAGCCTTTCGTGCATAGCATAAACGAGGGTGTTAACCAGCTCGACCGCATCAGGAATGAAGTGGAGGATACTGCCCAGAAGCTTGAGAAGAAGGCTGCTTGAGTCTTTTCTTTTTTTTCTTGTTTATTTCTTATGCAGCGGACGCAACATTTATAAACTGAATATGCTTGGACTTATTATAGTGCAGATTTTGTATTTTCACGCTTAAAGAGGTGTTATCAATATGATGGAAGCAAAGGACATCGTGAGCTTTATTATCGGCGCGCTCCTTTTCATTCTGGGACTTTTCCCGCTGCTTCACCAGTTCGGGATAGGGCCTTCCTGGTTCAATGTGTGGAGTTTCCTTCCCGCGACAGTGATATCATGGATAGTCGCAGTTGGCGCGCTTTATCTTGTGGTTGATTCTGTGATCGAGATCACGAACAGCAGTGCTGTCGGTTTCGTCTCGATAATAGTGGCGTTCATCTGTCTGCTGATCGGCGTGCTGCCCATACTGCACGGTTTCGGCATAGGCCCTGACTTCTTTGCGCTTGAGTTCCTGGGTCCTGTGACTGATTATCTGTTCAACATCGTGTTCATGATAGAGGGTCTTTTCCTGATGATCGCGATGGTGGCTATGGAGATGTGATGCTTATCGCATCCAATTATTTTTGTTTTTGGTGATCCTTTATGGTCCTTCATTTCAACAAGTCAAGGCTTTACAAAGGGACTGTGGGTGTGAGCCACGGCGTCCTTGTCGAGCTTCTGCGTCACACAAGGCATTTCTGGGATTCTTATAAGGATCTTCTGCGCGTGAACGGCAAGGAGCAGTCTGATTCCAAAGAGCTGCGGAAGGTCATGAAGGCTCTTGTCAAGAAGCCGCGTAAGAAGAAGACATCTGTTATGAAGAAAGAGAAGATACTACAGCGCATAGAGAAGGAGTTCGACCAGGGCCTGGAGGATCTGAATTCCATGTTCGAGAACCTTGATGAGCTGACAATGGATGATGAGACCCTGCTTTTCAGGGCGATGATGGATCTTGTCGAGCTTTACAGTAAGGTATCTGACCTTAAGCATCTTCCTGAGCACATGCATCATGAGATGCTGGATCATCTCTACAAGGTGATGGAGCATATCGATCACATGCAGCACCATACATGGGTTTTGTCCAAGGCGCACGCGCGAGGGTACATGAAGGTTGAGGAGGTGGATCTGCTGACTTCTCGCGCTGAGCGGCGAAGGCTTCGCAGGCAGACGATAGAGCTTGACCACTTGCTTAACAGGTTATATCCTCTTCAGGAATGGGTGATGCGGCTTGGCCAGGTCAAGACCCAGGATGAGATAAAAGAGTTGCATAAGAGGATAGTGGAGCTTCTGAAACTGTACCATAGTGAGATATCTGATATCCATCACATCCTGCACGAGGCGCATGTCTTTGTTAGAAGGACCGATAAGCTCTTCAACAGTATGGAGAAGGAGGCCGAAGAGATAGGTCAGGATTCTTTGAAGGAGAAGGTGCATGAATATGGTGATATATTCCATGAGATCCATTCCAGGTTCGAGGAGCAGGCCCGACGTGAGGCGCTTGACATCAATAAGCTGTTGAAGAAGTGTGAGAAGCCGCATAAGGCAGCAAAGAAGGCTGCATGATTGTAATTTATGTTTACAAGTGCGTAAACAACTTTCTCGTCGGGATCTTGCCGATTGTCTGGTCGAGGATGCCTGACCGTGATTACTTGAGGAAAAGTTTATATAACTAAAGAAAGACTTGTGCAGTAAATACAAAGAGGTGTTATGATGAAGATCGTACTTAAAGAGAAGCCGAAGGACGCTATCATAATAGAGGGTTTCCCTGGCTTCGGTCTTGTCGGGACTATCACGACAGAGTATCTTATCAATGAGCTTAAGGCAAGGCCTATCGGGTCGATACACGCTGACGACCTGCCACCGATGGTCGCGATACACGAGAGCGGTATTGTCCAGCCTATCGGCGTTTATTATGACGAGAAGCACAATCTTGTACTGCTGCATGTCATGACTAATGTCAAGGGTATGGAGTGGGATGTGGGTGAGCTTCTCCTGGAGCTTGCGAAACAGATCGAAGCTAAGGATATAGTCGCTATCGAAGGTGTTGGGACTCCTGCACCGAACGATAAGACTAATGCTTATTATTATTCGAACAACGAGGATGGAAAGAAGAGGTTCGAGTCTGCTGAGATCAAACCTTTGAAGGAAGGCATCATCCTTGGAGTCACTGCGACTGTGATGCTGCAGGCTGAGGACCAGAAGATGTCCAGTATCTTTGTCGAGACTCACTCAAGCCTTCCTGACAGCAAGGCCGCTGCAAAGGCTATAGAGGTTCTGGATAAGTACCTGAACCTGAAGATCGCTTACGAGCCCCTTCTTAAGCAGGCTGAGAAGTTCGAGTCCAAGATCAAGGGCCTGATGGAGAAGTCTGCTGTGGCCACAGAGGAGCAGAAGAAGAAGACCCTGAATTATGTGGGTTAATTTTATATAAGCTTTTTATTTCTTTTTTTTCATGACCAAATCCTCCAGTTTTAACATCCTTGCAGCCATCCTTATACTGCTCGGCATCATACTTCTGCTTGAAAATTTCGGTATTGTGGATGGCGCATGGCTCATCTGGCCAGTCCTCCCCCTCATACTTGGGATGGGTTTCACGATGCTCTATTTCAGGACAAGGAAGGATCTTGTCCTTCTTGGCCTTGGCACGTTCATAGGGCTGGTCAGCCTTTTCGCATTCTATCTGAACTTCACCAGCTGGGCATTGCTCGCTTACCTGTGGCCCGGGTTCATGATCATCCTTGGCCTTACGTTCCTCGCCTGTTGGCTGGAGTCCTGGAAGAGGGTGCTGCTCTATCTCTCGGTCTTCCTCATGGCCCTGGGCATCTCTTTCATACTCATATTCGCCATATCTACCATATTATGGCCTATTACGCTGATCCTGGCAGGCGGAAGCTTTATAATAATCAGCATATTTGAGAGGAATATTCCTGAGAGGGCGATGCATGGCAGGAAAAAGAAGTAAAATGGGTAAAGATGTGGTGTTTGTGGAGCCGAGAGGCTCTGATGATAATTTCTTCTCAAGATTCCTTACCCTTCCATTGATGGGTCCGATATATCTTGCTACGATACTGAAGAAGCGAGGCCATAGGGTGAAGGTCCTGAATGAGCATCTTTTGAGGCGTGATGTTCAAATGTCTGATCTTGACGCTGACGTCCTCTGCATCACAGGACTTACGCAGACCATCAACCGCTCTTATGAGATTGCCAGGCAGTTCAAGCTGCAGAACCCACAGGGGAAGGTGGTAATCGGAGGTATCCACGCAAGCATGATGCATGATGAAGCTGCCAAGTTCGCTGACCACGTGGTTATAGGTGAGGGCGAACCCGCCATCGTGGACATCGTGGAAGGCAGGGTCAGGGATAAGTTCGTCCGCACGCAGCACATCGATATGGATGCTTACCCGATTCCTGATTACACCCTGCTCCAGAACCATAAGAAGATGTACATAACCCCTATGATCACCAGCAGGGGATGCCCCTTCGACTGTAATTTCTGTGCCGTGACTGAGATGTTCGGCAAGCGTTACAGGACATTGAGCATAGACAACACTATGAGGACCCTCCGCCAGCTCAGGCCAGAGAAGGTATTCTTTTATGACGACAACTTTGCCGCCATTCGTTCCAGGACTTATGATATGGTAAGGAGGTTCAGACGTTCAGGTCTTGATTTCAGGTGGACCGCCCAGGTCCGCGCCGACATCACCCGCGACCCCAAGCTTGTTGAGAGGATGGCCGATGCAGGGCTTTACAATGTCTATGTGGGTTTCGAGTCGATAAATCCCGCGACGCTCAAGCGCTTTAACAAGGCACAGGGGCTTAAGCAGATCAGGCAGTCGATAAAGGTTTTCCATGATAATGACATCAACATCCATGGCATGTTCATCTTCGGCTCTGATGATGATGACAAGAAAGTATTCAGCAGGACTGCTGAGTTCTGCAATGAGCAGGGCATCAACTCGACCCAGTTCGCGATCCTGACACCTCTTCCAGGGACGCAGGTGTACCATGAGTTCGAGAGGCAAGGCCGCCTTCTCCATAAGATGTGGCAGTATTATGACGCATTGCACGCTGTCTACAGGCCGAGGAAGATGACACCTCTTGAACTGCAGGAGGGGATGGTCGATGCGTTTAGGGATTTCTATTCTTACACAAGGGCGTTCAATGACGCTCTGAATACTGTGGTTGAGTATCCTGCTGCAGCTGTTAAGGGATTGTATTCGAAGGTGAAGGTTCCTTCTTTCATGAATGCCGGCCTGCGCCTGATGGGTGCTAATATATTACGAAATTGGGTGAAGCATAACAGGGATTACATGGAATTCTTAGGCCGCATGGAGCTCAAGAAGCGGGCTTTGAGGTACATCGCGGATGCCAGGTCAGGCGCATAGAGCTTGCAGCGTCTGAAACCAAACACGACATTTTACCACTTTTCAGGGACAAAAAAACCGAAAGCTTTATAAATAAGTTCTTGTTGTTCTTGTCCATATGGCAAGCACTATCAACCCTGCAAGGGACGCGTATGTCGCTAAAAGCATAAATAATGCTCTGCGAAGGCTTAGCAGAAGGACTTCTAAGAATCTGCAGATCAGGAATTACGTGCCTATCCAGGTACAGGTCATCGAGTCTAGGCCCGGCTCCCCTGCAGCAGGACATGAGCAGATGACGATCATGATGCCTGAACAGTACATGACAGGTTACGATCATGAAAAGAATTGAAACAGGTGATGAGAGGGATGTCAAGATGAAATTCCGGTTCGAGAACATACGGAACATATTTCAGAACAAGCGCCTGAAGGCCGCTTTCCAGGCTGTCAGGTATGACATGGAATCGATCGAGGAGAACCATGCCGCGCTAAAGGATTCTGTGAACGAGTGGGTCATCTTTCTCGACGAGGAGAACCGCGACCTGAAACGCAGGGTGCGGGAACTCGAGAGGAAGCTGGATTCTATGGAGATACGCAGGGAGGACGACCAGCTCGCTTTCCTGAAAAGTATGTGAGATTCGATAGCATGGCAGGCAAGAAAAGGAAAGGGGGTCTTGCAGCTCTGGTCTTCTCAGCTATAGCTGCCCTTACTCCTGGATGTTACATGGAAGCGCCTCATGCTTATCTGCGTATAGATACTCCTCATGCCGAGTCAAAGGCTCAGCCGCGGAAGGTTATTGTCCACCATCCTGCTCCGAGGCAGCCGGTCATAACTTACAAGAACTGCACGACTTATGCGGCCAGCGCTGCTGACAGCATGAGCCCTGACGGCCATTCAGTGACTGTCTGCACCTGCACAGACCCTTATAACCCCACTAAAGAGTATACTTGCAGCATTTATTCCCAGTAGGCAGGCATCATCTGCAGAGGAAATTGTTAATTTATCAGCACACGTGGCCTGCCCTGCCTAGCGAAGTCCTTGGGGATAGGCTCAGATGTCACGATTGCGCGGTTTAAGCAGAGGAAAGGTGATTAGACGGAGCGCAGTGCAGGCCATGTGTTGTTTAGTTAACAATGTCCTGCAGAGAAATCTTTTTAAACTCTCACTTTTCTCCAGGATAACAGCAAAATGTTGGGGGATGCATAATATGATTGATGACGATGTTTTTGACGGAGAGTGCTCAGAAGGTGTTGAGCGTCTTTGCGATGTTCCGATGTTTAAGGAAAGGGAGCCTGACAGGCTCGCCAGTCTTGAGGAGATGAAAGACCCGTTCTTTGTGTCTGAGGAGTATAATAATGTCGCAAGGTTCTGCCAGTGGCTGCACGGCCAGGATTATGATGATCCTGATGATGGCAGTTACAGCCATTGAAATCTTTTCTGATTTAGATGCTTAAAATTTTCTATCATTTATTATCTTCTTTGCTTGATAATCGCGCGTAACAACATTCTTTTCCATATTTTATCCTCACTTTTTGTCCTTTGTTTCTGGAAACTTCCCAAAATATATCTTCCTGTCGGGATAATATCTTAAAAGTTTAAGAGATAATAACAAAACAAGTAAAGAAATAGTCCAGACACCTGACGGCATCATACATGTAACAAATTATACCGACATATATACAGCATTATTGCTGACAACCGACGACAAGAGACCAGCAGAAAAATAGATGCAGAAAAATCATAAAAATCCGCCGGAAGTGCCCTACCCCGCCCTAAAGGGCGGGGTTTGACCGGGCACTTCCTTTTACAGGCGGATTTTTAGGATTAACGCAGACAGGCTAAACTTCAACTTGTTGAAGGTTTACTTCAAAAACTTGTTTTTTTTTGGAAGTTTACAACATCTATGATGTTGAAAAACAGCACAAAGTGCTGAAAAAGCCCAGGGTACACAAAACCAAGGGTTTTGGTACAACAAACATCCAAAAATGTTTGTGTACCGAAACTCAAAGAGTTTCGTGTACCAAAGAATCTACGATTCTTTGAGTATTATGCCCCTGTCTGCGTTAATAAAATCAAAAAAAAGAAATAAATTATCAGGAATAAAAAGCATCAAGATAAA
This sequence comes from uncultured Methanosarcinales archaeon, assembly GCA_964406185.1. GTDB lineage: Archaea > Nanobdellota > Nanobdellia > Woesearchaeales > UBA11576 > JABMQF01. Next base: position 50,619 of record CAYOQS010000009.1, read on the forward strand.
CAAAAGAATTCAAAAGGAAACAAAATAATTTCAGCAACATAAAGCGTTTCGCTCAAGAAAGCCTTCTATGTTCCTCGCGCATGAATGTCTGGTAATGCTCGCTGCCCTCTAAAGGATCGTAGCCAGGCTTCAGGAGGTGGAGGCCTGACCCTTCCCTGCCTTCTTTTCTTGAGCCCGCCAGGTCCCAGCTTTCTCTTACAGGCATTGCATCCGCATCTATAAGGCCTGAGACGCCCACAGACTGCCTGAAGCTCCTGTAATCTTTAGAGGAGTCTGTCTGCCTGAGTATAAGGTCTATCGAAGTGCCGTCACCGAGCTGTCCCCTGACTGACAGCGCAAGTGATATGTAATTTCTCTGGCCGTCGGAAGAACAGTATATGCCATCATTGGTTATGTTGAGCCCTGCTCCTGAGAAGTATCTTGCGAGGCTGGCTATTCCTGCACCTTCTCTCTTGAACCTGTCCAGCGAGTCCAGGAAAGACACTATGTTCTCATGACCTACGCATAAAGGCGGTCCTGCAGGTATTTCTTGTATCTGTTTTTCTGTTTCATTTCCTGTCATTTCACATCCCTCAATATCTTTATCTGCTTGTTATCGCCCATCTCAGAACGTCTTATGCCGGTTTTGGGAAGGTATTTAAAAAGCTTTTGTCAGCACTGTCTGCTCTTCCACGAGCAAGCAAAACTTTTTTAAGAGACCTGTAAAAAATCAAGTATAATACTGATGAGAGGCTTGGAGAGATGTCTGAAGATACCATAGATCTGGGAGATATTAGTGCTCACGCTTCGATAGATGACACTCTTGAGTTCCTTGAGAGCGCCGCGCTGAAAGGCCGTAAAGTAAAATTGAGGCACAACGGGAACAGATGCCCTTATCTACGCATAGGACTTGTGATCAACTGCACCCCCTGTGCTCCTGAAGATGCTTTGGGCTTTTTTTACCGGGCTATGGAAAGTGCCCACCAGTCATGGAAGTCTGATCCTGCAGTGCAGGACATGTACCCTCATGCTGCCGAAGGACTTGACCTTATCAATAAAAGTTCTGCTTTTTACAATATTCACTGAATATCATAAAAATCCGCCGGAAGTGCCCTACCCCGCCCAAAAACTTCTGGCGAAGTTTTTGTGCATCAAAACAAGGTTCAGCGC
>CAYOQS010000010.1:0-50361 GCA_964406185.1 uncultured Methanosarcinales archaeon
TCTGTTCAGGACTCAATCCATAAGCCATCTTAGTATCACCCTCCAAAGATTAAAGTATAGATGGATGGGGATGTTTATAAAGTTTTAGGATGTTTTGCAATCACTTCACAGTCACACTCTTCGCGAGGTTGCGGGGTTTATCCGGGTCGCAGTTCTTCTCGAGGGCGGTGAAGTAGCTCAGTAATTGTATGGGTATTATGTTGACTATCGGGGATGCTATGCCCAGGTCGGGGACGGGGATCCAGAAGTCAAAGATGTCGTTGTCCTCCGGGGCTATGCCTATGATGAAGCCGCCTCTTGATCTTATCTCAAGCGCGTTTATCAGGATCTCATTCTTCACCTCGTCATTCGCGACAAGAGCCACGCAGGGAGTGCCGTTCTCTATCAAAGCGATAGGCCCGTGCTTGAGCTCACCGCCTGCAAAACCTTCAGCGTGGATGTAAGGAACTTCCTGCATCTTTATCGCGGCTTCTAAAGCTATAGGATAGTTCAAAGACCTGCCGATTATGTACATCGACTCATAACCCGCCACCTTACGCGCCAAGAACCTTATCTCATTGATATACTGGTCGTCAAGCATCACGTCAAGCCTGGAAGACACTGACTGCAACAACCGCTTGCCCTCATCAAACCTGCCAGCGCAGGCATAAGCAAGAAGAGTCAGGACAGCCATCTGTGCAGTAGTCACCTTTGTCGAACACACAGCCTTTTCAGGACCTGAATTGCACAGTATATACTCATCGCTCATCCGCATCATGGTGCTGCCCATCACGTTCACTATGGACACAACCTTGCAGCCCTTCTTCTTCGCCACCTCGATAGCCTCAAGAGTGTCAGCAGTCTCGCCTGATTGAGAGATGCATACGAGCAAGGTCTTGTCCGTCAGGAAATGATGATAATTCGGAAACTCCGAACCGACAACATCATTCACGTGCTTCTTCGCCACAGTAGAAAATATGTAACTGCCTACAGTACCCACCTTGCCAGCGGTGCCGCAGCCGATGAAGAAAGTGCCGTAAGCCTCATCGATCATCTTAGCCACCTTCTTTATCTTGTCGTCCTGCTGAGCAACAGCAAGACCGACAGTGGAGCGCTGCTCCATGATCTCCTTGATCATGTAATGAGAATGCCCGTCAAGGCCTGCCTGCTCCACACCCCAATCTATCTTCACAGGAGAGCGGAACACCCTCCCGCCGTAAAAGTCAGAATACCTGATGCCGTCATGCAGGACTGCCACATCACCATCCTCCAAAAAAACAACATCATTCGTGTAATCAAGGAAAGCAGGTATGTCAGAAGCCACGAAATACTCGCCATCACCGACACCGATGACAAGAGGCGAGCCCTTTCGCGCAGCGACGACCTTGTCAGAAGAGGAATGCATGGCCACTACAGCGAAACGGCCGTCAAGACGCGTCAAGGCGTTCTTCACCGCATCCTCAAAACCCATGCCCGCACCCATGTTGTCCTCGATGATATGGGCTATGATCTCAGTGTCTGTCTCAGAAGTGAAGGAATGGGAGGAAAGCTCCTCTTTCAGCTCCTGGAAGTTCTCGATTATGCCATTATGCACGACAGCGACCCTGCCCTCGCAGCAAGTGTGAGGGTGCGCGTTGGCATGGGTGACAGAACCGTTAGTCGCCCAGCGCGTGTGGCCCATAGCAGCAGGTCCGACAGGAAGAGAATGAAGGGCGTCAAAATCAGAAATCCTGCCCACCTTCTTCTCGATGAAGACAGGGTCGCCCTTCACAGCTATGCCCCAGGAGTCATAACCCCTGTATTCCAGCTTCTTCAAGCCCTCGATCACGATGCCAGATCCGTTCTTCGGCCCGACATAAGCAATGATTCCGCAGATGTTTACCTACCTCTTATCAGTCGTCATGTGCTCGGACTTCTCGACGTCCTCCTTCACCACCTCGCCAGGGAGTGTTGTGCAGTGAGGCCAGATCTTCCGACCAGGATATATCAAAGTCCCGATACCTGTATGCACACGATCGCCAAGGAAAGCTCCCAGCTTCCTGCGCCCGGTGTTGACCTTCACGCCCTTAACCATGGTCCAGTTCTCGGAAGCGTCATGCCGGTAGTCAGCAGTAACCGTGCCGTAACCTATGTTACAACCCTCACCTATGACCGAATGGGAAAGGTAACAAGGATGCTTCGCGGTCGTGCCGGGCATCATGACAACATCATAATGCTCACCGCGAGTGTGGACGTCGTCCATGATGACAGTATCCTTCCTTAGATAAGCATGAGGCCCGACAGTGCAGCCATCACCGATGAACACAGGACCCTCGATGTAAGTGCCTGACTTTATGACCGTATCCCTGCCTATGACGACGACACCCTTGATGGTCACTCCATCCTCTATCATGGCTCCGGGGTCGATCCTCGACTCCTTGATCCTGCGCAAAAGAGAGACATTAGCCTCAAGATACTTCCACGGATAGCCCACAGGCAGCCAGCCCTCAGCTATCTCACAGCACACGCTCTCCTCCTGAACCAGCCGCTTCAAAGCATCAGTCGCCTCGAACTCACCACGTGAAGACTTCCCGACAGACTTCATCAGCTCGATGAGCTTCCTGTCAGCCACCCAGCACGCAGTGTTGGCAAGGTTCGACCTCGGCTCTTCAGGCTTCTCCTCGATATCCCTTATGAAGCCACCCTCCACGACAAAAACACCGAAATGCTCAGGGTCAGGCACCTCCTTGGCCAGGCAGCAGTACTTATGGTCATTCAGCTTCACAAGATCGTCATGGAAGAAAAGGTCGTCGCCAGGCATCAGGATGAACCTGTCCTGCACATGCTCCTCCACAAGCATAAGAACATGACCCGTGCCGAGCTGCTCCTCCTGCTCAACATACCTGATCCGCATGCCCCTGTACTCATCACCTATCTTATCGATTATCATATCCTTCATAAAGCCGACGACAATGACAACCTCATCCACGATACCCGCGAGCTGATCAAGGTTGTGCTCCATTATCGTCCGGTCCAGCACCCTAAGCAAAGGCTTGGGCCTGTCCACTGTCAAAGGATAAGTCCGGGTGGACCTACCCGCCGCCATCATGACCGCCTGCATATCACTCACCTATCTCCTCCTTTATAACATCAACTATAGAATCACAAAGGCTGTCAATCTCATCAGCATCCCTACCCTCAAGCATCACACGGCACTTGTTCTCAGTGCCCGAATAACGCACGAGAACCCTGCCCTCACCGCCGAGCTTATCTTCAACAAGCCTTATCACATCCCGGACATTAGGCATGTCCTCAAGAGGCCTCTTCTCCTTCACCATGACGTTCTTCAGCACCTGCGGGTAAGACCTCATGCAACCCGCAAGCCTGGACAAAGGCTTTCCAGACCACTTCATCAAGGCAAGCACCTGCAGAGCGGAAAGGGTGCCGTCACCAGTCGTGGAGCGGTTGAAGAATATTATATGGCCTGACTGCTCACCGCCCAGCATGTAGCCGTTCGTTCTCATCTCCTCGACCACATAACGATCCCCGACCTTTGTCTTCACCACATTTATGCCGTTCTGCCTCATCGCGATGTCAAAACCGATGTTCGTCATGACCGTGACGACCACAGTGTCATCGTTGAGCTTTCCCCTGCGCTTCATGTCAAGAGCGCACATGGCGATAAGGTGGTCACCGTCCACATGCTCACCCCTCTCATCCACCATGATAACACGGTCAGCGTCGCCATCCAAAGCGATGCCTATGTCAGCCTTGTGACCCAGGACGGCAGACCTGATCACATCAGGATGCAGGGACCCGCAATCCTCATTTATGTTGGTCCCGTCAGGCCTGTTGTTGAGCACGACGACCTCCGCGCCCAGCTCGCGCAGTATCATAGGAGCGACCTTGTAGGCAGCGCCGTTCGCGCAGTCAAGAACGACCTTCAGACCGGAAAGGGACTTGTTCTTGATCGAGTTCTTCGTGTACTCTATATAGCGGCCTGCAGCATCATCGATCCTGAAAGCCTTGCCCACAGCATCACCCGCGACATCCCCTGTATCTATGCCGGAATCGAGAAGGGACTCGATCTCCTCCTCCAGGGCGTCAGGCAATTTGAAACCCTCAGCATCAAAGAACTTGATGCCATTGTCACCTGCAGGGTTGTGCGAAGCGGATATCACGATGCCGAAGTCAGCGGCAAAGCTCCTGGTAAGATGAGCTATCGCAGGAGTGGGCATAGGACCCACAAGATAGACGTCGATGCCGATAGAGCACAGGCCGGAAGTCAGGGCGTACTCGAACATGTAGCCGGAACGGCGCGTGTCCTTGCCTATGACAACCTTGATCGACTTAGAACAATCACCAAGATGCTTCCTGAAGACCCGCCCGGCAGCCTGGCCCAGCCTCAGGGCAAGGTCCGCAGTCATGGGAAAGACATTGCACTTCCCACGAATCCCATCTGTGCCGAACAGCTTCCTCATCGAAAACACCCATAAATCCCATTTTCAGGCTGTCAAAACCCCTCAAATAAAAGGAACAAGCCAAAGGAAAGATTTTTATATTTAAAGGTTATTAAAAGATTTTTAATAGTGGTAAAAGAATATTTTTAATTGTACGACATCGCCTTTACCAGCAGTACGCGCCGCCAAAGCAGCGCTCCCAGCGATTCATTTGCCGCTTTATTTGCCAAGTTTGTTTCACTGCTGAAAATCCAGAGGGGTCGCAGGCTGGCATTGGCGGCGCTGACAGCGCGCGAAAGGAAAGTAGGAGAAGAGAATGAAAGTAGTGGAGAAGAAGAAACAGAAGAGCTATGCACTCGACGCGAAAGAGATAGAGCTGGACAAGCTCGGCAAGGTAGGGTCAAAACTCGCCAAGAAGATAGTCAAGGCCATAGTAGACAAGGAAAAATACCCCAAACAGATAGCCAAAGAGCTCAAAGAGAACGAGCAGAAGATATACTACCACATACGCAACCTCGAAAGAGCAGGCATCATAAAAGTAGTCAGGCAGGAGACCGTGCACGGCACCGTAGCAAAATTCTACAAGATAGCACAGCCCGCACTGGTCCTCAAGTTCAAGGAACTAATACCATCACAGGAGATATCACCCACAGACGAAAAAGTCGCAAGGTTCCTCTCACCCTTCATCGTCAACGGAAAGCTCAACGCCCGCATCATAGTAGGAAGCCCTGACCCGCACGGGCCAGAGAAAGCAAGATCAAGAGACGGATACTACGGCATGGACCTCGCGCTCTTCCTCGGGACGTTCCTCAACTACGTCCCGGAGATCAACGTAAGGCTCGACACAGAGACAAAAGAGAAAGACCTCAAGGAGAACCTCATAGTCATAGGCGGACCGATAGTCAACAGCGTCACAGGAAAACTCAACAACCACCTGCCAATCCACTTCGCACAGGACAAGAACATACACTCAAAGATAAGCAAAACCTCCTACTCATCAGACGAGACAGGCATGATAGTCAAGATAAAGAACCCCTACAACCCGGAAAAAGCCGTACTCGTCGTAGCAGGAAAAAGATTCTCAGGAACAAGAGCAGCGATAACAGCATTCCTGAAAGGGTTCAAGGATATCTACTCAGGCAACAGGCTAAAGCCCGGCATCATGGCAAAAGTAGTAGAAGGCCTGGACCTTGACTCAGACGGCATCGTCGATGCAGTCGAGTTCAGGGAGTGATGCAAACCTTTTTATAACACCTCAAAACACCAGATAACAATAAAAGCACAAGGGGGAAACACAAAATGGCAGGATTCGATCCAGCACTGGACAAGGAGATATGGTCAGAAGAGGCGCAAGTCGCAGACAACATGAACATAAAGGTAGCAGTTATGTCATACAATGATGGCATGGCCAAGCTCCAGATATCAAGACAGAGAGTCAACAAGGACGGCCAGCCAAGCTTCGCAAAGCTCGGAAGGATGACGCTCGAAGAGGTCGAAGCGGTGATGCCACTCATGGAGAAGGCAAAAGAACACCTGAAAAGCGCGCAGAGCGAATAAAATCTTTTTTTTTACACAACATTATAGAAAAGCTTAAAACCCCTATTTCTTAATCCATACCAAGATGGAAGAAGCACAACAGAAGATAAAGGAATTCAACGAAGCCAGGCAGTGGAACTACACCGGCACGATAAAGGATCTCCTACTCAACATGAACGAAGAGATAGGAGAGATGTGGCACGTCATCAAATGGGTGGACGAACACAAGCAGAAAGAGATGATAGAGAAGCACAAGGACGAGGTCGAGAACTTCATAGGAGACATGCAGTTCCTCCTGCTGAAGATAGCCTCGATCTGCGACGTGGACTCGAAAAAAGCAGTCATGCAGGTCATAGAAGAATACGAGCAAAGGTTCCCCCTCGACAAGACAAAAGGCCGCCACGCAAACGTCAAAGCAGGCGGCATAGACCTCAAGCAGTGAGACAATGCCCACAAAAATACCTCACGCAGCAGAGCTCCAGTTCAAGGAGAAGTTCCTGAAAAGATACTCCGCACTGACAGACATAGACAAATTCAGGGAATACTCCTTCTCATACCTGCGCAAGTCGATAAGGGTCAACACGCTAAAGACAGACGTGAAAACCCTTGTCAAGAAAGTGTCGAAAGACTGGAAGCTGGACCAGATACCCTGGTGCAAACAAGGATACTGGATAGAACACCGCGGAGAAGGTGAAAAGAAAAGATGGGACGTAGGCAACATGACAGAACACACACTCGGCTACATATACGTCCAGGAAGCCGCAAGCATGATACCCCCGCTCGTGCTCGACCCAAAGCCAGGAGACAAGGTCCTCGACATGTGCGCAGCGCCGGGCAGCAAGACAACACAGCTCGCAGCCATGATGCAGAACAAGGGAGTACTGGTAGCGAACGACATCACAGGAGTGAGACTTGCGGCGCTGGGCGTCAACCTGCAGCGGTGCGGAGTGATGAACACCATAGCCACGCGCATGCAGGGCCACAGGATAAAAGGACTGGAGCTCGACAAGGTACTCGTCGACGCGCCATGCTCAGGCACGGGAACCATACGCAAGTCACTCAAGACAATAGAGATGTGGAACCCAAAACTCGCAGGACACCTCGCCAAGACGCAGAGAAGACTGCTCGACACAGGGTTCGCGCTGCTCAAGCCCGGCGGGACGCTCGTCTACTCCACATGCACGCTGGAGCCGGAAGAGGACGAAGGAGTGGTGGACTGGCTGTTGGGCAGGCATGAAAACGCAAAGATCGAGGAGATAAAACTGCCAGGCCTGAAAAGAAGCGAAGCGGTCACAGAGTTCGAAGGCAGCAAATATAGCGATGAAGTGAAGAAATGCTTAAGAATATGGCCGCAAGACAATGATACAGAGGGATTTTTTGTAGCAAGGCTCCGAAAAACATAGCCGCCCATCCCGAACGCCTTTTTTCGTCGCAAGGCTCCGAAAAACATAACCTCCCAAAAAAAAGGTGCATAAGATGCTTGAATCCCTATCAGAAAAAAAGAAAGAGGCAATCCTCAAATATCCCTTCATGCAGGAATACGTGAAAAAGAGGATGCACAAGAAGACATTCTTCGCAGCGCGCAGGAACGAGAAGGCAAGAGAGAAGTTCCTGCAGTCCCTGGAAAGCTTCATACCTGAGCTGAAAGACAGAGGATTCACAGACGAAGAGATAGAGAAGCTAAAAGAGCTCGGACACGAAGAGAAGAGCAAGATACACGCAGCAGCAGCCATCCTCCACCTCAGGGAATTCAAGACAAAAAGACACCCAAAACTCACAAGACTGTTGATACACCACGCCACAGACCTGCAGGAGATAGAACGGCTGGAGAAAGACAACCTCGACAGGCTACTCGACAGGATGGCAGTGCTCGAAGACATAATCGACGAGAAGAACTGGAAAGACCTCGTAAAGATGATAAAAGACGCGGACGGCAACGCACACCTGTTCTTCGAGAACCTCATCAACTCAGGCATCAAGCCCCTGTTCGACCAAAGAGATCAGAGGATCATACTCGACAAGCTCACCGCGTTCATGAACCACTCCAGGATCGCCACACAGCAGAACATCAACATAGCGCCATCCATATTCGTCAGCTACGCAGAAAGGAAGAAGAAAGAAGGCAAATCCCTCGAAAACATCCCTGTCAAGGAATACTTCGCATACCTCCACGCGCTCAAGAAAAAGAAAGTGCTTAGCAGCATAAAAGAAGGAGAGTTCGTCACCATAGGTTACGAGCAGGACAAGTACATATACCGCATCGTCAAGACCACACCCGAAGGTTACCTGCTGAAAAGGGCAGACGTCAAGAAAGCCACAGAAACCAGAGGGCCGTTCGCAGCGAAAGACCTCAGGAAGTTCAAGGAAAGCGACGACTGGACAGACGTCAAGAAGCTCAGGCAAAAAGGATTCCTCGTGGTCCACGCCACCAACGCATACACCAAGATAGACGCTATAGAAGGCATAAAGCAGAACATCGAAAAGCAGGGCAAGTACTCGATAAGCTGCTCCACAGTCCATCCCGACCACACTTCAAGCGTGGCCATATCAGACATGCCACTAGAGAAAGACGGAGAGACGATAATCGTCCCGCACGCAGTAGGAATGGTGCTTTCAGAAGGCAGGATATACGCAGCATACATGAACGACGCGAACACCCACGCAGTGCATGACCAGTACAAGAAAGCATACTCAAAAGAAGACAAAGTCCCTGTAAGGCTGGCCCTCACGACAAAGCACGAGTTCAACGAACTCCTGGTGCAGGACTGGAAGACAGAAGGGCTGTTCTACACCAAAAGGACACCTGACTTCAGGGTGCAGGCCGTCGCAGGGCTCGCAGCGCAGCACAAGCTCAAACTGTACATAATAGATGAGGACAACAACACCTGGCAGGAAGTAAGGCGTGAAGAAGAGAAGGCGGCTGCGTAAATTTTATAAACCCGCCACTTCTCCCCAACACCACACAGCCCCGTAGTGTAGTGGCCAAATCCTCAAGCAGGAGGCCAGTCATCTCGGACTCTGGCAACAGCACGTTGGAGACATCCGGGGACCGCGGTTCGAATGTTCAAGGGAGCCCAAAGCGAGCTTGAACCGAAAGTCCGCGCGGGGCTATCATAATCTTTCTACAAACAGAGGTGCAAGAATGACACGATGCCCGAAATGCGACGGAACGATGGTAAAAGCAGGAGTGATGCACAGCGGAAACTCCGACTACGAGATAAAGAAGTGCGACAAGTGCGGACATGAAGAGATGTCCTGCAAAGGCCTCTCTTAAGACAGGCACAGCATGTGCTCCCTGAAGAAGTTCATAGTCTTCGGGAAATCATTTATCTTCTCCAAGGTCTTCATGTGCCTCTTCCTAAGCTCTGAGGCGCGCTCATTGGAGATTCCCTCACTGACCTGATACGATATGCTGGAATCGAGGACCGTACGCTCCTTCTCAGATATCCCTGTGATGCAGAAACGCTCAGGATGCTCATAGATAGGAGTGCCCTTCTGAAGGCCGAACACGCTCGTCGAGACAAGGTCTATATATTCCTTGTTGTCTTCCAGAAAAGATATGGTCTGCCCCAACTCATCCTCTGTCTCAGAAGGAAAGCCAAACATGATGTAAACAACATTCCGGATGCCGGCATCATGGGAATCATGGAGCACCTTCGCGACCTCAGAGGTCTTGGTCCCTTTCCTCATCATGCCAAGCACGCGGTCAGAGCCGGACTCCACACCCCAAAGCACCACCTTCAGCCCGGAACCGCGCAAAGTCTTCATGGTATCGGCATCAAGATCAGGAGTTGGGCGCAGCTGGCACATCCACTCCACACCCATCGGCTTCAGCATCTCAGCAAGCTGAAGCAGGCGCTTCTTATGCATCAAGTCATCCACAAAGAAGATACGCTTCTGCCTTGACGCCTCGATCGAACGCTTGATGATGCCCAGATCGATCTCATAATAATCCATGCCATGATGGTGCGTGCAGAACGTGCACCGCCTGTAATAACACGAGCTGGTAGTCTTCAGCGGGATGACAGGAGCAGGGGTGAAGTAATCACCAAGATCATATATATTAAAGTCCAGCACGGTCTCGCAGTCAAGGCTGTCATGGTCCACCTTCTCACCGGTGATAAGCTCAAGAAGCTCGACCTCATTCGCCAAAGCATGATCTGCAGCAGACCTGAGCTTCGCGTTCACGGCAGGACCACCCACCACTGTCTTCACCCCTTTCGCCTTCAATGCCTTGACAAGAGCGAGGGAATAGAAAGCCTGGCTGGAAAAGACGATGCTCAAAGCCACAATATCCGGCCCATTCTCTATTATCGCGTCAAGAAGCTCGTCAAAAAGCTCAGGCACATCCCCTGCCACGACCTTCCTGTTGCTCGAGGAATAAGCCTCAGCAGTCAGGCGCCTGAACCCCTCAGTATGCTCATCATAATCATCACGGTCATACCCCACACCCACACCACGATAATAAGCCTGGAAAGAACTGAACATTCTCTTATGGAAAAGGATGTTCAGGTCAAGCACGTCAACCTCATCCCCGCCAGTCAGGTTATTCCGCAGGAAAGAGAAGATGCTGGTTATGGAAAACGGCGGACTCGCCGGAGTGCAGAACGGAGGGTAAACGAGCAGAGTCTTCATAAAAAGCTGGTTGGACACGTCACTTAAAAAGCTTAGCCCTGTATAAAGCATGAAAAACCGACAACACACCTTTATATATAAGCTCTGAAACTCCAAATATGTGAACGCAGAGACCCTAATACAGCAAGCACGAAGACAGATCGGCGAATTCTGCATGAAAGAATGCAAGTCATTCTGCTGCAGAAAAGGCTACCTGGTAATGGAAGAGACTGAAGTAGACGCAGTCACGCAAGGAAGAAGGAAAGAACTGTTTGAAAGAGGCGTTCTGACAATGACCAAGCACGGCAAGTACGCCATGAACATGAGCATGCTGGAAACAGGGTGTCCAAGCCTCAAAGACTATAAATGCACCATCCACACAAGAAGGAAAAGGCCGGACACGTGCAGGCAATTCCCAATATTCCTGGAAGGCAAAACAGTAAAAGTATCGACCAGATGCCTCGCATCAAAACAAGGACTTTTCTACCCCTACCTCGCAAGACTCTCAAGGATGGGCTACAGGATAATAGAAGGAAGCAACTACTCAGACTCAGAACTGTACAGGCTGCTCCCAGACCCTGACGAGGAAGTCAAGAAACAGGAGCCAGAAAAAGAGAACAAAGCACAGGCACAGGCATAACAGGGAAAGAATACGATACAAACATCAATACAAACAGCACATAACAATACAAAATCACATAAGGTCAAGCTCATCAGAAGTTATGACAATCTCCTTCTTCGACTCCTTCACAGCACGATAGGTCTTAGGCATGCTTCGCTGTACAGGACGCTGCTTGTTCCCTGCAGAAACGCTCTTCTCCCCTGACGGTATTATCGACGGGTTAGCCTCCAACAGCTTACGCCAGCTCAGGTTTCCGCAGCGCGGGCACACACCATAAGGGCCCCACTTGCCCGAACGGACCTCGACCCACTCACCGCAGATGCACTTCAGATCAACATACTCATCCTTATGCTTCGAGCAGACATGCACGCCCTGGCTGTTCTCGGTCACAGCAGTCCGCCCACAGAAAGGACATGCCTGACGCTTCGACTCACCATAACGCTTAGGGATATACATGACACAGGAAGCAAGACAATAAAGTTATAAATGTTTGGTACGCAACCCATGCAATGATGAAAAAAAAGAGCGAACCAAAGCGCGGCAAAGGCCAAAACCCATTCACGATGTGGGGGAGCTACGCAGGAGCAGCAGCAGGAATACCCATCGCGTACTTCTCATTCGCCATAATACTGCACCTCGCCGAGACAGGCAACTTCACGATCCTCGCGCTACTCATACCAACAGTGCCTGTCATAGCAGGATTCCTCGCAGGATGGGGGCTGCACAGCCTCGCAAGACGCCTGAAAAACAGGAAGAGATGACCGAAAATGACCGACAGGAAAGTCATCACAGAAGACGGCAGCACAACATACCATTCTGAAAAGTACGACGAGACATACCACTCCAAAAGCGGAGCGCTCACAGAGGCTGACAAGAAATACGCAGAAGCATGCGGCATCGACAAGCTGGAAACAGCAGACATACTCGACATATGCTTCGGCCTGGGGTACAACACAGCAGCAGCGATAGACAGGTTCAAAGGAAGCAGGATACGCGTGGCTGGACTGGAACAGAACCAAGGAATAGTCGACGAGATAACACGAATGGGAGACGAGTACCCATTCAAGTGCAGAGAAGTCATGCAGGAAGTGGCTGCCAGCCGAGAGCACAAAGATGAAAAAGTCCACGTAAAGATCATCATGGGAGACGCGAGGAAGACAATCAGGACTCTTAAGGATAAGTCCTTCGACCTCACGTTCCTCGACCCATTCTCACCAAAACGATGCCCAGAGCTCTGGACAGAAGAATTCTTCAGGCAGATACACCGGGTCCTGCGCAAAGGAGGCAAGATCGCGACCTACAGCTGCGCGCGCGCAGTGCGGGAAAACTTCAGGAAAACAGGATTCCACGTCAAGGACGGGCCCGTAGTCGGAAGAAGAGGTCCCGGGACTATCGCAGTGAAAGAAAACTGAACAAGAAAAAAAGAAAAAAAAAAGAGAAAAAACAGAGAAAAGAGAGAAAAAAGAAAAAAAAAGAGAAAACAAACAGCCACACTCAAATCTTCTCAAGCTCAGCGCAGACACAATCCGACTCCTCTAAAGGCGGCAGAAGCTGCGAAGGCACCCGTCCATCATAGAAACCCACAAGCACACGATCGTCGCGCTCAGCAGCGCCGTTGACCATGACCTCCGCAGCATGAGTCAGGAAGCGTGGCTTCGGGGCGGCATCCACCTTCCGAGGGTCATACACCACACCACCGACAGCAAAATCAAAATCAACCTTCCGAAGACCCGAATAAAGAGGGACCTGCCTGAGCATACCAATATACTCATGAGCTCTCTGTTCAACCCTGACCTTCAGCTCATCACCAGCACCGGTAGAGAATAAAGAGGTTATTATGCCATCCCTGTTATTGTCCCTGGCAACATAACCGAAATCATCAGCACGGCCCTTCCACCACTCCACAAGATTCCTGAACACATTAAACGCCTCATCACTGCCGAGCTCCCTGATCCAGTAGCTGAAATGCACTATATCGAAATTCATGACAGCAAGGGAGCCATAACCCCCCCCGTCACCACAGGAACAGCACTGCCCTATCCTCTCCTTAAGGTGAGGTATCAGCAGAGGCATGCTCGCCATCCCTGTATCTATGTCAAAACGAACATTGGAGATGATCCTGTCACGATTGTCATAACCCTTAGCCTTCATCAGCCTGCGCATAGCCACATTGATAACGCGACGGTCATAAAGATCCTCCTCCATGGTCGAGACAGTACCCATAGACATAGTGATCTCACGCGCCTTCCGCCCATCATCACCATCAGGAAAAGCGAACTCCCTCACATGATTGGTGATGTCACGAGCGACACGGTCCATCTTCTCAGCAGAAGCGCCCTGACAGATTATGACAAACTCCTCACCGCCGAACCTGCACACCTCACCCTGCGAACCGACAGACTCCCTCATGATGTCCGCCACTTTCTGAAGGACCATATCACCATAATCATGACCGTAAAAAGTGTTGATATCCTTGAACCTGTCAAGATCGCCGAAACCAAGACCGAAATGAAGCCCCTGGTTCTGCCAGCCATGGACAGCAGAAAGATAAACCCGACGGAGCCTCCTCTTGTTGCCAAGCCCGGTAAGGTCATCAGTTATCACCTGCTCACGCAAAGGATACTTCTCGCGAATATTCTCGATATGCGAAGAGAACTTGCGAACAGCATCCTTGATCAACGCCACGTCCTGGACACAGAAGAACGGCTTCTCGAACACAACCACACCATAAGGCCTGCTGTCACCCGCACGAAGAGTATGGACCACACGCGATATGTCATCACCTGCCTCAAGGTGAGGGCTCTGAATCCGCGCATAACCCGTATCTACATCCTCCCAATGCGCAGGCACGACAGAACCATCATGCCTGTCCATCTGAGCCCCTGTGTCAAGCTCACCATCTATATAGACCGCGCCGAAAGAAAGGCATATACTATCCCTCAGGAACTCTATCAGCTTAGTGCAGCTGTCATCAAGCTCGGGCCGCATCACCCTATAAGACATGACATTCGATAATCTGAGCGCCTCAACACCCATCACCCCAGCCAGCACATCCTGATCCTCAAGATACAAGACCTGAAGCAGGTCATCAATACTATCAATACAATCAATATCTGAAACCATGATATCACACCACTCCCAACACCATAAACGCGTCTCCTGAGGTCTCTGCAGAAAAAACAAGGGGTATAAAAAGATTATGTCACCCAAAAACGTGAAAGTTTTTAAAGAAGCTTATAAACACAGACTACACGCCCCTGTAGGCTAGTGGATACACGCTAGTGCGGCCATAAAGACTTCGGGCTTGCGGCAACACAGGAAAAAAAAGCACTCACCTGCGATGCAAACAGCCTGAGACCTGGGTTCAATCTGCGGAAAGCGAACACGCTGCCGCATGAAAATCCCAGCAGGGGCATAGATCATCCCAAACCTGACAAAAAAAAGGTGACATGATGGAAAAGACCAGATACCTCACTTCTGCAGCAATACTCGCAGCGCTCCTGATACTGGCAGGGTGCGGTGCGGGAGATAACAACATAGTCATGGAATGCACACCGCCGCTCATATACTCAGGAGACGGATGCTGCCTGGACGCAGACCAGAACGGAGTCTGCGACAGTGAAGAGAAAGAAGAGAGGACGGAAGAGATAGATAAAGAGACAGATGGAAATATAGAGAAAGAGACAGAAGAGCAGCCTGAAGAGAGCCCTGAAGAAGATGTTGGAGAAGACATCGAAGATACCGCCCAAGAAGGCGAGGAAGAATGGCCAGACACAGAAGAGCAAAGACTGGAAAAAGCAGAGCAGACAGCAGAACTATTCACCACGAGCTGGGATAACAAGCAGTACAACATGATGTACAAGATGTTCACGCCCAGACTGAAAGACAAGAAGACAGCAAAAGAATTCACGGCAATAATGGAGCTCGACCCATTCTACAAGAAGATAGAGGCAGTCGAACTTGGAGGTGTCAGGCTCACAGGCGAGGACACAGCAGATATCACGATAACCGCAAAGACCAATGTGCAGGACATAGAGATACCCGGCACGACTGCTGAGTCGATAGACGGAGAGTGGAAGATAAGGGCCTTCGCAGACGTCTTCGACCTCGACGCCTTCGACGCTGCGTGCTCAGGATACAGGTACAACAACCAATACAAGACATCAGACTGCGCCCTCGACTTCGCGAAGAAGACTGAAGACCCATCATACTGCGAACTCACAGAATGCCACTACGTGGAATGCCTCAAAGCGCTTGGCGAACCGGCAGGAATCAGAGCAGAGGCGCAGCAATGCTACAAATGCCAGCCAGTCATGAAGACCACGAACGAATGCATACTCGACATAGCGATCAAGTACGACAGCATAGGCGCGTGCGATGTCATACCTGAAGACAAATACTCAGACAAATACTGCGCTTGCTATGGAGGATTCGCAAATCACAAAGGTACGAGCGGATACTGCAACATGGTACAGGATCCGGACCACAAGAAACTCTGCCTGAAAGGGTATGAAGGTAAGTACTGCTAAAAAAAAACACCTACCGGAATATTTCCGGTGAAAACAGCATAACCGGAAAATCATACTTTCTCGTCGGAAATTATCCGATTTTTTCTCAGAAAAATTTATTAAGCGCAAACGCTTAGATAAAAACAACGCTTGTTGGGGGTGAACAAGACCTATACCAACAAGAAATTTCGAAAGGCTGCGCAGGCAATCCTTGACTCCACACAGTGACGAGCCTGCCAGCCCGAAAAAAAAAGCAAAAACAGACAGAGGTGGCCAAAAAATGCAAGACAAGATAGCGGAAGCTATGCAAAAAAGAAAAAATACACTCATATACCTTCTCACCATGCTGCTAATGCCCGGCACGTGCCTAGCACTCGACAACGTGATAATAAGCGAAGTGCTGTACGACCCGGCAGGAACAGAAACAGGAGGGGAAGCGGTAGAGATCTACAACCCCACAGACCACGCGACAGACATAAGCGGCTGGACGATAAAGACAGAGAGCAGCAGCACAGACGCAACAATACCCGCAGGCACGATCCTCGGAGCAAAGACATTCTACCTCATCGCAGATTCCGGCTGGAGCGAGTCGCGCGACAACACCAACTGGCCAGAAGCAGACCACGAAGAGGCGATCACCATGTCAAACACAGACGCAGGAGTCGCGCTGGTCGATGCAAACGGGACAACCATAGACGCAGCAGGGTGGGGAGACCCAGCGGGCATAGACACAGGACTGTACGAAGGCACACCCGCAGCAGGAGCGGCAGAAGGAAACAGCCTGGCAAGGACAGGTATGAGCGACACCGACGACAACAGCGCAGACCTCACAGAAGCGCTCCCAGACCTGCAGAACAGCTCAACACACGACACAGAACAGAACAACAGCCAAAACATAGAGCTCGGAGTGGACATAAAGAACAACCCGCCCAACATAAGCTCACTCTCAGTGGAAGGAGACGAGGACAGCGATGCAGCAGGAGTGCAGATAAGCCCTAACCCTGGAAGCACAAAACACGTATCCTTCTCAGCAGAAGTTACAGACCCCGACGGGACAGACCCGAACGTCACAGCGACGATAACAGGACCTGAAGAAAGCAGCAACCCCACCACCATGACCGTGACAATGGATAAAACCACGCAGGTAAGCAACACAACAGCAGATTACAACGCCACAGCAGACATGGAATTCCATGACCAAGCAGGGACTTACACCATCACAGTCAAGGCAGCAGACGCGTCAACGAACAGCACAGCCAACACGACATTCCAATACCAGAGCATGACCGCAGTATCCATAGACGCCGGAGCACTATCGTTCACAGGAGCCAAGCCCGGCGGCACAGCGACGATCGACGGGGACTTCGCGCTCGGCACGACAGACAGCCCGACAGTACGCAACATAGGCAACACGCAACTCGACATCGGCATGTATGGCACAGACTTCACAGACGGAGAGAGGACAATAGGAATAAGCAATGTCAGGTACAGCTTCGACAACGATTTCACAGGAGGACTGTCAGGAGCGATCACCACAGCGCTGCAGATACAGGCGCTCGGACTGGCGCGCGGAGCGGACAGCATCACAAGCCTCGGGTTCCAGCTCACCATACCTGCAGCCACACAGGACGGCAACTACACATCGAACATAACAATAGTCGCGATGAGCAGCTGAACAAACAGACAAAGGCAGAAATGATGAAGCAGAACCACAAAGGCGCGGCATTAATTGCCATCTTCCTGGCAGCACTATCAATATCGGCGGGGCGAGTGTTGGGGACGGCGGTGGGAATAACACCAGACAAGCTGGTATTCGACAGCCAGGAAGAGAGCTTCACCATAATCAACCCGGACAAGGAAAGCATAAGATTCAAAGTTAAGACAGAAGGTCTCGAATGCAGACCCGAAGAAGGCAAGACAGAAGCAGAAGGAAGGACGCGGATAACATGCAGAATGACCGAAGAAAGCCTCCAGCAAAGTATAATCCTCGTCGAGACAAAGCCGGAAGGAGAAGGTAAGAGAGTAGGAGTTATGCCCGCGGTCGCGCTCAAGGCAGAAGTGCCAGGCGGCAGGGAAAAAGAGACGCGAGGAGAAGAGGACACAGAGAAAGACGGCGCAGAAGACAGGACAGAAGACAGGACAGAAGAAGAGAATGAAACAGGACCAGAAGAAGAAAAAGCCCTCAAAGTGACCGGCGGGTCCAAAAAAACAGAAAGGACCAACACAGGGAAAAAAAGCGGTAACGACCTCACACAGGGAAAACCATTGAGCGAGATGAAGACAGAACTCACCACCATAGCCATGCTCACAGCAGCCATAATCTTCCTACTCGCTTACACAGAGATAAGAGACAGGAAGAACGGAAAAAGAAAAAGCAAAAAAAGAAAAGACAGCAAAAAAAAAGAAAACACAAAATGCGCAGAATCAGATCAGGAACTGACTAACGTGAACGCCGCATCTTCGACACAAGACGCTCCAGCTGATCAACCTTCTGCATCAGGCGAAGCTTCTCCTGATCCGCCTTCGCCACCTCCCGCGCATACCTCGACAGCTCAAAATCAGCCGCACTTATACCACTGGCGATAGACCTGAACTTATCTATCTCAGCCTCGGCACCCCTGAACTTCGTCACCAGCACAGAAAGCTCATCCTTCAGACTGTTGAAAGCCTTCACGTCGGTATCAAGCTTACGCGTCTCCTCACGCAGCTGAGACCTGAAATCCTCAGTCAACCCGGAGACCAGGTTAGACCTGATATCAGACTTGATCATCTTGAAATCAAACAGTTCCTTCTTCAGGTCCTCACGCAACTGACGCAACCCATCCAGCTCAGACAACATAGCAGAACAGAATCCGGAAATCCCCTCAGCAGTCTCCTTCAGCTCAGACCTCAAGACACCAACCTCCTTGCGGAAAGCAGCGATGCCCTCTGAATGAGCAGATATATCAGCATCAAGAGACTTAACCCTGGCGGACACCCCATCCAGCCTCTCACTCACAGCCATCATATCCTTGACCTTAGATATCAAAACAAACACCCCCTAAAAACACCCTTAAACTCAAGAGCGCCCCCTCTGATGCGCATAAAGATCCTCAACAAGATCAAGATCAGAGCACTCCTCCGGGCTCCTGTCCTCACGGATCCTGATAACACGAGGGAAACGCAGAGCGTAACCACTGCTGTACGTCGGGCTCTTCTGGATCTCCTCAAAATTCACCTCAACAACTACCTTCGGCTCCACACGAACATCCCTCCCTTTCTCCTCGACAACAAAAGGCTTCAGAAGACCTGTAAGCTGCTCAAAACTCACCCCAAGCTCGGACTTCTCCTTCATCCCCGTGCCAACCCTGCCGATCTCAAGGAAATCACCAGCATCAGCATCATAACACGCAAGAGTAAAGCTCGTGAGCCAACCAGAGCGCTTGCCCTCACCCCACTCAGCAGCCACGATGACAAGATCAAGCGACTCCATCACAGGCTTGACCTTCACACCATAACCCACACGCGAGCCCGGCCTGTATATACCATCCAGCTTCTTCACCATCACACCCTCCTCTCCCGCCTTCAGCGCAGCAGCATAAAACTCCCTGGCATCAGAAACATCAGAAGTGACCAGCTGCTTCGCAGGAATTATCCTAAAAGGCTCAGGACTCACAACCTGCTCGATGACCTTCCTCCTCTCCACAAAAGGCCTCTTCAGCATAGACTCACCACCATAGAGGAGAACATCAAACACATTTACCTCAACGGGAAACCTCTCCGCCATATCAGCTATATCATACTTCCTCTTTATCCTCTGGGAAATACTCTGGAAAGGAAGATACCTCTTCGTCTTCGGGTCAAAACCCACGCACTCAGCGTCAAGGATGAAAGAGTCCCCATCCACCTTGCTCTTCACGCACTCCACAACCTCAGGAAACTGCACAGTCACTTCATCCAACCTACGGGTGAAGACCTTTACATCATCACCATCACGGTGGATCTGCACACGGAAACCATCATACTTATACTCAAAAGCAGCAGGACTTCCCACCCTCTCAAAAGCCTCATCCACACCACCAACCTTCTGGTAAAGCATCACCTTGACAGGCTTACCGACGACAAGCTCCACAGACTTCAAACCCTTAAGCCCGGACAGCTTGGCTATCCTCGCCACCTCAGTGAAATCATTCAGGATATCATACGCACCCTGCACAGCCTCGACATAAGCATTGTAAAGCTCCCTGTTCTCAGGATCGATAGACCTCTTCTCAGCATCATAATTTATCCTTATACTATCATCGAAAAAAGCCCACACTATCGCATCCCGCAATACACCCTCACCAACACCTACACGCAGGTCCTCAAGCACGGTACGCACAACATACCTCGACTCCTCAGGCGTGGCGCTGGTAAGAAGCTCAGATATCAACGCAACCTTCTGACCCACAGTCCCAGCACCCTCAAGAGTGGCGAGCTTCTGAAGATTAGAACAGACCTTCGAGACACTAAGCGGCGCGCTGAAAAGCGTCGCCTGCTTCTTCCTCTTAGTAAGGTTCTCCGCGGTCAGGCCAAGATCACCGGTATCCTTCCACTCCCTCTCGATCTCATCATCAGACATGCCCAAAGACTTGTTCAAAGACTTGATCACCAGACGTGAAGCCACACCAAGCCGCCGGTCGTCAAAAGAAGGGAAAACCCTGCCCTGCAGAAGAAGTATTATCTCAGCAATGTCATCCACATCAGTATCCTTCAGGAACCCGGAGACCAGATACGTCTTCTCAAGCCGCTTAGAAGTTGCCTCAATCTTACTGTAAAGCCCCACCAATCTCTTGTATTCCATTAACGGGCGGAAAGGCCGGCTGTTTAAAAAGATTGCTGTGGAAAAAATGACCGAAGCACCAACAAACCAACAAAAACATTTAAATACTTAACACCATCCTTTAAAAGCAGCATGGAGACGTTCGAAGCGCTGGAAAAGAGGAGATCCATAAGGAAATTCAGCGAGCTACCCGTCGAATGGGAAAAAGTAGGAAACATACTCAGGGCAGCACAGCTCGCGCCGACTTCTGGAAACGTACAGGACTTCAAGTTTGTCGTCGTGACAGACAAGACCAAAAGGGCAGCGCTGGCGAACGCAGCACTCAAACAGCACTGGATAGCAAAAGCACCAGTCATAATAATCATATACTCCCAGCCCAAGCCCACACAAAGATTCTACGGACTAAGAGGGGAGAAACTATACACAATACAGAACAGCGCCGCAGCAGCAGAAAACATGCTGCTGGCAGCCACAGACCAGGGACTCGCATCATGCTGGGTCGGCGCCTTCGACGAGAACATGGTCAACAGCGTCACAGGCGCACCAGACAGCGCCAGACCACAGGCAATAATACCCATAGGGTATTCAGAAGAAGAGCCTGAGATGCCCAAAAGATACAAACTCGTCGACATCGTATACATCAACAGCTGGGGCGGAAAGATCGTAAACGTCGACCTGCTATTCGACGACTTCAGCGACGTGATACGCAAGAAGCTCGAAGAGGCGAAAGAGGCGGTCGCAGAGAAAGGCCCAACAGTAGGCAAAGAGATGGCAGAGAAAGGCAAAGCAGGTGTCAAGAGACTGCACGAAAAGATAAAGGGAAAACTCGACGAGCGCAAGAAGAAGAAAGAGAAAGAGCTTGAAAAAGAGCTTGGCGGCGAAGAAGAAGTTCTTGAAGATTCAGAATCCTTCGACCAGTGAAATACAAGACAAACCACTTCTCTAACATATAACCCGCTTTATGCGAGGTACTGCACAAAAAAATCAGAAGAAGAAAGAAAAATAAAAAATCTCCATTGGGCAGCGCCCAATGAAGACAAGTTGTGGTTGCCTTCATCATTAAATCTGTTGGGGGTGGTTTAAAAAATGAAGGCAAAGAAGTTGCTTCACAAAGTGAAACCTTGTGATCTTCACCTCATCAGTGGACTATCTCGATGCCAAGCTCATCGCTCAGATGCATAGACTGAGGACTCGGCTTCTTATAGTCCTGCTTCCCGAGTATCCACGGAGACTTCACACCAGTTATGATGGTCATAACCGTGACCTTTCCTTTCATATCATCGGTGACCCTCGCACCCCAGATGACATTAGCGTCGTCATCCATGGATTCTGTCACGAGCTCACCTATCCTCGATATCTCATCAAGGGTAAGGTCAGGACCTCCATGCACGTGGATGATCGCTCCGGTCGCTCCCTGATAGCTGATGTCAAGCAGAGGGTTGGACAATGCTCCCCTGACAGCCTCTTCAACCCTGTTCGCAGTGTCAGAAGCTCCCACACCTATCGCGGCAACACCGCCGTCAGTCATGATCGCCTTGACATCTGCATAATCCAGGTTTACCAGGCTCGGGATGGCGATAGTCTCAACTATCCCTTTTATCATGGTAGATATCAGCTCGTTAGCGACAGCGAAAGCCTGCTGCACAGGAAGGTTACCTGCGATATTCACAAGCCTGTTGTTGTCGATTACGATGACCGTGTCAGAGACCTGTCTCAGCTGCTGCAGACCAAACTCTGCCTTATCGACCCTTGCTCTCTCTATCTTGAAAGGCATTGTGACTGTGCCGATGACTATAGCTCCTGCCTCCTTCGCAGATTGCGCCACTACCGGAGCCGCACCCGTGCCTGTTCCGCCACCCATACCTGCACAGACAAAGACCATGTCAGCACCCTTCATAGCTTCCTTGACCTTCTGCTGGCTTTCCTTGGCAGCTTCCTGGCCTTTATTAGGGAATCCTCCGCAGCCTAGACCGCGAGTCAATTCCTGGCCGAGCAAGAACTTCTTATCAGCATCTGTTATGTTCAAATGCTGAAGGTCGGTGTTACAGGCGACGATCTCCGCGCCCTGAATGCCCTTCTTATAGAGCCAGTTGATCATATTGTTTCCGGCGCCACCTACACCTATTACCTTGATGTTGGCCTGCCCCACTTCAATCTCTGGCTGCTTCTCTTCCGCAGTTTTCAATGCGTTCTGTACCAAAAAGTCCATTTGTCTAACCCCCTTTTTTGTTTCAGTCTGAACTGATCCGTCTCTGGTTTACCTCTCACCTTATGGTCATCATGCGAAGGCACCACCCGAAATCTTTAAGTAATCTCAAAGCAGTACACTTGATTTGGAGACCATTTTTTGTCGCAGGTTTTTGATGCCTGCTGAAAATCAAGGTTCAAAACCCCGATTTCTATTTAAAGGGGAGGAAATCAAGTATTTAAACATTTCTTGCTTGAAAAATATAGGTTTTATTCTATATTTCAGTATAGTTTTTTGTATATTGGTTTAAAATAGCTTTTTTCGACGAGAAAGGGATCTTTAAGCCAGAATCCGTGATGATTCCTAAAACGATTAAAATACAAAATTTTCTCGACGATAAATTTTAGGAAAGACAACCGGAACAATAGATGGGAGGTCCAAGCCAAATAACCACAATTTTGTGTATTAAAATGTATATTGGTATAGTATTTAATATAACAAAATACTTAATCGTTATAATAAAACACCAAGAAAAAAAATAGCGCTCAAACAAAAACAAAAAAGAATAAATACAGAAAACAGAACATAAGACAGCATGACACTATACATAATAGGGCTGGGATTGAACGACGAAAAAGACATCACACTCAAAGGGCTAGAAATCATCAAGAAATCAGACAAGGTCTACCTAGAAAGCTACACCTCGATATTGCAGTGCAGCAAGGAAGACCTTGAAAAGACCTACGGAAAAAATGTCATACTGGCCGACAGGAACCTTGTCGAAAAAGAAGGCGGACAGATAGTCGCAGAAGCTGCAAAAAAGGATGTCGCGTTCCTTGTGGCAGGTGATCCTGTATGTGCTACCACCCACCTTGACCTGTTCATGAGAGCAGCAAAAGAAGGCGTGAAAGCGGAATTTGTCCATAACGCATCAATACTTACTGCAGTAGGGATAGTAGGACTACAGCTATACAAGTACGGCAGGACCGCCTCGATCGTCCTCCCACAGGAAGGATGGGACGTCCAGACGCATTATGATATCGTGAAAGATAACAGGAAATCAGGGCTGCACACCCTTTGCCTGCTTGACATCAAGACCAAAGAACCGACGAGAGAAGGGCTCATGACAGGGAGTACTGCGAAAACCGAGAATCCCAGGTTCATGACGGTCAACCAGGCAATACAGAGCCTGCTCGACATCGAGAAGAAACGCGGTGAAGAAGTCTTTACCGATGAGACGACATGCATCGGATGCGCAAGGCTTGGAAGCCAGGACATGAAGATAAAAACCGGAAGCGCAAAATCACTTCTTTATGAGGACTTCGGAAAACCGCTACATAGCCTGATAGTCCCAGGAGATCTCCATTTCATGGAGGAAGAGGTTCTGGCACTCTGGAAATAACCTAGACGCAACAGACAATAGCAAACGTTTATAAATGCCTTAAATTCATCGAATTCTGCTGATACAGCCCCGTGGTGTAGTGGCCAAATCCGGTCTGGAGGCCAGTCATCGTGCCCTTTGGAGGCCTGGAGAAAGGAAATCCTGATTTTCCTGCTGCCGGAGCGAGGCATGGACCGCGGTTCAAATCCGCGCGGGGCTATCATCAGAACGAGCAATGAATCAGAGTGAGTATCATGGGAAGGAAGAAGCATGGTGGAATGTCAACTAAGCAGACAATAGGAATAATACTGATAATAGCAGGGATAATCCCCTTTGTGCCATTCATAAAGGGTCTGGACTGGATGGCAGCCCTAGCGACGCTGGTTATAGGGCTTTACCTGCTAATCAAATAATTATAACTTTTTAATTCCATATTTTAGAAATATTTTTATAGGCTGTTACTTTATAAATGGCTATGGGGTTAAAAAGTAACAGGAAAGAGATGCTGTACATCCTGGGACAGTTCTTCAGCAAAGCGCACAGCCGTTTCGCAGAGACCCCTCTCAAGTTCTCTATCTCTAAAGCAGAGTTCATCGACGTCATACGAAGCCTCATGCTCGTCGACAAGAAAGAGCGGGCGATATACAAGAACCTCGAAGAGCTTGAGAAGCATAAGTATCTGGTCTATGATGACAGGAACCTCCGGCTGAGCAGGAAAGGCTTCGACGAGTATGAGCGCATCCGTAAGGAATATGACCGACTGGCAGTCATCCTACAGCGCCTAGAGTCGGGAAAGATAAGGTTCAAAAGGAAGATACAGACAAAATTCACAAGTTAAGTCGTCCTACGCACCGGAAGCAAACACACATAAAAATACACCTAACACTTGTTCAGGTGTAATCACAGTTCTCGCTGCAGTTAACCTTGCCCGTTATGCCGTCGATGACCACCACTGTCTCGTAAGGCTCCTCATCCCTCTGTGACACGACGAAAGTGGCATAATAATCACCTTCATCAGGATTAATGTAGGAACTTACCAGCTGTGACTTCCCGCCATAGAAATAAGCGCTGACGTAACGCTTGGCATAATTCTCTGCATCCCTCTTGCTGACAGCTGCCACCTTGTTGGTAGGACAGAGGCTCTTATCGGTCGTCTCCTTCCCGTTGGGGCAGACATACACCTTCTCTGTCTTGGTGCAACCTACCAGGGCGATGAAGCCCAGAATCAAAACGCTGAAAATGACCGCTGCCATTAATCTCCCCATATGATCACCTATCGCTTTTTTCTTTGGACTATTGAAGCTATCCAGCGAAAAATAGTATTTAAACTTAACTGATTGAAGACGATGGACACGGAACAAGACTGCAGATTATACGCCGACAATAACACAGCGGACTTAGTCAAGTTTGTGGTGCTGGATCATTATCCAGAGCAAATCCAGAGCAAAATCCTGCCCTACTACGTTTTTGCTGCGCCCCACTCTCTTTCAACCTTCGGTTGTAAGCCTTGAGCGTCGCTACGCTCCGTCAAGCGTCTGGCCATACCATGTATGCCTACGGCATACATAGCATACATGGCACAGACGGTCAGGATTTTGCTCTTAGCACCTCTGATCTGACTAAGTTAACACAGCGTAACATTTATAAATGAGCTCGTCCGCCCAAGATACAAATCGAGAGATGGACCGGTGGAAGCTTGTCCATGCTGGAGATGTGAGACAAACTCAAAGACCTGTGGTCTTTATTTCTTACATTCCTTCTCGAACAATGGAGATGATAATATGGCAAGGATGCACTCAAGAGACAAGGGTGTAAGCGGTTCAAAAAAACCGTTCAAGAAGACCGTTCCGACCTGGATAAGGTACAAGCCAAGGGAGGTTGAGCTGCTAATAGCCAAGATGGCAAAGGAAGGCAAGACTCCCAGCCAGATAGGCCTTGTCCTGAGGGACACGTACGGCATACCTGATGTCAAGACACTGACAGGCAAGAGCGTGAGCAAGATACTCGAGATTAAGAAGCTCCGCGCTGAAGTGCCTGAAGACCTCAGGTCACTGATTAAGAAGTCTGCGATGCTCAGGAAGCACATGGAAGACAACCGCCAGGACAAGACAGCGCTGATAGGCCTGCAACTGACAGAGTCCAAGATCAAGAGGCTTGTCAATTACTACAAGAGATCAGGCAGGCTGCCTGTTGACTGGAAGTATGACCCGAGCAAGGCAAGCACCTATCTTGAATAAATCTTTTTCAATTATTTTTCAATAATCTTTTCAATACTTCTGAAGGAAATGACCTGCCTGACCAGGTGATCCGAGAAAGAACCAGATAGATAATATCAAAGAGCGTATCGGTCGACAGAATAATCAGTTGACAGAAGATTCAGAGGGTGCTCCGTATCTTGTCTATATGGTCAGCAACTTCCTGTCCTTTCTTGGTCAGGGTCAGGAGCTTGAGTCTGCCCTGCTTGTCGAAGCTGATAAGCCCTGCCTCGGACATCTCCTGCAGGATCTTCACGACGTGAGAATACGTACAGTCGATCTGCTTGGCAAGCGATGAAGCATAGATGTCAGACTTTGCTGCGTTCAGAGCGACGAGCATCATAGCAGGCTTCTCCCTGAAAAAGATGTTGAAGACGTCTTCCTTCTTTAATTCCTTCTTCATCAACCAGACCCCCAATATCGCCTCAAATATAGATATTATGTAATATATCTAACAAAATATACAGAAAAAAGGTTATTTATAAAACTTTCTATTTGAGACGCGTGACCGCTGATAAATTCTCGACGGAAAAGCCGTACGGAAGATTTCCGCGACATGATGGGAACTTATTTAAGACACCTCAGGATATCCAAGAACATGACAAACCCCGACAGAAAAGAAGGCAGGGAAGGAGATAAAGAGAGGAGAGGATGAAAAGTGGAAGAGAGAGGAGAAGAGACAGAAGAATCGCACCTCAAGAAATACCTATTCCCGTACCCCTCATCAAGAGAAGTCCAGAAAGACCTCATCAAAGAGACGATCACTACGCTGGAAAGCAAGAACAACCTGATAGTACACGCACCCACCGGGCTGGGCAAGACCGCCGCCACCCTGTCGCCCGCACTTAAGTACGCCCTCGACAACAATAAGAAAGTATTCTTCCTCACGTCCCGGCACACCCAGCACATGATCGCCATCCAGACACTCAAGGAGATAAAAGACAGGTACGGAACGGAATTCACTGCCATCGACATAATAGGGAAGAAATGGATGTGCACGCTGCCCGGCGTGCAGAGCATGCGTACTGCTGACTTCTACGAGTACTGCAAGAAGCAGAAGGAAGACGAGGCCTGCGAGCAGTTCAACAACACAAAGAAAGGGAGCAAGCTGACCACAGAAGCGAAGCTCGTTCTGGAAAGGCTCAGTAAGGAAAGCCCATGCCACATCGAGAGGTTCTCACAGGTGTGCGGCGAGGACAACCTCTGCGCAGCAGAGCTGGCGATGCACATGGCAAAGGACGCTGACGTCATCGTGGCTGACTACTACTACATATTCAACCCGCACATAAGGGACCCCTTCCTCAAGCGAGCGCAGACCGACCTGTCAGACTGCATAGTCATCGTCGACGAAGGTCACAACCTGCCGGACAGGATACGGAACCTGATGACATCACAGCTGTCAAACTACATGATAAAGAGGGCAGTCAATGAGGCTAAGAAGCTCAAGGACGAACAGTTGATATCAAAGCTGGCAGGGGTACAGGACGTTCTCAACGAGTTCTCACAGGGAATGCGGGACGGCGACGAGAAACACATAACAAAGCAAGATTTCACCAAGAGGATAGAGAAGATAGGTGACTACGACGAGCTTGTGGCCGACCTGGAACAAGGGGCACAGGCTGTCAGGAAGACCGAGAGACAGGCCTCGCTGGGAAGCATAGCAGCATTCCTAGAGACCTGGCGGGGTGAAGACAAGGGCTACGCGAGGATACTGTCGCAGAAACAGACAAGAAGGGAAAGCGTCGTCATGCTCTCATACAGGTGCCTCGACCCAAGCCTGGTCTCAAAAGACACCCTATCCAACGTACACTCGACCATAATAATGTCCGGCACGCTCACACCGACAGTAATGTACAAAGACCTTCTCGGCTTCCCTGACGGGACGGTCGAGAAAAAATACCCCAGCCCGTTCCCGCAGGACAACAGGCTGGCGATGATAATACCTGACACAACTACGAGATTCGCGAAGAGGAATGCAGAACAGTACGCCAGGATAGCAAAGATATGCGCACAGATAACAAACATAGTGCCGGGAAACAGCGCGCTTTTCTTCCCGAGCTACTTCGTAAGGGACAACGTATACAGGTTCTTCACGAACATGTCACGCAAGACAGCATTTGTCGAAGAATCGGAGATGAACAAAGAGGAGAAGGCAGAGTTCCTGGACAGGTTCAAAAGCTACAAGGACTCAGGGGCGGTCCTTCTGGGAGTGGTCTCGGGCAGCTATGGCGAAGGGATAGACCTGCCGGGCGAGCTGCTGAAGTGCGTCGTCGTCGTGGGACTGCCCCTCCAGCAGCCGAACCTGGAGACGAAAGCGCTGATCAAATACTATGACGAGAAGTTCGGAAAAGGCTGGGACTACGGCTATGTCGGCCCGGCGTTCTCAAAGACGCTCCAGAGCGCGGGCAGGTGCATAAGGAGCGAGAGTGACAGGGGGACAATCGTGTTCCTCGACGAGAGATACATCTGGCCGAATTACTTCAGGCATTTTCCGATAGACTGGCATATAGAGGTCACCAGAGACTATGCAAGCAAAGTAAGCGAATTCTTCCAGTGAGGTAGTTTTTCTGCGTGGTCGGGTGTGATTTTTGGGTTCTGAAAAGCCTAAATAATGCTCTCAAAAGCTCCAGTATATAAAATACTATACTAATAGTAAAAATGATAACATTTATATATTAGCTATGATTATGAGATAAACCAGGCAAATCATCAGTGACCAGTGATTTGACACAAGAGTTACAGTAGCGGAGACGGGTTAAAGAAATGGTAATCCTATTCGACCAGTTCCATCTGCCTGACGATATATTCGAGGTGGTATTCGCGACAGAACAGCAGGTGATAGTCGGCAGGTTGCTGGTAGAGGAATTCAAGCAGAACGGAGGCAGCCTCGGCAAGACAGAGATGTCACTGTTCGCGAACAGGCTCCATGAAGGAACAGTCATGGAAATGGTGGAAGACGTCGGACCTGTCAAAAGGACGAAGAAAGTCCAGATATCCTACAACAAGAGACAGTTCTACGACAGGATCCTCACACCCATGAGATCCATGGGGATGATAGACTACGACATGTACAAGAAGAAATACATCATATCAGACAAGTTCAGCAGCTCACTGAAGAAGATAGGTATGCTCTGGGTACAGGAGATAAACAAGCCGCCGAAACAGGACTGACATTCACTCTCTCGGGCTTCTCATCTGACCTAACTTCTTCAAACCACCCCCCAAAAAAAAGCGAAGATGAGGAGCCCGATACATCTTCATATCGACAAAGTTGGGGAAAATGGACGAGAAACAAGCGATAGATATCCTGAAGAAACACTCCACGAGCGAGAAAGACCTAAAGAAAGTGCTTGAGCATTCTAAAGCCCTGCAGAAGCTGGCCCTTGAGGTTGCGCAGAAGATAATGCAGCGCAACAAGGACATCAGCATAGATCTCGAGTTCATAAGGACCGCGTGCATACTGCACGACATAGGAAGATTCAAGCATCCCCCGGGCACAGAACCGGTCAAGCACGGCGTAGCAGGCGCAGAAATACTCAGGCAGGAAGGCCTCGACGAGAGATACGCAAGGGTATGCGAGAGGCATCTCGGAGGAGGGATAACAGAAGAGGACGTGAAGGAGAAGGATCTCCCCATACCCGCCGCGGATTACACACCCAAGACCATCGAAGAGAGGATAATCTCATACGCCGACAACCTTCTATGGGGCGAGAAGCCTAAAGACTCGGCCGAGGTGGTCAAGCGGTTCACAGAAGAGCTAGGCCACAAGATCGGGCAGAGGGTCAGGAAGCTCCACGACGAGATAGAAGGGCTCATGAAAAAATAAAAATCCCAACCGCCCAAAGGGGCAGGGCATTTACAACAAATAAAAAAATACCCGGGAAAAAAATACCCGGGATCGCCGGACAGACCAACCACATAAATCATAATTTAGGAGGTGCTCAAATGACAGACGCTGAGAAACTGGAACTCAGGTTCGAGAAGGTCGAAAGAAAGACAAAGAACGGAGATATAGTGCAGGACCTGAAGGAAGGATATGTGCATTTCGACGTCACGATGGACGCGAACGGAAAGAAGATAACCCTGGGCAAGAGAGTCCGGCTCGACAAGCCAGAACGCATGCTTAACAAGTTCATCACCAAACTCAAGGCGCTGGCCGAAGAGCAGTACAAGGAGAAGACATACTACGTCGCAGACAAGACACCGCCACCCATAGACGTGCGCTGCGTGAACGAGGAAGACGTGAACGACAAGATGATAGCAGTGTTCGAAGAGGTCGACAAGTTCAACAAGACAGGCAACGTGGCAGTGCTCGCGACAGGCAAAGCAGAGTTCTGACATTTCCCGGAACTGAAATCCTTTCCTCTTTCTTCCAGATGATAAGATGATGCCCGCACTCCAGCACAACCACTGGACATGCACGGGAAAACATTTTAAAATCCTGCCGCAAGGGAATAACCCTGCATGAGAAGGACAGGCACTGCAAACCTGCCGCTGCACACAGGAAAAGCACCGCCATGGCTGTTCAAGAGGATGATAAATCTGGCAGGCGCAGTATCTGAAGCAGTAACGCAGGAGTACGGCAAGAAAGAACTGCTGGCAAGGGTCGCGGACCCATACTGGTTCCAGGCATTCGGCTGCACGATAGGATTCGACTGGCACAGCAGCGGTCTGACCACCACAACATGCGGAGCGCTGAAGATAGCACTGGAAAAGACAGAAATCGGCGTGAAGGCAGCAGGAGGAAAAGGGGCTGTGTCAAGGAAAGCCCCAGAACAGATAACAAAGATAGGGGACAGGTTCTCATTCTCGACAAGAAGGATAGACCGGCTCAGGTACAGCAGCAGGATGACTGCCAAAGTCGACAGCTCACTCGTGCAGGACGAGTACCAGCTTTACCACCACTGCTTCTTGGTAGAGGAAGGGGGCAGATGGGCGGCAGTCCAGCAGGGCATGAACAGCAAAAACAACTATGCAAGACGCTACCATTGGCTGAGCAGCAATGTCAAAGATCTTGTATCCGAGCCCCACTCAGCAATATGCTGTGAAGAGAGAGGGGAAGGTGTGCTAGACATGACCTCTAAGGAGAGCAGAAAGGCGCGCAAGTCCTCTCTCGACATAGTGAAAGAAGGCGAGTTCAGGCATCTCGGCACAGGACCGCAGAGCACCATAACAGATTTCTTCGGGCCGAGACCACCCATGTTCACCATGAAAGCAGACCACCACATAACTGACATGAAGAAGATAAACATAGAGACGCTTCGGAAGGCACACGAGTACCAGCCCAGGACGTATGAGGAACTTGTCGCGCTGAAAGGCGTAGGGCCCAAAACAATACGCTCACTTGCACTCATATCTGACCTGATATACGGCGCCAGGGCGTCATGGAAAGACCCTGTCAAGTACAGCTTCGCGCACGGCGGGAAGGACAGCATACCATATCCTGTAGACAGGGAAACATATGACCGGTCAGTTTCGATACTCAAGAACGCAGTGAGACAGGCAAAGATAGGTGAAACAGAGCGGTTCAACGCCCTGAAAAGGCTCAAAGGCATAATATAATGCACAAAAAGACATAAACTATTTAAATACGGGAACACCTTCGGAAAACAGCATCAAAAAAAAGGGGTAAAATGAACTTCATCATAACGATAGCATTATGTCTCGCGATACTATTCCTCTTCTCAGAACTTGCATACAAGCTAAAGATACCTATAGTCCTCGGGCAGATCATAGGGGGTATAGCAGTAGGAATACCATTTGTAAAAGGATGGGTGGTCGGAGACAACACAGGCCTCATCGAGATGCTGGCAGACCTGGGAATAATATTCCTGCTGTTCCTCGCAGGACTTGGAGTCAGCTGGAACAGGATGTACGGGGCGAGAAAAGACATAATCCTCATCGGCATCTTCGGGAGTTTCATACCCTTCACGTTAGGATTCATCGCGATGAAACTTCTCGGCTACAGCAACCTCACAGCACTGATCGTCGGCGTATGCCTAAGCATAACCTCGGAAGCGACAAAAGCCCGCTTCCTAATGGAGATAAACAAGCTCCGCACGAAAGTCGGCGCGACCATGCTCGGGGCAGGGATCATAGACGACGTGATAGGTCTCGTCATGTTCATAACCATCGCATCATCCCTCGGACACAGGATAATCACGACAGACCTCACTTACTCCCCTCTCGAACTGGCAGGATTCCTCGCGATACTCGTCCTCACGTTCAAACTACTTCCGAAGATAATAAAGTACGAAGAAAAAGAGGTCGGAGAGATCAGAGAGATAAGCCTCTTCACCACAGCCATACTCCTCTGCCTCCTGTTCGCAATATTCGGCCTGATGATAACAGGCACGATGACAGGAAGCATAATCGCCGCATTCACAGCAGGCATAATCATACAGCTCAGCCTGAACAGGAAAGAGGAGACAGACATAAGGAGGCACTTCGAGATAATGGCGCTCGCGCTGATAATACCTTTCTTCTTCATCGGGGTCGGGCTTAACTTCAGCTACTCACAGCTGACCATAGACATCCCTCTCCTGGCAAGCATAACCATCGTGGCCATAGCAGGAAAGCTGATAGGTGCGTTCCTTGTCAAGCCTTTCACACACCTAAACTGGAAACAGCTCCACCTCATAGGATGGGGCATGAACTCAAGAGGCGCGGTAGAGCTTGTCATAGCCCTGATGGCACTGAAAGCAGGACTCCTGACCCAGCAGCTGTATTCAGCCATAGTTATCATGACACTGATAACCACTCTGACATTCCCTTTCGTGCTGAGACAGCTCATAAAGAAAGACCCCCACCTCATGGGATAAGGGCACAGAAAAAAATATAAAGGAACATGCCCAGAGGGAAAGCAGCAACAAAAAGAGGCAGAGGCCAGGAGATGAACATAAGAGACCTGAAAAAAGAGCAGCTGAGACTAGCAAAGAAAGTGATGGTCAAGGACGACTTCGAAGAGATAAAGTACGTCGCAGGCTGCGACCAGGCATTCATCGACAACAAGGTCATATCCGCTGTAGTGGTCCTTGACTTCAAGACGCTCGAGATAGTGGAAAAGAGATACGCCGTGGTCGAAGCACCCATACAGTACATACCAGGATTCCTCAGCTACAGGGAGAGCCCCGCCGTGGTCGAAGCCATAAATAAGCTCAAGAACAAGCCCGACATCCTGATGGTGGACGCGAACGGCATACTCCACCCGCGAAAGATAGGCATGGCATCACACCTCGGAATACTGCTCGACATGCCGACCATAGGCGTTGCGAAGAAACTTCTTCTGGGGGAGGAGAAAGACGGAAAGATAATCGTCGAAGGAGAGAAGAGGGCAGTCGCCCTCAAGACAAAAGAGCACGCCAAACCGATATATGTAAGTCCGGGCCACCGCGTGTCGCTTAAGACATCGGAAGAAATCGTCAGGAAATGCATGGTAGAAAAACACAAGATGCCTGAACCCCTGCATGAGGCGCACAAGCACTCCAACAAGGCGCGGAAAAGGATGCTCGATAAAGAAGGAAATCAGGAATAGGTGACCATAATGGAAGAGACAAAAGACGAGATAAGGAAAGAGATGGAAGAAGGAGAGAAGGAAGAGACAGTATACGACGAGACAGGAAGAGAGAAGCTGGTCGAGGACGCAGAGATCTCACCAGAAGAGGCAGGATTCATGGAAGGGGCGGAAGACGACGGAGAGCAGGGCAAGTGCCAGAACTGCGGAGCCGCACTTCTCGACGCGGAAGACACGTACGAGACCAAGATAGACGGAAAGGCATACTGGTTCTGCTCAGAACACTGCCTGCAGAAATTCGAAGAGAAGAAGAAGGGAGAGGAGCAGCTGAGCTGACTTTCCAAAATAATCTTTAACATTTTTCAAGATATGCCTCAGAGGTTAATCATCCTTCATCAAAGCCCGAAAGCTCAGTCGGGGATAACCTCATCATCGGCATTACCTGTAATCCTTCAGTGCTTAATAAATCTTCTATCAGGGTAATATTTAAATAGGGCAGTATTTCTTCCTGATGGCATGAAAACAGACAAGGAGCTTAAGAAATGGTTCAAGACCGTCGCGTCAAAAGAGCCTGAAAAATACTATGCGACAGACATACTTGAGCGGGAAGGCTTCCTGCGCAAGCACTGCAGGTGCGGCACCTGGTTCTGGACAGTCAACAAGGACCAGGAAGTATGCGGGGATCCTGCATGCCTGGGCGGCACCAGGGTGGTGGAGGAGAACCCGTCAAAGATCAAGCTCAGCTTCGCCGACGTGTGGGAGCAGTTCAAGAGCATGTTCTCAGAATGGGGGTACAAACCGGTAGAAAGATACCCTGTGGTGTCCAGATGGAACCCCACGACAGACTTTACCATGGCGTCCATCGCGGCATTCCAGCCTTACGTGATAAGCGGGGAGGTCGAACCGCCCGCGAAGAAGATGGTAATACCCCAGTTCTGCCTCCGGTTCGGCGACGTTGACAACGTAGGGATAACAGGATCGCACTGCACAGGATTCGTGATGATAGGACAGCACATGTTCGTCGAGCCGTCAGAATGGGACCAGAACAAGGCATTCGAGGACATATACAGATATGTGACGCAAGGAGTGGGGCTTCCTGCGTCGGAACTGACATTGCATGAGGATGCATGGGCGGGCGGAGGCAACTACGGCCCGTGCATGGAATTCTTCTCAAGAGGAGTGGAGCTGTTCAACCAGGTATACATGCTCTACGAGCACACAGACGCAGGAGACCATGAGCTCTCGATAAAAGTGCTCGACATGGGACTGGGCATGGAAAGGATAGCCTGGTTCTCTCAAGGGGTGCCCAACATATACGAAGCAGTGTTCCCCGCAGTGCTGCGCAAGCTCGAGGAGAGGACAAAAGTCGATTATGACGCGCAGCTGTTCAGGAGATTCTCACCATACTCAGCGCTGCTCAACATCGACGAGGTAGAGGACATAAACAAGGCATGGGAAGAGGTCGGCAGCAAGCTCGACATGAAAGGGGAGCTGCTCAAGGAAAGGATCATGCCCATGACAGCAATATACTCAATAGCAGAGCACGCAAGGGCACTGCTCGTCGCGATAAACGACGGTGCTCTGCCGTCCAACGTAGGGGGAGGGTACAACCTCCGCGTAATTCTCAGGCGTGCGCTGGAATTCATAGACCGGTTCGGCTGGGACATCAAGCTGAAAGAAGTCGCCAGGTGGCACGCAGAAGAGCTCGAACCGCTCTTCCCCGAACTGAACAGGAACATAGACCAGGTGGGCAAGATACTGGACGTCGAGACAGAGAAGTACCGCGCCACGAAAGAGAAAGCAAAGCACATAGTCGAACGGATCGTGAACAAGGAGATAACGCAGGACGTGCTGCTCAGGCTCTACGACAGCGACGGCATATCTCCTGAGACAGTGAAAGAAGAGGCGAAAAAGCACGGCAAGAACATAATAATACCTGACAACTTCTACAGGCTCGTCGGGCAGATGCACGAACACAAGGAGAAGAAGCTCGCAACGCACAAGGAAGAACAGCTTGACCTCAAGGGAGTGCCGGAAACAGAGAAGCTGTACTGGGGGACGCACAAGCTGCTCGAATTCGAGGCAGAAGTGCTAAAAATCATAGGAGACAAGGTCGTGCTTGACAGGACAGCATTCTACCCCACATCGGGCGGGCAGCTGCACGACATAGGCACGCTCGGCGACGCAGAAGTGGTAGAAGTCTTCAAGCAGGGCTTGCACGTAGTCCACACAGTGAAAGGCGGAAACCTGAAGGAAGGAGACAGGATCCAGGGACGCGTCGATGAGGAACGACGGCTGCAGCTAGCGGTGCACCACACAGCGACCCATATCGTGAATGGAGCTGCAAAGAAAGTGCTCGGCATGCATGTTTGGCAGGCAGGAGCGGCAAAGACACTCGAGAAATCAAGGCTCGACATCACGCATTACGACTCGTTGTCAGCGCAGGAGATGGAAGAGATAGAGAAAGAGGCCAATTCCGTCGTTAAACAGGACATTGAAGTCAGGAAAGAAGTCATGCCACGAAAGCTGGCAGAAGAGAGATACGGCTTCGTGCTGTACCAGGGAGGAGCGGTGCCCGGCAAGACAGTCAGGGTAGTTGAGATACCCGGGTTTGACGTCGAGGCATGCGGCGGGACGCATCTCGACCACACAGGAGAGGCCGGAGAGATAAAGCTCCTGAAGAGCAGCAAGATACAGGACGGCATCGTAAGGCTGGAGTTCGCAGCCGGAGCGGCCGTGTCAAAGGTCGAGAAGCAGGAAGGGGAGACCATTACGAAGATAGCAGAGATGCTCGGCGTAGAGAAAAACAAGGTGCCTGGCAGGGCAGCAGAGCTATTCTCAGCGTGGAAGAAAGCCAAGAAGGCGAAGAAGAAGAAAAAACCTCTCAAGCCGGAAGAGCTGGAACTCAAAAGCACAGATATATCCTCAGGCAGCGACGACGAACTCATAGAAGAGACAGCCACGACACTCAAGACACAGGTCGCGCACGTGCCCAACACGATCAGCAAGTTCCTCAAAGAACTCGAGGAGATAAAGGAAGAAAGATAAGAAGCGCAGGACACATCACCATATCCTTCCGGCCTTCAGGTCGATGAGGATGTCCTCGACGATCTCAAGTTCTTTGCCCCTGAGAAAATTACCGATACGGTCGTATCTTACAAGATTGAAAGACTCCACACGGCGGCCCTTGTCCATATCATGAGCATCGCATGACAGGTCAGCGACATACATATGGATATCACGCTCCATATAGAAATTAGCAGTGGCATGAGAGTCCCAAGTCTCTCTGTCAGCAGGAGTGAAACCTATACGCACCTTCTCGCCCAGGTCCACAGCATGGCTGACCTTATCACAGCAGACCCTCTCAACCAGGACGCGCCGGGCAGTCTCGATCGCGTGCTCCCCCTCCCTGTAATCGCTGTAAGGCACACGCCAGTCATCATAACCCCTTATCTTCACCACAAGGATCCTCTCAGTATCCTGATGCGCAATGATAGCCGCGTTCTGCGTGACCAGCCGCTCATCCAGACCATCCTCTGAAAATCCAGCAGATCCGTTCTCCATGCAGAAGAACACCAAACAGGAAAGTTATAAAACTTATGCCTGCACACAGGACTGAAGATGCGTTTTCGTCACCATCTCTTGACGACAGATTCCGGGCAAATTATTTAAACCTTAAAAAACACTAATCCTCATAGGGGGTTGTAGGCATGCAGAAACTTATCCATCTCATCCATATCATGGTACTTGTTCTTCTCGTGAGCGCTCTCCCCGTCGTCGGAGCCGGCTCAAAGCTGGAGATAGAGAAGGTAGAGATAACAAGGGATGGAGACACCATCCTCAGCACGAGCAGCACATCAGGAAGCTTCGACGTCGACCCGGGCGATGAACTCAGGATAATCATCACTTTGAAGAACAACTATGATGACGACACGGACAATGACCTAGAGGACGTCCGCGTGCTCGCAGTGATAGAGGACATAGACGACGGGGATGACGAGGACGACTCAGACACAGTGGATGTCAGGGCTGACAGCAGGAAGAGGGTCACACTCAGGCTCAGGATACCTGAAGACGCGAGCAGCTACGAGAGCTACGACCTCGACATAACCGCGTGCGGGGAAGACCAGAACGGAACAGAGCACTGCGACGAGGCAGACTACGACATAGACGTAGACAGGGAAGAGCACGAGCTGGTGTTCAACACACTGCGCATGAGCGACGCGTACTGCGACGGCGATGCCACGATACGCATGGAGATACAGAACATCGGAGAACAGGAAGAATACGACGCAGAAATCAAGGTATACCACAACTCGCTAGGCACATTATACTCAGACACGTTCGACATCGCAAGCATAGACGATGACGAAGAGGACAACATATACTCCACAACAAAAAGGCTAGACGTGCAGGGACTGAATGAAGGCAGGCACACCATGAATGCCCTCGTGCTGTATGACGACGGGCTCGAAAAGCTCGAGAAACGGATAGAGTTCTATGTAGAATGCGAAAGAAGATCAGGGGATGAAAAAGCGGAAGAGGACGAAGAGCCGCGAAGGGTGGTGATGGTAGAAAGATACGAAAATCCTGACCGGGACCTCAGCTTCCTTTTCGGAGAAGAAGAGCAGGAAGTGGTCGTGCAGACACCTCCGCCAGGCACCAGGCCGCCTAGACAACCTTCGCCGCCGCCGAAA
Organism: uncultured Methanosarcinales archaeon; assembly: GCA_964406185.1. Classification (GTDB taxonomy): domain Archaea; phylum Nanobdellota; class Nanobdellia; order Woesearchaeales; family UBA11576; genus JABMQF01. The sequence continues at coordinate 38,534 of CAYOQS010000010.1, forward strand.
GATGAGGGGTTCGGGACATTCGTCCTGGCGCTGGCCAACATCGCCATAATAATATTCATATTGCTTCTGGTGCGGACGCTGTATGACAGATGATCATCTGAAATCCACCAGCCGCTTCTGCCTCTCCATCCTGTCAAGCAGCCTTGACTGACTGAGGAGGGTGTCGAGATCGAAATTGAACCGTTTCTTTGCGAAAGCCTTCGCGTACTTCAGCATCAGCTCCCTGGAGCCGAACTCTATCGGCTTTGAAGACATGGATTTCCTCGTAGCCTCGCGCACCACCCACACGCCCAGAGGCGCCCAGTACTCTGACGTTATGAAACGCAGCGCGAGCACGCCTGCCTGGCGCTTCATCCTCGAAAGCCTTTCCAGGACCGCGTGCCTTGTCGCGTAATAACCGCCGGCAGTATTGTCAGCATAGCTCTTGCGACCCTCGTTGAACTCGTGGTCTGTCGAGAAGCTCGTGCGCTCACCGACGATGGTCTCGAACAGCTCATAACTCCAGCAGTAAGGGAATAAAAGGATGAGATAATAATTTCCCAAGTAGCCGCCGAAATAAGCAAGATAGTCTGATTCCGGATAGCGCTTCACCTCATCTGTGAGCTGCTTGCCTACCATGTCGTCGACAGCAGTTATGCTCCAGCGGGTAGGGACCAGCTTCCTGTCCTTCCTCATGCCGAGATTGCCTACGCTAAGTATCTTGGTGAGGTAATGCTCGTCGAAACTTTTGCGGAGCCTTGAAACCGCCTCTGTAGCTTTCATGTGATGGTCGGAGACGACCTTATCTACCTTATGGGGTATCTTCGGGTTCTCTGTCAGCCTGGCCCTCTTCAGCTTCACATTAGGCCCGTGAGGCATCGTGTCCTGGTTAAAGTTCAGAGAGAAATTGGGTCTCTTGTTCAGGTTGATCTCTATATCGACCGGCCTGCGAGCTAGAGAGACCTCCTGCGAGAGCTCAAGCATGCGGTCATCGAAAGAGCGAATGTGCGTGTTGAAGTTCGAGTTTATCAATGCGGTTCGCTTGTCGATAACCTGGGGTATCTGGTAGTCCTTTGCGCTCCATGTCAGGGGAGCATCATGGTCCTGGTAATGCTCAGTGCTCAGTATGCCTACATTTATGTCAGGGTAGCCGTACCTGCCGACGAAGATGTTCGGAGACTCGCCGAAGAAGTCCTGCTTCGCCTTGAGATTAACCCTCTTCTGGCTGGTTATCTTCGACGCTATGGCGCAGACAGGCCTTCCGCAGAAACCACGCCCCTTGCACTTGATGCACCTGATGTTCATGCACTGACAAAAAGTCACAGAGGTATAAAAAATCATCCTAAAGATTTAAAAGAGCGGTGCATCTGACAAAACAGGATGGCAAATCCTGTCACACACATAATCGTTCCGATGCTGATAGTCGAGACCTTCCGCAGATACATCGCCAAGAAGAGGTTCTCAAGATGGTACGTGTTCGCCGCCGGACTTATAGGGGCGATGCCTGACTTCGACCTTTTCTACACGTTTGCAGTCACGGGCAGCTTCAGCTCGATGTACCACAGAGGTCTGACCCACTCGCTGTTGATACCTTTTTTTCTTTTGGTGGCAGGTCTTCTCGTGTACCTTCTCTATTCAAAGAAAGTGCTGGAGTATGAAGGATGGAAAGTCGCCTACATGCTTCTTTTCGTCGGGAGCGCAGGGCTTGTGACGCACACACTGCTTGACGGCATGGACGGCATGAGCCGTTGGTTCTACCCCCTGGCATGGGAAGTGCACCTCCCAAACATCATATACGACAAGTTCAGGGCAGGCATATTGGACGGAGCGCTGATGCTGGTCTGGCTGTTGTATGATGAAGAACGCCTTGATGACATCCTGAGATACCTCAGGCTGAAGAAATGAATCCTGAAAGAAAAATAATACCCAAGATGTGCTTAGTCTTCAGGGGGATCTGAGAAATTAATGCACATCTGGGCAGGAGCTGAAACAACTAAAAGCTGTTTCATAGAGGTGTATAACGAGATATTATATAAATGTTTCGTTTTTGTTGTCACTGTTCGGTGACTACATATTAGTTATTTACTCACAATGTAAGTATATATTTATATGTGGTTTAAAAAGCAGCACTGCTCACTGCTAAATTTTAAGGCTGCCACGCCTTCAACCTCTTCTTTCACTTAAATGCTCTACTTTCCAGACCCTGCGAGCTTGGAGCCCACACACACCCTACTTCTTTCAGCTACCACGTATGGGGCGGTGGCAGCGCCGGGGCTGTAAAAAGCGGTGGCAGTTCTGTCAAGAACAAGGATAAAAAAAAAAGAATTAATGGCTTACGCCACCAGCAAGAACAACGGCACGAAGACCAAGGCCACAATGCTCATCAACTTGATGAGGATGTTCAATGAGGGTCCTGCAGTATCCTTGAAAGGATCGCCCACAGTATCACCTACGACCGCTGCCTTATGGGTATCACTTCCCTTGCCGCCGAGCTTGCCCATCTCGATATACTTCTTCGCATTATCCCAAGCTCCACCCGCATTAGCCATGAATATAGCCATTGCGATACCAGACACAAGAGAGCCGGCAAGAAGACCGCCCAGAGCCTCGACACCAAGCAGGAAACCTACAACAATAGGTGAAAGAACTGCAAGGATACCAGGAACTATCATCCTCTTCAGAGCACCCTTAGTGGCGATGTCCACGCAACGGGCGTAATCAGCCTCTGCCTTGCCCTTCATAAGACCCTTGATCTTCCTGAACTGCCTCCTGACCTCATTGATCATGTCAAAAGCGGCATTGCCCACAGCCTTCATCGCCATGCTGCTGAAAAGGTAAGGCAGGAAACCGCCGATCAGAAGACCTATCATCACGTTCGGCTTCAGCACCGATATGCTCTCAAGACCTGCAGTCGTCGCGTAAGTCGCGAACAATGCCAAAGCGGTCAGAGCAGCGCTGCCGATGGCAAAACCCTTGCCGATAGCGGCAGTCGTGTTGCCGAGCGAATCCAACGCGTCAGTCCTCTTCCTCACAGCAGGACCGAGCTTTGACATCTCGGTAATGCCGCCGGCGTTATCAGCGACAGGACCGTAAGCGTCGATAGCCAGGCTGATACCAAGCGTCGAGAGCATGCCCACACCCGCCATCGCGATGCCGTAAAGCCCTGCAAAATGATACGCTACGTAGATCGCTGCGCAGATCACAAGCACAGGCAGAGCAGTGGATGTCATGCCAGTCGCAAGACCCTGGATTATATTCGTCGCTGCGCCCGTCTTAGAAGACTCAGAAATCTTCTTGACAGGACCATAGTCATAAGACGTGTAATACTCTGTGATATAACCTATCACGACGCCAGCGACAAGACCTGCGATTATCGCCCAGAACACGCTAAGATCAGGCATGAAGAAACTTGTCAGGTAGTAAGCAGCTATTATGACAAGCACAGAGCTGATCCAAAGGCCCACCCTCAAAGCAAGCCCGAGACGCTTCTCCTTCTTCGCACGCACGAAGAAAGTGCCTATTATGCTCGCGATTATCCCAACTCCTGCGATGCTCAACGGAAGCAGGATGCCCGCCTGGTCATAAGCAAGGAAACCAAGAGCTATCGCAGCGATTATGGAACCGACATAAGACTCGAAAAGGTCAGCACCCATACCTGCGACGTCGCCAACATTGTCACCAACATTATCCGCGATGGTCGCAGGATTCCTCGGGTCATCCTCAGGTATGCCCGCCTCGACCTTGCCGACGAGGTCAGCACCCACATCAGCCGCCTTCGTATAGATACCACCGCCGACCCTGGCGAACAAGGCCACGCTCGAAGCGCCGAAAGAATACCCGAAGATGATCTCCGGACTCTGAAATATCATGTAAAGTGCAGTGATGCCGAGCAGACCCAGGCCGACCACACTCAAGCCCATCACAGCACCTGAAGAGAAAGCGATCCTCAATGCAGGCGAGACAGACTTTCTCGCAGCGGCGCTGGTGCGCACGTTCGCCATCGTCGCGACGCGCATCCCTATGAAACCTGCAAGAAGCGAGAATATCGCGCCGACGATGAAACAGATCATTGTCCAGATGCTGATAAACACGCCAAGCACCATGGACACGAAGACTATGAAAACAACAAGATAACGATACTGCCTCAGAAGATAGGCCATCGAACCGTTCCTGATATGCAGGGCTATCCTCTGCATAGTGGGCGTGCCGGTATCCTTCCGCCTTATCAGAAGAGAGAAAACCCCTGCAGCGAGAAGAGCGATCACAGCCGCCAAAATAATATACCAATACATCTTAGTACCACCCCATAAACCATAGATACTCTTTTATCGACTCTTTTATCGATACAACGTACCAACAATAAAAAACAATAAAATACAGATACTATCGCAGAAAAGCACGACGAATAATATATAAAGGTTTCTGTGACTACAAAAACATTAATAAATGCCAAGAAGAAATCCAGACATAACGTCATCAAAGGGTTACGAAAAAGGTGCGAAAAAATGAAAGACAAACTCCAGAAGATCAATGATTATGAATGGCTGCTACCAAAAAGTGCAAGGGAAGGCATGAATGCAGATGCCAAAGTATTCGCCAACCAGGCAGTCATGGACGCGATGGAAGACGAGGCGATAAAACAGCTGACCAACGTCGCGATGCTGCCAGGCGTTGTCGAGCCGGTATGCGCACTTCCTGACGCGCACGTAGGATACGGGCTTCCTATGGGAGCAGTCGGCGCGTTCGACGCAGAAGAAGGAGTCATATCATCAGGCTGCACAGGGTTCGACATAAACTGCGGCATCAACATGATACGCACCAACCTCAAGGCAAGCGAAGTGCAGAAGAAGCTGCGCGAATTGACGGCAGGACTGTTCAGGAACATACCCTGCGGAGTCGGAAGCAAAGGCAAGCTCAGGATAGAGAGCGGAAAGCTCGACGAAGTCCTTGTGGACGGCTGCGAATGGTGCGTGAGAAACGGATACGGAGTCGGCCAGGACCTCAAGAACACAGAAGAGAACGGCAAGATGGAAGGAGCAGACCCGTCCAAGGTAAGCGAAACAGCAAAGAAAAGAGGAAGGCCGCAGCTCGGCACGCTCGGAGCAGGCAACCATTTCCTGGAAGTGCAGAAAGTCACAGACACATTCTCAGAAGAGCACGCAAAAAAGCACAAGCTCGAGAAAGACCAGGCAGTCATAATGCTCCACTGCGGGTCAAGAGGGTTCGGACACGAAGTCGCTTCAGACTACCTCAAGATACACGAGAAAGCAGCAGAGAAGTACGGCATCAAGCTGCCGGACAGGCAACTGGTATGCGCACCGGTCAACTCCGACGAGGGACAGGACTACTACAAAGCCATGAAGTGCGCAGTCAACTACGCATTCGCCAACAGGCTCGTCATGACACAATGGGTCAGAGAGACATTCGAGAAAGTCTTCAGCAAAAGCTGGGAAGACATGGACATGCACACGATCTACGCCATAGCGCACAACATCTGCAAGCTCGAAGAGCACACGGTCGAAGGCAAGAAGAAAAAAGTCTACGTGCACCGCAAGGGAGCGACACGAAGCTTCCCAGACACACCAGCACTGATAGCAGGCAGCATGGGCACGGCATCATACATACTGCACGGCACAGAGCTGGCCATGCAGAAGAGCTTCGGCAGCACATGCCACGGAGCAGGACGGGCCATGTCACGCCACTCCGCAATAAAATCATTCAGGGGAGACGAGATACGCCACGAACTTTCGGGCAGAGGGATAGTCGCGAGGTCAACATCACCAAAAGTCCTGGCAGAAGAGGCGCCAAAAGCATACAAGGACATAGAGAACGTCATAGCCACAGTCCACGAAGCAGGCATATCAAAGAAAGTCGCAAGGATGGAACCGATGGGCGTAGTGAAGGGCTAGGCATCCTCATTCGATGTGGCCTTCTGCCCTCATGTGGGCGAGCCACCTGTTAAAGAAATCCAGCAATTCCGGAAAGGGTTCCATGTATCTCTGTTTGGTGTCACGTATCACCTTCTCAGTCCAGCCCAAAGGCTTGAGCTTATCAGTGGCGTACACAGACCAATGAACAATAGGCTCCAGCTTGTCGATCGCAGTAGCGAACCTTGCTTCAGGAGTATCATAAGCCTCATACTCATCGAAGAATTTAAGGTAATCCCCAGATATGGACACGGGAATCTTCCCCGCAAGTATTCTTGAACCGTTCTTCTCCTTCATCTTCTTGTTCTTACGCGCCTCAAAATCAAGGATGAAAGTGTCGCCAACCTCAACCTCTACAAGATCATGGTAGAGAAGAAGCTTCATCACCTTCAGCTCATCAAGAGGCTGCTCAACAACCCTGATGAAATGGTCTGCCAGCACCATACACCCCCAGACGTGCTCAGCCGTGCTCTCCCTGCGTCTGCCGACCTCACCCCTACGCTCAACCTCCTTCAGACGCATGAGATGCTTCAGCTGTTCAAGATCATCCATCACAGAAGACAAAAAAAAGAAAGAGTATAAAAGATTTACCCAAACCTATATCTCCGCCTCGACCTTCCTGGCAAGCTCCACTATCGCATCCATCGGGCATGAGCCTCCCAGACACGAGACCTTTACAAAATGGCTGCCCTTCAGGAAATACACATAGTTAGGACGCAACTCATCACTCCTCGGCACGCGGCAGGAATAAGTGCCCACCTCAGACTCCTCAGCAGTGCCTGTGCAGTACATGTTGTAGACACGCTCTGCCTCGTTCGGGTCATCATACAGCTGTGTCTCCACATTCACATAGACCTGCCTCGGACCGTCATAATCACACCGGCACACATCGACACCAGCAGGCATCTGAGGGCGCTGCGGGCAGTCATCAACCTTGGACCAGTCACCGCCAAGCACACCAGAAATGTCAGAGCCGGAAAGCTGCTCACAGAACGCCTGACCAGAAACAGGAGCAGGCTCGGGATCATCCTCAACAACCTCTGGCTCCTGCGTCTCTACAACATCCTGCTCTGCAGACTGCGCCCCTTGCTCGACAGCAGTGACAGGCCTGGAAGAGACCATCTTCTTTCCGCCATCCTCCTTGGAGCAGCCGAAGCTGAACGCCATAAGAGCGATGACAAGAACCATAAACAATACCATGAACTTCCTCATTTTTCAGCCACCTCAGGTTTTTATGCATGCGGAAATAGGATTAAGGTATTTATGCTTTGTGCTTCTATATTTAAGAAACGATGTGGGAAGGAGGACTTTGAACCCCTGTCCGCCTTCGCATAAGGACAAATACTTACCCTTATCAACCTTGAAAGTATTTCTCGCCAGACTCGGAATACACTAAGAAAAAATGAGGGGGCAGGGACTTGAACCCTGGTAGGCACTAAGCCATATGGCCCTGAACCATACCCGTTTGGTCCGCGTAGCGTTTGACCACTCCGGCACCCCCTCAAACGTACAGGATTTACGCGCCAGAGGATTTTACTAGCAAAATATTTGTGCGCCCACAAGGGCACAGATAGAAGAAAAAGAAAGTGTTTTTAAAAGTTGTGCTTGTGCTGTATTCCAGAGAACCAAAAAGGAGCAAAATCGTGCCCTACTACGCATTTTCTCGCAAGACTCGAAAAATGCTCAAAGCATCGGATATTTCTTGAGTAGAATCACAATTCTATGATCCTGCCTTTCCTGCCGACATTGATGACCTTGGTCCTGCCCAGCTTGTCCTCAAGCCCCTCTGCCTCGTGCACGTGCCCGCAGAGCAGGATGTCCGGCTTGAACCTCTCCACAGCGCGCCTCACAGCATCAGAGCCGGGCACGAACTTTGAGAACTTCTCTATCCTTGTCTCGGTAGGGTGGATGTGCGTCACCATTATCTTCTTCTTCAGGTACTTGATGTTCTCGAAACCCTTCTTCAGCAGTTCGTATATCTCATCCTCACTTATAGGAGGCTGGGGTCCCACATTAGTCGCACCACCCGCGCCGAAGATACCGACGTTCTTGTACTTCACGCTGTAGCCATGGATGTTCTTAGCATCAGGATCATACACCTCTGCAAGAAAATCAGCAGTCGCGACAGTCTCATGATTACCGGGGATGAGAAGCACCTTCTTATGCTTCTTTGCAAAAGGGCCGATGAGCTTGTCAGTAGAGGACTCGAACATGGTCAGGTCACCGCATAGCACAACAAGATCCACCTTCTCCTTCTCCGCCCTGTCAGCGAGCTTGTTGACAAGATCAGTGTCACCATGTATGTCAGAAGCTGCAAGTATCTTCAGGATCTCGTCCTTCTTATCAGACCTATTATCAGACGTATTATCCGCCTTCTTACCAGTCTTTTTATCAACAGCATCAGCAGTCATCGAGAACTACCTCTTTACGACTTCAGGAGGAGACTTTGTCAGATCGACAAGCGTAGAAGCCTTTCCCTTCAGCGGACCATCGTCAATGCCGAGGTCAACCATGTGAGACATGTTATCAGGAACGTCAGATATGGAATCACACGGCTCCTGCCCATGCAAGTTTATGCTTGTAGTGACTACAGGAAATCCCAACTCCGTGACCACCTTGGAGAACCAATTGTCAGGAATCCTTATACCAAGGGTGTTGCTGAACGGATTGACATCATGAGCCACGCAGTCCTTCACCTTCCTCTCGAAGATGAGAGTGTACGGACCAGGAATCTTCTTAAGCCACGCCTCGTGCTCAGGCCTGACAACAAGATTCTCCCTGATCCACGCCTTGGAAGGCACGATCACAGACATCGGCTGCTTGAAACTGTTCTTTATCCTCCTGATTCGCTGGACCAAAGAATTGTTCCGCGCGTCACAGCCCAGGCCATAAAGGGTGTCGGTAGGGTATATGAACACCGCGCCATACTTCATATGTTCTATATGACTCTCAAGATCATTCAGGAAGTCTTCTTTCTTTATTATCTCCATAAACAACCATCCTAAAACAGACAGAATAAAACTATAGAATTTATAAAACTTCTTAAAAAATAAAGCCCCTTGCGGGGCAGAATTAGTGACCAGAGGTCTCCAGTTCCAAAAGAGGCGAGTCAAAAGAAAAGAACAAGATTAATCTTCGAGATCATAAAAATCCGCCGCAAACCCTTACCATCCGCTGAAGAGTGCGGTTGCAGGGCAATCTCCCTAACCGGCTGATTTTTAAGAGAATCAGAACATCTCATCAGCTGTCCTGATATAGCCAGACATGAAACCATCTTCCCAGTCCTCAATACCATCAGACTCCCTTGCCCGCTCTATGCCCGACAGTGTGAAGATGTCACCTTCCTCTTCCTCGATCATCTCGCGCTCCATATCCTGCATGAAACGCGTCCTGTCAAAGTTCTTCGTCTTCTTGAAATGCTTCGTCATCAATTCCACCTCCTACATACCTAGAACCAGGCATCACTGAACTGCAGGTCAAAACTCCTCATCTTCTGCCTGGGAGCAGACTCCCTCACAGACAAAGAACGCATCTGCCTGTAGAACAGCTGCTGGATAGTCGACTGTGAAAGGTCTGAAGGGTCCGGGTCAAATCTTTCTGACATCATTTTTTTCACCTCTGCAATCATTTTATTGAACCGATGATAAAAAAGTAAAGGCAGGCCTTAGGCGCGGGGGTCCCGCCATCACCTGCCAAACAAGAAAGAGGATGTCAGAAGTGGTTTAAATAGCTCATCCGCGTAGATGTCCAGTGGGAAGTGGGTCGGGATGATACAGAATAGCAATAGAGACAGTCTGTGAACTTGTGCTGGCAGTGGACTTCAGAAATATTTCTGGAGAGAAAGTGATAACAATATCTAATCAGCAGTATCCTGGGAAGACAAGAAAACAGCCCGGTCAGAGGAGCTTGTTCAGCCTCTTCCGCCTGTTCTCATAAGAGATAGCATCAAACTCATCTATGGCGTAATAAGCGAAACGACCCCCATCAATAAGGACCACCCCCGCAACACCCAACCTCCTCAACATCCTGCTGCACCGCGTGCATTCCGGGGTATTGTCATCAGAGACACCCCAATCCTTAAGCCGCGCATGGTATAGAACAGAACCAGCCACCTCATTCCCTTTTCCCAACGCGTCCAGCCAGGCGTTCTCCTCAGCATGAACGCTGTGGCACATCTCCTCCAAAGAGACACCACCCACATCCTTCCGGGTGCACGGCTCGCAAGGAGCGTCAGGCACAGGAGTGTTCCAGCCCTCGCCAATTATCTTACCATCCCTGACAAGGACAGCGCCGTGACTGCCCATCCTGCACAAAGAATTCCTAGCAAGCTCAGCAGCCCTGCGGCAGTACTGCCTTGCCTTCTCTTCCTCGACCCCTGAAAGATACCGCATCATGCAACCCCATCAGAACTCAGTAAGCTTCTTGGTAGTCTGGTACTTGATTATGGACGTGGTGCCCTCAGCACCGCCCCTGATCGTCTGGATGGTGATAAACTTGCCGTCAGCAAGCTTCCTTATCTTGCGCTGAAAGGTCTTGTACACCGACTGGCCGCCCTGCTGCTGGTACAACCTGAAAAGCTCGCCGATCTTGCTGCCCGAATTTTCTTTTATCATGCCGAGAATCTTCTGCAGGTCCTCGTCAAGGTCAGACTTAGGCTTGACAGAGAACTCATCCATCTTCGAAATCGCCTCAGCGACATGCTCCTTCTTGACCTTCCTCGACGACTTCGCCTCAGCGGCAAGGCCTGACTCGCGAAGCAGGTAAAGACCTGAACGGATATCCTCCAATCCAAAAGCCTTCTCCGCGACAGCGTCTATAGCATCCTCCTCCCACACACCAGGCACGAAAGCGTACCCGATCCTCTGCTTGAGAATGCCCTTCGTCTCTGCAAGACTGTACTTCCTGAACTCAAGCACCTCAGGATGAAGACGGGACTTCACGCGCTGGTCAAGCTCCATAAGCCAATCCTTATGGTTCGTTATCAGGAAGACAGACTTCTTGAAGATCTCCTCCACAATCGTATAGAGAAAATCATAATCCTCTACCTTATCTATCTCATCAAAGGCGAAAACAGCAGCCTTCTTGTTAACTATGTTCTTCACGACCTCAAACAATTCCTCGGTGCGCTTGTTATGAGTGAGCTTGTAACCAAGCTGGTCGCAGATGTCGATAAGAACCTTAAAAGTAGTGTTCTTCTGCCAGCAGTTCACATAGATAGGGACAACATCATCAGTCTCGTCCTCAAGGTCACGGAAAACAAACCTCATCGCAGCAGTCTTGCCGATACCCGGAGCGCCGAACACGAAAAGATTCCTGCCGTTCCTCTCCTGAAGCAGCGGAGCTATGCACGTAGCGAAACGACGCTGCTCATTCTCACGATAAGGCAGAAGCTTGGGCAGGAACTCATAATCCAGAGCCATCTCATTCCTGAACAACGACTCATCCCCCTTCAGCATATCCTTGAAAAGAGTCATGAGGTGTGAGAAAGAGAAAGCTTTTTAAAAAGGTTGCGATAGGCTGTTAAGCAGGATTTAAATACCAGAAGATTTATCAACAAGAACAGAAAAAGGTGATCTGATGTCCCTGATAAACCTATACATGAAAGAAAGAGGAAAAGTCAAAGAGATACGCGAGACACCAGTATTCGCTGCGAAAGACCTGTTGATAGACAGCTTCAGGGAAGATGACCTTCGATTCCTCAACTTCAGGGCAAAAGAAGCACAATATATCGCTCCATATGACCTCGGCGTGATGTTCATAGACTTCGACACCAAGAAGATACTATCAGCACAAAGAGGGTTTGCATTACGGAACCTCTCACCCGAAGTCCAGGCCAGACTCCTCAAGGAATGGCAGTTCGAAGAACTCGACAGCTACGAAGAAGTAGCAGAAAGATTCGGGATGAAAAGCTTTGATATGTGA
>CAYOQS010000011.1:0-25716 GCA_964406185.1 uncultured Methanosarcinales archaeon
GTCGTGCCATACCAGATCATTTTTTTGAGCTGGAAAAAGGCACGATTGAAACTAACAGTTCATATGCGCATTTGGCGGATAATGAACTGTTGATGTGGGTGAGGGGGTTGATCTGGTAATTTTGATTTGGATTTTTTGAGTCTATTATGCGGTGGTGATCGGTTTGTTATCGGAAATCTTCCGGTTTTATCGTCGACAAACTTATTAAGCTGCAGCGCTTTTTTGGATATTAGGTGATCGGTGGGTGGCGCTTGATGTCCTGGAAAAGATGAGAAAAGAGATGGTGCGGCGCAGGTATAGCTTGAGGACAATAAAGACATATCGGGGGTGTGTCAAGCGATTTTTGAACTCCAATCACAAGGATGTGAGGAAGTACTCCAAGAAAGATATCCGAGAGTTTTTGGAGAACAAGGCCGCGAAAGGTGCTTCCGGAAGCACGATCAACGTGTACCTTCAGGCACTGAAGTTCATGATGGAATACGCACTGAACAAACGGGTGTGGGTGGACATAAGGTATTCCAAAGACGACAGGAAAAGGCTGCCAGAGGCGCTTAGCAAGGAAGAGGTTCTCGCATTGTTTACGGCCATAGATAACCCCAAACACATGCTCATGGTAAAGCTCATGTACTCTGCAGGGTTAAGGGTCTCTGAACTGCTTGATCTTCGCGCCAGGGACCTGGAACTGAGCAGAGGCTATGGATGGGTGAGGAAAGGCAAGGGAAGGAAGGACAGGCTTTTCGTGATCGCAAAATGCCTGAACAAGGAACTTGCAGAATGGGTCCGCGGGAATGCAGCGGATGAGCACGTGTTCAAGGGACATCGCGGCAGGTTAAGCGTCAGGACTGTACAAGAGGTCGTGAGAAAAGCCGCAAAGAAAGCCAAGATACGCAAGAACGTGCACCCTCACACCTTGAGGCACTCATTTGCGACGCACATGATCGACAACGGATATCCTGTCAACTCTGTCCAGTCATTGCTGGGACATAACAGCCCTGACACGACAATGGTATATGTGCATATGAAGGCTCCGGGCATGATCGATGTTGAAAGCCCGCTGGATTCAATCAATGATGAAAGAACCTGTTAAATCACTCACCCCTTATCCTGGACAGAGCCCTCTCACCACAACATTTAAATACCCTAATATTTAAATAAGGCAGTATATAAGCATAACATAAAGCGTCTGAAGAGTAAACACAGGGCGTAAAGACAGCGAATTCGCTGAAAATAGCAAAAAGAAGGTATATGCATGGAGCTGTCAACAGTAGTAGGCATACTCATAATCATAGTAGCCATAGTTCTCCTCATGAAGGTGATGGGCAAGATAGTATCACTGATGCTGAGCGTGATAGGCATAGTGCTGGTGGTCTGGCTCGTAGTCGCAGGGCTCAGATGGATGGACGAGACAAACCTGAGAGACAACTTCAAGGAGTCAAACAACCTATTCGTGCTGGAGGACGAAGGCAGCATGATCACAGGATTCGCCACAAAAGAAGGCATGCCAGACCCGGACGTCAAAGAGCTGGATGAGAAGGAGCTCACAAACCCCAACTCAGACCTGTACGACCAGTACTACAAGGTCGTCGTGGTCACTAAAGACGCACTGCCGGAAAAGAAAGCCATGCTCATCGACGTCGCGGACGAGGAGGACAGGCTCAGCCTGTTCCGGCACTACGTGGACAACAACCTGCTCGAAGGGGACATAGTCCAGAACCTGGTGGAGAAGGAGAAGGAAGGAAACGTCCAGGTGCACAAGGAGACACTCGCGTTCAAGCACGGGGCAAGAGAAGTGCTCAGCTCATAGCATCATACCCCCACATAGCAGCATAACATAGCAGCATAACATAGCAGCATAACATAGCAGCATCACATAACAGCCCCACATCAAGATCATCACATCAAACATCACAAAAAAGAGGTGCACGATAACGATACTGCTAGTTCTCGCCCTTGCCATCCTGTCAGCTTCAGCACTGGCGCGGGAAAAGGTGTTCGACGACAAGGTGCTGTCAGGAGAGAACGTGGAGATAGACGACTTCACCTTCATAATCACCATGAACAAGTACGCCAGCGCCATATTCGTGGACGCAGGAGATATGTACCAGTCTGTGCAGCTCTATAAGTGCAAGGACATGGAGAGCTTCAGGATCTGCTTCAAGAACACCACTTACGACGAGGAAGAGAACGAGCTCTACGCAGAAGTCAACATAACAAGGGCAAAGCCCGACGTCTCCATAACAAGGACGATGAACCAGACAGACGACCTGTACGTCGGCAACGAGATAGAGGTCACGATAACCATAGAGAACACAGGAGATACCGCGCCGAACATAGAGATGACAGACGACTACCCTGCCAACTTCGAGATATACGACATGGAAGGAAGGTGCAGGGAGCACGAGAACCAGGTGTACTTGCAGGGACACCTCGACGAGGACGAGAAAGAGGAATGCACGTTCATAATAAGACCCACAGAAGAGACGCACAGGAGCTTTGTCGCGCACCTGAAGTACTGGAACTGGTACAGATGGGAAGAGGAATACTCATCAACCCTCACCCTGGACATCGAGCCAGTCCTCGAAGTCATGACCAGCCTTGTCAGGGAAGACTACGAAGTCGACGGCAGGGTGTACGACTGGGAAGAGGACAACCCAGGCATAAAGATAGGCGAGACTCCAAGGCTGCTGGTGAACATAACCAACAATTACGATGAAGACATCAACATCAACGCTATGGAGATACACCTGCCTGAAGACATCCAATACAGGTCCACAGGACACCTCAGGTTCAACTACAAGAACGCGTCAGGAGACAGGGCAAGCAACGTCTGGTACTCAGACCGGATAAGCAGGATAAGCGACAGGCTGCTCCGATGGGACGGAGGCATAAACGAGAAAGACTCCAAGCTCTTCATAATCAAGCTCGAGGCTCAGCGCACCGGAGACCAGAACATAATAATAAACACAGAATACGAATACGAGGATGACCTTGAAGACCTCATATTCAAGGACACCATCACAGAGACTATGAGGGTCACAGACCCGGGAATAGCCATAAGGATGACATTAGACGACGACAGCAGACTCTTCTCAGCGCCGGAACGCCTCGACCAGGAAGAGGACTCCACAGACATAGAGGCGCTCCATCCGTACAGGCTCAAGATCTACACGCAGAACAAGAACAAGTTCGCAAAGTTGAAGGACGTAAACATAGAAGTGCTCACAGAACTCGCAGGCTTCAAGAAAGTACATTACGACCTCATAGACGAGGAAGGCCAGAAGATACCTTACAGCTTCGTGCTCATACCGCCCGGCCTGGAGTCAAGCAAGACGTTCGAGACCAACGTGTCCATATCATACGAGAACGAGTACGGCGAGAGGCACTACAACAGCACAGAGTTCGACATAACCGTCCAGCCATCCAAGGACATCACGATAGAATGGGACTCATCAGAAGGGGAAGTCCTCGAGAGCGGGGAAGAGACAGAGATCAAGGTAAGCGTCAACAACGACAGGCTCGTAGACATAAGAGGGGTCAGCGTAACGGACACTATACCCCCCGAACTCCATGTGGAAGGCGTACATTCCAACAAAGGCAAGCTAATCAAGGAAGAAGAGACAGAGATGTACACCTACAGGATAACCCCCCCGATACTCCACAAGGAGACGAAGTTCAACATAACCACAAAGGTATCATTCTTCGACCCTGACTACAGACGCACAATAAACATCACAGAGACCAACACCATCACTGTCGAGCCCCTGAGGCCGGACATATCGGTGGACATAACCCTTGACGAGCCTGACGAGATATACCCGGGAACGCTCATACCCGTCGAGTATAGGATAACAAATGACGAAGAGGAAGAGATAGTCAGGGACATCAAGATACACTTCCCGATACAGGAAGAGATAGACCTGATAGGACCCAAGACATTCCTCATAGACAAGCTCGACCCGGGAGAAGAGGTCACGCTCAAAGACCTGATCAGGATACGGCCCAAGAAAGCCAACAGGAGCCTTGAATGGAACATCACAAGGATCGACTACAAGGATAACTACGGAAACAGCTTCCACGAGAACAGCTCAGACGAGAGCATAGAAGTCGAGAGCGCAAGGATAAACGGCCCTGCCCTCTACCTCAGGACCATAGTTCCCGAAGTTATAAACAAGTCCACAGAAGACACCATCAGGATACAGGTCATCAATGAAGGCAACGCACCAGCAGACGTCACAGTCCAGCAGGGCGACAGGATATGGAACACAAGCGTAGCCGCGCAGTCCACAGGATACGCAGACTACAAGGTAGTTTACGACCAGGAAGGCAACTACACCATACCCGACCCTTATGCCACGTTCAGGTTCCAGGGACTGGAGGCCCACACCAAAGGGACAGGAGCGACAGCCAAGGTCGAGCTCATACTTCCCCCTCCGGAAGAGGAGATAGAAGAGGAAGAGGTCATCGTCGAAGAGAAAGAGGAAATCATACCTGAGAAGGAAGAGATGTCATTCGAGCAATACGAAGAGCAGCAGAGGAAAAGACAGATGCAGGCCATGATGAGATACGGACTCGCAGGCTTGATCGTGATCATAATGCTCATAATAGTGGCCGCGTACATCGGCTACCAGAGAAGAAAAGGACCATCCGAACCCTTCATGGAAGAAGAGGGAGGAGGAAAATAAGAAGGTGCTCAAAATGGGACTGCTTGACAAGGCAAAATTCTGGAAAAAAGACGATGATGACGTCGGGGACCTCAGCGACCTTGGCGACTTCGGCCTCGACGACACAGGAGGGGACGACCTCGGAGGAGGCCTCGGGGGGGATGTAGGCACAGGAACAGGCAAGACACCATCCCAGGACATGCCCGGAGTACAGCCGGGCACGCCCACGCAGCACGAAGAGGTCCAGCCGACACAAGGATCCCAGCAGATGGGAGACCAGCTCGGGCTCAAGCCCGCAACACCCGACGAGCTTGCCGGAGCCAGGCCGCAGCACGCACCCACACAGCAGCAGCCGCAACCCCAGGCAGCACCAGCACAGCAGCAGCAAGCACCACAACAGCCATACCAATCATACCAGCCAGCAGGGCCGGGCGGCATCGCAGAACTAGCAAAAGACATAGAGATAATCCACGCAAAGCTCGACTCCATAAGATCATCACTGGACTCCATAAACCAACGGCTCGCGACACTGGAAAGGATAGCGTCAGGCGACACAGGAAAATCAAGATACTCATGGTAAGATGACATCACCAAGGACGTACAGGCTCATGAACTTCATAGAGCACAACCTCGCGCTAGTGCTCATAGCCATAACAGTCATAATAGTCGAAAGGGTAGTCAAGTTCTACATAACAGAGAACCTCAACCTCGGCGAGTCCATACCCGTACTGGGAAGCTTCCTCATGATAACAAGGACAGAGAACATAGGAGGAGGGTTCGGAGTCATGGCAGGCCAGAGCGCCGTGTTCATAGGCGCGGCAGTGCTCGTCCTGGCATTGATAATATATTTCTACAACAAGATAATATACGACAGGCTGCTGGTCTTCGCATCAGCATTCATACTCGCGGGCACGGTAGGCAACATGATGGACCGCATATTCTTCGGCCACGTCATAGACTACATAGACTTCTCATTCTGGCCCACGTTCAACCTCTCAGACCTCGCACTCACAACAGGAGCGGTACTGCTGATAATATACATGTACTTCTGGCAACAGGAACCTGAAGGAACTAAAGCCAGGTACGAACATTACTGACCGCCTGCTGCGTTCTCATGAAACTTTGCTGGCGTGCAGCCAATACTGCTCTTTTTCTGAGGACACGCAAAGAACAGCGGCTGCAGCGATGCTAAGATTTGCAGCAGCTGCCGCGCTGCTAGAGATAAAATCAGGCATTCTAACTACTCCTTGACTTGACCGTGCTTGCAAGCTTGCGCAATACGTGATGAATGCTGATTAAGTGCAGCCCATTCCACTTTGCTATTTTTAGGACGCGCACCAAGCGGCGGCAGCTGCCGCGCTGCTAGAGGGTATATGGGCATTCTAACTACTCCTTGACTTGACCGTGCTTGCAAGCTTGCGCAATACGTGATGAATGCTGATTAAGTGCAGCCCATTCCACTTTGCTATTTTTAGGACGCGCACCAAGCGGCGGCAGCTGCCGCGCTGCTATTTATCAACAAAATATCAACAAAAAATATCTCAGAACTCCTCGAACTCATCCAGGTTGCGGAGGTAACCCTTCTTCTTCAGGTAATTCACCTGGTTCTTGCGGTACTTGAGTATGACATCACCCTTCTCATCACCGCCGAACTCCCAAGGCTCGACGATCACAAGGTCACCTTCCCTCACCCACAAACGCTTCTTCAGCCTGCCAGGAATACGGCAGTTGCGGGTCTTGCCGTCCATGCAGCGGACGATCATCCTGCTGCCGCCCACACGCTGCTCGACAATGCCAAAAGTCTGATCACCCTTAGGAACAGGAGTACGCATGAGATACTCCATCTCATCCTCAGGAGACTGCGGGCCCTTACCTTTGCCCTTGCCTTTTCCTCCCTTGCTGCCCCTGCCTCTACCTTTAAAAGCCATGTATCGTGTGGGTGAAGGCCTGTTTATAAAGATTTGGGTTGTATCCCTTTAAGGCAAGGCTTACTTCGCTTCGCTTCGCTTCGCTTCGCTCAGCTTCGTTGTTGCCGACTCGCGCTTTTATGAAGTTACCTAGGTCGACGTTCCCCGTAGGGGGCTTCCCCCTTGTCGAAGCACACGATCAACTGATAAAGCGCTGCGTAGACTGGCAACCACAGCCTTGCCTTACCTTTCAAAAAACTTAAATACACGACAACAATAAGACGGTGTCATGGATCTCAGACTGCCGGAAAAGAGGGTGTTCATAGGACCTGCCAGCCTTTGGAAAAGGATGCTTGCACTTGTATTCGACATACTGCTTCTCGACATCTTCGTTCTCGGAGCGTTCAACAGCGTAGTCGAAAGGATGATAGGAACGAAGACCGGCATCACAGCACTGTACAGCATGCTTGAGCAGAACAGCACGCAGGTACAGGCGCTCACCCTGCTATTCATGATAGTGATACTCATAACCCTTGCATATTTTGTGCTTTTACAGTACGCCACAGGACAGACCCTCGGCTGCATACTGCTTAACATACACGTCGTGGAACAGGCAGGAGAGAAAGATTTCAGAAGACCCAAGTTCTGGCAGTCACTTGTCAGGAATCTCTTCCTGATACCAGCAGTGCCGTTCATATTCCTATGGATAATCGAGCCGGTCTACCTCTACTTCGCCAAGAAGAACCAAAGACTGACAGAATGGCTGTCAAACACGCTCGTGGTGGAGAGGTTTGAGATATGAAACGTTCAAGGCATGAAAAACACGATCATAATAAAGAAGCTGATAACGTCATGAAAAGGTGTTCCCAATGAAAAAGAAAAAAGAACAGGACCAGCCAGGAGTCAGAGGAAGATGGGCTGTCGTGATCGTCGTGCTCCTCCTCCTCGCGATGATAAGCTTCATCACAGCGCTCATAATAGGAGTGTTCCTCTCCACATCAGAGATGCACGTCACAGAAGGCAACGTAGCACACATAAAGCTCCACGGACCCATACTCCCTGACCAGCCAGCAGGATTCCTGAGCGCAGGCGTGGTCAGCAGCACAGAGACAGTCAGGCAGATACGGAAAGCAGAAGAGAACCCCGACGTAAAAGCGATACTGCTCGAGATAAACTCACCAGGAGGCACACCTGTAGCCAGCTACGAGATAGCAGACGCTATATCCAAGGTCAACAAATCAACAGTAGCATGGATCAGGGAAGTCGGAGCCTCAGGCGCGTACTGGGCGGCAAGCGCGTGCGACCATATAGTGGCGAACCCGATGACCATGACAGGCAGCATAGGAGTCATGGGATCATACATCGAATGGGAAGGCACGCTCCACAAGTACAACGCAAGCTACAGAAGACTGGTATCAGGCAAGTACAAAGACATGGGCTCACCGTTCAAGACCATGACAGAAGAGGAGCAGGACATAATGCAGTCCAGCCTCGACGCCATGAGAGCCATGTTCGTAGAGTCTGTCGCAGAGAACAGGAACCTCGACAAGACAGCAGTCGACGAGATAGCAGACGGAAGGTTCTACATCGGCAGGGACGCCCTGGAGCTTGGATTGATCGATAGGTTAGGCGGCAAACAGGAAGCGGTCATGTGGATCGAAGACAAGGAAGGCATAAAAGCAGAGCTCGCAGAGTACAAGAAGCCGAAGACACTCGCACAGCTGCTGACAGAAGTAATGTCAGAGCACGGATTCCTCATGGGACTCGGCATAGGAGAGTCGATGGGAGTGGAAAACAGGAATATCGCGAGAACATAAGAACGAAAACCCTTAAAATATTTTCAATTATCTTTTTTCTTTCTATCTTTTCTCCTTACACATCCAGGTTGACGACGTCCTTGGCGTGCTTCATGATGAATTCACGTCGTGGCTCGACCTCCTCACCCATGAGCACTGAGAACATCTGGTCAGCCTTCACAGCATCCTCGATCGTGATCTGCTTCAGCTTGCGCGTCCTCGGGTCCATCGTGGTCTCCCATAGCTGGGCAGGGTTCATCTCACCAAGACCCTTGTAGCGCTGGAGGGAAACCCCTTCACCGCCGAGCTCCCTGACCTTGCGGTCCTTCTCAGCCTCAGAGAACACATAACTGAAAGACCTGCCCTTCGACACCTTGTAAAGAGGAGGCATAGCGAGATAGATATAGCCCGCCTCGATCAGAGGCTTCATATGCCTGAAGAAGAAAGTCAATAGAAGTGTTGCTATGTGAGCGCCGTCCACGTCCGCGTCAGTCATCACGATAATCCTGTGGTACCGGGCCTTCTCAGTTTTGAAATCATCACCAAAACCGCACCCTATCGCGGTAATCAGCGTCGATATCTCATTGTTCTGGAAGATCTTGTCAAGCCTTGCCTTCTCGACGTTCAGTATCTTGCCCCGCAGAGGAAGGATCGCCTGGAACTCCCTGCTGCGGCCCTGCTTGGCCGACCCGCCCGCGCTGTCGCCCTCCACGATGAAGATCTCAGACTTGGAAGGGTCCTTCTCGCTGCAGTCAGCCAGCTTTCCCGGAAGCGAGCCGCTGTTCAGCACCCCCTTCCTCCTCGCGAGGTCGCGCGCCTTGCGAGCGGCGTCCCTTGCCTTGGCAGCCTGCACCGACTTGGAGATTATCAGCTTCGCGACATTAGGATTCTCCTCGAGAAACGTGCTCAGGCCTGTATTGACCAGGCTCTCAACTATCCCTTTCACATTGGAGTTGCCCAGCTTGGTCTTGGTCTGGCCCTCGAACTGAGGCTCAGCAAGCTTCACAGAGATCACGGCTACAAGGCCCTCCCGCACGTCATCGCTTGACAGCTTCGTGTCCTTGCCCAGCTTGTTCTGGTCAGCATAACGGTTCAGGGTCTTGGTCAGCGCGGCCTTGAAACCCATAAGATGGGTGCCGCCCTCAGTCGTGTTTATGTTGTTAGCGAAAGAGAATATGTTGTCCTGGAAGCCGTCATTGTACTGAAGCGAGATCTCAAGATAGATGTCGTCCCTGCTCTTCTCGAAATATATCGGCGGGTGGATGGGATCCTTGTTCTTGTTGACGAACTCCACAAAAGAGACTATACCCCCTTCATAGAAGAAATCCTTGCCCTCACCCGTGCGCTCATCATCGATCCTTATCCGCAACCCCTTGTTCAGGAAAGCCAGCTCCCGCATCCTGGCAGAGAGGGTGTCGAAATGGAACTGGTCAGTCTCCATGATATCCGTATCAGGCCAGAACCTCACCATGGTACCGGTGCTTTCGCATTCACCAAGCACATTGAACTCACCAGGAACGCCTTTCATGAATTCCTGCGAGTGCAGCTTGCCGTCCCTGCAAACCTCTACGTAGAGCTTCTTCGAAAGAGCGTTGACCACAGAGACGCCCACGCCGTGAAGACCGCCAGACACCTTGTATGACTTGTTGTCGAACTTCCCCCCTGCGTGCAGCTTGGTCATCACGACCTGCAAGGCGGGAACGTCAAACTTAGGATGTATATCGACAGGGATCCCCCTGCCGTCATCCTTCACAGAGACAGAATTGTCAGTATGGATAGTTATATGGATCTCCCTGCAGACCCCTGCCATCGCCTCATCCACAGCATTGTCCACGACCTCGTAGACCATGTGGTGCAGGCCGGGAAGCCCGGTCGAGCCTATATACATCCCAGGCCTCTTCCTGACAGCATCAAGCCCGCCAAGGACGGTGATAGAGCCGGCCTTATAGTCCCCATCTTCAGTCTTTTTCTCTTCAGTCATCTTTTGGTTCGCCCACTAAAATCCATGAATCTCTCGACGGTAAAAATCACCAGAATCTGGATAGGAAGAATGAACGCTTGTTTAAATAGTTTTCTGTTTGAAATCAAGCAATACAGAGCTTTTGATGGCAGAATTCTGCAGTTTCAGCCTTCTGAAAAACGCGGACACAGATACTTTTTCACACTTTTTCACACTGTTTTTAATAGAACTTTTATAAAATATAAAGTATATCCTATAAAAAAGAAAAGCTTAAATAATAGAAACAACATATCATATCTAATTCTATACAACATATACCCCTGTGCTGCAGGGGAATCTATCGGTCCAAATGATGAACAACTGCCCTCATAAAGGAATCAGGCACGTCTATCTGCCTGTCAAACGCTCAATGAGCGACTTCATCAGCCTCTTCTCAGGACACTTCCAAAATCTTTCCACATACTTCTCATATGCCTTTTTTGCCACAGTAGGAATGGTAACTGCACAACCCGAGCCAACGACCTAACGCTCCAGTAAACGGTGACTTAACCCACAGCGTTGAGAGATCACAGCGGGGGCGTGCCATTCCTGCTTTTATTTTTCTCTTAGTTCAACTTCTATCAACTAGCCAGCAGCGTAAGAGCCAGAGGCACCTGTTCAGCACGCCATAGGTCTCTTCATAATCAATAATAATCGGAGCCTGCGGCAAAAACTAATCATCAGATATTAGCGCGTGCGTGGTGCCCCGGAGCTTTGGGAGTGGAACGAGCCAAGCGGAGGCTGGCCCTGTAGCTGCTGGCTTCCTGTTATTGGCGGAGCAGGCCAGGAATTTGCGACCCTGGCTTGGTGGTTTTGCGTCAGGAACGCTTTGTAGCTGCTGACTTTGAGCTCTTAGCCCCACACCGTGTTTGTCGTCTCTTTACAGTGATTAAAAATAGAAAGCTTTAAATATGGGCTCTGATATGTCAGGTTATGAAGGGTTTCTTTGGTATTCCCCACAGCTTGGATGTCAATCAGCAATCACTCGGGGGAACTATGAAAAAAGCATACAAAATGAGGACAGCTGCAGAGCTTTCAAAGCAGATGGAATTCTATTCGCCCAGCACTGTAGCATCACTACCTGAAGATTCATATCCTGACAAATTGCCTTACGAAAGCCCTCTCGATGCAGAGCCCCCCTTGTTCAACCCTGAAAAGGCGAGGCAAAGGTCACATGGAATTGCTGAAGCTTTCAGGGAATACATGCGCATCGAAGGAGAAGCAGTGCAGGCTGAACGCGACGGTAAAGGCCTGGACGCAGTGCTGCTCAAGATAACTTTGAAGCAGAGCTGAAGAACAGGCAGCAGGATCTATCTTACACAGCCGCATACCGCAGTATCAGCCAGAGTATGAAGAAGAACACAACCAATCCTATCACCACATAGAGCATCGTCCTGCTCGTGGCGAAGCCGAAAGGTATAGGGCCTATGAAGCCGCCCACACCGACATGCACACCAGACCTTGACTTCTCTCCTGTCTTGGCATCCTGCCCTGCCATCAGCATGCTGCCTATGAAGACAACTATCACTCCAAGAAATATCAGAAGGACGCCCAAAGGCACTATATATCCGATCATGTTCCTCTTCTTTGTCATGCTCTGATCTACTTGGCCAGCTGGTTCTGTATCTGGCTCAACGCCTTGTCCATTGTGAAGAACAGGTTGAAGTCAGTCACCTCACTCGTGTAAGGCCTTCCGTTGTCCATCAGCTTTGCGTTGACCTCGAACTTGTTATTGCCGGCACCGACCTTCTTCATCGTAACCGTCAGCTTCTCGAACCGCTCAGCAGTGTCAGACATCTTCCTGACATGATTGCCGACCATCTTCTTCAGAATAACCATAGAGCCGCCATCCATCTCCTTGAAGCCGACCAGCTCTATGTTGCCACCCAACACTATATTATCAGACCCTATCATGGCAAACACCTCGCACTCACGCCCGCAGTGAGCAGGGAATATAATGATTTCTGTATATTTAAATCTTTAGTTAGATTTAACAAGATGCTTGCCTGCAAAATGCGGCATGAAATACCTGATGCATATAAGGCCGCCGGAAGAGCTGGGCAAGAGACTGGTCTCGCTCAGGCTGGCCATCAAGCCTTACATCATGCACATGTACCGCAACGTGCCACACTGTACGCTTTTCATAACTTATACAGACCCTTCTGACGAGTCAAAGCTGATAAGCTCCCTGGAGAAGGTAAGCTGCCCGCCTGTCAGCATGGGGCTAGGAGAGCTCGACCTGTTCGACGGAGACAACCTCGTGGTAAGGGTGGAGAAGAACGATGAGCTCCAGAAGCTGCACTACAGGGTGATAGCTGCAGGCATGGAACACTTTGACAAGGAACAGAGACCGCCATCGCCTGCAAAGTACGAAGATGACATGGAAAGGAAGATAGCCCATGTCACTTTCGGCAGCCCCTACTTCGGAAAGTTCTACCGACCCCACATCACAGTGTCAGAGGTAGAGCCTCGATCGTTCAAGACCATACTCGAGAAGCACAAGGAAATGCTCAAAGGCTTCTCATGGGAAGCGACAGAATTCTGGCTTTCAAGGAAAGCAGAAGAGTGGGAGATCATCAAACGGTTCAGCATGTGAAAATGGCGTGCATAGCTTTCAGGACTTTCGGATGCACTTTGAACCATGCAGATTCCGAGCTCATGCAGGGACTTCTTGAAGAGGCAGGGCATGAGATCGTCGATGAGGAAGACGCGGAGCTTGTCGTCGTGAACTCCTGCTCTGTAAAGCACCTGGCAGAGAAGAAATTCTTCAGGGCAGTGTCAGACCTTTCTGCCAGGGGCAAGAAAGTCGTGTGCGCAGGGTGCGTGCCGCAGGCAGGACCTGAGCATCTTGCTGATGCGCTTGCAGGATATTCTGTGATAGGGACCAAGCAGCTGAACAGGATAGTGCGGGTCGTGCAAGAGGCGCTTGACGGCAACGCGGTCCATCTTCTGAAGCAGGAGAAGAATAAGAGACTGAACATGCCTAAGGTCCGACGCAATGCTGTGGTCGGTGTGGTCCCGATATCTGAGGGATGTCTTGGAGAGTGTGCTTACTGCAAATCACGCCTGGCAAGGGGGAGGCTTGAGTCTTTCGGTATTTCCGCGATAGTCAGGCAGGTAAAAGCCGATGTCGCGGACGGCTGCAGAGAGATATGGCTCACGTCACAGGACTGCGGAGCTTACGGGAAGGACATCGGCACCGATATCGTCGAGCTGCTACGCGCAGTTTGTGCTGTGGAAGGCGAGTTCTTTGTGCGGCTCGGCATGATGAACCCAAACTTTGCGCTGGAGCACCTTGATGGATTGCTTGATGTGTTCAAGTCAAATAAGGACAAGCTATTCTGGTTTGTGCATTTACCAGTTCAAGCAGGAAGCAATAAGATCCTAAGATCGATGAACAGGAAATACACTAAAGAAGAGTTTGCAAGAGTCTGTCAGGCCTTAAGGAGCTCAATGCCAGAGATGGCGATCGCGACCGACATCATCTGTGGTTTTCCCGGGGAGAGTGATCCTGATTTCAAGCAGACAATAGATCTTGTCAGACAGGTCAAACCTGACGTCATCAACATATCAAGATTCTGGCCCAGGCCCGGAACGCCTGCTGCTGTGATGGAAGGGCAGCTGCATGGCAGGGACACCAACTCACGCAGCAGGGAGATGGAGAATGTGAAAGAGGAAGTTTCGCTTGCGCGCAACAAGACCTGGGAAGGTTGGTCAGGAACTGTGGTGGTCGATGAGAGAGGATCTGTCGGCTCGGGAGAGAGCTGGGTCGGAAGGAACTATGCATACAAGCCTGTAGCGTTGAAATCCGGATCTTCCTTAGGTGAGAAGGTGGAAATCAAGGTCCAGAAGGCCTGTAAATACCATCTTGAAGGGCTTTTTTAACTACTTCTTCGTAGCGAAATCTTTATATACATCTTCTGAGGTTTTCGATTTATAAAGTGTTGGGTGGGATATTGAAGATCAAGACATCATTTTTATGGTTCGGAGTCGCGCTTATGCTGATTTCAGTCGCCAGCGCAGTGTACGGCTACGAAGTCGACACAGGAAAGTACAGGCTTGACATGGCAGGAGTCACGGTCGAGTCAGAAGAGCAGGTACGGCTGTACCTCATCAACCCGGACTTCAACGACTTCGACATAACAGACCTGCACACATACTCCGTCAATATAGACGGAGAGAAGAAAACAGGCAGGTTCTCACATTCTCTTGACTCGGAACTTCCAGCAGTAGGCAAGCTCCTTTTCGGCGAGAAGACACTCTACAGGCTGCAGGCACACGACCTCAAGTGCAACTGGCCAATAACCATAGAACTGCACACTGACAAAGGAAGACTGGTGGCCAGGTACGTAGGAATACCCTCCTGTGAGATAGAAGCTCCACGCAAAGAAGGACTTACAAAACTCACCCACTGCAAAGCAGAATACTACGACGGAGCCCTCGAGATGACCTGGGAACTGCTCGATGCAGACGAGTTCAGGAGCAAGGTCAAACTCAGGAAGACAGCAGGAAAGCTGAAGCCGGAAGAAGGCTGGTACGACATGGGACCCTGTCCGGACCTCGAGAGCGGAGAGTGCAAGACAGAGATAAACTACATACTCTTCGACGAGGAAGGAGTGCACGTAAAGCTGGACGACAAGAGACAAGGGACATCAGTGATCCTGTCCAGCACAGAAGAGCATCCATGCTCTGCACGGGATCAAGTGGAAGTCGTGACAGTCTCACAGATGCCTTCAGTTGATGACGATGACAGAGAAGATGATCTTGAGGCCGGCGGTCCGGGAGACACCGGTGCCGCGCAGCAGGCAGAGACCTACCTCATCCAGGCAAACCACGACAATGACGCAAGGGTATGCCTGCAGGGATGCAAAGCGCAGGGCAACTGCTATGACGACGGCACAAGAGCCAAGTACATGGGCATGGACGTTTACTGCAAAGGACAGAACTGGCTGGTGCAGAAAGACGACGGCAGGAGCTGCACAGCAGACTGGGAATGCAGGACAGGCATCTGCTCAGCAGGACATTGCACACCAGAAAGGACAGCGGTCCAGAAAGAAAGCTGGCTGACAAGGATGCTCAGGTGGATAGACAACCTGATATGAAACAGAAAAAATAATTTTTAACCTATTCAGAACATACCACTGTTCTGCTCTGACTCTTCCTCGGTGTCGTCCTCAGGATGGTCACCATCTTCCTCATCACCATCCTCTGAAGACTCCTCCACCTCACCGGAGAAACCAGCTCCGCAGGCATGGCAGAAGTTGTCGTCAGACAGGACCTCAGCGCCGCACTCGCACGTGAGAGTGTTTTCCACCAGCTCCTCACCGCACCGCCTGCAGTAATTGTCCCCTTCCAAAGCTTCTGTACCGCAATGTTCACATGCTGTCATGTCGATCGCCTCCTGTTATTTTTTTATCTTGATATATTATCCTGGAGATGAGTCCATGAACGATTATTAATATCTTTGCCTTCGGCAAAAAATTACGTCAGTCATCCCTCAGCCCCTGACTTCGTGGTGGTCCGGCTTTCCTGGCATCGTGGATGCTCATGCAGGAGTTTGCGCGCATCTCAACCTCTCACGCGTCCTTCATGCATATCTCGTAAAAGTCGCACTGGCCGGTTGACCACCTGCACAGCGGGCTCTTCTTCTTCGGATAATCAGCTATGCTCACTGACTCTGTGGCGAAATGTATCTGCTCGATCTCGAAAAGGGCTTCCTTGACAAGCTTGGGAGTTACGTCGATAACCTTCGGCCCGTGCTTCAGGAACCACAAACCCACACTCTGCGGAAACTTACCGTGCTTCTTCTCATACAGCACAGCATAGATGCCCATCTGGAGAAGATACTCGGGCTTCAGCTCATCAGACTTGCTTGTCTTGTAATCCATCAAAGTTATGTGCTCGCCCTCCTGGTTGATAGCGTCGATATAACCCCTGACCGAAAGCTCCTTGTCGACGTAATGCTCCTCAATGGCGGCAGGCTTCACCCTATCGAACGCTTCCTTCAGAGAGCCGCACTTCCTGAACTCCCCTGACAGGTCCTTGAAGAAATGGTTCAGCCAGTTCGCCAGCATATGCATAGACTCGTCATGATAGAACTCAAGCTTCTCAGCACTAAGGCCCAACCTGTTCAGCTCATCACGCTTGCTGTTCCAGCACGCCTCAAACAGGTTCTTCATGAAGAAAGAGAAGTCCTTGCGAAAATTTACATCATCGGTCCTGTCAACGCTGTAGTCGAAAAAGCGCTCCAGGGTCTCGTGCACTATGCTGCCCCTGATGCAGTGTATGTTGGGCAGGGTCTTATGCCTCATAATATACTGGTAGAAGTACTTCCGCGGACACTGCTTAAACGTATTGATGCTGCTTGGGGATTGGACTCTCTTCGGCATGGGGTGTCAACTCTTTTTAGCATAAAAAACCTGAGAAGGTTGATCCCAGAAAAAGTCTCAGTGGTATTTAAGGTTTATTGTTGAAGACATTGTCAACTAAACAACACATGGCCTGCACTGCGCTCCGGCCAACAATCTTTCCTCTGCTTAAACCGCGCAATCGTGACATCTGAGCCCATCCCAATGACTTAGCTAGGCAGGGCAGGCCATGCGCGCCGATTAATTGACAATGTCTTGTTGAAGAACTAGTCGCCCATCAGCTGATGGCTTGCAGTGAACCTATGGATTCCTTCCGCACCAATGCTTCTGGTCATTTTCGCTTCCTTCATGTAAGAGTCAGCGCAGCTTGGACACATTGTCGGATCCTCCAGATGCATATACTCTCCGCCTTGTCTGAACTTATCTTCAAGTCCTGACGGCATGTCCAGCCAGATACCGTTGGCACGCATCCTCGGACCTTCATGCGTGTGCCTCAACGAACCATACCTGCAGACATCCACATCAAATCCGTACAGAACAGCGACCTCAGCAACTACAGAAGGATCAAACATGTGCAGCTTTTCCTCATCTATGATGTCATCTATCTTCAGGCCTGCAGTAGAGAAATCCGGATGGTGGTCCCTTCTCCTTTCGGTTATAGCGTCATCGACTAAGTCCCGGAGGGGTGCATAGTCATCGTGTGATCCGTACATGTTGAACTTGTCGCCTCTTTGTCTTAAAGTCTTACGACTGACGGGTAGTGATGTTATTCCTGTACTAGTGTCGTAATATGTATACTGGAAAAGAGAACTGGTATTTAAAGGTTTTGGATTGGTGGCGATCGGCGGTTCAGATTTCTTCATCATAAGACACGCAACAAGCGGTGGCGCTGCAGCTTTAGGTAATCTTTATATAATAGTGGCGGGTTCTGCTGGGTCTATGGGACGAATCAAGACGGTCATGGTCAAGAGGACAAGCGGAAAACTGGTAGAGGCATACCCTGAACAGTTCTCCAAGAACTTCGACAAGAACAAGGAATCCCTGAACGAACTTGCAGAGATACGGTCCAAGAAGCTGAGAAACACCATAGCAGGCTATATCGTAAGGCTCAAGCAGCAGGGAGACGAGCTCAGGCCCAAAGCAAGGAAGAAAAAAACTTTCCCACAAAGAAGGTAAAGACTGGTTCTTTAGATCTTGAGTGTTTCAGGGATGTTGTAGTGGCACTGAAGCGCAGATCAAACTTATTAGGACCGTGTCAGCACCGGTCCTCGGCTTGAATGAATGATGCCATAGGCCTGCTACCCCGGATGGGGCGCTCAACCTTACTACGTGCGGTTGGCGCCTCGCTCGCTACGCTCAGAGGCGTCCCCCCAGCAACGGCCTTTATGATCAAACCAAAAGCCTGCGGGAATGGTGCTGACACTCTTATGAGTTATTGATATAATATGGGCAAACTTTATAAATGAGCTGTTGATTAGTGGTGGGTGCGAGAGACAAGAGAAATACGCACCTGTTGTTATTTCTCTCAATATTAACAGGGATACAGGTGAAAGAAAATCAAAAAGAAGATTAAACCGCTGTTACCATCTTTAAGGGAGCGGAAGCGCTATCTAGCCTTTGAAATCATCTCAGAAAGGCCAATAAACGACTATAAAGCGGTAAGCGAAGCAATATGGGACAGAGCGCTAAGATTCCTCGGAGAAATAGGCTGCGCACAAGCAGGCATCATGATGCTCCCGGACAAATACAACAAAGAAAAACAGAGGGGACTGATAAGAGTGAACAACAAGTCACTGGACAAGCTCAGGGCGACACTCGCACTGGTCGAACAGATCAACAGCCAGAAAGCGATAGTCAGGTCAATAGGCGCAAGCGGAGTTCTCAAGAAAGCAGAGAACAACTACATAGCAGGATGAACAGAACAACATACACATTACACAATGAAGACGATCACAAATGAAAAAGACGATCACAATATACAAACAATACACGATCATGATTAATACGCAAAGGAGGTCCGAAAAATGGAATCGATCAACCACCAGATGATGGGGTACGACAGGGCGATCACTATGTTCAGCCCTGACGGAAGACTGCTCCAGGTAGAATACGCAAAGAAGACGGTCAAGCAGGGCTCGACAGCCATAGGCATGATATGCTCAGACGGCGTCCTGCTCGTCACAGACAAAAGGATAGTCGACCCACTCGTGGTCACGGAAGCCATAGAGAAGATATTCCAGATAGACGACCACATAGGATCCACAGCATCAGGCATAATAAGCGACGCAAGGGTCCTCATAGAAAGGGCGCAGGTAAAGGCACAGCAGCACCGCGTCACGTACGACTCACAGATAGACACGCTCAGCATAGTCAAGAACATCTGCGACCTCAAGCAGATATGCACACAGAGCGGAGGCCTCAGGCCGTTCGGAGTATCCCTTCTCGTAGCAGGCATAGACGGGGACGGGCCCAAGCTCTTCGAGACAGACCCTACAGGCATATTCTTCCAGTACAACGCCGTGGTCATCGGCGAAGGTGAGGAAGGCATAGAAGAGATACTGCACAAGAAATACAAGCCCTCCATCAACCTGCAGGACGGGCTCAAGCTCTGCATAGAGGCGCTCAGCTCAGTCCTCGACGAGAAGTTCAACGCAGAACGGCTCGACGCCGCACACATAAGGACTGCGGACAAGAAGTTCTCCAAGATAGACCGCAAAGAGCTCGAAAGGGTGCTCAAACAGGTCAAAGGGTGAATCCCATGGGACAAGGAAGACCTATAAGCATGGACCAGGAACGGGTCAGCTTCAACCTGGCCCGGATGAAGAAAGGCGGCAAGACCTTTGAGGTAGTGGTCAACCCGGACGAGGCAATAGCATACAAGAAAGGCAAGCAAATCGACCTCAAGGAAGTGCTGCGCGGAGAGCAGGTATTCTCCGACGCGAAGAAAGGTGTCCTCGCGCCAGAGTCAGACATGAAGGCCCTGTTCAACTCATCAGAGCCGCTCAAGGTCGCTTCGATAATCATCAAGGAAGGCGAGATACAGCTCACCACAGAATACAGGGACAAGCTCAGGGAAGAGAAGAAGAAAAAGATACTGCACCTCATACACCGTAACGCAGCAGACCCGAAGACCAAGCTCCCCCACCCGATGACACGCATAGAGAACGCATTCGAACAGGCAAAGTGCAGGATCGACGAGTTCAGGACAGCAGAAGAGCAGGTCGACGAGATAGTCAGCAAGCTAAGGACCATACTGCCGCTCAAGATAGAGCAGGTCGAGCTGGAGATAGACATCCCTCCCCAGAACGCACCGCAGGCGTACGGCATGCTCAAGCGAACAGGCGACGTCAAGAAAGAGACATGGACGAACGACGGCGGCCTGATAGTCAGGCTGCAGATACCAGCAGGGCTCCAGGAAGAGGTCATGGACAAGCTCAACAGCCTCACCCACGGAGGAGCATCAATAAAACTGCTGGGCGAAGCCAGATAGAAAAACAAAGAACAAAAATTGACAATCCAGAAAGAAACAACAAGGAAGTGAAAAACAATGGGATCGATAAAAGCAAAAGACAAAGAGATCGTAGTCCCGGGAGAGACGCTCGCAGAAGGCATGGAATTCCTGCCGAGCTACGGGACGTACAGGGAGGGCGAGAATATACTCGCTTCCAGGCTGGGACTCCTAAACGTAGACGGCAAGGTACTGAAACTGGTGCCGCTGTCAGGAGCCTACAACCCGAAGAAAGGGGACACCATAATAGGACACGTGACAGAGATACTCCTCTCAGGATGGAGGATAGACACGAACTCCGCATATTCGGCAGTGCTCAACATGAAGGACGCGACAAGCGAATTCATAGCACGCGGAGCAGACCTGTCCAAGTACTTTGCCATAGGCGACTACCTCATGACCAAGATAGTCAACGTCACGAGCCAGAACCTCGTCGACGTCACCATGAAAGGTCCGGGACTGAGGAAGCTAAACGGCGGAAGGACGATAAGGGTCAGCCCTAACAAGGTCCCCCGCATAATAGGAAAGCAGGGGTCGATGGTATCCATGATAAAACAGAGCACGAACTGCCGCGTCCTCGTCGGACAGAACGGCATAGTCTGGATACAGGGAGAGGACCCGGCAAAGGAACTCCTTGCCGTCAAGACGATAAAGAAGATAGAGAAGGAAGCCCACATACCCGGGCTCACAGACAACATAAAAGCGTACCTTGAACAGCACAAAGACGGGATCAAGGAATACACGCCAGAATAAGGTGGTAATCATGGCTTACGATAAAAGAACAGACGGAAGGGACTGGGACGAGCCGAGGCCGATGCAGGCCAAAGCAGGCGTCATAAAGAGGGCACAGGGCTCGGGCTGGTTCAAGATAGGAAACACAGAAGCGTACGCAGCGGCCTACGGGCCGAGGGAGATGTACCCGAGGTTCATGCAGAACCCGGAGAAAGGCGTGCTGAGAGTGCACTACAGCATGATGCCGTTCTCAAGCGCAGGAGACAGGGTAAGGCCGGGACCTTCAAGAAGGTCAAAGGAGATATCCCATGTCACACAGAAAGCGCTGCTGCCGGTGATCAACCTAAACGAATTCCCCAACGCAGTAGTGGACGTGTTCATAGAACTTCCGCAGACAGACGCAGGGACGAGATGCGCAGGCATCTGTGCAGCGAGCATAGCGCTCGCGGACGCAGGCATACCGATGAAAGACCTCGTATGCGCGATATCAGCAGGAAAGGTAGAGGACAAGATGCTCCTAGACCTAAACTACGACGAAGACTCGCACGAGAACGGGGTTGACATCCCTATCGCGATGCTGCACAACAGCAAGAAGGTATCCCTCATGCAGATGGACGGGGAGATAACCTCAGAAGAGATAAAAGAAGCGATAGAGAAGGTAAGGAATGCCTGCGACCGGATATATGAGGTGCAGAAACAGGCACTAAAAGACAGGTTCAAGCAGAGGGGTGAGAAGCAATGAACGAGGAACTTAAGAAACAGGTAATCTCGCTCCTGTCCAAAGGTGTGAGGCTAGACGGAAGGAAACCCACACAGTACCGGGAAGTCAGCATCGAGACAGGCGTCACCAAGAACGCTGAAGGATCCGCAAAGGTGAAGATAGGAGAGACAGAAGTGATAGCAGGCGTCAAGATGGAAGTGATGAAAACCTACCCCGACACGCCCGAAGACGGAAGCATGATGGTGAACGTAGAGCTCACACCGCTCTCAAGCCCTGACTTCGAGACAGGACCGCCAGACATACTCGCGATAGAGCTCGCCAGGATAACAGACAGGGCCATAAGGGAGAGCAAGACGCTCGACACCAAAGCCCTGTGCATAACACCGGGCGAGAAGGCATGGATGGTAGTCATAGACGTGTGCACGCTCAACGATGCGGGAAACCTCTTCGACGCGATAGCGCTTGCGGCGATGTCAGCGATGAAAGACGCGGTTTTCCCCTCATTCGACGGCGAGACCGTGGACTACAAGACCAAGACAGACAAGAAGCTCCCGCTGAGCAAGACACCGGTCTCGGTAACAGTCTTCAAATATGGAGACCACCTCGTGGTCGACCCGATACCCGACGAGGAGAAGGTATACGACGCAAGGCTCACCGTAGGGGTTCTCGAGAACAACAGCATCTGCTCGCTCCAGAAAGGAGGAGACGATGCAGTGACCCCTGAGAACATCATGAAGATGATAGAGCTGGCCAAGGAGAAAAGCCAGGAGCTGAGGAAGAACCTGTGAGTCAAATGTATCAGGTAATGTATGAGGTAAATTAACATGGCCAAGAAGAAGACCAAGAAGGAAGAGCAGCCCAGGCAATTCACGAAATACGAGAAGGCAAGGATACTCGGCAGCAGGGCATTGCAGATAAGCATGGGCGCACCATACCTCGTGAAGCTTACCAAGAAACAGCTCGAGGAGCTCAAGTACAACCCACTTGAGATATCCAAGCTTGAGTTCGAGGCAGGAGCCATACCGATAACAGTAGTAAGGCCATTGCCGGAGATCGAGGCATTGGAAGAGGAGAAATAAAATATTTTATTTTTTTTTAAATCTTTTATTTTTCTTGATA
This sequence comes from uncultured Methanosarcinales archaeon, assembly GCA_964406185.1. Lineage (GTDB taxonomy): Archaea > Nanobdellota > Nanobdellia > Woesearchaeales > UBA11576 > JABMQF01. The sequence goes on from CAYOQS010000011.1 coordinate 22,812, forward strand.
GTCATGATCTTCAAGCAAGGGACACATCTTCAGCCTCCTAATCCCTCAGCTTGAAATAGACGCGCCTGTTGTTCTTACCTTTGTTCTCAGCCTTGATGATCTCTATGCCCTTGATCTCTCCTGTCTCCTTCACATGCGTGCCTCCGCACGCCTGCACGTCATGATCACCTATATCCACGATACGGATCTTCTCCACAGACGGAGGAAGCACATCCTTCAACTTCATCACACCTGGAATCTGGAACGCCTCTTCCCTGGGCAGGAACTTGGTCTCGACATCGATACTCTCGGAGATGAGTCTATTGACGGACTTTTCAAACGAGAATATCCGGTCCTTATCGAAATCCTCAAGATCGAAATCTATGCGGCACTTCTCTTCGGATATCTGGTTACCGGTGATCAGCGCGCCGGTCTCCTCATGCACGACACAGCTAAGCAGATGGCATGCGGTATGCCCACGCATGAACATGTAACGCCTGGCCCAGTCGATAAGACAGGTGACGCTGTCACCTTCCCTGATACCTTCAATATCCACCTCGTGCATAACTTCAGAACCTCTCCTGATCGTGTTGATCACCTTATACTCCTTTCCGTCAGCCACTATGACACCTGTGTCTCCCGGCTGGCCTCCACCAAGAGGATAGAAACACGTCCTGTCAAGAACGACACCGCAGCCGTCCACACGCTCGACCTTCGCGTCAAACTCCTTCTGATAGCCGTCCTCAAGATATAACAGTTCAGTCATTTTTCCACCCATCTCAAAACACCCCATAAAACCTGACATGAGCAAAAACAGCAAAAGGTATTTAAATGTTGGCGATTTAAAAACCTCCATCAGAAAAAGAGGTATTATGCCATCCAGGATACATAAGAGGGACGGCAGGCTAGTCAAGTTTGAGCCTGAGAAGATTTCTGCAGCTATGCATAAGGCATTCTCTGCCATGAACGTGGATGACACACATATACTCAAGAAGCTGACGAAGAAAGTTCTCAAAGAGGTAGAAAGGAAGTTCCACAACAAGATGCCCGGGGTTGAGGATGTCCAGGACATAGTCGAACAGACCCTGATAAGGGAAGGATACGAGCGGACAGCCAAAGCATACATAGACTACAGGCGAGAGCACAAGGCGATACGCGACATGAAAGATTTCATAGGGGTAGAGGCAGACGAGCTCAAGCTCAGCGTGAACGCGGTCAACGTGATGGAAAGGCGATACCTGCTCAAGGATGAGGATGGCAGGATAATCGAGAGCCCAAAACAGATGTTCAGGAGGGTCGCGCGCGAGACAGCGAGAATAGAAGCGAGATACGGGAAGAAAGATGCAGCAGAGACTGAAGAGAAGTTCTACAGCATGATGTCAGAGCTTGAATTCCTGCCGAACTCACCCACCCTGATGAACGCGGGCACCGGCATGGGCCAGCTCAGCGCGTGCTTTGTCCTGCCGGTCGAAGACTCCATGGAAAGCATATTCGAGACTCTTAAGCAAATGGCGCTGATACACCAGAGCGGAGGAGGAACAGGATTCTCATTCTCACATCTCAGGCCGGAAGGAGATATTGTATTATCAACAAAAGGAAGAGCGTCAGGACCGGTCTCGTTCATGAAGATATTCAACTGCGCCACCGACGTGGTCAAGCAGGGCGGAAGGAGAAGAGGGGCGAACATGGGAGTGCTCCGCGTGGACCACCCGGACATAATGAAGTTCATAACCATGAAGAAAGACCTGCAGAGCATGAAGAACTTCAACATATCGGTCGCGGTCACGGACAGGTTCATGAAAGCGGCAGAGAAAGGAGAGCAATACGACACCATCAACCCGCGCACAGGAGAGACGGTCGGGAAGCTCAACGCGAAAGACGTGCTTGACCTGATGGTCACGATGGCATGGCACGGAGGGGATCCCGGCATGATATTCATCGACGAGATGAACAGGCACAACCCGACGCCAGAAGCGGGCAGGATAGAAAGCACAAACCCGTGTGCCGAACAGCCATTGCTGCCCTACGAGTCATGCAACCTCGGCAGCATCAACCTCGCAAAGCACGTGAAGGACGGGAAGATGGACTGGAGGAAGCTGGACAGGACAGCAAAGCTGGCCACGAGATTCCTCGACAACGTGCTCGAAGCCAGCAGGTTCCCGCTCGAAGAGATAGAAGAGGTCACGAAAGCGAACAGGAAGATAGGTCTCGGCGTGATGGGCTTCGCAGACATGCTGGTCAAGCTCAGGATTCCATACGACTCGGACAAGGCAGCAAAGACCGCGGAGAAGCTGATGAAAGCCATACACCAGAGCGCGCGCAAGGAGAGCGAAAAGCTCGCAGGTGAGAGAGGCAGCTTCCCTAACTTCAGCAAGAGCACACTCAACGGCAAGTACAGGAGGATGAGGAACGCGTCAGTCACCACGGTCGCGCCCACAGGCACCATAAGCATAATCGCAGGATGCTCAAGCGGCATAGAGCCCCTGTTCGGCATAAGCTTTGTCAGGAACGTGATGGGCGGCACACACCTCCTCGAGACCAACGAAGATTTCGAAAAGACAGCCAGGGAAAAAGGCTTCCACTCGAAAGAGCTGATGAGAGAGATAGCAAAGAAAGGCTCGGTCCAGCACATACGCAAGGTGCCGAAGAAGGTAAGGGACGTGTTCCTCACGGCATCAGACATAAAGCCCGAATGGCACATAAAGCTCCAGGCAGCTTTCCAGAAGCACACAGACAGCGCAGTGTCAAAGACGATAAACTTCCCGGAAAACGCCACGATCAAAGACGTCGCTAAAGCGTTCAGGATGGCGTACAGGCTCAAATGCAAAGGCATAACCGTCTACAGGTACGGAAGCAAGGAAGACCAGGTACTGACCTACGGAGGCGGCAGACCGAAACAGAGATATATGGGTGCAGGGTCAGAATA
>CAYOQS010000011.1:25816-50286 GCA_964406185.1 uncultured Methanosarcinales archaeon
TGACCTACGGAGGCGGCAGACCGAAACAGAGATATATGGGTGCAGGGTCAGAATACGCAGGAGGATGCCCGGGCTCGGAATGCCCGTTCTGAATATGATGTCAAGAAAACACAGTGCCACGCTGCGTGTTGTTCTGCCTCTAAATGCCCAAAAAGGGTCGCAGGCTGGCATCGGCGGCGCTGTTGAGGTAAATAAAGATGGTAAAGAAAAAGAAAACAACAAAAAAAATACACAGATCTAAACCTAAATCCAAATCCAAACCAAAAGGGTACATACACGTCCTCACAGGAGACGGAGGAGGGAAGACCACAGCAGCGCTAGGGGTCGCGATGAGATCGCTCGGGCACGGACACAGGGTCGCGATGGTCCAGTTCATGAAAGGACGCAAGGACATAGGAGAGTGGAAGATACAGAAGAAGCTCAAGGACTTTGTCGTGTACCAGTTCGGAAGGAAAGGGTTCGTAAACCTAAAGAAACCCTCTGTCAAGGATGAGGTCCTGGCAAACCAGGCACTGGGATTCTCAGAAGCCGAACTCATAGAAAAAAACCCTCCGGACTTGCTGATACTCGACGAGATAAACCTCGCAGCAGCGCTCGGGCTCATAGACACAGATGAAGTTATCAGGATGCTCAGGAGGCTGCCCCGCGGAGTGGATGTTTACCTCACAGGAAGGGACGCACCAAAAGAGCTCAGAGAAGCGGCGGACTTCGTCACAGAAGTCGGGGACAGAAAAAGGAAGAAAGTCAAGGCAAGGAAAGGCATAGACTACTGATCAAGATATGATGGATGCATTATGAAGACACCATGAAGATACCAAAACTTCTCTTCGGGACTGCAGGGACGCCGATACGGTCGAAAGACCGCGGCAGCCTGCGCGGAGTACAGGCAGTCAGGGAGCTCGGCCTGGACTGCATGGAGCTCGAGTTCGTCCGCGGAGTAAGGATGAAGCCTGAGCTGGCACAGCAGGTAGGCAGGGCTGCAAAGAAGAACGACATCGTGCTCACAGCGCACGGTCCGTACTACATAAACCTCAACTCCCTTGACGCGCAGAAGAAGAAGGACAGCATCAAAAGGGTGCTCGATACCGCGCGGATCGCGAATGAAGCCGGCGCTTATTCCATCACGTTCCACGCCGCTTACTTCATGAAACAGGATCCTTCAAGAGTGTATGACAAAGTCAGGGACGAGATGAAGAAGATAGTCAAGAAGCTGCAGGACGAAGGCATCAAGCTATGGATAAGGCCTGAGACCACAGGAAAAGCGACACAGCTCGGCAGTCTGGCAGAGACGATAAGACTGTCGCAGGACGTGGAGCAGGTGTTGCCATGCGTGGATTTCGCACACCTGCACGCGAGGGAAGGAAAGATGAACAGCCACAGTGAGTTCAGCCAGGTACTTGACGAATTAGAGAAAGGTATCGGCAGGACAGCGCTGGACAGCATGCATATACACATGAGCGGCATAAACTACGGACCAAAAGGCGAGAGGAACCACCTGGTCCTTGAGGAGAGCGACTTCAGATACAAGGAGCTGATGAAAGCGTTCAAGGAATACAGGATAAAAGGCGTAGTGATATCAGAAAGCCCAAACATAGAAGAAGACGCGATTCTCATGAAGAAGACATATGAGGGGCTAAGATGATGCAGAAATCAAAAAATTTCAACCCGAGGCAGCTGCTAGACCCGGCGAACCTGCTCTCATTGTCAAGGATACCTATAGTCATAATAATGATGATCTTCCATGAGGAAACGATCATCTTCCTCATCCTCCTCGGAACAGCAATGATCACAGACCTGCTTGACGGGTATGTGGCAAGGCTCAGAGGGCCGACCAGGCTCGGCGCGATACTGGACCCTTTCTGCGACAAGACATTTTTCGTGGCGCTGCTGGTCTTCCTGGTCCTTGTCTCAGGATTCAGCATAACCCACCTGGTGCTGCTACTGCTCCGCGAGATATATATGGTGCTGCTCTTTGCGATCTTCGCATTCCATCCAAAAAGGAAAAAGCTGGTCATGCACATAAAGGCCAGGTGGCCCGGAAAGCTGACCACTGCAGGGCAGTTCGTGGCGATACTGTGGCTGGCACTTGACCTGGCACTTTTCCAATACGTGGTACTTGCTGTAGCGGCATTGTCTGTAGCGGCGATGATAGACTACACGATATTCATAGAACGGATAATCCGAAGAAGCTGATAACCTGAAGTCGATGACTGGTCGTCAGTCCCGCAAGGCCTTCTTCTGCTTTTCTTTCTCTTCCTCTATAAGCGCCTTGTGATGCTCGCTGAGCATGCGGTAAGAATGCCTCTTCCTGAACTTCTCCCTGATGTAACGGTACTCGGTGCCGAACTGCGACTTCAACAGCTGCTTCGCCATCTTCTGCTTCTTGGAACGGTTTACGTAAGCAGACTCCTTGCGCACGCCCATGACCGCTTTCAGGAATACGTTGTCCTCCTTGCCGATCACTATAGACTTTCGCCTGATGATCTCATGGAATATATTTTCCAGGTCCTCGCTATGCGTGAATGTCAGGACCTTGCCCAGCTCAAGCGTGGAGTGGCCATCAGAACCGCCGGAAAAACCCTTGCCCTTCCTTGAAGCCCAATATAACGCTTTCATGTTCGCGCGCCGGAAATTGAAGCCGTTTATGACCTCGATCATGTCGAGATTGTCCTCGACCTTCTTTGAAGGGATGGTATGCTGTATGCCTACCGCCCCTGGCGCAAAAGGATGCGGAGCGCAGAGCAGGCAGTTGAAGTCCCTGCTGATATCTACAAGGTCTGATGCGGACAGGTCTATGAAGAAAGGATTCTTCTTCATCTTCGGCTTCAGCATTTTGTTGAAGAACTCCTCTATCTCCTTATGGGTGTAGAAATAAAATATCATGTGGTTCCCGTTCCTGCAGGTGATCTCTATCCCGGGGATTATCAATGCAGACTTCCTGTGACGGTAAGATGCCATCACGCCATCGATCGTGTTATGATCCGTGATCGCGAAGCCGAAGCCCTTCCTCTGCGCCTTCTTCACAGCAGAGGGTATCCTGGAGACAGCGTCCAGGGAGTATCTTGTGTGAAAATGCATGTCCACGCCGAACAGGCCGTCTTTCCTCATCCTCTTCAGCGGCGGTCTCTTGAAGATAGCGCTTCCCATGTCCAGAACTTCGGGCAGAAGGGCACTATTTAAAACTACTTTTAGCACTCTTGAGTGGTATAGATTTTATTCTGGATTCAGGATGGGACAACCGAAAACTTTATAATTGATATTCCCATCCTGCTTATAAACTATTTTGGTTCCACAAAAACCAAAAGGGGTGGACAAATGGCAAAAAAACACATAGCTAACACAATACAGAAAGCTGGCAGCTGGGCCTTCATCGTCGGCCTGATAATCGCCATCATCGCCGGATTCTGGCCGTTGGGAACAGTGATGACAACAGTCCTGATAATACTGGGACTTATCGTAGGATTCCTGAACGTGACCGGAAAAGAGACCAACAGCTTCCTATTCTCAGGACTGGTCCTCGTGGTAATGGCAAGCATGGGCGGACAGGTGCTCAGCAGCATACAGTACATCGGACCGATGCTCCAGAGCGTGTTCAGCGCAATGATGCTTTTCATAATACCCGCATCACTGATAGTCGCGCTGAAAGCGATCTATGCTTTGGCTGAGAACGAATAAATGACGAACCAATAAATGATTTAGAATTTTTTTTCTTTTTTTTCTTTATTCTCTTTTCTACTCGAGCTTTGAGAACTTCTCTTCATCTACTCCAGCCAATGAAAGCACATTCTTCAGCGTGCCTATCTTGAGCTCTTTGTGATCCGGGACGACAGTTCCAGCTTTGCCTCTTGCTGTCTCTCTCAGCCTCTTGACCTGCGTCATCTGCTGATCCTGACCCCAACCCTGTTGCAGTACTTCCGGATGGCACACCTGCTGCAGAGCGGTGATATCGGCCTGCATATGTTCTGACCCCAGGTAACAAGAAGGTCGTTGTAAACAAGCCAATACTTCTTCGGAAGCTTTTTCCTCAATGCCATCTCGGTCTGCTCAGGAGTCTTTGTCCTCACGTATCCAAGACGGTTGCTGATGCGGTGGACATGTGTATCAACGGCCACGCCAGGCTTCCCGAAAGCGATCGTCACGACGATATTCGCTGTCTTGCGGCCCACACCCTTAAGCTTGAGCAGCTCATCAAGGTCATCAGGCACATCGCCACCGTAATCCCTGACGATCGTCTTCGCGATGTCCTTGATCCTTTTCGCCTTGGTCTTGTAGAAACCCACAGGATATATCAGCTTCTCGATACGCTTCACAGGCATGGCTGCAAGCTTCTGCACATCAGGGGCCGCACCGAACAGGCGCTCCGAAGCCCCTGCGGTAGTCTCATCCTTTGTCCGCAGGCTGAGAAGACAGGAAAAAAGCACAGTGTAAGGGTCGTCCCTGAGTGCGATCTCACTGACGATGGGGAGGTCATACTTCTTTATCTCCCTCTTTAGAATCCTGACGATAGCGTCGATATCGACCTTCCTTGTCATTTTTTGTACTTCTCTATGAACCTGAGCTCAACCTTGTCCCCATCAAACAGGTTGGTCTCGTGTGCAAAGCCCTCGTTGGTCTCAAGAACATACTTGGCCCGCACCATAGGCTCAAAGATCTCACACATCGGCGGCTCGCAAGGCAGAGCCTTCTTCTCGATATGGAGTATCTTGCCCTTCCTGTCCAGCCAGAACATATCGATAGGGAAGTCCATGTCCTTCATCCACATACGCTGAAGGCCCTCCTCCTCAAAAATGAAAAGCATGCCCCTGCCCTCAGGAAGAGAGGAATAATTGCTCAAACCGATCTCAAGCTCCTCAGAAGTCGTGACCACGATCAGGTCCAGGCACACGTCATGCTTGAAGCAAGCCTGCGGGACGGCAGCGACCTCCTCTTTTGTCGGCGCCTGCATGATCGCGCAGGCAGTGAAGATAAGAGCGATTATCACCACAGTTACTATAATCTGTATGGCAAGAGAATGCTTCTTAACCTTCTGCTTAAGGTCAGGCTCCTCATCCCCAGGATGCAGCTTCTTTCTCAGCTCATCGGCTTCCATCATGCATCAAAAAAACAACAGTGTTTATTTATCTTTCTATACTTCCTTTATCTTTCTGAACTTACCTTCTATAACTTACCTTTGAATCTTCTTGAGATTGCGCCACCAGTCATTTGGGTCCGACTTCTCAATCTCCTTGAGCAGCCTCTTTCCTGATTCGGTCCTTATTACCTTCCATATGTTGTCGATCCAGTTTTGAGCATCCTTATATCCTATCTTGATGTACTCCTTTGCCTCAAGCGCATTCTCAAGCAGGTCAGCGTCCCTCGCCACCTCTGCCTCAGGGCTCTTACGCTCGTGCGCCTCCCTGACCAGCGGCAGGAGGTCCCTGCCGAGCTCACCGACCGCCTCCAGCTGTTCATGGTATGCTTTCTCCTCTGCCTCGCGGAAGTCGATGTAACGATGGCCTACCTTGTGCAGGTCGTTGAGCCGCGCCTCATGGATGTCATGGAAGACACACATCACGGTGACCTTGTCAGCGTCAACACCCTCAAGCTTTGCCAGGAAGTATCCGATCAAAGCGACACGATGGCTGTGAGAAGCAGAACTGCCGGGCTCCTGAACGCCGATCAGCGAGAAACCGCTGCGCCTTACGCGCTGCAGCTGGCCCATCTCAAAAAGGAAATCAGCAAGACCTTCCATGTCCATCATTCCTCTGCTCCCTTGTCTTCCAACAGCTTCACGATCTCCTCACCGAACCTCTTTGCGGCATCAGGGCCGTTGGCAGTAACTATCTTACCGTCGATGGTCACAGGATCACCAGTATATCCTGCAGACTTCGACTCCACGTTCTCAGACTCGGACTTGAAGCATGTGGCCTTCTTCCCGTCAAGAACTCCTGCATTAGCGAGGATCGAAGGGGCGATGCATATCGCAGCAGTAACCTTTCCCGCGTTGTACGCCTTCTCAGCAAGGTTCAGAGCTACAGGATCCTCAAAATAAACAGAGCTTCCGGGTCCACCGATGAACACTACAGCATCATAATCATCAGCATCAGCCTCGCCTATATCAATATCGACATCAGCGGTCGCCCCAAGCTTGCCCTTCGCCTTTTTCACGCCCTTGGAAGCCACAGTGACTTCAGCGCTGCTACCCTCGAAGATTTCCTTCGGCTCAGCGAACTCCTCATCACGGAAGTTCTCAGGAGCTATGACCATCAACACCTTCTTACCTGAAACATCCATCCTATCTCCTCCTTACACCTGATGAACATATACCTGATGAATACACCTGATCAGCTGCAAGGATATTAATCTTTTCATCCAAGCACGCCGACCCACGCCAAAAGCAAAAACAAAACACCTATGACAATACCTGCGAGGAGCATCAAAAAGCCCTGCCTCAACAGGCTCTCCCGGGCAATACTGCCTGAAAATACACCGAGGGAGAAAAGCACAGCGCCCACAAGACCGAAAGACACATAATAAGCGGCATCGATAGTAAGCACACCAGCAGACGACAGGAAGAAAGGCGTGATGATGACCAATGCAGTGATGAAAGGGCTGAAACCGAAAGTCAATCCGGACACCAACGCCAACCTGCTCTTGTTCCTCGCAAACTCAGATTCACCAAGATCGATCAGCAGGTGGGACTCCAAAGCCTTAATGTCCTTCTTTATCTCAGCGCGCTCAGCAAAATAAGCACCCCAGATCCCTGAGACGAGCATCGCGATAGCAGCCCCCAGCCCGGGCAGAAAAACTATCTCCGGCTCACTGATGCCGCTGATGAACTCTGCAAATATTATGCCCAGCACAGTAAGCGCGCCGTCAAAAGAATTGATTATGGCATATCGCCTGAGGATACTGTTGCGTGCAAAGGTCCTTATTACAACGCCAAGACCCATATTCAGACCTGCCTGAAACCATGAGGAAAATCATGCAGCTGGTAAGAACATATACCCTTCCCCACAGCGACCTTGTCAACAGAATGGATCACAGCGCCGAAATCCTCGATATTCTTCCTGATAGTCTCGAAATCCAGACTGTCACCTTCAAGCACTATCTTCACAGACTCGGTCTTCTCATCCACAGCATAGACAGAGATGTCCACATTCTCGATACCGTTCGCCTCAGCCAACGCAGTGCCAAGCTCCACGATGTTCGGCTTGTGAGGCTTCAACGCGTCAAGGACAAGAAGCTTGATCGTCTTTTTCTTCTTAGCTGCCATGAATAGCACCTCTCTTACAGCATCACGGAAGAGAGGGCGGTTTTTAAATCTTGTGGCTAAACTATATATAATCACAGGACTTCCTGCAGAGCATGAAGAGAAGACTGCTGCTCCACACCTGCTGCGCACCATGCAGCACGCACTGCGTGAAAGAACTCATGGAAGATCATGAGGTAGTGATGTTCTTCTACAACCCTAACGTCCACCCGAGCGGAGAGTACTATAAGCGATATGAAGAGGCAAGGAAAGTCAGCGAACAGCTGGGCGTAGAACTGGTCGAAGGGGCATACTCACCAGAGCAGTGGCTGGAGGAAGTCAAAGGATTCGAGGAAGAGCCTGAAGGCGGCAGAAGGTGCTCCCTGTGTTTTGACATAAGGCTCGCGGAGACCGCGCGCTACGCAAAGATAAACGGATTCGACGCATTCACGACAACACTGACGATATCCCCGCACAAGGATGCCGAAAGGATAAACAATCTCGGCAGGATGCTCGCGGAGAAGCACGGCATCGAATGGGTGCACAGCGACTTCAAGAAGAAAGACGGCTTCAGTAAGAGTGTCGAGATGAGCAAAGAGATGGAACTCTACAGGCAGGACTACTGCGGGTGTTTTTATTCTGTAAGATCAGGCAATGATTAGCATCGCATCGCCGAAAGAATAGAACCGATACCTTTCTTTCACCGCTTCTTTGTACGCGTGCATGATGTTCTCCAGCCCTGCGAGTGCAGCGACGAGCATTATAAGCGTGGACTTCGGAAGATGGAAGTTTGTTATCATCATGTCAGGCTTCATGCGAAATCTGTAGCCCGGATAGATGAAGATGTCAGTCGTCCCTTTCTTGGGCTGGAGCATTCCCATATCATCAGTGGCAGACTCGAGAGCGCGGAGTGCGGTGGTGCCGACGATGATAAGACGCCTCTTGCGGTTGTTGATCATGTCGGCTGTCTCTTTTGATATGGAAAACCACTCCTCATGCATATCATGCTTCCTGATGTCCGCCTCTTTGACAGGCAGGAAGGTCCCGTAAGATACATGGAGCGTAATGTAGACGATCTTCACACCCTTCTGCTCAAGGTCGCGCAGAAGTTCCGGAGTGAAGTGGAAGCCGGCAGTAGGCGCGGCGATGCTGCCAGGGTGCCTGGCATAGACTGTCTGGTACTGGTGCTTCTCTGCTTTCTTCTTGATGTAAGGGGGCGTGGGCATCTCGCCAATCTCGTCCAGCAGAGGCGCGGGATCCTTGTTGAACTCAACCTCGAACCCGAAACCGTCACTTTCACCCACGACTTTCGCTGTCAGGTCCCTGTCGAACTCGAACGTGTTGTCCTTGCGCACCTTGTTGGAAGTGATCTGGCACATGTACCTGTTGCCTTCGACGTGCTTTGAGATTATGAACTCCGCCTTCGCGCCTGTTGACTTCTTTCCTTTCAGCTTTACAGGCTCGACTTTCGTGTCATTGAGCACAAGGACATCATCCTTCTCCAGATAGTCCATGATGTCATGGAAGCGCTTGTGCTCGACATCCTTGCCCTTGACGACCATGAGGCGGGACTCGTCCCGCCGGGCGAGGGGTTCCTGCGCGATGAGCTCCTTCGGAAGGTCATAGTTGAACTTTTCCAGCTTCATGATGCTCAGAAATAGCTATCTGTTTAAAATAATTACTCAAACCAGCTTATCTTGCTGGACAAAGTTCTCACTGCCGCAGTTCGGGCAGAGGCGGATCTGGAAATCCTTCTTCCTGGAGAAATGGAACTTGCAGTCATAGCAGTAATACTTGACGCGCTGGACGATCTCCTGCTGCTTCTTCCTGAACTCAGCCTCAGCCAGCTCCCTCTTATGCTTGTCAAGGCACTCACCGCAGAAAAGGGAATCGCCTGTTATTATCATAGAAGTCTCGGGAAAGTCGAAACCGCAGCGGTCGCACGCCCTCGTAGGGATCTCAGGCTCTTCCTCACCGCCGAACCTCTCCCTGAACCAGTCTTTTATCCCCATTTTACAATGGTAATGGAAGAACTCATTTATAAATTTTTAGTTGGGTTCCAGACCTATAAAAATCAGTTTAAAAACCATTATCAGAACCTCCTGACCATCTCATGGTGGAGCGCATAGACAGACTCGGTACGTATGACCCCCTGCACTTTCCGCAGCTTATCCAGCACGACCTTGCTCAGCTGGTTGATGTTCCTCAGCCTGACCTTCAGGATGACGTCGAACCTGCCTGTCACGTAAGATATGGTCTCTATACCCTGGATCTTCCTCAAGGTTTTTGTAAGATCATTCAGGCTCATCCCTGCCTTTTCCATCTTGTTCATGTCATATGTCGTAAGGAGATAGACCACGACCTCCCTGTTGAGCTTTCCGTAATCGACATCGACGGTGTATCCCTTGATGACCTTCTCATCCTCAAGCCTCTTGATCCTGTTGTGCACTGTCGTCGTAGGGATGCCGGTCATCTTCGATATCTGATAAGTAGAAAGCCTGCTGTTCCTGTTCAACGTCCGCAGGATCATCATATCCTTGTCATCTAAATCTGACATTATTTTGGAATATATATTCTATTATTTATAAATATTTGGGTTTATGTTGAATAAATGCTCCACAAAAACCGAATAAGATTTATTAGTCATGCACGCATAATAATCTCTGACCATAGCAGCCACAGTGCCGAAAAGGGTGTGACGAGAGACGATAAGGAAAAAGATATAGCACTAGCCGAAGGCCTGATACCCAAAAACCATCTGAGGAGGGAAAACCATGAAACTTTCTCGCTTAGCTTTAGCCATAATCATCTCATTATCCATCAACTGCTTCTTTTCGTCAGCATATGATGCACCAGACCAGACCCAGACTTCCGGCGGCGACCCTTACACATTCTACTACGACGGGCACAAATGGGCAAAACAGGAATTCTTCCCTACATACGAGAAGATCACAAAAGTCAAGCTTCCACTCAACGTGGACTATACGCTCACCGATCCCTGCGTCGGGACATATTACGACAATGAGAAAGCATACATAGAGATCCGCGACACAAGCGGGAGCACAGTAGCGCAGAACCATGACGTGAGGCTGTGCGGCATGTCAAGCAGCGGCATGGACACATACCCCCTCACACAGACAGAAGACCTGGACACATCCGAAAGCTACCACATCGTCGTGCTTTACAGAGGGTACCTGCTCAGCCCGGGCCTCCTCAAATGGGACCGGTCGACATCGGATACTTACCCTGGAGATTCTGAGACGCACGGGGAAGGCGTGAGCACGCACGACTTCAGATTCACAACATACGGCTACACTCCTGTCCCGACATGCGAAGAGAGACTTAAATGCGACGCGACGTACACGAAGGTGGTACAGGTACACACAGACTGCACCGAAACCATCGTCGAGACGTGCACGGACACATGCGAGTTCGGAAGCTGCGTGAGCACCTCGCCAAAAGTCACGGTCACAGACTTCACGCTCCGCGACACAGCATACGACGAGAAGTCCGAGTTCGACCCCGAAGAGGACGCGCTGCTCTACGCATCAGTAGGCAACACCAACGGAAGAAGCGGAGACTACACCATACACTTCAAGATATACCAGGACACCACCCTGCTAGACTCACATTCCGAGACCAGGACAGCACCAGCCTACGGGCTCCACGACAACCCGACATGGACGTACACGATACCTGGCGACGCCACAGGAGCTTTCCGCGCAGAAGCAAGAGTGTCAGAATGCACCACTGGATGCCTAGCCTCAGCAGGATTTACGATAGCTACGCCATGCACAGACTCGGACGGGGACGGATACTTCTCAGACTGCACCCCCACCGACTGCGACGATACTGACACCACAGTGAATCCCGGAGCGGAAGAGACACCCTGCGACGGGACAGACAACGACTGCGACCCGTCGACCCCGGACGACCCGGACCAAGACTTAGATAGTTATGGAGTGTGCACAGGCGACTGCGACGACACCGACAGTACCATACACCCCGGAGCAGAAGAACACTACAACAACGGGATCGACGAGGACTGCGACGGGTCTGACGCGACGATGACCTGCACGCCAGGCACCGCCAACTGCGACAGCGACTGGAGCAACGGATGCGAGAAGAACATCATGGCCGACGAGAGCAACTGCGGAAGCTGCGGGAATGAATGCGGGTCAGGAGAGGAATGCATTTCAGGAAAGTGTGAGCTAATAGAAACCACAGAGGTACTAGAGGGAGATTTCATAGTACTTTCAAGAGGTGTTTTTCTGGATATTGCAGAAGAACTCTCCGAGCAAAACAGGGTTAATGATTTCTTCTTTCAAAACATGAGCGAAGAAGACGCTGAAATGTACATCTCAAAACTGGTAGAGCAGATGAAGGATTCAGAACCTACAGAGGATGAGATCCTGCAGGTTGCTGAAGATAATGGCGTTACGCAAGAGGAAGCCCTGGCAATGCTAAATGATGTAGATGATACGTTTGCCGTCTTTGATTTTACCATCGATAGTTTAGATGAACTTAACTCGATTCTTTCAGCAAAGGATCTTATCTATGTGACTGACACAATCCCTGTGGTTGACGGCAGGGTCATGCCTGATCCCAAAATTGTCATCTCCATGTATCCAGAGGAAATATACACAGGTAAAACAGGTTCAACATTGAACAGAGCAGTAAGCACGTATTCAGATTCTTTAGGTAAGTTCGCCGGAGCGCTGAGCCTTCTGGTCATGGGACTCAACATAAGACAAGGAATGGACAAGTACAATGGAAGTGTCGCTCATGGTATAGTGTATGCTGCAGAAAAACAGCTGGACATAGGGATGTTCGTATGTGGTGCTGCTGATTGGCTTATAGAGGTTGTTGTCGGACCAGAATCCCCACCAATAAGTTTCACCGAGACTTACAACAGCACCGCGGGCGTATTGATCAGCTCAATAGTAAGGGATGCGCACAAGGGCGCAGAAGGTATTGACGTATGCTATGCAAATGGCGAGCTCGTAGAATGCTCTCAGAGGAACATAGAACTCTTCACAGTGCTGGTATATCCTTATACCTGGATAGAAGACTTTAATCTTGTATATAGTCAAGGTTCACCCTTGACGATAAGCACATATACATACAGGAACTCAAATGTCGTGGCTGGGTATACTGTCCTTGAAATCGAGACTGTCACAGACACCCGGACTTACACAGATTCAAGACGTTTCCCGATATATGGCCTAGAGACAAAATCCGGAACCTGGATGATGCAGATCAATCCTGGTGAGACAGTAATCAATGCTACTCTGACAACATACACAGGTTGTGAAGGAGAAGACGCGAGCACCTGCCAATACTGGGTCGACCAGAAGACAATAACCATAAATTCAAGCATTCCGACTGAAGAAACTATGAATGAATCCGAGGAAAATAAAACATCGACAGGGTCGAGCACGATGATAAACAGCTCACAACCCATTCCGGACATTTCTGTAACTTCACGCTCCGGAAGCTCAAGCAGCTCCGGAGGTGGAGGGGGAGGAGGCAGTCGTCATCACACTCCCACATACACTGTTGTGACACCGCAGGCCACGCACGCCCAAGTCGAAAGGCCGGAGATACTCCCTCCTGGCTCGGTGATACGCGGCAGAGCGAGAGAGGCACCTTCAGTTGGAGGTGAAGAGAGAAGTGCCGCGCAGGTCATCGAGACACCAGAAGTCCAGGAACAGCAAGAGAGCGATCCGAAAGTGCGTGCGGCCAGCGGCACAAAGACAGTTGAAAGGGTACATATACCAAGAGGAGGACCATCCTTCTGGGACAGATTGACAGGCAAGGATGATAGGATAATCAGATCAAGACCTGCAGGTCAGGAGGAAGAATCCCTGCTCGACATGATATTAAATGGTTTCAGCACTATAATCAGAAGAGCAGGCAACATTTTCATGTAAAAAAAGTACGGCAGCCGGGACGCGCTTCCCCTTCGTTTGTGTGTACTCACTCAGCGCTGGCCCCGTCTGTCTTCTTTCGCTATGCTCAATACGGCAGCCGGGAGTAGCGCCATGCTGAACCAACAGGCATGGTTTCGAACCCGGGTGACTGCCTTGGGAGGGCAGTATCTTACCGCTGGATCACTGCCGTGTGTAGTCAGGTGATTATCTGCGCTTCTTTTTAACTCTTTTCCTTGCTCCCTCCCCTGGCAGTTTTACCTGCCCGCCTTCCCTCTGTGACGGGAGAAGCCTCTGCTCCTTCCACGGCCTGTAAAGGAAAATGTAAGAATACCCCAGGGCGAGAAGGCAGTAGTTGAGGAGCATGAACCACCAAACGCCCCAGCTGAAGCCCGGGAATGTCCAGCCAGACAATGGCCATAGGAAAGGAGTGGGAAGGAACTCCCTGCTGTGCGTGAACGCGTCCACAACTATAGAGATCATACCCGCAGTGCACACCCAAACAGGACGCCTGAATACCAGCCAAAGTATAAAGAACAGGGCGATCCACACGACCAGGCTGTGGCTGATGTCGTAAGAAACCCAGGTCCAGCCGGGCACGCCTGAAAGGTCGGGCTGGCCCGAGCTCCAGTCCACGGCATTTGTGAACAGGTTGTACCAGAAGAATATGAACCATGATGCCAGATCAGGCAGTAGCGCGAAGAACACTGCAAGCCAGCGCGCCCTGAACCTATGGAATATCAGGAAACCCCAAAAGCCATGCGCGAAAAAGTCCATAACATTCACCTTGCAGCGAGGACGAAATGACCGCCCTCACTTCAGCACCAGATATTTAAAAATAAACAATATGTTTAAATAGTTTTTTGATAGGTGTTCCTCGTCCCTCTTGTCATAGGCACAGCGATGGTGTGGAACGGAAAAAGAAGATAGATATTTTTTCAAAGCTTTACTTTCTTTATTTTTCTTTTTCTCTTTTTTTCTCCTGTCATCCAGGGCTCTTTTCCTTCCTCTGCCTCTCAAGCACTTCCGCAGGAAGATATGCTTCCTCAATCATCCTGATCAGGCTTCCAAGCCCGGGATCATCCCTCGTATGCCGGAACGCATCGAACTTAGACCCATAAGCAGTGCCGAAATACACGTGATAAAAAGAAGCATACATGATGGCAGGGATACCATATTCCTCCATGCTCTTTGAGTCAGGCGTCATCTGAAGACCTTCAATCCTGTCCTCAAGATCCACAAGCATCCCAACCTGCATAGGGTTCAGAGGATCAAGCGGTCTTTCAAGCCACTCCCTGAACGCACGGCCAATCCTTCTAAGACCTAAACCTTCCAGAAGTACACAAGGCATGCCCGAATCGCAACCATCATCTTTCCTGACCTCCACCGGTTCCCTCTCAGGCTCGGGAGGAAGGTCATAGCCCAGAATCCTGCAAACAGTCTCGGCCAGATACTCAGCAAACATGAAATACCAACTCAGAAAACAGTCCTGATCTTGAACTTCCTGCCGTCAGCGATAGGCTCCACCATGAACTTCTCAAGACCATGCTTCTTGGCCCATTCCTTTGCAGATGCCTCTGACCTGAACGCCTTCGGCCTCTCAGGAGCCTTATATCCCTGCTTGGGACGCTTCTTATGAAGCCTTTTAGTGTAATATCTCGAACTCATAATCGCTGGGATTCTGAAGTTGTATATAAATGTTAAGAAACAGACAATAAAATCAAATAAACAAGAAAGATTAGATGGCCTCACTCCTCCTCATTATCATCATCTTCAGGATCATCATAACTGCCATAGCCATCATCGTCCCAACCGTCACCAAACATGATGGACACCTCCAGATCAGGAAATATCAGTACTTGGAAGCCAGCTTAACATCACTCGCCTTGACAGTCACCCTGCCAGAATGCACGGCAAGCTTGACAGCCCGCTCAGCGATCTCAGCTGCAATCTCCTCGACAATGTCCTTCAAAGCAGCCTTGGCCTTGTCTGAAGCCCGCTCTGCACCGCAGTTCTTTAGAATCTTCTCCATAGCAGCCAGAGGCAGCAATTTTTGTGTAGCCATTTCATTCCCTCCGATTTAATCTTGGAATATCAAAAAACCCCCAAAAACGGTTTTTTCAACAGAATATGAGCTCAATATTTTTAATATTTTCGGTTTTGAAGGAGATTCAGGGGATTTCAGGGTCTGGAGCCTCTTTCTATCTCCTATATGCCCTGCTAATCAAAACCTTTAAAAACAACACCTCGCTGGAAAACCGATATGGGAAAAGAGGTGGAGATAGTTCTGAGTAGAGTTACAGGTATGTGCAGGTGTTTTTCCATCTCAAGGTTTTTTGTTTGCGGTCTTTTCTATTTCCAAACTCTTTGCCAAGACCTGGCCTACTTCGCTTGTGAGCAACTAATTCGCTCACTTCGTTCGCAACTGCTCACAAGCTCTCGTCGTTGCCGGGCTCGCGCAAGGGGTGGATGGGGCAATATCGCCGTTCCCCGTAGGGGGCTTCCCCCTTGTCGATGTGAAAATCAGTCTCAGGGCGCTGCGCAATACTGGCAACGACGGCCAGGTCTTGGCAGGCGTGTGGAGGCATTTTGATGGACGAGTCCATAAGAAAACTGCTTGGGATAAGGAAGAAGACATCGTGGTTCTTCGAAGGGTGGTACAGGTTCAGGAAGCTCTTCACACCGCGGATGGTGATAGTCACGTCACTGCTGCTGGTATTCCTCATCGCTATAGTCCTCTTCGCGCAGGTCGAACTCATGCAGAGACCGGACATGATGCAGCGGTTCACGGCAGAAGGCATCAACCCATACTTCGCAGCGCTGTACTGGCTCGTCACAACTATAACTACGGTGGGGTATGGAGACATAGTCCCTCTCACGCTCTACGGCAAGATGCTCGCCCTGCTCATCATGATCATAGGCATAGTCACAGTATCACTTCTCATCTCACAGATAACCAGCAGGATAGTCGCGGTCAACCTCGGCAGCATGTTCGGAGTTACCAGGACAAGGAAGAAGATAGACTGCATACTCTGCGGATGGAACCCCATAACACAGGCAGCATACGAAGAGATAAAAGGCCCCGGCGTCGAGATAGTCGTCATCGACAAGGACAACAGGCCCGAACTCGCGAAGTCAAGAGACCTGCACTTCATGACAGGAGACCCCTCAAACCCTGACATACTCAGAAGGGCCAACGTCGCAAACGCCAAGAACATAGTCCTTGCCATGGACAAGGACTCAGAAGTCCTGCTCGCGATACACGTCATAAGGGACATCAACCCATGGATAAACATCGTCGCCAAGATAAACAACCACGAACACGTAAAGATAGCCGAAAGCGCAGGAGCAGACCAGGTCGTGTCACCCCCGTCCATAGGAGGCAGGCTAGTGTCCATGGTGTCAGAAGAGCCATCAGCGGTGGAATGGCTTATCACCGCAGCGTCAGGGACCAAAGGAGTCAAACTGATCGAATACGACGTTCTCGAAACATCACCGCTCGCGAACAAGACAGTCAAGGAAGCCCGAAAGGTCCTCGGCAGCACAGCCAAGATAATCGGGGTGGACACACCAGAAGGCCTGGAAAAGATACCCAGTGACCAACTCAAGATAGAGCCCGGCAACAAGCTCATAATGCTCACCGACAGGCGGAGGTTCAGGCTATGAAAAAAGCGCCATGGCTTGCAGGAGCCGCAGTTACCCTGCTACTCCTCGGGCTGGCAAGCGGATATCACGGAAGCGTAGCTTGGACGAACGCCATAAAGTTCGCATCCCTCCTCGCATTTCTCGTCAAGTTCGGCCTGGCATTATGGATCTACCTCAGGAACCCCTCCTCCAACGTCAACAGGAACTTCGCCATAGTCTTCTTCGGACAGGCGGTATGGGACCTGGGCAAGTTCATAATGTGGATGCAGCCAGGAGAAAACGCCGCATTCCTATGGGCAAGAGTATCATACACAGGATACATCATATCTATCTTCTTCCTGCTCAGCTTCGTGTGGGCATACCTCAAGAAGAAGAACTACTTCACCACAGTCCCCGGAAGGATAACGCTTTACACGCCCATGGTACTCATGCTCGCAGCGCTATGGACGACAAACACGGTCATAGCAGACCTCATACCTCCCGGAGCGCTCTCCTACGGCTTCGGCATAGAGCTCTGGGACTACAGCTTCGGACCGGTATACAACTACTTCTTCCTCTGGTTCCAGATAATACCATTCATATACGCATTCGTGCTCTTCGTGTTCAAGTACTTCATGACCCGCAGCAAGGAAAAGAAGAAACAGCTGATGTACCTGGTGATAGGAAGCGCATTCCCCATAATGGTAGGGATACCCACAGGAGTCATACTGCCCGCGATGGGCATATCCCTCCCGCCTCACAACAACATACTATCACTCATCATGAGCGTATTCATAGCCATAGGTATAATCAAGTACAAGTTCCTCTCAGTCCAGCCTGTAGGCGAGAAGATAGTGCCGGGAAGGAAGCTCGACCACAAGCTCGCAGAGAAATACAATATCGAATTCGGCCACAGCTATTACATAAAGCACGACAAGTCAAGCGAGATAGCCCACAAGGTCCTGCTAACCCACCTTTACAAGAAAAGATACGGCCTGATAATAACAGCGCACAACCCCTCACAGGTAAGGCACGAGTACGGGATCGAGACGACACCGGTAGTATGGCTTACAGACACAGACACAGACCACCCCGCGATAGACCCGATAGACATAGAACAGCTCCACCAGACGATAAGGATGTTCGTCAGGAAAGTCTCAAACTCAATAGTACTAATCGACGGCCTGCAGTACCTAATAACACACAACAACTTCGCGAAGATACTCCACTTCATACGCCAGGTCAAAGGACTCATGTCAAGGAGCGACGACTGCCTCATCGTCACCAAAGGCGGACTCCAGCTTTCTCCAAAGCAGCAGAAGATGCTCGAGCAGGAACTCATAGTCCTTCCCCAGGAGAAAAGAGAGAAGAAAGAGAAGAAAGGCATAGGCGCGGCAGAAAAGAAGACCAACTACATAATAATAGGGCACAACCCCCTCGCACAGTCCATAATAAGCGAGTTCGAACAGAGATGCATAAAGCCCACAGTGGTGGAGAAAGAAGAGATACTCGTCCACTACCCCAAAGACACGGTCAACATAGTCAGAGGGGACCCGCTCAGCAGGAAAGTCCTCGAGCACGCAGGCATAGGCAAGCCCAACACCACAATCCTCATAACGCTCAAGAAAGACTCCAAAGTGATACTCTGCATCAACAAGATACGTCAGTTCTCAGAGGACGCCAAGATCATAACCAACATACACAACAAGGACTTCATACCCATAGCGATCAAAGCAGGCGCAGACAAGGTCATACCGTCATCATCCCTTGGCGGCACGCTGATATCCCTTGCCCTGACATCACCGGACATAGTCAGGTGGGTCATGGATGCCACCACGCTCGCGGAGAAAGAGCTTGAGATAGTCGAGCTTAACATAGACAGCAAGTCACGCTTCAAAGGAAAGAAGGTGCAGGACATCGACGAAGAGCTCGGCAACGCAGGCAACGTAATAGCTGTCAAGGACATAAACGGGCTAAAACAGATACCTGAAGACGACTACAAGACAGGCACGGGCGACAAGATCATAATCGTGCTCGACCTCACCGTGCTGCCGAAAGGCACCAACCTCGCAAGACGCATAGACAGATGGTGCTGCAAATGCGAATCGGAAAAGAAAAGATCATCCAGGAAGAGATCCCCGAAGAAAAAGGCATCCAAGAAGACCGTCTCCAATAAGAAGAGCAAGGCAGGGAAGAAGACCAGCAAAGGAAAGCCGAAGAAGAAATGAATCACTTCAGCGTAGGCCTCCTCCATATCATCCATACACTCAGCAGGTAGAACACCAAGACCATGCCTGCCATTATCATCAGCTTACTGATGCCGATGCCTGTGCTGTAGATCGTTATGTTCTCAAGCAGGTCCACGTTGAGCGTGAGAGGCAGGTATTCCGCCGCTATGCGCATGAACCTGTCCATCATCTCAGGCGGGGAGAACGCCCCACTCAGAAACATCAACGGGAAGCCTATCACAAGGCAGGTCAGCAGGGAAGTGTTCTCGCTCTTCGACACAGAACCGATAAGGATGCCGATCGATATGTAGACAAGAGCCGCGACGATGAAAACAAGGAAAAGATCGATATTGACAGGTATAAGCACGCCGAAAGCGAGAGTCGCGCCAAGCATCGAAAATACCGCGACGACGCAAAGAAGGAGAAGGTACAGCATCTTCTCGAAAACATAGAAGAACATGCTCAACGGGCTCAAAAATATCCTCGCCATGGTCCCGCCCCTTCGCTCGTTGACTATCAGGCTCGATGATATGAACAGGGTTATGAATAACAGGATTATCGACATCAGTGCCGGCAGGCGATAGAATATCTCCAGCTTATCCCCGAACACAGGCCGGGAATCCACCTTCACAGGCTGCAGTATCGTCGCAGGATCCTTCTGGGTGTAAGCCTCAAGCACCCCGATCGTCTGCTCAAGCTCGGCAGTGACGCGGATGATGTCAGAAAGGAAACGGTCCATGGACCCGTCAAGCTCCTCGACCGACCGGGAGATGTTCTCAGCCTTATCCTCAAGGAAGAGAAGGCTCTCACGCACAGCACGGATATCCTCCCTCACCTCCCTGTTCTGCTCAGAACCGGAATCCACCAGCTCACCAAGCCTGAACAACGCGGCGTCGATCTCAGCAGACTTCATGTTCAGCTCTGCGATGCGCTTGTTGAGCCTGTCCTGATATGATGATAAGTTGGTCGAATGCGATTCCAATGATTCTGCCATCTTGTCCGTCTCGTCAAGCAGCACGCACACAGGGTCTGTGGTCAGCAGAGGTATCGTCGTGTTGGTGCCGCAATACTTCAGCCGCATCTTCCCAGAATCCACATGATACTCCTCCAGCACTGCAGACGTGTCAGGATAGTAAGTCAGGTTCGGCAGGTCCGGGAGCGTGGAAGGGATGTCAGCAAAGCTGTCATCCACATAAGCCAGCTGGATCTCCAGCAGGTTCAGAAAACCTATAATGTCATCGACGCTCTCCTGATGCGATTCAAAATCGATCGAGTCAAGCTCAGCGCTGATGCCGTCAAGCCCTGCCTGCAGCTCCTTAGCCACAGGCACGGCGGTGTTGAGATTGTCGACAAGGAAACGCAGGTTTTCATTCAGCTCGCGCAGGTTCTTCCACGCCTCAAGGATGAAAGCTGTGCCCATCTCCTCGTTCAGGTCAGAAACGTAAGCCTTCACAGCGTTTGAAGTCACGACAGCAGTGGTCTGCTTTGAATTGTCTATGAAAAGCTTCATCTCAGTGCCGCGCCCTTCGAGCAGGTCGTTCCTGAAACCCCGGGGTATGACGACAGCGCCGCGGAACTCACCCCTTGCAACCCCCTCAGCCACGTCTGCCTCACAGTCACCGCTGAACATCGTCGTGTCAAATATCTCAGACTCAAGATCGAAGCCGCGACCGTCACGGTCGCACACAGCAAGCTTAACGCCACGGATGTTCTCAGACACGTCAGAAAAATAGAATATGTTTATGAGGATGGAAAGTATGATGAAAGGAGTCAGGACTACAAGGATGAGGCTCTTCCTGTCCCTGAAGAACAGCCTCAGATCATTCAGAAGCATGGTATCCAGCTTCTGAAGGTTCAGTTTAACGCTTCTCAACAGCTTTCTTAAAGGCATTCTCTATATTCCTCTGCTTGTACTTTGACTTCAGCTTTTTCGGCGTGTCCTCGAATATGACCCTGCCTGCATCCATGATTATTATACGGTCAGCAAGATGCTCTGTCTCGATGAGATTATGAGTCACTAACAGTATGGTGGTGCCTTTCTTCTTGACTTCCTTAACCACCTCCCATAAAGTGACGCGGCTCATAGGGTCGACACCAGCCTCAGGCTCGTCAAGGATAAGTATCTTAGGGTCGTGCATCATGGCGATGGCCATGTTCAGGCGGCGCTTCATCCCGCCGCTGAGATCCTTCGCCAAAGTCTTCTTCTTATGGCTTAGCTTGAGCAGTTTCAGGAGCTCATCCGCCCTCTGCCTGGCTTTTTTCCTCTCAACATTGTTCAGGTTGCCGAAATATATCATGTTCTCCACCAAAGTAAGGCTGCCGAAAAAAGAGTCCTCCTGCGGAGCCCAGCCTATCACGCGCGAACGGTCCTTCTGCCTCATAGGATAACCCTTGTACTTGACCCTGCCAGAAGTCTCCTCCATGAAACCTACGATTATCTTTATGACAGTGGTCTTTCCGCTGCCGTTCGTACCCAGCAGAGCGACAAGCTCACCGTCCTTCAGGTCGAAAGAAATGCTGTCCAACGCAGTAAAATCACCGAACCTCTTCGTGATGTCCTTGACCTCGAGCATAGAATGATGTATAGATGGTCTGTATTTATATATTGTGGTTATAGATATTCTATGCAAGCCCCTAACCTGCAGACTTCGTCGCTCCAGCGACTTGACCACAACAATCTTTAAATACGCGGGAAGCATCGTACATGTCATGGAAAAGGCAGCGGCACATATCATGTCAATCATCTTTCTCACCATACTCATCACGGGCTGCTACCATAAAGTCCCTGTCACAGAAGAAAAGCCTGCGGAAGAGCCGCCAGCCGCAGAAGAGCAGACAGTCCACATTCTCGAGCCAGAGGAAAAGAGACAGAACATCACAGAAGAGACGATAATCGAAGAGACAAAACAGCTCAAGACAGGCGGCGCCACAGACATAGAAGAACAGGAACTGTCAGTGATATCAGACATACGATGCAGCTGGGGACCTGAAGGACCAGAAAAGTTCTCATTCAGGATAACCAACATCGAACAGAAAACATGGTCGTTCAGCTCACTCTCCTACGACGCCATGGAGACAAAATCAAAGCCAGTAGTCGTGCTCAACGCACTCCAGATGAGGAACGACCAGCTCATAGCAGCGTGCGGAAGGAAGACGCTGCTGCCAGGGGCGACGACAGGATGCGACTTCAAGCTCGAGGCGCCCGAACACGTCCTGGTCAGGAAACACCTGAGGACAGGCCTCACCCCGCTCGGCAGCGAGAATGAGAACACACTTTCTGTAAGGACAGAATCCCACGCAGCAGAAGCAAGATTCCTTTGTGAATGAGATAGTCCTGGAAAAAGATAAATATGACCTGCACTGCATTGCAGACATGAACAGCCGTACGTATGACCGTAGCGATTTCAATGGAGATACATTCAGGAATGCCCTGGAGCAAGAGGACAACCTGGTACGTATCGTCTTCGGAAAGAACCCTGTAGTCGTAGCTGCACCCCACCACATACCAGAAGGCGCGGATATTATGCCCTGCGGCAGGCCAGGTGACGAAAACACAGGATATCTCGCAGGAAAGATAGCAGAACTTCTCAAATGCACGATGATCATCGCCGCAAATGCAAGCTATGACCCTAATAAGCAGGAGGGCAAGTACATGGATGCCCTGTTCGAGAGGAAACCCGGAATAATCATAGAGACGCACGGGCATGACGGCACGCAGACAGAAAATGACATCGAGATATCCTGCGGCGCAAGGTCATTCACATCGCTCTCAAGAAGGCTAGCAGAAAGCGCTTCCCTATATCTGTCTGAGCTGGCAGCATCCTTGAGAGAGACAGAGCCGTACATCGCTTCCAGTCTTTCAGCGCTTAAGGTAGAAGGCTGTTTCGACAAGATATACTTCCAGGCACGCAGGACAACCTCATTGAGATATGCACGAGAAAGAGGGATAATACCATACCATATAGAGCATCCCGAGCACATCACAAAAGGTACCGGCAGAGAGATCCCTCCATTGGCTGCCTATGTGACAAGAGCGGTATCTGCTGCGATATTGACGATTCATGGCACCATACTCTGCGAAAGGGGAGAGAACCTTGATGACCTGCTCTAATTCTGGAAGCCTGACAATGTCCTCTGGGTCCAGCCTTCAACCCTGATGAAAGGATCAGCCCTCTTCAGGATGGCGCCCATCTCATGCAGGTGCCTGCGCTTCAGGCTTCTCATACCCTTTCTCGACCCGACGATACGCTTCGCGGTCTTAAGCCCGATGCCCGGGATGCGGATAAGCTCTTTGTAAGAAGCCTCCTTCACATCCACAGGGGAGTCAAGGAAAGTCTTCGCGTGCGTCACTTTCGGGTCCTGGTCAGGAAGCATGTCATCTTCGTCCAGCAGCTCCTTGAGCTCGCGGAAATCATAATCATACTTACGATAGAGCCAATCAACATTGTAAAGCCGGTGGGACCTCCACTTCGGTGCCGGATCCCTGTCATGGAATGGTGTGTCATGGAGAGGGCTGAAAGCAGAGTAGTACATACGATAAAGAGACATGTTCTCATACTCCCAGCGCATCATCTTAAGCACCTCCCAGTCAGACTCGCCCGCAGCGCCCACGACAAGCTGGGTTGACTGGCCGGAAGGAGGAGATAAGCGCCTTATCCAGGACTGGCGTTTGAGTATGTCAGACTTGAACTCCTTGATGCTCGTGAACTCACCAAGGCGGCCCCTGCTAGTCGCCTCGATATTGATGGACATACGGGTGGCGTACTCCCTCGCCTGTTTCAGCCTGTCAAAGCTGACACCAGGGAGTGCCTTGAAATGGATGTAACCCCTGAAACCGTACTTACTCCTGACAAGCTTCACAGCGTCAAGCATCATGTCAGTGGTGTAGTCAGCATCCTTCACGATGCCCGAAGAGAGGAAGAGACCCTGCACTTCATGGTTCCTGTGCAGGTGCATGAACACCCTTGCCAATTCCTCGGGGGAATATGTATGCCTTGACCGGCTCTTGGTGCAGGTTGTCGAGTTATGGCAGTAATTGCAGTCATGCGTACAAGAATCAGACATCAATGTCTTGAAGATCGGGACAGTACGGCCGTCGGTGACGTGCGCCATGTAGATACCTTTTAGAGCTGCCTGGGACAGCCTGTCTTCTGTGTATACCCTGCGCTCCCTGGCTGTCGTGCACTCGCATGACAGGTCAAACCTGCCGGAATCCGCAAGTGTGCGCACTTTCTGACCGTCCATGCAGATAAACACGCGTTATGGGTTTAAATAGCTCATCCGCAGATGTCCTGTGTCCAGTGGATGCATCCTGATGAAGAAAAGGCAAGGCTCGCAAGGCGGAGTATCAGTACAATCGCCACGCCGCAGCGTCGCGAGCTGGTAATACGTCCAACAAAGTATCAAACCATCACCTGTCGAGAGCAATCATCCCCTCAATGGGCTCGCAGGACAGCA
>CAYOQS010000012.1:0-15062 GCA_964406185.1 uncultured Methanosarcinales archaeon
GGAACATATCGCGGTCCGCAGGAGCTCGATATCCTGGTCGCATCTTATGAGATATGCTGTGCTGCTCGCGCTCTGGCAGTATTGTAGATGCAGACATAGATGACTTCTCCTTTCTGGACAGAGCGGCAGTATTCGCCCTCAGTTGCCTGGTTATTGCTCTGTAGAGATGTTTGTCGTTTAGAATCTGTGGATGTGCTTGTGGTCCGTTTCGCTGTCGCCCGGCTGTTTGTATGCTGCTGGCTTTTAGAGTATCCTGCTCTTGTTCTTTTTCCTGACTTTCTTCTTGACCTCTTCTGTATTTATGAAAAGGTCTTTCAGCCTGCGCGTCTCTCTTTTTGGGGGTGGTCCCGGGACCGGTCTGTTCGTGTTCTTCTCTTTTTTTCTGGACACGTATTTTCTTGCTTCTTTTGCCATCTTCACCTCTTGCCTGATGCTCTCAACAGGCTTTTTATTTTGCGTCTAACTGTCTTCTCCGCTTCTTTCTTTTCAAGCCTGCCTGCCGCGTTGATGTGGACGGCTTTTGGCTCTTCGAGCGGCTTCCCTATCTGGGTGACGAGCTGGACTTCTGCTGACTTAACTTTGATTTTCTCGACGAGGTCTTTGGCGATGTTGTAGGCCGCGACCTGGTAGCTCCTGCCCGGGTGTCTTGAGTTCTTGCCTGCTACCGCCTCTATGGACATGGGCCTGCCTGGCGTTATCAGCTGGTTGTACCTGTTTCCCCTGCCGACCTGCCCGTCGTCTCCCATCTCTGCGCTGAGCCCGGATACCGTGAGGTAGATCGAGCCGATGCCTTCTGTCGTGTTGTCAAGCGTGTTGATGTCGACTTTGATACCGTACCTGGATATGAAGTGTTCTGTCATCCTGTCCTTGGTGACGATGTAGTCGTTCATGTCTCGGACGTGCTTGCTGATGAAAGCTATCGCGACTGTCAGTTCTGTCCTGTCTTTGACGCGCACGCCCATGACCTTTACGTCCTTGCCTGCTGCAGGGAATCTTTTCCTGAACCCTGCGCTGTCGAGGTATTTTCTGGATTGCAGGACAAGTTTCTCTGTCTCAGAAAGCGGGTAGTGCGATGCTCCGAAGCTTGTGTCGTTAGCGACTGGCTTTTTTGACTCTGAGACCTTCTCCAGGTTGGACGCTGCTGACTTGACTTCTACTGCCACGTCAAATCTTGCAAGCCTGAACTGCTTGAGGTAGCGCAGTGCGGCGTCCTTGATCAGCTTCCTGACAGGCAGTCTTTTCCCGTCTGCCTTGTCTGTCACCCTTCCTGCTATGGTCAGCTTTGCGGGAGATGTTATCTTTCCTCCGCCGAACCGGGGTCTTGAAGCTCCTGCGACAAGAAGTGCCTTGTCTATGTTGTAGTGCAGGACAGTGCCGAACCTTTTCCTGTAGAACTGCTCGAGTGCTGCTCCGCATGCTGTGCATACCGCGTCGCAGATGGAATCAGGATGACCGAGGCCTTTGCTCTCGACAAGCTCCACCTCCCTTCCCTCGACAGGATCCTTCATCCTCTCTATGAATACTTCCATCACAACAACCGCACACTCCTGTGTTTAAATAGTTTTCTGGAAGAAAAACATAGTTATTCTTGTCTTCGATATTTGGACAGGGAATCATAAAAGAATACAAGGAAGTTCTTTTTCTTTACTTTTTTTGCTGTTTCCATGGCGACCGCGACAGATGCTGCAGATGACCTGCCGACTGGCAGGCCGTTTGACAGGAGTGACCTGTATACCTGTTCATAGTTGATTATATGTCTTATTCTGTCAAGATCTCCCCCTTCAGCCTGAAAATCGCTTATCATAAAATCATTTGCGACCATGACCACATCATCAACTACAGGAGAGTATTGTTTGTAGTCTCTCCTATCGCCGGATTCATTGAAGGATATGCCGAACAGCTTTCCCCCATGCATCGCAGTGTTCAGGAACGGGAATTTCACATCAGGCACGCCCACTCCGTATATGTTGTGCCTGAATGTTCCTTTGGGCACACCTATCTTCTGCTGATATGCGCCAGGATTTTTCATGTCATATGCGAGTCCCGAAGACACAGGTTCCCAAGCGACCACTTCTGTTCTGAATCTTTCTTTCAGCACTTTTCCTGGTCCGAGGATTGTCGCTCCGTTTCCGACGCCGGGAAAGAAATAATCGATAGGGGCATTCCCAAGCCTGTCACAGATGATTGATGTCATTTCCTCCAATCCTGAAAGGGTCTCATGACATCTTGAATGGTTCAGGACAAAATCCTTGTCGCTTTTGTTCTGTATCTCTCGCGCAAGCTGTCTTGCGCAGGCAGCGACATATCTATCATTTACATGGATATCTGGGTCTGGGTATTGGACCTGGCCGCCAGCACCCTGTATTGCTTTGACAGTGTATGTCCTCACCCTGTCCTCGAGCTCTGTGGGGATGATCATCCTGAGAGGATAGCCTGCAAGCTGTGCTGCTATAGCCAGTGATATCGCTGAATTGGAAGAGCTGGTATCTATTATCCTGCTCTCTCCCGGAACAAGGAATCCTTTCTCTTCTGCCTGTTGCAGGAGTCTCGGGTGTAATTGCAGATAGTGGTTCTCTGCCCGGTTCAGGTCGGTCCTGATTGCATAGAGGACATTCCCATTTGGCAGGATGTCTTCAAGCTTATCAACAGCAGGAAAGCCCACATCCTCCACTGTTCCTTCATACATCTTGGTTCGGATAGGATCCAACATATCACACCCCAAAAAACAACTACTAAACAGTAAGAAAAGAGCAAAGAATATTTATAACTATGTTGTCTTAAAATAAAACGACAAATT
This sequence comes from uncultured Methanosarcinales archaeon, assembly GCA_964406185.1. Taxonomy (GTDB): domain Archaea; phylum Nanobdellota; class Nanobdellia; order Woesearchaeales; family UBA11576; genus JABMQF01. The sequence continues at coordinate 2,798 of CAYOQS010000012.1, forward strand.
TAAATATGTGCGGGTCCATTTTATGAAAACATGAATAAGGAGCGCGTACTTGCGGATTTTGGGCTCACAGAGGCTGAAGTCTCCCTTTATGTAGCGTTGTTGAAGCTTGGCGAGGCCAGTGCCAGCGCCCTGGCAGAGAGGACAAACACAAACAGGACATTCACGTATGACCGCCTGAAGAGACTTCTTGGTTCCGGCCTGGTCAGCTATGTTGTAAAGGACAACAAGAAGTATTTCAGGGCAGCAGAGCCGAGCCGGTTGTTGTCTATCCTGCAGGAGAAAGAGGAACAGGTGAAGTCGATCCTCCCTGAGCTTGAGAGGCTCAAGGTCCCTGAGAAGAAAGGGCCGGATGTAGAGATATTCTCATCGAAGAAAGGGGTGCGGACCGCGTTGAACATGGCGTTAAAGGAGAAGAAGGATCTTTTGATACACGGTTCGATAAAGAAGTTCAGGGAGATGATCCCCTCTTACTACGAGATATGGAACAAGCGGCGGTCAGAAGAGAAGATACAGGCAAAGGTATTGTCCGCAGAGGATGTTGATGTGCCTTTTGCTGAGACAGAACTCCTGCCTGAAGAAGAGCAGTCCGCCCTGACGACCTTCACCTTCGGAAAGTACACCCTTATCGTCCTATGGTCTGATATCCCGGTAGCGATACTTATCGATAGTCCTGCCATCGCCAAAGATAATGCGGCATTCTTCAACAACATATGGGAAAGGGAGATAAAGATATATTCAGGCGTGGTAGGGATACAGCGGGCTTGGATGGAGCTGGTCAAAGAAAGATCGAAAGAGCTTGTCGGCTTTGGCTTCTCATGGGCCCTTGCCCAGATATACGGGAGGGGATTCAGCGATGAATGGCACAAGCAAAGGGTAGAGAACAACATACCTGCGCGGCTGATATCTTACGATGACGAGAGATCGAAGAGATACTTCGACATGCGGATGATAGATTGGAAGGATTTCAGGATCAGTTTCCTGGACAAGGACCTATGCGGCCCTGTTTGTGTTGTCCTTTCAGACAGGCTTATAGTTAATTTTTTATACACAGAGAAGAGATTCAAGGTCATCGTCAGTAAGAACAGGGAGATGATCTCTGTCTATAAGAAGCATTTCGAGAATTTGTGGAAAAGATCAAAGAGCAAAAAAACGAAAAAACAGGCAAGATGAAACGCAGTATATTCGTCGGAAGGTATCTTGGCATCGGGGTGTTCCTCCATTACTCGTGGTTCTTGATATTCCTTCTTCTTGCCTGGGCGCTCTCGACAGGTTTTTTCCCGCAGCAGTTTCCCGGCCAGTCTGGGATGGAGTACTGGGGTATAGGCATCTTTTCTTCTCTTCTGCTGTTCGTGTCTGTGCTGCTGCACGAGCTTTCCCATTCGGTGATCGCGAGGAGGAACGGCATGAAGGTGGACCGTATAACCTTGTTCTTTTTCGGCGGCATGGCGAGCGCGCATGAGCAGCATATGAACCCTAAGAATGAGTTCCAGATGGCGATAGCGGGTCCTGCGATGTCCTTGTTTCTCTCAGGCATCGCTCTTATAGTCTACAATGTCACATCTTTCTTCTACGTCGCTGCTGTCGCTTCCTACCTGTACCGCATAAACCTCATCCTTGCGATTTTCAATCTTGTTCCCGGCTTTCCTCTTGACGGAGGCCGCGTCCTGCGCGCGATAGTGTGGTACTGGACAGGTGATTTCAGGCGCGCAACCCGCATCGCTACGACAGGCGGAAAGGTCGTCGCGTACGTCCTTATCTTTCTGGGTTTCGTGAACGTATTCGCAGGCAGTTTCAGCGGTCTGTGGCTTGTGCTGATCGGCTTCTTCCTATTGGTGCTTGCCAGGATGAGTTATGAGCAGCTTGTCATCAAGGAGGCTTTGAAGGGCTTGAAGGTGGCTGACTTCACAGACGGCAGGTACCCGCGCATATCTCCGGGCACGAGCCTGCGTGATGCTGTGTCCAAGCATTTCCTGAAGAAGGACTCTTCTTTCTTTTTGGTGCGGAGCAGGGGCAGGCTGGTCGGCGCCATCAGCATAGATGATGTGCAGCGCATCCCGAAGAAGAGGTGGAGGGGATTGAATGTTGAGGACGTGATGAAACCTGCAAAGTCGCTTGCAAAGTCGAAGATGACCGCCCCTGCCTATTCTGCGCTTGTGAAGATGCTGAAGAAGGGTCAGGATTTCCTCCCTGTGCTTGACAGGAAAGGGAAGAAAGGCAAGGATATCGTCGGCATCATGAGGCGGGATACCGTGCTGCGTTACGTGAAGCTGCAGACCACGAAGGAGCGCCTGAAGAAGGCGGGTTTTGACGTCGAGGAGTGAATTCTTGCTCAATCTCTCTTGATCCATCGCGGCTTGCCCAATCTTATCAGGAATCCGATCACGAGCATGACCGTGGCGAAGATGACGCTCGCCAGCAGTATCCTGATGAACAGGTCAAAGAAGAAAGGCTCGGGAAACATCCTTATGAGGTTGTCTGTTGCCGGGTCGAGCATCCACGTGTCTGTCCTGAAGAAGATCTGGTGGAACCAGTAGAACGCTGTGGAGAAAAATGCTGCCATGAGCATGAACAGCACCGCCACGCCGTCGACTGTCGCCCCGGTGATTATGAGTATCCTTGATAGTGTCTTCTTGAGATGTGCGGGCAGGTATTCCCTCTTCATGCCCGCGGCGTACCTTTTGACCGCGACGAGAAGGAAGAACATGGAGACTACTGAAAGTAACACTGCGACGTTCAGCAGCACTGAGACCGCGCGGAACAGCTGTCTTACCTCGACAAGGTGTGTCTTCTCCTTCTGGTTGTAGAAGCTGCTCTCTATCTCTCCTTCGCCGCTTTTAAGGTAGTCTATGAGTTCTGATGCGTGCGCGGTGAGGTTCGTGCCTATCTTGAATCCGGCGTATACGTCATACTCGACGAATTTTTCGCTGTAAAGCTCCTTGTCGAACGCTGTTGCCTGGATGTTCGACAGGTATATCATGAGCGCTGTGCTTACAGAAAGTATGATTATCAGGACTGTTATCGATTTTCTTAGTGCGTCCCTTTCCATCTTGACAGGGATTTCCTTAAAGATAATTTATATGAATTCGATGCCCAGCTGCCTGTTGGGGTATACCTGCAGCTGTCCCCTGTACTCGCCTATTGAGCACTTGATTATCCTGATGCGTTTGCCGGGCTTGGCTTTCTGCACGTCGTCCCCCCAGAATGTGATCTTGACCTCTCCTGTGCCGTCCTTGAGGAAGCCGAGCGCGAACGGGTCCTCCCCGTAGTCCTTGCCCCTTACGTCCCCGACAAAGTCTATCGTGGCCTCGATGTTGATGTCTTCCATTCCGACCTCAAGATCCTTTATCTTGGTGTATTTGAGCGTGTCCTTGTCTATGTTCTCGAGTTCCTCGTCGTACATGTCATCGACCAGCTCGTCGGTCCAGAACTCCTCTTCCTCTTCCTTGTCCTTGACCGCTTTCCTTCTTTCCTTCTCTTTCTTCTTCTTTGCCATCTTCATTCCTGGTACTTGATTTTTCTGCTCTTGAGGTGGTTGAATGCTGCGAGCGCTGCGAGGCTTCCCTCTGCCGCTGCTGTGACCACCTGGTTGAACTCGTTGCTTCCCGTGGTTATGTCTCCTGCCGCGTACACTCCTGGTATGTTGGTGCTCATGTCAGGCCCTACTTTTATTCGCTGGTTCTTCTCAAGGTCTATGCCGAGGTCTTTCGCTATCTCTGTGAGCGGCACGCCCCCTATCTCTATGAAAAGGCCGTCGAGCTCCAGTTCCTGTCCTGTGTCGAGCTTGACCTTCTCTATCGCGTCCTTTCCCTGTATACCTGTGACGTTGGCGTTGTATATGAACTCGACTTTCGGGTCGCTCTCGAGCTCTTCCACTCTCGCGGGCTCTGCGCGCAGGTGGTCTTTCCTGTAGATTATGTATACTTTCTTCGCGTGGTGGCTGAGTATCTGTGCCGCGACCGCTGCCGAATCACTGCCTCCCACGACACCGACTGTCTTGTCCTTGAAGAAGAAAGCGTCGCAAGTGGCGCAGTAGCTGACGCCTTTGCCTGACAGTTCTTCCTCTCCCGGCACTCCGAGCTTCCGCCTCTTCGTGCCCATGGCGAGTATGACTGTGCGTGCCTTGTACCTGTTCTTCTCTGTGGTTAGTATGAAGACGTCATGCTCTTTGGCTACATCCCTGACAGAGTCCATGACCTGGGGGACGTCGAATGATTTTAGGTGTTCCTGGAACTTCTGCATGAGCTCCATGCCTGAACCGCTGAATCCAGGCCAGTTATGGAGCTTGTGCGCCATGGTTATCGTGCCGCCGGCCTCTGCTCCTATGACTATCGCGCTCAGCTTGTACCTTGCCGCGTAGATGCCTGCTGTGAGCCCTGCAGGCCCCGCCCCTATTATCGCGACGTCGTATGTCCTGTCTCCTGTATCGCCTTCTGCCATGTAGAACACCAATCAAGCTCCATTTATAAACATATAGAATATATTTGGAAGTTGGTTTATAAAGTTTGTCCTGGTGTAATAGGAAAAGCAGTAAAAAGTGCAAAGGTTTTATCGATGTATCTGGGCATCATGCTCAGGCCGCTTCTTTCTTCTCCGGGATGCCGCTGTCCTTCTGCTGCCGGTATTGCGCCCATAGGATCTCAAGTTCTGTGTAGTGTCTTTCTTTTTCTGGAAGGAAAGGTGTTATCTCTTTCGCCCTCTCGGTCAGGTTATTGTCTATGAGCACATCATAGAGGACCATCAGGGCTCCGGGTGAGACTCTTAGGCTTTCGTCCTCGCCCGTGACAGGTCTTATAGAGAGGGCTGTGTATTCTGCTCCATAAGTTTCTCCTTCGACAAGTATCTGGTATGCCTCTCTCAGTCCTGTCCAGTTGCCGAAATCAGCGAATGCCTGTGCCGCTTTGTATAGCTGTCTCTCTGTTCCTGTGTCGAGAAGTGCGTCGAGCTTGCTGTTGACTTTCTCTGTTATCATCCGGTGTGCGCTTTCGTATGGTGTGCTGCTTCGTAGCAGGCAGGCTGCTTCGTAGTCTTCTGCTTTGAGAAAGCGGTCAAGCAGTGTTTCTATGTTTTGGTCTTCCAGCATCCTTGAGGCTGCGATGACCTCGTCGAGCCTGTATCTGGTCAGGGCTTTTCCGGCCGCCGCTTCGGGCAGTCCGGGGGATATCTGTATGACCGTCGACTTTTCGCTGCCCGCCTCGATAAGCATGTACTGCGTTAGCGCGTAGTCCAGGATGAGCGGCTGTCTGTATTCTGCAGGCACGTCATGGAATGGTTCCTTGTTTATGTCGGTCCTTTCTATCATCGACTGCAGACGTCTCTTGTATGGTGTGGTGTTATGTTCGAACACGTCCCGGAAGAAGCTTATCAGTCTGCCTGTGAGTCTTGTCTGTTCTGCAGGGTCGTGGTCTGATGCGTACCTGCACGCGGCGACGCTCGCTATCATTGCCGCTTCTGGTCCTGCTATTACTCCCATGCCCGTTATTAGCGCTGACACTCCGATGAGTTTCAGCCCCGCACGTATTTCCGAATCTGCACTGCACAGCCTGCTTATCTCTTCTTCAAGTTCTTTCCTGCATTTGAGAAGCCCTTCAAGGCTTAGAAGCGGTGCGGGCTGCTCGCTGGTCCTGTATGGCCCTTTGCCTGTGATCATCTCTCAGCACCTTCAGTGCTTTTTTTGTCTTGCCTGGACTTTTATAGTTTTTTTGGGTCACTTATCAGGGACCCTTAAGCTCTCTCCATACGTCTTCCAGCGCTTCTGAGAGCTCTTCCTGGCTGTCCACGTACTTGTTGTGGTAAACCATCTTCTTTCCCTTGTTCGGTCCTTGGTTATCTATGTAGTTGTTCCTGCTCATGTGTGCGTTGCAGGGGGACTGCGGCACGTGTATCTCTGCGTTGAACCTGCCGGAGTAGGATTCTTCTGCTTTTACTGCTGAATACCTGTCTGAGAACACTATTGTAGGTAGTCTTCCACTTCTGACATAGATGGCAGGGCGCATTGCGATCCCGAGATGGGACTCCACGTCCTGGGCTGTGCTCTTTATCCTCCTGTACAGGTCTGACTCTCTTGTCATGACAAACACGTCGTGATGGTCTATGTCTGGCCGTCCGGTCTTTTCGGGCTCGTGCACCTCGAAGCCAGCTGTGATGTTTATCCCCTGGAAGAGTGCTTCGAGGGTCCTGACTCTCCTGCTTATGCGCTGGTGAAAGTCTGCGCCATACCATTCTATGAGCCTCCTGTCGAAACCTTCCTGGAGCAGTCCTGTGTATCCTGGGTCGTAGCCTCCTGTCCAACCCCTGAAGCGGGTGTGGTTCAGGTCGTGGTCGTCGAATATGAGCATGTCTCCGTCGATATCTATCGTGTAGTCTGGTCCGCTGATAGCGCCATGCTTGATGAAGTGTTCGTGTATCGCCTCGAACCCCGCGCCCTTGCAGGTCATAGCCTCCTGCGCTTCGCAGTGCACGCTGTCGTAGTCCGTGCTGAAATTCCCGCTCACATACGCATGGGAAGTGTTGAGATGGACACTGAAGAAGTTTTCTTCGTCTCCTGCCCTGAGGTCGAGGGAGAGGAAGATCATCAGTTTAAGTTCTTCAGTCCTGAATATCATGGTCGGTGGTGCGTAACTGAAGCAGGGGTGTATCTCCTCCAGCTCGTCAAGTTTTGCAAGTACCTGCTTTGCTTTTTCATGCAGAATTTTCATGGTATCCGGAGGGCAGTTTTTGGTTTATAATGCTTTGCCGGAATTTTTACGCTTTTTTGCAGTCAGTTCAGGTGCTGGTCATGTACCCCTGTCACGTCCATGAACGCGAGCATGAGCTGCGCCTCATATGATATCCAAACAGGGTCTATCCTCTGCTGGAGTGCGATGTCGCGTTCGTAGTTGAGATAGTTGGTCTCCCATGAATAAGGTGCGCATGAACAGAAGAAGTTCTCCATGAAGGTCCTGCATTCAGGCAAGGCTCTGCACCAGCCTTCCAGCCTGTTCTCATCCACGATCGTCTTTTCCAGGTTCATCTCGATTCTCTCCTCATGTTATTGCGTAACGTCGATTTATAAAGATTCTTGTTTTTGATACTTAAAAGTAGTTAAACAACTTTTGTGGTTTCAACCCCCTCTAACCCCTAAATATATATACTACAGCGACTTTTTCCCCATCAAGATGCCTAAGCTGCAGTTTTATCCTATCGACCTCACTTATAAGGTGGTGGGGGGGAAGCCTCATGTCTATATCTACGGCAGGACAAAGGATGGCAAGCAGATATGCGTGATAGATGATTCTTTCGAGCCTTACTTCTATGTGGTGCCTGCGAAAGGCCGCGCACTATCTTCGCTGAAGGATCTTCTCAGAGGGATGAAGGAGGAGAAGGAAGGCAGGGTTTATGAGGTCATGAAGGTATCCATTAAGAAGAAGTACCTGCTGGGTGGTGAGGTTGAGGCGTTGAAGGTCACGGTCAACGTGCCCGGAGCTGTTCCAATCCTGAGAGAGGCTATCAAGGACATGGACGAGGTGAGGGATACTCTTGAATATGATGTTCTTTTCACCAGGCGCTACCTTGTTGACAAGAAGCTGACTCCGTTGGTGCTTACAGATGCAGAAGCTGATGAGGCCGAGCCGCAGGGCAGGTCACGGGTGCCTTGCTTTCTGCTCAAGGAGATCAGCCAGACAGAGGATGCGTCATTGGGAGAGCTGAAGACTTTGGCTTTCGATATCGAGACTTACAATCCTGAAGGGAAGATCACGGTTCCTGAAAAGCATCCGATAATAATGGTGTCTTTGTACGGGAAGGATTTCAGGAAGGTCATCACATGGAAGCGTTTCGTCACTGACCTTGACTACGTCGATTTTGTGGATGGTGAGGGCGAGCTGATAGAGCGGTTCAAGGAGCTTGTGAACGAGTACGGTCCTGACCTTCTGGTCGGTTATTATTCTGATGGTTTTGACCTTCCTTTCCTGATCAAGAGGGGTGATAAGTACAAGGTTAAGATGGACATCAGCCTGGATTATAGTACGACGCGTCTTGGCAGGGGTAGGAACAGCTCGATCGACACGACTGGTGTCGTCCATGTTGACATACTGAATTTCATAAGGCGGGTCATCTCGAGGAAGCTGAAGACCGATTCGATGAAGCTGGACGATGTCGCTGAGGAGCTTCTCGGTGAGAAGAAGGATGACGTGGACCTATCGAGGCTGGCGCAGGCATGGGATGCTGCCAGCGATGAGCTGGGTGCCTTCGCGAAGTACAACCTGAAGGACAGTAAGCTGACTTATGACCTTTGTGAGAAGGTGATGCCTAATCTCATAGAGCTTGTGAAGCTGGTGGGGCAGACGGTGAAGGATACCAACCGCATGTCTTTCTCCCAGTTTGTGGAGTGGTACATCATCCGTCGCGCTGATGATTTCGGACAGTTCATACCTAACAGGCCCCGCCACCGGGAGCTGGAGGACAGGATGGGCAGGCGCATAAAAGGGGCTTTCGTGTACGAGCCGAAGCCCGGGCTTTATGAGAATGTGGTGGTGTTTGACTTCCGGAGCCTTTACCCTACGATAATCGTGTCCCACAACATCAGCATAGAGACCCTGAACTGCGATTGCTGCAAGGACAGGGAGAAGGTGCCGCATGAGGAGAAGGATCTGTGGTTCTGCACCAAGAGGCAGGGTTTCTTCTCGACAGTGCTGGAGGAGGTCATCACCCGCCGTATGCGCGTGAAAGAGATAATGAAGAAGGCGGACGGACAGAAGCGTGTCTTCCTTGATGCAAGGCAGGAGTCATTGAAGGTGCTTTCGAACTCTTTCTACGGCTACCTTGGTTTCTTTGCCGCGAGATGGTACAGTAAGGACTGTGCGAGGTCGGTTACCGCTTATGCGAGGCATTATATCCACATGACGATCGATTCTGCGAAGGCGAAGGGCTTTGACGTGCTTTATTCTGATACTGATTCTGTCTTCCTTCACCTGAAGGACAGGTCAGAGAAGGAGGCTCTTGATTTCTGTGAGGAGATAAACACCAGGCTTCCGGGTATGATGGAGCTTGAGTATGAGGGCCATTTCAGGAGGGCGTTGTTCGTCGCGATGAAGGATTCTGAGATAGGGGCGAAGAAGAAGTACGCGTTGATTGATGATGAGGATAAGATCATGATCAAGGGTTTTGAGACTGTGCGCCGCAACGTCTCGCCTGTCGCGAAGGACACGCAGAAGGAGGTCATCCGCATAATGCTGGAGGAGAATGACCCGAAGAAGGCTTTTGATTTCGTGAGGTCTGTGGTGAAGAGGCTGAAGGATAAGGAGGCGGATGTTGAGGAACTTGCCATCCCGACAAAGCTGACACGCGGCCTTGATTCTTATGAGTCTGTGGGCCCGCACGTGGCTGCGGCCAGGCGGCTGAAGGCCAAGGGCATTGATGTGTTTCCAGGCATGGTGATAAGCTATGTCGTCACGTCCGGAAGCCAGCGTATCCGTGACAGGGCGAAGCTGCCTGAGGAGGTGAAGAAAGGGGATTATGATGCTGATTATTACATCAATAACCAGGTCCTTCCTGCGCTGGAGCGTATCTTTGAGGTGTTCGGCTACACTCCTGAGGAGCTTGCGGGCGCTAGGAAGCAGAGCAAGCTGGGAGCTTATTTCTGAGACTATTCATAGGGTTTTTATATAAATAACACAGAACATTATATAATCTTTAAAAAAACACTTATATACTCTCATGTCTATATATGTTTCAGCTAGTTTTAAATCTTCAAAAAGTTCAGGGGGGAGCTGTTAGCTGTTCAACCTCTATAGGTAATAATCTAGATGATTCATCTGAAGGATGATAAACAGGGAACTATCAAAGGAAGTATAATATGGCTAAAGGAGTCGATTTCTTCAATTCTGTGGAGCACTTGGAGCCGAGATGCCCGAAGTGCGAGATCAAGATAGAGTGGGGTGTGAACACCGAGTGGTCCGATGAGAAGGAGACCCAGGTGTGCAAGGAGTGCGGAACCCCTCTGGAATGAGCTTCTGAAGGCCGGAAAGAGTGTTTTTTCACGTTCTGGAACCCTAAAAACACAATATTTAAATAGAAATTACCACTGTTAAGTCGTTATTAAGCTTAAGGGGATTTATATATGCCTGCTGTTTTCAAGGACATAGATAGTATTCTGGAGCAGATAAATGACAAGCTGTTACTGTACAGGCTGAACAGGCACTGCCCTGGAAGAAGCACCCTTAAGAAGACTGCCAAGCTGGATCCTTTTGAGGAGGAGAGGTTCTTCAGGGATCTTGAAAGTCGCATATCAGGCGAGATGGAAGACCTGGTGATCGAGAAGGATGGAACTGCCTCGCTTTCGCCTTCCGCTCCTGTCAATATAGTGAGTTATACCCGGGAGACTGCGGAGTATCTTGGCCTGCTTGATTTCAGCATCAACCGTCTTGTCGATCTGAAGCAGAGGCTGGTCTCTCACCAGCAGGACCTGTTGTTCAGGCTGGTCAGGTCTTACCTCAATGTGATGCCTGTGGCTTTCCGCGGTATGCTGGCAGGGGAGGATTCTGACCAGGCGTTCATGATGGACGCTTCGTCAGGATGGCTTGATGAGAGAAAGGATCTGATGTGTGTCTTCAGTGAGTCGCTCAAGGAGAGCGGGGTTTATGATATGGAAGGCTGCATGGACATGGTGCGTGATGTGCTGTTCATGAAGAATGATCTGAAGACAGGGGCGAACATGCTCAAGATGGTAGAGGAGCACGCGATTTTCTATGCGATGTCGCCTGCAGGTTTCAGCGATGGAAATGCCGCTTCACTTAAGATGCGGTTCGGCAGTTACAAGCATGATTACGCAAGGTTGTGGATAGATCTTGAAGAGATGGGTTTCCGCCTTAACGGTCTGGGCAGGAAGGGTGAGGGACTCATCGTGCGCGTGTTCAACAGGGATGATTATGCAGAGGATCTTGGCCCTGATGATGAGCGTCTCAGAAGGAAGGCTGAGGACATCGGCGGGGAGGGGATGCTTGAGAGTATGCGGGAAGGCAGGCTGAACCTGGAGAATGTCGTCAAGCAGGTCGCGGCGATGGGACCGATGCACCTGTCCCTGGCAAAAGATTATCTTGACATTTTTGTGAGGAACATCAGGGGGCGCTCTTTCGGCATCAGCACCTCCGGGTCAGGGGGCGCGCCGAGGAGAAGGTACCTTGTGATAAAGGAGCCGAAGAGGTTCATGGTGCTTGACTCCGCAACGCTCAGGTCGCTGGGGCTTGACGATACCAGAATTTCAGAACTCACTGTTGAGAGCGGTGTGGCTTACGGCATCCTTTCCGGCTACACTCCGGTCGAGTTCCCTCTGGATCCATATTCAGGGCCCATACCTCGGGAGGCCGGTCGTTTCAGTGGAAGGCTGTACACTGCGGACAGCGTCAAGGTGATAGACCTGTACTCCCATGAGGATGCTGTGCCTGAAGGGATCCTTGACTGTCTGAGGGGAGGCAGGGCTCTGGATGATCCTGAAGTCACCCGGATGATAGAAGGCAAAGGCCTGCCTGGCGGAACGTACCAGCTGAGGATGCCTTATCAGGTGCTCATGCTTAATGACCTTTCTGTGATCTCAGAGAGGAGGAAGAAGAAGAAGGATGCGCTGGGCAGGCCACTGCCTGTGATAGAGCTTTATGAGAAGAGGGATGATTCCGGGATCCACGACCAGTTCGCTGAGTTTATCGACTCGCAGCCTTACAGCAGGATGGTATGCCGTGAGGCGCTGGAAGGCATGGTGCGCGGCAGGCGCGGGCAGGGTAAGTGACAGTGCAGGGAGTGATCAGAAGTAACTTGTTCAGTCCTTCTGCCCTTTCTCTTTCATCTTTTTCGTTATGCCGAGCTTGGCCTTGCACTTGCCGCACTGGAACACGATGGCCTTCACGCCCTGGAAGGTCTTTCGTTTGTATGGTGCTTCCGCCTCTCCCTCGTTGCCGCATTCCGGGCAGGTGTATTTTATCTCACACGTGAGGGTATCTTCGTATGCTTTCTTCTCTACCGTGTATCCGCATTCAGGGCAGACATACTCCTTTGCCCTGACCTTGATCTTGCCTGTCTTCTCGTCGACCGGCTTTCCCATCAGGCCTTTTTTGCATTTCGGGCATGCGCCCCTGTAGACCCATGCTTTCGCGCGGCCCTTGTCTCCGAGGTTCCTCTGCGTGAAGTATACCAGTTCGTCCATGCTTTCAGGTTCTTTCAGGATTTCCATCACCTCTCATTATCCTGTAATGATTTTTCTATAATGATTTTCATGTCATGATTTTCATGTCATGAT
>CAYOQS010000012.1:15162-43468 GCA_964406185.1 uncultured Methanosarcinales archaeon
ATGATTTTCATGTCATGATTTTCATGTCATGATCCTGCATCGTGGAAAGTTCAGTTTCCGTTCCCGTTGAGCCTCTTGAGCTCTATGCTTATCGCGTCTTCATCAAGGCGCGTGTATTGCGGGCATTCGATATAGTCATATCCTTTCTCGTCGCAGTACTTCTCTATCTGCTCTTTCTCTTTCTCGTTCATGTGCCTGACCACGACATTGATCCCGCGGATGTCCTTGTGTATGATCTTGAGTTCAGGGTATCTTTCGCTTATCTCTTTCTTGACTGCTTCAGCCTTCTTGAGCATGTTCTTCAGTCCCTGCTCTGCTGTGTTGAGCTTGTTTATCAGCACGTCGTATTTGGGGTAGAAGTTGACTGTCGAGAAGATGTCCCTGCACTCTGTGAAGTATTCTTTCTTGGCTACGCTTATGAAACCGCCGTACTCAAGGTTTATGGGCTTCCACCTGCCGAAGCTTCCGACTATTATGTCTGAGTAGTACCCGTCGCTGAGCTGGTCGTCGGCGAGCGCTCCTGACGCGTCCTCTATGAGTATGCATCCGCTCCTCTTGCATATCTTCGATATGTAGTTGATCGGCTGTTCTGCGAAGTATCCTGCGAAGCTCGTGACGAGCATCGCCGCGCCCGTCTCTGCCTTGCTCTCAAGGTCTATGAGGTCTATGAGCCCGCGGTCTGTCCTTACCTTCTTTATGTCGAAGCCGAGTAGTTTGGGGTATGTGAGGAATGACATCCACCCGCCCTGGTCTGGTATGAGTATGAATGGTTTTGGGTTTATCTTCTTGACTATCGCCAGTGCGCAGAATATTGCTGCGTTGCCTCTCTGCACCAGCTTGACGTTATTGTGCTTTGTGTATGATGAGATGAGCTCCAGCGCTTTCTGCTTGTCCCTTTCCTGCTTGCCGGGGTCTGGTGCTGTCTTGCTTTCTTTCTTGATGCTTTCTTTCTTCATGTATTGATTCCTCTTCAGACGTTGTTTGTATCGGTCGTATCAGAAGCCGGGGCCTTTCCTTTTGACGAAGTTTATGATCATCAGCGCTATGCCGAGCGCTATGCCTGTGTATGATAGGAAGTGGAGTGTCTTGACCTGGCCGCAGTCCCTGCTGGTCTCCTTGTGGAACATCTGCACCACCTTACCTGTCAGGCTTTCGCATCTTGACTGCCTCTCGTTCGCCTCTGCGAGCGTGAAAGCTGCGGCGATGAGTATGATGAACCCGGCTGCCAGCAGTGTGTATTCTTTCCACTTGACCATACCTCGCCAGATGCCTGGTTTTTATTTAAAGTTTTCCAATGAAAATATTTATATACTAACTGTTTATAAACATCGTTGAAAAGAGGTGTTATGGTTGTTCGAGACAGGACTTTCGTACATGCTTACTTATATCCTTACGTCTATATTCACGTTTCTTGGGGTCTATGTGGGCGCGCTCCTGGCGTTCATAGCTCCTGAGGAGCTGAAGCCTGGCATGAACTATTTCAGGGCTGTCGAGAACACGTTGCTTGTATTCATCGTGCTCATACTTCTATATGCTTACGGCGCGCATCTTCTCGTGCTTGTGCTGCTTGGAATATCTGCCAGTATCTTTTTGTATTATACCAAGGAGAGGACTCCTGTGAACCAGATAGCTTATTTTCTGCTGGGCATCGCGTTTTTCTTCGCGACCAGGAGCATCGACCTTTTCATAACCATATCTTCGATGATATTCATCTACGGCCTTCCTCTGGGCAGCATATTCGTGGCGAGGCGTATCAAGAAGAGCAAGAAGACAGTTCTTACCGATGTCCTGCTGAACTTCGGCTTCTTTGTCATCGTGGCCTTGATGACAAATCTTATAGTGCTTTACATCACGAACATCTGAATAGTTCTGTTCTGCTGAGAATAACTAAAAGTTTGACAATAATCTATAGGCAAGCCATATCCCTAAACTGAAGGTTTGGGTATTACTGGCTTGGAAATTGATTGTCAAACTTTTAGGGATTAAAAATGTCGCACTAAAGTACGGGGGTGTTAAACCCCGGAAAATGTCTGGACATTTTAAATAGAAATATGAGCCCGCCGAGACATCCACCATAGCTCCTGTGCGTAGCTGTGGGTTTGAACTCGGGACCACTCGATCTCTGAAACAAACGCCGAAGCGCATTGTTACCAGTGAAGTCAAACAGCCTCCCGAAGGAGGTGTGTCTTATCAGTCGAGCGCTCTAACCAGGCTAAGCCACGGGCTCATTTGTATTTGGTTTAAAAGATTTGAACGCCCCCGACCAGACTTTCAATGGACAGCTTCTGCCTGTCTGCTTTTTGAACTGGTGACCTTGCGGTTTCAGCATCCTGCTTTAACAGCCGCACGCTCCAACCACTAAGCTACGGGGGCACATAATATGCCAAAGGATTTTTGCTCCTGACCGCTACCGGTCGGAGGGTCGAACATAGTGAGGCCCTCCTTAGCCTTGCGTATCAAATGCGCGTAACCATTTGCGCGTCAACCACTAAGCTACGGGGGCATATACTTATCATATAATGTGCCAGATCATATAATATGCTAAATCATATAATATGCCAAATAGCTCTTACTACGGGTTTTGAGGGTATTTATAAAAGTTTCGTAGCATTTCTAACGCTAGAAGCTCCAACAACCTATTTAAACCACCTTCACTTTTTTTTCTGTATGAAAGCTCCCGAGCCTGTAAAGATAGAGCAGAAGTATCCTAATGATACTGTGAACCTGGCTCTTGATACTATCAGCAGGCAGAAGCAGGCTTTGGTTTTCGTGGGGAGCAAGAAGTCTGCTGAGAAGTGCGCTGAGGATATAGCTCTGAAGATCAAGAGCCCTCCGCCTGAGCTGGAGGGTATCGCTGAGTCCATCCTTTCAGCGATCCCCAAGCCGACAAAGCAGTGTGAGCGTCTCGCGCGCTGTGTTAGGAAGGGGACTGCTTTCCATCATGCGGGCATCACTGCCAAGCAGAGGGACATCATCGAGGATGAGTTCAGGAAAGGTAATATCAGGATAATCTCGTGCACTCCGACCCTTGCTGCTGGTGTCGACCTTCCTGCTTTCCGCGCTATAATCCGTGACCTTAAGCGTTACAGCACTTCCGGCTGGGGCGGTATGCAGTTCATCCCTGTGCTTGAGTACCTTCAGATGGCGGGCCGTGCAGGCAGGCCCAGGTTCGACCGTTTCGGTGAGGCTGTGTGCATCGCGCAGAGCGAGGATGACAAGGACAATATCATCAACAAGTATGTCTATGGCGAGCCTGAGGAGGTGTACTCTAAGCTTGCTGTTGAGCCGGTGTTGAGGACTTATCTGCTTTCGCTTATCGCTGCTGATTTTGTGCATTCACGCAGGGAGATCATGGATTTCTTTTCCAGGACGTTCTGGGCTTTCCAGTTCAGGGATATGGATAAGCTTTCCGGCATCATCGATAAGATGCTTGACCTTCTTGAGCGTTATGAGTTCATAATATCTAAGCAGAAGGAGGACGGGTTTGTCAGTGCGTCGGAGATCAGGGATTCTGATGAGCAGAGGATCCGTCCGACTCTTCTCGGGAGGCGGGTGGCGCAGCTTTACATCGATCCTATAACAGCCCATCACATCCTTAAGTGCATCCGCAGGCATACCCTGGTGAGTTTGACGTCTTTCTCGCTCCTGCAGATGGTGTGCAACACGTTGGAGATGCGGCCTCTTCTGCGTGTCAGGACGAAAGAGTTCGACAGGATAAGCGAGGAGTTCGCGAAGTTCGAGTCCGAGCTGCTGCAGAAGGAGCCGAGCATCTACGAGCCTGAGTATGATGATTTTCTTTCGAGCGTAAAGACCGCGCTGTTCATGCTTGACTGGATCGATGAGAAGGATGAGGAGTTCCTGTTCGAGGAGTATAATGTACGTCCTGGCGAGACCAGGGTGAAGCTGAACCATGCTGACTGGCTTTTGTATTCTGCTGAGGAGCTTGCCAAGCTGCAGGGCTTCCGTGACGTGATCAAGAGCATTGTCAGGCTGAGGTTCAGGCTGAAGTATGGTGTGAAGGAGGAGCTGATACCCCTGCTTAAGCTTAAGGGTATCGGCCGCGTGCGTGCCAGAAAGCTGCATAATGCGGGCATCCGCGACATCGGTGCTGTAAAGAAGGCTGACTTCACGTCTCTTTCACAGCTCGTCGGCAGGGCGACTGCCCTGAACATAAAGAAGCAGGTCGGCGAGGAGGTCAAGGTGGGGATATCTCCCAGGAAGCGGAAGGGCCAGATGAGTCTTGGGAAGTATAATTGAAAAAGAAAAAAAGATGTGAACAGAATCAAATATCAGCCAAACTTCTTCTGTCCGTGCAGCCTGCCATAAACGTCTGATATTATTCTCTGGCTCTCTCCAGTGTATGTATGGACCGAAGTCAGCTCCTTCAATATGGGCTCATCTATGCGGGACATTATATCCGGCGCGCCAAGGCACATTTCGATGAATGGTGTCTTGTTGAGGTACGCGGTGGTCGCGAGCTTCCCTGTTAGTTCGTGTGCCTGTTCGCGTGTCATAGCTTTGTCACCGAGTTTTCTGGGATCGGTGAGGTATGTCATGACTTTCTGTGCTGCTGTGACGCCGTATGTCCTCTCGAACCTTTCCCGGCTGCGCGCTTCGTCTATCATGAGACTGTGGATGACCCCTGCCATGTTCCGTATGTTGTGGTCTGTGAACTTGAACATCCCCTCGAGTGTTATCCTGTCGACTGCTGAACCCCTCAGGTCGCGGGCGTAGTTCATGGATATCGTATCGACTGAGGTGGTCAACACGCCTTTGCAGTATGAGAAGCAGCCTACTGCCTGCTCTTCTGTTGAGGGGTTACCTCCTTTCGCGTCCTTGTGGGGCATGGCTGAGCTGCCTTTCTTTCCGAGGGGCACCCTGAACATGCCGGCATCATCTCCCCGGTATATCCTGATGTGATCTGCGATGTTCGCCAGCGTCCCTGCAGTCCTGGTGACTGCAAAGACCACATCTGTTATGAACTCTCTTGCAGGTATCTGTGCAGGTGCTGTCATGTGATTTATGCCGAGCCTTTCGCAGAATCTTCTCTGCAGTTCCAGCCCGTCCACCCCGAGGAGGTTTGCGGAGTGATGGTTGCCTGTGGCGTCTCCCCATTTGCCGACCGTAGAGTTGGCATGTGCGTATGCCATGCGTTCGATGTCTGAATGTAGTGTCTCTGCGTAATGCGCGAGAGGCCTTCCTGCTGTGGTCGGAAGAGCATCATAAAGGTGTGAGGTATCCATATGCGGAAGCATGGACCACTCCTGTGATTTCTCAAGTATTACGTCCCTGAGGTTCTCTGTAGAGTCGACCAGCACTTCAAGGGATCTTTTCAGCTGCAGGGCTTTTGCAGGTTCTGTGGTGTCTGCGCTTGTCATCGCCTTGTTGATGTGGGCTGCCGCTTCAGGGGTTACAGCTTCGGCGAGCGCCTTGTTTATGGCGATCACGTCATGGCCTGTCTTCTCTTCGATCTCTCTTATCCTGTCTGCGCTGACTGCTGATAGGTTTGCGGCTTCTGCTATCTCGCGGGCGTGTTCAGGTGGTATGATGTCAGGGTGCATCTCTGACAGCACTGTCGCTGCGATTCCTTTCACATACAACGCAAATTCGAATGTCTTTTCAGGCCCCCATATATCGCACATCTCTTTCGTTCCGTACCTTCCTGCAAGTAGCTGTGCCTTGTCATTTACAGGGTCGACCCCTCTTGGTTTCGGTTCTGTCCTGTTTTCTCTTCTGCCTTCTGTCCGTTCCATCCAACACCACCTCTGGTTCGTCGTGATTGATTGTGATGCATGCTGCAGTCCTGCTCTTTTATTTGAATGTGTTGTTTTTTTTATTTATGCTGTTTTTATTCTTGTTGTTTTTATTCACATTATTCTTATTCATGTTATTTTTATTCATGTTATTTTTATTCATGTTATTTTTATTTATGATATCTTTTGTTTCGTCCCATTTTTGGGATAACAACATGTTTTTATATCATCTATAGATTAGTGCCACCATTCATTCGGTGTTGAGCGGCATCAAAAAGTTTTTTTCAAGTTATCTTAAGGGGCCGATATATGAATCGTGAAGCGGGGCGGAGAGTTACAGAGCATGCTTTTTTCTTCTTGATATGTCCACCCCACGGGAGATCAGGTCTTCTTATCACCAAAACGTATAGAGGTGCACTCGATGGGAGTAAAAGATAAAGGCGGAACTACTGAGCATTATGAGCAGAGGGAGGCGAAGGCTGTCGCTGACGGCCGGAGCAGCATGAGCAGGAGGTTCAGCTCGCGCAGCGTCGGCAGGGGAGGCCTGTTCGCTGAACTGAGGGAGAACGACCTGGTCCATCCGGAGCATTACATGGTCCTGACAAATGACGGCGCGGGCACGAAGATCACATTGTGCCCCTGGATGGGACGTTTTGACACGATAGGCACAGACATCATCGCCATGAACGCGAATGATTTCGCCCCTTTCGGCCTTGCTTTCCCTGATTCTGTCAACCTTTACTTCGCTGTGCAGTCGAAGATAGAGGAAGAGAAGATGGGAGATGTTATGCGCGGCATCGACTCTGCACTCCAGCAGTGCGTCATGGAGGATGTCCCCTTCACGATCAACTACGGCAAGTTAGAGACTGCCAGCCTTGACGAGATGCTCAGCAGCACGCATCAGGGATATGGTTTTGACATCGGCTGTTCCATGACCGGCTTCATAAGGAAAGGCGATGTTCCTTCTTTCAGGCCCAGGCCGGGCAACATCATAGTAGGACTGGCTTCTACCGGCCTGCACAGTAACGGGTACACTGCCGCGAGGCATGTGCTTCTAAAGCCGGACATCGAGCCGAGGGAGATGTGGAAAGGCGAGTACACCGGCAGGTTCGACCTGGACGACACCGTCCCCGACTCCCAGGAGACGGTCGGCGAGGCGCTTCTCAACCCTACTGCGATATACCTGCGCACGATGTGGAAGATAGCAGGTCTTGTGCCTGCATCTTTCGGCGTGAACATAACCGGTTACGGCCTGAAGAACTTTAACAGGTTCGGCGATGGCGTGTCTTACAGGATTGACGATCCGATGGAGCCTCTTCCTGTTCACAGGCTTGTCATGGAAGAGAGTGGTTATGACGTCCGGACGGCATGGACCAAGCTTAACATGGGGATGGGCTTCGCGGTGATAGTTCCTGACAGCTGGGCAGCAGAGGAGACTTTGAATATAGCCAGGTCGGAGGGGCACGATGCAAAGATCGTAGGTGTGGTGGACGAGTATGATGGCAAAGGGTCTGTCACCCTGCTCAACACGAAAGGCCTGGAAGGTATAGATTCAAGGACAGAAGAGTTCCATGGTTATGATTGAGGTGCTATCATGAAGACGAGGATCGAGGTCAAGTACAAGGAAGGTATAGACTCCAGGGGAGAGGTGGTGAGGAAGAAGATTCTCAGCCTTATGGAGGAGGGCGCAGTCACTCCGGGGCGTATCGATTCAATAGAGGTTGTCGATGCTTACTCCCTTAACAAGGATTTCCCGCGGGAACAGCTGCTTGCAGCTGCAGCGATGGTGACGAATCCTGTCACTCAAAGGAACGGGATCGGGACGAATTTCCTGTGCGACGACGGGTCTGTCCCTGATCATGCTATAGAGATAGGTTTCAAGCCTGGCGTCACAGATAATGTTGGCAACACCGTCAAGCAGGGACTGGAGGCCAGGATGAAGCAGGCTTTCGGTGAGGATGAGGGTGTCCATTCAAGCCAGACCCTTCTGATCAAGGGCGATATCAGCTCGTCGACAGCGCAGGAGATCGGCGAGGCCCTGGCGAACCCCCTGATCCAGAACATTACCATCATGTCCGGCAGCGGGTTCTTTGAGAGAGGCCTGGCCCCCCACATACCCACTGTGGTGCTTGAGGATGATCCGTCATACTGCATCGTCCCTCTCGGTTCCATAGATGATGATACTGTGCGCCTGGTGGCTAAGAAGGGCGTCATCGATCCGAAGACAGGCGAGCATCGTGGCCCGCTGGCGCTGGACGTCGACGATGCTGAGCCTATGCGCGTAATAAGATCCTACTTCGGGAAAGAAGGCCGGGACCCGACTGACATTGAGCTTGAGTGCATAGGTCAGACATGGTCTGAGCATTGCAAACACACGATATTCGCAGCGCATCTCGATGCAGGCGCTGGAGGTGCTGTGCCGGACGGCCTGCTAAAGACTTATATCAAGGGAGCTACTGAAAAGATCAGGGAGAGATGGGCTTTGCTCGGGAGAGAGGATTTTTTGCTCTCGTTGTTCCATGACAATTCAGGAGTTATAAGGTTCGATGACAGATGGGGGATCGCTGACAAGATGGAGACTCACAATTCGCCGTCGGCGCTTGACCCTTACGGAGGTTCTGTCACTGGGATCGTCGGCGTCAACAGGGATCCTCTCGGCACCGGTCTCGGCGGGATGCCTGTCTTCAACACAAGGCATTACTGCAATGATGACCCGAGATCAGGACGCGTCCTGTTCAAGAGCAGGAGGGATGACAGGACACTGGAGCAGAGGATGCTCAGCCCGCGCTCGCTTCTTGACGGTATCGTCGAGGGGGTGAAGGACGGGGGCAACAAGTCAGGCATCCCCACCATCGCAGGCAGCACCACACATCATGAGTCATATACAGGCAAGCCTCTGGTCTTTGTCAGGACCGGCGCGCTTTTACCGCTGGAGTCTGCCGGCAGGAAGGGCTGGGAGAAGAACGCGCAGCCTGGCGACCTTGTAGTTATGATCGGCGGGCGTGTCGGTCTCGACGGGATACATGGCGCGACGTTCTCGTCAGAGGCGATGGACTCCGGCTCGCCCGCTTCGGCTGTGCAGATCGGCGATCCCATCACGCAGAAGAAGCTCAGTGACGCCCTTGTGAAGGAGGCAAGGGATCTTGGACTCTACAGCTCTATCACAGACAACGGCGCAGGCGGCCTGTCCTGTTCTGTGTACGAGATGGCACAGGAGTGCGGCGGAGCGACGATAGATATCGACCGGGTCCCTCTCAAGTATCCTGGCATGAGGCCTGACCAGATTCTGATCTCTGAATCGCAGGAGCGCATGACCCTTGCGGTCCCGCCCGGAAAGTGGGATGAGTTCAAGAAGATCATGGACAAGCATGGCGTCGAGGCGACTGTCCTTGGCGAGTTCAATGACTCCGGACGCGCTGTGGCGACGTTCAGGGGTGAGAATGTCCTCGATCTTGATATGGATTTCTTTCACGACGGCCTGCCTCAACGGAAGCTCAAGACGACATGGACGCCTGAGCTGTACAGGCATGTGGAGCCGCGGTTCGATGAGCCTGACGACCTGACTTCTGCCCTGCTTGGAATGCTCGGGAGGCTGAATATATGCAGCCAGGAATACATAAACGAGCAGTATGACCACGAGGTGCAGGGAGGTTCTGTCATCAAGCCGATGGTTGGCGAGGGCAAGGTGGACAGCCAGGCCAGCGTGCTCAGGCCTGTGCTCGATTCGATGAAGGGGCTCGTGATCACTCAGGCGCTCAACCCGAGGTACAGCCTGATAGACACTTATGACATGGCCGCATGCGCGATAGATACTGCCGTCAGGAACATGGTCGCTGCGGGCGGGGACCTGAAGCACATGGCGCTCATGGACAACTTCTGCTGGTGCAGTTCTGACGAGCCTGAACGTCTCGGCCAGCTGAAGCGCGCGGCAGAGGCAGCGTACGACACTGCTGTATATTACATGACCCCTTTCATCTCCGGCAAGGACAGCATGTTCAACACGTTCAAGGGCTTTGACGAGGACGGCGAGCGTGTGAAGATAGATGTCCTTCCTACGCTGATGATCTCAGGCATCAGTGTCATCGATGATGTGAGGGATTGCCAGACGCTTGACGCCAAGGTTGGAGGTGATCTTGTATACGTTATCGGAGGGACACGCGATGAGATGGGGGGTTCTGAGTATTACGCGATGGTGGGCGAGCTGGAGGATGGCAGGGAGAAGGAGTATGTCGGCAACAATGTCCCGAAGGTCGACAAGACGACTAACCTGGCCACTTACATGATGATGCAGCAGGCCATCGAGGAAGGCCTTGTGGCTTCCTGTGCAAGCGTGGGCCTGGGAGGCCTGGGAGTTGCGCTGGCGAAGACCTCTATGGCGGGCAGGCTTGGTATGGACATCGACGTGGGGAAGATGGACGAGGAAGGTGTTACGTACGAAGTCCAGCGTCTTGACCATCTTCTGTTTTCTGAGTCTCAGGGCAGGTTCGTAGTAACTGTCGATCCTGACAGGAGGCAAGAGTTTGAGAGATGCTTTGAAGGTGCTGTCGTGAGCTGCGTCGGGACGGTGACGGATGATGAGGATTTCGTCGTAAGATACGGCCCTGAAGAGGAGTTCATCCGGACCACTTTGGATGATATGGATGATAGCTTCAGGGCGACGTTCAGGGGGTACTGAAGATGAATGGGACGATCACAGGGAAAACGCGGCCGTTGGCGCTGCTGATGAGCGGGTATGGCATAAACTGTGAGCGTGAGACTGCTTATGCTTTTGAGAGGGCTGGAGCAAGGTCGAAGATAATGCATATCAATGACGTGATCGCCAACAAGGGCGTGCTGGACGAATGCAACATGCTCATCTGGCCCGGCGGTTTCAGCATGGGTGACGACACCGGTTCAGGGCTGGCCTACGCGCATTACGCGAGGGATAACCTGCGTGACGAACTGCTCACCTTTATCGATAGGGGTGACACGCTTTCGCTTGGGATCTGCAACGGTTTCCAGATCATGATGCATCTCGGTTTCTTCCCTGTAGGCCATGATGATTACCTGACCGGGGAGGCTGTGCAGACTGCGTTGACTTTCAACACCAGCGCGAGGTATAGGGACCTTTGGGTAGAGCTTGGCGATTTTGACGTCGACAGCAGGTGCGTCTGGACAGGCAGGAACGGCCTTGACGGGCTTTCGATCCCGATAGCGCATGGTGAGGGAAGGTTCTATGCCGAGCCTGAAGTGCTGAAGAAGCTTGATGAAGGAAGTCAGGTCGTATTCAAGTATGTTGATGAGGATGGTGAGGCTGCTGCCGGCGGACCTGCGAACCCTAACGGTTCTCTCGACGATATAGCAGGCATCTGCGACCCGAGCGGGAGGTTCCTTGGCATGATGCCGCATCCTGAAAGGGCTGTCCTGTCTGTGCAGCATCCGTTATACACACTGAACAGGGAGTCCGCCAGGAGGGACAGGAAAGACCTTCCTGAAGAGACACTGTGGATGGAACTTTTCCGCAACGCGGTAACGTATTTTGAATGATCTGTCAGGATTCGACGGGAAATGTCAACAAGAATTGTCTGGAGGTATAAATATGTCGAAGGTTATGATTTTGGGTTCTGGTGGAAGGGAGCATGCGCTCGCTTGTTGGTTCGATAGGTATGGTCATGATGTCTTCGTAGCTCCTGGCAATGCAGGCACTGCTGAGCTGGGCGAGAATCTGAAGCTCGACGTAAATGATCCGCAGAAGGTCGCGACCCATGCATTGCATAAGGACGTAAGTCTCGTCGTGGTCGGGCCTGAGAACCTGTTGTGCACGAATTCTGCGGACCCTAGGCTGGGCGGCCTGGCCGACTACTGGCAGAAGGAGAAGCTGGCGGAAGACGGGGTCTATCTTTTCGGTCCGAGGGCCTTGAAGCAGGGCGCTCCTCTTGGGGGGGCTATGCTGGAAGGAAGCAAGATATTCGCCAGGAACTTCGCTCAGCGGCATGGGATACCAATCCCTGAATACGTGGGTTTTAGGAGTGGCCATCACGATACCAACCTGAGCCAGGCGATGTCTCACTGGAAGCACAGGATGGGATCCGGGAAGAGGAAGCTCATGGTCGTGAAGGCGGATGGTCTCTGTGGGGGGAAGGGAGTCTTTGTCTGTGACGATGATGATGAGGTCTTCCGGGCGATAAGGTCCATGCCTCAGTTCAAGGGTGAGGGTGATGACTTCCTGCTCGAACAGCGGATTTCTGGTGAGGAGGCTTCGATAACTGTCGTCACTGACGGCAAGGATTATGTTGCATTCCCTCACTCCCAGGACCATAAGAGGCGGTTCGATGGTGACAGGGGCAAGAATACAGGAGGGATGGGCGCTTACGCACCCACCAGGCTTGTGACTCCTGACCTTGAGGCGAAGGTCGCGAAAGAGATGATCGAGCCGACCATCGCAGGCCTGGCTGAGGACAACATGCCTTACGTCGGGGTGCTTTATTTTGCTATCATGGTGCGGGATGACCAGCCTTACCTTATCGAGTACAACTGCAGGTTCGGGGATCCCGAGTCACAGGTGATCATACCTCTCATGGAAGGCGACCCTTACGAGCTGATGACTGCGTGCTGTGAAGGCAGGCTTGAAGGGGTGAAGGATGAGTTCAGGATAAGACCTGCCTACTCTGCCTGTGTTGTTCTCTGCAGTGAGGATTATCAGAACAGGGGCGGCGCTTCTGCGAAAGGCAATGAGATCGTGTTCAGCGACGTGGGCCAGGGGATAGATGGGTTGACTTTTTTCCATGCAGGCACAAAGAAGGAAGGTGACAGGACTGTGGTAGATGGTGGAAGGGTCATCGGTGTCACTGCGGTCAGCGAGGCGGACCACCGCACCGCGCTTGAGCTGGCTTATGCAGGGGCGGAGCGCGTTAAATTCGAAGGCAAGGACATGCGCACCGATATCGGTTATCGTGTTCTGGAGCTGAGATGATGGCAGAAAAGCTGAGGATAGCGGTTGCGGCATCAGGGTCGGGAACGTGTTTCCAGTCTGTACTGGACAACATCCAGAAGGGTGATCTCGAAGCTGAAGTCGTCCAGCTGATTACAGACAATCCTTACTGCAAGGCTGCGGAGAGGGCGCAGAAGTACTGCATCCCTGTGCTTGCAGTGGAGGCGCCTCCTCTTGCGATGCTGCTTACAAAGGATGAGGGGTTCAGTGGGCGCGATCGTAATCTCGCTGCAAGGGTCATTCAGGAGGACCGTATCGTAAGGGGTTTTGAGGGTATGCCGGGTCTTATCGATACACATCCACAGCATCTTGTCATGCTCGGCTACATGCGCGTCCTCACTGATTATTTTGTCGGCAGGTGCAGTGCATACGATATCGGCATTTGGAATACGCACCCCGCTCCCATCCCCGAATACAGGGGGGAGAAAGGTTATGCATGGGGTGTGGGGGAAGACAGAGAGTCTGTAAGGAGGAACGGCTGGCATTGCGTCTCTTTCCACAAAGTGACCGACTCTGATTTTGACACGGGCCCGGTCATGTCGATGTCGCCTCTGGAGATCGGGGCAGGGGAGACAGAAGCGTCACTGAAGGAGCGGGGGATGCGGCGTGAGTATGAGCAGATAAGGCAGTGCCTGCAGTGGCTGGCAGAAGGTAAAGTTGCAGGTAACGACCGCAGGATATCTGTGCTGAACGGAATGGGCATCGGCTATGATACCATACTTGGGCTGGAAGAGTTCATTGATATGGCGCCGTCTGGCAGGTGCGTCCTAGATGTGACCACGTCTGCTCGCGGCGGGGCGAGGGAAGGTTCATATTTCGAGGATGTGGACGTGAGGGTTGACGTGAAGCATGCAGAGGCGGGCAGTGATAGCTTCAGGGCGGTCTCTTCAGCAAAGGCAGGGAATGCTCCCTACAACCTTGCATTCACATACGCGTACCGTGAGGTGCAGGAAAGGAGGAGGGAAGGATATGATGTTCAGTTGATATTCGACGGGCTGGACATACATCCTGTTGTGATGAAGAAGGATATGGTTGAGTGAGGTGTTATGATGGCTGGTTATCTTGTGTTGGGGATGGGCTCGCCGAGCGATATAGGCGAGTTCGAGAGGAAATATGATAGTCTTGGCGGAATGACACCCGCAGACTTCGCCCGAAGTGAGGGTGTGAAGGTGCTGAAGGAGCCTGCTAGGCTCTCCTGTCATAACACTCCTGAAAGACCTGCGCCTTTCGCTGCAGACCTGGAGGCGATCGCAGAGGGGGGTGATGAAGATGGCCGGAACAAGGTGGTGGCTGTCCTTGGTGGAGGGCTTTCACTGCAGCTCCCTGCCATCGTCGCTGCACATACACAGACAGTACCTGTGATTGGTGTGCCTTTCTATTCGTCGAGCACGCTTGGCGGCGGTCTTGACGCGCTTACGGCGTGCGCTAATCTGCCGGGAGGGAGGGCGATCATCGCAAGTGCGCCCATCCACATGAAGGACAATCCCAGTCTTGACAGGGCGGTACGTATGGCTGTCTTCATGCTGAAAAGGCAGGAGTGCCATAAGACTGCTTTGGTGTACGATGATGAGCTGGAAGAGAAAGGGGCTGCAGCGTATCAGTCGTTGGTCCGTCTTGGGATGGATTCATCTGATATACATCGTATTGACTGGTCAGGGAATAAGGGCTGGGTCGGTCTTGCCTTGCACGTGACGGATGATGAAGGGAGCATATATGACTGTGACAGGTCATTTTATCTTTCTGTGCAGACTGTCCTGCCTGGCCGAGATGCAGGCGTTGAACAGAGATTCCAGCAATTTGTGGATGTTGCGTTGGAGCTCGGAAACACAGGGAGGACTCTCTATGTGGCCAGGCCAGTGAATGCTGCTGAGTTCGTTGGGAGGGTGATAGGTCTCGGTGACATGAAAGTCAGGGCAGGTCTTAAGGGATTGTTCGGGGAGAAGCTGAAAGTGACTGAGCCGGAGGGCGGAAGTCCTCCTAAGTACGATGAGAACTATGTTCATATCACGACAGGAAGTTTTGATTGAAGTTTTGATTGAGGTGTATAACATGTCAGAGATGATGGATGATTTACAATATTCAAGGACGGTCGAAGGCAGCGTGAAGAGGATAGGCGTGATCACGGAGCCGACAAAAGACGCTCCAGGTCTTGCTGACTTCTATGTGAAAGACGACTATTCTGTCTTTGATTGGGGGAAGATGCCTCTGCCGGAGGGAGTTGGCATCGACAACCGTGCCCTGCTGATGGAGGCGGCTTACAACTTTGAGCTCCTGCAGAAAGAGGGTCTGCCTGTAGGCTACAGGGGTCTTGTCACCGCTGGCGGGGATGTTGTCAACTTCGAGGTGGCTGTGAAGACAGGTGAGAAGGTGGTCGCGATGCGCATGGAGTTCGTGAACATCCTTCCCGTATCTTTTGTGGACGGCAGGTATGATTACGGCAGGTATCAGGATCCTGAAGAGAGCAATTACATGGTGCCTGTGGAGTGGATCTTCAGGGAGGCCGGCCCGCTGGCTGACGGCTCTTCACTTGTCAGGAGGATGAATGCAGGTAAGTGCGCTCCTGCAGATTACGGCCTTCCTGCGGACTACAATGCCTGCGATCCTTTGCCTTTCAGGGTGTCTGATGTGAGCACCAAGTATGAGAAGGATGACCGCTACCTTCCTGGGAGAGTGCTACGGGGGATGGCAGGGATTTCTGAGGTTGAGTGGACGGCCTGTGTGGAGCTGAACCTGGAGGCAGCTGCTGTCGTGGTGGACCATGCTACGTCAAGAGGGATAAAGGTGTATGACGGCAAGGTTGAGATATACAGGAATCTGGAGCTTGACCATCCTTACTATCTTGATTTTGCGCTCGGCGATTTCGTCGGTACAAAGGATGAGAACAGGAGGGAGGTCCTGCCCCGTGGAGCTCTTAAGGTTCCTGTGCCTACGAGCAAGCAGGCGAAGCGGAACGCGCACAAGCTGCTGGACCCTGAGTGGGCCGCGGCTGTCGGTGAGGAGAAGGAGCTTGCAGAGAAGGAGGGCAGGCAGGACTGGAAGGAGCGTGTCATCGCGAGAGGTCTTGGACCCACACCCCTGCCTGCGTTCTTCATAAGGGCGGACAACGACCTCAGCAATGCTGTCGTGAACGCGATCTGCGGAAAGGAAGTCCTTCCCGCTCCCGCCCTGGACAATGCTGCTCTCGGCTTCCTCGACGCCAGGAAAAGGCTAGAGAATATGGTCAGGTGATCGTTAAGATGGAACTTACCAGGCATGTTTCAAGGACTCTTGCTGAGTTCAGGTTCATACCCAGATTGACTCCTGAAGGTATGGGCCCTGACAGGATAGACCTTTCTGCAAAGCTTACAAGGGACTGTGATGGGAGGGAGGGTATCACGTTGAACGCTCCTGTGACCAGCGCTGCGATGCAGTCCGTTACAGGACCTGAGATGGCGCAGGCTGTCGCGCAGGAAGGGGGTATGGGCGTAATATTCTGCTCTCAGCAAGTAGAGGATGAGGCGAAGATGATCAAGGCGGTGAAGCGCGCAAGGGCTGGTTTTGTAAGCGCTCTTGAGGTCGTGAACCCTGAGACTGAAATAAGGTATGTGAGGGAGTTGATCGGCAGGACGGGTTACAACACAATCCCTGTTGTCGAGGGGACAAGGGATGATTATGGTATCTTCCACGGGCTTATCGAAGGGCCTGTCCCTGATGATATTCCTGGCAGTGTCAAGGCAAGGGATTTCATGCGTAAGTTCAGGCAGCAGCCTCTGGAAAGTATCGTCGATGGCCTTATGGACCGGCGTGACGCGCGTTCTGTGATCCAGACCGTGCAGGACTACATCCATTATGGCGAGTCAGGCCTGTCGCTTGATGAGGCGAACAGTCTGCTCTATGATTTTCATCAGAAATCCCTTCCTATAGTGAACAGGGACGGCACTCTCAAGTTCATGGTCTTCAGGAAGGATCTCAAGGCGCATCAGGACTTCCCTAACTCTCTTGTTGACGATCAGAAGAGGTATCGTGTCGGCGCTGCCGTGAACACGCATGACTTCAAGGACCGTGTGCCGGCGGTGATAGATGCCGGTGCTGATGTCATATTCATAGATTCGTCAGATGGTTTCAGCGAGTACATGAGGAACACGATACGGTTCATCAAGGAGAATTTTGACGTTCCTGTCGTGGCGGGAAATGTGATCAGCGACGAGGCTTTCATGTATCTTGTGGAGCACGGCGCTGATGCTGTGAAGCTCGGTATGGGGGGTGGTTCGATCTGTATCACGCAGGAACAGAAGGGCACCGGGCGCGGACAGGCAACTGCGACTTTTGTGATAGCTGATGCTAGGGACAGGTACTGCCGTGAGACAGGCACATACATACCTCTCATTTCTGATGGAGGAATAGCCACGGCCAAGGATATCTCTGTCGCTCTTGCGATGGGTGCTGATGTTGTCATGATGGGGCGTTATTTCGCTGCCTGTCATGAGTCTCCTCCTGACCTTATAGAACGTGAAGGTAATTTCTACAAGGAGTATTGGGGTGAAGGCTCATCCAAGGCCAAGGCCTGGCTGAAAAAGAGGTACGGCCAGACAGAGTTCGAGGAGGGCGTAGTGTCGTACGTTCCTTATTCAGGTCATGTGGCAAAGAACCTGAATGACGTGTTCGCCAAGATGCGCGCCACGATGACCAGCATGGGCGCTTGGAACATATACCATCTGAGGGCGCAGTCAGGGGGTAGTCTTGAGATCATCTCTGACGCTTCGCGTGATGAAGGAAAGGTACATGATGTGATAGAGGTCAGCGGGGGTGACAGAAGATGAATTCAGTTTCAAGTTTGGAACAGCGCCTCGAGCATGACCTGGAGGTATTCGAAGGTCTCAGGGATCTCCCGCGTATCCAAGAGCTTGACGTGGTGCCTGACAGGGAGTATGTGGTCAGCAGCATGGAGGGTGTGCTATATCCTCTTATAGACCGGCACCAGGTCTTTGTCGTGTCGGGCGCTTTCTTCGGTGATGAGGGCAAGGGCAAGATCGTCGATGCCATTGCGCGCCATCCGGGCATCAGGATCGTCATGCGCGCAAATTCAGGTGAGAACGCAGGTCATACCGTGACTATTGACGGTGTGGATTACATTTTCCACCTGATGCCGAGCGGCATACTCGTGCCTGACAAGAAATGCCTGATCGGCTCTGAGTGCGCTATGGATCCTGTCAGCTTCATGGACAATGAGGTGGGGAAGCTCATCGACCATAACTTCTCCTACAAGGACAGGCTTTTCGTGGGCAACACTTACATCACGCTCCCGCACCACAAGCTCCTTGACTTCCTCACAAAGCCTCCGAACGCTTCCACGCTGAAAGGGATCTCTGAAGTGCACTCGTCCAAGGTGAGGAAAAGGGGCATCAGGATGGACCATATCTTCGGCCCGCGGGACGGGATGGTCAGGCGCCTGGGGAAGGAGCTGAGGACTTACATGGAGTTCCTGCACTATGAGGGCGCAGATGATGGAGATGTCATCGCTAGATGCGCAGAGATGAACACACCCTCCCTGAAGCGTTTCCCTGAGCACGTCATCAATTTCGCGAAGGCTGGGAAGACCATTGACCAGAAGGTCGATTTCCTTCTGGCATTGTATGATGCTGTGGTGAAGGACAACAATCTGTTCCCTCAGCGTGCTGACACGCGGTTCATGTTCAGGCAGGGGTTGAGGGAGGGCCAGAAAGCTCTGCTGGAATGCGCCCAGTCGTATGTTCTCGGGAATGAGAACGAGATCCATTGGAGCAGTTCGACTTCTGCCAGCACCAGCTCTGCAGGTACTGTCGCTTCTGCCGCTTACAACCAGTCAAAGCACCCTACTGTCACGATAAACATCGGTAAGGTTCCTCCGTCAAGAGTAGGTCTTGGCTCGAATCCTATCGGTGTCGTGCCGCAGACCTGGTTCTCTGACCAGGGGATAGACACTCTTGACAGGCTCACTGGTAAGTGCGAGGACACTGCCAGGATAGAGAGTCTTTACTTCAGCTCCATCCAGGACAACGGCCTGTTCAGGCCCGCAGTGTTCAGGGACAAGGACGGCTCTGAGCTGCTCGTGAACGAGGCTCTTGCCATAACCTGGAGCAGGAAGTTCGGCGAGAAGGGCGCGACCACGCAGAAGCCGCGCGTGCTTGGCTTCTTTGACTGCGTGATGCATTACGAGGTCAATGATGTGCAGGGCCCTTACCTGTCGATATCTGCGATGGACCGTCTTGATGACTGCGAGAAGGTCGCTGTCGTCGTGGGTTACGCGTACCATGATGAGAAGGTGGTCGCTATGGAGTCTAAAGGAAGACTTTACAGGAACGGTGATATCATCTGTCCGGGAGACCAACTGCCGTCTGAGCAGGTGCTTCAGTACTGCCACCCGATAATGAAGGTGATGGACGGGTGGAAAGGTGATCCCATCGCACATGACAAGCGCGACCATGAAGCGCCGCTGCCGGAGCAGCTCCAGCGGTTCATCGCGACGATAGAGCACTTTACCGGCGCTGAGGTCATCGCTGTCGGCAATGGCAAGGAGAACGATCATCTGATCTACATCAAGAGGGCTAGCATCGATCCTGACATGCAAAGTTACAGATAAAAACATGGAGGAGGTAAGATAATATGTCTATAAGAAGAGTTGACGAAGTTGATGATCTGGTGCCTGTCAGGGTCGTCCTGGCAAGTGTCTTTGACAAGTCAGGTCTTGAAGAGTTGGCGCACGGGCTTGTCGAGCATTGTCCTGATGTAAGGATAGTGTCTACAGGCGGCACTTACAGGAGACTGCAGCAGGTCTTCGGTGATGATGCAGGAAAGTATGTCATGCCTGTCACCGGATTCACAGGTGCTCCTGAGACTGAGGGAGGGCTTGTGAAAACCCTTTCGAGGGAGGTCAGCCTCGGTCTTCTCACAGAGACGTACAGCGTTGCCCATCAGGAAGACCTGAAACGGGAAGGTGTCATTCCTATCGACGTTGTCGCGTGCAATCTCTATCCGTTCTCTGACGTTGTCGCAAAGCCAAAGACAACTCCTGAGGATGCCAGAGGAAACATTGACATCGGCGGCCCGACGATGATAAGGTCTGCTGCAAAGAACCATCTGCGGTGCGTCTCGATGGTCGATCCTGGTGATTACGGAGAGTTCATCGACGAGCTGAAGATACATGGTGGAAGGACGAGTTTCGGGTTCAGGTTCAGGTGCTATCAGAAAGCGCTGGAGCATACCGCTGCGTATGACACCGCTATCGCGAAGTATCTAAAAGAAGTTAAGCCGGAAGATGCGCTGGCGTGCTTCGGCACGGTGCACAATAAGGCAGAGTGAGGTGCTTACCATGACTGACAAAGGACCTTGCGCTTCAAAGCAGATCAGGGGGATGTACAGCAGGATACACGGTGACAGTTTCCCTCCGAGGCTGAGGATCGTGTATGAGTTTCCTGAAGGGGATCAGGAGCTTGTGTACGAGAAGGTTACTTGGGAGATCGGCGGCGAGAGGAAAGGTTTGAGGTATGGAGACAACCCTGACCAAGAGGCTGCAGTATACAAGCTCGTCAATGGTAATCTCGTGCTCGGCAAGGTGACCACTATCGACCCGGGCATGTCATTGGTGACCACTGCTGACATGGAGAGGTTCGGCAAGCATCCTGGAAAGACCAACTTCACTGATGCCGACAATGCCCTGAACATCCTGCGTTACCTGCACGACAAGCCGGCATGCTCTATCATGAAGCATAACAATCCCTGCGGTGTGGCCCAGGCCGATTCGGTCGAGCAGGCATATATTAAGGCGGATATAGCTGACAGGATCGCTGCGTTCGGCGGCGCGATAGCGTTGAACAGGCCTGTGGACAAGGCGACTGCGGAGGCGATAGCGCAGAGGTATGCTGAGGTTGTGGTCGCGCCAGAGTATGAGGAGGGTGCGATAGACATCCTTGCCGGCAGGAAGAACCTGAGGATAATGCGCATCGATGATATAGAGAGGCTGCAGGACTGGGTAGGCCAGCAGTACATCAATTTCAGGTCTTTGATGGATGGGGGTCTGCTGCTCGAGACAGCTTTCGTGCCGAAGCTTGCGCTTGACAGGAGTTCCTGGACCGTCGCAGAGGCTAAGCGTGAAGGTAAGGTCCTGACCACAAGGGATCCTGCTGAGTCTGAGCTTGATGACCTGCTCTTCGGCTGGTATGTCGAGGCTGGCGTGACTTCCAACTCGGTGTTGTTCGTGAAGGACCTGGCGACTGTGGCTGTCGGCACCGGTGAGCAGGACAGGGTGGGGGTGACAGAGATTGCGATAGGCAAGGCCCTGACCAAGTTCAGGGACGCGCTCTGCTATGAGAAAAGAGGTGAGTCTTTTGCAGAGCTTGAGCAGAGGATCGCAAGGGCAGAGGATGATAAGGAGAAAGAGGATCTTGTCGGGCAGAGGGATTCTTTCCAGATGCAGAGCGATGCTGTCAATGCTGGCCTGAAAGGTTCGAGATGTGTGAGCGACGCGTTCTTCCCTGAGGATGACGGCACGCGGAGGGCTTTGGAAGCGGGCGTGACTGCGATCATCCAGCCGGGCGGTTCGCTCAAGGACTGGAAGAGCATCATCGCCTGCATAGAATACGACGCTGCGATGGTATTCACAGGCCAGCGCAGCTTCAGGCATTAAGATATTAGAATTCTTTTTTCTTTCTCTTTTTTATTATCCTGTCTTGCCTGCTAGTCCCTCAGATAGAACTTGATCTCTCTTCCTTTCAGTTCTGTGCCTGATATAAGGAAGTGTCTTGAGTGCCTCTTGAGTATGTACAGGTTCTTTATGAACTCGTGCTGTTCGACTTCTGTGTCGAAGTCCTGGTATCTTGTCATGACGTCGTGGCCGAGTTCATTGGCGACTATCGCGTCTCCCCACAGGCCTGCGAACCTCAGCACTGTGGACAGTGCCTTGAACCTGTGGTATTGTGAGTCTCCGACGTAGGGTCTGCAGTTTGTGGTTACGAACTCTCTTGTCGGCAGGCCTTTGACAAGTCTTTCCTGTACGAGCTGGTGCGCGTCCCCTCCGAGCCATGCGTGGGTGAAGTAGACAAACCTCTCCAGGGGGGTTCCGTACTCCCTGCCGGTCTCTGCGCACCTGTTGCCTTCATTTGACCATTCTACTGATTTTATCATGGTACCGCCCGTGTCCAGGCCGTCATCAGCGAGTATCTCGAGCATGCCGTCGAGCGTCTCGAAGTTGTCTGATGTCCTTACTATAGGTACTTCCACTTTTTTCCGGTCATTCTTGGCTTTTCTTGCCTTGTCGCAGTCGACCTTGACTGCGTTGGGCATGAACAGCGAGTCGTATAGGCTGTCCCTGAAATGCCTGTTGCCCTTGTCAAGCGCTTTGAGGGCCAGCTTCGCGCCGAAGTCTTTAAGGTACTGTCTTCCTTCGAATGTCTCGGCGAGCCAGGAATGGTGGAGTATGTAGTCTGCGAGTATCGCATGCGGGCTTATCGACTTGAAGACAGTCCTTCCGATCTGCTGTATCTCCGGGTCGCTGGGGTCGAAATGCTTGGGAGGTCTGATTTCTCTCGGCTTGTCGGGGGCGTCAGAAGATAGTTTCTCGCGCGGTATCAGTCCGTACTCGAGGGCGAAGAAAGCGGCTATCCTTGGGCTGTGCTCATGGGTGGTGAGGACCTGGTCTATGCCTGCCGCTTCGAACTGCCTTGCGTTCCATCTGACTGTATTCGCTTCGCCTACTGCGTTCTTGTCTTCTGAAGGTCCCCTGTCCTGTCTTGCATGGGGCAGGTCGCTGGCCAGAAGCACGACTTTTTCGGCACCGTTCTCTTTGGCTGCCCTTGCTGCTATGCATGCCCTCTGGACTAACTCCTCAGGGCTCTTGTATGGTCCTGGGAGCATGAGCTCATAGACTGTCTTGCCTTTGAGTGTCTGTTCGTCGCCGTTCCTCAGCCTGAACCGTGGGCAGTACTCTCCGCCAGAGAATTTGCGCGGGTCGAATGACATCTCCCGCAGGTCGGGTTCTCTTACTCCGAGGCATCTTTCTGCTATCTTCACTGAGAGTTCGAGATGTGTGCTGGAGATCGGTGCGATTACGATATTAGAAACTGCATCGTCGATGACTTCCGGGCTTTCTTTTTCCATCAGTATCTTTCCCTCGACGGGTTTGTTTATGATGCTGGAATCATAGATTGTTTTTAAAGATTTCCTTTTGCTGTTAGTCACAAAAAAGTAACTAAGAAGTTCCTCTTTTATACCCTTATAACCTCTTTTCTGTCCTTGATAATATACTTCGTAAAGCTTATTCCTGACTTGGTAAAAGTATATTAAGAACCGCGGCTATCGTTATCCTGTACAAAAAAGAGGTGAATCATTCCCTCGAAGGTGACAGTTCCAGCGTCGAGGTATTCGTGTTCTTTTCGGTCTGTTTAAGGATGTCCGAGAAAAGAGTTCAAGAATACTGTTGTGTGTTTAATAAGACGGTTTTAAGGATTATATATCCGGGCTTTTTTTTATCTTCATTTCTTCTTCTTTCTGGCAGGGCTCATGAACTGCTTTATCTCTTTGCGGCTGAGGTGTCTTGTCTTTCCCTGTGCGAGGCTGCCCAGCTCGACATCACCTATCTTTGTCCTTATGAGCCGTTTGATCCTGTAGCCGAGGTGTGACATCATCCTTCTTACTATGCGGTTGCTGCCCTGGTGTATGGTCAGTTCGATGACATCCTTTTTTGGGCTTGAGTATCTTATCTTTCCGGGTCTTGTCTTTACGTCGCCGAGGTCTAGTCCTTCTTTGATCTTGCGGGCGTCTTCGAACTTGAACGGGACGTCAAGGAATACCAGGTAGGTCTTGTCAACCTCGTAGCGGGGGTGCATCACATGGTTCGCGAAATCCCCGTCGTTTGTCAGGAATATCAGGCCTTGTGTCTTGAAGTCCAGCCTTCCTACCGGTATCACCCTTTCCCTTCTTTTTACATAGTCGAAGATGGTCTTCCTGCCTTTTGGGTCGTGGAGTGTGGTGAGGCAGTCTGGTGGCTTGTTGAAAGCGAGGTAGAGTCGTTCCGGCCTTGCAAGTCTTTTGCCTTCCACGGTTATCTTGTCCCTGAAAGGGTCTGCGCTGCTGCCTATGGTTATTTTCTTGCCGTTTACATCGACCTTGCCCTGCTTTATGAGCTCTTCTGCTTTCCTTCGGGAGCACTTGCCTGCGTTGGCTATTATCTTCTGGACTCTCTGTTGCATGTATTTAAGTAGTATGCAGGGGTTTAAAAATATATGTTATTGTTCTGCAGGCATATAAAGACAATCAAAACTTTTTTAAACAGCCTGACTGTCCGCTCTTGTCAGAGGTTAGTTCATGAAAAAAGGGTTGGTCATGTTGGTTCTTGCAGTCGCATCTTTAGCTCTGGTTGTGGCTTTCGCGGACAGCGATTGTGATTATGATCCTTCTTTTGATGTTGACGGTGATTACATCATGAATGACGGCGCTGACTGCGGAGGCGATTACGTCTATGACTGCGATGATGGTGACAAGGACGTGTTCAGGGACTGCAGAAGGTCGTTGTGGCAGAGGCTTGTCGATTGGCTGGAGGGAGCAGGGGATGCCCGGCCGTCGAATATCATATCGGGCAGTTCTGTGAAGAGGATGATTCCTGGCTCTGAGGAGATGAAGAGCCATATCAGGAGGGTTTCAGGAAATTATGGAGAGGAAGACCGATCTCGGGATGATTGTGCTGTGACTATCTGCTTCGATGATGATTTCAGGGAGATATACTGCCCTCTTGAGCATGAGGAGTGCTGCGCGAGGTACAGCGACTGCAGGGTAGTTGAGTGTGACAGTGAGGATTCGTGCGAGGATGAGGATGCTTACGGTTCGTATGAAGGGTCTGGTGAGGAGTATGATGGTGAAGAGTATGATAGTGATGGTTATGTCTATGATTACGGGAATGGTGACGGCAGCTGCACTGAAGAGTACCATGACTGTTTCGATGACGGTGAGGCTGTGATATGCAAGGGGCCTTTCGACGCTTGTGATGAGACTTTCGACGGCTGCACGTGTGGCACCAGTGACAGTATGGACTCAGGCATAGAGGAGTCAGCTCCTGACTTCGACGCTTCTGAACCGGTGGACTGCCCTACCGGCGTGTTCGTCTGCAAGAGGCAGGTGATAACGATGAGCGGTGACGTGGCTGACTCGACAGTTACGTGCAAGGAGTCTTTTCAGCGATGCTCGATGACTTACGGCAACTGCAGGTGCGGGAACGCTACGCTGACAGATTTTCCGATGCAGCACATCGGCGGTACTGATGTGGATTCAGGGAGTGGAAACGCTGATGCTTACTGGTGCGACCACGATGGCAGGGAGGTTCCGTGCTACATGCTGCCTGGCAACTGTACGAAGAAGAAGAACACCTGCCTGAATGAGAAGGGTCAGTGGATCACGTGCGATGGGAGTTTCGACTACTGCGCGGGCAGGTATGAGGAGTGCCTGTGCGGCATAGAGGCCACCACATCAGGTTTCATGGTGACTGAGTAAGGACTGGAGAAGAACAGAGATATGATAAGTTGGTGATAATATAAAAAGATAAGAAAAGAAAAAGACAGAAAAAAATAAAAGATTAATGTGTTCGCTTCTTCTTGCTTCCCATCTGCTCGAACTTGAGGTAATGCGTCAGCTCTGCTTTCATGCTCTTGTCTATCTTTGCAGGGTACTGTATCGCTGTGTAGAAGATGGTGAAGTATATCACTTTGATGCTCTCCACGAACTTCTTTACCCCCCCGCCGATTAGCAGCAGTATGAACAGTGTTATGAACGGAGGCAGCCAGGATATGGTGTAGCCGTATGCTGTCCAGCTGAAGCCTGACAGAGAACCTGCAGTCAGATAGCCGAGACCGACAGAAAGCAGGAATATGACTGACCCTATCGGGTTGAGGAGCCTGCTGACCACGTTGCCTACGAAGTCTATGCCGAACACGCCTACGAGCGTGGCTGGCACGTTCTTCCTGAGCGATTTCAGCTGTGACACGAGCTCTGTTATCTTCTTCTGCTCCACGACCACAGCTGGGAGCATGTAATGGCTGAGCAGGTCCCATACCTCTTCGAGCGCTTTCAGGAAGAGCATTATGAGGAAGCCCAGTATGCCTTTTTTCTGGTTTTTCTGCTGGCTCTTGACATAGGACATGGCGAAGTCGACCAGCGCTATCTTCCTGAGCGTCCACTTTACCTTTTTTGTGTGCGTCTGCGCGTCTTTGTAGCTGATGTCCTTTCCGGTTATCGTGTTGTACACCACCCAGCTCTGGCAGGCCTTCTGCTTTACGTCGAAGAAGAACCTGTATATCTGCAGCACAAGCCAGATGATTATGGCGAGCACTCCCAGCCCTACATGCCACCCTGTGAAGAAAGTGTACAGCGCGAAGAAAAACAAGACCAGGAGGAATGCCGTCATGGCTATCATTCTCCATGTCGCTGTTATTATGTCTGAGTCCTTTCCTATAACGGTGAATGAGTTTTTCAGCAGGTACAACGTGTCCTTCATCCTTTCCTTGAAGGGCTTCTTCTTGAAATGCTGCATTGCCTTAGAACCCATAGACCCCATCGAGCCTAATCCTACCAATAGTATCACCCCAAAATAAGATACTGAGGAGGATAGGCTGTCTCTTTTTAAAGTTTACGTGTGTTTGTATGTCCTTGATGACTTCAACCCATCCCGAACCTTTCCCAACATATTTATATATACTGTTCCTTATGACACCCATCAAACGATCAAGGTGATCAATTATGGCACATGAGAAGAGTCATTTTTCGGTTATGGTCGTCCTGGCGCTTGGCTTCGCGCTTGTGGCCTTGACGATCCTGTTCGCTCCTCAGCCTGAGGTGAATGTCTCAGGAAGCGGTGAAGGGGCGGCGCAGCGCAACACGATCTCTGTGAGGGGTGAGTCCCAGCTAGACACTTATCCTGATGAGGCAGAGCTGTACATCAGGGTGAGGACTGAGGAGCCTACTGCCAACCGTGCTCAGGAGGAGAACGCGAGGCTGATGAACACTGTGAGGGCTGCTCTGAAGAACGCTGGTGTTGATGAGGATGATATGGAGACGACCGGCTATAATCTCTGGCCGCAGTACAGGTGGGATGAGGACACCCGTGAGCAGGAGCTTACCGGCTATCAGGTGCAGCATCTTCTGAAGGTTACTACAAAGGACGTGACTGAGACTGGTGACCTGCTTGACGTGGCTGTCCAGGCCGGCGCTAACGGTCTTGACCGTGTGAACTTCAGGCTGTCTGACAGCAAGGAGGATGACGTCAATAGTGAGGCTTTGGCGCAGGCGTCCAGCAATGCGAGAGATAAGGCTGAGGCTATCGCGCAGGGTCTTGGCGTGAGGCTTGGCGATATCGTGGCGGTCTCAGAGTCGAACGTGGATTACGGCGGCTTCCCTGTTCCCAGGTATGGCATGGCTGAGGCTGCGGCAGGAGCAAAGTCTTTCGACACTGAGATCTCTCCTGAGAGCGTGTCTGTCTCTGCTCACATCAGCATTGTGTATGAGATCGAGTCCTGATTTTTTTTCTTTTGATTTTTTTTGTTTTATTTCTTATGTAGATCTTCCGACCAGCCCGGAATTCTTTCAGAATAAGTGTTGATATTCGGATTTCTGCCGGTGCAGTGCTGGACTTTTCCGGAAAGCATAACAGTTTTTCCAGTTTTTCTCGACGAGAATTTATTAAGCTGGAAGACATACTGAAAAAGAAAAAAAAAGGGCGGCCAAACAGGCAACACCTGGTTCAATACAAAGCGAGTCTCCCGAGAATAAATAATAAGCATCTATCGTATTTATACTTTTCGCCAAATGGCGGAATAGTTTCAGCAATGCCGGGGTGGCCCAATCAGGTACGGCGCTTGGTTCAGGGCCAAGTGAGTCTCCCGACTCGTGCGGGTTCGAATCACTGCGGGTGCCGAAATGCTCAAAGAATCTTCGATTCTTGACATCTCAGAACCTTTGGTTCCGAGAATCCCGTCCCCGGCGCTGAAAACTAATCGGTCTTCACGAATCTTGGTGCTGGCTTAGACTCCTCGTCCAACGCCCAGAACGGCGGTTTGAATTCTTCTTCCTCGCCTGCTGAGACCAGTTCCTGTCTTTTTTGTTCGAACCTTCTTGCGGCTATGCCTGTCAGGTAGAATCCTCCCATTACCAGCGTGGTGAATGCGAACAGTGTAATGCTGAAATGGAGTCCGCCTTCAAAGATTCTTGATAGGGAATCTTCAAAGAAGCTCATGACGAGTGTGTTCGACAGTACTGCGACGACTATGTTGGCTGCTGATATGCCCAGCTCGAAAAGCAGTTCTTGAGGCTCGAATATAAGTGTAAGAATGAGGTATGTTGAGTATCGTATTGCTGTGAATATGTAGAGTGTGTAGAGGGGACTGCCTGTCATGGCGAACACGAATGGTGTAGCGAGACCTCCCGCAAAGATTGATGTTGCGTCTTTTATTGTGTACGGGAGCCATTCGTTCGGACCAAATATCCTTGAGAAGAGCATCATGGAAGCTCCAAAAATGCCTGCGAATAGTCCTCCGACGTGTATCGCCAGCATGACTGTGAAGAAGTCGATGACTTCCAGGTCATTCAG
>CAYOQS010000013.1:0-1252 GCA_964406185.1 uncultured Methanosarcinales archaeon
TGCCAAAAAGTTCACCATAAATGGTGGGGTGTTAAACCCCTCCCAAAAAGTTCTGATGAACTTTTTGTGCATAACAGACAAAAAATATTTTTTTCCCTTATTTCTCTTTCCTGTAAGCGACAAAAGCCCCCACAGCGACGAACACCAGCACCACGATCAATACGACGCTGGCGTACTCAACGAAATGCCTGTTGGATTCCAGTCTCTCAACATTCGCTATGAGGTCTGACCTGTTGGCCTGTCCAAAATTTACCTCGCCCCCGGGCGCCGCCTGCTCATCTGGTGTTGAGGGCGGCTCAGGACCCGCCTCAACAGGCTCTTCAGTGACATCCACAGGCTCTTGCGAGGGCTTAGGCTTAGGTTCCTGAACAGCATCCTGCAGAATCGCGGGTTCAGTATCCTGCCCCGCCAGGCTTTCAGGCACATTATCTTCAGAATCTGCCTCCCCCTGTTTAGCAAGATACTCCTCATAAGTCAAGGTATCCGCCTGCTCCTCAGAAAGAACAGTCACAAGCACACGGTCAGCGCTGCTCCTGCGCGTGTCTGACTCACTCTCCAGCATCACATAAAGAGTGTACCTCTTCGGGATCGCAGTCTCAGGCAGAACCACAGAAAGATTAACGTCAAACACACCATCATCAGAGAAAGACAATACCTTCCGCTCACAATCCCAACCAAGAGGGCAAGGCTCCAGGAAAGCGGTAACATTACGCGGCGAGACGAGATCGCGATTAGCGACACTGAACGAAACACAGAAAGTATCTCCCGGAAGGACCTCATAAAGTCCCCCGCTCTCCTTCACAGAGAAAAACCTGTCCTCGTAAGCAAGCCCTGCAGAGCAGAGCAGAAACAGGCAAGACACCCAAACAAAAGCGAATGAAAACCTCATCATAGACCACCCTCACGACAAAACACACAAAAGAAGATATAAAGGTTTTGATACCCTTAAAAACCTTCAGCTATCATGGAACCTGTGCTCTATCTGGCTCTCGATGCTCTTGAAAGCGTTGTGCAAAGAGGCCGCAAGGTCCCAGTCAGTATACTGCTTCCCCTTGCTGGACTCCAGAATCTTTGTAGGAGCTTCTGCACGCACAGTGACCTCATAACGATGGCGATGCCCATCCTTATCAAGACTCTTTATATGCACGACAAGAGAAGTCAGGTTATGCAAGTCCCGCTTGATCTTCGGATAATACTCCGCAGAAAGAGTCCGGACCAGCTCCTGGTCGACAGGCTCCAACTCGTTAAGTCC
>CAYOQS010000013.1:1352-41241 GCA_964406185.1 uncultured Methanosarcinales archaeon
CCGCAGAAAGAGTCCGGACCAGCTCCTGGTCGACAGGCTCCAACTCGTTAAGTCCCTTGAACTGTATAAGCTCCATGAAAATCACCTTTTCATAAGCGAAAAGATTGGGGGTATTTATAATTTGCCGTATGAGGTGATGGTCGAACACAGCGCCACCGCCACAGCACTCCGTCTACTAGAAAGCGATCCAAAAAAGAAAAAGAAAAAAAAGGTACTAAAAGAATTTTTATGGTATCTTGAGGATCAGCTCACCAGACTTGGTGTGGTCAAGAGTCGTCTGGGCATTCGTGTAATCGATGCTCAAAGTGCCCTTGAACTTGCCTGAAGTCAATCCTCCAGTGGTACACGTAAACGTGTCCTTCTCACCATCAACCAATGTAGAGTCACCCTCAGAATCCGTGCAACCGAAATTGGCGGATGTCGAGTTGACGTAGACACTGACCGAGTTCATGTCAAAACCTGCGCTGTTCTGGATTACCAGAGTAACTGTCGATGCAGTCCCTGTAAAGTCCAGACAAGCCACACCTGAAGGCAGGGTACACTTCTCTGGCAAGAATCTATCAGGGCTCAAAACACCGAAGTAAGCAAGCGCAGCGATAGCAGCAAGTACGACCAGGATGGCCCATCCATAGGTCATCAAGAATTCCATAGCTGCCTGAGCTTTCTTGTTCCTAAACACGCTTAATCACCTCTTTTCCCTATAGGGTTGTTTGGAATATGAAACGCCTTAAAAAGCGCCATACAGAGGCAATGAGAGATTAGGGTATATAAATCTTACGGTATTGCTGCTAAAAATGCCTCCTGAAGAAGAAACAGCAAATAAACCACTCCAGAAAAACTTAATTAACCACAGTAGTTAAGCCGCCCCGCGCAGTCTTGGTGAAACCAGACATCAAATCAGTATAAGAAAAAACGACATCCTCACTTATCTTCTTACCAGAAACACCGAAAGAACACCCTGTAAGATTGAATACGTATTGCGACCCGTCAGGCAGATCAATACCAAAAAAAGCAGAGCAGTCACCGACAGTGACATTGTTGATGATTACATCGCGTCCCCCGCTGTTCATGATGAGCAGCACAGCAGAATCCGGATCTACACGGAAATCAAGACAGGCCATACCTGAAGTTGAAGGCATCGTACAAGAATCAGGAAAGAACTTAGCAGGATTCAGCACACCGAAATACGCAAGAGAGACTATAGCCGCCAGAACCACAAGGATAGCCCAACCGTAAGTCATCAGGAACTCCATAGCTGCCTGCGCCCTCCTGCGCTTCCTTCCCGGCAGGAAGATGTCAAGCACCATCAGAAGAACCCCTCCACAAAAAAGCTGAACATCTTGACAATAAGCAGGAACAGGATTATCGACGCCACCATGAATGCGGGAATGTACTTCACACCACCCTTGATATTGCCCTTCTTGATGGTCGAGATTATTATAGCAGAGAAGAACGAAGTTATCAT
Source organism: uncultured Methanosarcinales archaeon (assembly GCA_964406185.1). Lineage (GTDB taxonomy): Archaea > Nanobdellota > Nanobdellia > Woesearchaeales > UBA11576 > JABMQF01. Next base: position 2,818 of record CAYOQS010000013.1, read on the forward strand.
CAGGGATACTATGGCGAAAGTCCTGAAGTCATCAATAGACACCACACCTGAAGAGACAGTCACAGGAAAACCAGATACTGCACCCGGCGCGATATCAACCCTGGAGAAGACCTCCTGGATAACAGTTATCAGCTGATAGGCCATGCCGAAAAGAAACGGTGCGGCCACAAGCGTAGCGAAAGTTATGAAAATCACATAAGTGGTCACGTTGGCCGCCATCTCCTTCTTGATCAGCTCAGTCTCCTGTATGTTAGAAGCGATCTTGTTCATCAGGTCACCCATCTCACCGCCGGCATGAAGTCCCTCGACCAGCAGGTTGATCGCCCTCTCAAGCACCTTTGAATCATACTTCCTGACAAAATGGTTCAGCGCATCATCAAGCGGCTCGCCGGCAAAAGTGCGCTTGGCAACCTCCTCTATCTCCCTGGCAAGCACACCAAACCTGGGGCGGACAGCGAACCACAATGCCTTGTCAACAGTCATGCCCGCCCTGATGTTGCTGCTCGCAAGCTGAAGGAAATCCGGAAGGACCTCCTCAAGCTTCTGCTTCCTCTTGAATATAGCGAGATCGAGAATCAAGTAGAAAAAGAACCACATGATAAAAAGCACGACAGCAAATATGAACACCCATATGAATATGAGCACCACCACCAGGAAAACATAATCATAGCTGAATATGTCATAGAACCGCCTGACAGCATACAAAGTTATGATTATGTTGGCAACCACACAAGCGAGAAAGACCAGGCGGGAAGCGGCAACCGTGCTCATCGAGAACCCCGCCTTATCAAGCTTTCCCTTAAGCATCACCTTCCGCCTGTGCCTGGACTCTGACCTGGCTGAAAGAATGCGCCCAAGCCCGGAACTGGCAGACCTCTTCCTCTTCTCATCAACACTCTTCTCGACTTCCTTCACAAGGTCCTTCTTCTTCAGCCTTACCAAACGGATCAATCCTCAAACTGGCTCGCAGGCCTCGAGCTCTTCACCACAGTGAAGAACAAAAACTGCACAAACCCCATCATACCTGCTATCATAAGGAACGTGGTGAGCGTTAGCTTTATCGAAAGGAAAGAGACAAGTATGACGAACATGGTTATCCCTATGGACGGCAGTATGACCGCTATTATCATGTAGAACATCGCGAGAGGGTTCAGCTTCCGGCCGTACTCGTTCAGCGTTATCCTCTGCTCCCTCACGATCTGCTCGATGACCGTGTTCAGCGAAGTCGCCACATCCGCCCCTGTCGTCATGGAATTTATTATCTGCCACAACACCCTCCTGAAATTCCTCGAAGGGGTAAGCTCGACAGCCCTGTTGAGAGCGTCATCGATGGAAGTGCCAAGATCTATGTCCTCGACCACATTCTGGAAATACTTTCCTATGACAGGATAGTTCCTTGAAACATTCCTGAACGCATCATATATCGGGATGCCTGACTCCAGCTCAATCACGAGGAAGCGGCCCGCATAAACTATCTCCTTGTCAATCTCCCTCTGTATCCTGAGTATCTTAACATCAGGGAACTTTATGAAATAAAGGAACATAAGGATGAAAAGAACAGGCACGACAACAAGAAGCAGTGTTACCGCGACGTTCGCCTTGCTCATCAATATAGCGATCACTACAGCGATGCCTGTCGTCAGATAGAAAGCGGAGAACACCGTCTTCCGTATGAAATCTACAGGAGTGTCAGGCATGCCCGCCTGCTGGAGCTTCAGCCTCAGGTCAGGCACCTTGTCTGCAAGCCTCTTATAAAAAACCTCGACGCCCATATCAAAAAACAGAGATCATGCTCATCTCCCCTCCTTACCTTTTGCTCCGGCTTTCACTGTGCCTTCGCCGGCCTTGCTTTCCTTGTCCCCGGCAGCAGCACCGGCTTCTGCCGTCCCCTTCTTCGCAGCCTTCGTAAAGAAAGGCCTGTTCGACTTGACGAACTTCATCACGTTATCCTTGTTGGTATAGTACTCTGCCATCACTGCACCGACATCATCCACGCTCTTGATGCCCTGCTTAACAAGATACTTCAGGACCAGCTCCTTCTCGCTGATGTCCTGTCCTATCTCCTTGGGAGTGTTGCCCGTGAAAAGCTCAAGAGTCCTGTACAAAGACTTGGACTTGTTCTTCCTGCCCATGATATCCTTCTTAGGATCGTACTGGAGCAGTACGTTCGGACTTGAATCAGGAAGGATCTCAGCCACCTGAAAAGTACGCCTCATACCTGTACGCCTGTTCCTGAACTGTATGATTATCATAGAGATCGCAGGCATCAAAGTCTTCGGCACCTCTATAGGTGCGTTCGTGAACCTGTTTATGGTCTCTCGCGCGTCGTTAGCGTGGAAAGTGGCATAGCAGGAATGCCCTGTATGTATCGCCTCGAAAAGTGTCTCCGCCTCCCTCTTACGCCTCACCTCGCCTACCAGGATACGGTCAGGCCTCATACGCAAAGAGTTCACCAGCAGGTCACCCATGCTGATCTCGCCCTTGCCCTCCACGTTAGGAAGCCTCGTCGACATAGGAACCCAATGGAGGAACTTCGGGAGCTTAAGCTCCCGGGTATCCTCGATAGATATTATACGCTGGTTAGGCGGGAAAAAATTTGCAAGAACATTAAGGGTAGAGGTCTTTCCCGAAGCGGTACCTCCCGCGATTATCGCACTAAGCTCGTACTGGATGCCCATCCAGACAAGGGCTGCGGCCTGCGTGTTTATCGTCTTAGACTCTATAAAATTAGTTATGGTCCATGGATCCCTGGAGAAACGCCTTATAGTCAGCGTGTTGCCTTTGGTGGAGATAGGAAACAGCGTCGCATTGACCCTGTCACCCTCCGCAAGATGCGCATCAAGAAGAGGCTCAAGTACGCTCAGCTGCCTCCCCACCTTCCTTCCTATGCTGACAGCGTAATGTTTCGTCTTCTCCTCAGTAGGGATGGTCACGTTCGTCTTCAGCCAGCCATGCACCTTATGATACACCCATACCGGCTCTGTAGATGAATTTATCACTATCTCCTCGAGAAAATGGTCGTCGTTAAGTATCTCTATAGTACCCATACCCAGGCTCCTCTGGACAAGGTAAGTCGTCATGTAGTTGCGCTCCTTCTCAGAAGCGTCAGGGAAGTAACGGTCGATAAGCTTCTGTATAGTATCAGAGAACCTAGACTCAATGACACCGCGCTTCTTGACATCACGTATGTCGACCATGCCGAGATTAACTGCCTTGACCAGCTCCTCGCGGATCTTCTCAAGTATCACCCGGGTGGTCTCGCTTATGGCAGCTATATGGAGCTTATAGACCGGGACGTAACCATCCTTCTCACGGCTGACCGTCACGTCTACAGGTATGTTCAGCGACCTGAAACTGTACCTGTCTAGGACACCATCCCGGAAAGACACATTCCTGCTCTTCTGCGAGCTTCCGGAACCGGGACCCTGACCCGACTTAGGACCCTTACCCCTCTTAGGACCCTTACCCGACTTAGAACCCTTACCCGACTTCCCCTTCCTGCTTCTCTTCACCTTCTTTTTCGGCATTATTACCAGACCTCACAAAAAAATGACACCAAAAAAAACAGGACCCCTATTCCCGTGCCGGTCCTGCCTATTTCAGCACTGAACGCACAAAACCCCTCAGCTTCTTGAGCTGACCTCCCAGGAGGGACTTCTTCTTCTCTATCTCCTTGAGCTCATCCTGAAGTGAAGACATCTCCTTCTTTATCTCAGGCACTGACGTGACAGCGGTGAACGCCTGCACCTTCTTGGCAAGCTTCTCGAAATGCTCCTTGAGCTCTGACTCCTCCTTCTCTGCTCTCGTAATCAGTCCCTCGATCTCCTTGGTCTTGTCGAAAAACTTCTTGAACTTGTCAACTATCTCCTTGCTCTCCCTGTACGGGCCGACCTTGCTCAGATCCCCCTTCTTGATGCTCTCTATATCCTTCAGGAAATCCTTCTCCATGGACTCTATCTCTTTCCTGGAACTCTTGAACTGATCAGAAAGGCCCCCCAGCTCCCTGGAAGTGCTCTCGATCTCCTTCTTCAGCTGCTCGGCAGTCTTCTGGGAAGCATCAAGACGCTTCTCATCGATCTCCAGCTGCTCGTTCTCCTTGTCAATCTCCTTCTTTACCTGACCTATCATACGGTTTATCTCATCAACCCTGGACTCAAGCTCCTTCTCTGTCGTCTTCATCTTCTCGAGCTTCTCCCGCTCTGACTTTATCTCCTTCAGCTCATCCTCGACATCCTGCATCACGTCATGATACTCCTTCTCCTCCTTCTTCAGCCTCTTGTCCATCTCCTTGAGCTTATTCTCATAATCGCTCTCAAGATCCTGGACCTTCCCGCCGATCTCCTTATGCGTCTTGCGGAAATCCTCAAGCTGGTCGAGCTTCTTATGGAGCTTCGAGAACTTGTCCTCAAGCATGGACTTTATCTGCTGGAATTCCGAATCGATAAGCTTGATCTCATCATGGTCGCGCTGGAGTGCATTTATAGAGCTGTCAACACGCCTCATGAACGATTCCTTCTCCTCCTTCACAGCCTTGACCTTCTCAGCCACCTCCTTCTTGCTCAGTTTCTTCTCAACAAGATAGACCGTGGCAAACTGGCTCTGGATGGAGATTATGCCCTCTTCCTCAAGAAAATCAGCCCATTCCTCAACACTATCCATAGAGACGCCCAGCTCCTTGGCAGCCTCCTTCACAGAAACCTTCTTGCGCTCAGATATGAGATTAACTAATTTATCTACGCCTGTCTCAATCACACTCTTTTTTCCCGCCATCAAACCACCGTATAATAAAACACAATCCGAATGCATTTAAAAAGGTTTTGGTGAAAAACAACCTGAAAAACGACCATCAAAGAAATGATCATTCGTAAGGAGAGTATTCCAGCTTGCCAACCTTAAAATGCGGCTGTCCTGACTCTACATTGACATAACTCATGTCGATATGCTCCACCACCTCCATCCCTGTAAGGTTCTGGCATTCAAAGGTGTATATGGTCTGCTTGTTAGCCAGCATGACGTTAAGGTTCCCATGAGGGTTCCCGTCTGTCGTGTTGGCGGTGGAATTGCACGTGCCCGTGATCGTGATTGAGATGTTGCTGATCGCAAAACCGAACTCATTGACGACAGAAATCTTCAGGAGATCTTCTTCCACGTCAGAACCAAGACAGTTGATGCCCGAAAGAAAAGAACAGCCATGAGGGACGAGATAGTCTGCACGGGATATGTTATAATAGAACAGCATCCCACCCAAGGCCATCACCGCAAGAAGTATCCACCCGTACGTATGTATGTATTCCATGGCCACCTGGGCTTTCCTTCCCTTCCCACGCATCAATGACACCGCAAAGACCCCCATCTTCAGATGATATAATCCTCCATCATGTATCTCCGTACCCTCGAAAGGTTCGTGCCCATACCTGTCTGGTTATCGATCCTGAAACCAGACCAGTTAGCGACCTGATAAACCGTAATGGAATTGTTGCACTTCCAATAGATGCTGTCTATAGAGCTGGTCTCTGTCGGACACGCATGGAACGGAGATACCTCCGACTTCTCGACAAAGCTCTCAATACCATAAAGACTGGTGTTGAAATCTCCCTCAAACCTCATCAGGAAGCTCGGCGCTCCGGTGAAGTTTGCATACAGCGTACTGCTCACATGGTCCCTTATGTTAGTCGTATTGGTCGAGTTGTTCGTGAAGTTCCCCTCGTACACTGTCCTGTTCACCCTCTTGACAACGTTATTGCTCGTGTACACAGCATACCAGGGATCCTCAAAACCCTCCACACCTATATCAGCATAAAGTGCCTTATCCTGCGTCCAGTTCGCGGTCGACTTAGCATCAGCAAGTTCCAGGGTCGCGTTCACCTCTACACGCACTTCCCACGGAGTAGTGTGGTATATATCTACATCATCCACAGAAAGGGAGAGGTTGATGCCAACCCTGTTAGCCTCATTGTTGATCCTGTCTATCCAATAAGGAAAAGTGTTGTTGGCCATCACACTACTGTTCTGACCCCCCACAGTGCCGTTAATGAAAAGCTCCCTGAAAGAAGACGATGTGTCTTCCACAAAAGTCCCTGTATTCACAACCTCATCCTCCAACCCGATCAATGCCCTGAAACCCGCGATGTAGATCGCGTTCTCCATGTCAGAGTCCACCTCAGCCAGGAAACGGTTCATGGTATCAACCCTTGCCTCGATCACAGCGGACTTCTCATGGAGAGAGTAAGAATATGTCACTGAGTACGAGAATAGGATGATGCCAAGGAGACTGATAGCTATAAGGGTGAAGAAGATACCCCTCCTGTCCCCTATCATCCTCAGTTCCAAACCCTCACCTCTATAACAGAAGGCCCCCACATCGAAGGCACATCAGACATGGAAGTATTGTCCAGGACCATATTGGACACGTTTACAAAAGCGCCCATCTCTTCCTGCAGACGCTGGACAGCATCATCATTAGCCTCGCCCACAGTCGCGAAGACCTCTCCGAAACCCACAAAGGAAGGCACGTAGAAACCATAGTCTACAGCAGACTCCGGCAGTATATCATTGCCGCTCGTCTCATCCAGCCTCACATAATTCGTCGCGAGCTCGGATACGTCAAGCAGGTTATCAGGGATGTACACATCTGTAGGCACCGCCCGGGGAGAAGGTGACTCGAAGACCATGTTTGCAGGAGGGGTCGCGGTATCACCATAGACCCGGGTTATGTAAGAGTACTGCTCCGCTATCTGCGCGAAAACAGTGCTTATCGCGACAGCTTCCGAAGGAAAAGAGAAACTGGTATCCTTGGTAGGGTGTGGAGAGCCGCCGAACTGCTGCATCTGCCTTATCTCCACCACACCATAAGGCACAGCAGGGGTGAGAGAGTAGTTAAGCTCAACATAAGAGGAATTGTCAGGATCCGATGCAGGGCTGGAATATATCAGAGTGTCTCCAGCGCCACCCACATTGTCACCCTCGTTGTTCACATAGACTGAAACTACATTAGCACCCGTAACGACATCACCTGTGATGTCAAGGCTGCCTGTCCAGTTGTACTCCCTGCCGCACGCGCCGGAATCCCAAAGACAGTCATTGATGTCATTCGAATCCCCCGGGTCCTCCTGGTAGAAAGGACTGTCAGAGTTTACATACACCCTAAAGTCCCACGCATCCTCGTACCACCACCAGACACGATCCTTGAGGTCATTCACCTCCTGAAGGTTAAGATACAGACTCGCTGACACGTTCGTGGCGCCAGGAGGCAGATGGAAAGGCACCATGGACCAGGCACCAGAGCCGTCACCACTGTTCTCCACGCTGAGCACATTGTCAAAATAGAACCTTCTCGTATTTTCTGTTGTTATGTAAGAGATGCTCTCAGTAACATTGTACTCTATGGCCATGAACATGCCAGGATGGACATGCGCGTTATACCCGTCGTTCCACATCTGGACCACGACGTTGTTGAGGCCGGGAGACGCGCAGCCAGTAACGTCCCTCACACCGAAATACCCCTCCTCAGTCATGCCAAGGCTGTCCCTCGATATGGTGCATGTGCCATTGTTGATATCTATCACGTTCCAGTCATCACCATCATCCTCAAGATGGAGCGATATGTAGAAAGTCGCGTTGTTTATCGCAGCCCCTTCAGACACGTTGAACCACTTCGTCAGGTACACAAACGCCTTGTTGGAATTCGAGCCGTCCCATCCGCTCCCCTCAGGAGAGAAAGATACTGTCTGCGTAGTCGTCTTCTCCACAGAAGTTGCCCTCGCCTTCGAGACAAAACCCTTAATCGGCTTGGACTTCTCGATACCTGACACGATCTTCTTCGACGAGACAAGCGAGTGGGTGACAGGATTGGTCCGGGCATACAGAGTCTCATTGCCGATGGCTATGGAATAGCCGAAGATCCCATCAAGTATGCCCTCGCTGACATTCTGCGCGAACTCGTTCGCAAGCGCCAGGTCATCCTCAGCCCAGAACTCGCCCAGCTGGGTGAGCAAGGAACTGTTAGTGTCGGTTATAGAGCCATTGTCCACGAGCTCCTGTATGAAAGTGTTGTTAGCCTCATGCACTTCCAGCTCCCCGAGAATGTTCAGCATGTCCTGCGAAAGATGATTGATCACCGTCCTCGGCTGCTCAGACACATAAGATGAAGTTATGAGAAGGAGTCCGGCGATCATTATCAGCGCAGCTATCAATGCATCTATCGTGAAGAAAACCCCTCTCTTCAAACTCTTTTTCCCTTCCATCTTCCTTATCCTGTCCATGCTCCAGCTTATTTGTTCAGGGCTTCTGGTATATATACAGCACAAGCCTGACTATATCCCCATCATAGATCAGAAGCCGGGTGTTCTGCACCAAGTAATATGCTGTGTCCCACTCTATGCAACCAGCGCCAGGGTCCACGCACAACTCATTGAACCTCGTGCCGTTCAGGTGCTCAAGATAAAAATAGTAATCCTTCGTAGTGTGAAGGTATCCCCTGCGCTCCTCATACCCCCAGGAGTTGAAATCGTCTAGCTTGTCCTGGCTGATCCTAAAATCGCCGTCAGTCAGGCCTACCGTGCTCACATTGGCAGACGTCCAGTTTGAGGGGTATCCCTCTGTCACAAGATAGCCGGATATTGACTTGGCCTCAGACACAAGATAGTTCATGAGGGTCTCATCAGTATAGTCAGAATGCTCTACATAATAGAAATAAGTGATGATTACTATGCTGAATATCAGCACACCTATTATGAAATCAGTATACCAGACCTGGGACTTCCTGCCTCCAAAGCTACACATTGACCTTCACGACCCCCTCCACCTTCTTTATCAGATTGTTGCCCTTGGTCACGTTACCTTCATAAGGCGGCACATTGACAGTGTATTCCGCCCCGTCGCTGGCGAACATAAGGAAACCGTTCTCCCTCGTCACGTCGTACTCAAGCCCGTCAAGCGTCAAAGGCACGAAGAACGCACGCTGGTAACCGTCCTCAAGCGCCACGGCAAGATTCAGCTCGGCCTTCACCGAGAGCGCCACGTCCTTCAGCTTAAAATAATCCGTGTCAGACTGGACCTCGCTGAAGTTGTCACGCACAAACGCGGTGAAGACTAGCAATGCCGTGAAAAGGACAGCGACCAGCACCACAAACTCGAAAGCCACCTGCGCGACCTTAATCCTCGATCCATACATAGTTGCCCATCGACCTCACGTTGATGTTATGATAACCGGAATGCGTGTCAATACTGCCCTGCACAGGCACAGGGGTGTAAATCACGATGTGGTCAGGACCCTCCTTTGTGTGCACTATGAAAGTTATCTCATTATTTCCTATAGATATGTTGTTGATGTTCTTGGGAAAATAGGTCCTGATCCTTGTCCGCGAAGGCTCACCGAGATAGTACATCGACTCTGCAGCATCACCTATCTTCAGCCCAATCTTCTGTATCTGATTAGATATTATCTCATCCTCTGTCCTGTCAGCATAAGTGTAGAATATCAGGATCATAGGGATGACGATGACCGCTACAAAGCCTACGATGACAAGATACTCCATAGAAACCTGGGCACGGGTCCTCTGCTTAAGCGCTGGTATGACTATCGCATCCACCTCTTTTAATATTCTGCTAACTAATGTAATACAAGTCCAGAGAATAGGACTATTTAAACCTAACGCATGCAAACAAGCTAAAACAGCAAGGAAACGACCGTAGCCGCCTGATTAGTACGCCATCATCCAATACATAATCAATAATAATCGCAGCCTTCGGCAAACAAAACAATAGACCCGTAGCACGTGCGTGGCGGCACGGCACGCTTTCCCCGTAGGCGCTGGCTTTAAGCAGAGCTCAAAGGAGCTCAGTGAGCTCAGTGAGCTCAGTGAGCTCAGTGAACTGAGCGGAGCAGGGCGTTTCCTTGCTAAAAACGGCAAAAACATTATAAAGGTCTGCCATACCCGTACAGACCATGACAGACCTATGCGGAATAGACGAGGCAGGAAGAGGGCCTGTGATAGGGCCATTGGTGACAGCAGGAGTCGTGATAGACGAGACAGATGAGGAGAAGTTCAGGCCCCTCGGCATAAAGGATTCCAAGCTCATACTACCAAAGAAAAGAGAAGAGCTGTTCGACAAGATCAAAAGCATGGTCAAGAGATACGAGATAATAATCCTCGAACCGAAACACATCGACGCGGCATTGATGGACCCTGACACAAACCTAAACTGGCTCGAAGCAGACACCACAGCAGAGATAATAAACAAGCTCACACCAGAAAAGGCGATAGTGGACTGCCCGAGCAACAATGTAGAGCAATACTCAGACTACATCAGGAAAAAACTGAACGTAGACTGTGAACTCATGCTTGAGCACAAGGCAGACATGAACCACCTCGTGGTAGGCGCCGCCTCCATACTGGCCAAGGTGACGCGCGACAGGGAAATACAGAAGATAAAGAAAGAGGTAGGGCAGGACATCGGAAGCGGATACCCAGCAGACCCCATAACAAAACGGTTCATCGAGGAGAACTACAAGGAACACCCTGACATATTCCGCAAGACCTGGCAGACATACAAGAAACTTGTCGCAAGAAAACAGCAGACAGGACTGGACGAGTTCTAAGGCAGGCGCAAGTAACTCTTTCTCTTCGCAGGCTTTACAAGGTCCATGATCCAGAGGATGCAGTACATGAACGGTGTGTCGAGCAATGCGATCAATATCTTCACCACCCACTGGCCAATGATGAGGGGCAGGACGGGGAACACACCGTAGAACGCTATGACTATGAAGATGACAGAGTCAAGGAGCTGGCTGACTATCGTGCTCGCGTTGTTGCGAAGCCATAGATGCCTCCCCTTGGTGACGCGCTTCCAGAGATGAAAAGCCCAGATGTCATGATGCTGGCTGACAAGGTAAGCGATCCAGCCCGCAAGTATTATCCGCGGAGTCAGGCCAAGGACTTCCGCGAACATACCAGAAGCCCCTGCAGCATAAGGCGCGGGCTGCCAGGCAAGCACAATATATATCGACATCGCAAGTACCACATTTGCATAGAAACCTGCCCACACCGCCTTTCTTGCATACTGCTTTCCCCAGACCTCTGAAAGAATGTCCGTCAGAAGGAAAGTCATCGAGAAGACGATCACGCCACCGGGGACGGAGAACGGACCGAACATAACAATCTTGTTAGCGAGGACACTCGCCATGACACACAAAGCAGCCATGATAGCGACAGGATACTCAACACCATACCTCCTGCCGAGAAGTGCAGCGACAGCAGTTACTGCAAGCGTCACTATGATCCAAATGATTACAAGTACATATGTCAAGTCCAACCCCTCAACACGTGCTGTGCAGGTGGTATTTATTCCTTACTGCAGTACTGCCAGGCTGATCTAAACAGATACGAAAAAACAGCACTTGAGCGCTTAAAACCTTTGATTTGCTTATAAGCAGAAATAAAAACCTTTAAATATCAAAATCAAATCTTGAGAAGCCAGAGGTAGACTATTTTGGCTTCAAAATACAAAAATAAGGGGTTAAATGGCTTCTGAAAACCAAAAGGTGCGACGTAGATGACCAGGATAAACAAGATGGTGATGCACGGCTTCAAGAGCTTCGCCAAAAGGACAGAGATACTCTTCGGACCGGAGTTCAACTGCGTCCTCGGCCCAAACGGCAGCGGTAAATCGAACATCCTAGATGCCCTGTGCTTTGTGCTCGGCAAGAGTTCTGCCAAATCCATGAGGGTGGAGAAGAGCGCGAACCTCATCTACAACGGTGGCAAGACAAAGAAACCATCACCACAGGCAGAAGTCTCAATCTACTTCGACAACACCAAAGGGATGTTCCCCACAGAAGCAAAAGAGGTCAAGGTAACAAGACTAGTCAAGAAGAACGGACAGGGAGTGTACAAGATAAACGACGAGACACGCACAAGGACACAGATACTTGAACTGCTGTCCCTGGCGAAGATCAACCCTGACGGGTACAACATCATACTACAGGGGGATATCATCAAGCTCATAGACATGACACCCAGCGAAAGAAGACAGATAATAGAGGAGATCGCAGGCATAAGCGTGTACGAAGACAAGAAACAGAAAGCGGTGAACGAGCTGGAAAAGGTCGAAGGCAAGCTCAAAGAGGCAGAGATAGTACTCACAGAGAGAGAAACATACCTGAAAGACCTGAAGAAAGAGCGCAACCAGGCCCAGAAGTACAAGGAGCTCGACTCCAAGATAACAGTCAACAAGGCAACAGCCCTATACAGGCAGATGCAGAAAAAACAGGCAGAGAAAGAAGAGCTCGACGAGAGGATAGCGAAGCATCAGAAGACCCTCAACAAGGCAAACGCCCAGGCAGAAGAGCTCAGGAAACAGACAGCAGAACTGAAGAAACAGGTAGAAGAGATAAACAAGGAGATAGAGCAGAAAGGAGAGAAGGAACAGCTCGCACTGCACAAGGAAGTGGAGTCACTCAAGATAGGCATAGCGACCGACAAGTCGCGCATGGAAAACTGCAAGGACGAGATATCCAAGATAAAGACAAGGAAAGACAACCTCAAGGAGAGCCTCACAGAAGTAGAGGAGAAGATAAAAGAGTCGACAGAGAACAAGAAAGACATATCCGCGCAGATACAGCAGAAAAAGAAAGAAGAGAAAGATATAGGGGCGAGGCTTGAGCAGTTCAGGAAGAAGAACAAACTTGAAGACGCGGAGAAAATAGAGAAAGAGATAGACGAGCTCGACAGGAAAGCAGAAGAGATACAGAAGAACACGCAGGAGACAAGACAGAGACAGCAGGAACTGCTGAGAGAGAAGGACAGGATAGAGTTCCAGATACAGGCCATAGATGAAAAGATAGAGAAGGTCCTCGAGATAGAGAAAGAGAACAAGGAACAGATCCAGATACTCAAGCAGAAGAAGACAGAATTCAAGAAAGCCAGCATGGAGCTCAGCCAGCTACAGGCAGAAGAGAGCAGCATGGCAGCGGAGATGGGAGACGCGCGAAGGAAGATGCTCGAGGCAAACGAGGAACTGTCCAAGCTCAACGCAAGACAGGCCCAGATACAGGAGAAGATGGGAGCGAACATCGCGGTAAAGAAGATACTCGAGAACAAGAACCGGTTCAAAGGCGTGCACGGCACGGTCTCTGAGCTCGGCGAGGTCAACTCAAAATACGCACTCGCGCTAGAAGTGGCTGCAGGCCCGAAGATAAAGAGCATCGTCGTCGAGAACGACAGGGTCGCGGCAGAATGCATAAGCTACCTCAAGAAGAACAGGCTGGGAATAGCCAGCTTCCTCCCGCTAAACAAGATCAGGCCAAAACCCGAAGCGCCCAACATAGGCGGGCTGGCGAAACAGCAGGGCGTACACGGGAAGGCAGTCGACCTCATATCATACGACAGCAAGTTCGACAAGGTATTCAGGTACGTGTTCGAGAGCACACTCGTGATCGAGAGCCTCGACACGGCAAGGAAGATAGGCATAGGCAACGCCAAGATGGTCACGCTCGACGGGGATGTCTCAGAACTGAGCGGGGCTATGACCGGCGGGTTCAGACAGAAGAGGGAAGGCCTCGGGTTCAGCGAGAAAGAGGTGGCTGACTCCATAAAACGCTACCAGAAAGCCCAGGCGGAGATGGGACAGAAAGTAAGCAGCCTCGAGAATAAAAAGAAAGACGCTGAAGACAAGATAGTCAGGCTCCGCGAGCTCAAGGCAGAGCTCGAAGGGGACATCATAAAGATGGAGAAGAGCCTGCACCTTGAATCAGGGGACATAGACGTCAACAAGAAAGTCAAGGCAGAGCTCAAGCAGAACCTCAAGAAGGCAGAAGATGAGATCGACAAGGTCCTCGCGAAAGTGTCCGAGAGCAACAGGGAACTCGCCCAGAACAAGATAAACAGGCAGGAGCTGCGGGACAAGATATCGAAGCTGCGCAGCCCGACCCTGCTTGCAGAGCTGAACGCCTTCGAGGAGAAGAAGAGAGAGATAAGGGAGACCGCAATAAAGCTTGATTCAGAGCTTGGCAACACAGAGATAAAACTCAGCACCATGCTCCTGCCCGAAAAAGAGAACATAAACAGGATACTGAAGCAGCACGACAAGGAGACAGAGGCCTTCAAGACAGAGATAAAAGAGCTCCAGGAGAACCTCGACATAAAAGAGAAGGAGCTGAAGGAGAAAGAGAAGAAAGAGAAGCAGTTCTACGCGCAGTTCAAGGACCTGTTCAACAAACGAACAAAGCTCAGCGACGACCAGAGCAAAAAAGAGGCAAAGATATACTCCCTCAACGACGACATACGCAAGACAGAATACAAGATAAACTCCATAAACCTCGAGCTGGCCAGGATAAACACAGAAGTCGGCGGCATGAAAAAAGAGTTCGAGCAGTACGAAGGAGTGGAAGTCGACCACGAGAAGAGCGACCTCCAGCTGACAAGAGAGATAAACCAGTTCGAGAGGATGGTCAGCGACCTAGGCACCGTCAATCTCAGGGCGCTCGAGATATACGACACGGTCGAGAAGGAATACAAGGAACTCCAGCAGAAGAAAGGCAGCCTCGAAAAAGAGAAAGATGACGTGCTCATGCTCATGGAAGAGATAGAAGGAAAGAAAAAAGTGCTCTTCCTCAAGACACTCGAGGCGCTGCAGGCAGAGTTCCAGAAGATATTCTCACAACTGCTAACCAAAGGAGATGCATCGCTCGTATTGGAGAACGAAGAAAACCCGTTCGAAGGAGGACTGCTGATAAACGTCAGGATAACAGGCAAAAAGTTCCTCGACATCAGGTCATTGTCCGGAGGCGAAAAAACAATGACTGCCCTCGCATTCCTGTTCGCGGTGCAGGAATACGAACCAGCATCATTCTACGTCCTTGACGAAGTGGACGCGGCGCTGGACAAGAAAAACTCAGAGAAGCTCGCACAGCTCGTCAAGTCATACTGCGACACGGCGCAGTACATCATGATAAGCCACAACGACGGCATACTGACAGAAGCTAACACGCTCTACGGCGTGAGCATGAACGAGCACGGAGTGAGCGATGTCGTCAGTCTGAAGATATGAACACGTTCGAATTCTCAAAAACTATTTAAATGGACAGCACCTTGACATACTGAAAAGAGGTGCAAAGTGCCGGAAGGGACAGATGAAGAGCAGGAAAAGCTTCCTGAAAAGGAAGCGCCAGAGGTCATCAGCTTCAAGGAAGAGGCGATCGGCTACATAGAGGACGAGCTGGACCAGGGATACGGCCTCGACCAGATAAAGAAAGAGCTTCTCGAAGAAGGATACCCTGAAGACATAATCAACTTCGCAACGAAATACGTGGAAGAGCACAGGAAAGTCTCCAAAAAGAACAAGGAAAAAGAGGTGCCCAAGACAGACAAGCACCACCACGCAAGAAGGTTCCACCTGCCCCTGCTCAGCATCGCGGTCCTGGTCGTGGCTCTCATCGTATTCTTCTACTTCCTCGGCATAGGCGGAGAGGAGAAAGAGCCGCCCGAAAGGATAGACATCTTCCTGTACGACAACCTGGGCATACTGCCGGACGTGCATGACATAGCAGCATCAGAACAGGTCTATTCGAGGGACGAGCTGGTGCAGGAAAACATCGCAGGATCCATTCTCGAGAGGAACAAGGATAACCCACTGCTCAAAGGGCTTGAACTGAGCGGAGCAGTGCAGGGATTCCAGAAGAGAGCCACACAGTACGCAGTGACAGGAGAAGGCGTCCAGACAAAGACACTGGTCGAGATACGGTTCCAGGCAGATGAAGACATCGATACAATGAAGCTCGTCGAGTCAGTCCCGAAAAGCCTTGCCACATGGGAAGAGATACAGCTCACACAAGGAGGGTTGTTCGCAGATAAAGACCCAATACTGCTCTTCACCTTCAACAATGTCAAGGCAGGCGACGCCCAGAAAGCCGTGTATGTCATCAGGAAAGAGATAAGCACGCTCGACACCACCACATTCGCGGCAGAGCAGGCCACGGAAGAAGAGGCAGGGGCAGAAGAGCCCAAAGTGTGCGGAGACGGAAAGTGCGTGAAAGGAGAGAACTACAGGATATGCTGCAAAGACTGCGGATGCCCTCCAGGATTCACCTGCGAAGCAGGAGGGTGCGCGCCGGCAGAGAAGGACAAGTGCAGGAAAGACGCGGAATGCGACGACAACGACGCGTCCACAAGAGACACGTGCGAAGGAAACCCGAAGACCTGCCAGAACACACCCATAACAGAATGCATCTACGGAGACGGGTACTGCCCGGAAGGATGTACATTTGAAGAGGATGACGACTGCGAACAGACAACAGAAGAGACGAGTGAAGAAGAAGTCAATATCTCCGGACTCAACATCACAGGAGAGCAGGAATCACCAGACATATCCGATCTGGAGACCAGTCCAGTGAACCTGAGCATAGGAGAAGAGATGCTCATAGAGGCGACCGTGACAGACACTAACGGCAAAGACGACATAGACCGGGTCTGGTACGAGATACTCGAACTTGCACAGACTCACGGAGAGATAGGAGACATGAACGACCTCGGCAGCGACGGGGACAAAAAAGCAGGCGATAACATATACACAGCGACGAACGAAATAGAAGAATTCTACCTCACAGGCTTCTACCACGTCACAGTATACGCTGAAGACAGGGCAGGGAACAGGAAGAAATCACAGACCACATTCATCGTATCCTAAAACAATCTAGAACCTCTTAAGGATATTTACTATATCCTCCGCAGTACTCTCCCAGGTATGCTTCTGCCTTATCGTCCTGCGCGCGTTGCGGCCCAGCTCCTTCCTCAGATGAAGGTCCCTTGACAGCTTCTTCAGTATAATATGTAGCCGCTCCACATTCTGGCACGGAAAAATAAACCCGTTAAACCTGTTCTCAACATAATTAGGTATGTAGCCCACAGGAGTCACGACCACAGGCAGGCCGCAAGCCATCGCCTCCATCGTGGTCAAAGAAGTAGTCTCAGTAAGGCTCGGAAGCACATAAACATCCATAGCATGATAATAAGGCACAGGATCATCCACAGAACCTACCACCTTCACATCCTCCATCTCATCAAAAGGCCTGTCAAGCTCGCCGCCAACCAGCATAAGCGTAGTGTTGGGATCATCATGATGCAGCCTCCTGAACGCCTCGTACAGGGTAGGTATGTCCTTCTCCCTGCCGAACCGCCCCACATAGCCGAAAACAAGATTGTTAGGGTTAAGGCCCAGCCGCTCTTTCGCAAGGACACGCGACTCAGGAGGACGGAACTTCTGCACGTCAACCCCAAGATAGACCGGCTCTATCCTGGAAGTCACGCCCCTCTCCTCAAGCAGCGGCGCCATCCCCTCGAAAGGAACCATGATGACGTCACACTTGTTGTAAAGGTAAGGCACAAGCTTCTTGATCGTGAACTCGACAAACCTCCTGCCTCTCTTAAGGGACTTCGAGAAAAGGAACCACTCAACAGAATGTACAAAAGACAGAAGAGGCTTACGGAACTTCTTCGAGTACTGCATAGCAAGAGCGCCTATGAAACCTATGCTCTGAGTCCATATTATGTCAGAATTCTTCACCAGCCCCTTCATCTTCGCAGACTTCAGCTTGGCAGGATTGATGTCCGCGACCTTCCAATCATATACCGGGAAACGCACGACAGTCACACCCTCAAAAGACTTTGACCTTCCCGGAAAACTGGGAGCGGCTACGACAACATCGAAATGTTTAGTAAGGTAAGGTATTATCTCATTCAGGAAACGCGCGATACCATCCCACCTCGGCAGGAAAGAATCAGTCGCTATAAGCAGCGTCTTCTTCTGTGTCTGTTCCATACACAAAACCTCACTTAACCTTGGTAAAAGACTCAGCAAACCGGCAATCATGCTCAAGCCCGTTCCTGAAAGCGCGCCAGAGCACACCCGGATACAGCTGGAAGATATACATGTGCTGGCTCCTGAAACACTTAAGAGCGTTCCACTTGAGACTGAAAGTATCCGAGATATCTATGAACAGCTTAGGATTCTGGCTGAGACGCACATCCTTCGCCCAGATGTTGAAGACATAGACATCACCCCTGTAATCAATCTTCTTAGTGAGGTAGTCCACAGCCTCCCACACAGCCTTATGGTCGGAATAGATTATATCATCAGAAGAGTGCGTAAAAATCTTGGAAGGCCTGTATTTATCGATGATCTTCTCAAGAGGAGTGAGCCGCTTCCTGTCCTTCACCTCCTCACTCAGCTCGAAATCCTTCAGGCCGAGAAAGAAAGTCCTGTAAGTGCCGACAATCTCTCCCGCAGCCTTCGCCTCCTTCACACGCATGCCCACAGTGTACTTCTTCTGAAGCCACCAATGAGACTTCTCACCATACGAGAAGATGACAGTGATGACGCGCTTGCCCTCCTTCGAGTACTTAGCAATCGTCCCGCCAGCACCCAGAATCTCATCATCAGGATGCGCGCAGATGACCATGACAGTCTCACCTTTAGGCCTGCGCTTCTTGGTGCTCCCAGACCCTGATTCAGCCTTCTGACCCTTCATATATAAAACATAATCAGAGGATTATATAAAAGTTATTATACAAGCACGCAAGAACCAGGAAAGCATGGGTCTGCTCCAAGAAACACATCAACAGCTTCAGCAAGGAAGGATAAATCTCCTGGAACTCAGCACAGCACGCACGCCAAAGGAACTCAGGGACATGTATCCTGACAAAAAGCTGTGCGTATGCGACTTCTATGTTAAAGGATCAGAAAAAGGCAATATAAGAGAGTATGGTATAGAACACGAAGGGATACTGATAATAGACCACCACTCACGCATAGAAGAGATGAAAAAAGATGTATCCAGCGCGGTGCTCGCAAAAAACTATGCAGAAGCAAAAGAAGAACCTCCCAAAGACCACACCATACTCATCAACCACACAGACTGCGACTCGATGCTAAGCATGCTCATCATGGCAGGACTGCTCCCGCCAGAGCAGAGATACGCACAGGCGGCAATAGCCGCAGACCACACAGGACAAGAGAACACGATAGCTGACCTGCTGCAGGCCATACAGAAAAAAAGAGACGTGCTTTTCTCTACAGAAAATCTCGAAGCGCTACTGGAAGGAAAAAACCTGACCCCCGAAGCTGAGCATATGCTGGAAGAAAGAAGAGAGGAAAGGAAGATAGTGAAAGAGCTCGCAGAAAATGGCTCTTTCAGCAGGTACAACAGCATAGCATACGCAATACTGGACAGGAAGATAGACACAGCACTTCTCCCATCACAGCTCCATGACGCAAAAGTCATAATGACAGCAAGCCCTATGCCGCCGGGAAGCAAAGAAAGATGGGAGATAAAGACAAGACTCGGAAAAGGCGTCGGAGGAATCTACCTGAACGAGCTTGGCCTTCCCGACTGGGGAGGAAGATGGAACGCAGGCAGCACAAAAAGACACGGCGGCACAGGCATAGAACCAGAAGAATACGTAAGGATACTGCATAAGAAGATGGATAATCCTTGAAACATGTGAAAATGTAAAATGCCGACTCCAAAGTCATCGGCATTTTACATTTATCCCATGCGCCGGCCGGGACGTCCATGGTAGCGCCTTTGTCGCGACCAATTTGAACCCGGGCCAACGGCTCACTCCGCGCATCATGCGACACACTTGGAAGGCCGTGATACTACCACTATACTACCGGCGCAGGTAATGTAAATTTTAGAGTTGAGGGGCGATATATAAAGTTTATGCGCATCATGCGGCCCTTTCAAACATCTGCCGCTCGCCCGAATCCACCACGAGCGTCCTGCCGCTGAGCAGGTGATGATGATATCCTATCTTCACCTTCGAATGCCCATAGCCGCCGTACTTCCTGAAAAGCTCAAGCATATCCCCTCCGACAGTCCTCAGCTCAGCGTTGATCCTCTTCACCATGGCCTTGTCAACGCCCATCTCGGACAGGACCTTAAGGTCGCTCGCCAACGCCATCAGCAATTCAGGATACTTGCCCCTCTCTATCTCCAGATGACCCATGCATAACACCTCACCTGATAGCAGCACGGAGCTGCTTCACGAACCTGGGAAAATCCTCAACCTTGACACAAGAACCGCACGCGTACTCATGACCGCCACCATAACCGTCAACCCCATCCAAAGCCTTGCCTATCGCTGTAGGAAGGTTAAGACCCGGACTCGTCCGGAGAGAACACTTCATCTCACCAGACTTCTCACGCGCGACAAGGATCACCTTGTCAGGGAAACGGTAAAGCAGCTCATTGGAAAGCTCACCTGTGAAGCTCATCGCATCCTCCTCGTAAGTCACGACCAAAAGACTGTCATTTGACACCTGCTCCATGGCAAAAGACAAAAGCTTCTCATACATCTCATTGATGCTCTCGAAACGCTTAAGGATATACTTCGACTGAGGAGTCGAACCCTCAAGCAGCTCATAAGGAGAATCGACCCTCGTGAATATCTTCACGCACTTCATGACATCCTGTGTCCTGCCCTTCAGCACGAAATTCATGATCTTTATCACCTTCGAGAAAGGCGAGTCGAACAGCGCCTTCTCAGGACGGTCTATGGAAGAGGGAAGAAGGTCCGGATACTTCTTAGAGAACTCCTCTGTCACATCAGTCAACTGCCAGTCACCTATGATGCCTGAAGCTGCTATCCATACATCCTCAGGCCTGTGGTCCTCAATGACCTTATAGCAATGATGAGATACGCACGTTATGTCAGCAGGATCCTCTGCGCGCGGGTTGAAATACTTGACACCAGGTATCCTTATCGGATTGTGATGGTCAACCCACACTATAGGTATGTCCCTGAACTCATCCACGAAGTCCTGCTCCAGGATGGCAAGGTCCAGGATGAATATCTTATCAGGGAGGTACTCCCTCACCACCTTGAAGAAACGCGAATCCACCCTGGGCTGGGACTTTACGCAGACACCCTTTCCCTCGCGCTTGTAGCGGTAAAGAAGAAGGAAAGAGCACAGGCCGTCGCTGTCATCATGGAAAAAATAAAGCGGCCGCTTGCAGTTGTCAAGTTCGTCCAGAATCCGTGAGTATTGTCCTTTCGATATCATATTGAAAACCTAGATAAAAAAAATAAAAAAAATAAGGTTTGAATATCAAACCACAACCATTTCAAATAGCCTAGAAAGGATAGAAAAAACAGCCATATATAAAGGTTTTCATTGCAATCAAGAAGAGCTGAAATGCCTGAATTCTTGGTTTTTGAGGCGGAAAACAAGTTTATTTTAAAGCATTCACTAACCATCAGAAGTTACTTTCGCGCGTTTTTTGCCCCTCCCACCGATGTCGAACAGCAGAAGGCCTGCCAGGACCACAATGCCGAAGACAAGAAGCCAATACCTCAAAGAGAGATCAGGCATGTAATGGAACTGAACATCACTGATTCCAGGACCGACACGCACGGCCATGAAGGAAGGGGAGACCGCGAAGACCTCTGCAGGAACCTCATTTATTCTGGCCTTCCAACCCGGATCATAGCTCATCTTGAACAGCAAATAACATGACCTGTCGGTCAGTACGCTGGCGACATACTGGTTAAGGCTGCGGTTCTCATACAGCACCTCACCACAGGACTTGCGGTCGTGGAGA
Organism: uncultured Methanosarcinales archaeon; assembly: GCA_964406185.1. Classification (GTDB taxonomy): domain Archaea; phylum Nanobdellota; class Nanobdellia; order Woesearchaeales; family UBA11576; genus JABMQF01. Next base: position 24,416 of record CAYOQS010000013.1, read on the forward strand.
AAAGGATCATCAAAGACCTGTTCAAGCGCGGAGAGATGAGCAGAATCACTCTCCCGGACAACCCTGTCAAAAAGGGATGCGTCGAACTCCTCTGAAGCGTGGAACATGGACATGACATCCCTTCCCTTCATCGCATGACTGCCGAGCCAAGCCCTGTTGGCATCGCGGACAAAACCTGAGTTGAGCGAGTCATCGTAGACAAGGGCCGTACTGGAATCCACAAGGCTGAAAAAACCAGATGTAGTGATCGAGTACAAAGTATAGTTGCCGGAGACAAACTCCTGGTTGAAGAACTCCTGCCCCGGATCAGTGTCGGAAGGCATCAAAGCATACCTCACGTTATAGTAATCATAGAAGTGCTGCCTGAGAAGCATGAAATCCTGGATAAAGAAATACGCCAGGTTATCCTGAGCGCCCATCGAAGACGTGCCAAAAGAATCGTGCGCAGTATAGATGGGAAGAAGTGACTCGAAATACGGCTGCCTGAAGCCGAGCTCAGGACGGGCGATAAACCTCCCGTCAGGAGAGTGGCGCAGGAAAAGCACAAGCTTGGCAAAGCTGTCCTCATCAAACCCTGAATTTGCCATGGTGCAGAGCCTGTCATTCATCATGAGGACCTGGGCAAAGACAGGGAGGGACAGCACTGCAAGGAAGATGAGAAGCACAGCAGAGGGGCTGAAACGCTTCAGCCGCCTGCGCAAGGCAGAGAAGACAAAAGCAAAGCCAGCTCCTACAAAGAACAAAGCGAAGAACTGCAAGGCAAACATGAACCTGAAAGATATCATGAAACCCATACCAGGTATCAGGTCGAACAGGACACCCCAGAAAGACCTTCCGAAAGAAATCAGAAGGAACAAGATGAAACCTGTGAGAGCAAAGCGCAGGGGAAACCTGTTCTTACTGTCCCACGCGATGGCTGCATAAAGCCCTATGAAGAAGAACAAAGTCAGAAGAGCGAAAGGGAACCTGAAGAAATCCAACGACTTTCCTGTCAAAAAATCAAACATTACCTGGGGAGCGCCGCTCCGGTAATAATCCCCGCTGTTTATGAAGAACGTGCCGCCATAAAAGCCCTGCTCCAGAAGGAAAGGAACAAAAAAATGAGATACTACTATGAAAGCTGCCGCAAAAACAAGAGCCAGCCTGGCGAGACGTCTCAAAAAGATACCCTTCGAGGATAGAGCTCCATTCCTGAAAATGAATATGACGCACACGATGCCAGCAGCATAGCCTACTATAGGATGGATGAGAAGAGTCGATGAAAAGAAAAGCACAGCAAGGAAATAAGACCTGCCCTCATCAATAGAGATGCGGACCCGGGCAATAGCTATCGGAAAAAGGAAGATGCCCAGCAGGAAAGTGAACAGCCCGTGATGCACAAGCGAGAAGCCGATGCCGCCGTGACCGACGCTGCTGGAGAGAGCAAAAGAGAAGAACGAAGCAAAAGCTGAAGGAAGAGGCGAGAGGCCCAGCCGCCTCATGCCGTAATAGAGACTGAAAGGGAAAAAAGTGACAGCAGCGATGATCACAAGCTTCTCAAGCACCAGTATCGGCACCAACGTGAACGTAAGGTAATGCAGCATGACAAGCAGAAGATGAGCAGCGTACTGGTAGTAATCATAAGCAGGGAAGCCCATGGCCCACAGCTGGTTCCAATTGCCGAAAAAACCCCTGTCAGCATCAAAACGGAACCTGATCGCCTGCGAAGCGGCGTAATGCGCAGTACCGTCGCCAGATACAAGGCACAACCCGTCAAAAAGCGGAATAAGAAGGATGAAATTCATGATGACCGCCGCTATAAGAATAAACCGGGCAAGCCTCTTATCACCCGAGCGTCCCTTTTTCCTTCGCTTCGAAAATTTCTTGTGCGCAGCCATGTTCATACCTCCAGCACTTCAGCAGAATCGACAGCCTCCCAAACCATGCTCCCGATATCAAGCCTTGCCTCCTCTTCTTCCACCTTTGACATAAGTGCTTTTGTGGCCGGCTGATCAGGCACAAAACCGCAGCAGGGCGGAGCGTCCAGGCCTATCTCATAAGTACCTATACTCTTAGCAAGGTCAACGGTCTCCTGTTTGTCATTGCAGAGCAGAGGCCTGAATATCGGGAGCTTCGAAGCAGACGATATGGCCACCATATTGTCAAGGGTCTGCGAAGCCACCTGGCCGAGATTGTCTCCGGTGATGATACAGCAGGCTTTCTCTTTTTCCGCTATCGCGTCAGCGATGCGCACCATGAAACGCTTGCAAAGCACGCAGACAAGAGGGGGAGCGCAACTACCAGCGATCCTCCTGAGCAGAGGAGCGTGCCTGACGACGTAAAGACGCTTCACACCGACCCTGCCGCACATCCTAACAGTAATGTCCCTGGAAGCCGCACCATCGTCTGTAGCGCAATGCACACCTATGACTTCAAGACCTCTCTTCACCACCATCCAGGTCGCCACAGGCGAGTCGATACCCGGCGAGATGAGAGAGACAGCCTTCCCGAAACTCATCTCTTGACCACCTTCTTCGCAGGCTTATGTATCATAAAGAAAGAAGCTGCTATCGCACCGGCAATGATCATTATACCTATAGAAAACATCAATGCCTGAACCCCAAATCTCTGGATGACAATACCACCAAAAACAAAGCTCAGGAAAGCACCTATCTTGGCTATAGAGACGTAAGTCCCTATGACCAGACCCTCCCTTCTTATGCCCTCCCCAACATCAGACATGAAAGAGAGGGCGGAAACATTCCAGAAAGCACCGCCGATACCTATCAGCAACATCACCCCTACAAAAACCCAGTAAGAAGCGGCGAAAGAGAGAAGCACGAATCCAGCACCATATATCACAACACCTAAAAGCGTGAGCTTGGCACTGTCAAAACGGTCGCAGAGCCTTCCCACAACAAACTGGAAGAACATGAAGAACTCCATGGCGAAAAGAGAATACCCGACGAAACGAAAAGGAAGGCCGAAATGCTCAGTGATGAAGATAGGTATGAACACAAGACTCAAAGGAAGCGACGCGTGCATCACTATACCCAGGATGCCCATGCCGAAAAGCCCCCTATAAGACAGGAAAGTGCGAACCTTCTCAAAAAGGTTAAAATCAGACCTGGTGAAACGATGGCCGATACCTATCTTCTCATGCAATGACACCAGCCAGAGCATCATGAGAAGAGCAAAAGCAGAGAATATGAACGGCCCTTTAACGAACCAGTAATCAGCGATAAGGCCGCCGAGAACAGGTGCTACCAGCCTGCCCACATACATCAAGGTAAGCGATATCCCTGAATACTTCCCGCGGGTCTTCTCATCAAGAGAGTCATGGATACGAGCAAGACCTACAAAGATCACCGCGGCGAAAGCCACCGCCTCAAAGAACCTGCCAAGTATCACAAGATACCATATACCGGAAAGATACATAACAAGACCAAGGATCTCGGAGATGATGCCGAATATGATTATCTTCCTGCGACCCACAGAATCCGAAAGGGTGCCGAAAAAAGACGAAGCAAATATAAGCGTGAGGGGGAACAAGGCGAACATGAAACCTATCTGCATCTCAGAAAGCCCCAGACCCTTCACATAAGGACCCAGCACAGGATAGAAAAGATAAGCGCAGAAAGTGAAAAGAGCGGTGATTTCCGTCGCGGTCCTGTACTCCTTTAGATGCATGTTGAAAAAGGCTGACGAACCCTTCATTTAAAAATGTTATTGAGCAAAACGTATATAAACAAGCTCAGGCTCCCACAAGGCATGAGATTTTGTTATATCTACTCAGCATACGCGCATTACAGGATATGAACAGCTGATCCTGCATTTTTCTATTGCTTAACACCCTCTCAAGGTGATATTATGGACGATGAGATGAAAGAAGAAAGACTCGACAATTACCAGAAACGCTTCAGCTGGATGAGGCGGTACAACACATTAGACAATCATCCCCAGATAAAAGGATACGACTTCGAACAAGGCTTCGACCTGGACCGGTTCATCACCGCCATGGCCCACACAGGGATACAGGCGACAGAAGTAGCGCGAGGCACAGAGATAATCAACATGATGCTGGACGACGGCGCAAAGATATACCTGTCAATGACCTCAAACATAATATCATCAGGTCTCAGGGAGATCATAGCGTTCCTGGTCAAGCACGGCTTCATAGACGTCATAGTCACGGCAGCAGGAGCGGTAGAAGAGGACGTGATAAAGACGCTGCGGCCATTTGTCGTCGGCTCCTTTGACGCGCCAGGCAGGGTGCTGTTCGAGCAGGGAGTCGGAAGGATAGGAAACATATTCGCACCATACGACCGATACCTCTACTTCGAAAGGTTCATGAACCCCTTCTTCGAGAGCATCTACGAGAAGCAGCAGGAGCTCGGCAGGCCATTATGCACACACGAGTTCACAAGAGAGCTCGGGCTTGCTCTCGACGATGAAAGCTCATTCCTGTACTGGGCAGCCAGGAACAACGTGCCGGTTTTCTGCCCGGCACTGACAGACGGTTCGATCGGAGACCTGTTCTATTTCCAGCGGCAGAAGCACAAGGACTTCTACCTCGACATCGTGTCAGATCACCAGAAGATCGTCGAGCTCGCCCTGAAGTACGAGAAGACAGGAGCGGTCGTGCTCGGAGGAGGAGTGCCCAAGCACTACGTGCTGAACTCAAACATATTCAAGGACGGTCTTGATTACGCAGTATATGTTACGACAGCGCAGGAATCCGACGCGTCAGACTCAGGAGGGAACCAGCAGGAAGCCATGACGTGGGCTAAGCTCAGGGTGAACGCGCCTAACGTCAAGATAAAATGCGAGGCTTCTGTGGTGTTTCCGCTGATGGTCGCCGGAAGCTTCGCCAAGAGGTACTGGGAGAGCAAGGAGAAGAAACAATCCAGATGATCAGATGTCCAAAGACACCCTCACCTTATACCCTTCTGGTGTTTTTTCAAACTTGTACTGATGATAAGTCACGGCCTTGACCACAGTCTCGCCCTTCTCAGGAGTTATGGGTTCTCCTGCGATAAAGGCTGTGAGGTGTTTGTCGTCGATCTCTGTTATCCTGAACTTCGAGAAGAACATAGCCTCGATGTCAACTGCTGCGATAAGAGCCTGGAGCCAGTTGACCATCAGGTCCTCGACAGAGTCTGCCTGGACCTCAATCTTCTTTTCTTCCTTCGGCCCCACCTTGTCGAGCTTGCAGATGAAGTGGAACATCGCCTCAGCAGCATTGGCGAATACATCCTTCAACGTCTCTCCATAAGCCTCGAATATGACATCAGACGTGATGTCATCAAAGAACCTGTATCTCTCGCCGGCCATTTTCCATCAGTAAGGCACGATCCTGTCATCTTCCAGGATGTCCTGCACAGCGCTCTTATCAGGCTCAGGCTCGCCTGAAGCGAGAAGATCCGATACCGTCGTGCTGCCTGCAGGCTGCGATCCAGATTGCGGATCCGGCTTTTCATCCCCGCTCCCTGAAGAGTTGAATATAGAGAACAAACCTCCAGAAGCAGGAGAGTCCTGAGAAGGTGAGGTCATGGTCTCTGACGGCTGCGTACCTGTCGTCGAAGACTGCGGTGCAGAAGATTCACCGCCGAACATGTTCATCAGCCCGCCAGAAGGGGAAGGGTCGTCGAAAATGTTCTTCTGCTCAGGCCTGGGCGTGACACCGCCGCTGCGGGAAGAGCCGCCCAGCCTGTGCAGCATATCAGCAAGAGCGGAAAGCTCCTCTCTCGAGTCATGCTTCGTGTCAATCTCGATCTTCATGAGTATCACCTTGAAGGTTTTTGGCACGGCCTTGTTGCCGGCTCGTGCTTCGAATCATTTCCTGAGGTCGACGCTCCCCGTAAGGGATGCCCAACCTTACTCCGTGCGGTTGGCACCTCGCTCGCTACGCTTGGAGGATTCCCCCTTGTCGAATATACTCATCCACCGATAGGCACTGCGCGCCTTGGCAACTCAGGCCGTGCCTTAGCGGAAAAAATATTATCCTGAGACAGGCCAGTAGTACAGGTAAACTATCCTGTAATCGCTGGTCTGGTTGGAGGTGATGAAGACTGTCTCTGTATAAATATCCTTCGCTCCCTTAAAAGGCTCAGGAGCGCCTATCGAGACCTTGAAATCATAAGCGCCAGGGATGAAAGGGTCGACGAGATCCTCGACACAGGTAGAATTGTCAGCGTACACGCAAGTGCGAAAATCATCCCTCTGCTCCATGGCAGGCAGGATCTCAAGCTGCTCCATGCCAGGCTTAATCTCGATGCCCTTCAGCACAACGAACACCACAAAGATAAAAGTGATGAAAAAAGCAAAGAAAGCCTCCACTGTCCGCATATAACCATCCTTCCTCTTTCTCATCCTGCACATGATCGCCACACTGATCACCACACCGTCAAAGTGATAAGAGCCCTCTGCGGCTCATAATTCTCATCGATGATTACACCCTCGATCCGCCGGGCGTAGATATCCGCCACCTCAGGCTGAGGTATGCCGAAAGACACATCCACAGCATCGCTGTGGACAGTCACGTTGAAATCCCTGGCCTTAGGATAATGGAACAACTGCTTCAGGTAATCATAATCACGGTTGCGCAAAAGGGAGACCTGCTCCACAGAGACCGTCTTCAACCTCTCAGTCACGCCAACGACCGGTTCGAGAGGGTATTCCAACACATCATACACATCACCCTCATGCAGGACTATGCCGAACATCTCCTCCTCACCTGCAGTGAGGTCGAACTCAAGCAGCACATAAGGATTCGTGCCATTATTGCAAAGGCCCATCGAGATGTTGTCGCTGAACACGACCAGCAGGCCTGAAGAAGAGTCGTAAAGGTCAAGGAAATCAGTCTCATAATACCTGCAGCCAGGTATAAGAGGGTAACTGAACTCACCATCGCTCATAGGATCGACATAATAATAACTGTAATTGTAAGCGCCGAAACGCACCTCCACAGAATGGTTACCATAATCCGCGGACGTGATGTAAGAATAGATGACAGAATTCTCAGAGAAAGCATAAGAGGAAATGTTCACACTGTCCCCTGAGCGCCGGTACCTGGCAAGCAGGGTGGAGTTCATGAAAGATCCTTCATCATCCAGCTCTTCATCATCAACCTCCACACTTAAAGCGCTCAGCCTCTCCTCGCCCATGAAGTAGATGCTGTCAAGCAGGTAATCATCAAAGTACGCCTTGAAATCGCCCTCCCAGACGCGCTCCTCATTCGCCACGACAGGCATCAAAGGAGAGGAGACCAGGGCATCATGCGGATGGTACATCTCGAACATCGAACTGTTGTAAAGGTCTGCAAGGAAGAACATCCTGCCGTCATCAACAACAAAATGGTCTGCGGAGTGCGCGATGTCGTGCACTTTCCAGCTGTAATGGAAAGGTATGACCACAGGCTCCTGCCCGTTCTCCATATCGTCAGGTATGAAAATCCTGACACGCTCAACATCCTGGAACACCACATCGCTGACACCATCATCAAGGATGTCAAGAAGAGTGTCCATGCTCTGGGAAGGGGAAAGCATGGGCTTGACAAAGATGAAGAACCACGCAAGATAAAGAAGGAAAATCGCCAGGCTCATGGCCCAGTCAACATGGCTCAAGCCCTTCTTCGACCTCTTTTTGAACAGCATGATGCACATATAGGGTCCGCTATTAATAAATATTGCTGAAAAACCAATCCTTTACATGAATCAACAGAATCGATAATATCAGCACGCCTTCGGCGAACCTTGACAGCAAGCCAGCATTTTCAGCGACCTGTTGCGTGATTCTGCTCACAGCCAGTCCAGTTCTATGATCAGAGCGTCCCATGTCGGGTACTCTGTGACTATGGCAGGCTTCAGGCCCATGCTCTTTATCTCCTCTGACATGTGTTGGGGGACTCCTGCATTGGTCAGAATGCGGAAACGCCTCTCATCGACCATAAGGAGCTTTGCGGGAACACCATGCTCCTTCATCAGATGCTTCCTTGCCAGCGTCAACTTGTTGAGGATGAAAGACCTCTGCCTGCCGGTCAGCTTAGCAAGCCTCCCATCGTAACCGAAAGAAGGGGCAAGGAAAGGAAGGTATATGACACCCCTGGTGAGGGTGCCGTCAGCGTTGAGGATGTCAAACTCCTGCTTCACGTTCTTCGCCCTGCGCCGGATGCGCCTCGCCAGCTGCACTTTGTCCTTCAGTTTTGCAGTACAATAATGCACATCATAAGATAATTTATCTTTCAGCGCTTCGCGCAAAAGGAGTTTAGCCAGAGCGTCCGAGCCTTTTACACCATAAGAGAGCTTGTTTTTTGTTTTCATGCCCTGCTCAGAAAGCCTGTTGGCCTTCGCGTCAGAGACCTCGAGCTCGTTTATGTTCAGGAAATTTATCCTTTTGTCGAGAAACTTCATGAGCTTGAGCGTCTTTGTCTTCTTGCCGGGTATCGCAGGTATCTCGACACCCACATCCCAACCGTATTCTTTTGCATCGTCGATGCGGTGCCAAAGACCATCATCGTCAAGGTCAGGATGGAAACGTATCTCGTCAAGACCTGCATCATGGAGACGCCTGAGCCGCTCAGGAGTTGCAAGGTCAAAACTCGTGTAGAGATGGATGTGGAACTTCCTCCCGAATCGCCTCTTCAATGCCCTGATGTATCTTATCGTGCGCCCCATCTTAACCAACGGGTCGCCGCCTGTGAACCCAGCCCCTTTGGCGTCGGTCAAGGATGCTTCCTCGATGATCTCCCTGATGTCGCTCGTCGGCCACTCATTCGCGAAAGTCACGTCATTCTGATGCTTCCTGTCGCTAATGGGACAGTAAGGACAGTTCCTCGGACACATACCCGTCACGAACAGGACAAGCTTCTCACCCCTGACGCAGTGCTGGCAGCCACGCGGCAGGGAGCCCAGACGGTGTGAGAAGTAAGGGGTCCCGGTTATCGCGCGCCTCTTCACTCTCTTACCGCTCATTTTAAGAAAATATCCTGATAGTTCTTGAATATATTATTGGCGGTGTCCTCAAAGGTCATGCCCTTTACCTCAGCTATCTTCTTCACAGCCTCGACGACAAAGGCAGGCTCATTCATCCTGCCGGGAAAAGGGCTGAGGAAAGGGGTGTCAGTCTCGGTGAGCAGCTTCGACACGTGCACCAGGCGCACAAGGTTCTGGAAGTGCTCGCTCTTCACTATGTTAGCAGGGATGGAGAAGTAAAAACCAAGGTCAGCAGCGCGCTTGATCAGATTCTTCCTTCCGTTGAAGCAGTGCAGCACCACCTTCTTATAGCCAGACTCCTCAAGCACATCAATAGCCTGAAGTTCAGCCTTCCTCGAATGGACTATCACAGGTATGTCCTTCTCCTTCGCAATATCTATCAGCTTCCTGAACACATCCTCCTGCACCTCCAGATCCTTGCCGTTCTTCAGGTCGAGCCCAACCTCACCGATGGCAAAAGGATCCTGGGAGCGGATGAAACCGATCTCCCCTGCAATGTCAAAAGACCTGTGTCCTGCGCCTTCCTCCTCAGCAAGAGCGTCAGGAGGGTAGATACCAAGCGCCGGCCTGATGATATCATACTCCCTGGACAGCTCCAGGACCTTCCTGTTAGAGTCCTTTCCGACACCCTGAGCTATGATAACCTTCACCCCTGCTTCACCAGCCCGGGCGACCACCCCATCGATATCATCAAGGACACCTTCCCAATCCATATGCGCATGCACATCAACAAGCATAACCATGGTCAGATGCCGCGGGATGAACATATTTAAAGCTAACTTTTAAACAGCAGACACTTTAAAAAGCCTTAATAAAGAGCCAACAACAACATTTATAAAAAACCTGCAAATATACAGGCAGCACAGTGGGGGCTGCAGATAGCGCAATCTCCAACAAACGAAAGGTGGTAAATGATGGCAATCGTAGGCTTTGAGTTCACAAAAATCAATGTCCAGAAGAAAGAGACGGCTACAGGAAAGATCAACATAGCCAACAACGTAGGCATAGTCGACATTCAGAAGAGCGACATGCAACTTGGAAAGTCAAAACAGCACGGCCTCAAATTCCTTTTCGAGTACAAATCGCTCTACGAGCCCAATTTCGCGCGGATAGAGCTAGGAGGCGTCGTCCTGTACCTCGGAGAGGAGAAAAAGACCAAAGAGATACTCGAAGGCTGGCAGAAAGAGAAGAAGATAAAGAAAGATATCGCAGAGAAGATAATAAACTCCATACTGACGAAATGCAACATACAGAGCATACTCCTCAGCAACACAGTCAACCTTCCGCCGCCGGTGCCCATGCCGAAAGTCAATGTCCAGGCAGGACCTGCACGTAAGGAAGAAAAAAAAGAAGAAAGCAAAGAGGAGAAGAAGGAAGAGAAGAAAGAGAGGCAGGAAAGCCTGAAGAAATGAGAAAAGAAGACAAAAAAAAGATAAGATAAAAGCATAATAAAAGGATAACATGCCAAGCGAGATAAGCCTAAAGGTCGCAGAAGCGATACAGGACGACGTGAACAAGGGAATAGTCAGGGTAGACAGCAATCTCATGCACCAGATAGGTGTCAGAAGCGGAGACATCGTCGAGATAGAAGGAGAAAGGAAGACAGTAGGAATAGTCGACAGGGCATATCCCGGCGACATAGGCCTTAACATAATCCGCATGGACGGGATACTTAGAAGGAACGCCAAGACCGGCATCGGCGAGATAGTCAAGGTCAGAAAGGCAGAGGTCAAACCCGCAAAGAAAGTCGTCGTCGCACCGGCCCGAAGAGGCATAATGATACGGGCCCCGCAGGAACTATTCCAGCAGGGACTGCTCGGCAGGGCAGTCGTAAAAGGGGACATCGTATCGCTCGGAGGCACCAAGCGCAGAAGGAGGACGATGAGCGAAAGCCCCTTCGAAGACATATTCTCCATACTCGACGAGAGCATGATGGGCTTCGGGCTCGGAGACATAAAGTTCATCGTCGCTGACACAATCCCAAAAGCAGCAGTACTCATATCCAACACAACAGAAGTAGTGTTCAACCCAGAAGCGGTAGAGCTCAAAGAGGAAGAGGAAAAGACATTCGAAGTCACTTACGAAGACATCGGAGGGCTAAGCACAGAGATAAAGAAGATAAGAGAGATGGTAGAGCTGCCACTAAAGCACCCCGAGATATTCGAGAGGCTCGGCGTTGACGCGCCAAAAGGCGTGCTGCTGCACGGACCACCAGGAACAGGAAAGACACTCCTGGCCAAAGCCGTCGCGAACGAGACAAACTCAAACTTCTACCTCATAAACGGCCCGGAGATAATGAGCAAGTACTACGGCCAATCAGAAGAGAACCTCCGGAAGAAGTTCGAAGAGGCAGAGAAGAACGCACCCAGCATCATATTCATAGACGAGATAGACGCGATAGCCACAAAAAGGGAAGAGACCAAAGGAGAAGTGGAAAGAAGAGTGGTCGCGCAGCTGCTCGCGCTGATGGACGGGCTGCAGTCACGTGGAAAACTCGTCGTGATAGCAGCATCAAACGTCCCGAACCTGCTCGACCCTGCGCTAAGGAGGCCAGGAAGGTTCGACAGGGAGATAGACATAGGCGTTCCGGACAAGAAAGGAAGGCTGGACGTCCTCAAGATACACACTAGGAACATGCCCCTTGGCAAGGACGTGGAACTGAAAGAGATAGCAGGAGTGACGCACGGGTTCGTAGGAGCTGACCTCGAATCGCTGGCGAAAGAGGCTGCCATGATCGTCCTGCGGAAAGTGCTGCCGGAACTCCAGCTTGACAAGGACGAAGCCATACCAAAAGAGACGCTCGACAAGCTAAGGCTTTCACAACAGGACTTCTGGGACGCGCTCAAGGTCGTCAGGCCCAGCGCGATGAGAGAAGTTCTCGTCGAGGTGCCCAGCGTCAAATGGACAGACGTCGGCGGACTTGAAGACGTCAAACAGGAGCTGAGGGAAGCTGTGGAGATGCCCCTCAAAAACCCTGAAGTGTTCACAAGGATGGGCGTGACACCGCCGAAAGGGATACTCATGTACGGACCTCCAGGCACAGGAAAGACACTGCTGGCGAAAGCGGTCGCGAACGAGTCGGACTCCAACTTCATACTGGTCAAAGGCCCCGAACTCCTGTCAAAATGGGTCGGCGAGTCAGAGAAAGCAGTGAGGAAAATATTCGAGAAAGCAAGACAGACCTCACCATCAATCATATTCTTCGACGAGATAGATGCGCTCGCGCCCAGAAGAGGAGCCAGCGGCGACAACAGAGTATCAGAGAGGGTAGTTAACCAGCTCCTCACAGAGATAGACGGTCTCGAAGAACTGCACAACGTAGTCGTGATGGGAGCGACCAACAGGCCAGACATACTTGACACAGCACTGCTCAGGCCCGGAAGGTTCGACAGGATAATAATGGTCGGCGCGCCTGAACAGAAGACAAGGGAGATGATATTCCAGATACACACAGAAGGGATGCCTCTCGCGAATAACGTCGACCTGAAAGAGCTTGCGACCAAGACAGAAGGATATGCTGGCGCAGACATAGAGAACGTGTGCAGGGAAGCAGCGATAAGTGCACTGAGGAAGAACCTTGAAGCAAAAGAGATAGAGGTCAAGGATTTCGAGAACGCCCTGGACAAGGTAAGGCCATCGATAACAAAAGAGATAGAGGAAGCATACAGAGCGCTGAAAGACACATTCACAAAAGCAAGGGCAAAAGAGATGAAAGAGAAAAAACCCGACTATTTCATGTGAAAATGAAAAGAATAACAATACCCGTTCTGTTTCTCATAATACTGTGCCTGCTGCTTACAGGATGCGCAGGCCCTCAAAGCATAGAGAGCAAAGAAATCCAGACAGAAGAGCTGACCGGCAGGGAGAGGGAACAAGATGCAGAAAGAGTGCTTCCCCGGGAAGTCGCGGACGGAAAGCTCGTAGAGGTATATGACGAATATGTCAGGATGAAACCGGGAGACATAGTCAAGAACTGGATCATAATAAACAATGTCAAAGAACAGGACCAGGAATTCACGATCCAGCCCTGTGGAGGGTGCGATTTCAACGACAGGATAGTGCCCGTGCCTGCAGGAGAGCACAGGATAGTGCAGTTCAAGATCCGCGCGATGGAAGGCCAGAAAGAGATAAGGGTCAAGGACAGCCTCAACAACGCGTATGGCTACGCACAGATAAGCGTGATAGTCGAGTAGAGGAAGATAATCATGGAAGCAAAAGCAGGTGATAAGGTAAAGGTACTCACAGACAAGGAGTACACAGGAATTCTGATAGACAAGAAGGAAGATGTCACTGTCATCAAGCTCGAAAACGGATACAACATAGGCATAGACAACAAGAAGATAAAGAAAGTCGAAATGCTCGAGAAAGGCAAGGAGATAGAGATAAAGTACAAAGGCAGCACAGGACCAAAGAAAGGCCTCCCGAAGATATCCATACTACACACAGGTGGCACGATAGCCTCCAAGGTAGATTACAGGACAGGAGGAGTGTACAGCAGCTTCAGGCCCGAAGATCTCTTAGGAATGTTCCCCGAACTGGGCGACATAGCCGCATTCGACTCAAGGCTCATAGCGAACATGTGGTCAGAAGACCTCAGGTTCAAGCACTTCTCAGTAATCGCAGAAGCGGTCGAGGCAGAGATAAAGAAAGGCGTCGAAGGAATCATAATAGGCATGGGCACCGACAACCTCGCCGTGGCAGCGGCAGGACTCACGTTCGCGCTCGAGCAGGTCAACGTGCCGGTCATATTCGTCGGCGCTCAGCGCAGCTCTGACAGGGGCTCTTCAGACGCCGCCATGAACCTGATATGCGCAGCAGAATTCATAACAAAGACAGACTTCGCAGGCGTGGCGCTCTGCATGCACGACTACACGAGCGACGAAAGATGCGTCATACTTCCCGCGTGCAAGACAAAGAAGCTGCACAGCAGCAGAAGAGATGCGTTCAAGCCAGTGAACGACTCGCCGATCGCCCTCGTGGACTACAAGACACGCAAAGTACAGTTCAAGAAGGCAGACCATGCAAAAAAAGGCGGCAAGCTGGTGGTCAAACCCAAGTTCGAGGAGAAAACCGGGCTCGTCAAGATGCACGTCAACTTCTTCGCAGAACAGCTCAGCTGCTTCAAAGGATACAAAGGACTCGTGATAGAAGGTATGGGCCTCGGCCAGATGCCTGGAGAGGTCACGAACGAATGGGCAGAAGACAACAAGGACATATTCCCGGCAGTGAAAAGACTCGTCGACTCAGGATGCGTCGTGGTCATGACTACAAACACCATATTCGGCAGGGTCAACATGAACGTGTACAGCAAAGGACGCGACCTTGTGGAGCTCGGAGTGGTTCCTGGACAGGACATGCTTGCAGAGACGGCATTGGTCAAACTTTCATGGCTTTTGGGCAACCATACTGCTGAAGAGGCAAAGAAACTCATCGGGAAGGACCTCCGAGGAGAGATAAACCCAAGGATAAGCGAGACCGAATTTTTGGAAGAGTAAAAAAAGATAATGATCACCATATCAGAACTCATAAACAAGATAAAGTGGGACGAACGCGAGAGTCCTGCAGACTACACGCTCTTCTATCTCGACAGGGTGAGCAGGAAGCTCGTCGAGATAAGGTATGAGGAGATAAAGCGGGTCGATGAGGGCTTCATCGTGCTCGAACGCGAGGGAGAGGAGACACAGATCCCACTGCACAGGATAAGAAGAGTCGAGAAGGACGGAGAGACAGTATGGCAGAGAAAATAGACTACGCCAAGATAGGCCTGAAGTGCGGCATCGAGATACACCAGATGCTCGACACGCACAAACTCTTCTGCCAATGCCCATCCAAGCTGCGTGACGACAAGCCTGATGTCACCGTCAGACGGGAGCTCAAAGCAGTCGCCGGCGAGACAGGAGAGATAGACATAGCAGCGGCGCACGAGATGGGAAAGAAGACCTATTTCTTATATGAAGCATACCATGACACCACATGCCTGGTAGAGCTGGATGAGGAACCGCCCCAGCCCATGAACCAAGAGGCCCTGCGGACAGTACTGCAGGTCTCCAAGATGCTAAACTCCAACATCGTGGACGAAGTCCAGGTCATGAGGAAGACCGTGATCAACGGCTCCAACACTTCAGGATTCCAACGTACGGCACTGGTTGCCCTGGACGGTTGGATGGAAGTCGACGGCAAACGTGTCGGCGTGCCCACCATATCGCTAGAGGAAGATGCGGCAAAAGAGATATCACAAGGAACAGACAAGGACGGACGACGCTTTGTGGTGTTCAGGCTGGACAGGCTGGGAATACCCCTCATCGAGATAGGTACAGACCCTGACATCACATCACCTTCCATGTGCAAGAAGGCGGCAGAGAAGATAGGAATGATACTGCGATCGACAGGGAAAGTAGCACGAGGGCTCGGCACGATAAGGCAGGACGTGAACGTCTCTGTCAAGGAAGGTGCGCGCATCGAGATAAAAGGGGCGCAGGACCTCAAGATGCTGCCCACTCTCGTCGAGAACGAGGCAAAGAGGCAACTCGCGCTTGTCGAAGTGATGAAAGAGCTGCACGAAAGGGCACCCATACCTGACAAGACAAGATCAGCAGACGTAACACCCATATTCAAGGATACCGGATGCAAATTCGTCAACAAGGCGATAGCAGGTGGTGCGGTCGTGCTCGCATTCACCCTGCCAGGCTTCGCGGGACTGCTCGGCAAAGAGACCCAGCAAGGAAGAAGACTGGGAACAGAGTTCTCAGACTACGCAAAGACAAAGACCGGCATAGGAGGCATAATCCACTCAGACGAAGATCTTGCAAAATACAACTTCAGCAGAGAAGAGATCGCGGCACTTAAGAAGAACCTTGACATCACTGACAAAGATGCCTTCGCGATGATAGTCTCTGATGAAGACAAAGCAAAGACAGCTATGCAGCACGTGCTCGAAAGGGCAAAAGAGTGCATGCACGGAGTCCCTAAAGAAGTGAGGAAGGCGAACGCCGACGGGACCACAACATACATGAGACCGATGCCCGGCGCTGCAAGGATGTACCCAGAGACAGACATACCCCCAATACAGCCGGACGTGGAAGGGATAGAGATACCGGAACTTCTGACAGAGAAGAAAGACAAGTACAAGGAAAAACACAAGCTTTCTGAAGACCTCGCCACATCCCTTACGCGGTCGGGCAAGCATGCTGTGTTCGAAGAGTTCGTGAAGAAGTATCCTGATGTCAAGCCCGCGTTCATAGCAGAGACTATGGTATCACTGCCGAAGACACTGCGCAGGAAGTATAAAGTCGACGATACAAAGCTGACAGACGCGGATCTGGACAAGATATTCTCACTGCTTGATACGGGAAAACTGACCAAAGACCCTGTCGAAGAGATACTGGTCAAGATCTGCAAAGGGGAAGAGGTAGACTATTCCAAGTACGCCCCCCTGACGGATGCAGAGCTGGAGAAAGAGATAAAAAACGTACTCGCAGAGAGCAAAGAGCTCGAGTTCAAGGCAATCGTCGGAAAGGTCATGGGCACGCTTAAAGGAAGGGCTGAAGGCAGGAAGATAATGGAGATGCTGAAGAAGCTTAATTCGTGACTATTTCTTGAAAGTAAAGCAGGACTCTACCTACTCCGCTCAGTTCACTGCTCTCACTGAGCTCTCGTGCCGCCGACCTACGCATCATATTCCTTACCGGTATGCGTGCGTGTTTCATGCACAAAAACTTCGCCAGAAGTTTTTGGGCGGGGTTTCTTTCAGCATCAAAGATGCTGTAAGCCTTCAAGGAAACCTTGAAGTGACACCCCGCCCTTTAGGGCGGGTAGGGCACTTCCGGCGGATTTTTATGATATCGCAAAGCGAAA
>CAYOQS010000014.1:0-34635 GCA_964406185.1 uncultured Methanosarcinales archaeon
AAACAAAAAAAAAACAAAAAAGAGGAAGCAATAATGAGCACCAAGCCGATAAAACACTACACCCACAAAAGACCTATAATACCTACCCTGAAAAGGGATCTCGGCCTTTTCCACGCAACAGTATACGGTGTAGGACTCATCCTTGGCGCAGGCATATACGTTCTCGTAGGCAAAGCAGCAGGCACAGCAGGCAATTCAGTCTGGCTCTCATTCCTGATAGCTGCGATCTGCGCAGCATTCACAGGACTCAGCTACGCAGAACTCTCATCGATGTTCTCATACGACTCAGGAGAATACTACTACGCATGGAAAGCGTTCGGCGAAAAGCTCGCATTCATAATAGGATACCTGGTCGTGTTCTCAGGCATAATATCCGCGGCAGCAGTGTCCATAGGATTCGCAGGGTATTTCACGTCAATCTTCGGAATCGAGAACGTGCTCCTGATAACGATAGGCCTTCTCGCAATATTCTCCGCAGTCAATTTCTTCGGCATAAAACAGGCAGCATGGCTCAACTCGATATTCACGTTCATCGAGATAGGCGGGCTGGTCGCGATAATACTCCTCGGCTCAAGATTCATAGGATCAGTCAACTACCTCGACCCCACATCACTGAAAGGTGTTTTCTCGGCAGCATCACTGATATTCTTCGCGTTCCTAGGGTTCCAGAGCGTGATAAAACTCAGCGAAGAGACAAAGAACCCCACAAAAGTCATACCCAAAGCACTCATACTATCACTGATAATAACGACCGTCATGTACATACTTGTAGGCCTTTCAGCAGTAAGCGTGATAGGATGGGAACAACTCGGAGCATCAAACGCACCCCTGGCAGAAGTCGCTGCAGCCATACTGGGAAGCAAGGCATTCGTCGTCATGGCAGTCATAGCATTGTTCTCCACAGCGAACACAGTCCTGATATCCCTCATAACCACGTCACGGCTCATATACGGCATGAGCAAGTCAAGATGCATACCCCAGATATTCTCAAAAGTCCACAGGAAGACAAAGACACCGCACTACGCAGTACTCCTCGTTATGCTCCTCGCGACAGCATTCTCGATGCTCGGCGACGTAGAGCTGGTGGCAAACATAACCAACTTCGGGGTCTTCCTGACATTCATGATGGTCAACCTCTCAGTCATAGTTCTCAGGTACAAGATGCCTGACAAGAACAGGGACTTCAGGATACCCCTTAACATCAAAAAGTTCCCTGTGCTGGCACTTTTCGGCATACTCGTCTCAGCATTCATGCTCCTCAACCTCGGAATCAAGGTAATAATAATAGGAGCGTGCATCGCAGCAGCAGGACTTATACTGGAAGCGGTACTTGGAAAGCTCATGAACAAAGACAGGAAGATGAAAATCCACGTGCACGAGAGCTGAACCGGACAGAAAACAGCCGAAGGATTTCTATGATAACAACATTTATTAACATGCTCTGGGAAGTATATGCTGATGAAATACATCTCACACATCACACCTATACTGGCTTTTGCGATCATACTCATCCTGACAGCAGGCTGCTCGCAGCAGTACGTGCAGCCGGAAGAGAAAAATACGACAGAAAGGATGGAAGAGACAGAAAAACAGGAGCCGGCGACTGAAGAAGAGCCCGCTGATCAAGAGCGGGAAGATGAAGAAGCAGAAGAGCTGGAGCTCGAAGTCACAACAGAAGAGATTGAAGAGGTAGTGGTCACACCAGTGGACGAACCCGCACAATACGAAGAGGCAGAAGCAGACCCTTCAGACGAAGAAAAGGACAACTGCGGATGCTCATTCAGGTGGGACCCCCTGTGCGGCCGAGATGGCAGGACATACATCAACAGATGCCTATACCAATGCTTCGGAGGAGACCTCGACGACATAGAGATGAACTCCAGATGCCCTAAAGTGCAGAGCCCTATAGACATATACACAGACGACATAGAATACGACTACGAAAAAGACAAATGGAACGGAGGGTACTGCTGGCGAAGCATGTGGAGAGACACAGGCACAAGATACTGCAGGAACCTCATAGTCAACGGAAGGGTCAACAAAGAGCCTGAGCCGGCAGCAGGCAACTGGCTCGACGAAGAGCACCTGGTCCTGGACAGGCAGGGCAGGGCAGACTCACACACAATAAAGCTCGAGACAGGACAGCAGGCCACGAACGAAGAGTACGAGCTGACAGTCCAGCCACTGTTCGAGAAAGGAAGATACAGGCTCTCATTCTGGGCAAGACAGGACGTCGCAGCCAACAACGACTGGAAAGTCAAGCTCACGCTCAAGGACTGGTGGGAATCAAAGCCCAAGCCGGTCGGAGTGGAAGGGTGCTACGAGGTCATGACAGAGATAGACGCGCAGAAAGTCTATATCGAAGACCTGCCGAAAGAATGGAAGCACTACCACTACGAGTTCGACGTGCCACTGGAGCTCGAGCAGTGGACAAGCTACGAGCGCAGAGGTTCAGACTGCGAATACGAATGGGACATGACACCGCACGGGTACGGGATCGAGATAACAGCACCTACGATAGGATATGCTATGTTCGATGATTTTGTGCTTGAGAAGATAGAGTGAATATCCGGATAATGGAAGAATAAAACAAAAGAATTCTTGTTCCTTAGTCCTCGACCTTTATCGCGCCCTCGGGGCACTGGACCTCGCACGCGCGGCAGCCGATGCAGTCAGAAGCCTTCGGCGCTTCCGCCTTCTTCTTCTCCTTGTTGAGCGCGAAGCACTGCATAGGGCATATCTCCACACAGGTACCGCAACCGGTGCATTTCTTCTCGTCGATAACAGGCTTGGGCATGATAAAAACCTCTAATTACAATCCAGAATCAGGCTTCTGCAGCAGGCGCCTCTGACTTAGGCTCTGCAGCCTTGCCTTCCTCTTTCTTCACAGGCTTCTCAGGAGCGGACGTCTCCCCGACAGACCCTGCCAAAGGCTTTGCGGAAGGCTTCTGCTCACCCACATACTTCAGCACCCTGATAATGACAAACCTCGTAGGAACTATCTTCTTGCACCTACCAAGGATCTCGCGCTGAAGCTTCTCATTCACGACATCCATCACAAGAGAATCATAATCAACCTTTCTCACATAGACCCTCAAGAACTGGGTGACATGCTTCCTGAGAGCAGACCTGACAAGCCGCGAAGTCTTTATCGCAGTCAGGATCATAGGCTTCAGCCTGACCAGCTTATTGTCCTTCGTAACGCACTGGAAAGACTCATCGATCCTGTCCTTCTGCCTCCTGACCTTACGCTTCAGACCGGCAGGGGCAACCTCATATTTGTCCACCCTTGTAAAGGCAGTATCACCCTTGACCCTGTCAACCTTGAAGGTCACGTTGATGTCCTGCTTCTTCATGTTGCCTGTCAGCACCATAAGGTTTGTGGTCACGCTCCTGCCTTCCATAGATGCAGGTTCGTAAGCAAGCGCCTGGCCCAACTCCCTCTCCTGGAACACTTTAGGGGCCAGAATAGTGAAATACTTCTTCTTACGCCATTTATCCACTGTTTTACCTTTCTTTGCCTTAGCAGCCATGTTAAAACACCTTTGATTTAGGTATAATATATTATAGTATGTTTCCTGTGAAAAAACAGGGTGTTTATAAATATATTGGTGGGGGTTAAAAAGGCAGACACAGCGCAGCACCACACTGCCAGAAGCTCAGGAGTAAGGAGGGTCACCAAACCAAACACGTGAAAATCACGGATAAGAGGCTTGTGAGAATGACATAGAAATCTTTATATATGTCCTGATGCAATAATCTGACCTACCCTTAGCGAGGTTTGGTTGGGGTGGAGACCACGTCTCCATTCCTGGCCTTTTTTCTTACGGCAGCGTAACAGCCCATAGCAACATCTCTCAACACCTGGACAGCTTCTCACCGCAAAAAAATGCCGGCCTGCAGGATAGTCCTGCAGATCGCGACAGGCACATCTCATCTCCGGCCTGATTGCTAAAAAGCGATCCTGCTCATGAACTCCTCCCGCTTGAGGTCATCGGTCACGTTCAGCACAAAGCTCTTCTCAACAGGAAAGCGGCTCTTCAGGGTCTCGACAAACTCATCCACGTCCTTCAACTCCCTGAACACAAGCTCTGCAAGGACATCAAACTCAGAATCAGTCCTGTACAGGGAATTGACATTAGGGTGGTCCTGAAGATAACTGAGAAGCTCGCCCCTCGCCCCATCCACCTTGATGGCTATCTGTGTCTTCGCGTTGAAACCAAGCTTACGGAAGTCGAGAAGGCTGGCATGCTTAATTATGAACCTATCCTCATACTTCCGCACGTTGTCGTATATCGTCGTCACCGGTATGTGCGTCCTTCTGGAGATGCTTGTCAAACGCTGCCTCGCATTCTTCCTGAGGTAGGACAGTATCAACAAGTCCTTCCGCTTTATCATCTTGCACCTCGTATTGCTGTTCATACCCGACCGGACCTGAAAGCCCGACCAGCCACCGGAAAGGTCAACAAGGGAGGGATCCAGTCTTTTTGGTGGCCGAAAAACCGGTGTGGAGTTGTGTCCAGGGTCCCTCCCCTCACGTCGCTGTCATCAGAAAAGGTCACTATGAAAAAAACAATACTGCTCCCCTCTACTGATACATAAGCAAGCAACGTGTATAAAACTTCTGAAGGTTATTTTTCGTGAATCGCAAAATTTATATAGAATGATTGCGTATTATTAAAACAGAAGGGGTCGTAATTAAATGGTAGTCAATCTCGATGCTAAAGACAAGAAGATCCTCTCAGAGCTCGACATGGACGCGCGCCAGTCGATATCGTCGATAGCCAAAAAGGTCGGGCTATCGAAAGAGGTCGTCAACTACCGGATAAAACAGCTCGAGAAAAAAAATGTTATCAAAGGATACTACTCCGTCCTGAACACCGCAAAGCTCGGGCTCATGTTCTGCAGGTTCTTCATGCGGTTCCAGAACGTCAACCTCGAAAAAGAGAAAGAGATAGTCAGGTACGCGGACAACTTCCCTCAGGTCTGCTGGGTCGTCAACACAAAAGGCCCTTGGGACATGGTCTTCGTGATGCTCGTCAAGAAGATAAACGAGTTCAAAAAGCTCTGCGACGAATTCTCCATAAAATACAGCGAACACTTCCAGACAAGATACGTCAGCATAGCGACCAAGATACACCACATGAAGCACAACTACCTCTACGGCACCAAAGACTACAGGGAAGACACAATCGGAGGAGACATAGAAGACGCTGACCTCGACGAGACCGACCTGTCGATACTGTCCATAATATCAAAGGACGCAAGGATATCCACCCTGGACATCGCAAGGAGACTGGACATATCACCCAACACAGTCAAGTACAGGATAAAGAACCTCGTCGACAAAGAAGTCATACTCTGCTTCAGGGCAGCCATAAGCATACACAAGATGGGATACCAGAGGCACAAGGTCGTGCTCACGCTGCAGAACATGACAGAAGACAAGCTGATGAAGCTGATGGAATACCTCAGGCAGAACCCCAACGTCGTATACATAACAGAAGCGGTAGGCACGGGAGATATGGAATTCGAGATCGACGTGAAAGGCAGCAACGAGCTCCACGCGAACATGACCAAGATAAGGGAGGAGTTCGGCGACATAATAAAGGACTACGACATCTGCATGACATACTCAGAAGAAGAGATCAACTACCTGCCTATCGACGACAAAAAGATATCCCTTGGAAAAGGTGACCAGAAGGTCAAGACAAAAAAAACAGGCGACAGCCGTACAGCCACGCCCGACTGAGACCTGCAGGACAGAGCTACAGGACAGATGACCCAAAAAGTATTCTCAACACACAACCTGCCCACCACTATCTTGTGCCTGTAGTGTAGCGTATCTGATAGACCGGCACCATATGAGTCATCGGCTCTTTCGAAGCGCCCTTACCCTTATGCCTCCTGTACACCTCCAGGAAATTCTCGTCGTCAGAGAATCCGAAGCCAGCCCTCCGCATCACACGCCCATAATCATCACCATAACCCTCTATAAGATAATAAGCGGACTCCTCCTTAAGAGGGCCGGGATCGTCGAGACGGGGGATCACCTTCCCGAGGAAATCCTCTATGTAACTGAAACCATGCTCCTTCTCGACATACTGGTCAAACATAGACCTGAGATACAGGTCGATATCCTCACCGTCAACAAGACGGGATACCTTCATACCATCCTTGTCCTTGCCCACATAACCAAGCACCCTGAGCAGCGTCCTGAAGTTCGCCAGCACGACCGCAGCATCATCCTCGGTCATCTCGTATACGACGCTAATACCCTGCGCGTCACGGGCCAGTCCGCAGAAATCCTTCCGCTCCCTGCCCGTCAGGGAACCCTCATCATCGACATATATCGGGGGGTGCAGCCTGCCGTCCCTATCCTGGACGTAAAATACGTTCCTCCGCCTGTCATCCCTGCTGAGACGAAGGCGGGGAGCCGCCCAGCTCGGACCGTTATACCAGTCCCATGCATGGAACTCACCATCAGGAGCGAGAAGGTCACGCACGAAAGAGAAGAAAGGCATCAGGTCAGTCTGGTGGCATATCGAAGCGCCCGATATTACCAGGTCCATCTTCCCCCTGTACGCATTGAGGGTCGCGTTCATATTCAGCTCAGCGAAGTTCGAAGGGAGCATCACAATGTTCCCTACAGGAGTAGAATAGCTCAGCTCAGGAAGTCCAGGAAGATGCGTCGTGAGCCTCGCCATCGTGAGGTTCAGCGCGCGCCTGCTCACGTCCACAAGAAATACCTGGACATACTTCATAAAATCGTGGGGGATGTGACCACCATCAGCGAGGTCGCCCATAAGCTCGATGACAGGGGCGATGGTGTTTCCCACACCCACTCCAAGGTCCAGGATGCGGAGCCTACGCCTCTTTCCGCTCCTGAAATGACCTGTGATCTTCGCCTCAAGCTCCTGAGCAAGTATCCTGTTCGCAGCCTCAGGCACACCTATCGACTCCTCGAGTATATCCTCAAGCTGCATGCTCGCGGACTTCTTTGTCCACTCATCCGTGTAGGACTCGGTACCGATCCAGCTGAGCACGTCCTTCACCAGCTCCTTCGCACTCCAGAATGAATTCGTGCTCTCCTGCAGAAGAGGACCTACACGATCAACCTTATAGAAATAATCTGTCAGCGCCATAACGTTTATCCAGTTCCCCATGTACTTACGGGTCACCCTCGGAAGGATACCCACACGTGAAAGAGGATAAGGCGTGCCGAAATAAGGCTCCAGCAAAGGCTTGAAGTCAGGCTTGATCCCGGCCCTGTGCACCCCGTTCCCGTCACGGTAATTGTCGACGAGATGATCATACATAAGAAGCCTGCACCTGTCCGCGATAGTCTGGTTGAACAATCCCATCACCTCCCTGTACAGCCTGAACAGCCCTCCTTGTTCTCATTAGTCGTGCACAGGGCGACAGCAGTCTTATTAGGACCTTCTATCAGATGCGTGTTCCAGTCCAGCTGAGCCATATGCCATGGAAACGCATCCTTGTGCAGCGTCCCTGAATCTATGACCAGTATGGCGTGGTCCTCCCTGAAAGGCCCCAGGTCTTTCGTCACAACATAGATGCACTGCAGCTCCATCGTCTCCTTCTCATCATTGCAGTGAAGGTAAGTAGTATGGCAGAGCCTTCCGTCCCGCATCAGCGCGTCCTGCGTAAGGCTGTACTCACCCCTGAGCCCGCGGGCAAGAAAAAGCTTCGACAGGGTGCTCATATAATAATTGATGTCCTTCTCAGTATCCCCGTCGATAAGAAGCACATCCCTCTTCCTGCCCTCCTCGCCGAAAAACCTCGGCAGCTCGTATACCCCGTCATCCATCCTGTCCCTCTCAGTGAATATCTCATGATACTTCTTCGCGGTCTTGTACCTCTCAAGCCAGTTGAAGAAAGTCTTACCCCAATGCGTAAGTATGACCTGCCTGTCCTTTCTCAGGTCATTCGTGGTGAGCTTCTCAAGATCAAGCTCCCGGGTATCCACCTTGATACCCTTCCGCTCACAGTTCATGAACGCCTTCTCGAGCATGAGATCGCTCCTGTCTATCAGGTCAAGATGGACATCGTAACCCAGAGCCTTAAGCTCCTCATAGAAAAGTATCTCTGTCTTACCATTCCCGCACCCGCCACCGACGACAACAATATGCCCCTCCAGCATCTGCATGTCATGGGACTCGCGTACCACCTTCTTCACGAAATCCGGATCTGTCTGCTTCCTGCTCAGCTGCTCATACGTCTCAGCAGCCTCCTTCCCTGTATAAAGCGCGGCCTGATTCTTCCTGAAATCCCATACCAACTCCACATCCACTTCAATCCTGAACTCTTTCATCAGGTAATCCCTAAGATGCTCGCGGAGATAATCCGGACACGGGACCGGCCCCCTCTTCATAGCAGCCTCATACTCCCTCCTGTACGCCCTCTCCTTCGTCTCCGCCTTGCTGGAAAGAAGCAGCAAAGGCCCCAACCTCTTCTCATCCTCGTCAACATCGAAGCTATCGTCATCGATGATCACCTTCTTGTACAGCTGCATGGTCTCCAGGACCTGGCCCGGACCGAGACCGCATCGGCCCAGGGAAAGCACACGATCAGCGAACTGACGCGCCTTGGCGCCGCCATGCTTCTGCATTATCTCATGAGAAAGATCAAGATACTCCAAAGCGATGTAATGTATCCTGTCCTCGAGACTCTCCCTGTTCCTGATGGCCTTCATGTTCCCATCAGGCTGCTCAGAAACTTCCCTCGGGCTGAAATCATCGCCTCTCAGTATCCTTGAACCGTCAAGAAGGCTCGTTATCGTATCAAGAGCAGAAATGTCGTCCTTCGACTCCTCATAAAGCGAGGTGCAGAGCTCAAGGAAGCAGCCCACCTCGAAAGGCTCATGCTCCTCAAAAGAGCGGACGATGCGCCGCATCATCATGTCAACCTTCCTGACATCATCATCCGCCAAGGAGCCGTTCTCAGGAAGGTAACCTATCACCTTCTCGGTGAAATCCATGACATTTTCAGGGCAGTCAGAAGACAGCTCGCCGACATAGGTATAGAATCCGAAAAGTATGTTCTTCCTGTCCTTCGACTTTATACTGCGAAGAAGCCCGTAAGAACGGGGGTGATGGTCACAGGCAAAAGGAGCAAGGCTAAAAAGCACATTCCCAAGATTGTTGTAACGCCTCGTCTGCCCGAAGGGGGATGACCTGTTGAACCCGACAGCATCACTCACGACATCCCAGAAGAAATCCCTCACCTCCTTCGCCAGCGCAGGATATAGATGAGCAGAAGCAGAGAGCGAAACAAGATCCTCCTCGAGAGAAGGAACAGGGGAACTCGACTGGTCCCTCATCAGCATGCCAGTAATGCGATACATTTCCCTCGACTTCACAAGGGCAGGCAGGGCCTCAAAAAGGTTCCGAAGGGAGTTCTTTCTCGCATCCACATGGTGTATAGGCCCCTCAAGGAAAAAAGGCACCTTGTTGTTCAATGTCCAACGCCGCAGGAGGCTTGAAGCGCGTGAACGACCCCTGCTGGAAAGCTCCATCTTGTCGAAACTGTCAACAGCATAAGAGATGATGCCGTCAGGCATGCCGTTGCGCAGCATCACCTTCCCTACGTAAAGAGCCTGCCGCGATATAGCAGCATCAGCCATCTCAAGAACCTTCTCCGCGAGAGGATCGCCGTCATCCTCCATCGCGTGCGAATCTCTCCTGGAACGCCTGCCGCCCTTGCGGCGCACAGGCCTCACCAGGTCAGAGATATCACTCCCAGAACAGTAATCATCAGAAAATCCACCGCTATCGCCGCCGGAACCTCCACCACCACCTGTCCTGCCATCAGCTCCTCTACCATCAATGCCGCAATCATCAATGCCTCCATCATCAATGCCGCAATCATCTTCGCCGCTGCCGCTACATGAGAGAAAACAACCTGAACCGTCCCTGCCCAGCATTTCATGAACCAAACATATTACCCCGTATTACCCCCGGAACATCGCACCCAAAATGCGTCAAAACACACACATTCAAAAAGGAATATCGCTGATGCGTATCAGCCGCCCATTATCCTCAAGAGGTATCATCTCTATATGCTCACGCTGAAGCCAGTCGGTGCCGAACTTCTTGTAGAAAGCGGCATGTGCCGCCTTGAACTCCTCAGCATCCCGCCAGACAGACCTCGCGAGTATCTTGCCGTCATAAGTCTCATGGCAGTCTATGCAATTGCTCCACTCCCCCATGATATTCTTCATTATGCTCCTGGTCTCTATCAGATGCGGGCTGGCTATGTATATCCTCTGGACCATCATGATCCTGTAACCCAGGACAGGAAAATTCGGCACGTTGATGGTGTAGAAGACATTCTCCTGCCTAAGCTTGTTGTGCAGCCGTCTTACCGAGACCTCATTGAGGTCCACCATCTTCGCTATCTCACGGAAAGAATAGTCCCTGTTCTCACTCAGAAGCTTCAGGATCCTCTGCTCGTTAGGCTTCAACTGCCTCATCTCACCCGTGATCGCATACACCCTGCCTGAAGAGAGCTCAAGCTGAACCTTACGCACCACTTTTAGATCACTTCAGAGAACCGCCCGCTCCCCTCACTATAACTTATAAGGCAAACGAGATATATAAACCTTTGTGGCAAAAAATGCAAAGTAGTGCAAAAACTGTGCAGAACAGCACAGTTTAGAGAAAAAACTGAAAACATCACAAAGAGATTTATAAAAGAAGACGAACACAAACCATCAAAGAAAGGAATCAAACATCATTCCCAGGATCTTCAATCCCCTCAAAAAGATCAAGCTGTCTCTTCTGACCCGAAGGCGATAAGCAGATATACTGCCCTATCATCCTCGTCAATCCATCCACGACCTGTTCCTCATAAGCCTGCGCAACACCCTCAAGCAGTTCCTGCTGTGAAGAGATTATCCGCTCATACACGCTCCGCACCATGCCTATCTTGCAATGCATAAGCTCGTGGATCAGGTCCTTGTAAACATGTTCCGGACGGTACTCATAGACATTTATCCTCGCCTCCTTATGCTGGCTGAACTCCACATCGGCTATGGAATCGCTCTCACCATCAGGATCATAAACAACATCCACGACCCAATCGTCCATGTCAAGAGCGCCCTTCAACTTGACTACAATGTCAGACAGCCTCCTGCATATCACCTCATCACCTGAAGAGCCATCATCCACACAAAATTCCAGAACATCATCCTCCATAAAAAACACCCCTCAAACCCGATACGATCATGGAACATACCTCACTTCAAAAAAAGTCATACCTTCCTCATAAGCATCTTCAGAACTTTGCCCACCAACATCTCCCGCTGCACCTTCACCTCTTCCCTCAGACATCCAACGATGCTCCTGGAAGATGTCGTAGCGGTCGTGCATCTTGAGAGTGTCCAGCTCCACATGGAAGCCCAAATCATACATGTGCCTGGAATCCACAAAATTGATGTACGAATGGGGGTCATCCTCATCGTCAGACCATGTCGGCTCGACAAGGACCCAGCGGCGCGAGCCGTCATCGAAAGGGATGAGCACCTCAGCCCACGCATGCCTGCCGCTGATGCTGTCGCCTGAAGAGGTGAGGGTGTGGTTAGCGACGTATCTCGACGGTATCCCGAAAGCCCTGCAGAGCGTCACGAACATCTCTGAATATGCCTGGCAGACACCAGAACCCCTCTCCATGGCCTCGAGGACATGGAGCCACCTGCCGCCCTTGCAGTTGGAGCCGTCAGCATAGCAGTACTCAAGGGTGTCATTCACGTGATCAAGTACGTACCCGACGACATCCACCACGTTGTCCGTGGAACCTTCATAGCTGTCCACGATCTCCCTTATACTACCATCATCCACCGGAAAGTCGTCCGTAGCTGAAAGGTACTGCTGCAGGCCAGACATGCCGTCATAAGCAGAAATACCCACCACAGAACCCCGTGGAATATCCGGTATTCCATCGATACTCAGCTCTGAACCGATCAAAACATCGAGATCACCATCAAAATCCCCTGCATCCAGGACGCCGTCGAAGACTAACCTGTTGAGGTCAAGATAGAGATGATCCCCAACCCCCTCGTCCCTCTCCTCAAGATAGCTGACAGGCACGCTCTTCTGACCGATACTGATCGACCTCACAGAAAACCTGTGCGGAAAGATATCAGGTATGTCAGGGACAAGCTTCAGGCCAATCCTGTACTGGAGCGTGCCTTCAAGATCACCATAATCCATGCCTGAAATAAGAACCCTCGACTCGAGACCGACATCCTGGTCCCCGTCGACAGGACGGATGCAGAGACCCGCACCTTTCCTTGCGCCCTCCGAGACAGTGAAGACCGAACTCTCGGAATAGGCAGAACGAACAACAGCAGAATCGGTAAACACCCCTGCCTCGGAACCCGGAGTAAGACACGCGTCGACCGCGTTCTTATGCGAAGGGAGACCCTCATAGTCTGAAATTATCTGCGCGACACGGGCGCGGTACGCTTCCCGCCTCCTGTCATCCCTTCCGCAATGGTACAACCCGGAAGCGGTGCCGCCCAGACACCCGACCAGCGCAGCTATCCCTACAAACTTCCTCCAGGGAGTCCACCATGAGAAGTTCCCGAAACCCTCTTCGTCCGCCCCCTTATCACGACGCTTACGCTCTTTTCTTTTTCTTGACATCTTCCAACACCTTTCTTCTCCCAAAAATCTCTCAAGACCCGGATGGACCAGGATCGACACCATACAGATGGACGATACGAGAATTCCCCTTTAGCGAGGAGGAAATCCTACACGTTCACCGCACTCTTACAATCTTGTCATCAACAACCCTTATTATGCGGATGCTCAATCCGCTTTTCTTCCTCTTTTTCGCGTGAATATTCCGCAGCGAGGTCCGCAGACAGTGCTGCCAAATCAACCTCCTTATCCTCCATTGCAGCTCAAACCTGCTCTTCAGGCGGATCCTCTTCATCATCATCCCACAGGCTCTTCACATCGATCAACCTCTTCCTCTCGTTCAGAGGCACCATGTCAACCTCTTCGCCCGCAAGCCAGTCAGTGCCATGCCTCTGATGAAACCTGGTCCTGGCCTCCTTGAACTCCTCAGCGTCACGCCAGACGCTCCGCACGTATATCTTGCCGTCAAAAGTCTCATGGCAGTCGATGCAGTTCTTCCACTCCGCAAGTATCTTCGAGACGATAAAATGCAGGTCAGGCAATGACCCGCTCTTCACCCCCAGCCTCTGGACGATCATCACCCTGTAACCCAGCAGCGCATAGTTCGGCAGTATCACCTGCGAACAGACGTTCTCAGCAAACAGCCTGTTGTACAGCCTCTTCACCGTGCTCTCGTCAGTGCCTGACGCTCTCGCTATCTCCTTCGGGGTCGCGTTGACATCCTTCGTGATGAAATCAAGTATCCTCTTCTCTTTCCTGTCAGGGACGTACATCCCATACACCTTCCGGCCGCATCACGGCCTCTTGCTGCGCTCCTGCACTATCCTCTCGAGCTCTGACCGGACATGATCCTCAAGCACGTGCATGTTAAGCCTGTGAAGCCTAAGATCATGCCTGAAACCATCAACAGTCTCCATGCGGTCGTACAGCCTCTTGTGCTGCCAGTACGCCTGAGCTATCTCGTCGTCAACCTGCACCACAGGGATGTCATGCTCTATGCCATAGTCATAGAGTTCTGACATAACGTGCTCACAATCCTCAAATTCATCGTACATAATATCACCTTCAGCGAAGTTTTCGTATGATCCGTCTTTTGATCGTGCTCCAAAAAAACGCCTCACTGGCCAAAACCTATCTTCCGCGCCACTACCTTCCGGTCAGCAGGCCGGTACTCCCGGATGGCCTGCTCCAGCTGGTGCTGGTAGATGAAAGTATCCTCAGTAGGTATCATCTGCTCCTGCGGAAGGGCGATGAAGCGCTCTATCTGCCTCTCCGACGTGATGCGCAGTATCTCCGCGATGTCCGCGCCATTGACCTCAATCGCGTGAAGCTCATCCGCAAGCCGCGCGTAATCATCTATGACATAAATCTGCCTCCCGGCCTGCCTCTCCTTGTACGCGACCTGCTTGCGCAATATCTCCTCGACACCCCTCCTGTCCGGCTTGGGAATCTCTATTATGTAATCGAACCTTCCCGCGCGCTTTATCGCATCGTCGACAAGGTCTATCTTGTTCGTCGCCGCGACATATATCAGGCCCTCACCTTCAGCCATGCCATCCATATACATCTGCCAAACGTTCACGCAGCGGTCTATCACACCATGCGTGCTAAGGCCGCGCTTCCTGAACATCTGCTCTGCCTCGTCGACAAATACAAGCACCTTCTTCCCCTGCTCCTTGTACACCTCATTGCAGCGCTTCAGTATCGCCTCAAGCGTCTTCTCAGCCTCACCGACCCACTTGCTTATTATGCGGGTCATGGGGATCTCAAGGAAGTAGCAGTCGATCTCATTCGACACCGCCTTGGCCAGCATGGTCTTCCCGCATCCCGGCGGCCCGTGGAGCAGCAGACCTCTTGGAGGGGTTATCGCGTACACCTCATACATCTGAGGATAGAGCATTCCATGCTCAAACTTGCGTATCTTGTCTATCACAGGGTCAAGACCGCCGACGTCCCCGAACCTGATGTCCTCACTGCACTTCTTGAACTCATCTTCAAGATCCTGGACAGGCCGCATGTACTGGTGGAGTCGCCTCTTCTGCTGCTCGATCACCTTGTCCTTCAGCGCGCCCTGCTGCCTAAGCTGCTGCAGAAGCTCGGACTGCCTCCTGATCACCTCTGCCATCTGCTTCTTCTCCTCCTCCCAAGGCAGCTTGGGAGCGGGCAGTGCAGGAAGTCCCGGCCACGTGTCCTCGTCATCATCAACCATGATCATCACATCCCTTTCGTCCTGCCATCCTCACTCTCGAGCCTTTCCATACCAGCTTCAGCCCTCTCACGCAATGCATCGCGGCCCAGCCCGGCAAGATGAGAGACAGGAATCGCCTTCTCGCCGAAATCACCCTGCCTAGGCATCACAATCTCGTGCGCGGCCTGCGTGCGCGGGTGAGAGTATGAATAATACTTTTCCGTCGGGCTGACGCCCTGCAGTGTCGCGAGCTTGTAAGCGACACCGAAAGTGTTGTCATCCTTCCTGTAGAGCTTCATCCTGTTGTCATGGGTGTGAGCGGAAAGCGCCAGGTCAGCGCCGGCGTTCTTGCCCTCACCTATCGTGCCGACCATGTTGGATCCTTTCGGGTCGTGCTGCACGACGAGATTCACAGGTCCGAACAGGGCATTGCCCTCTGTGTCAAGACCGTAATCCTCGATGTTCGCCATCCGGGCGTTGCTGTACCCTCCGATGAAGATGCGCTTGTCCCCCTTCGGGTCCCGCATGTGATAGTCAGGCATGCCTGCCTCGTACACGCCGATCCCCCTGGCCTTCATGCGCTGCTTGAAGAAATCAGTCTCGCGAAGACCCAGGTCTCTCAGGACATGGTCAGCGTGGTTGCCTGTCACGCAGACGTGCGCCCACTTCAGCCCGCTCCTCGCCACCGTGCTGAGCGCGAACCCCTCGAAATACTCGGCGACACTCTCAAGCACGTCCTGCATGCTCTCGACGCTGCCGCCCATCGCGTCATTAGTCATCTTCATCGCCATCTCGACTACATCATCCACGCTCCCGGGGCGGTACTTCGCCAGGAGCTCGAGGTTCTCCCTCATAACCTCCTCGGGCCTGCGCTTGTGGTGGTATCGGTGCTGCCACCTGCGCGAGTTCGCCTCAGCGACATCACCCCCATTTATGTAACCTGTCGCAAAAGCAGGAGATCCCCTGAACATCCCCCCCTCGAAGAGCAGACGGAGATACCAGAGCTGCCAGCCATCCGTCACTATAGGGTTAGACTCAGGCGAACGCATGTGCTCGTCAGAAGACGCGCAGATTATCGAGTAAGAGTCGGGCTTGACGATCGCAGAGCCGTCGACAAAACTATCGTACTGTATCCACTCTGTGCCGACGATGCCCCTGCCGTCCTTGGTGAGTATAGTGATACCTGACACGCCGTCATTATTGTAGCGGTCTGTCGCGGCTATCTTCCTCGTGTTCATCGGCTTGCCGCCGCTCATCCGCACGGCCTTCCTGCCCTTGACATACTCCCCTATCGCCTTCTGGTCCTCGAAAGGGAGAGCCATGACTATGGTGACATGGTCATCACAGGTGTCAGCGTCGTAAGAAGACTGGTTCTTGAAATTTGTCTCTGCAGGGCTGTCCTTCAGTTTCTGCAGCTGCTTGTAGCCAATACCGAAATGCCCGCTCTCAAGCACGACATCGATTCCCTCCAGCCGGTCCAGCTTCCCATGGAGCGACTTGACAAGCCCCTTGTCACGACTCTTGATAGGATTCCATGTCGAATGCCTGCTATGGGAATAATCTATCTTCATGCCGTCGAAGTCAAGGACTGTCTGGTCCCTGACCAGCTCTATGCCGAGGCTGTCGCAGAGCTCCTGATACCTCGAATAAAGGTCTGTCATGAACCTCTTGGTGAAGAACTGGTGCGCAGGACGGACACGCTTCTCCCTGTAAAGCTTCTGCTCCTGGTAAAGATCCTGCAGCGTATCCTCGATGCCATCTATCTTCCTGGTGCGGACATCTATCTTCCTGTTAAGGGAATCCCTCTTCCTGCCTTCACCGCGGACCCCCTTGACAGTCTCATACTCCCTCTGAAGCTCCTTCCTCTCCTGCTGCTTCTTCTTCTTCTTCGACTTCAGCCTGGTTATGGACTCGCCGATAGCGGCCTGCCTCCTGACCAGCATCTCGTTGAGCATGGCAGAAACAGTGTACTGGATATCATCAGAATGAAGGGAAAAAACTATCTTTTTCGCCTGAGGCACGCGCTCCTGCAGCTCCCTGAGCCTGTCACCCACGATGCCGAGCTGGATGCCCATCATGGTCTTGTACTGCTCCTTGTTAGGTATGTCCTCGCTCGCCTGCTTGCACTCCTCCTCCGACCTGTCCCAATAAGTCAGCAGGTCGTTGAGATACTCAGGACGGTCAAGACGTGTGATCGCACCGTCGACAAGTATGCCTGAAAGCTCCTTGTCTTCCCCCATCATCCCCAGCAGGCTCTCATACGCTGAAGAGTTGAAGTAATTGGTATCGTAACCGACCTCGCTGAGCACGTACACCCTCGAGACAGGTCCGTCCACGCCCTTGTCCGAGCGGACTATGGACTCGAGCGAACACTGCACAGTATTTTCCGTGCATGCTTTCCCTGACCTGGCGGATCTTTTCTTCCTTGCCATCTTGTGCACCTCTTGATCGACGTGATTGTTGATGAAACGATCAAATGATGATGAAACGATCAAATGATGAAATAATCTTGATGGGCGGGAAATGGGAGGGTTGTTTTCCGGGCGATACGTCCAGGGCTGCGGGATACCGCCGCCCCGGTGTCCTGGAACGCCACGCTCAGGCAGCGGCCCAGGACTGTGGAGAACTTAGTGTTGAGTGCACCTCCCAAGTCCCGCGAACATTACCTCTTTTGAGTCTGAAACCTTACACACCACCCCCCACTACATCCGGCGATGCGGATGTCTCCGCAGCCTCTTCATCAGCGGTTGCGTGCGCTGCTGCATAAGCTTCAGGATCGGAAATCATATCAGAGAAATCACCAAGAGGTATTGTCAGAGGCAGGTAAGCTACCCCTCCGGAATGCAGAAGGACCTTGCTCATGAGCCCACCCCACACCAGCCTGCCGCCGCGACTGAGGAAATAAGGGCTTCCGGAATTCCCGAACGTAGCTGCGGCGTCCAGCGTCTCAAGCACATGGCCGCCGGAAAACTCATGACCATCGTTGGAGACTATGCCTTTTGTCACAGCAGGAAGTACCCCGCCAGGATAGCCGACGACATAGACCTCTTCACCTATATCCTGCCTGACATCTGACTCAAGACTGTAAGCGTCAGACACCTGAAGGACCTTGCGCGTCCTTACCACAGCTATATCTGTCCCAGCATGCTTGGCGACCAGCTCAAGCTGGACGTCATCTGATTCGTCAGAATCATCATCATCCTCAACAAGCCAGGAGATCATATCTGACCGGGAATAAGTCAGGGTCACGATGCCCAGACCTTCAGGCCCGATATCCAGGACCTGCTTCGTAATCTGTTCGGGCTCGTCCACGACATGAGCGTTAGTGACAAGATAAGTATAGCCGCCCTTGCGCATGTAGGCGAAAGCAGTGCCGTGAGCGGTCCTTGTCTTTTCAGGATATGAAGCGTCAGCCCCTTCCAGCCTGTAAGATGCAGAAGTCCTCACACAATGCACAGACTCCAGTATGCTGTCAAGATCATCCCTTATGCGGGCATCCCTCTGCTCCAGTGCGGTCATGACCCTCCCCTGCACAGACACGCAGGCCGGCTGGCTCGTGCCCACAGAAGCCGCGAACAGAGCTGCGGCTAAAACAGACAATGTCTTGTTCCCCATCTTTCCACCTTCCAGAGGACTAAGAACTCGACCTTGATAGCGAGGTTTGGTCCGCACGCCCTAGTCCATCAAATCTTCGATAATGTTATTATGTTCAGGGTGAAAGATCCGATGCTCGCTCTTTTCACCCCGATAAGAAATATGGTATTTTTATTATTTAAAACTTTTTCAATCCAAAAAATTTTTTTGATAAAAAATGTATGAAAAAAACAAATCGAAACGCAAAACGAAGAAAAAGCGAGCCGCGCCGTGAAAAACGGGCCGTAATCCTTCCGGAAAGAAACGTTTTGACAAACATCTCTGAAAACAGATTGAAAAAAATGCAGTAATCCATGTAATGATTACGTAATCAGTAAATAAAAAACACAAAAAAAATAGAAAACACAAAAAAACAGAAAACAAAAAAAATAGAAATATCGATGAGAAACATTTAAATAAAAAGCCGACCATAATAAATAACAGCATTTCAGATTTCCAGGACAGACAGGGGGACAGACGTCTGGAACCACAGAAAGCAAACCACAGAAATTCTAGTGTGCCGCGAAGCAGCCCTCGAAATGAAGGAGGTACGCAAAATGCACATCCACAAAGGCGCATTCAGACCGAATATCGAATGGGAAAGGTACAGGTATACGCTGCCGAAATCAAAAGCGCAGGTCGAGATAGTCAGGGAGATCGTGATGAACGACGACGATTTAGAACACATGGACCTGAGCAGGCCAAACTGAACCTCTATCTGCGGCATCGAGAAAAAAGAAAAAGAAGAAAGAAAAAAAAGAGTAAAAGATGACCGCAAACGATCTGAGCACGCAACAGGACATCCCATAGTTCGCATCAGAAAACCGTGACAGAGAAAAAAGGGACAGGAATACCTTCCTATTTCTTCTCAAGATAGAACACAGTCAGTATCAGGAAACCAAGAAACATGATGCCCGGCAATACCAGACCCAAAGACACTGGCCTTCCAGAAGCTCCAACCACAGAACCTGAGACAGAACCTTCACTGCCGCCGAACAGGGTGAGAAGGAACGCGACAGTCGTAATGAGAAATATCAGGATCAAGCAGATCAAAAGATTAAGTCTGAGCTTATCCATAAGTCACCTCTTCCCCCAGCACACCAATATAATACTTATAAACCTTTCGCAAGCTATCGTACAAGCAAAAACTATTTAAACAAAGTTAACAAAATATCCTGCTGTAATGGTACTCGAATCCTTACTGAACCCCAAGACCGCAGAGAAGAAACCATGGGAACTTTTCTTTATCGGACTGGCATACGCAGGTTTCGCTTTCCTGATGAGCTGGTGGATATTCAAGGACTACCTCAGCATAATCACCGTAACGCTCACAGCGATATGCTCAGTGCCCCTGATCTACAACATGATAAAATACGAGGCCAGGAAAGATGACCTGCCGAAGAAAGAATACTGGCTGATAAAGGAGCACGGCAAGGCTGTCTACGCGATGACCTTCCTCTTCTTCGGTTTCGTCGCGGCATTCCTCATACTATTCATAACACTGCCATTGGATACGGTGAATGATGCGTTCAGCGTACAGACAGACACGATATCACAGATAAAGACATCTACACCAACAGGAAGCTTCTTCTCCAACATAGGCAAGACCGTACCACTCCTTGCCAACAACATGAAGATACTCATATTCTGCTTCCTGCTGTCATTCTTTTTCGGAGCGGGAGCCATATTCGTCCTCACCTGGAACGCGTCGGTCGTGGGTGTAGCCATAGGCATATTCGTAAGAAACAAACTGGTAGCTACCATCACCCCATCAGTATCAGAATACACCCAGGTCCTCTCGATGGGCGTGATAAAGTACCTTACACATGGGGTCTTCGAGATAGTCGCTTACTTCATCGCGGCACTCGCAGGAGGCATAATCTCCATAGCCATCATCAAGCACGACTTCGGGACAAAGGAGTTCAGGAAGACCATGCTGGACTCGCTAGACATAATGGCGATGTCTGTGATAATACTATTTCTCGCAGCGATGATAGAAGTCTTCCTCACACCCGTCCTCATATAGTAAACCACCAACAATTCTTTACACACATTGTAAGATTATATTTTTTTCTTATTAATACACACATAGTAAGACATTTAACACACATAGTAAGACAAATAAGGACCAAAAAAAGAAACTTTTTTATAATCTAAACACACATAGTAGGAACAAACAGAAAAATAGATCACGCAACCATGCAGCATCGTCTGCGAAATCGCCCGAGATCGACAGAAGAAAGAAGATACAAAAGATATTTAACAGATAATACACACATAGTAAGACAAATATATAAGGCCTAAAAACAGCCCGGAACACACATCTTGCTTTTTTGAAGCGACTACACAAAAAAAAGGGGCAAAAACAGATTAAAGGCAAGAAAAAAGCCTTAAATGGCTTTATTTCAGAGCCAAGTACTGGCGAACAGCGTCTTTCTGAGTCTGAAATACTCATACCCACCACAATCTTCTGCGACAGGTCACTCTCGTTTCTCGAATCACTTGTAGAATATCTCAAAGAACAATTACAGCTGACATTCCACGAGATAGCAGTGCTCACCAACAGGGACGAGAGAAACATATGGACATTATACGACCGGGCGAGAAAGAAAAGGGACGAAAGCGAGCCAAGCACAAAGAAAGCACCTATCGCACAGATACCACTCAAGGTCGTGAAAGACCGTTCTGTATCCATACTCGAAGTGGTAGTAGAGTACCTGCGCGAGAAGACGCACTTCACAAACCACCAGGTAGCCACAGTGCTGAACAGGTCAGACAAGACAATATCAACAGCATACGTGCGGACAAAAAGAAAGAGGTCAACAGCGGATGCGGCATAAACCACTCTTCAAGGAACTGGAAAAAGAGATAGAGAAAGAGACAGGCAGAGGCATCCACGGCACCCACAAACTGGACCCGCAGCTCAAGAGCATAGACCGGAAACTCAAGAGAACATCAAGCCTGACAGGGACGAGCAGGAGCTTCAGCAGGTCATTCAAGACATCAGGATACATGGTCGCATTCATACTCGCACTTGTAGTACTCGCTACATTCGTGTCAAGATCAGGCATGACAGGCTGGATCGCAGGAGGGGACGAGCTGATAACATACGTGCAGTCCATCAACACGAACGTAACAGAGAACACGACGATGACCTGGGTCCTTGACGCGCATCCTGAAAGCTTCAACCTGCGCTATTTAAAGCTCAGCGGACAGCTCAAAGGCGAAGGCAATGCCAGCGTCCACATCCAGGCAGGAGGAAGAATGTACCTGATCATGGACCAGGACACGATAAGACCTGCAGGGCTTGCAAGCATAACCGGCCACGCCATAAACATACCCGAAGGCGTGCGGCTGGCAGAGACAGAAGAAGACAGGAAGATAACGACAAGAGTCAAGTACAACCCAGGGACCATCTGGGACTCTGACGACAACGGCGTAGCATACACCGAGGACGGAGTGGTAGACCTGACAGTCGCGGACAGCGAGTTCAACTGGCATCCCGACGAGAGCAGGCTCTGCACAAAATGGGAGATCACAAACTCAGAAGGAAGCACCACAACAGCATGCAACGGCGCGGCAGACTGCTGCGCA
The DNA here is from genome assembly GCA_964406185.1 of uncultured Methanosarcinales archaeon. Taxonomy (GTDB): domain Archaea; phylum Nanobdellota; class Nanobdellia; order Woesearchaeales; family UBA11576; genus JABMQF01. Next base: position 22,078 of record CAYOQS010000014.1, read on the forward strand.
CTGGCAGGGGTGGCGCCGGAAGAGAAAGGATGGAACGTGCCGCTCTATGTGTTCCACGGCAAGTACGGAGCGACAGATACCAACACAGTCACGGCACAGGTAATATTCCTCAACCAAAGCATAGGCAACGAGACATACCTTGAGAGCGTGGTCGGACAGCCTGACAGCATAACAGCAAGCTTCGTACCCAAACCCACAACACCATTCAAGCTTGCATGCGAAGACACGTGCACGCTTACGGACGGATTCAACAGCACAACCTACACACTCCATTTTGAGCTGGACGAAGGCATGGAGATATACATAGAGAACCTAACATACGCACTTGAAAACCTGACCGAAGAGGCCGGAGAGACAGGAGAGCTGAACGAGACAGTGAACCCTGCCGCAAACGATACAGTAGAGATAACACCAGAGATAAAAGACGCTGAAGGCAACACGCTCGCAGCGACAGTCGAGTTCAAGGACAAAGAGAACCGGCGGGCCGCGCTGAAAAGGACTGCGGCAAGGCCAGCAGCGGACAGTACCGGCGGAAGGACCATCGGAGGGATGGCCATCGAACGAAGGATCAGGGGAGCGATCTCTCAGGGAGACGGATCTACCGACGAGAAGGTCAACCTCACCAAAGGCAGCTACAAAGTGGAAATAGATTTCGAAGAAGAGGACCTGCCTGTAAGACGCATCTTGATAGAGGATGCGAACGTGTCAGGAAACAGCACAGGATTCCTAAAATTAGATGATGTAGAAGAAGAAGGAGAACTTGCGGGATTCGAAGAGGTCTACGCCATAGACCCTACAGAGATGAACTTCACCAACGCAACAGTCACTGCCCAGGCAAAAGGAGGATGGCTATACAAATGCAGGGACTGGGACTTCGAGAACCAGGAATGCCCCGAACTAAGGAGGGAATGCACAGGCAACACAAAAGAGACAAGAAACTGCACCCTGTACGGCGGATGGCAGAGAGTGCAGAAACTCCAGCCCGGACAGGAGTACAGCTTCACGCTCACACCCGCCGATCCCGGATACGCAGAATACAACAGCACCTACGGAGCACCATACTGCGAGGACGGCACATCACCCTGCATAGCCGACTCCTCAGACCTCAAATGCAGGGACAGCGTAAGCGACGGCAACGGCCCAGAACCAAACCAGCCCAACACGATAGACAGCTGTCCAGACGGCACGACCACCTACTCAAGCCCGAGCTGCGGAGGCGATGAATCAGTAGAGAACATAACAATAACAGACCTTGACAGCAGCACGTTCAGCCCAGGCGACACAGTACAGGTAGAGGCATGGGTGCACTGCTACAGCGCATCAGACGACAAGGTCGCAGTAGTGTACACCAGCGACGCCTCGTCCCCAAGCTGGACAGTGAAGGAATACAAGGCATGCTCACAAGCAGACAGTTCAGGCTCATACCACAAAGAGACATTCACAGCATTCGATCTCGACAACACCGCCGGTGACCACGCAGTAAGGGTCTACGTACAGTACGATGGAGAATCAGGAGAGACCTGCGCGGACTCATCAGGAGGCACAGGAACGTATGACGACAATGACGACGTGGTGTTCACGGTCGGAACGCCGAACACGGCATCGCCGAGCATCGACTCCATAAGCGACACGCCCGATCCAGTCACAGCCGGCGAAAACATCACCATAAGAGCTAATGTCAGCGGATCAGATATCGAATCTGTCTGGACAGGTATCGCAGGCATAAACTATACGATGAACCCTGAAAGCAGCACAACTGAAACAGACAACAGGGCAACCGGCTGTTTCGATTCTGAATACGCAGGAGGAGAAGACTGGGAAGCATACGCAAAATTCACGATATCCGGTTCAGGAACAGCAAACCTGACAAAACTTTGGTGGTACCAGCCAGACAGCTCATTCACATCCGGCGAGAAACTTGAGATGGCATTGTACAATCCGGACAGGAGCATGATAACAGAATCAAGAGTGAACATCTCAGGCACCGGAGCGCAAGGATGGACAAGCGGCACGATCCCCGGCGGCGTAGAGATAACACTGGGGCAGACATTCTGGATAGGATACGCGCCAGTATCAGGAACATTCGACCTGCCAGTCGATTCCAATGCAGACTGCGGAAGCTGGCTGCCGAACGAAGGCAGCTACGGATACAGCCCATCATCAGGCGGTCTCAACGACCCCGCATACAACAGCGGCCAAGTAGCGCACAGGTACTTCAACCCGGGTGTCACGTACGAACAGACAAGCGATGAAGGTTATGTCTACACCCATAACACAAGTGGAATGAGCGGAGAAGTACCATACACAGTATACGCAAACAACTCCGACAGCCATGAGAATTCAAGCAGCGGAAGCTTCACCGTAAATGCGCCGAACAGCACAACTACACTGCCGCACTACGCAGGATTCGAAGCAGATAAAGACGGATGGACATTCTCGGACGCGCCGGCCGCAAACCCTGACTCGAACAGGAGCGATGCAGGAAGCAACAGGCAGGATGACGGAAGCGCAGGAGGCAGCTGGAGCGCGCACCTGCAGGACAACAGCGCAGACTCATACTTCAGCCAGGCATTCGACTTCTCTGAGAACACATCTTACATGATAGCATTCTACTACTACCCTAACAGCATAGACTCTGGCGAGTTCACGTCGATGTACTGCGACGATACAGAAATATGGAGGTTCACCAACGGAGACCACGCACAAGACTCATGGTATCCGGCAGAGATATACCTAACATCAGACAACTGCACGCTCGACAGCGACATGACAATCAAATGGAACGGGTCAGGACTGACCGGCAACGTGGACAACCTATGGGTGGACGGCATAAACATAACAGCATACATACCTGTCAACAACCCCCCCACGCACAGCACACCCCTGCTCAGCAGCAGCCTTGGAACAAACCTGACAAGCGAGAACCTAACCTGCTACAACCAGAGCACGGATGATGAGGACAGCGACAGCGTCAAGAACATATTCGACTGGAAAGTGGACGGGACAAGCATAGCCGTGCTCAACATGCCTATAGAGGCGACAGGCGGAAACGAGACAAGCTGGACCAGAGACTACAGCGGAAACGGACTGCACGGAACGGCCACAGGAGCCAGCTGGAGCCAGACCGGAGGGCATGACGGGTTCGGAGCTTATGAACTTGATGGAAGCACCGCATACATCGATCTCGGCGAGCCTGCAGCTCTTGACTTCACAGGCAATAACACATTCACACTATCTGCCTGGGTAAAGGTGGATGGAGGAGCAGGCAACCACAGGCCCATAATCAACAAGGGCGATACACAGTACACTCTGAAGATATTTACGAACAACACCTTCGAAGCATGCGCGTATGACGGCGGATGGCAGTGCACATACTCACAGAGCGCGCTGACAGAAGGGGTTTGGTATCATGTAGCAGGCGTGTTCGGTGAAGGCAATGTAACTCTCTACGTTGATGGAACGCATCAGGAGACCGTCACACATTCAGGCATAACAGATACAGCCAACGATGTGCAGATAGGTCATGACTCGCAGAACACTGACAGATACCTGAATGGATCCATCGACCAGGTGATGATATACAACAGGGCGCTGACCTCTTCACAGGTCCAGGCGTTGCACCAGGGCAGGACAGACCTCATTTTTTCGGATGAGACGTCTGCGGGAGATGTCTGGCAGGCCTGCGTGACGCCCAACGACGGTACAGAAGACGGGACAGAGAAGTGCGCAAACACCCTGACAGTCCTCGAAGACATTGATGAGACTGCACCTGCCTCTGTAACAGCACTCTCGGAAAGCTCGACAGGGAAGACCTGGATAAAATGGGGCTGGACGAATCCAGGAGATACGGACTTCGACTCAGCGATACTATACCTGAACGGCACGAACGTGGCAAACACCAGCTCAGACAGCCACAACTTCACAGGACTCAGCGGATTCACCACCTACAGCCTGACCGTGCACACCAAGGACGCCACCGGAAACGTAAATACAAGCGATGTCACGGACAACGCCATGACACAGGACAACATAGCGCCGCAGTATTCAGGCATAGTTGATGCAAACGGCACAGCTTACTCATCAGGCGGAAGCTACCAGTTCAACATCACATGGACAGACAACGTAGCGGTCAACGACGTCACTTTCTCGTTCGACGGGACCAACTATACAAACCCCACAAAGACAGGGGATGAATACTACATATCCATGTCAGACCTCGCGGCAGGCAGCTACAGCTACACATGGTACGCAGAAGACTTCCTTGAGAACGAAGCAGACACGGGGACGAGGACGTTCGTCCTGGCTAAAGCGGACTCGACGATCGACCTTCTGCTGAACGGGAGCGACGACAACCTGACAGAGGCATACCCTATAGACATCAACATCACAGCAGATACCACGACAGGAGATGACGTTGAAGTATCCATATACAGGAACGGCACGCAGATCAGCTCAGGCACACCGCCATTGACCAACGTCTCGACATACAGCACAGCCGCGACATACAACATAACCGCAACATATGCTGAAAGCCAGAACTACACAGCAAGCTCAGACACGCACTGGCTGACCATCGAGGACCAGACACCCCCATCAGGAGTGACAAACCTCGGCGAGAGCGGAGCAGGAACAGACTGGATAAGATGGATATGGACAGAACCGGATGATGGAGATTTCGATTCAGCGATACTGTACCTCAACGGCACAAACATAGCCAACACCAGCAGCAACTACTACAACATATCAGGACTTAGCGGGTACACCAGCTACCAGCTCACAGTACACACCAAAGACACCAGCGGGAACCTCAACACCACAGACGTATGGGACAACGCGATGACACTCGACAACATAGCGCCGCAGTACACGGGCATGAACGACCAGAACAACTCAGGATATGCACCGGACGGAAGCTACCAGTTCAACATCACATGGACAGACAACGTAGCGGTCAACGACGTCACTTTCTCGTTCGACGGGACCAACTATACAAACCCCACAAAGACAGGGGATGAATACTACATATCCATGTCAGACATCGCAGCAGGAAGCCACACTTACAGGTGGCATGCAGAGGATTTCCTCAGCAATATGAACAGCACAGCAGAGACAGAATTTATCGTGGTTAAGGCAACCCCTTCGCTTATGCTCAGCTCTGTAGGAGGGTGGAGCAAAGAATACGGTCTGACAAGCAACGTCAACTGCAGCACCACCAGCCCCGGCGTCTCAGCCGCCCTGTACAGGAACGGGACAGAAGTTTCTAACCCTGACGTGCAGACACACGGAGCGTCGACTTACGAGTATACCTGCAACACCACAGAGACGCAGAACTACACAGCGGGAAGCGCGGAAAACAACCTCACCATAACCAAAGCCAGCTCATCAGTCAACCTGCTCCTGAACGGGACAGACAGCAACCTCACCATAGAGAGGCTCAGCGACGCGAACCTGACAGGAGAGAAAGTGACCGGAGACGACGTCGCAATCATCCTGTACGTGAACAGCACGGGATCAGGCACAGGAGCATCACCTGTCTCAAACATATCTACATACAGCGAACAGGCAGACTACAACATCACGCTGGCCTATCCAGGATCGCAGAACTACACAGCCAGCAGCGAGACGCACTGGCTGAAGGTCAGGGACACCACCCCGCCCGGCAGCGTGAGCGGACCGGCCGAGCAGTCAAGAGGAAGCAGCTGGATAACATGGAACTGGACAGAACCTGCAGATGCGGATTATGCTGAGGCTATAGTGTATGTGAACGGCACTAACGTGGCGAACGTGTCAGGCAATTCTTACAACGCCACAGGACTGACAACATACACAGTATACGGGATCACGACACACACCAAGGACGTTTACGGAAACGTCAATGATACCGGAGTGTCTGACACCGCAAGGACACTTGACGAGATATCACCCTCCTATTCAGGCATCTATGACCAAAACGGGACAGCATACTCACAGGGCGGAAACTACCAGTTCAACATCACATGGACAGACAATGTCGAAGTCGGGAGCGTGACCTTCTCATTCGACGGCACGAACTACACAAGCCCGAGCCAGAGCGGAGATGAATACTACGTGACCCTCACAGATCTCGCAGCAGGAAGCTACAGCTACACATGGTACGCAACAGACTCTGCAGGCAATCAAAACGAGACAGGCGCGCAGAACTTCGAGATAGTCAAGGCATCAACCACCATGAACATCTCAATACTGCCAGGGTGGAACGAGACATACGGAACAGAGACAACAGTCACGTGCAGCGCGGACAACGACGAGGTCACAGCCACGCTGTGGAGAGACGGAGCGCAGGTCAGCATACCAGACACGCAGACACCCGGCGGAGGGAACCATACATATGTATGCAACGCAAGCAGCACGACAAACTACACAGCAGGCACAGCATCAGATGAACTGACTATCAACAGGGCCGAGCCTGACATCAGCCTGCTGCTGAACGGGACTGAAAGCAACATAACAATAGAGGTGGGCGGCGCGGTCAACGAGACAGGCCTGCACGACCACCCATGCACACTCTCATTATACGAAGCAGGCAGCCTGATAACCAGCGGCAGCAGCCCGGTCACACAGATAACAGAATACAACACCCTCGGAACATACAACGTCACGCTGCAGCACCCGCTCACACAAAACCACACCGCAGCACAAGAAACCCTCTGGATAACAGTCCAGGACACCACAGAACCAGAAGTCACACCCATATCTCCTGAAGACGGACACGCCACAGCATCACAGACGCATGAGTTCATGTTCAACTTCACAGACAACCACTACAGCACAGCAGACTGCACATTATACGTGAACGGCAACGAGAGCGGAAGCAACATATCCGCAGCTGCAGGCAGCACGATAAGCATAACCAACAGCACACTGCCAGAAGGCCAGGACGAATGGCACATAAACTGCACAGACGGGTCAGGCAACACAGGACAGAGCGGGACAAGGAACATCACGATAGACATCACACCCCCTGTGATTACACCCGTCAGGCCGGTCGACAACGAAACTATCGGATACATACTGCTTTTCAAAGTGGATGTCCAAGATGCAGGCGTAGGCATAGATTCGCTTTATGTATCATCACAGAACAGTTCCGGAGACATAGTATTCGCAGGAGTCATACCAGCACCATACCAGATGCTAATAAACACATCAGTATATCCTGACGGAAGGTACAACATAACAGGATGGGCGAACGACACCCTCGGCAACACCGCAGAGCGGTCCATAATACACTACATAAACAACACAATGCCCTTCATACAGATACAGGTGCCCACAGAAGGAAGCAAATGGAACAACGACTTCAACCTCAACATAGAAGTGCAGGATGACTCGCTGCACACAGTGACACACAACATAACATACCCTGACGGAACACTCATGGATGAAGAGTCACATGAAGTGATCAACGTCACAGACCATCATGACACAGAGAATGTCAACACCTCAGGCACGCCTGACGGCAACTACTCTCTCAACATCTGGGCAAATGACACAGTAGGATATGAAGTGACAGCAACAAGGCATTTCATAATAGACAAGACCGCCCCGCAGAATATCGTTACAGGAGAACCCACAGACCCCAGCACATACAGCGCAGGTGCAAGCTATACGTTCAACAGCACGTGGAACGACACGTACGGCATGGAAACCGTCAAGCTCGAGTTCGACGGCGTGAACTACACTGCCAGCAACGGAGGAAGCACATACACCAACACCCTTAGCGGCCTGGCGGCAGGCACGTACACTTACAGATGGCACGGACAGGACGAGGCAGGCAACCGGAACAGCACAGAGGAAGAGACATTCACAGTGCTGCAGGCCAGCAGCTCATGCACGCTGTCATTCGACAAGAGCAGTCCGCAAACGTACGGGACAAGCATAACAGCAGAGTGCGCATGCACGAACCCGGAGACAGACGGCCTGCTCTGGAGAGACGGCACAGACGTAACAGGCAGCGAGGACGGATCTGCAGTAAGCCTTGCGGCAGGCAGTTACGATTACGCATGCAACAGTTCCGAGACGCAGAACTACACATCAGCGACAGACTCGGGAGTCTTCGTGATAGACAAGGCAGCAACCATGATGAACATCTCGATACTGCCGAGCTGGAACGAGACATACGGAACAGAGACAACAGTCACGTGCAGCGCAGACAACGACGAGGTCACAGCCACGCTGTGGAGGGACGGAGTACAGGTCAGCATACCCGATGTGCAGACTCTCGGCGGCGGAGAGTACGATTACGTATGCAACGCAAGCAGCACGACAAACCACACCGACGGCACGGCAAGCGACACGCTGAACATAGACCGGGCAGCATCGTCGGTGAGCCTGCTGATCAACGGAAGCGCATCAGACCAGACCATAGAGAGGACCGCCGCGGCCAACCTCACAGCTTCCAGAGTGACAGGAACAGGACCTGTACAGCTGCTCAGGAACGGCACGCTGCTGGACAGCGGAGATGCTGTGAGCGACGTCTCGACATACGACATACAGACATTATACAACATAACCGCGCACCATCCCGAGACACAGAACCACTCAGCAAGCCAGCAGACATTATGGCTCACCGTAAACGACACGGTGGCTCCAGGAGCTGTCACAAACCTGCTCATGCTCAACAGGGGACAGAACTACATATACTGGGTATGGACAAACCCGGACGACGAAGATCTCGACCACGTAGATGTGTACGTGAACGACAGCCACATGACAAGCACATCCAGCGAATACCACTACGCCACAGGCCTTGACCACTCAAGCTACTACACGCTATCGGTCAGGACAGTCGACACGTCAGGAGGGTACGGAGAGTGGGTCAATGACACGCAGAGAACAGCATACAACTGCACAGAAGACTGGCAAGCACAGTATGGAGAGTGCAACCTCAACGACACAAAGCTCAAGTGGTACGAGGATGCGGCAAACTGCGGAATATACTACAACCTCCCGGCAGACAACGGCACCAGGACAGGATGTGACTGCGTCGTGAGCACAGAGTACGACGGAAACACCACCAACCTCACAGGCAACGACCTGACCAGCATTTCAGGGGTCGTGCTCGAAGTGGACGGGCTCGGGAAGATAGAATTCCGGCAGGAAGTGAACATAACACGCTGCATAGACCTTGACACATACGCGGGCATCGGCAGGACCTACGCGCGCATAGACTCGGAAGACATACCAGAGCTCAACAGGTCAGCGCAGATCACGCTATACAACATAACATACAACAACCCGATAATAACAGTCAACGGAAGCCAATGCCCTGCAAGCAGGTGCGCAGAAATCAACCACACCAACAGCACATACATATTCAACGTCACGCACTTCACACGCTACACAGTGGAGGAAGGGCCGTACTGCGGAGACGGAAGCTGCGACACAGGAAGCGGTGAGAGATGCTCCAACTGCCCGGCAGACTGCGGAAGCTGCGGCACCACCGGCGGAGGAGGCGGTGGCGGAGGAGGCGGAGGCTCCTCCAGAGAAGAGCCGCCATGCGAGCCCAACTGGCTCTGCTACTCATGGGGTCCGTGCGTCGACTTCGAGCAGACCAGGACGTGCTTCGACGCCAACGGGTGCGGAAACGAATCTGACAAGCCGCCCACGCACAGGGAATGCATAATAGGATGCGCAGAGAGATGGGCATGCCAGGAATGGGGACCGTGCACAGAATCAGGAGTGCAGACAAGGACCTGCATGGACAACGCAAAGTGCGGCAGTGAAAGGAGCAAGCCGCTCACAGTGCAGCCATGCGAATACGACTTCTGCCACGACGGCAAGATGAACGGCAACGAGGAAGGGATCGACTGCGGAGGAAGGTGCAGGCCTTGCACGAAAGAAGAGATAAAGCAGAGCAGGAGGAACATGCTCACAGGAGAGGCAATAACAGTACAGCCCTACGAACCGCCAAACCCCCTCTACATAATGCCCCTGCTGCTCATGCTCGTGCTGCTCGTCGCGGTCATAGCTCTCCAGAAAGTCAGGCTCTCAGACAGGGTGAAGAAGCTCATAACAGCAGCGCACGTGCTGCTCGTCTTCGCCATACTGCTGCTGATGCTTTTGACCTTCAACGTGCCGGAGATAACAGGCAACGCGATAGCAGGCATATCAGAGAAGACAGGGATTCCAGGAATACTGATCACGGTGCTGGTCTCGGCCCTGCTGATAGGCACTTTCACGTACGTCACGATAAACAGAGGAAAATTCACGTTCAAAGGCATGGACGATTACATCAAGAAATCAAAATACTGGACAGCATACGCAGCCCAGAAGACAGGATGGAAACCCAAGAGAGCAAAGAAAGGATATGAGCAGGAGATAGAGGTGGACATCAGGACACCAGAAACAAGGAAAGAAAGGGCATCTGGGGATACAGACAGGCAGATGTTCGGAGAGGTGATGAAAGCCATAGACAAGCTGAACATCAAGATGGACAGGATAGAGGATGAGGTCGAGGAGATAGAGAACATAGAGAAAAAAGAGCTCGGACAGAAGAAAGCCAAGCAAAAACAGACAGAGACACCCCTCCAGCCCATGACCATAAAGACACCTGAAAAAGCTAAAACAATGCCTGCTGAAACACTTTCCGAAGAGATCAAGGATGTCAACAAAAGCCTTGCAAAGATAACATCAGAGATGAATTCCAAGACAAGAAAGCTCCAGACAAGAAAGCTCCAGACGATAAAACCCAGGATAATAAAACCCCTGACAATAAAACCCCAGACAAGAAAGCCCCAGACAAGAAAGCCCGGGGCAATACCTGCCCGGAAAGAAGCAGGTACGCCCGCAGGACCCCCGCCCCAAACAGAAAAACCTGCGAAAAAGGTATCAACGACCAGGACACCTGCAAGGCCGACAAGACTGGAGAGCATAAAGAGCAGCATCGGCAAGGAAGACCCTCTCAAGATAGCAGAGAGGATAATAGGCAGCAACTCCAAGGCGGACAGAAAAGGAAAGAAGAGGCCGGTCAAGAGAAAATCAACAGAAAATGAGATTAACAGAAAATGAGATCGATACATGCTTCAAAGACCATATTTAAAGGAACAAACAAGAAAAATATTTATATCAAATACAGATAGAGGTGAAACAGATGGTAAAAGAGCCTACAAAAAACAAGCTACTCCTCATAGAAGGCATGCTGGTAGTCATGCTGCTGATATTCGTGGGAGCCTTCGCGCTGGACAAGTTCTTCCCCACACCCGAAGTCAGTACAGGGACAGACGTGCCAGGCATAGTCGGCTTCGTGCCGGTAGAGATAAAGAGCCAGCCCATAGACCTGGTGGCAGAAGAGCCGACAAGCTTCGTGCTGTTCTCGGACAAGCAGGAGCAGTTCGCGCTGACATCGCTCAGGCTGTCAGGCACCGTGACAGGCGAGGGCAGGGCAGAGATACTTCTCGACAACGGAAGAGGACAGGAACTCCTGATATACTCAAACATCAAGCAGAAGAAAGGCAACCTCATCACAGGGATGAGCGTCACATCAGAAGAGGAAGGCGCACCACTGCCTGAAGACGTGCCTATCAACGAGGTCGCGGAAGGTCAGGCATGGATAAAGATAACAGAAGAGGCAGGGCTGGACGAAAGACCTGCAGAACAGCTCGGCGAGGACAAGAAAGCAGTGCAGGGAGAGTTCCAGCACGCATGCCTGGACACATGCTACATGAACATGAAGATGAGAGAAGGGCTGTACTACATGCTCAAAGTGAGGGTGGACCCGGGCACAAAGGTCAAAATCAACGAGCTCAAATACACGCTTGAGGTCTGAAGAGGTGCGAAAGGATGGACAGGGGAATAAGAGTCGAAAGGGAACATTACGTGACAGTCATAGTAGCAGTCGCGGCCATCCTAATGATAGTCGGGGGGTACGCCTCATTCACAGGCCTTGCGACACAGTCAGAACCGCTCGCATTATCAGTAGAGAAAGACGCGTTCAGGCAGGGAGATGTGTTCGACGTCAACGTCAATGTAGGGCCGGTCACGTTCATGTCAGACGAGTCAATAATAATATACGTGGATGACACTGCTGTGGGCGTCATCGCGGTTAAGAAGTACCTGGACAGCAACAGCATAGAATACGGCACAGAAGTCAAGAACCTCGGCAGGAACAATGTAGAGATAATCAACCTGAAAGAGCCGCTGACCATAAACCTCGCAGACTACGTGTCGCTGGAATACCTCAGGCCGGGCACGACACACATACTCAAGGCAGAATTCTCAAGAGGGGACGCGAGCGCGGAAGAAATATTCAGGATGGAATGAGATTCTACCCTGAAAAAATGCAAAAACAATACCGACTCGCAAGTCTTTCAGCATCAAAGATGCTATCATCCTCCAGGTCTTTACCCTGAAGCTCATCGGTATTGTTGAGCATGTAAAAAGTTTGCCGACTCCAAAGTGTAGTCTTGCATTTAACCTTTCTCGTATGCAAACAAAATGCCGACTCGTGAACTCATCGACATTTTGGAGCATATCATAAAAATCCGCCGGAAGTGCCCTACCCCGCCCTAAAGGGCGGGGTTT
>CAYOQS010000015.1:0-8774 GCA_964406185.1 uncultured Methanosarcinales archaeon
ATGGCAATAGACCTATCATTCCTGAAACAGCTGGACAGGTTCGACGTAGTGCTCAAGAAGAGGGTCATCTCCAACTACGCAGGTTCACGGCAGAGCAAGAACTACGGGACAGGCCTCGTGTTCTACGACTACCGCAACTACGAGCACGGAGACGACTTCAGGGCGATAGACTGGAAACTCTACGCAAGGACGCATGAATACTTCATACGCAGGTACGAGGAAGAGAAGAACATGCGCATACACGTCGTGATAGACTCCTCAGCCAGCATGGACTTCGGCAAGACCATCAAGAAATTTGACTACGCATCCATGGTCGCGGTAGGGTTCTGCTACATGGCACTGAGGAACAACGAGAGCTTCGAGGTCAGCACGTTCTCAGAAGACCTCGAGATATTCAGGGCAAAGAAAGGCGCGAGCAAGCTCATGAGCGTAGTGGACACGCTCAACAGGATAAAACCCAAAGGCCACTCCAAATTCATGGAAAGCCTGCTCAAGTACAAGAAAGCCATCAAGACAAAATCGATGGTCATCATCATATCAGACTTCCTTTTCAACCCGGAAGAGCTCAGGGACACCCTTTACAGGTTCAAGAAGAGCGAAGTCCTCGTCGTCCAGGTGCTGGACAGCTCAGAACGCGAGATAACACTAGAAGGCGACACCATCCTCACAGACTCAGAGACAAACGACCAGATGCGCACGTTCATAAGCAACAGGGTCATAGAGAACTACTCAGAACAGCTGCTCGACCACATATACAACGTAAAGAGGATATGCGACTCCATGAACGTCAAGTTCCTGTCAGTATCCACAGAGACACCCGTGTTCGACGCGTTCTACACGCTGTTAGGGAATACCGATACTGCGATAATGTAAAAAAAGAACTATTTCTTCAACGGCCAGTAAGCCTGCCGCGTCCTGAACAGAAGGATCCTGGCGAAAACCACAGCAGGCATGAAAAGGATGGTGCCTATCACCATAAGCACGAACGGGTCCTGCCTGATGAAAGATATCTTCAGGACAAGATCTATTACGATGAAAAGCACAGCCAGCGCGGCAAAGCTCTGTATCGTCTTAGAGAACCTCTTCACGCCGAACCTGAACGACTGCTTGAAATTACTGAAAGCAGACCTTGAAGTGATGGTGTAGCACAAAAAGCCGAAATACCACGTGATAAGCACTAACAAGACAAACATGAAATTCAAAAAATCCTCGCCGAACAAAGGGGTAAGGCTCATCTTGATACTGAAAAGCATCTTCACAGAGATGAAGATCAAAAGGACTGTGAATAGATGGAACGGGATGGACTCAAGCGCGAAGTTCTTCCAGAACACAAGGAAAGACATCCTGCGGCCTTCTTTTGTGGACATCCTGTAAGCGATGTACCAGCTTACGCCCTGGAACAATATCCAGATGAGCAGGGAAGCTATGACCAAAATACCAAGATACTTGAAGATCACATCCACATGATACTGGAAGTCAGCAGTGGAAGCCAAACCAGACATCGAAGACGCCACCTGCGCGGACTGGTTGAACGCGTTGATAAGGCCGCCGCTCGCCTCACCAGCCATGCGCATCAACGCCTCAAGATGCTCGAACAAAGTGAACTGGATAAGAGTGATGACAGTGCCCAAAGACACGATAAAAAGGAAATCCACGACAACACTGAGGATGATCCAGGGCCACTGGGAATACCACGACCTGAAAGAAGACGAAAGGATAGAGATCAAGTGGGCGGACTTAATGTCCCTGATGATAGATGCGATCGCGTAAGACGCCCTGCCGGACCTACCTTGCTTTTCTGACTTTTCTGACTTTTCTGACTTTTCTGACTTTTTAGATCTTTTGTTGTGCGGCATGTTCAGGCAAACCCCTCATAATAATCTCCGGAAGATATCTTTTCATCAATATCCCCTGCGTAATCCAGCACTTCGGCAGAATAATCATCGTATGACACAAATGATATGTGCACCCAGAATTCCTGTCTGTAAAACTCGACAACATATGCTGAAAGATCCGGTTCTTCCAGTTTTCCTTCCCGGTCCAGACCATGGATAGCATAGCCAAGCCATTCTTCTCCAATACCATCGAAAGCCAAGTTCTCCGAAGAGAAGATTTCCCTGTTAGCATCATGAAGGTCTGACATGGAAAAGAACTTGCTTTCCGCTCCGCTCTCAGAACCATATTCATGGATCACCATCCTGACTTCAGCAAAATCTTCCTGAGCCACATCTGACAGACGGAACGTCTTCCTATACCCTTCAATAAGTCCGAAAGAACTTTCCTGTTCCCAGACCTCTCCACCCATACCATCAAGATAAAAACCAGTATCAACCACAGGCAACCATACTTCTTCACTGTCGCCCATCATATCCCTCTGCCAGGGCAGCCTGTAACGGAGAGACTCACGGTCGACAGACTCTTCCATACTAACCTGTCCTGACAGAGGACCTGTCTCTTCTGATGCTTCTGGTGCGGGCAAAGTAGCAGGAGCGGCTGTCCTTCCGGGCGAAGGCGCGGGCGGCTCTTCACCAGGAACAAAAAAATAAAAGACTGCGGCCATACCTCCAAAAAACAGGACAAGAGCTATAAGAGTTACTAAAATGAAACGCTTATCAAAAATACCTGCTTTCTTCGGAGCTTCCTCTTGAGTGCTGCCCTGCCCCTGCTGTCCAGATGGGTAAGATGGAACCGGCCTTACCTGCTGGAACTGCTGAGTAGCAGATTGCTGCTGACCTGTCCTCTGCTGACTGAACCTTACAGGGGACTGTCCTTGGACACGACCTGCCATATTTTCTTGATCTTGCGGTATCATCTTAAAGATTCCCATACAAATAAATCTGTTATAATGAAGCTGTAGGAGCGCATTCACCATGGTTCAATGTGCTGCTTGACTGAGGATTCATACACTCAGAATCAGCCATATTATAGAAGCAAGGGCTTGCAGGATCCCACACCCATATGCAATGATCCTCAGCATGGCATGATTGAGGGGTCTGTAATGTCGAGCAATCAACCTGCTCAGGTATAGACTGGCCAGCACCCTCACAACAGACAGTATAATCACTGCATGCAAAACCTCCTGAAATCTCAACAGGAGAAAGTATCCTCTCAGGAGGACAACCCCTCTCACAGTAAGCATCAATACCGCACTGTTCATGCTCTTGTAACGGTTCCGGACTGAAAGTCCTTGAATAACAGCACCGTAAGAAACCCCCACAAGTATTGTCAGCATCTTCTGGTGCCAGATTAGGATAATCAATGTGAGATGTACAACCTCCCCCATCATCACATCTCAGGAAAGGCCTGTAACCTACAGGACCACATATGCCACCCAACATACCCGGCCCAGCATCCTCTGAGGTCGGGGTGGCTCCAGGCGTACCGGGGGAAGGTGCAAGCGTCCTGCCCCTGCCATTAGGACAGCACCTCCTGCCTTCCGGGCACAGACCAGCAGTATCGTCCCATGAAGCGCCGTCACATCTTGATCGGGAAGTAGGAAGGCAGAACTTATCGTTCGCAGGAAGGCTGGCAGGATCGCTCATCAGAGAATCTCGATTAGCAGGGTCGAGGGCATAATTCTTCCGGCACTCAGTGAAGCACTGAAGACCTATACCCGGGATGTTAGGCTCCCAACACGTCCCGGTGATCCCTCCATCATCGCACACCTCACCAGGATTCTTACCTACACAAGCTGCAGAAGCGCCTGCCGCCGATTGAAGATTCGATATGCTGAATGCTGCATTGGTATCAGGAGCCACGAAGAAAGCTATCCTGTCACCTCCTAAAAGAGATAAACAAGGAGCTGCGGGCGGTTCGGAGCATGAGCCAAGCGCGTCAGCCCTTCCAGCCATGCTCACCGCAGTATCACTCTTGGTCCTCAACTCAAGAGGCAATAGCTCTATCACCAGCTGGACAGGAGAAGTCTGACCGGTCACCTGTACGTTCATACGGATGTTATCCTGGCCTGAAGCAGCACTGATGCCTGAAAGCGTAACCCTTCCCTGTCCCGAAAGACCTGAAGCCCGCACGCCATGCTGGTCAGGCCTTGCAGCAGTCAATATTATGCTGTTGCCTGGAGCTTCAGCAATATTAGCTACAGAAGCTGCCACAGATCTTCTGGAAAGACCAGAAACACTGAATGTTGCGCCTTCTGTACCAAGACTTCTCAGCACAAGAACATTATTGTCCAACAATGAATAACAAGAGGTCTGACCTGAAGATATCTGCTCAGAAACTTCCGGCCCTGCCGCCATCCCAGTTATACCCGGAATATCATGGACAGCATAACCAATAGTGACAGGACCTTCCCAAGTGCAATGCATATCATAATTCGCAGAAGTAAAAAGCTGATCGTCACAATAGCAGGGAGTATTACTTGACGTGATATCCGTATCAAGAGGGCAATCAGGAACAGGACCTGTGTGCACCCTCAGGATGCCACCATCCATATAGCACATACCAGGGCTTATCATCAGAACATCTTCGCAAAGACAGGGGAGATTAGACGACCCGATACTCGCATCGACAGAACATTCAGGAACCCTCATAGGGGAGTGGGACTTACCTCCTGAACTGTCCCTATAACAATAATGGCCAGCAGTATCTATAGTAAAACTACCGCAAGTGCAAGGAACCCCAAAAATCTCTGTACCCAAAGGACAGTTATCAGTCGAAGCTGAAGGCGGCGTGGCCCCAGGAGAACAACAGTACCTTGAACTGTAAGATCCGAAACACTTACCAGTTAAACAACCATTCGCAACATTACAGGTACCAGGCGGCCAATCAGACATAGAACATGAACACCTCCATGTACCATCACCATAAGCTCTGCACTGTGCATCGCCCGAAGCACTGCCCGAACCACCGGGAGAAGCTGCGGGCTCGGAAGATGTAGATGGTGTTCCTGTTCCGTCAGCAGAAGGCTGCGCTCCTGCAACCCCACATCCAGGAACACCTATGACGTTCAACTGCTGGACAGTGTAGCCCATCTTAGAAAGGTCGAATCCAATGCTGACACCAGGCATCATCAGACCTACAGGTTCTGTCCTATAGTTGATGCTGAAACCATCATCCCTCTGCTCATACCTATCAAGGACAGCCCGGAAAGGACTTGAAGCGCTGGGATCTTGAGGGATAGGATCATGTAACCTGATCGCATCTTGAGCGTATGACGGACTATCCCTTGTAAGCACAATACCCCCTTCAGGTATTGACTCTATACCCTCTGCAGCCCTGAAACCCCTGAAGGTGAATATCGGGTCGCCGCTGCTGAGCCTCAGCCTGATGACGCGGTCGTTCGCGTCACCCACGCCCGCTATGCAAGGAGGAGCTCCGCACGTGGAGAGAACAGTATCTGCCTTGAGTATCTGTATCGAAGGAGAAGGTATCAATCCCAACCTGCCAACGTCAATGTTGAGCACGCCATACTCCGCCCTTGAATCTATGTTTATCCTGAAGCCCTGCGAATGATCAGAAGCGTCAACCCATGCGAAGTCAGAGACACCTATCTCCTCAGCAGATGCGAGCGTGTTCGAATCCACCCACAAGCCATACACCTTGTTGTGCTCGTCATTATCAGCGCCGACAACAGCAGACCTTCCGACAAGATGCTCAATAGAGCCGGACTGCGGGTCAGTGCCTGTGCCTTCCCTGCACACCACCCGGAACCTTATCTCGCGCCTCTGCGGCTCACCAGTCTCGAAATCCACTGTAGGAGCCTGCGACATCTGGTAGCCCGCGCCGCCCATCGTATGCGAGTCAGCATCCCTCAACTCCACCACCATCGTCCATTCCTTGGGCTCCTGCGGGCACAGCTCAGCGCCGCCGGAGGACTGCGCAGCCTCGTAATTAAAGAAGATATTATTATCTGCCATACTCCAGTCCTCATCCTGCTGGGACTTCCTATACATGCTCTGCGCATTCAACCTGAACCGGAAACCACCGCATACAAGCTCAGGATTAGACATCGTCTCACTGAGCTCAAAATTGCGCGGAAGAGGTGTCTCACAAGAACTTGAAGACCCGCCAGGCTGGAACCTCCTCGTCGTGGGGTTCATAGTGCCTAAAACATAAGATGAAGTGTAACTTCCCTCACTACCCCCTATCGTAATGTTGATCGCCACAGGAGGCACGACACCCTCTGCCTGCACCTGGCCTGTGATGTAACGCCCAAGCTCGCCGAACTGCACAAGACGCTGGATGTTAGCGCCGCCCCTTGCTCCGAACATCTCCTCAGAGATCACAAAAGGCTCATGCTGGCGCAGGTTGACAGGATCAAAGACAGTCCAGTCATACATCCTGCCCTCGTTCAGACGCTCGCCGACAGGCTCGCCGCGCGGGTATATCTTCACGTTGTTCTGGTTCCTTATCTCACTCACCACAAAATACTTCGTGTGCTGGCAGTCAAGAGAGCATGAAGCAGTATCGCCAGGAAGCTGCTGGGCTATCCTCACCCGCGCTATCGCGCTGTCACCGATGCCGTAAGGCACTGTGTTGAGCGGGGTCGTCACCTGGCCCTGACCTAACGTTGACCTCGGAACTGTTCCTGGACGGGTCTGATAAGACGAAGAAGCTCCAGGAGCTGAAGCTCCACCAGAGTAACCAGTACCATGCGTCCCGCCAGTCCCGTAAGCTGTGGGGCTGTACTGGCCAGCACCCTGCTGACCGTACTGGCCTACCTGCGGAGCGTTCACAAGATCCACAGAGACAAACCTGGCATAACCTGTCGGAGGAACCTCTATACCACAGCGGAAAGACAGATCGACCAAGCTAAACTCGCAAAGACCCGGAGGAGGGCCGCCAATCTCACGGACGCTGCCCTCAATCCTCCCTGTGACAGCACCAGGCGCGGCCATAGTACCGCCGAAACCGCCGGTCTGGTAAGTGCTGCCGCCTGCAGTGCCTGGAGTCGCGCCGCCAGTCCCGCTCGGACCCATCGCCTGCGTAGGCCTGTACTCTATAACCGCCTTGTCATACCTCAAAGGCTGGCCCTCAGCGACAAAAAGTATCTCATCAGAACAGAACTGGCCCTGGCTCATCACACCATTCGCAGGGCAGTCACCGCTCTGATGCCTTATTATAGGAAGCTCAACACGCCTGCCCGTCTGGTAATACCTGGCAAGACCCGACTGGTCACGGCTGCAGTCACAAGGCTCCATGACACCACCACCCATATCACACATAGCGTTCGGGCCAGAGCAAACCAGCTTAACATCATACTGCACATCAGCACCCGCGAAGAACGAATAAGCTACACGATAAACATACCTCGAATACCCTGTCTGAGGATCGTAAGCCTGCCACCTCCTCGTGACAGGGAACACAAGACCAGAGCTGTTGATAGGAAGGGTCGCGGCGGTCTCAAACACGCTCCGCCAGTCAGTAGGCCACTCACCCGTGAACATATATATACAAGCGTCATGAAGCACGTTCTCAGCAGAGAATGTCGTGCTGAACAGGTTCTGGTCACCATACCTCGCCTGTGCCTCCTCTGTCACACCTCTTGAAGCATCAGAGATCGCGCCGAAGAAACCGCTCACGCCGCCGATGCCCACGCTGCCCCTGGCGCTGCCGCCAAGACGCTGGGAGATGCAGCTTATCGCCTCCTTCAGCAGGTCACAGATGTACTGGCTGATCAAGGCCTGGCACTGGCCTGAACTGCCGTCACCGGTGACAAGAATAGTCTGGAAGCACTGCTGCAGAAGAATCAGCATGTTCTTGAACTGGATCAGCCAGGAATAGATCCCTGACAGACACAGGGTCAGTATCGACTGGATGAAACTTCCCGCAGGCTGGGCAAGATACTGCCTGCCAGGATTGCCGAGAAGACCGTAAACCTGACGGAACCAGTGCTCCACAGCATCATCACTGCCTATCTGCCTTCTAAAAATAGCATCACCAGACTCGCGCGGACTGGACTTCCTTTTTACATCATCCTTCACGCTCTCAAGATCCCGCCTGAACGCTGCCATCGCCTCCTGGAACTCATCAGAATCCCTGCTGATATCAGCATTATCTCTAGTCGGGAAATCATAAGCGATATCCGCCGGATTATTATCAGGTATGAGAGAAGTGCCTGCCTGGATCTCTATCCTGCCCTCACCCGCGCGTTCTGCACGGATGTCCGACCTGGTAAACCAGGCGCGCTGGATCCTATCAGGATTGCCACTCTCGTCCAGCTCTATAAGATAAGCGACGTCCTGCCTGAAAGCCTCATCAGTATTATGATATTCATTCGTGTATTCCAGATCATCAAGAACAACATACGTCGCGCGGGGGTGCTCGCTCTGAGGGTTGCAGATCCCTGTCACGCCCCGCTGGATCGTCTGGCCGATGCCGCAATCCTCACCCTGAGGCTCTGCAAGACAGTAAGACATCTTAACCTCATTCGAGAACATCATGCCCCAGCCCCACTCGTTCATGTACTCGAACGGACAGCACGCAGGCTGCGGCATGTGACCTCCGGAGCATACCTCGCCCGCATCAGAATCCTTATTAGCATCATAGAACTCCCACATCTGGCTGATAGGACCCCTGCCCTGCTCAGCAAAAGAACAGTCAGACGTGGAACGCCTGTACTTCTGATCTTCCCACGCTCCTGGCGCGTAAGGCAAAACCTGATCGTAATTTATTGATGCGCCCGTGCCCGAAGCACCTGTCTGCAAAACCTCAGACCCACCAGAACCCGGAGTCAAAGTGAATCCTGTAATTAAAGGTATGCCCGGCTCGCCCTCCTCCACGTCAGGAAGGGAAGCTGACTCTGAGTTGATGTCTGT
>CAYOQS010000015.1:8874-14714 GCA_964406185.1 uncultured Methanosarcinales archaeon
AAATCAGAACAGGCATTTGAAGGCGTTCCACCGCCACCATCGCCTCCGCCGCTCCACAAGGATCTCCTGCCGCGGTCCCAGTTCTGGTAGATGTAATGCTGGAGTGAAGGCACGCTGGGGCACATCACCCTGTCGCAGAACAGGTGCCACTTGTCGTCAAGCCAGCGCTTCTTGTCCTTCCAACTGGCGCACTCGACGCATGCCTCGTTCGCGGCCCGAGTACCATCATTGCTGCTATCACCGCTCTCAGGGAACTCAATATTGCACGCGCCACCGCCCTGGTCCTTCTCGTTATGCATCTCAGCGACCTTCTCTATCTTGCCCTGCCTGATCTCGCGGGCCATGTTGAGAGCCCCTCCTATAGGATTGTCACTGCTGCCCAGCTGCTTCAAAGCACCGCTCCACTTGCACTTGTATTTGACCAATATATCGACGATGAACTTGGAAAGATGGGAGAGCAGGCACACACCCAAGGTGATCTGCGTGGCGTACTTTAAAGGGGTCTCGATCATCTCGATCACATCGAGAGTGGAATTGATGACATTCAATGAAGCACGCAGGAGATCCTTCACGAACTCACTGCTGGCAAAATCTATGCGCTCGTCAAGCATTATCTGCACTAGCATGCACTGCTTCTGAGGCTGGACAGGCTGCATGCCCACAGGCGGACCGCCAGGAGTTGCGCCGTACTGGGATATGAGCGGGCTGGGATCGGAATCTATCTGCATCTCAAGCAGGAGCTGGATGCAGCCAGGACCCTTGCCGCCCATGGCAGGCCAGCACTCCCCGACCCTGTTGTCGCTGAGGTTCTGCTCCTTCTCAAGATACGTCTCGCCCTCAGGATTCAGCTTGGCGAAATTGATCATCACAAAACCCTTGGTGCAGTTACCGCGCCTGCACATCACCCTCGGCTCCCCAGCAAGCCAGTCAAAATCATAATCGTCAAGCTCTCTCGGGCTGACCTGTGCCCTCGTCACCCGCACATTCGTCGCGCGGGCAAGAGCAGCATTGCCGCCGCCTATCCACTCAAGCTCAAAGCCAAAACCATAAGCGGCAACACCCTCAAGAAGCTCACGGGTATTGATAACATTACCGCCCTTGTTGAGCGAAACGCTCCAGTACTGACCGGTACCGCAGGGAGTATACTCAATAGTGCCCTCCAAAGGCTGTGAAGGCCTGCCGTAAGAATCCACAGCCACCATCACCACCCTGTTCTGGTCAGAAGCCCCTCCGACAACGCTCGGGCCGCTGGCAGAAGCACCCGCAGAACCCGAAGTCCTGCCAGGGCCTGCATCGCCCGTAAAACTGCCAGCTATCGCAGCGCCCACAGAAGTTCCAAGAGACACCTCAACCTCAAAAGTCCCGTTCTCCTGGAGCTGCACCTTCTGCACAGGCTCCTCAGGAACACTCGCGGCGAACTCAGCTCCGATAGAAGACGTGTCCAACCTGAAATCAGCAGAAGAGGGATTCACCCACACCCATACCTCGCCGGTCGGCTTGTTCACCTGACCCCTTACGAGCACCTCACCCACATAAGAAGGCGAGTAGTCCTGCAGCGAATCAGGGCTGATGAACTGGGGAGGCTCGCTGTCATAAGATACCTCCAGCTCCTCCTCAAGCACGTTGCCTGCCTGGTCGATAAACTCCATCCTGATAGTGTTCTTGCCCTCGAAAAGACCGCTCACCGTCTCGGTAAACTGGATGGTGGTATTAGCTGTAGTGTACTCCTTGGTCTGCACAAGGCTCGGGTTGTCAGGCACTATGGCTGACCTGGGAGGAACGTCCGTGCCGTTAGGAAGCGTAGTCACAGAGTAAGGGGAAGACCTGGAACCCTCATTGCCCGCGCGGTCCACACCAACGACCTGATAAGTATAAGTGGTAGCAGTGCTGACATTCTCATCCGTGAACTCGGTTTTCGTCGATTCTACCGCAACTATAGGCCCGCCGGGCACGTCAGTCCTGTATATGAAATACCTGTAAAGGTCATCCACCTCATCACCATACGCATCCCACGATATGGTCACTGAATTCTCACCAATATCTGTCGCGTTGATGTTCTCAGGCGCCGGAGGAGGTATGGTATCATCCAAAGACTGCAGATAGATATTCAGGGTGACCTTCGTCTCATCAGTCACGTTGCCCTTTATCCGCACGCTCTGCTCTGTAGAGAACTTCAGGTTCTCGGTCTCGTTGTCGAAATGCACCTCAGGACCGTAATAGTCAAGAAGCACGCGCTCCTCGCACACCTCATCAGCAGAGACATGATCAGCAGCGACGACACGCAGCTGGTTCTCCTGCACGCCAGGATCCAGGTTCATGCCTGCAAAACTGAACTCTCCCGTCTCGGTGATGCGCTTGAACCTCTCACGATCGCCGTTGATGAAGACATTAACGTCAGCGCCAGGCGAAGAACGGCCGCGCACGTCAAGCCTGTTGGTGTTCGCGTACACAAGAGTGCCGGGATCACAGTCCATACCATCAAGATCAAGGAAAAGCTCCACCTTCTCAGTCGTGGTCACTGTCACGGCACTGCTGTTGCCGCAATTCCCCGCAGCATCGCAGGACTCAGCCTTAAGAGTGATGTCAGTATTGGCAGGAAGGTCCTTCAAGGTCATGTTATGGCTCGTGACCATCTCCGGATCCTCCTTCTTCTGGTCCAGCACAAGAGGGTTCTGACCATACTTCAACCTTGTGTGGCCCTCGATGTTGGTGCTGAAAGTCACATAGACGCTCGTGCCGATCACCTCAGCATCGAAGCCGGACACGACCATCACCTCATAATCCTCAGAGCGGGTGGTCGCCTCAACACTCGTCTTCGGCCCTTCATTGCCAGAAGTGTCCACAGCAGACACCCTGAAAGTGTACTGCTCAGAAGCGTTCAGACCTGTGACACTATAAGACTTGGACTTGACATCACCACCCACCAGCTCGTCGTCGATGTACACATTATAATGGTCTATGTCACCGTCACGCTCATCACGCTCCCAAGTGATCGTGATGGACTCCTGCGTAATTGTCGGAGCGGCAAGGCCCTTCACAGCATGAGGAGGCGTCCTGTCCCACGGCTCATCAGTCGTGAAAGAATGGTGATCACCGCCTTCTGTCGGGCTCCTAGCAGTACCGCCTGTCGAGTTCTCACCCTCGATAAAGAACTGGAACGTAGTCTCAGGAGAGATCCCTGTCAGCCTCACGAAATGGCTTGTGCTCCTGCCATCTGAACGCTCGGTCTGCATGTGCTCATCATCAACACCGTACTTCACAAGACCTGTGGCGGGCTGGTCAGTCGTCCAGCTGATGTTCGCGGATATGTCAGTCACGTTCATGTCTGTGTCCGGGTTAAAGGACAGCTCAAGAGCATCGGCCGAGTATACTGGCGTGAGCAGCATAAGCCATATCACGAAAAGCGCGAACCTGCAGGCATCGTGCCGCATGCTTGCATTCATGGCTGCACCTCCGGTCCTGCTTCGGCCAGAGCTTCCTGCTCGCCCTCAGGCAGCCACTCATCAGCACGGACAAGCTCAGGCTTAAGCCCTGGGAACATGGACCTGTTGCTCATCAGCTCATACACCTCGATGATCTCCTCATCTGTCTGCGGAGTCGGGTACTTCTGAGGTATGTGGAATATGACCTTCCTCGCGTCAAGTATGTCAGGCAGGCGCACGGTCCAGTTGCCTATCCAGCCGCCTATCATCCTGTCCTCCTCCTCACTGATCTTCTTCACAAGCAGAAGGTTCACGATATAGGTCGCGTCAGCCCTGACCAGCTCGAAAGACTCAGACCTGTTGAAAATCCCGCCGCCGCCGAACACCTCGAAGATGCTCAGCTCAGGATCGATAAGCTCAAGCTGCAGGATCGCGTACATGTCAGGATCAAGATAACGCGCGACATCAGGAGCGTTCTCAGTATGGCGGCGCACGTCAAACTGCAACTCCTGCGTAGGCCACATGTCGATATAGAACGGCTCAGTCCCGTCATACTGCTTCTCCTCCATCAGGTAGCCCGGCTTGTCAGCCACGATGATCGCACCGCCGCAGCCATCAGGGAAATTCCCTGCCCACTGCAGGTGCCGGTTGTTCGTCCTGGTCTCGCCAAGCACGCACTGCTCCCTCAAGCAGCGGAAAGTAAGGTTGACATGCGATATCTCCGCGTTCGTCACGCGGTCCCTCGCGATTATAGTGTGCACCTCAGGAGACTGGAACTCACAGAAGTCCATGTCATACACAGCAGGCTCCACGATCCTCGTCGGAAGAAGCGACCGGTCCGGCTGGTTATGGAATATCTGCACAGGGAAAGCAAAACGGAAGACATAACCCGACCTGTGAAGAGCGTCAGGATCGTTGATGCTCACCATCACAGGATAGTTCAGGTCATACACAAAATGATAAGTGTTCAGGCACAGGAAGCTCATGATCCGCGACTTCAAATCCTGCACGCCAGACTTCAGCACGCCATACTGGTTAGGCGTAGCCACCAGGTTCATCCCCCAATCCTCCTTGAACGTCGAGACGACGGTAAAATCCTGGTAATCATCATCAGTGAAGCGGAAGTAATACTGGAAGTAATCATAAGAATCCTCAGGAATGTCCTTCGGCAGGTTTAGAGGCGGGACAGAAAGTATCTCGCCATCAGCGCTGCGCTTCGCGCCCAGAGTCCTGCGGTTCTTGTACTCCTGAACAGCGTCGTGGACAACCTGGTAGTCATCCTCACTCCATTGATAATCCCCATCCTTCCCCATGAAAGGCGGATGGTCAGTGTTCCTGAAACGGATAGCGGCAACAGCAGGCACGAGCGCATCGATCAACCTCTCCTTGATGTCAGAAAGCAGCCAGGTCATCCTGCCGCAATGGAAAGTCATGCCTGTGAAAGGTATCTGGTCAGACGGGTGCGACGCCATAAGATTTATGGTCATGTTCTCATAGAAGGTCTGCATGTTCTCAGCCTCAAGGACCTCCTTGGCAAGCTCCCACATCCTCTTCACCTTAACGTCCATACGCACGAGGAAACGCTCCCTCTCAGTGACCTCATCCTTGCCCCTCGGCCGGATCTCGATCCCATAATCAAGACCGACGATAGTCTCCCTGTCAGCGAACACGACATCAGCAGAATAATTGCTCAGCTCAGTCACTACATACTCATCACCCATCTGCTCGAAACCGTTCAGGCAGTAACCGAGGTTGTCGTTGATGTACATCTCCACCTCATACTCCATGTACTCTATACCCGGAATCTCAGTCCTGCCCTCAAAATACCAGTAAGGCACCTTCGGAGCGAACTCACCACCCACACCAGGCACAAGCGAAACATGCCTCGCAGGATTCAACGCTATCGGCGGAGGGAGGACGATATAACCACCCTGATCCCCCATAGCCTTTATAGCATCCTCAGCGGTCTGCTCAAGACAAGCCTCCACAAAAGCAACCACAGGAGGAGACTTCGGCTGGAACATATCCACAGGGGACACGCCCTGCACCCTCAAGTAGCTATAGATACCCACAGAGAACAGGATGATGATACCTATGATTATGAAAACAGTAATCTGCGCCTTCCGATCCTGGAAAGGTCTTCTCATACTACCTCTTTTTTTAGCTCTGCTCATTTCTTCTTTGTCTTTGACTTCTTTGTCTTCTTCCTGGTTCCCTTTGTCTTCTTCTTTGACTTCCCTTTACCGCGCTCACTTTTATCCTTTTTTGATGCTGCCCGCTTCTTCCCGCCCCTCGGCCCGGCCCTCTTCACGCTCACGACACGACCCCCCGCCGCTCTTTCAGGAACATCAGCATCACCCTTCAGCCCGTACCAAACCTGCGTGTTATAGAAACGCAGCCAGACAAAATAGGAGAGGA
>CAYOQS010000016.1:0-14497 GCA_964406185.1 uncultured Methanosarcinales archaeon
CCTCTTTCACTTTTTTCAGTATCTTAAATACTGTAAACCATCAGAATGTACACATTCTGAGGTACTTTGTGCGTGTAAGCCTTCAGGGAAACCCTGAAGTTTAGGTTGGGGTGTGGCACTCGTGACGGATTTTTATGATCTCTTTTTTTTTATTGGTTTTTTTATCAGCTAACCTTTGGGCACACGGGAAGTTTCCGGGAAACTTTCCGACCAGACCATTCATTCATGCGGGCCGTTTATAACCTGATTGAAAATTCAGCTGAAAAATTTGGAACAATTCCGAACTTATTATTTGTATTTCCGGCAATCTCTCAGATAATTTTTTTAAGCTGAAATACAACATAACTTCACATGCGGACAAATTACAAAGAACTCAGGATATTCAGGATGGCTTTTGAGAATACCATCTTAATGTACGAGATCATAACTTCGCTTCCCCAGTGCGAATCGCGAAACATTGCAGACCAGATGAGAAGGACGTGCACAGCGATACCTCTGAACATAGCTGAAGGCGCGAGCTCGCAGACAGCAAAGCAGTTCCTCAGCCATCTTCGCTATGCTTATGCATCAGGGCAGGAACTCATGGTGCTTCTGCAGCTGTGCTCCAGGCTCGGATATGTGTCTGAGGACAGGTTCTTGTTTCATAATGAGCGTCTGGACAAGTGTCTGAGGGCGCTCTACAAGTTCACGCTGAACCTGGAGAGGGTGGAGGCGAGGAAGAACATATTTCCTAACTAGCTGTTTAACTTACCTGTTTATGTTTCGGTCATTTTGGTTATATTTATATAAGTCTGCGTCGTCAGGCAGTCCATGAAACGCATACTCGCTTACGTAACGTTCTTCTCGGTATTCTTTGCAGCATACCTTGCGATGCATTACTACATTTTTGCAAGGCTGGCGATTCTTCTTGACATAAGCAGGAACGTTTGGTTCCATGCGTTCGTCATAATTCTTGCATTGTCTTTCCCTGCTGTGAGTTTGTTGGAGCGCTTTGTCGACGGCAGGATCTGCAGGCTTTTCTACACGCTGGCAGCCACGTGGCTGGGAGCATCATTCCTTATGTTCTGCCTCGTACTTGTGCATGATGCGCTGAGCCTTTTTTTCAGCATAGACGGTTTTGCAGCGTCCCTATCTATCCTGACTCTCACGTTGGTCCTGGTCGTTTTCGGCCTGATGAATGCAAGCGTCATACGGGTGAGGCAGGTCAGCATACCCGTGCCGGGCCTGCGCAGGCAGGTAAGCATAGTGCATCTTTCAGACATACATCTCGGCACCATACATGATTCCAACTATCTTGCAGGCATAGTGAGGAAGACAAACGCACTCAGGCCTGACCTTGTGCTAATCACAGGGGATTTTGTGGACGGAAGCGGACGCATAGACAGCCATACTGTCGCGCCGTTGAAGGAACTAGGCATGCAGGTCTTCTTCTCTACAGGTAATCATGAAGATTATGAAGGCATAACAGCAGTAACAAGACTTTTGAGAGCTGTGGGTGTCAAGATACTCCGGAATGCAAAGGCAGAACACCAAGGACTGCAGATAATCGGCATAGACAACCCGGGAGAAGGTGTCAAAGATGAGAACAAAGAGCTGCGAAGGATGAAAGTGGACGGGAAGAGACCTTCGATACTGATGTTCCATCCTCCTCTGGGTCTTGATGACGCGATCAGGTCAGGCATAACACTTCAGCTGTCAGGCCATACGCATGCGGGACAGATAATGCCTTTCAACATATTTACAAGGATGTTCTACCGCTACACTTCAGGACTGTACGAGAAGGATGGTACATATCTTTATGTGTCTCCCGGCACGGGCACTTGGGGGCCGCCGATGAGGATCGGCTCGAACAGTGAGATAACGCTGATAAGGCTTGTGAAGAGCAAGAAGCAGATCAGCAGACAACAAAGAAACGATAAGGAAACCAATAAGAAAACAAAAAACAGGAAGACAAAAAAAATATGAAAATAAAAAATAAGAAAATCAAGAAAAAATTAAGCTAAAAAAAAGAAACAAAAATATACCATCATCTTCCCGGCGTAACGTCGGCTTCTGATACCCCGCCTATGTCCATGTCATCATAGAGATAGGTCTCTTCAGCATGCTCTGTTATTATGCTGTCGATCTTCACCCCTGGAGGGTATATCTCCACCCTTGCAGGCCATCCCCTGTAATCATTGACATAGACCCTGACCGTCCTGTCAGGCTGAGGGTAATCGATTATGTGGTAGAGCTGATCGCCTATCTTGTTGTCAAGCGCCCACCTGAAATCATCGCCGAGCTCCAGGACCCAGTCCTTCGGTGTCTTGATGTCCCACTCCAAGAATGTCTCTGTGAAGGGGCCGTGGCCTTCCCAGCACTTGGCTTTGGTGGTCTCGCAATACCCCTCCGCCTTCAGTGTTGCGGTGTTCATGTAGACCATATTGTAGGTGTTGTACTTGTCCAGTTCGTTCGCACGTCGTATGGAGCGCTTTATCATATCCCCTCTCACCCACACGTCGGTCTGCGTTATGTCAGGTGATGAGTAGCGGAAGAAATAATTCTCCTCCCTGTCTCTGGCCTCTTCAAGCAGGTTGCGGACGAGCTTAACCTTTATCTGCTCATCACGCGGAAGCGACTCGAGATTGTAAGAACCGTCTGAGCTGTCTTCCCAATCTTCATTCTCTCGCTCTTCTACGTCTTTCTCTTCGGAATTATCCTGCCCTTCACTTTCCTGCTCTCCACTTTCCTGCTCTGGTTCCTGCTGTTCGACCGTTTCCTGTCCGGAATCCATCTCCTGTCCTTCCATGGGCCCGGCAGGCTGCTGATATGAAGATGCGCATCCTGAAGCCAGCAGCATGATGACAAGAGCAAGCAACTGAGATACAGCAAACATGTTTCTATTGACCACAATATCACCCCGATAACAATAAAAGATTTATTTAATCTTATGAAACGATATCACTATAAAAACCTTTCACTACGACCACTGAATTATATACATTATATAAAAATGAATGAAACAAGGTAAATAATCGTTTTTCATAAAAAAACAGCGACCAACCCTTAAAAAGGCAAAAAACATAGATAACCATATGATGTCTGTTGTCCTGAACGACAAAATGAAAGTCTCCGGACCTACAGCAGCCAGATTCCGTAATATGGCTGTGTGGGAAGGTGGCTACAACATCTCACTCGACATATGCAGGGCAGTCGACCAGAACGAGAACAGGAATGATGAGATCCTCAGGCAACTGAAGGCAGCAGCGACCCAGATACCTTTAAGCCTGTCAAAAGGGGCGAGCTACAAACCCGGAAAGCAATACCTCCGGCATCTCAGGAACACGTTCGTATCCACAAAACAGCTTGAGACACTGCTTCTTCTTGCACACGACCTGAACCACATCAACACAGAAAGGTTCCTTGACCTCAACTCGAAACTGAACGAGTTCTCATCAAAGCTCTGGAAATACATCAAATACACAGAAAGGAAGGCCAGGAAGCGCACCAAGAGATGAACGCGTGCCTGGGCGGTTACATCGATCCGGAAATATTTCCGTAAATATTCTATCCTGACCGTAAGATTTCTGAAATTTACTGTCGATGCCGGAAATAGCTTCAGCTATATCGGAAAATTTCCGTTCCCGTCGGAAAAAGACAGATATTTTCTCAGAAGATGTTATTAAAACAGGACACTTACAATACCACAGAGATTCCAAGACAACGGATTCCAAGACAACAAGACGAGGTGGTAAGATGGGATTCTTCAAGAAAGCATTGCTATACACAGGCATATTTGCAGCAGGAGCGCTGGTAAGCTACAAGTCATGCAACCACACACCGGACTACAGGGTCGTCAGGGAACACGGCGAGCTCTACGTAGAGCACAAACGCAGCGGCATGATGAGCCCTGTCGAAGAGGAGTTCAGCATAAACCGGCGCGCATGCCATGATGACGAAAACCGGTGCGGCAGAGAGCAGAGCATCAGCGAAAGGGTTGAGGAGGCTGTGGACGCGCTGTTCCGCTGATAAGGTGGTATGTTCTGGTGACAGGATATTACCGGTGACATGATAAGACTGGTGACATGATATTACCGGTGACATGATAAGACTGGTGACATGATCAGGTGATAATATGGGGCGGGCAAAATACAGATCAGCTGAAGAGATAAAAAGACGCAAGATGGCAAGGAAAGCCAGCAGACCAGGCAGCCGGCATGATCGCAGCGGCAAAGGAAGGATAATAGACCTTGGGCCCAGCGATTACGAGATCAGGGAGAGGACAATCCCTCCGAGAAGCGCCCCAAACAGCCAGACAGCGATCACACCATATGAACCAGGCAGAGCAAGCCTTGTCGACAGGCTCTCAAAAGAGCTCGAATCCACAAAGACAGAAGAGATATTTGAGCTGTCTGCCAGAGGTCATGCTGATGTCGACGAGAACTACAGGTTCAGACAGTTCAGGAAGACCACAAGGGAGCTGAGGCGCGTGCAGTCAAGGGTGCGGAGGCAGCTGTTCTGGGACTCACCAGGACTTATCATCGAGGTAACAGCAGACATGATAAACTACCTGAAACGCCTGACCGGCAGGCAGGTCAAGACCATCAACGACCTCATCAGGGAAGAGCACGATAAGGTGGGGGAAGCATTAGGCATACTGTCCGCGCTCTACGGGACATGCTCACGGCATCACGAAGACGTAACAGAATTCCGCGGAGAGATGAACCTCTACCTCGACAGCATAAACGAGAAGAAGCCAGGTATGATAGCGGACGTGAAGGTCTCATACGAAGATTACATCCGGCTCCAGAATGAATTCCAGAAGATGTCCCCTGACGCTCAAGGATACAACAAGACCAAAGAGATACTGTTCCGTCTCCGCGAGCGCATGCACGACAACTGCGAAGAGGTCAACAACACAAGCACATACAAGAAGCTCGTGGACAGGCAGGTCGACAGGCTCGACAGCATGGCAACAGTCCTCCAGCACGGCAAACACTTCTTCAAGAAACTCGGCATGCACTACATCGTCGCGGAAAGCAACCTCCGCAGAGCAGCACCCGCAGGCGTCTTCATAAGGAACCTCCTTGAGAACGCAGACTTCTTCTACGAGTCGATGGCAGTCACGGAAAACGCCATACAGCAAGCATACATGCTCGAAAGCAAGGTGGATGACCCGAAAGTCTTCGCGATGGCATGCAGGGAACTGCCTGACATACCCATAAACGACGGGGTCGGAGGGGCGATAGACCACGCCAACCAGAAATACCTCGAGAAAGGAGTCAGGTACCTGCTCGAATGATGATCAACATGACTATCCATATGATGAGGTGGTAAAAAAATGGAAGAAAGACTTGAAGTGAGGATGAACCTCAACGAGGCATATGAAGAAGGGATACCTGCAGTAGGTATGGTGACCAAACACATCAACCCGATGGAAAGAGAGCGTTATTCCGAAGGTACGCTCAGGGACCTGCTCAAATACATGATCAAGGAAGAGCCAGGCCTTGACCCGGACCAGAAAGACGTGCAGACATCTGTAAGAGGGTACCTGAATTCAGAAGCACCAAACAATCCGGTGATCGTAGCGCTATATGACGATGACAACAGGAGATTCCCCGAAGAGTCAGACCTTGGTGCACAGTACATCGACACGATAGTGGCGGACATAATACCGGAAGACGCGACACTGCTGAACATGGGAGTGTACCAGGATCCCGACGTGGGAGGCAGGTGAACCTCGCTATCATCCGGGTCGGCACCGGAGAGGTATAGGATGGGGGTGATGGGTTTGCCAGACGTGTTTTTAGAGATGTACCTTGGAGGGTCAGACCTGATCATAGCCAGACAGAGAGTCCATCACCTGAAGCAGCCGACAGGGTCAAAGAGCACTAAAATTGACGGGGAGCGCGGCTTCCTGAAGATAGGGAGGACGTATCTCGCGCTCTCACGCGGACCTTCCCTGGACGATCTTGAAGCAAACCACGCGGTGGACAACAGGGAACAAGTAAGAAAGCAGCTGGACACTCAGCTGCACAAAAGCATAGCAGAAGCGACAGGGAACCCTACATTAGAGTCAAGCGATCCCGACACACTGAAGAAAGAGATAGCCCATCACGTCATGGCATACTACTCGCTTGCAGATATGCTCAGGCATCAGGGCAGGGGTGCACAAACAGGTTCAAGCGGGCGACAGGAGGCACAAGGCCTCACAGCCGATTCCGGAATGTCCGCGTCTATCGACGCACTTGCAGATGAGATTGGCCGCGCGGCAGGGCGCGCAAGAGGATGCCTTAAGAAAGCGTTCGGCACGAGACCGTTCCTGCTCCTGAAAGGGACGGCCTACCACATGAAGACCAAAAGCTCAAGCAGGACAAACACCATCAGAGGGATGGCAGAAGTCAAGCTTGGACGCGGAAGATACACTGTGGAGAAACAGATGAAGAAAGGCCTTGCGCAGATGCTCGAGGACTATGAAGACCTGGTCAGCCAGAGGATAAGCGATGACTTCCAGGCAAACCAGGCAGTACAGCAGTACATACGCGAGAGGACGGAAAGCAGAAGACCCATGCCGGACTACAGCCTCAACTCACACTATGACCCCGAATCAAACATAGGTTTTGTCAAAGAGAACGGCGCGTTCTACCTCTACACAAAGACACCTCCTTACTGCCTCTACGAAAGGAGAAAAGGGAACTACTTCAGTTTCCCGCCAGCAAGGGTCGCAGTGGCGATAGAACAGGAAAAGAGGGGAAAGAGCTCTTTCGTATCCATGCCCCTCGTCCTTGACAGGTACAAGCACCCCGCACTCCAGGACCCTGACGAACCTTACCAAAGTATCTGCTTCGGACAGTTCAGAGGCTTGAAAAGGATAGAAGACATGCCGCCGGTCCAGAAGGCATACGAATTCCTCCGTCAAGGAGCAAAAATGCTCATGAAAAACTACAGGTCATCACCCTATGCGTATCACAACCTGTACAAAGACGATACCATAGAGATGTTCCGCGACCTTATAGTCCCGGAATCAGAAGTAGACATGTCAGAAGTCACAAACCTCGACGCGATAAGGGTCATGGAGAACAACCCCCGATATCAGGTGTGAAAGATGCCAAGACTTGACAGGCAATCCGACCTCTTCAGCCCGGCAAAGCTCGCAAAAGGGCAGGTAACCATATTCGGGGACGGACCGATAACCAACCACCTCGTCGCATACCTGGCAGGTCTCGGAGTGGGGAAGATGAACCTCGTCGGAAAAGGCGAAAGAGTAAAGCGAAAGGATACAGACCCTGCAGAGTTCCTGCTGCAGCTCAGCAAAAGCCGGCGCAAGGATAAAGTGAACTGCATCGCAGAGATCGCATCAAAGATAAGCCCTGAGACAGGGATCAAACCATACCATTCAGAGCAGGACAGGGCATTCACGCTTGGAAGCAAGGTTGTGGTGGACACAACAAACGATCCTGAATCGAAATACAGGGCATTCATGTATTGCGAAAGGACAGACAAGCTCTACATATCATGCTCAAGCAGCCAGCTCAGCGCCACAGTGACAACCCATGATTCCGGAAAAGGCAAAGATGGCAGGCGCACACCCCTGGAGAACATCGTGCTGAAAGAATACCAGCATGAGGCCCAGGGAAGCTTCACGAGCGGTTTCGCCGCGGCGCTGGCAGCAGACGAGATACGAAAGAGGCTCTGCCCTGTCGAAGGAGACAGGAGATTTCAAGGGACGATAAGCTACTCCCTTCTGGATCAGGCCAGGATACTTTACAGCCGACTGCCAAGGAATACTGTCAGAAGCAAGAGGAACGCCGCAGTTCACGCGTCAGCAGTAGGCAAGAAAGCGCTTGTCGTCGGAGCAGGAGGCATAGGGACCCATGTCCTCCTTAGCCTCGCTGCGCTATTCACGGAGATAGAAATTTACGACCACGACCACATCGAAGACCACAACCTCAACAGGCAGTTCCTTTACTTCGACGCGATCGGCGAGAACAAGGCGAAGACTGCGGCGCAAAGGCTTCGGAGGATAAGCCCGCGCCTGCGAATCAACGCGCATCCTTCCAGGCTGACAGAAGAGGAGCTCGTCACGAAACGGAGGGCAAGTGCAGGATATGACGCGGTCTTCAGCTGTCTCGACTCAGCAGAGCCGAGGCGCATGCTAGACAAGTACTGCAAGATAACGGAGACCCCCCTGTTCAACGCAGGAGTCAACACATATATCGCGAAGGCAGATCACTTCATACCCGGCAAGACACACTGCCTTGAATGCAGGAAAGACTTCAGGAAGCGCATCGACCGCCAGAATGAGATCATCTCATGCGCAGACCTGCCTGCCAACGTAGTCATGCCCAACGCTTTGGCAGGAGCATTGATGGTCGCGGATGCCATGCAGGTCTTTACCCAGGTAAAAATCCCTGCATCGTATGGCAGGACAGTGTGCTACAACTCAAACTCCCCTGTCTTGACATTTTCTGTCGAGAAAGACAGGCTGCTCTGCCGCAATCCAAGATACCTCCGCAGGGACTGCCTCTGCCACGAATATATCGCAGAAGAATACAGGTGATGCCTACATGGATGCAAACATGATCATACACAGACAGATGGGTGTGCACGAACCACAAGAACAAGAACCGCAAGAACCGCAAGAACCACAAGAGCCAGCAATCCCAGAACCGGGCTTGTTGAAGGTTTGTGAGCCCAGCCTGGCAGAGATACTCAAGTACACACACAAGGTAACAATAACTGACGACGCTTTCAGGAAGATAAACACGTACTCAAGACTGATATCTGAAATCACAGGGCAACCGATAGAGGTGATGGGCCTCCTTATCGGAGAGAAGGCAGACCCTTGCTGCGTAGCGCAGGACGCATACCTCATAAAAGGACAGGATGTGCTCGAGGCAGAAGCCAAGACATTCAGCAACGGCGTAGGCAAAGTGTTCATCAGGGCAAAACAGGAAGGCAAAGAGGTCGTAGGCATGTGGCACAGCCACGGAAAGCTGGACCTTTTCCACTCAGATGACGACAACCGATGCCTGAACAGCGTGCTCATGCGCTCGGTCGGATACCTCAAGAACCGGCTGGAGCTCGACGGCGAGGGAGTTCCGTACGCGTCAAGCATAGTCGTGAACAAGCAGAGCTATCTAAGGGAAGACCCTGCGAATGAACCACTAAAAGGCCTGCACTACTACTCGTGCGCAGCTATAACCGATGAGGAAGGGTATACACACCGGGCGGAAGACCTTGAACTTCGTATACAACAATCAGGCAATAGCATAGTACTTGACGAAGAGCTGCTGCGCCAGGAGCTTCTCGACAGCGTACTTTACAGGGGCGTGCAGATAAAACAGGCCGGAAAAGAAGAGCAGCCGAACACAGGAATCCTCCAGAGATTAGTCAGGTATATCGACCATGTCACGGGACGGGAAGAGACGCACGGCCAGGATGTGTATGCTGATGTCTCGCAGGGGGTGAAAACAGATGGGTAAGCCGAAACCTTCCCCAGCCAAACCCGGCAAGGATATCACTCCTGTCTCTCTCGACCAGAGGATAGCCTGCCTCTTCGACCAGCTGTTCCACGGAAAGCAGCTCAGGAGCATACCTGGAGTAGGCATGGAGAAGAACCTTATCGCATCATACCTTGCAGAGGACATCAGCGATGACGGCATATACAAGATGCCCATCAGGAAAGCCGTGGCGATGTCATTCGCAGCAAACTACCTGCAGCAGCCGGAAAAGCTGGAGCGCTTCAACGAAACACCACCGTTCGGCAGGTCAGGAAAGGAGCTCGAAGCAGACGAGCTCGCAATATACTGCGCGTCGATGATGGAACTCCCCCATGATAAAAGCTTCAGGAAAAACGGAAATAAGAGCAGGAAATCATCACGGTTCTTTGACCCGGACACTTCAACAATCATGGCATCGGCAGTGTACAGGGAAGCGATTTGCAACAAAAGCCTCGTCCACCACATCACAGACGCGACAGACCTCAGGGACCTGCAGGCGCTGATGTTCTTAGACTTCGCTTTCAACACCACAAGAAAGGACTACATCCAGCAGATCCTGAAATCAGGAGACTGCAACGAGAGCAAGGCACTGCAGATCGTACACCAGGTCAGGGACAGGATAAACCTCAGCGGTATGAGGCGCAAATACCAGAAATTAAACGGTGAAATAGAAGACATGAAGAACAGGCTCGGGCTGAACATAGAATTCTATCCCAGTATGCATAAGAAAAACAAAAGACCAAAGACAAGAAGACAGCAGGATGCGCGAACAGTCCCTCCTGCAGAGCTTCCCGAGCCTGAAGTCTCGATAGTCACAGACGAAGAGGCAAGGAGATATCACAGTCACGTGCCAGCAACATCCCTGGTGCCTGAAAACTCCCCTGCAGCACCTGCAGAGCCGGAAGAGCCGCCAGCTTTACCGCCACCATCAGGCATCAGGCCACCGATAACCGAGACATACCACACCGCACGGCATAGCACAATAGCTCCATGCATAGATGACACAAGACCAACCTTCTTCGAATGCTTCAGAGAGATGTATCGTAAGATGTCGCCAAGAAGGCGGAAGAAGTTCATAAAAAAGGCATTCAGCTACGAGAAGTATGATGAACTGACCGAAGGAGTGAAATATGTAACGCCTGAGTCAAGTGAAGATCCGATAACCCTCGAGTTCAAGCAGCAGATGCGCAAATGCTATGACAACCATTTCAGGAAAGAAGCTTTAAAGCGCGAAGCGAAACCGATGGCGATAATCGCAGCAGCACTACTGGGGATAGGCGCGCTGGTATGGGGCTACACAGCGAGCAGGGACGACCCACAGCAGGCAGAGCAGGGCAGGGCTGCAGTCGTCTCAGCACCCAGGCAGCAGTACCATGAAGTATTGACATACCAGTGCAGGAACGAGCCGTTCTGGAGGGTCTCAAGAAGGGTTTCAGGCACAGGAAACAACGCATTGGAGATAAGACGGTTCAACAAGCAGCACAATCCAGAATTCAGGAACACCAAGAGGTGCAAGGGAGAAGTGCTGATACCACCCTCTGTCGTGAAGCAGACAAGATGGCTCAACAGGTACAGATGCCCCGCGGGCAGTTATAATACAAAGAGGTGTTATAAGAGGCATAGATGATTTGTGGGTGTTTGAGAAATCAAATGAATAATAAAAAAATAAAAAATTAAAAAGATTCGGATTCGTTGTCAGAGCAAGCCCTTGCGGACTTACTCTTCCATCTCTTCCTCTTCTTCTTCTTCCTCAGCAGGTGCTGCGGCTTCGCCAGAGACAGGTGTCACGGTGAACTCTGTTGCTGAAGTTCCTGTGACCTGAACCTCGCTGCCTACAAGCTGACCAGCTTCCTGGTATACCTTGTAGTCCGCAAGGACCCTTGTAGCCCTGGTCGTGTCCTCAGCTTCCCAGCCTGCGACGACGATAGCGACCTTGTCACCGCTCTCGTAGAGCTTGACGATGCCTTCGCCCTCACTGAGACCTGAGTCAGCACCGCATGCAGGGTATGTCAGGCCCATGATCTCTGCAGTCACGGAGTTGATGCAGGGACCACCGACTGAGATGACATTCGCTGCTGTCGGGTCTGAGACCTGGCTTGCCAGAACAGCTGAACCAACCTCTATCCTCTGAGGCCTCTCCACTGTTATGCTGCCAGCACCGCCTTCCATGGTGACAGTCTCCTCGAAGGTCACGAAGACCTGCGGCAGGACCTGCGCCAGCGGATAAGTGAAGGTCAAGGTGTTCGGATCATTGTCCTCGTCCTTCTCTTCCACCATTACACCATAGTTGGTCATACCAAGGTTGACTTCGTCGTTGTCCTCAGGTGAGTTGAACGACAGGCCGATCGTGGAGTTGCTGCTTATGTCCACATCGACTTCGTCGCTGCTGTCCTTAGACACGTTGAAGTACATGACCTCGTCAGCAGTCGCTTCGTCGAAGTTGTCGCTCTCAGTGGTCAGGGTCATCCAGGTCCAGTCACTTGATAGTGCAGGCCTGTATGCTCCGGCTGTCTGCTCACCAAGGTCGAGCTTTCCGCCGCCGAGCGTCACTACGCCAGCTTCACCACCTGCACTTCCGTCGTCATCAAGGTCGACCAACAGCTGGATCTCGCCCTTGCCTGACGCGCTGTTGTTGATGCACCAGAAGTCGAACGTGTAACCGCCGACATTGATATCACCAACGCAGTCACCCCATGTTGAAGCCAGTGTTCCTGTGTACTGGGACGTCACAGACGCTCCTGTACCGATATCAGTCATCCTGACCAGCTTGTCAGTCACTGAAACCGAGTCCAGAGACAGGATCCTTGTAACACCCGTGTCCTGATTACCATTGTGCGAGAGGACAAAATAGTCATCCTGCTTTATGGTGTACAGGGTTTCGTTGGTGTGGTCTGTCCCCTGCTCAAAGATCAGAGCGTCGTCGTCATCACCGTAGTAGATGCCGGAGCTGTTCGAGAAGACAAGCCTGACATTGTTGTACTCCACGCCCTGTGTGTTCGTGAAGTCCAGCCTGTACTCGTCATCACCGCTTGCCTTGATCTGTATCTCGCTCATCCCAGGATCTGAGAGTCCTTCGTACCTGATGTCCCATGCGTCTGAGAGCATGCCTTCAGGCTCGTCGAGCTTCTCCCTGAATCCCTGTCCGGGCGCGATGTACGGCTCGTCACCGCTGATGCCGCCTGTGCTGAGCACATAGCTGATCTGGCTTATCCTGACAGTATCGCTTGTGTTCGTGTACAGGATGTTCAGCTCTGCATCATCGATGCTTTCCTCATTTACCTCGACAGTGCCTGCGTAGCTGTTTGAGCTCTCGCCGCCGGTCTCATCGAACTGTATCTTGAAAGCTCCAAGATAGAATTCCAGGATGTCGCCGCCTGCGGTCTCGCCTGCTTCGTTAGGCAGAACCTCCCTGATTCCCAGGGTAGTACCGTCGTTGAGGA
This sequence comes from uncultured Methanosarcinales archaeon, assembly GCA_964406185.1. Lineage (GTDB taxonomy): Archaea > Nanobdellota > Nanobdellia > Woesearchaeales > UBA11576 > JABMQF01. Next base: position 12,923 of record CAYOQS010000016.1, read on the forward strand.
TCTCTGTGTCGCCCTCTGTCATCTCATTGGTGACCTCGCCGTTGACCTTCAGCTTGACCTTTGCGTTGCCAGTAGCACCAGCCCAGTCAGAGATGATCAAAGCAGTCACCTCATACTCCTTGCCGTCAAGGGTGTATGTCTTGGTCTCGCCTTCCTCGAGTGTGTCGTGGACTGCTCCGCCCATCAGGTCCAAGGTCAGAGATGTGCTGTCGAGCTCTGCAGAGAGCACAGCGAAATCCTCACCGAGGATGTGCAGTGTCTCGTCCTCAAGATCCTGGAGGCTGTTGTCGTCCTCAATGTCAGACTCGAAACCCTCGACGAACTCCATCTGATACTTGAAGGCGACCTCGCCATCCTCAAAATGGAGGAAGTCACCGACATTATCGTCTTCGTCAGTGGTGTACTCGACATATCCCTGGCTTACAGAGCCTGATGTTGGTTCGTCCCATGCGAACCTGAGATACTGATTGACGTCAGTAGTTCCCTTGTCGTTGGACACTGTGAAGCTCTTCAAAGCCTCTGCATCCGAAGATCCAAGTGTCTCTGTGACGTTGCCGAGATACTCATTCAGCTCGAGAACGTCTCCAGACCTCTGGATCTTTACAGAATCGCCGCCGAGCATGACTCCTGCGTCGCCGGAAACCTGGATGGTCTCCTTGACAGTAGAGCTGTACTGCAGGCTCATAGCGATATCTGTGACGCCGATGATATCCGCTGGAGCGGCGTCGTCACCCACGACCATGAGTCCGTTGAACATACCGTCCTTTACAAACGGGGACGGATACTCACTCAAGTCCGCGGGGTTAGCTGTTGCTCCAAGTAGTGTCGCACCTAACATAGAAACGCCGACACCTAAAGCAACAACCTTCTTAATTGCTTTCTTTACATTCATCACCTAAACACCTCCGTGTTTACGGAAAAGGCTATTTGTCATTTCGGTTGTTTTTTTTATTTGCTTGTAAAGAAGGTCTTTCACCTCTTTACAGGTTGTGGTTTAGGCTATTTGTCTTCCTTGTCGCTCTTGTCGTCGATTAACACGTCGTCATTGCATGTCGCTAGTCTATTCTAATTAAGTTGGAAGATTACGAATCTGTCTTATAAAGTTTTCGTAAGCTGCAGAGGGTAGCTGGTCGGACAAATCACGTCAAGGCTTGTAGTGTCCGAATAAGAGTTGTACGCAGTTTTATCATTTTTGAATGAAAAAAATTTGTGTTGTCGTGAAAATCCTGATTCGTGTCACCAGCCTTCACGACGTGACTTGTATCGATATTTTACTAATATCTGGGGCTTTTACTTATAAATATTTGGGCGAATAGTGTGTCTGAGGGGTTTAGACAGGCATATTTTTCCACGCGAAATAGGGGTTGGTAAGGTGGTTTTGAGAGGTTTATAAATGGAAGATTTCGGGGGTGGCACCACCTGCTCCGCTGCGCATGCTGGCAACGACGGCGGTGGCGTAGCAGCAGCATATAGAGCTAGCCAGGCAGAGTATCAGTATAATCGCCACGCCGCAGCGTCGCGAGCTGGTAATACGTCCAACAAAGTGTCAAACCATCACCTGTCGAGAGCAATCAT
>CAYOQS010000017.1:0-12430 GCA_964406185.1 uncultured Methanosarcinales archaeon
CGACAGCTACGAAGAAGTAGCAGAAAGATTCGGGATGAAAAGCTTTGATATGTGATTAAAGCTTTTCTTTTGAAAATCTCTTTTTGATTACTCTCCACAAGGCTTTTGATAATTCTGCTTTGAAAACAGTCACGTCTAGTAAAGTTAGTAATCCAAGGCTTAAAACTAAAGTTAGAGTTATTGATAATGTAATGGTAAGAGTTATTCTTGCGCTAATAAATTGGTTGTTTGTTTCGTAAATGTTAATTACGTTCTGATTTATCTGAGCTATTGCTGACATAACATCTTGCAAATCAGTCTTAGTCACAATACTGCTATTTAACTCTTCCAAGTTTTTTTGGCATAATTCAAGTTGTTGGGAAAGATTCTGCGCCTCTTCTATCAAGGTCTCATTTACCAATACGACAGGTTCAGGCGGTTCTGTCGGAAGTTCAGTATTTATTGCGTTTAAAAGAGCTATAAATATAGGAAGAGCAATTATCAAAAAAATAACACCCACAACCCCCTCAACAACATTATCAAAGCTCATGATTTGGCAGAAATTACTGCGCTTATTTTAAACTTTCCTCAATAATCTTCTGCTCTTTCTTGGTTATGCCATATATCTTGTAGACAAGCTGGTCGATCTTGGCATCGGTCTCGGCAATCTGCTTTTCGAGTTTATCGCGGGCAGAGGTTTGTTTTGAGCCGAGGGCACCAGCTTCTTTTTTAAGAGAAATTATTTTATCGACAAGCTCCTCAATCTTAGGATTATTTTTCCTAGCAACAACCACGTTCCCAAAATATTTCCATATCAATTGGTATCCTCCTCTGACTTGGGTGCAACTATTCGAAATTAAAAACCAACCTAATTTCGAGTTAAGTATCGCCAGTAATTTTTTATCTATAAAAGGAATAAAAAAATTAGAATCGTTCACGTAATATCCTTCTAAATCGATAGAGAATCGTGGGTGCGTAGTGATTTTACCATAAATAATTTTAGGTTTTTCAAAAAGATTATAAAAATCGCAAGATCTTAAATTATACCAATTGTCCCCCTTATCCCATCTTTTCTCTAGCCTACTCTTAAAATTGCTTAACCAAGATTTAATGGCAGGAAAATTATCGATATCCGTACCATTTTTAACTAAAATAATATATCTGTTCTTAAATTTTATAGAATACCTTCGAGCTTCTTCTCCTCTTAAAAATGGTTTAATAATCTTCTGTGAATTTTTGTCTTTTCTTATCAGTTCTTTCTTTTTATCTTCATCAATAACAAAAGCTTCAGTTAATCCGGTCAATATACCCCTATACACCTCATTGTCAATATAATCTTTAAGTGGCTTGCCTGTTTTTTGTATCTTATTAAGTATTTTTGTGATATTATCATCTTTAAAACTCCAACCACTCTTTTTAAAATTTTTCTGGTCAATCGAGAAACTTTTATCTTTTTCATAATCATATAGTGATGTAAAATCAGTCTTGGTTACTTCTAAAACAACAGTTCTCTCATTAGGGATTTTACTTTTTTTAAGTATTGTTATACAAGGATATGTTGTTGCTCCTTTAAAGATACTTAAATCTCCAAAGTTAACAAATTTTTCCAAGTAATAATTTTTTAGAAACTCTCTAAGTTTAGAAGCATAACCCGCTTTCAACCATTTATTTGAAACAATCATTCCGAAATAACCTTCTTCTTTAAGTATCTGAATTTCTTTCTCAAAGAAATAAACGAAGAGGTCAGCCATACTATTGAATACAGAATAGTTTTCGGCCAAATACCCTTTAATAGATTTTAATTCTTCTTGCCTCACATAAGGAGGATTCCCAATCACAACGTCAAAGCCGCCTTTCTTCATTATGGTGGGGAATTCCTTTTCCCAGACGAAAGCCTTGTCTCCTGCAACTTTCTTGTCATCGATAAGGGAGTTGCCGCATTTGATGTTGTTGTCGAGCATAGGAAGGGTTCGCTTCTTCTCGGCAGCCTTCAATAACAGGTTAAGCTTGGCTATCTCGACAGCCTTCGGGTCGAGATCGACACCATGGATGTTATCCGTCAGGATGCTCTTCTTCTGCGCATAAGTCACACGCTTCCCGGTCTTCTTCTCGTAAGCATCACAGAGAACATCAAAAGCCTTTATCAAGAACGAACCGGAACCGCAGGCAGGATCAAGGACATTTATCTTAGGTATGTCCTTCACCGCAGTCTTCTCAAGCAGCTTGCCGAGCGTGTTCATCACGATATAATCAACTATATACGTGGGCGTATAGTAGATTCCCATCTCCTTTCGGTGGGCGTGCTTTTTTGTCACCTTTGCGCGTTTAGCTGTCTTCTTCAGTATGTAACCGAGATAGTTCTCATAAATACCGCCTAGAACGTCAGCATCGATGTAATCGAAATTATACCTTATGTTCTCTTTAGGATCATCATAAGTGCCATCTATTATGTCAGCCAATATCTTATCATCAAACCGGAGCTGGTCGCATAGATGGCTCTCGAAAAGCCTGCTGTCATAATCATCATTGAACTGGGAAAAAAGCTTCTTAAGAGCGTTCTGCAGGGATCTACCAGAGCGCACCTTCCAGTCATTCACTGTCTGCCTGAGGACTGGCTCCTCAAACTTCTGGTCCTCGCAGTGGCGGATGAACACGATCCTGTCCAGAAGACGCTGGACAGCCTCATCCATGTCCTCCTCATCATCTATGAGCTTCTTGTTCTCAGCATGCTTCAGGATGTCCTTGCTGAGCAAAGTACGCCACTCTATGAAATCCTCCAGAAGCTGATCACCCACAGTCCTCTTGGACGGGCCTTTAGCATACTTCTTGGCCCACTCATGGAAAGCGCCGGACTCAAAGCTCTCCCTGCTCAAGAGCCAGAGGTCATCAAAATCGCGCTCATAATTATTGCAGTTCAGGTTAAGGCAGATGCAATGGTGCGGCTCTGTCTTCTTCCAGGCATTAAAAAGACGGACATTCTCAAAATCACACAGGACAGCCCATGTACAGCCCTTATGCCAAGCGTAATCTATGGCCTGGAGGGCATATTCCTTCTTGCTGATGTCAGCCTTGAGAGGCTTGGCCTCAAGCACGAACTGCAATATACCATTCATCCTGAAACCATAGTCCACACGACCTTTAGACGCCCTGTCTTCAGCAGTCACTTCCTCAGAATCGACTTTCCAGCCCAAAGCCTTGAACAGGGGCTCTATGAAATTCTTCTTCGTGTCAGCCTCATTATAAGACTTCAGGCGGCCTTCAGAAATAACCTTACGATAATCATTGACAAGCTTGGCAACCTTCTTCTTGGCAATGTCTTTCTTGGACATGACATGCATAAAGAACAAGGCTTTTTTAAATATTTACCTTTAGGACAGGTCTCACTTCAGCTTCTGGCCGCAGTTAGGGCAGTACTTGAAGAGATGGTGGAGCTTGACACCGCATTGGGAGCAGCGCACCACCTGCTTGGTCGTGGTCTTCTTCTCATAATCCTGCGAAGCAGGCTTGTGTGCTGCATGCTCATGATGCGCAGCAGTCTGCTTCAGAGAGTGATGCGGAGAGTGAGAATTATCGGAGTCTCCCTTGCTCTCCCCGCCTGTCTTGCCTTCATCTCCCTCATTCCCTTCCTTGCTCGCGGGCTTGGCAGAAGTGTGGTGAGAAGGATGGTGAGAAGTGCGGTGATGCGGGTGCTTGGCATGGCGATCCCGCCTCTTGCGCCCTTCCTCAAGATTCATCAGTATCTTTATGAAACCGATGACAATGAACACAGCACCCACAAGAATGAAAAGGACAAGCTTCTCAACATCGATGAAAACGGACATCAGCACCATAGCTGAGCCGATTATTATGTACGCAGGTCCGGGAATCTTCTTCTCAGCCATCCTGTAAAGACTAAGGCCTGATGCTCTCCTTATTGTTCATGTACTTACGCAGGACATCAGGCAAGGCAACAGACCCGTCCTCCTGCTGGAAATTCTCAAGTATCGCCACCATTATCCTCGACGTGGCAAGCACCGTATTGTTCAGGGTGTGCAGAACCTCCCTGGTGCCGTCATTCTTGATGACGCGGATGCCAAGATCCCTGGCCTGGAAGTCAGTGCAGTTAGAAAGGGACATGACCTCACCATAATCCTCTGTAGTCGGGCGCCACACCTCAATGTCAGCAGACTTCGCCTTCCACAAGGAAAGGTCACCAGAGCACATCTCAAGCACGCGGTAAGGAAGGCCCAAAGCCTGCATCATCTCCTCAGAGATCTTAAGCATCTCATCATAGTACCTGTAAGAGTCCTCAGGCCTGCAGAACACGAACTGCTCCACCTTGTTGAACTGATGCGTGCGCCACAATCCCTTCTCGTTTATCCCGTGCGAGCCTATCTCCTTCCTGAAACACATCGAGTATGCGAAGTACCTCTTCGGCAGGCTGTTCTCAGCAATAGCCTCGTCAGAATGGATCCCCAGAAGGGCATGCTCGCTCGTGCCGATCAGGCACAGGTCATCCTCATCCGTCTTGTAGATAGACTGCCTGAACCCCTCAAGGTCCATAGCAGCAGAGAGGATGTTCTCGTGTATCATCAAAGGCGGCTCAATGTACTGGAAGCCCTTCTGCAGCATGTGGTCGATCGCGAAGCGGATAAGCGCCTGGTTCAGCAGGGCAAGATCACCCTTCAGGAAATAGAAACCATTTCCTGACGTCTTAGCAGACGCGTCAAAGTCAGCAATACCAAGCTTCTCGCAGAGCTCAACATGGTTCTTAACAGGGAAGCCAAACTTCCTCGGCTCACCCCACCTCTTGAGCTCCACGTTCTCAGACTCATCCCTGCCCTGCGGCACCGAGTCATGCATCATGTTAGGTATCCTGCTCAGCAGGCTATCCAGCTCCTGCTTCAGGACCTTCATCTGCTCTTCAGAATCCTTTATCCTGTCAGGAATGTCCTTTGCCCTGGCAAGAAGCTCTGTGATGTCGCCGCCGGACTTTTTTGTCTCGTTGATCCTGGAAGTTATCTCATTCCTCTCGTGGCGGAGCTTCTCCACCTCCTGCAGAAGGTTGCGGTACTCCTCATCCTTCCCAAGCAGAGCGTCAACTATATCAACGTCCTCCACGAACTTCTTCTTCATGTTCTCCTTTACCTTATCAGGGTTCTCCCGTATGAACTTGATATCCAACATGATGCCATACCCCATATGGTTTTTGTTTATAAGCTTTGCGTCAAAAGACGACAGGAACAAAAAAAAGAAATAAACGAAAAGACAGAGAATCACGCATATATCTTGATGCTTTCCTTATGCTTCAACGCCCGGGTCAGGGCCTTGCCGATATTGTTGTCCTTCTTTATCTTGACCATCGCCTTCTTGCCCACGTGAAGCTCGACGATGAACTCATCACCTATGTACAGGTCAAGATCGGAACTGGCATAGTTTGCGTCCACGTAAAGCTCCAATGACTTCCTCTTGACATTGATCTCGAAAGGCACGAGCTCACCGGAAGGCAGCTTCGCACCAGAACCAGAACCGGAACCCGGGCCGGAACCACGACCTGACCCTCCTTCCATCGGCTCCACATTGATGTGCATGCCCAGCTGCTTCTGCAGCTTCTCAATATTACTTCCCTGCTTGCCGATGATCGAAGCGATGCTCCCCTCAGGCACACGCACAGTGACAGAACGGTCAGAGGTGAACTCTACATCAACAGAGTCAGAATACCTGTAGAACATACTCTCAACCTTATCCTTGGCAAGCTCATGCAATGGCGACTGTGAAGAAGATTCCTGCACAGGCACGACGACAGTCTCCTCACCGTAAGAGTATATCTCGAACTCAAGCTTGTTGGACTGGAAATCATAGACTGTCACGATCGGCCTTGCAAGGTCCGCCTCGGTCATGCCTGAAGGCACCTTGACCTCCATGCGCACGCTGAATATCTTGGCGATGGTACCGTTCCGCACGAAAAGCACCGTGTCGACGACCTGCGGTATGGTCCCCAGCTCTATCCTGCCGATGAAACGCTGGATGGCGTCGATGGCGTTCGTCGCGTGCATCACGCCGATCATACCTACACCGCTCAACCTCATATCAGCAAAAAGACGGAAGTCATCAGTGTTCCGCATCTCGTCGAATATGGTGTAATCAGGCCTTGAAAGCAGCAGGATGTCATGGATCTCCTGTGGAGTCCCATGGGATATCGCGTACTGCGTCACAGTATCAGGAAGCTGAAGGTCCCTCGGCGCCTCGACAGTCTTGACTATCCTGTCCTGCAGAGAATAGAACTCAGCCAGGGCCTGGGCGAAAGTAGTCTTTCCATGGCCCGGAGCGCCAGCGATGAGTATGCCCTCTGCCTGCATCGAGATACGGTCCATGACCTTGTCAGGAAGATCGTAGTCAGAAAGGTCCAGCTTCTTCACAGGACGGACAGCTGTTATCTCCCAGCCATCGCTGAAAGGCGGGCGCGTGATGACTATCCTATAGTTCTCGAACTGCACGATCGTAGAGCCCGGACGCTCGATCTCTATAAAGCAGTCCTTGCGCACGCCAGCCTCCTCGACGATCTCATCAGATATGCTGCGCACCTCCTCACGGGTAAGAGGCTTCTTCCTCACCTGCACAAAATCCCATTTGCCAGGCATGCCCTTCTTGGCATAAGGCTGGACATTCTCACGCAGGTGCACGCTCATAGTCGTCTCGTCGAAAAAAGACTCGAGAGTGAGAGTCTTCTTGATGATGCTGACGTCAAGGAGTACAACACTGACCCCTTTGGCCCTGCCTATCCTCGCCTGGACCTTATCAGTCGTTATCAGTGTAGCGTCATTCTCATAAGCCAGCTCACGTATGAGCGCGTCAATCTCACCCAGACGGGCAAACTCGATCTCCTTTGCAGAAGGCCGCTTTCCAGCAAACACGAACTCAAAACCCCCCTCCTCAGAGAGCTGCTTGAGCCTCTCTATCTCCTCTATACCAAGAAATCCTATAGACTTGTTCTGGTTAGCCTGGTGCTCAAGCTCGGCAAGAACCGCCTCGTGGATCAAGACCTGGCCTGCGATCACCTCCTTCTCCTCAATCTTCTTTGAAAGAAGACCCTCTATTATGACAGAAGTGTCAGGCACTACACGGTCGACCTCGACAACATCTTTCACATCTTTCGCGTCTTTAACATCTTTCACATCTTTCACATCTTTCACATCTTTAGCCATCATAAAAACCTCTTATAGCGAATAAATAATCATCAATCCGGCCTCAGCCCACACACTTATTATCGACGCATCTGCCGCCACCACAGTCCGCGTCGCTGAAACAGCCATACATCTGGATGCACTCATCGTCTATGCACCGCATGACAAGGCTGCCGTCCACGCCGGTGCAGAAGTCAGGGCATGAACGCTCCTTGTCCACATACCTGTCATAATATCTTACATTTCCCATGAAACACTTCCCTGTGTAAGGATCTACTCCGCCGCAGACACAGTCAGAGTCCTCCTCACAATACATGACATGTTCCAGCTCCTCATCTGAAGGACCTGTCTCCCGATCCTGCTTATCTGACCGTGAAGGAGACATGCCAGCACAGCCCAGCAGCATGACTGCTGTGATGAAAAATGAAACTATCATGATAAGCTCTCTTGATATCGACTCACTTCGCATGGCAATACATCTCACCAGTTCACTTAAATAGGTTTCGCAACCAACGGTCAAGGTCGTGCACCCATATGACCACGCGCTGGCTGAAAGTCACGTTGACAAGCGATATGCTGAACTCCTCAACCTCTGTATATACCTTGCCGTTAAGGTCCTCATACGCGACGGCGATCGTGAATATGTTCGGCTTGGTGGAAAGGTCCCCGCTGTCAAGATTGAACAGAAACTTCTTGTCAGTCTTCATCTCACCCACATCCACCTCCTTATGGATACCTGCCGCGTCAAACTCAAGCAGAACTTCCTGCGGCACAGATGAAGAATCCTTCTTCAGGCTGAAAGCGACCGTGTAAGGCTGCGCAAACCCGAGCTGTGGAGGGTATTCGATGTCATCTACCGATACGTCCGGCTCGTCGAGCACGTCAACGTCATAGAAAACTGTCTTGGATACCTCATCACCCTCTATCGAGAGGCCGACCTTATTTATGCCGGCATCAGGGCCGTGAAGCGTGTAAGAGAAAACCTTCTCCTGCGAGATCAGAAGGTCTGCGGTGCGGCACTCATCCTCAAAGCAGAAGACCAGGGACTTGAAAGGGAAATTTCCTGTGTTCTTCACGTTACACTCCACATCAGGATCATCATAAGTGTAGTATGTCTCCTTAAGCCGGGAACAGTTCACCTCCAGCCTCTTCGAGAAGACCTTCTCCCTCTCCTTCATCGCGGCGTCAACAACCCGCTCCATGTCCTCCCTCGAGAAGACCGTCGCACCGGGAATGACATAAAAAGCGGAATCCGCAGAAGTGTTGCGAAGGTTCGCCACAGTCATAGGGAAAGTGTAAGTGTAATGCGAGTCCAGGGAGCCTATCACCTTGACGACCCAGTAGAATGTACTGGTCTCTCCGGGACCGAGCATTATCGCCTGATAGTTGTTGCCGACCACCTCAAGCTCATTTATGCGCGCCAGGAAAAGAAAGTCAGAGACATAGCTGTCCTTACGGTTGGTCACCGTCGCCTCGACAAGATTATAAGAGCCGATGCCCACCTCATCCTGCAGCATGTCAACGCTGATATCGATATGGTCAGGCACGAACCCGACATGCCGCACAAGGTCCGCGCTCACGCTTATAGGGCTCGCGACCACCTTGACATCACGGCCGAGCCACTCATACCGCGTGTCAGGCTCCGCGCTGTCGAAAGACTCCTTCAACTTTATGTGAGTAGGGTCCACATCACCGTACTGCCCGTAAGTCACGTCGAAAGGCACCCAACCCGAACCAGGAAAGTAGACCTCTGCCCAGCCGTGCGCGCCCCAGTTCTCAGGAAAATCAGGAGACTCAGTATAGGCTATGCCTGACACGAACCTTGAGGGTATGCCCACCGCGCGAAGCAGTGCCATGAAGAGCGTGGTGATCTCGTCACAGACACCATCCTTTCGCGCAAGAACCCAGCTCGCCTTTCTCGACGCCTTGATATTGGCTGTGCTGAGGTCATACTCCACATTCTCCTTCACCCAGTCAGCCATCCTAAACACAACAGAATAATAATCATCCTCACCCGCGGCAAGCTCGGACGCCTTCTCGACCACCATGTGATGGTCTGAATCGACATTCTCACCAGGCAACGTGTAACGCGCGACATCATCAGAGAAACCGTCATAAGGGAAAGCTATCTTCCTCACGTCATGAAAAGTGTTGTCGACCCGCACCCTCGCGTCGATGCTGTAGCTCGGATCCGGAGGCACAGGCGAGTCCCACCTAAAGATGTAAGTGCTGCCGTCTATGTCATGCGGCTCAGGATCAGCAGATATGCTCACTATCGACTGTGGCTGGACGCCCATAGGGACGAAACTGACATTCGCTGTCACGTAATCAAGCGAAGAGCCCGGCGGCCTGTCTATATCGATACTTGAGCTGATATCGAGATCGATCGTCACGCTCTCGGCATCAAAGTACCACAATGCAAGAGCGGGGGAGGAAAGAATGAAGAGAAAAATGACCGTCGCGAAAGAAACACTCCTTTTCATTTTCAATACCTGAACCAAATCTTCAGAAAATAGCGGGGGATGGATTTGAACCATCGACCTAAGGGTCTCTCGCGCAATACCTGCGTTATGAGCCCTTCGGGCACTCCTGACTGCCCCACCCCGCTATATTGTCTTTTAAGGAAAAGAGGGCTCTATTTAAAGGTTGTGGTGGTTTCAGCAAGAGAAAACAAACAGAGCAAACAGAGTAAAAAGCAAAAGTTTATAAAAAAAGCTCCCATCGAGAAACCCATAACGATCATCACAAACAACAAAACGAGGTGCAGAACATGGTAGGACGAAGAGACCTTAAACTGCCAAAAAAAGGGAAAGCAAAACGCATGATCATGCAGGCCAACAAAGACGCTGCAGAAGCGTACTTCAGCTATGTCTTCCTGATAACCCACACGTACAACAGGCTTCTGGCATATATCGCAAACCATAATCTTCAGATGAACGAGCCGAACAGGAAAGAATGTTCAAAAGACCTGAAGAAGACGATAATACCAGACATAGAGGAGGCAGTAGGAGTACTCAAGGCCTCTACAGGTTCAGGCAATGTCATACCCAACGGCCTGATGCTCGCTGCAGAGAAAGCGCTTACGCTATCGCAGGAACTCAGGGCTGTATGCGACAGCGGAAACTTCAGCGCAAAAGGGTGGACCGAGAAGCTGAAGATGTTCGAGTATTTTGAGAAAAACATAGACACAGAGCTTGAAAGGATATTCAGGGTATTCAAAGAAGGCACACATCCTGGAGTAAGGGATGAAGTACTCAACGATATAGCCCACCTATACCTAAACCCCTGCAGGGATCTGAAAGACCACGCAAGGATGGGGGCGCATAGCTGATTTTCTTTGTATTTTTTATTTTTCTTTTATAAATAAAACAAAACATTTATAACTTATTAGTGGTAACTTTTTAAGCATCTTGGGGGTCATCAAACTGTCCGCAGAAGATGCAATAGAAATGCTGATTGAAAATTTCAGAAGAGAAAAAGACCAATTAAAAACAGGTCTCGATCTTGACGCCCAAATAATGCTATCCTTAATAATAGAACGCCAAAAAACTTCTGAAAAAGCACAAAAACCATCTTATCACGATTTATATATCTGTTTAAGGGATAAAGCAACCTATATCCTTGAAAACGGCAATAAAATAGATCTAATCGACCAGTCAGGAATAGAAGTGCCTGAAAAGCAATACATGGCCCGCGTGAACTTTCTTGAACAACATAATACAGAATACAGACCTCGCAATTACCTGGACACCCTGACAACAAGACATGACGAAGAATGGGGGATGATATACGCACCCACAGAAGAAGTCACATCCGCCTTGAAAAGCATCATGGGATTCGTAGAAGAGCTTGAAAGACACAAAATCAACATACAGGAACTGTGCCCACAAGCCCAAACAGACTGGGATGAAGCAGTAAGCGTAAGCGTGGCAGGTCTTGGAGAATATTTCAACAGGTTCCACCACTTTCCCGGCACAAGCCTGCACGAAAACTATCACAGCCTGAGAAAGAGAAGCGGCAAGGAAGAAGACATAATATTCCTGCCAGGCACCAAGACAATAATCATACCAGAGACAGGACAGACCCTGCTCTGCTGAATCAATTCTTACAATATTTTTGTAGCGCCGGATCGCATCCTAAATCACAAAGCATTTAAATAAACCATTTCTCTGGACAACATAAAATATACGCCGCGGTCGCATAGCCTGGCCATTGCGTCGGATTGCTATCGGCGTTGCAGAACAGATAAGATACGTGCGATGCCTGCGATGATCCGATGTCCTCCGGGGCACGAGGGTTCAAAAAGTCTCGAGCACTCGCTTGGGTTTTGGAAGTCCCTCCCGCGGCGTCTATCCTTCTCAAATACACAAAAGTATAAATATAGAGCCGGACTACTCCGGTGTGAGCTTCTCTAAAGGAAAAAAAATGTGGGGGACAGAAACATGAAAGCTGCAATAAGTATAATCATCTGTATTCTGATAATGATGGTGGCAGGATGCGAAGCACCGACATGCTACCCACCGAACAAGATAATCGGCAACAAATGCTGCCTCGACGAGAACCATAACGAGATATGCGACTACGAAGAAGAGACACTCGCAGAAGAAGCTGAAGAGGAGATAGAAGAGCAGGCAGAGATGGTAGAAGACGAGTTGGAAGATGCTGAAGAGCGGGAAGAGCCGCAGATACAGCAGGTCGAGATGCCTGAACCAGCACCCATACCGACAGGCCTTGTCGAAGGCAAGCAGGATATGCGGCCCGGAGAGTCAAGGGACTACCTGACACTACACAAGATGTCCGCGTTCAGGACGTCAAGAGACAAAGGCATGATGGACTACATGGTCATCACGGTCCGCAACCCGAGCCAGAAGAAGCTCAATGCCATCGTAGAGCTGTTCTTTGAAGGAGCGAGACTCAACGAGTACGAGACAAGAGTCAAGAAAGAATACACAATACCCGAACTAGACCCGGGAGAGAAATATGTGCTCAACCAGTCGCTCGGCATAAGGTTCGCGAAAATCAACGAGAGCAAATCGATGACACTCAAAGTCTACGAGAAATATGTCGCTCCAAGGGAAGACCTCGGAGAGGTGAAGAGGACCTTCGTGCCGACAGACTACATGGAAAGCATGGACATATACTACTACGGAAGGCCCGAGTGAATGACATCAAAATCATAAAAATCCGTCACGAGTGCCACACCCCAACCTAAAGGTTGGGGTATGACGTGGCTCTCGTTTTGACAGACGGATTTTAGGACCCTCAAAATGCGTAAGCATTTTGGGGTG
>CAYOQS010000018.1:0-4317 GCA_964406185.1 uncultured Methanosarcinales archaeon
GCTCCTCTGCTGGGCGTGAACTGCACCGCGTTCCGCCTGATGTGCAGGCGGATGGGCGCGGGTCTTGTGTACTCTCCGATGATCCACAGCATGGGACTGGTGAAGGGTGAGAAGAACCGCGACATCTGGATCGACTTCCTTGAAGAGGAGCGGCCGCTGGCTGTCCAGCTCATAGGCCGCGACCCGAAGGTGATGGTTGAATCACTCCAGTATGTGGAGCCGTACGCTGACATGATAGACCTGAACTTCGGCTGTCCTGACAATGATATCCTGGGGCAGAAGATGGGCGCTTACTTCTCGAAGCATCCTGAGCAGATGACGAGGATGATAGAAGCGGTTGCAGGCGCGACCAGCCTTCCGGTCACAGCCAAGATCAGGATCGGCTGGGATTCCCAGCACCTGAACCAGAACACTGCTGCAAAAATTGTTGAGGATGCCGGCGCTGCAGCGATAGCTGTGCACGGGCGCACGACAAAGCAGCGCTACTCCGGCAAGGCAAATTGGGAGTCGATAAAGCAGGTGAAAGAAAAGGTCGGGATCCCTGTTATAGGCAATGGTGATGTGTGGTCTGCTGATGACGCTAAGCGTATGCTCGACACCACTGGCTGCGACGGTGTGATGATAGGAAGGGGTGCGATCGGCAATCCTTATCTGTTCAAGAGATGCGAGGCGCTCCTGAAAGATGGCAGAAAGCTCCCTGACCAGACCACGAGGCAGAAAGGGCAGCTTCTGCTGGAGTTCATAAAGCTCTATGACAGGGTCCAGAAAACAAAGAGGTTCTCAGAGCTCAAGCAGCACTCTATGTGGTTCTGCACCGGCGCTAAGGCCGCCGCGAAGAAGAGGAAGCTTATCGCAGATGCAGAGGATGAAAAAGAGCTGGTAAAGATGATAAGCAGGGAGTTTCAGCTGAACAGGCTTACGACATAGACGTATTCGAGCACGCTGTCAGTATCGTTCTTTACATTGTGCTTTTTCCCTTCGCTTATGTAACGTGTCCTGCCTTCTTCAATGACCATGGATTTTCCTTCTGTCACCAATGTCGCTTTTCCTTTCAGGACTATGAGCATCTCTTCCCTTTTTTCGGTGACGTGCTCCCCGACCTCTTCGCCTGGTGCGAGCTTGATCCTGCCGCTCTTCAGTGCCTTGCTTGTGGGCGGCTTCACGAGTTGTGTGTAGTCCATCTCAGCGTGCATGACAGCGCAAACCTTTATAAAACCTCTTCATATCGTACTTCGCATGGCTAACTATTGGAGGATCGTGAATGACGTCATAAGGGAGTCTGATATACTGCTGGAAGTGCTTGACGCGCGGATGGTGGAGGAGTCGCGCAACATGGAGATAGAGGATAAGGTGAAGAAAGCAGGGAAAGAGCTCATTTATGTCATCAACAAGTGTGACATGGTTGAGAAGTCTCAGCTTGAGAGGTATAAGCGCGAGCTGAGGCCGTGCGTGTTCATGTCTGCCACGAAGCGTCTCGGTACCGGCTTCCTGCGCCAGGAGATAATGAAGCGGGCGAAAAGGGATGTTTTCAAGGTGGGTGTGCTCGGCTATCCCAACACAGGCAAGTCAAGTGTAATAAATGCTTTGAAAGGAAGGTCTTCTGCTTCTACCGCTCCTGTCTCTGGCCATACCCGGGGAGTTCAGCTTATCAGGGTGAGCAAGCGGATGTATCTTGTGGACACGCCTGGTGTGTTCCCTTACAGGGAGAAGGATGAGAAGAAGCACGCGGCCATCTCTGCCAGGACTTTCGGTAACATCAAGGATCCTGAAGGTGCTGCGATGGGCCTTATCGAGCAGTTCCCTGAGCAGGTGACCGGGTATTATGGTGTGGAGGGTGACGACGACCCTGAGGTCGTGCTTGAGCGGATCGCTTTCAGGCTGAACAGGCTCAGGAAGGGCGGTGTCGCTGACCTGAACGCCGCCGCGCGCATCTTGCTGCAGGACTGGCAGAAAGGAAAGATCAAGAAGTGATTTTCGTATGTTGAAGGACAAGGAGTCGAGTCTTGATGACAAGCGTTACGAGTCGGTCATGCGTATGCTTGACCTTGAGTTTGTCAGGCCGAAGAGGAAGAGGAAGTTCCTGATAATCCAGGTGGATTCCCTGCCTTATTCTATCCTTAAGAGGTTCCTGGACGGGGGCTCCTGCAGGTTCATCAAGTCACTGATAGAGAAGGAGGGTTATAACTTTCAGAAGTATAATTGTGGAATTCCTTCGACGACCCCTGCTATTCAGGCGGGCATCATGTATGGTAAGAACAGCATGATTCCCGGCTTCCGTTTTGTTGACAAGAAGAGCAAGAGGCAGTTCAGTTTCGGCAACCCCAATCATGTGAAGTATCTTGAGGACCGTTTCTTCCGGAAGTCAAAAGGAATACTCGAGGGTGGCTCTTCATACTCGAACCATTTTTCAGGCGGCGCTGAGAGGTCCATCCTGACCATGAGCACCATGACCAGGAACAAGCATTTCAGGCGTGTCAAGGAGAGCAGCCTTTGGCTTTTCCTTTTTCTCCATCCTGCATCACTGTTTCGCGTGATATACTATTCTCTTGCAGAGCTGCTTATAGAGGCGGGAGAGGTTGTCACGTATCCTGTCCGCAGCCTTTTCAGCAAGAGGAAGGCGATCTTTGGTTTCCGCCTGCCTTTCAGGAGGGTGCTTATGAACGTGATCCTGGCCGAGATCATCACTATAGGGGTCATCCTTGATATCAAGAGGGGCGTGCCTAAGATATACATGAACTACATGAACTATGATGACATCGCCCATCTTCGCGGTCCTAACTCCGCGTCTGCTTATTTCATGGTCCGCGCTGCCGACAGGAGGATAAAGAGGATAATGAAGAGGATCAGGGATGACAGCTATGACGTCTTCATCATGTCTGACCACGGCCAGGTTGAGGCCGTGCCTTTCCGTGCTGTGCAGGGCATGACACTTGCCAAGTTCATCGAGAAGTGCGCGCGTGTGGAGAGCTTCGGTCTGACTTCTGCCCACGAGGGTCGACTGACGATGATGGGTGTGGTGCTTAGGAAGATGCTTGGGTTCCTGAAGTATGTCTCGACCCCTTTGCGGTGGAGCGGAAGGGTCTTCACCAGGGGGATGCTGAGGGTGCTCAGGCCTAAGAGGTACAGGTTTGTCTGGGATGACAAGGAGAAGATCTTCGTGCTTGACTCGTGCTCCCTGGCCAATGTGTATTTCAACGTGTCGAAGGAGAGGATGGACCTTAAGGCGATCGACAGGAAGTATCCTAAGCTGGTGGATAAGCTGGTGAGGAACAGGTATATAGGTTTTGTCATGGTGCGAAGGGGCGGTGATGTCCTTTTGCTGAACAGCAGGGGCAGCGTCAGGATCAGCCGTGATGGTGTGAAGAAGAAGGGCAGGGATTTCCTGAAGGATTATGGCGACCCTGACATTATAGTGGAGCAGGTCAGGAAGTATGACAGGTTCAGGTTCATCGGCGACCTTGTCATTTTCGGCAGGCTCAAGGATGGCGTGGCTGTGTCTTTCACTGAGCATGTCGGCGCTCATGGGGGCCTCGGGAAGGACATCAATCACCCGTTCTTCATCTCCCGGAGGAAGTTTGACCTGTCTGGTGTCAAGAATGCGCAAGAGCTGCACAGTATCTTCAGGGGTTACTGATGAGTGTTAAGTAAGTGCTGCTTCTGTAAATACATCTTACCAAACATTTAAATATCGTGCTTGCCTACTTTTTTGTTGTGGGGGTTGTATGATATGGATGTTTGGGGACTGCTGTGGCTGTTGGGGTTGATATTTCTGCTGGGGATCTTCCCGCTTTACTTCATCGTGAAGCTGCTCGGCGGCAGGGTGTCTGTGATGAAGGCGCTTGTCATCAAGGTCGCCGCGGTCATCATAACCGTCCTTCTGAGCATTGCTTTCGGAGTGATCGGTCCGATAGTGGTCGCTTTCGTGCTGATAATCCTGTACATGGCCGCGTTCCGCATGGGTGTGATCCGTGCGTTCCTCGCGTGGCTGCTGGAGGGCGTTGTCCTGTTTCTGGTCATCTTCGTTCTCGGACTGGTGGGTCTTGCCGTGAAGTGGAACGGCATAATGGCTGCGTTCCAGCATCTTGCCACTCTGCTATAAGCAGCGCCGCCGCTCTTTGCGTGTCCTCAGGTAATGACATCTGAAACCTGCATCTTATCCAGGGATACTGGATCAGGCTTCTGCCTCTTGCATCGGTTCTTGCAACTCTGCCGGCAATGTATCATTAGCAGCGCGGGGCTGCGTCAGGAGTGCCAAAGCAATACCTTGTTCCAGCATCTTGCGACGCTGATTTAGAAACAGTTTTACTTCTTTTTCTT
>CAYOQS010000018.1:4417-8214 GCA_964406185.1 uncultured Methanosarcinales archaeon
GCTGTCTTCCTTTTTGCTGTCTTCCCTTTCTTCTTGGCTCTTTTTTTCTCTTCGAGGTCTGTCTTGTAGACTATGGTCCTGTACGGGAAGGGTATCTCTATTCCTTCCTTGTCGAATCTTTTCTTGACGAGTTCGAGAAGCTCTTTTTCCATGACGAATCCGGCGAGCTTGTCATGGACCCAGAAGTATGCTCTCAGCCGGAGTGCGAAGTCCGAGTGCTCCACGACCCTGACTGACACTGCTGTCTCCGGGTTGACGTATTGGCTGTCTGAGTATTTTGTTATGAAGTTGGGATGGTTGCGTATCTCTTCTATGACTATCTTTTTTGCCTTGTCTATGTCTGAGTCGTAGCTGATGCCGAGGTCGAGTGTCTGCACGACTTTCTGGTCTATTATGCTGTGGTTGGTTATCTCTGTCTCGTTCATTATGGAGTTGGGTATTATGACGCGGTTGTTGTCCCATGTGTTTATGACTGTGTGCCTGAGTGTTATGTCTTCTATTATGCCGTAGTGTTTGTTGATGGTGACCCTGTCTCCGACCCTTATGGGTTCGCTTACCGCGAGGAATATGCCTGACATGATGTTGGCGAAGGCTTTCTGCGCTGCAAAGCCGACTATGACCGCTGCGACTCCTGCGCCTACGAGGATCGAGTATGATAACGCTCTGAATTCGGGTATTGCGTAGACTATGGCTGCGAAGCCTATAAGGTAGACCATGACCTGGACGAGCCGTCTCATGACCACGAATTTTGTTGTGTCGTAGTGCAGTTCAGGGTGTTCCTGTTTTCTCTGGATTATCCTTTTGAATGCCCGTCTCATGACATTGTTTATCAGCCAGGCGAGGAAGAAAGTGGCGATGACTATGAGGAATATTGAGAAGATCCTTCTCCAGAATAGGTATGCTGGATCTGTCAGGAATTGCACTATAAACTCTTTTATGACTACTTCCACCCCTTTTTCACAACACACACCACCATCTTCTGTTTATAAATCTTTTGAAGATTGGGCTCTGCCCAGGATGGTCAGGACAAGCTGCGATACTGCCAGTTCCTGGGTGGACTTTATATGCTGCTGCGCCGCTGCAGTCCTGCGAGCATATTGAGGGTATGGTTGGTCTCGACAGGTGATGGTTTGATGCTTTGTTGATAGTATTGCTTGCTCGCGACGCTGCGGCGTGGCGATTATGCTGGTACTTTGCCTGGGTGGACTTTATATGCTGCTGCGCCGCTGCCGTCCTGCTCGCGCTCTGGCAGTATTGCAGATATACAGATATGTTTGGAGAACACAGCTCACGCTAACTTCCAGGTTCAACACCTCTTGCCTCCTCCATTCAGTTGTCCTGTCGTGAGAATGTCTTCGCTCCCCATATCCTTGTCGTCTCGCCGGGTTTGATGGCGTTGACCATGCGTCGTAGAAGAGGTTGTCTGTATGCTTTCTCGACTGATTGGAGGTAGGCCATGTTCTTCAGCTCGTACATTAAGCCACCTCCTGCAGTGTATATTATGTTTTTATGATTTTTAAGTGTTACGTTTCGGTAAGGAAAGGTTTATATCTTTCTTTAGGCTAAAGATGTGTGGTGTTCTGATGGTAAGGGAGTTCAACATAGATGAGACTGACTGGAGCATCGGCCCTGCTGAGAAGGCTGAAGCGTGCTATAAGGCTGCTAAGGAGTCTTTGAGGGCTGGTGCAAGGCCTGCTGCTGAGAAGCTTCTTGTCAGGGGTATGCAGTTGTATGATCTTGCGGGCAGGCCTGATATGGTGCTTGAATGTGCGCGATTGATGGGCCAGGCTGATCCTGAAAAGCACAAGGGGCTTTATATGCAGGCTGCTGAGTATTTTTTTGAGCAGGGTGATGTCAGGAAGGCCTCTGAGATGGTGCGGGAGTTCGGTCTTGTCGAGCTTCTTGACAGGTATGAAGAGCAGTACCTGATTGATTAGGCCTTTTTCTGCTTGATTTTGGACAATAGAGAATTTCAGGCGTTCTGCTGGATTAAAATCTCAAAATCAGCCATTCTGAGGCTTAAATCAGTCTATTAGGCCCTGAAAAACCGTAAATATTAAATACTAAGTGCGCTCACTTTTAAAGATTTCATGATTTTGGAGGTGGATTGATTATGCCTAAGACAAGAGAGCATGTGATTCCTCTTGCCATCGCTGAAAGGATCCTTAAGAATGCGGGCGCTCAGCGCGTAAGTGAGGAGGCTAAGGTAGCGTTTTCAGACATCCTGAGGGAGATCGCTGAGGATATCGGTACCCAGGCTTCGAGGATCAGCAAGCACGCTGGCAGGAAGACCGTGCAGGAAGTGGACATCAAGCTCGCTGCCCGGTAATGATTTCTATTTTTTCCAGTTCTTCTATCTTGTATTCCATCACTGCGTTATAGATAAGGTAGCCGTTGGCGTAGACTTCCAGGAACCTTCCTTCGAAGTACAGCTCGAGTTCCATCTCTTCTGCTTTTATGGGTGTGGTGCGTGACTCGTTGAACCTGTCGTTGAAGTCGTAGTCCCTTACGCTTATGCCGTGCGGCGTGTTCGTGATGAATACGCGCCTGTTGTAATCTTCGTTCCTTGACTTTATTATTATCCTCTGCTCTGCCACGCAGCTCTTGCGATAAACTGCACGCTGCTCTTCCGCGTCTTTTATCTCCTGAAGCAGGTTGTCTCCCGGGACTTGTTTATAGTGGGTGTCAAGCTGTGCGTGCTTCTTGAGCAGGAGGTTGCCTGTCGTGACGTCCACTTCTGTCGGGGGGGAGAGGTATCTTTCGTTCTTGCCTTTCACCTTGTCCATGATCCAGTGGTAGAAGTAGTGCTTGCCTTTCCAGGGGAATATTATTCCTGCGTAGCATTGCGCGGGCGTGAACACGTTGAGCTCAGGTTCTGTGTAGCTGCCGAACTTCTCGTCGGATACCGCAAACCTCATGGCCATGCTGTGCGCGTTCTCGCCGTAGATGAGCCACCACCTGCCTTCTATCTTGTAGAGGTGTGGAGTCTCTATCTCCCTGTACCTGCCTGGTGAGAAGAGCGGCGGCATCGCCTCCCATTCGGTGAAGTCCTGTGTCTTGAGGAGTCCTGTGCATCCGCTGAGCTCGTGCGGCTTTGTGATGTCGCTCGCTGAGAGTATTGCCACATGGTTTCCGTCTGACTTGTGGATGTTGGCGTCTCTCCAGCAGAACCTGTGCATGTTCTTTGGGTAGTAATGCTTTCCTGTGTCTGTGTTCTTTATCACCGGGTTTTCGTCGAGGTCCTGCCATTCCCTGAGGTCTTTTGATCTTGCCATTCCGAACTGCTGTGTGGGGTGGCGGAGCTCTTTCTCTTCTGCTGTGGATATTGCTGAGTATATCATGAGGTAGTCGTCGCTCTTGTCGTCCTTGAACACGTGCATCGCCCAGAGTGACTTGTCGTTCCATGTTCCTGGCCTGCCTGGTGATTTTACCTTGCCGAGGTATTTCCACTCCAGCCCGTCCTCGCTGACTGCAAGCCCGAAGCTGTTGCCGTGGCTCACCCCTTCTGTGACCGCTTCGGAATCCTTATCGTTCTCTATGAATATGTTGTATATCTTTCCGTCTTTCTCTACGAATGAGAAGTCTCCGTGCTTCTTTCCCTCTGGTGCGAAGAACAGCTTTGCCATGGGAAAAGAGGAAAGAGGCTCTTATTTAAATGTTCACTCGCCGGCTCTGTCCACATGATGATCAAGACACGTTGAAATACTGCCAGTGCCTGGCGGACTATATGCTGCTGCGCCGCTGCTGTCCTGCGAGCCCATTGAGGGGATGATTGCTCTCGACAGGTGATGGTTTGA
>CAYOQS010000019.1:0-3174 GCA_964406185.1 uncultured Methanosarcinales archaeon
CTGCATTGAAGGTTTACTTCAAGCTCTGCATTGAAGGTTTACAACATCTTTGATGCTGAAAGAACCCCAACCCAAAAACTTCTGGCGAAGTTTTTGTGCATAAACAATTACTTCCTTCTGAGCATGATCTCTATGGTCGATACCCTGACCTGCTTTCCTTCCTTGTTCTCAAACTCCTCGGAGTCGATCTTGATGTCCTTCACTTCGACAGTGCCGTCAAGGAATCTCTTAGAAGCCACTTCTGCAACATCCACCGCGCGGGAGATGAACTTACCCCTCGCCTTCACCGTAACTTCCTCTGCGTTCTTGGTAGTGAACTGCATGACAACGCCTGTGACGTAGTTCATGAAGGGCTTACCACCAATAAATATCGAGTTGTCGCCTGTCATTTTTCCATTACCCCCGTGTTCCTGCATCATCTCAATAGCATATCTCTTGAGGTCCACCCATTTTTTAGTAATCTGTGTTGTTCCAGCAAACCCTGTACAAATTTTCCCCCAAAGTGCTGAATTCAAGTATTATAAGCTATCATTCTATATAAACATTTCGCAGGATAACGAAGAAAATACGCAAAGAAACCTGTTTAAATACCTAAAATACCTTTATAAGCAGAAGCCGTAAAAAACACGATTTATTTGTCACTACCTAGTGACAATAAAATCGAAAAGTTTATATACTATAGCTGACTATATACGGTATAGGTGTTGAACATATTTATCTTTTTCGACAGGGATCGACAAAACAGCAACCAGAGGTGTCTTCAAATGGTAGACATAAGGTATCCGGAAACCCCCCATATAGAGAGCCGCGGAAAAGACGTTACCATAGCATACAACGGAGTCAAGATACACCTCCGCAGAGCGCCCACAGGAAACACATTCTACACAGACATGACAAAGATAGAGAGGACCCTGGACGGCAAGGTAGAGGAAGATCTTTTTGAAGAGGGCCAGCTGTCTTTCCTGCCAGGACCGACAGGCGCTCCGCTCAAACCGCCGATCAGCAAAAAAAGGAACATATACCAGCCTGAAGCAAGACAGGAAGTCATACAGATGGTAAGGGAATACGCGCACTGGTTCGATGATGAGACAGCCGGAAAGCTCGAAGACCTCCTGAAGAGGCAAAGCAGGCCAGAAATGCAAAGACAACCAACACAAGCCATGGACGGCGGCAACCCACACAAAACATTCCACGACATGCAGAAGAAGATGAACAGGGAAGTGTACTCGCTCATGTTCAGGAGGAACATAAGCCCACGTGAAGCGGCGAGAAGGCTTGGGTACGACCCCAATGAGTTCTGAGGATAAGGGAAAAAGATGACGCTTGAAGAGATAGAAGGGATAAAGGACGCAGAACCAGCGATATCCGAAGCGCTGTACGAAGTAATGCGACGCAAAGGAGTGCTCGAACCGCAGACCCACGCGTACCTGTCCTCCCTGATGACAAGATACGTTGACTGGGAGGAAAGCCCATTCTCCCCATCCGTGCACGGCATGAAGACAGAAGCGTTCGTGCTTCAGCTGAAAGACGCGATCGAGAACCCCACATACACGCCGCAGGCAAAATACCTGAGGTTCAAAAGCATAGGCGACACACTGCTGGTATCAGTAGGCTACTGGACAGAATCATTATCGACAATACGCAGAGACATACCTCCAGGAGTGGTCAAGGAAGCCAACGAAAGGGCAAAGAGAGAGACCAAAGGCAAGTTCTGCAAGCTGTCAGAATATGAATCAGTCAGGCAGCCTCTCGCATACTACGCAGCAGCAGGAGTGTCAGCATACATGAGAGCAGCATCCACCGGAGCAAGGATATCGCCAGAGATACCCGGGCTAATGCTGAACCTATCAAAGAACTTCAAACAGAACGCATCAGTGCTGCATGCGCTCAGGGAAAAGAGCGACAGCCTGCCCTTCAACAAGATAGAAATCCTCATAGAACTCGCAGACCTTCTAGAAGACGAAAGCGTACTGACAAAGTACACGATATCAGTCTCTGACCCGAGAAAGGCGAACTAGCCAGGACTGGAAAGACACACAAAAAAAAACAGAGAAAAAAAGAAAAAAAAACCAAAAAAAACCGGAAAAAAAAGCAAAAAAAAGCAAAAAAATTCTGGCAGATACATCACGGGAAGTTCAGCTTGTAGCAGCTCTCCTGCATCGCGCCAAGCATGACATCATCCCCTCGGTCTATCTCAGCGCACGCGTCGGTATCAGCAGTCTCACGCACATACCCCATGACACAATACGTGTGCTGCAGTCTCGTGCCAGGATAGCTCCTTGAAGAGACAAACTCGGTGCAGAGCTCAACATCCTTCCTCGCAGCAGCAACCTCGCCCATGCACTCATACCTCTGCTTGTCGAAAGTAGCCTGCCAGCAAGGCTCGATATCATTCTCCTTCACCGCAAGTTCAGTGAGACAGTCAGACCTGCTGTACATCTCGGTTATCTCAAGGCACTCGTCAATCTTCTCGACCAGGCTCTCAGCCATGCCGAACTCCTGCAGGCACTTGACCTTGAAATCGCCCGCATCCTCGCAATAGTTCCTGTCACCTGATATCTTCGCGAACGAATAGTAGCACTCACCATCATCCCCGCACGCAGCATCAGCGCTCAGGTTGTTGAAGAAGAAGAAAGCGTCATGCCTCAAACCATCATCAGCCTCATCGATGTCAGCAGATACATGGGTCTCCTTGCCTCCAACATCCACCACATACACAGCAGTGTCGCCGTCCATGCTCTCCAGAGAGATGCCAGTGATGCCCATCGAAGCGTCAACCTTCCTCGCAAGGAAGTTGAACTCATTCCCTGACAGCCTCATCTTGACGTCATCCACGAAAAGATTGCGGAGCGCGTTATAGCTCTTCCTGTCCCAAGTATCAGCAAAGATCTGGGCGAATTCCCTATAATCATCTGTCTCCTGCTCCTGCCCCACCTCAACAGCGGGCTCCACAGGGACGACCTCTAACTCCTCATCATCATCATCCTCCCACGTGTCGCAGACTCCGTCGCCGTCAGAATCAAGACAGCAAGTATCACCTATCATCACGTTAGGAGAAGGGCACTGCATCCTCTGACCGCAGCCAGTGATGACCAGAGACAATACTGCAACAAAAAAAACTACAATAACCTGCCTAAACCCCTTCATAAAAATCACCCCACATAAAAACCCTGA